>NZ_QQAU01000013.1:206433-286395 GCF_003350445.1 Lentzea flaviverrucosa
CAGCCGCAGCAGGACCCGTTCGGCCAGCAGGGACCGCCCAGCGGCGGCTTCCAGCAGCAGGGCCAGTACGGGCAGCAGCAGGGTCAGTACGGCCAGCAGCCCTTCGGCCAGCCGGGCGGGTTCGGCGGCCCTCCGCCCAAGAAGAGCAACACCGGCCTGATCATCGGCGTCATCGTCGGCGTGCTGGTGCTAGTCGGCGGTGGCATCACGGCCGTGGTCCTGCTCACCGGCGACTCGGGCGGCGACAGCAACACCGCGGCGACGAACACGGGCACGAACACGGACCCGACGGGCGGCACCTCCTCGAAGCCGACCACGCCGTCGTCGAAGAGCTCGTCGAGCGGCGGTGACAGCGACGCCAAGAAGGTCGCGAACGAGTTCACCGAGAGGATCATCAAGGGCGTCCACGCGGGCAACAGCACCCCGGACGACGTCAAGGACCTCGTGTGCACGGCGGAGTTCCCCAAGCTCAAGCCCCAGAACGCCGCGCCGAACCCGAGCGTCAAGGCCACCGTGTCGGAGGTCAAGACGTCGGGCAGCACCGGCACGTTCAAGCAGAGCATCACCGGGCTCCAGGACCCGAACAACCCGGGCAAGGTCCAGTCGGGCGCCATCATCTACAAGCTGTCCAAAGAGGGCGGCGACTGGAAGGTCTGCGGCATCGACAAGCTCGAGGGCAACTGACCTGACGCGCGAGGGCCCCGCACTCCGGTGGAGTGCGGGGCCCTCGGCGTTGCCAGGTCAGCCCTTGCTGGGGCGGCGCTGCGGCCTGGGCGCCGTGACGCCCTCCGCGAGCCTGCGCGTGGTCAGCAGGAACGCGGTGTGCCCGATCATCCGGTGCTCCGGCCGCACGGCGAGGCCGACGACGTGCCACGGGCGGACGAGCGTCTCCCACGCGTGGGGCTCGGTGAAGCACGTCATCTCCCGCAGCGCCTCGGTGACCACGGAGAGCTGCGTCGTCGTGGCGACGTAGACGACCAGGACGCCCCCGGGGATGAGGTTCTTCGCGACCGAGGGCAGCACTTCCCACGGCGAGAGCATGTCGAGGATGACCCGGTCGACCTCGCCCTCGTGGTTCTTCACGTCGTCGACGGTGATCGACCAGTTGCCGGGGCGCTCGCCGAAGAACGTCTCCACGTTGCGGATGGCGTGGACCGCGTGGTCCTCGCGCACCTCGTAGGACTGGACGCTGCCCTTCTCCCCCACCGCGCGCAGCAGCGAGCACGACAACGCGCCGGAGCCCGCCCCCGCCTCCAGAACACGCGCGCCCGGGAAGATGTCGCCGTACATGCAGATCTGCGCGGCGTCCTTCGGGTAGATCACCTGCGCGCCACGCGGCATCGACAGCACGTAGTCCGGCAGCAGCGGGCGCAGCGCCAGGAAGGTCGTGCCGCCCACCGACTGCACCACGGACCCCTCGGGCTGCCCGAGGAGCAGGTCGTGCGGGATGGCGCCGCGGTGGGTGTGGTACTCCTTGCCGGGTTCGAGGACAACGGTGTAGTGCCGCCCCTTGGGGTCGGTCAGCTGAACCCGGTCGCCCGGTTGGAACGGTCCACTTGCGCTAATCACCGCGCAATGGTGTCAAACGCCCTTCTCAATGGCCGCACGCAGGTCCTCCCTGTGCAGCACACCGGCCGGGCGGCCCTCCAGGTCGACGACGAGGAACTGCCACGCGGCGGTGCCCTGGACGCGCTCGACGATCTCCTCGCCGGGCTCGTCGGCGAGCAGCACGGTCTCGGGCAGGATCGGCTCGGCCGCCTGCTCCGCGGGCGCGAAAGGGCTTGCCGCGGCGAGCTTCTCGGCCAGCGCGGTGTCGAGCAGGCCGGCCGCGACGCCGTCCGCCCGCACCAGCACCACACCCCGTCCGGCCGAGGTGCTCAGCGCGTCCGCGACGGGACTCTCCGCCGGCAGCTGGAGCACCGGGCGGATCAGGTCGGCGAGGGTCAGACCGGCGGGCCAGGTGCGACGGCGTTCACTGGCGAGTTCGCCCCTCGCACCGACGACGACACCCCACGCCGTCAGCACGCACACGCCGAAGCGCAGCCAACGGTCTTCCGCACCTTCCGCGACTCCGTACAGCGCCCACGCCACCAGTGCGATGGCCACGGCGATACCACCGACCACGGCGACACGCGTGCCCATCGCCCGTTGCCCGGTGATGGCCCACACACCGGCCCTGACGATCCGGCCGCCGTCCAGCGGCAGGCCGGGCAGGAGGTTGAAGAGGGCGACGGCGGCGTTCGCGGCGGCGAGCTGGAAGACCAGCACCCACACGACGCCGTCCTGGGTCATGACCATCGCGCCGATGCCGAACAGGATCGACAGCACCACGGACACGGCAGGCCCCGCCCCCGCGACCGCGCCCTCGTGGGCGGGTTTGCCGGGTGTGCGCATGATCTCGGTCGAGCCGCCCAGCAGGAACAGGTGCAGCCGCCGGACCGGCAGGCCGAGCCGCAACGCCACGACGCAGTGGCCGAGCTCGTGCGCGAGCACCGACAACCCGAGGAAGAGCGCGAGCAGCACGGCCATCAGCAACCCGACGCCCGGCGCCGTGCCGGGAGCGAGGTCGTCGACGAACGGGGCGTAGAACGCCACCACGATCGCCGAGCCGATCCACCACGACGGCGCGAGCAACACGGGGATGCCCGCCACCCGGAACAGCAGCAGGCCGCCCACTCGATCACTGATCCGCGCGGCCACGGGAGCACTGTAGAGGGGGTGGTGTGATCTCGCGGTTCGGTGCGATTCACCCGAGGCGGCACTGCTCGGCGCGCACGTCTTCAGGACCGGCGCTCACCGGCTTCGAGCGGCCGGTACCCAGGTGGCGCTCCCGGGATTGTCAGACCCCTGTCCTAGGGTGCGAACCATGAGCACCACGTTGCGCAGGCCCGCGCTCTCGCCTTCCCGGGCAGGGGACTTCAAGCAGTGCCCGCTGCTCTACCGGTTCCGCGCGGTCGACCGGCTGCCGGAGAGGCCGACGAAGGCGCAGGTGCGCGGCACGGTGGTGCACGCGGTGCTGGAAGACCTGTTCGCACTGCCCGCGGCCGAGCGGGTGCCTGACCGCGCGCGTTCGATGATCACGCCGGCCTGGGAGCGGGTGAAGGCCGAGCGCCCGGAGTTCGCGACGCTGTTCGAGGTCGAGGGCAGCGAGGAGGAGGCGGAGTGGCTGGAGTCCGCCACGAAGCTGCTCGACGGCTACTTCGGTCTGGAGGACCCGAGGCGCCTGGAGCCGGAGTCGCGCGAGCTGCTGGTGGAGTCCGAGCTGCCGTCCGGTGTGCTGCTGCGCGGCTACATCGACCGGGTGGACGTCGCCCCGACGGGTGAGATCCGCGTCGTGGACTACAAGACCGGCGCCGCGCCCCGCCAGATCGGCGAGGCGAAGGCGTTGTTCCAGATGAAGTTCTACGCCCTGGTGCTGTGGAAGCTGCGCGGCGTGGTCCCCCGCCAGCTGCGCCTGATGTACCTGGCCGACCGCCAGGCCCTCGCCTACACCCCGGACGAGTCGGAGCTGGCCCGCTTCGAACGCACGCTAGACGCGATCTGGCAGGCCATCATGCGCGCCGCGCCGACGGGCGACTTCCGCCCCAACCCGAGCCGCCTGTGCGACTACTGCGACCACAAGGCCTTCTGCCCGGCGTTCGACGGCACCCCGCCGCCCTACCCGGGCTGGCCGGAGCCGGACGACACCGAGACCCTCCAGGACCGCGACTGATGCCGGCCTTCTACCTGCCGCTGGGCGGCGACACCTTCCGCTCCACCGAGCACACCGTCGGCCCGTGGGGCCCGGACAGCCAGCACCTCGGCCCGCCCTCGGCGTTGCTGGTGCGATCGTTGCTGGCACTGGGCAACCCGTCATCGGCCTTGGCACGCGTCACGTTCGAGGTGCTCGGCCCCGTTCCCGTGGCCGACCTGACGGTGTCCACTTCGGTCGAACGCCCCGGCCGCTCGGTGGAGCTGCTGGCGGCCTCCCTGTCCCACGAGGGCCGCACCGTGCTCACGGCGCGAGCGTGGCGCATCGTCACCTCGGACACGGCGTCGGTGGCAGGCGGCGAAGTTCCCGCACTGGCCCCACCCGAGTCCGCCGTGCCGATGGAGATCCCCGGCCACTGGGGCGGCGGCTACCTGGCCGCGGTCGAGTGGCTTTCCGTGTCAGGCGGCGTCTTCACACCGGGCGACGCCCAGGTGTGGGCCCGCCCGCGCGTGGCCGTGGTGGAGGGTTCCGAGCCGTCGCCGGAAGAACTGCTGTTCGCCGTGGTCGACTCGGCAAGCGGCGTCTCGTCCCGTGTGGACATTCGCAAGTGGTACGCCATCAACACCGACCTGACCGTCCACCTGCACCGCCGCCCTGTCGGCGAGTGGGTCGGCATGGACGCGCGGACGACCATCGGGCCGGACGGCGTCGGGCTCGCGACCAGCGTGGTGCACGACGTGGCCGGGCCGGTGGGCACGACGGCGCAGGCGCTGTTCGTCCGCGAACGCTAGACCACCAGGCTGCCGCGCGCGGTGACGAAGCGCTGGTGGTGCGGGCGTTCGAGGCATGGCTCGAATCCGAAGGCTGGGCGGTCGAAGTCGTGCGCGATCATTGGGATGTCATCGCCTCGAAAGACGGTGAGACGTTGTACCGCGAGGCAAAGGGCACGACCAGCCAACCGGGCCTCGACATCCACACCGCGTCCGGACAGATCATCTGCCGCCAGGGCGAGGTGGAAGATCGCACCGCACGTCACGGCCGGGTGATTCGAAACGAAGCGACGTCGCTGTGAGCGGCACTCCGCGCTCCTGCCAGGCTGCGAGAGCTGTTGCGGACATCGATCTACGCGGTGGCCGACGACGGCACGGTTCGAGTGGTCTGAGAGAGCAAACCGGCGAACAGCACTGGCACCACATCGTGTTGCGGCTCGCCTCCACTGACGAAGTGCGCGTAGCGTCAGCGGGACTGTGAAGAGGTTCGCGAACCGGCAGGAAGCGGGCCGCGCCCTCGCCGCGCGACTCGCGGACCTCCCCTGGCACGACCCGCTGGTCCTGGGCCTCCCCAGAGGCGGCGTCCCGGTGGCCAAAGAGATCGCGCACCACCTCAACGCCGAACTGGACGTGGTGGTGGCGCGCAAGATCGGCGCCCCAGGCCACCCCGAGTACGGCGTAGGCGCCGTCACCGCGGACAGCGAGCCGATCTACGACCCGAGGGTGCTCAGAGCCCTGAACCTCACCGAAGAGCAACTGGGCCGCACCTGCGACGAAGAACGCGCCGAAGCCAAACGGCGCACGGCCCTCTACCGCGGCGACAAACCGCTCACCGTCAAGGACCGCGACGTCATCCTCGTGGACGACGGTCTGGCCACCGGCGTCACGGCCAGAGCAGCGCTCCACTGGATCGCCAGACGCGAACCGAGGAGCGTCACCCTGGCGGTCCCGGTAGCCGCGAGGGACTCGCTCGAGACGTTCAGGACGAGAGTGGTCGCCGTCCTCACGCCGAAGCACTTCCAGGCCGTGAGCCGCTGGTACGAGAGCTTCGATCAGACCACGGACGAAGAGGTGCTCAACGCGCTCTCGTAGTGCGACACGACCGGGAACGGCGAGTAGAAGCGGTGCAGCAGCTCAGACCACCGCGCATACGAAGACCCCTGCCGGAAGCCCACCGTGTGCGACTCGACCGTGTCCCAGCGCACGAGCAGCAGGTACCGCGACGGCGTGTCCAGGCACCGCAGCAGTTCGAGGCCGCGGAAGCCCGGCGAGGCGGAGATCAGCTCCCGCGCCTCGCCGAACGCCCACTCGAACTCCTCGGCCGAACCCGGCAGCACGTCCAGCAGGGCGTGCTCCGTGATCACAGCCGGCAGAACCTGATGTCCGAGGCCAGCACGGCCTTGGCACCGATGGCGGCCAGCTCGTCCATCACCTTGTTCGCCTCCTTGCGCGACACCATCGCCCGCACGGCCGACCAGTCCGGGTTGGCCAGCGGCGCGACGGTCGGTGACTCCAGGCCCGGGGTCAGCGCGATCGCGGCCTCGAGGAGGGAACGCGGGCAGTCGTAGTCGAGCATCAGGTACTGCTGCGCGAACACGACGCCCTGCAGGCGGGCTGTCAGCTGCTTCTTGGCCGCGGTGACCTCGGAGCCGTTGCGGTGGATCAGGATCGCCTCGGACTCGCAGATCGGATCGCCGAACGGCACCAGGTCGTGCTGCTTGAGCGTCCGGCCCGAGCCCACGACGTCGGCGATCAGGTCGGCCACGCCCAGCTGGATCGAGATCTCCACGGCGCCGTCGAGACGGATCACCTTCGCGGTGATGCCACGGGCCTTGAGGTCGCGGCCCACGAGCTTCGGGTACGCGGTGGCCAGGCGCTTGCCTTCGAGGTCGGAGACCTTCCAGTCCGTGCCGCGAGGCCCGGCGTAGCGGAAGGTCGACGAGCCGAAGCCCAGCGCCAGCAGCTCCTCGACGGAGGAGCCGTTGTCGTCGGCACCCGAGTCGGCGGCCAGGTCGCGGCCGGTGATGCCGAGGTCCAGGTCACCGGACGCCACGTAGATCGCGATGTCCTTGGGACGCAGGAAGAAGAACTCGACCTCGTTGTTGTTGTCGAGCACGGTCAGGTCACGCGGCTCGTGCCGCTGCCGGTAACCGGCCTCGGTGAGCATGGCGGAGGCGCGTTCAGCGAGCGCGCCCTTGTTCGGGACTGCTACGCGCAGCATGTGAAAGTCTTCCGTCAGAGGTACTTGTAGACGTCTTCGAGCGTGAGGCCACGGCCCAGCATGAGCACCTGGAGGCGGTAGAGCAGCTGCGAGATCTCCTCGGAGAGCTTCTCGTCGGACTCGTACTCGGCGGCGATCCAGACTTCGCCCGCCTCCTCCAGGACCTTCTTCCCCTGCGCATGGACCCCGGCCTCGAGCGCAGCGACGGTGCCGGAACCCTCCGGCTTGGTGGCGGCTCGTTCGGTCAGTTCAGCGAACAGGGAATCGAAGGTCTTCACGGCACGACATCCTCCCATCCCGGCGACCCCCGTCCACACCGCGGTCGCATCTGTCCCAGGCCATGGACTTGACTTTCTCCTCACCCGCGGGTGAGGAGCCCCGTCCGACTCATGTCGGACGCCATCAGGCGCGCCTCACGACGCGGGGTTCCTGCTTCACAGCTGACAGCGGAAGGGCGAACCCTCGCCGTCTCACGTCAGCTCCACAGGCATCGCCCGTGACTTGCCGGGCTACGGCTCGACCAGCCGCAAGGATGTTCTTCGCCGCGTTGAGGTCCCGGTCGTGCCGAGTGCGACAGTTCGGACACGTCCAGTGTCGAACGGACAGACTGAGCTCAGCCAGCAGATGTCCGCAGGCTGAGCACGTCTTGCTGCTGGGACACCAGCGATCGGCGATCAGGAGTGTCCGTCCGGCGCGATGCGCCGTGTACTGCAGCATCGCCCGGAACTCGCCCCACGCCACGTCACTGATCGCGCGCGCCATCCGCCGGTTTCGAATCATGTTCGCAACCGCGAGATCCTCAATCGCGATGACATCAGCACCTCGGACGAGGCGAGTACTGGTGCGATGCAGGAAATCGCGGCGAGCATTGCAGACCTTGCGGTGCGCGGCAGCAACTCTTCGCTTGGCTTTCACGCGGTTGTTGGAGCCACGTTGCGCACGAGCCAGACGCCGCTGGTAGCGGGCGAGGTTGTGCGCCTTGCGTTCCAGATACCGAGGATTGGCGATCCGTTGGCCGTCGCTCGTGACGACGAAGTCCTTCACGCCGAGATCCAGACCGACGGCGTGGCCGGTAGCAGGCAGCGGCACAGGGTCGCTGATGTCGACTGTGAACGTGACGTACCAGCGGTGGTCAGGCCCTCGCGCGACGACGACCATGCTGGGCTCAAGCGTGGCCAGATTCACCTGATCGAACGACCACACGAAGTGCATCGGTCCCGTGGTCTTGGCCAGATGCAGCTGACCGTCACGCATGCGGAACGCCGAGCGGGTGAAGTGCGCCGACTGCCGGCCCGTCCGCGACTTGAAGCGCGGGAACCGCGCGTGTCCGGCGAAGAAGTTCCGGTACGCGGTGTACTGGTGACGCAGCGTCTGCTGCAGAGGCACACAGGACACTTCGGACAAGAAGGCCAGGTCGTCGGTGCGCTTCCAGGCAGTGAGGGCGGCGTCGGTCTCCCGGTACGAGGTGGTCTTGCCCTCGGTGCGGTAGCGGTGCGACCGCTCGGCAAGAGTCTTGTTCCACACCAGTCGCACGCACCCGAAAGTACGGTTCAGCATCGCGATCTGGTCTGGGTCCGGATAGGCCCGGCAGCGGTAGGCCGTCCTCACGATCTCAAGCTAGCCGACCAGTCCGCCTCCTGATCGGGGCTTCTGTGCCTGGCGAAGTGATTCCACTCGGTAGCGTGAACTTCGTGTCTGAGTTCGCCGAGGTACTCGAAGCGCTGCGCCGCGTGCGCGGGATCAACCCGTTCTTCGCCCTCGACGTGGGCAGGCCCGACGATTCCTGGCTGCCGGGAACGGCACTTCTGGAGGGCCCGGCGCTCAAGACCACGATCGACGCCATCGCCGACCGGTACAAAGCCGACGAACCGCGCGTGGCGGCGAGCCTGTTCTTCCTCAGCTACACGGCACGGCTGCTCAGCCCGCTTACCGCCGCGAACATCCCCATCGACGTGCGCCCGGAGAACCTGTGGTGGCAGCACCACCCCGCGAACGGCCTGAGCGTCCGCATCGACCAGCCGCGACTGGGCCCGCAGGCCGCGGAGGCGCTCGAACCGGTGGTGGAAGCGATCCAGCAGGTCACGCCGGTGGCGCGCGGATTGTTGTGGGGCAATGCGATGTCGAACATCGCGGGCGCGCTGAAAATGGTTGTGCGCGCACGCATGCTCACGGAGGAGGAAGCGGAAGAACGGGGCGAACGGCTCATGAGCGCGCCGCCGTTCGAACAGGCGGGAGAATTCCTGAGTTTTCCCGGCGAGGTCACTTTCCGGCGCAGGAGCTGCTGTCTCTACTACCGCGTCGCCGCAGGTGGGAAGTGTGGTGACTGTCCACTCGTGAAGTGAGCAACGCAACAACTCTTATGGCCGGTTGTGCTCGACGAGCCGATCAACTTACGGTGCACGCGCCGCAGTGACGGGAAGCCGGTGAGAATCCGGCGCGGTCCTCGCCACTGTGACCGGGAAGCGATCCCCGCCGAGCACGTCACTGGTCCCCTCCGGGACTGGGAAGACGCGGGGGCAGCGTTGATCCGGGAGTCAGGAGACCGGCTGCGGCGCCGCAAGGAGAGTTGACCTTCCACGAGGTATGGAGGAGCCCGTCATGACGAGCCCCGCTGCAAGCCTGTCCGCCGTCCGCGTGCCCAAATGGGCCTTCGCCGTCTCAGTGCTCGGCCTGATCGTGACCTACCTGGTCCTGCAGGAGAACGGCCTCGCGCTCGGCGCGAGTTCCGGGTTGCTGCACGAGTTCTTCCACGACGGCCGCCACGCCCTCGGCGTCCCCTGCCACTGATCAGACCCACTGATCAAGCAGATGACGACGACGTACAAGTCCCTCGCGCTGCGCGGAGTCGCGGCCGGCGGTATCGCCGGTGTCGCGTCCGCGCTGGTGCAGCTCCTGGTGACCGAGATCCCGATTCGTGCCGCGCTCGCGGTCGAGGAGGCCCGGGCACCCGCCGGTGAGGAAGCCGGCCATTCGCACGGTGGCGAGGAAGAGCTCGTCAGCCGCGGCACCCAGATCGTGGGCGGCATGCTCGGCGTGGTGATCGTCGGCATCGCGGTGGGCCTGGTGTTCGCCACGGCCTACGCGCTGTCGAAGCGCTGGTTCACCGGCAGCACGCCGTTCAGCCGCAGCTTCGCGTTCGGTGCCGCGGTGTTCGGTGCCGTGGCGCTGCTGCCGTGGCTCAAGTACCCGGCCAACCCGCCCGCCGTGGGCGACCCGGAGACGGTGAACTACCGGACCGCGCTCTACCTCGGTGTGGTGGTGGCCGGTCTGGTGATCGTGTGGGCCGCCAGCTGGCTCGCCGAGCAGCTGCGCGCTCAGTCGCAGCCGGTGCGGACGACGGCCGTGCTCCTCGCGGTGGCCGCGGCCGCCGCGGTGGTGCTGCTGGCGTTCCCCGCGCCTCCGGACACGATCCCCGCGGACATGCCGGTGAACGTGCTGTGGCAGTTCCGCCTCAGCTCGCTCGCCCAGCTCGCCACGCTCTACGTCGGCATCGGCGTGGTGTTCGGCCTGCTGATCGATCCGGCCACGCGGAGGGTCAAGGCCTCCGAAAAGGCCGCAGTCGCGTGACGGTGCGCGGTGGTCGCGACCAGCGGCCACCCCGCACCACCGGCTAGAGGGCCTTCAGCACGTCGACGTCCACGCCCACGAGCGAGTCGCGGAAGATCCGCCGCTCCCCCGCCTCGACCTCGACGTCGCACGGCACGACCAGCACGGTGCACCCGGCGGCGACGGCCGCGGCCACCCCGGTCGGCGAGTCCTCGATCGCGACGCAGCGCACCGGGTCCACGCCCAGCAGCCGGGCCGCCTTCAGGTACGGCTCGGGCAGCGGCTTGTTCAGCCCGTCCACCTCGTCGCCGCACACGGTCACGTCGAACAGGTCCCGTCCGATCGTGTCCAGCGCGACCTCGGTCAGCGAGCGCTCGGTCGACGTCACCAACGCCATCGGCACGCCCGACTCGCGCACGGACCGCAGCGCCTCCTGGGCACCCGGACGCCACGGCAGGCCGGTGCGGAAGACCTCTTCGGTGCGGCGTGAGATCCACGCGGCGCCGTCGGCCATGTCGGCCTCGGTGGGTTCGATGCCGACGTCGGCGAACAGCAGGCGCATGGTGGTGGGCACGTTGCTGCCGACCATGCGCTCACGGGTCTCCAGCGACAGGACGCCGCCGAGCTTCTCCGCGTACTCGTAGAGCGGGATGTCCCACAGCTTCTCGGAGTCCAGCAGCGTGCCGTCCATGTCCCACAGGACAGCCTGCAAGTCAGACATTGAAGTACTTCGCCTCCGGGTGGTGCGCCACGAAGGCGTCGGTGGACTGTTCCGGGTGTAGCTGGAGTTCCTCGGACAGCGTGACCCCGATGCGCGACGGCTCCAGGAGCTCGACGATGCGCGCGCGGTCTTCCATCTCGGGGCAGGCGCCGTAGCCGAACGAGTAACGCGCGCCGCGGTAGCCGAGTTTGAAGTACTCCTCGACGTCGGCCGGGTCTTCGGCGGCGACGGTGCCGCCTGCCGGCCAGACGAGTTCCTCGCGGACCCGCTTGTGCCAGTACTCGGCCAGCGCCTCGGTGAGCTGGACCCCCAGTCCGTGGACTTCCAGGTACTCACGATACGCGTTCTTGGCGAACAGCTCGTTCGCGAAGTCGGCGATCGGCTGGCCCATCGTGACGAGGTGGAACGCGATCACGTCGACCTCGCCGGCGTCGCGAGGACGCCAGAAGTCCGCCAGGCAGAGGCGGCGATCCCTTTTCTGGCGCGGAAAAGTGAACCGGAAGCGTTCAGCGGACCTGGCGGAGGGCTCCTCCAAAATGACCACGTCCTCACCGTCGGAGACGCACGGGAAGTAGCCGTAGACGACCGCGGCGTGGGCAAGAACACCTTCCGTGGCAAGGCGTTCCATCCAGTAGCGCAGGCGTGGACGCCCTTCGGTCTCGACCAGTTCCTCGTAGGTCGGGCCGCCGCCGCGGCTGCCCTTGAGGCCCCACTGCCCCATGAACGTCGCGCGCTCGTCCAGCAGAGCGCTGTACTCCGCGACCGGGATGCCCTTCACGACCCGGCTGCCCCAGAACGGCGGCACCGGGATCGGGTTGTCGGCCGCCACTTCCGAGCGGCCGGACACGACTTCCTCTGCACCCGCAACGGCTTTGCGGGCCGCCGCGATGCGCAGCGACCGTTCACGGCGGGCCTTGCGCTCCAGGACCTTCGCCTGGGCCTCGGAATCCACCAGCGGGGTCTCGCCGCGCTTGGCCGCCATGATCGCGTCCATCAGCCGCAGGCCCTCGAACGCGTCACGGGCGTAGCGGACGTCGCCGAAGTACATCTCCGTCAGGTCGTTCTCGACGTACGCACGCGTCAACGCCGCCCCGCCCAGCAGCACCGGCCACCGCGCGGCGACGCCTCGGGAGTTCATCTCCTCGAGGTTCTCCTTCATGATCACGGTCGACTTGACCAGCAGGCCGGACATGCCGATCGCGTCCGCGCGGTGCTCCTCCGCGGCCTCCAGGATCGTGTTGATCGGCTGCTTGATGCCGATGTTCACGACCTCGTAGCCGTTGTTGGACAGGATGATGTCGACGAGGTTCTTGCCGATGTCGTGGACGTCGCCCTTCACGGTGGCGAGCACGATCCGGCCCTTGCCGCCGTCGTCAGACCGTTCCATGTGCGGTTCGAGGTGCGCGACGGCGGTCTTCATGACCTCCGCGGACTGCAGCACGAACGGCAGCTGCATCTGGCCGGAACCGAAGAGTTCGCCGACGGTCTTCATGCCGGCGAGCAACGTGTCGTTGATGATCTGCAACGCCGGGCGCTCGTCCAACGCGGCATCCAGGTCGGCTTCCAGGCCGTTGCGCTCGCCGTCGACGATCCGGCGCTGCAGGCGTTCGAACAACGGCAGCGCGGCCAGTTCCTGAGCCCGCGTGGCGGAGTTCGACTTCGTCGTGACGCCCTCGAACAGCTCCATGAGCTTCTGCAACGGGTCGTAGCCCTCGCGGCGGCGGTCGTAGACGAGGTCGAGGGCCACCGCGCGCTGCTCGTCGGGGATGCGGGCCATCGGCACGATCTTGGACGCGTGCACGATCGCGGTGTCGAGGCCCGCCTGCACGCATTCGTGCAGGAAAACGGAGTTCAGCACCTGGCGCGCGGCCGGGTTGAGTCCGAAGGAGACGTTCGACAGGCCCAAAGTCGTTTGCACGTCCGGATGGCGGCGTTTGAGCTCGCGGATCGCCTCGATCGTCTCGACGGCGTCGCGGCGCACCTCCTCCTGGCCGGTGGAGATCGGGAACGTCAGGCAGTCGACGATGATGTCGTCGACGCGCATGCCCCAGTTCGTCGTGAGGTCCTCGATCAGCCGGGTGGCGACGCGGACCTTCCACTCGGCTGTGCGGGCCTGGCCCTCCTCGTCGATGCACAGCGCCACGACCGCCGCGCCGTGCTCGGAGACGAGCCGCATGATCTTCTGGAACCGGGAGTCCGGCCCGTCGCCGTCCTCGTAGTTGACCGAGTTGACGGCGCTGCGGCCGCCGAGGCACTCCAGACCGGCCTGGAGCACGCCCGGTTCGGTGGAGTCGAGCACGATCGGCAACGTCGACGCGGTGGCCAGCCGCGACGCCAGCGCACGCATGTCCGCCTCACCGTCGCGGCCGACGTAGTCGACGCAGAGGTCGATCAGGTGGGCGCCCTCGCGCGTCTGGTCGCGCGCGATCTCGATGCAGTCCTCCCACTTCTCCGCCAGCATCGCCTCGCGGAACGCCTTGGAGCCGTTGGCGTTCGTGCGCTCGCCGATCATCAGCACCGAAGCGTCCTGTGTGAACGGAACGGCCTGGTACAGCGAGGACACCCCCGGCTCCGGGCGCGGCCGGCGCGACGACGGACCGAGGTCGCGCACCGCGTCGGCCACCTGGCGCAGGTGCTCGGACGTCGTGCCGCAGCAGCCACCGACGAGCCGGGCACCGAACTCGCGGACGAACCCCGCCAGCGCCTGGGCCAGTTCCTCCGGCGACAACGGGTAGACCGCGCCGTGCGGGCCCAGCTCGGGGAGTCCGGCGTTGGGCATCACCGACAACGGGATGCGCGCGTGCTTGGAGAGCGTCCGCAGGTGCTCGCTCATCTCGGCGGGACCGGTGGCGCAGTTCAGGCCGATCAGGTCGATGCCCAGCGGTTCCAGCGCGGTCAGCGCGGCGCCGATCTCCGAGCCGAGCAGCATCGTGCCGGTCGTCTCCACGGTCACCTGGGCGATGACCGGCACGAACCGGCCCTCGGCCGTCATCGCGCGCTTGGCGCCGACGACGGACGCCTTGGTCTGCAGCAGGTCCTGCGAGGTCTCGACGATGATCGCGTCCACCCCGCCGACGAGCAGGCCCTTGCACTGCTCCTGGTAGGCGTCGCGCAACGTCGCATAAGGAGCGTGGCCGAGCGTCGGCAGCTTGGTGCCGGGACCGACGGAGCCGAGCACGAACCGGGGCTGCCCGGACGTGCCGAACTCGTCCGCCACCTCCCGCGCCAGCGCGGCACCGCGCTCGGACAGGTGGAAGATCTGGTCCGGAATGTCGTACTCGGCGAGGTTCGCGAGGTTCGCACCGAAAGTGTTCGTTTCCACGGCGTCGCAGCCGACTTCCAGGTAACCGCGGTGCACCGCCTTGACGACATCCGGGCGGGTGACGTTCAGGATCTCGTTGCAGCCCTCCAGACCGTTGAAGTCGTCGAGGGAGAGGTCAACGGCCTGAAGCATCGTGCCCATGGCCCCGTCAGCGACGACAACGCGGTTCACCAGCGCTTCCAGCAACGGCGACTCTCCGCGATCACGCATGGGCCAAGCCTACGATGAGTTGACTGGCCGAACCCGTAGTCTGGCGCCGTGAACGATCCGTCCCAGGAATCCCCGACCCCCTCGAACCCGCGCATCCCGCTCACGGCTCCGATCATGGTCTGTGCGTTCGAAGGCTGGAACGACGCCGGCGACGCCGCCAGCACCGCGATCGAGCACCTCCAACTCACCTGGGACGCCACCCCGCTCGCCGAGATCGACCCGGACGACTACTACGACTTCCAGGTGACGCGCCCCAGCGTCCGCATGGTCGAAGGCGTCACCCGCAGGGTCGACTGGCCGACGACGCGGCTGTCGGTGTGCAGGCCCCCCGGCTCGGACGTGGACGTCATCCTCGTGCACGGCATCGAGCCGAACATGCGGTGGCGCAAGTTCGCCGCCGAGCTGCTGGGCCACATCGACGCCCTCGGCGTGACGACGGTGGTGACGCTGGGCGCACTGCTGATGGACACGCCCCACACGCGCCCGGTCCCGGTCACCGGCACGGCCTACGACGCGGACGCCGCCGAGAAGTTCGGCCTGGAGCACTCGAAGTACGAGGGCCCGACCGGCATCGTCGGCGTCTTCCAGGACGCGTGCGTGCAGGCGGGCATCCCGGCGATCTCGTTCTGGGCCGCCGTGCCGCACTACGTCTCGCAGCCGCCCTCCCCCAAGGCCACGCTGGCCCTGCTGCACCGGGTCGAGGAGGTGCTCGACATCGAGGTCCCGCTCGGCGCCCTGCCGGAGCAGGCCGAGGAGTGGGAGCGCACGGTCTCCGAGATGGCCGACGAGGACGAGGACGTGCGCAACTACGTGCGCGCCCTGGAAGAGCGCGGCGACGCGGAGCTGCAGATCACCGAGGCGTCGGGTGACGACATCGCCGCGGAGTTCGAGCGCTACCTGCGCCGCCGCGGCCGTGGCCCGGGCTGGCCGTCGCCCGGTCCGCGCTGAGAGGAACTTGGCGACAACAACCACTTTCGGGCGTTCTCCGCCGTTCACCGCAATAGGGTGAGCGGCGGAGGTGTCCGTGGGACGGTTGGCACGCGCCGGGTTGTACGCGGGCGCATTGATCGGGCCGTTCGGCGGCGCCGTGACCACCTCGATCCTGCCCGAGATCGGCGACAGCTTCGGGCGGTCGGCGGGCAACGCCGCGTCGACGCTCACCTACTACCTCGTGCCGTTCGCGGTGCTGATGCTGGCTTCCGGCACGCTCGCGCAGCGCTGGGGTCCACAACGGACCATCCGGATCGCCTACGTCGCCTATGCGCTGACGTCCGTGCTGGCCGCCTGCTCCTGGAGCTTCGAGGTGCTGCTGGCCTCCCGCGCGTTGCAGGGCGCGGCGAACTCGTTCACGACGCCGGTGCTGCTGGCGGTGATCGCCGCCTCGACGCCCAGGGAGAAGCTCGGCCGGGCGCTGGGGTTGTTCGGGTCGATGCAGGCGGCCGGGCAGACGTCCGCGCCGCTCGTCGGCGGGCTCACCGCCGAGGTCGACTGGCGGCTGGCGTTCGTGGTCATCGCGGTGGTCGCCGTCGCGCTGGCGGTGCTGGGCGTGCCGCAGACGGAGGCCGAACCGGAGCGCGACGCGAGTCTGCGCAGCGCGTTCGTGCCGAGCACGCTGCGGCCCGCGCTCATCGCGTTCGTCTGCTGGGGGTGCCTGGGCGGGTTGTCGTTCCTCGTGGCGTTCCGGCTGGACGACGTGTTCGGCCTGAGCGCGGGTGAACGCGGCCTGCTGCTCACCGGCTTCGGCATCGTCGGGTTCCTGACCGCGCGGCAGATCGGCAAGGCCATCGACAGGTTCGGTGCCGCCACCACGGTCGTCGTCGGCGCGACGCTGGGCGCGGGGCTCGTCGCGGCGGTGGGCACGACGCCGTTCGCGGCGGTCGCGGTCATCGCGTGGGCGCTGACCGGAGCCGCCGCGCAGGGCGTGCTGGTGAGCCTCAACGCGCTGGTGCTGCAGAACGGCAGTGCCAACAGGGGCGGCAGCGTCAGTGTCGTGCAGTCACTGCGCTTCATGGGCGCCGCCGCGGCCCCGCTGGCGTTCGTCCCGCTCTACCAGTCACATCCGCTGACGGCCTTCCTCGTCCCGGCGGCGCTGCTGGTGACCGTGCCCGCGATCGTCACGTGGACAGGTCGCGCCGGCGGAACCCGGCGAACCCCGCCGCCAGGAGCACCACCGCGACCACGGTGAGCCAGGCGAGCGGCCCGAAGGTGATGTCCGGGTACTTCGGGACGTGCGTGAACGGCGAGAGGTCGATCATCCACTGGTCGAGCTGCAGCGCGGGGCCGAGCAGCGTGAGCACCAGCGCCACCGACACCACCGCCCAGCTCACCCCCGTGAGCTGCGGGAACAGCCCGAACAGGACCAGCGCCACACCCGCGATCACCCACGCGGCCGGGAGCTGGGCCAGTGCCGCGCCGAGCATCTGCGGCAGGACGGTGCCCAGGTCGTTCGTCTGCGCCCCGTAGACCAGGCCCAGGCCGAGACCGGCCGCCGCCAGCACGACCGCGCCGCCCACCAGGGCGAACACGGCGTGCGAGGCCACCCAGCCCCAGCGCGAGACCGGCGTGGCGAGGATCGGCTCCGCGCGGAACGACGTCTCCTCCGACCTCAGCCGCAGGACCGCCTGCACGAGGTAGATCGAGGAGATCAGCCCCAGGAGCTGGGTGACGGTCGCGAAGAACGCGTCGACCATGGCGTCGGCCCCGCCGATCTTGCTGACGATCTGGCCGAGCGCCGGGTTGTCCTGCACCATCTGCCCGACGGCCTGCGCGACGCTGCCGTAGATCACGCCCACCGCGAACAGCGCGACGGACCAGCCGATCAAAGAGCCCTTCTGCAGCCGCCACGCCAGCCCGAACGGGCTGCTGATCGTGCCGTGCGGCGGGCCGAGGCGGGCGGCGAACAGACCGAGCCCCACGTCGCGGCGGGTCACGATGTACGCGGAGACGCCGGTCAGCAGGACGAACGCCGCGAGCGGGAGCAGCAGCACCCAGAACCTGTTGTCGCCGAACGACCGCACGTGCTCGGTCCAGCCGATCGGCGAGAACCAGGTCAGCCACTGCGGCCCCGACTCCCCCGCCGCGTCGCCCGCCGCGCGCAGCAGGTAGGTGACGCCGAGGAACCCTCCCGCGATCGCGTTGGACACGCGCGAGTTCTCCGAGAGCTGCGCGGTGAACGCGCTGACGGCGGTGAACACCAGTCCCACGCTCGCCGTGGAGAGTCCGAACGCGAACGCGCCCGCCGGGGCCAGGTCCTTGCCGATCAGCGCCAGCGCCTGCAGCAGCCCGATCAGCAGGCTCGTGCCGCCCGCGACGATCACCGCGGCGGCCAGCGGCGCGTGCCGTCCGACGACCGTGGCGGCGATGAGCTCGGTGCGGCCCGCCTCTTCTTCCGCGCGCGTGTGCCGGGTGACGACCAGCATGGCCATGATCGCGACGAACAGGCCGGAGAAGACGCCCCAGCGCCACACCACCAGTCCGCCCAGCGACGACCAGTCGTGCAGCGGCCCGAGCATCGCCAGGAAGGCGGAGTTCGCGTTCGCGGTGACGCCGAGAAGCGCCCGCGACTCGGCCGTTGCGTACAGCTCCTCCAGCGCGGTCGTCGTCGAGTAGGTGACGCCGACCAGGAACAGGACCCAGATCGGCAGCAGGATCCGGTCGCGGCGCAACGCCAGCCGCACGAGGTGCCCGGTGCCGATCACTTCGCGTCCTCGTAGTGACGCAGGAACAGCTCTTCCAGCGTGGGCGGCTGGGAGGTCAGCGTGCGCACGCCCGTCGACACGAGCTGCTTGAGAACGGGGTCGAGCTCGTCCGAGTCGACCTCGAACCTGACCCGGTTGCCCTCGGCGACCAGGTCGTGCACGCCGGCCAGGTCCGCGAGACCGTCGGGCGGGCCCGCGAGCTCGGCGGAGATCGACGTGCGGGTGAGGTGCCGCAGGTCGGCGAGCGTGCCGGTCTCCACGATGTGGCCGTTGCGGATGATGCTCACCCGGTCGCACAGGGCCTCGACCTCGGCGAGGATGTGGCTGGAGAGCAGCACGGTGCGGCCACGGGAGCGTTCGTCGTTGATGCAGTCCTGGAAGACGGCCTCCATCAGCGGGTCGAGGCCCGAGGTCGGCTCGTCGAGGATCAGCAGCTCGACGTCGCTCGACAGGGCGGCGACCAGCGCGACCTTCTGCCGGTTGCCCTTGGAGTAGGTGCGGCCCTTTTTGCGCGGGTCCAGCTCGAAGCGCTCCAGGAGCTCGGCGCGGCGGGCCTTGTTCAGGCCGCCGCGGAGCCGTCCGAGCAGGTCGATGACCTCGCCACCGGTCAGGTTGGGCCAGAGGTTGACGTCGCCGGGGACGTAGGCGAGGCGGCGGTGCAGGGCCGCGGTGTCCTTCCACGGGTCGCCGCCGAGCAGCCGCGCGGTGCCGGAGTCGGCACGCAGCAGACCGAGGAGGACCCGGATCGCCGTCGACTTGCCGGCGCCGTTCGGGCCCAGGAAGCCGTGCACCTCACCGGTCTGGACGTCCAGGTTCAGGTCGTCCAGCGCACGCGTCGGACCGAAGGTCTTCACCAGGCCCGACACGGATATCGCAGATGTCATGGCGGGTAAGCTACACTTCTTTCACAACTTCGTGAAGCGTGTAAATTTTGCCCGATCGACTGACGAAAGGGATGATGCCGCCGTGACGAGTGCTACGGAGCGTGACACGCAGGCGGTGAGCCAGTTCGTCGAACGGTTCGGCGGGATCCTGGCGGACACCGGCGTGCCCCGCATGCCGGCTCGCATCCTCGCGGCCCTGCTGACGACGGACTCCGGCCGGCTCACCGCGGCCGAGATCGCCGACCTGCTGCAGATCTCCCCGGCGGCGGTGTCGGGCGCGGTGCGCTACCTGAGCACCGTCCAGATCGTCAGCCGCGAACGCGAGCCCGGATCACGCCGCGACGTCTACCGGATGCGCGACAACGTCTGGTTCGAGGCGACGTTCCGCAAGGACCAGATGCTCGGCATGATCGACGAGGTGCTCGGCGAGGGCGTCGAGGCGCTCGGCGCGGACTCCGAGGCGGGAACGAGGCTGGACGAGACCCGCGAGTTCTTCCGCTTCGTGCACAGCGAGCTCGGCTCGATGCTGGACCGGTGGCGCGTGCACCGCGAAAAGTGGATGGAAGAGCGCCAGGACTAGCGGGTCACCGTTGATTTCTGCTTCCTGCAACGAGAGGCGGCACCACCCGTTCGGGTGATGCCGCCTCCGTTTCGTTCACTTCAGGTGATCAGCCCGTGGTGAGCGCCAGACCGTAGGTCTCGAGGATCTCGTTGACCGGCTGGTAGTAGGTCGTGCCGCCGCTGGTGCAGTTGCCGGAGCCACCCGAGGTGACGCCCTGCGCCTGCGTGCCGCTGACCCACGAGCCACCCGAGTCACCAGGCTCCGCGCACACGTTCGTGCGCGTGAGGCCGCTGACCGAGCCCTCCTGGTAGTTCACGGTCTGGCTCTTGGCCTGGACCTCGCCGCAGTGCCAGCCCGTGGTCGAGCCGGAACGGCAGATCGAGGCGCCGACGGCGGACTCGGTGTGACCGGAGACGATCACGTCCGCGCCGCCGTAGTGGTTCACCTTGGCCGTGGACGTCCAGGACGAGTTGGTCTTGACGAACGCGTAGTCGTTGCCCGGGAAGGACGACTTCTCGAACTCGCCCATCGCCGTCTTGTCGACGCCGGTCACCGTGTCGCCGGGCGAACCGCAGTGCCCGGCGGTGACGAAGCCGCCCCCGACCGCGAAGCCGATGGAGCAGCGTCCGGCGTTGTTGATGTAGTAGGCGTCGCCACCTCGGGTGTCCTTGAACAGCCGCGGCGCCTCGTCGGTCTCGACGACCTTCGCGACCGCGCCCGCCTTCTCCACCAGCGCCTGCGCCGCCTGGGTCTGACCTCGCTTGACGGTGATCGTGACCGCGTTCGCCCTGGTGTCGACGTACCAGCCGGTGACCTCGGCCGGAGCCGGCGACGCGTCGAGCTTCGCCTTGGCCGCGTCGAGGTCGCTCGCCTTGTGCGCGACCGTGCGGGGCTCCGCGCCGAGCTTGCGGAGCCGGTCGGTCTTGGCCTCGTCGGTCACGCCCACGACGAGCTTGCCGATGGACGCGTCGAACCACGCGCCGCCGTAGCTCTCGCCGGCGAACCCTTCCGCGACTCGCTGCAGGACCGTGGCCGCGCTCTCCTGGCGCAGCCTCTCCGCCGCCTGCGTGGCGTCCAGCCCGAGGTCGCGCTGCATCGCGGCGAGCAGGTCGGCGGAGGGTCCCTCGGCGGCGACGGCGGCAGGGGAGACCGTCGTCGCGAGAGCGCCCGCCAACACGGCCACAGCTGCGACAGCCATGCGCTTCATAGGCAATTCTCCTTGGTCTTCGGTTTTGTGCAGGGCCGGTGTAACGCCGGACCGGGCAACCGCGATGAGGAGATCAGCTGTGCTGCAACACAGCCCGTACGACACCGGATGAATGGCGTCCCCAGGCGGCGAACTGCCCGATCAGTTCGTTCCTCCGTCTGGGCGACGCTACTTCGGCATGTCTACCGGACGGTAGGGTCGTTCGAGGGGTGGACCTCGCGGCGTTCGGGTTGATATAGGGAATCCAAATGCGTTCTCTCAGCCTATTTCCGTGACGCAGAGCGACCATTCGCTTTGACACGCAAGTCAAATCTGTCAACAGTTCGCAACCACCGGCGTATCCCTCTGACCTGCGGTTTAGGGCTAGCGTGCTGGACACCCTGTTCCCTGCACGAGGGAGAACCCTGCCATGCGAAGAGTCTTGGGTGCCGGACTCACAGCCGCTGCCGCCATGTGTTTGGCCGCCGCTGTGGTCCCGGCTGCGTCAGCTCAAGAAAACGTGGGGACGATTCTCGGCGCCGACCGCGCCGATGTCGTGAAGGACAGCTACATCGTCTCGCTGAAGGCCGACACGGCGTCGAGGGCCGCCGCACCGGGCTTGGCGAGCAAGTACGGCGGCCAGGTCGGCCAGGTCTGGCAGCACGCGCTCAACGGCTTCTCGGTGAAGATGACGGCCAAGCAGGCCGCCCGTCTCGCCGCGGACCCGAAGGTCGCGTTCGTCCAGCAGGACGCCGAGGTGCACGCGCTCGACGTCCAGCAGAACCCGCCGTCGTGGGGCCTGGACCGCGTCGACCAGCGAGACCTGCCGCTGAGCAACAGCTACCAGTACGACACCACGGCGTCCAACGTGACGGCGTACGTCATCGACACCGGTGTGCGCACGACGCACTCCACGTTCGGTGGCCGTGCGACGTGGGGCACCAACACCTCCGGCGACGGCAACAACAGCGACTGCAACGGTCACGGCACGCACGTCGCCGGCACCATCGCGGGCTCGCAGTACGGCCTCGCGAAGGCCGCCAAGATCGTCGCCGTCAAGGTGCTGACCTGTGGCGGTTCCGGCACGACCGCCGGTGTCGTCGGCGGTATCGACTGGGTGACGGCGAACGCGGTCAAGCCCGCTGTCGCCAACATGTCGCTCGGCGGCGGCGCGGACGCCACGCTGGACGCGGCGGTGCGCCGTTCGATCGCGTCCGGTGTGACCTACGCGATCGCGTCCGGCAACTCGAACACCGACGCCTGCAGCACCTCGCCGGCACGCGTCACCGAGGCCATCACGGTCAACTCCTCGACGAACACCGACGCACGTTCGTCGTTCTCGAACTACGGCTCCTGCACGGACATCTACGCTCCGGGCTCGAACATCGTGTCGGCGTGGAACACCAACGACACCGCCACGAACAACATCTCCGGCACGTCGATGGCCACCCCGCACGTCGCGGGCGCGGCAGCCCTGTGGCTCGCCACGCACCCCACCGACTCCCCCGCCGCCGTGTGGAACGGCATCAACGCCGCCTCCACGCCCAACAAGATCACCAACGTCGGCGCCAACACGCCGAACAAGCTGCTGTACTCGCTCTTCGGTGCCCCCTCGGGCAACCCCTCGGTGACGAACCCCGGCACGCAGACCTCCACGGTCGGCACGCCGGCGTCGTTGCAGCTCTCGGCCTCGGGCGGCACCGCGCCGTACTCGTGGTCCGTCTCCGGTCTCCCGGCCGGTCTGTCGGCGAACGCCTCCGGCGCGATCTCCGGCACCCCGACCACGGCGGGCACCTACTCGGTGACCGCGACGGTGACCGACGCGGCGAACAAGACCGGCACGGCCACGTTCTCCTGGGTGGTCAACGCGGTCGGCGGCAGCTGTGACGCCAAGACCAACTCCACCCCGGTCGCCATCCCCGACAACACCACCGTGACCAGCACGATCGTCGTCTCCGGCTGCGCGGGCAACGCGTCGGCCACCGCGTCGATCAAGGTCTCGATCACGCACACCTACAAGGGCGACCTCGTGGTCGACCTGGTCGCGCCGGACGGCACCGTCGTCAACCTGCACAACCGCAGCGGCGGCTCGGCC
This sequence comes from Lentzea flaviverrucosa, assembly GCF_003350445.1. Classification (NCBI taxonomy): domain Bacteria; kingdom Bacillati; phylum Actinomycetota; class Actinomycetes; order Pseudonocardiales; family Pseudonocardiaceae; genus Lentzea; species Lentzea flaviverrucosa. The sequence continues at coordinate 229,340 of NZ_QQAU01000013.1, forward strand.
GACAACATCAACGAGACCTACACCAAGAACCTCTCTGGTGAGGCCGCCAACGGCACCTGGACGCTGCGCGTGCGCGACGCGGCGTCCCTGGACACCGGCACGTTGAACAACTGGACGCTCGACGTCTGAGCTCCTGCTCGCTGAACGAACCGCCCCCGGTGCTTCCGCCTCGGGGGCGGTTCCACGTCCAGGCCCCGAACCACGACGGTGTTGCGCCGGCCCCGGACTTCCTCACGAGTCCATTGTGGCGCTGCCGCATACTCTGCCGGTGATTTCGGGCGAGAGGTGGCAGGTCGTCGTGCACAACGACGACCACAACGTGTTCGCGGTCGTTCATCACCTGCTGCGCAAGGTGTGCGGTGCGAGCGATGCGGTCGCGCGGGAGAAGACCACCGAGGTACACCGGAACGGGCGTGCGGTGGTCGGCGAGTACGGGAGCCGCGACGAGGCCGAGATGATCGCGCTGGACCTGATCAGGTTCGGCCTGCGCACGACGTTCGGGAAGGTATGAGGTGGAGGAGTCCGTCTTCGTCGCGGTCTCGATGGGCGACGGCCTGCTCGTACGGGCGCCGGACGCGTTCGTCGCGTCCGCGCTGCCCGTGCTGGCAGAACTGCTCGATCTGCTCGAGGACGGCGTGGTGCCGCGTGAGCGCAAGAAGCGGTTCTGGCGTGCTCCGACCGCCGAACTCCTGATGCGCCAGATGTTCCCCGACGCGTCCGGGTCCTCTGCCGAGGCGAATGCCTTCTGGGAACGTCACCGGGACGTGCTGACCGACCCCGAGCCCGCGTGGCGCGTGCGGAAGCGGTGCGCGGAGCCCACTCCGTGGTTGCTCGGGTTCGACGAGGTCGACGACTGGCTCATCACGTTCGCACAGTTGCGAGGGCTGCACCTGACGTGGACTCGCGCAACCACGATCAGCGCCACGGCGTACAGCGGTGTGCAGCAGGCGCTGGTGACGGCCCTCGAACCGAGGGCCGCCACCGGATGGCCTGCCGGTTAGAGGTCCACGCCCAGAAGCGCGTCCACCGCGTCACGGATCTGCGAAGGCCCGTGCCTGTCCGACCCGCCGTGCGTCAACGCCTCGTCGGCCCAGGCGTCGACCGCGGCCAGCGCGCGAGGCGTGTCGAGGTCGTTGCCCAGGTGGTCGCGCAGCCGCGTCACGGTGTCCACAGCGGACGGTCCGGTGTCGAGGTCCGCTGCACGGCGCCACTTGTCCAGCCGGGTCAGTGCCTCGTCCAGCAGTGACTGGGTCCACGGGCGGTCGGCGCGGTAGTGGCCCGCGAGCAGCGCCAGGCGGACGCCGTTCGGGTCCACCTTCTGCGACCGCAGCTTCGAGACGAAGACCAGGTTGCCGCGCGACTTCGACATCTTCTCGCCGTCGAGGCCGATCATGCCCGCGTGCACGTAGTGGCGGGCGAACGGGTGCTGGCCGGTCTGGGCCTCGGCGTGGGCCGCGGAGTACTCGTGGTGCGGGAAGATCAGGTCGGAGCCGCCGCCCTGGACGTCGAAGCCGGCGCCGAGGCGGTTGTGGGCGATGGCGCTGCACTCGATGTGCCAGCCGGGGCGGCCCTCGCCCAGTTCGGACGGCCACGCGGGCTCGCCGGGGCGCTTCATGCGCCACAGCAGGGCGTCGAGAGGGTGCCGCTTGCCGGGACGGTCCGGGTCGCCGCCTCGTTCGGCGAAGAGCCGGAGCATCTCCTCGGAGGAGTAGTTCGACTCGTAGCCGAAACGGCCCGTGGCGTTGTGCTCGAAGTAGATGTCCGGGTACTCGGAGTCGTCCGCGCGGTAGGCGTGGCCGTCGGCGAGCAGCTTCGCGACCACCTCGACGATCTCCGGGACCGCCTCGACGACGCCGACGTAGTCCTGCGGCGGCAGGACGCGCAACGCCTCCATGTCCTCCCGGAACAGGGCGGTCTCGCGCATCGCGAGCACCTCCCAGTCGTCCTTGTCGCGCAGCGCCCGCTCCAGGAGCGGGTCGTCGACGTCGGTGACGTTCTGGACGTAGTGCACGTTGTGGCCGTTGTCGAGCCACACGCGGTGCACGAGGTCGAACGCCAGATAGGTGGCGGCGTGGCCTAGGTGAGTCGCGTCGTACGGCGTGATCCCGCAGACGTACAACCTGGCGGTGTCTCCTGGAGCCGTCGGACGCACTTCGCCTGTAGCCGTGTCGAACAGCCGCAGCGGGCGGGGGTCCCCCGGAACCCGTGGCACAGGAATCGATGACCAGGTCTGCATGCATCCGACACTAACGCGTGCCACCGGGTGGAGCGTGATTTCCGCGTGTCGGGACGACCACGCCCCGGCTCGTTCGGGCGAAAAGGCAGGACGTTCGCCGACGCACCCCAGGCGTACCGTTGGACATCAGGGCATTCGCCGGTGAAGGGCGGGTCTCATGATCTTCTTCGAAATCCTCGGTGGGATCGTCGTGCTCGGAGGCCTCGGCCTCGCCCTGAGCGCCCGAGTGATCAAACAGTTCGAACAGGGGCTGGTGTTCCGGTTCGGCAAGCTTCGCGAGGGCGTGCGCGGGCCGGGGCTGACGATGCTGATCCCCGGGGTCGACCAGCTCCGGAAGGTCAACCTGCAGATCGTCACCCTGCCCATTCCGGCGCAGGACGGCATCACGCGCGACAACGTCACCGTGCGCGTGGACGCGGTCGTGTACTTCAAGGTGCAGGACGCGGCGAAGGCCGTCATCAGCATCGAGGACTACCGGTTCGCGATGCAGCAGGTCGCGCAGGCCTCGCTCCGGTCGATCATCGGCAAGAGCGAGCTCGACGACCTGCTGTCCAACCGCGAGCGGCTCAACCAGGGCCTGGAGCTGATGATCGACACGCCCGCGCTGCAGTGGGGCGTCGACATCGACCGCGTGGAGATCAAGGACGTGGCGCTGCCGGAGAGCATGAAGCGCTCGATGTCGCGGCAGGCCGAGGCCGAACGGGAACGCCGCGCCCGCATCATCACCGCGGACGGCGAGCTGCAGGCGTCCAAGAAGCTCTCCGAGGCCGCCGGGACCATGGAGGCCACGCCCGGCGCGCTCCAGCTGCGGCTGCTGCAGACCATCGTGGAGGTGGCTGCGGAGAAGAACTCGACGCTGGTGCTGCCGTTCCCCGTGGAGCTCCTGAGGTTCCTGGAGAAGAACACGAACCTGGAGCTGCCGAAGGATTCGCCGGAGCAGTAGCCCATGTGAGTTACCCCGGCTAACGAGCACTCCCCCAGAACGACGTGTGGACAGGGGGTAGTGGCAATGCAGGATCGGGTCAGAGGCAGGTTCGTCGGCATCGGCGTCGGCTCCTACGAGCTGGTGCAGCCGCTGCAGCACGCCGTGAGCGACGTGCGGGAGCTGCGTGCGCTGCTCAAGGGCTACGAGGGCGAACCGCTGGCGGATCCGACCGAGGCCGAGATCCGCGCGCACATGAAGGCGCTGCGCCAGCAACCCCAGGACGGCGGCGCGCTGGTCGCGTTGTGGAGCGGGCACGCCATCCCCGTCGCGGGCAACCTCAGGCTCCTGGCCAGGGACAACGACGGCGTGGTCGACGGCGTCATGCTGCACGAGTTCGCGCTGTGGTGCGCCGCGTCGGGCGCGCACCAGGTGCTCATCATCGTCGACGCCTGCTACTCGGGCGCCCAGCTCGACGAGGCCGTCCGCACGGTCGCCGCCGTCCAGGAGGAGCTGCTGGCGGGCCAGGTGCACTGGGCGGGCGTGCTGGTGTCGTGTTCGAGCGTCGAAACGGCCAGGGACGGCCTGTTCGGCGGGAAGCTGCGCAAGCTGCTGCGTGCCGGTCCCACGGCCGATGAGGACGCACGGCGGTGGAGCGACCGCATCGCGTTGGTCGACGGTGGTGCGGTCGGCACGGCGTTGCTGAACGCGTGGGACAGCGACGTCCAACGGCCGCGCTTCATGCAGTACGGGTCCTCGCAGCCGATGCTGCCGAACCCGCTCTACGCCGCGAACACGGTCGTGAAGCACCTGCTGCTCGCGGCACGTGGTGGTGACTCCACGTCCGGCCGTTCGTGGTTCACCGGCCGCACCGCCCAGGTCGACAAGGTCGTGAGCTGGGTGAAGTCCGAGTCGGCCGGCCTGCGGGTGGTCACCGGGTCGCCGGGCACCGGCAAGTCCGCGGTCGTCGGCCGGGTCGTCAGCCTGTCCAACCCGGCCGAGCGCGACCTGCTGCTGAGCACCGGGCCGTCGTTCCGGCACGCCGACCCCGGTCCCGGCTCGGTCGACGCCGCCGTGCACGCCCGCGCGATGGACGCCGACCGCGTGGCCGACCTGCTCAGCCGCCAGCTCGTCGCCGCGGGCCTGGTCCCCGCACCCGAGGGCCCGCGCCGGGGCGCCACCGAACTGGTCGGTGTCGTCAGCGCGCTGGCCTCGCCGCCGGTGCTGGTGGTCGACGGCCTGGACGAGGCGCGCGGTGAGTCGTTCTCGATCGCCACCTCGCTGCTGACCAAGCTCGCGAGCCACGCGGTCGTGATCGTCTCGACGCGGCAGGCACATCGGGTCGCGGGTGGCGCTCCCCTGCTGACCGAGCTGTCACCGGTCGAGGTGCTGGACCTGGACGAGGCGGACAGCGAGACCGACGTCCGCGAGTACGTCGTGGCACGGCTGGGTCCCGGTGCGGCGCAGTCCACTGTGGACGAGCTGGCGAAGCTGCCGTTCCTGACCGCGTGGATGATCACCGACCAGGTGCTCGCCGACGGCGGCGCCGACCTGAAGCTCTCGCTGGACGCGGCGTTCGACCGTGAGCTCGCGAAGGTGCCCTCGGCCCGTGCGCTGCTGACGGCGCTGACGTGGAGCTACGGCGCGGGGTTCCCCGAAGCCGAGTGGAGGGCGGTCGCGCAGGCGTTGTCCGGCGAGGAGTTCACGCGTGAGGACATCACCGCCGTGCTCACCGAACTGGGTCGTCACGTCGTGCAGGACGGTGAGGAGGGCACGGCGGTCTTCAAGCTGACGCACCAGACGTTCGCCGACCACCTGCGGCCGCCGTTCGCGCCGAGCCGGGACGAGGTGTTCGCGCCGGACGCGGAGAAGGTGGCCTGCGCGCTGATCGAGCTGTACCGGCAGCGGATGGAGGCCGGGGTCCCGCCGAACGTGCCGGGTTACCTGTGGAAGTACGCCTGGCGGCACTGCGGGCACGCGGGCACTCGGGCGTTGGACGGGTTGCGCGCGCTCGCGGTGATGAACCGGATGTTGTTGCCGGACATCGCACTCGCGGCCACGACGGCGGCGAACGAGCTGATGCACTGGGGTCGCGGCGACGAGGCCATCCCGCCCCTCGAAGAGGCCGCCGAGCACTTCCGCGCGCTGGTGCCGACGCTGCGGATGTACTTGGCGGACTTGGCTTTCGTGCTGAACAAGCTGGGCCGCCGGTTCCGGGAGGCCGGACGTCTGCAGCAGGCCGTGGCACCCGCGGAAGAGGCCGCCGTGCGGTACCGCGAGCTGGTGGCATCGACTCCGACGACGGCGGAAAGCCTTACGCACAAACGGCTTGCGCAGCGCATCGCGAAGACGACGACGCACGGTGGCGACAACCCGACGTACGCGGCACACCTCAGTGGCGCGCTGGTGGACCTGAGCGAGGTCTACGCGATGCTGGGGCGAAGGCGGGACGCGCTGTCCACGGCCCGTGACGCCGTTGCGGCCGTGGAGACCGACGCACCGCTTGCGCGCGCGATCACGTGTCTAGCCGCGCGGTGCAGTGACTCAGGTCTGCGCTACGAGGCGATGCAACGGTCGAAGCAGGCCGTCGAGCTGTACTACTCGCTCGCGCAGACGAATCCGGTGTTCCTCGCGGACCTGGTCAGCGCGCTGGTCGAACTGAGCCGCGACTACCTGGCGCTGGGCAGGCTGTTCGACGCCGGCAGCATGACGCAGCAGGCAGCGGACATCAGCGGAACGCTCGGCCGGCACGCCGCCTTCCGTCCCCAGCTCGCCGACGCCGCGCTGAGCCTGAGCGTCGCGTACAGCATGGTCGGCCGCACGGACGCGGCCCTGGACGCCGCCCGGCAGGCCGCCGACCTCGCCGACGGCCTGCCCGTGCACGGCCAGGCGCTGCACAACCTGATGCGCCGCCAGCGCGACGCGGACAAGCCCCGCGAGGCGCTGGCCACCGGCCTGCGCACCGTCGAGGTGTGCCTGCTGCCGGAGAACACCGACAGGCTGTCGACGCTGTCGGCGGCGTTGTTCACGCTCGACACGCTCTGCGCGGGCCTGAAGCAACCGGAGATCGTCGACGAGACCTGGGAACGGGTGACCGCGCGGTTCGCCGGCCCGCACCTCGCCACGCTGCTGATGCTGCGGGCGGCGGCCACGAGGGCCGGTGATCCGGCGGCGGCGAAGTGGCTGTGCCAGGCGCTCACGCACGTCGGCCAGTCGCGGCAGGCGACCCACGACGTGCACGACATCGCCCGCCGCCACTACGACTCCGGTCCGTGGCCGTGGGACACGACGCCGGACTGGCTGTCGGTCGACCGGACGCTGCTGCGGACCGCCCGGTCGTGGGTGTTCGCGCGCTCGTACCTGGAGGAGCGCGACATCCTGCTCCAGCACCCCGAGTTGTTGTCCACGGACGCGGACGTCGCCGTCACGGAGGCGTTGTACGGGACGAGCCTGATCGAGGCGCAGGTCATCCAGGCGCGCCGGGTGACCGCGCGGCAGCAGGGCGTCGTGCTCGCCTATCGGCCGTGGCTGCTCGCGAGTCTCGCGGACGAGTTCGTGGACGCCACACCCGCACGCCGGCGCGAACTGCTCGCCGCACGCCGGGAAGAGTTGCTGGACAAGGAAGTGCTGAAGAGCGTCCGCGACAACCGGCCCGTGCACGCGCTGCTGCTGCTCGCGGACGAGGACGCCGATGTGCTCGACCTCGTGCTGGACGCCGTGGAAGACCCAGCGCGCGTGACCGACGTCCTGCGCGGGCTCGCAGCTCATGCGTCACCTCAAGCACTGACCCAGGCCGTGACGGCGTTGGAGCCGCACGCGTTGGCAGCGCTGTACAAGGTGGTCGCGCGCGCTCGGGCCGGTGACTCGCGGCTGGCGTTGCCCGCGCATGGTCAGCGGCTGGCGTGGATCCACGAGCTGACGTACCTCGTGCCCGCGAACTTCGCGTTGCTCTCCCTCATCCGCAAGCTCGCCGAGGAGTCCTAGTTGACTACTCCTCGCCCTGAAGGACGGGGATTCTCCCGGTCGCCCGGGAGGGTTCCTGCTTCAGCGACAGTTGCCTTCTCGTGCTTGCGCACGAGCTGGTCTGACACCGTCTCCACAGGCGAGCACGGCCAGCCCGGCCGCTCGTATGTTGATCGCCGCGTTGACATCCCGGTCGTGGACAGTTCCGCAACGGCACGTCCACTCCCGGATGCCGAGCGGCATTGTGCCCTGGAGCGCTCCGCACGCGGAGCACACCTTCGAACTCGGGTACCAGCGGTCGATCACGACCAGTTCGCGGCCGTACCACTGGCATTTGTAGGTCAACATGGTCCGCAGTTCCGACCAGGCGGCGTCGCTGATCGCGCGGGCAAGGCTGTGGTTGCGAACCATGTTGCGCACGCCGAGGTCCTCGATCACGACCGTTTGGTTCTCACGGACGAGACGCGTGCTCAGCTTGTGCAGATTATCGCTGCGACGGTCTGCGATTCGGGCGTGCACCCGCGCCACCTTGACGCGCGCCTTCGCCCTGTTGCTGGAACCCTTCATCTTGCGGGCCAGTCGCCGCTGGGCCACGGCGAGCCGCTCCCGGTCCCGCCGCTCGTGGCGAGGGTTCGTCACCTTCTCCCCGGTGGAGAGAGTGACGAGGCTGGCGATGCCGGCGTCGAGCCCGACCACCTGATCGGACGTGGGCCCGTCGTGCACGGTGGTGTCGACGAGGACACTGACGTGCCAGCGGTTCGCCGCATCCCGGGATACCGTGACCATGCTCGGCTCAGCGCCTTCGGGCAGCGGCCGAGACCAACGGATGTCGAGAGGTTCGGCCATCTTCGCCAAGATGAGCGTCCCGTCACGCCACCGGAACGCCGATCGGGTGTACTCGGCGGACGCACGGGACTTGCGCTTGGACTTGAACCTCGGGTACCTCGCCCGCTTGTCCCAGAACGCGGCGAACGCACCTTGCAGGTGCCGAAGGCTCTGTTGCAGCGGAACCGAGGACACCTCGGTCAGGAACGCCGACCCGGGATCTTGCTTCCACTCGGTCAACATGGCCGACGACTGCACGTAGGACACCCGGCGTTGCTCGCCGTACCAGGCGGCCGTACGGGCTTCCAGCGCCCGGTTGTAAACCAGTCGCACGCAGCCGAACGTCCGGGACAGCTCGGCTGCCTGCTGGGCGGACGGGTAGAAGCGGTATTTGAACGCCCGCTTCACCACCCGCTCCGCCATGCTCACACGCTAGCGGCCCGCCATGTGACGTCCCGTCCACCCCTACGCACAGAGCGGCTCCTCCCCGGCGTGAACGCCGGGGTATCCGCCGGTTTGGAAATCAGATGACCGATCTGGTGGTGGTCCTGCCCGGAATCCTCGGCAGCACGCTGCGCAACGAGGACGGCATGGCCTGGGAGGTGTCGGGCAAGGCCGCGTTGCGCGCGGTGCTGACGCTCGGACGCAGCCTGAAGAAGCTCAAGCTCCCGGCCGGCATCGGCGACGAGCACCCCGGCGACGGCGTCGAGCCCGCGGGGCTGATGGCGGACCTGCACGTCATCCCCGGCATCTGGACGCCGTTGAAGGGCTACGACCGGGTGACCAGGCGGATGAACTCGCTCGGGTACACCGTCGAGAAGGGCAACTTGCTCCTCTTCGCCTACGACTGGCGGCTGTCGAACCGCTACAACGGCGCGTTGCTGGCCCGGCGGGTGGACGAGGCGCTGGACCGGATCGGGCCCGACGCCAAGGTCAGCTTCGTGTGCCACTCGATGGGCGGGCTGGTCGCGCGGTGGTGCATCGAGCAGTGCGGGATGGCCGAGCGGACCGCGAAGCTGATCACGATGGGCACGCCGTACCGCGGGGCGGCCGCCGCGCTGGACCAGCTGGTCAACGGCGTGCGCAAGGAGCTCGGGCCGCTGGCGATCGACCTGACGGAGTTCGCGCGGTCGATGCCGTCGCTGCACCAGCTGCTGCCCGAGTACGCGTGCATCGAGTCCACCGGCGGACTTCTCAAGACCACTGAGGTGTCGTTGCCCGAGCTCGACACGAAGATGGTCACGGACGCGATGGCGTTCCACGGCGCGTTGACCGACTCGTTCGCCGACCGGACGTACGCGATCCTCGGCGGTAAGCAGCCGACGGCCACCACTGTTCGGATCGCCGACGGCAAAGTCACCAGCTACCGGACGTACGAGGGCGACGACCTGTACGGGGACTCGACCGTGCCGATGCCCGGTGCCGCACGCCGTGGCCTGGCGTTGGACTCGAACACGCTGCACCGCGTGACGGAGCAGCACACGTCGTTGCAGGACAACGCCGCCGTGCTGGACGCCGTGGAGTCGTTCCTGACCGCGAAGCCCGTCGTGCCGCGCAACGTGACCTCGACCGAGCCCCAGGTCAGCGTGCCGGACCTGGCGCTGACCGGGGAGGACCTGGAGGTCACCGTCGAACTGAGGGACACGCCGGCCCGCGCGCTGAAGGTCGCGTTGCTCGACGAGAACGGCAAACAGGTCGAATCGCGCAGTCCGGCCATCTCGGAGAGGATGTCGATCAAATTCGGCGAATTGGCCCCCGGCGCCTACTACGTGCAGGTCAGCGGCATTTCGGTAGGCGCTCCGGTGGTCCCGGTGACCAGCGCGGTGCTCGTCGTGGATTGCCCCTCGGTCTGACCGGGAGGACGATTCACCTCTGGCACGGAGGAGGCGCGATGACCACGATCAAGCCAACGCCCGTAGTGCCCCATCCGGGGGCGGCGCGCGCACGGCCGAAGGGTTCGTACTTCCTCCAGCTGTTCAAGACCACAGATCCCAAGCAGATCGGGATCATGTACCTGACCACGTCGTTCGTGTTCTTCATGATCGGCGGCGTGATGGCGTTGCTGATGCGCGCCGAGCTGGGGCGGCCAGGGCTGCAGTTCCTGTCGAACGAGCAGTACAACCAGCTGTTCACCATGCACGGCACGATCATGCTGCTGCTGTACGCGACGCCGATCCTGTTCGGGTTCGCGAACTTCATCCTGCCGCTGCAGATCGGCTCGCCGGACGTCGCGTTCCCGCGCCTGAACGCCTTCTCGTACTGGCTGTACCTGTTCGGCGCCATCATCACCGTCTCGGGGTTCCTGACGCCTGGTGGTGCGGCGGACTTCGGCTGGTTCGCCTACACGCCCCTGTCGTCGGCCGTGCACTCGCCGGGCGTCGGCGCGGACCTGTGGATCATGGGCCTGGCGGTGTCCGGTCTGGGTACGATCCTCGGCGCGGTCAACATGATCACCACCGTGGTGTGCCTGCGGGCACCGGGCATGACGATGTTCCGGATGCCGGTGTTCACCTGGAACATCCTGGTGACGGCCGTGCTGATCCTGCTGGCGTTCCCGATCCTGACCGCGGCTCTGATGGGCCTGGCGGCGGACCGGCACCTCGGGGCGCACGTGTTCGACCCGGCCAACGGCGGCGTGATCCTGTGGCAGCACCTGTTCTGGTTCTTCGGCCATCCCGAGGTGTACATCGTCGCGTTGCCGTTCTTCGGGATCGTGACGGAGATCTTCCCGGTGTTCAGCCGCAAACCGTTGTTCGGCTACAAGGGCCTGGTGTTCGCGACCCTCGCGATCGCGATGCTGTCCGTGGCCGTGTGGGCGCACCACATGTACGCGACGGGCGCGGTGCTGCTGCCGTTCTTCGCGCTGATGACGTTCCTGATCGCGGTGCCGACGGGCATCAAGTTCTTCAACTGGATCGGCACGATGTGGAAGGGGCAGCTGACGTTCGAGACGCCGATGCTGTTCTCGATCGGCTTCCTCGTGACGTTCCTCTTCGGTGGCCTGACGGGCATCCTGCTGGCCTCACCGGCCGTCGACTTCCACGTGTCCGACACGTACTTCGTGGTGGCGCACTTCCACTACGTGCTGTTCGGCACGATCGTGTTCGCCACGTACGCGGGCCTCTACTTCTGGTTCCCGAAGATGACCGGCCGGATGCTCGACGAGCCGCTGGGCAAGCTGCACTTCTGGACGACGTTCTTCGGCTTCCACGGCACGTTCCTCGTGCAGCACTGGCTGGGCAACGAGGGCATGCCGCGCCGCTACGCCGACTACCTGCCCTCCGACGGCTTCACGTTCCTCAACACGCTCTCCACGATCGGCGCGTTCCTGCTCGGCGCGTCGGTGCTCCCGTTCGTGTGGAACGTCTTCCGCTCCTACCGCTACGGCGACCCGGCCCCGCAGGACGACCCGTGGGGCTACGGCAACTCGCTGGAGTGGGCCACGACCTCACCCCCGCCGCGGCACAACTTCACGGAGCTGCCGCGGATCCGCTCGGAGCGGCCGGCGTTCGAGCTGCACTACCCGCACATGGTGGAGCGGATGCGCGACGAGGCGCACTTCTCGCTGACCCATCCCGGCAAGCACCGGGCGGGCAAGGACGAGGTCACCGAGAAGGCGCTCGCGTCGACCGAACGGGACGGCACCGACACGGACTAGCGGCGGCCGGGGACCATGCCGGCTTCGACGACGGCCTTGCTCAGCGGCGAGGCCAGTTCCACGAACCGCTGCTTCTCCTGGTCGGACAGGACGTCGTAGGCCGCCGCGGCCATGTGGTCCGTGTCGTCCTCGATGCCCTGCCGCAGCTCGCGCCCCTTCTCCGTGAGCAGCTGGTCCTCGCCGACGAGCCCGCGCTTCTGCAGGTCCTCCAGCGTGGCCGTCCACTGCTCCTCGGACCACGCACGCGTCTTGCGCAGCGCTTCAGCCGGAACTTCACCGGTCGCGGCGTGCAGCACGAGCGCCTCGAGGCCGGTGACGTTGTTTCGGAGCAGGGCAGCGAGGTGCCCGTCGCCGCGGAACTCGCGCAGCAGCGTCTGGGCGTGGAACAGCTGCAGGCGGGGTTCGTCCGGCCACGGCAGGGCGGCGTGCGCGGCGAACAACGTGCGGCCGTGCGGCATCTCCTTGGACCGCTCGGCGGCCCGCTTCGCCAGCGCGTTGATCTCCTCGAGGTCGTCCGGCAGGACCTTCTTCAGGGCCTCGTCCGCCGCCTCCCACCGCAGTTCGAGCATGCGCTGCGGCGAGACCGTCTCCCACGCCTGCGGGATGCGCGCCCGCACGATCGCGGGGTTGAAGTTGTAGAACGTCGCGATCACGACCTCGGCCCCGACCGCCCCCAGCGCCGCCGCCCGGGACGCGAAGTAACCGCCGGGCCGGTCGAGCCCCGCGCTCGCGTACCGCGAGTCGGCCTCGGGGGCGAAGTAGATCATTCCGTGCACGGCCTCGAGCGAGCGAAACAAAGTCCTGATCATCTCTACAACCTAGAACGTCCCGGCTCGTAAGTCAGGCGCCAAAAATTGTCAGACCCCTCTGCCAAGCTCCAGGACGTGGACCCGAACAACTTCTGGAAGCTCATCGCCGACGCCAGGGCGAGCGTGGCCGACCCGTCGGACGGCGACGCCGTGGCCGCCGCGGCCACCACCCTGCTCGCCGAACGGCCGCCCGCCGAGATCGTCGCGACCCAGCAGGTCCTGTGGGAAGTGCTGACCGTCTCGTACCAGAACCCGCTGTGGGCCGCGGCCTACGTGATCAACGGCGGCTGCTCGGACGACGGCTTCGACTACTTCCGCGGCTGGCTGGTCACCCAGGGCGAGGAGATCTACACGGCCGTCCTCGCCGACCCGGACTCGCTGGCGGCCTTACCTGCGGTGGTGGCGGCCGCCGAGTCCGGCGAGGAGTTCGAGTGCCAGGAGGCCCTGTCGATCGCGTGGAACGCCCACCTCAAGGCCACGGGCATGCAACTGCCGCAGGACGCCTTCAGGATCAGCTACCCCGACCTCGACCCGGAGTGGGACTTCGACTTCGACGACAGCGCCGAAATGGCCCCCCGCTTACCCCGCCTGGCCGCGCTCTACGACCTCTGAGCGGCGAGCACGCCGAACGCCAAGTGGTCCAGCCATTGCGGAACCCGCGGCAGGGCGCGGATCTGCGCGTTGTGGCGCCCGACGACCTCCAGGTCGAGGGCGGCGATCAGCAACCCGGCCACGGCTCCCGCCACGGCACCCCGCACTCGAAGCCGCGTCAGCACGAACATCCAGAACGCCGACACGGCGAGGTGCACCGCCACGCCCTCACGCACCCCACCGCCGACCAACGACCCGGCAGCCCTGGTGGCGCGCACCACGTCGTCGCCCGTCACCAGCGCGTGCACGGTGGACGGCACGCCGCTCAGCACGACCGCGAGGAGGTACCGGCGCATCACCGCCGCCGGCGCCGGGACTTCAGGTAGTCGCTGACAACGGCGGCTCCCAGGCCTTCCTCGTCCGCCGACACCACTCGGCCACCACCCCGACGGGCCACGATGTCGACGAACGCGGCCAGGCGCGGGTCGTCACCCAGCTTGAACACCGAGATCGTCGCGCCGAGCCGGGCCAGTGCGTCGACCTCGTTCAGGGTCTTGGCGAGGGTCCGGGGCAGCGGCGGGTAGTTGAACTCCGCGTCGCCCTCGGGTTCGAGGTGCGCGGTGGGTTCGCCGTCGGTCACGACCAGCACCACGGGTTGCGCGTCGGGATGGCGCCGGACGTGACGCCCGGCCAGCAACAGGGCGTGGTGCAGGTTCGTGCCCTGCTCCCACACGCCTTCCAACGCCGTCAGCTGTCCGATGTCCACGGCCTCGGCATAACGCCCGAACGTCACCAGCTGAAGAGCATCAGTCCGGAAACGGGTGCGCACGAGGTGATGCAACGCCAACGCCGTGCGTTTCATCGGCACCCAACGGCCGTCCTGCACCATCGACCAGGAGGTGTCGACGCACAACGCCACGGCAGCACGGGTGCGGTGTTCGGTCTCGGACACTTCGAGGTCCACGACGTCCATGGACATCCTGCCGGAGCGCAGCACGGAGTTGCGCAGGGTTCGTGGCACGTCCCAGGGTTCGGTGTCGCCGAACTGCCACGGGCGGGTCGAGCCGATCAGTTCGCCCGAGGCACCGGCCGAGGTGGTCTCGCGGGAGCCCTGCGACGAACGCAGCTGGTCCACGACGCCGCGCAGGGCCGTTTCACCGAGGCGCCGCAACGCTTTCGGCGTCAGCTTCAGCGAACCGTCGGGGGCGCGTTCCACGATGTTCTGCGAACGCAGCGCCTTCTCCAGCTCCGCGAGGCGGCGGGCGTCGACGGTGGCCGACTCGCCCAGCTGGCGTTCCAGCGCCTCCAGGTCGATGTCCTCCAGGCGGGCACCCGGATACGACTGGGAGAGCTGCTCGGCCAGCGCGTCGAGCTCGGCCAGGTCCGCCATCGCCTGAGCGCCCTCGCCCAGGCCCAGCGGGTCCTGGCCGCGGAAGCGGGCGGACGATGTCCAGTCCTCGCCCGGCCGCAGGCGTTGCAACAGGGAGTCCAGAGTGGACAGAGAGGAGCCGATGCCGCCGAAGGCCTGCTGGGACAGCGCGGACAGCTCGGCGCGCTGGGCGTCGGTCATCGAGTTCATCATGCGTTGCGCGGCGGCCGAACGGGCGGCCAGGGCGTCGATGAGCTCGTCGACGTTGCGGGGCTTCTCCGGGAAGAACTCGCCGTGCTTGCGCATGAAGTCGTCGAACATGCGCGGCGTCTCCGGCGAGCCCGACGCGTGCGCCTCCAGCAACGAGTTGAGGTCCTGCAGCATGCGCTGGATGCGCTCGACGTCGCGGGAGTCCACGTTGGACATCGCTTCCTTCATGCCCTGGAAGCGCTGGTCCAGCAGTTCGCGGCCGAGCAGGTCGCGGATCTGTTCGAACGCGGAACGAGCCTCCTCGGAACGCCAGTCGTAGGAGGACAGCTCCTGGACGGCCGCGGCGGTGCCCACCGGCAGGGCGTCGAGCTGGGCCTCGCGGAAGCGCGCGTCGTCGGACGGGTCCGGGAACAACGCGCGGCGCTCGGCCTCGACGGCCTTGTCGAGCAGTTGCTTGACCTCGGTCAGCGTGCCGTCCAGGCGGTGCCGGCGCTGGATCGACGCACGGCGCTGCCACAGGCGCGAGGTCAGGTCGTCGAGGCCGCGGGTGCCGTCGACGCCGCGGCGCAGCAGTTCGCGCAGGGCGGACGACGGCGAGGCGCCCTCCATGACCTCGCGGCCGAGTTCGTCCACGGCCGCGCGGAGGTCGACCGGGGGCGCCAGCGGATCGGCGCCGCCGCCCCAGCGTCCGTAGCGATATCTCATCGGTTCGCCTCCGTCGAGGAAAAATCAGGCGATCGACCCGGGCAACTGCCGCCGGGCCCGCGGGAAGTCAGGTCTGTGGAGCTGGTGCAGGTCCGCGGAGGGGGACACCGTCCGTTCGCTGGTGACCCCCAGGCGGCGGGCCGGGAAACAGGAAGTTCCCCGGCCCGTCGAGGGAAGAGGTCATCCGTACACGGATCGGTCGTCGTCGGAGGAGTTGTCCTTCGACAGGTTGCGCGTCAGGTACAGCGACTCCAGGGCCAGTTCCACGGCCGAGGCGATGCGGCCGACGGGGTCCTTCGGGCCCGCCCCCAGCCGGGCCGCGACCTCGTGCAGGATCGGCAGCTCGGGCAACGCGGCCAGCAGGTCACCGGCGTGCACGCGGTCCCCCGTGGCGACGGGGTGGCCGTCCGAGACGACCTCGGCCAGCGCGCGCAGGTTCAGCCCGGCCAGGCGGGCCCGGGCGGTGTCGGCGATGGAGCGGCGCAGCAGGTGGACCAGCACCTCGTCCTCGCGGCCCTCCTCCCCCGCCTCGAACTCGAGCTTGCCGCGCAGCACGTCCGGCACCGACTCCAGGTCGACCGGGCGGGCGATCGCCGGCGTCTCGCCGATCAGCGCGGACCGGCGCAGCGCCGACGCCGCGACGGTCTCCGCCGCCGCGACCGCGAACCGGGCCGAGACACCGGAGCGCTGGTCGATCGACGACGACTCGCGCAGGTGTCGCACGAACCGGGCGATGATCTCCAGCAGGTGGTCGCCCACCTCGGCGACCAGGTCCGCCTCCTGGCGCACAAGGTCGACCTCGGCCTCGATCTCCAGCGGGTAGTGCGTGCGGACCTCGGCGCCGAAGCGGTCCTTCAGCGGCGTGATGATGCGGCCGCGGTTCGTGTAGTCCTCGGGGTTCGCGGTCGCCACGAGCAGCACGTCCAGCGGCAGCCGCAGCGTGTAGCCGCGGACCTGGATGTCGCGCTCCTCCATGACGTTGAGCAACGACACCTGGATGCGTTCGGCCAGGTCGGGGAGTTCGTTGATGGCGATGATGCCGCGGTGGGCACGCGGGAGCATGCCGTAGTGGATGGTCTCCGGGTCGCCGAGCGACCGCCCTTCGGCCACCTTGACCGGGTCGACGTCGCCGACCAGGTCGCCGACGGACGTGTCGGGCGTGGCGAGCTTCTCCGCGTAGCGCTCGCCGCGGTGCCGCCACACCACCGGCAGGTCGTCGCCGAGCTCGGCGGCACGCCGCTTCGACTCCGGGGTGATCGGGTCGAGCGGGTGTTCGCCCAGCTCGGAGCCCTCGATGACGGGCGTCCACTCGTCGAGCAACGAGATCAGACTGCGCAGCAGGCGTGTCTTGCCCTGCCCTCGCTCGCCGAGCAGGACGACGTCGTGGCCGGCGAGCAGCGCGCGTTCGAGCTGCGGGAGCACCGTGCGGTCGAAACCGACGATGCCGGGCCACGGGTTGCGTCCTTCGCGCAGGGCCGCGAGGAGGTTCTCCCTGATCTCGGTCTTGACGCCGCGCGGCAGGTGCCCGGCGGCGCGCAGTTCGCCCGCCGTGCGGGCCAGGTTCTGGGTCACGCAGACGACGCTACGCACCAGAACCTGACCCGTCGACGTGGAGCGACTCCAGGACCTAGGCCTGAGCGGCGTTCACCGCGTTGAGCAGAATCCGCGACATCTTCGGGTCATGGGCGAGAGCACCGTTGAAACACAGGGAACTCGCGCTGAACACCCATCCACCGTTCGGCTTGGGAAGGACGCACATCTCGGCGCCGTGCGCCTGTTCTCCTTGAGCGAACTGGACGACGCCGGGTGCCTCCGGGCCCGCGCCGGCCCTGGTGTCGACCTCCCAGCCGCTGGCCGCGAAGTTGTACCCGGTCTCGCCGAACCGGTCGCCGACCGCAAGCCCGGTGCCCTCCAGGAACGGGTGGTCGGCGGTGACGACGTACGGGTGCATGTCCATGTAGGAAGTGCTGTCATAGGCGACGCCGAGCACCTCCGACTCCGGCCGCCCCTGCTCACGCCACGTCCAGCGTTCGCCGTTGTCGGGACGGCGATGCAGCACGAACCCACCTGAGGCGTCGTAGTCGACGCGCTCGTACATGCCGTTGCCGCCCGTGTAGATGACACGGCCGCCGTTGGCGAGGTAGGTCTCCAGCGCCGTGCGCATCTGCGGCGTCCAGTACTCGGGGTGCGTGGCGAGCACGAGCGTCTTGTACTGCGCCAGCCAGGACGGGTCGTGCAGGTCGAGGTCCTGGTAGCAGTCGTAGGCGACGTTGTTGTCCGTGAACCACTTCATCAGCAGCAGGTCGCCGTAGAACCGGACGTCGATGAACCCGGGAGCCTCGACGTAGGCGTTCGCGAACGGCCGGCGGATGGAGAACTGACGCCGGCCGTAGGCCGACTCCCAGGAGTACTGGAAGTGGCCGCCCCAGTGGTTGTAGGCATTGTGCGTCAGGTACGGCAGGAGCAGCGCCACCTTCTCTCGCGGCTGCTTCGGCTTCACCACGAACGGGATGTACTGCCTCAGGCCGTGCGGGCCTTCGAGCTTCACGACGTGGAACCCGGACTGCCAGTCGTCGGGCACGGTGAAGGAGAACGATGTCGGCCAGGCAGGTCCGTTCGCCCGGTAGCCGGACCGGAGCAGGTGCCGCTGCCCCCGGTACGTCTGCGGGGCCCTGACCTGCGTCGCACCACCCTGCTCGATCGGCCCGGCGAGCCGCAGCACGCTGGCGCTGAACTGGTCGAACGTCGTCGAGACCGCGACGTCGAGCCGCTGACCGGGTGCGACCGACCAGCTGGTGTAGCCCTGCAGGTTCGCGCCCCTGGTGACGCTGAAGCCGGTGCCGACCAGCGCACCGTCGCCGTTGGGCCAGAACACCCCGGAGGTGTCGATCGTGAGGTGGTCGGCGAGCTTGTACCAGCGCAGTTCGTGGTCTGCCTGGGTGTGGTCCTTGTTGACCCACACGACGTAGACGACGCCGTTCTCGGTGAACCGCTCGACGCACGAGCCGAAGTCGAAGCCGGAACCGACCTGGATGCCGTTGCCGTTGTTCGCCCAGGCGCCAGGACCGTTGGTGCCGTCACCGGCGAGGTAGCGGAACCAGTGCAGCGACGCACCGTGCCGGACGCCGTAGATGACGCCGTTCATGTCGGCGAAGAACATGTCGTAGTCGCGCTTCTCGCTCGCGATCTTCTGGCCGACACCGTTGTTGGCCCACGCGCCGGGGCCGTTCGAGCCGTCACCGGCGATGTAGTGGAACCAGTACATGTCGCCGTGGGCGTCCACCGCGTAGAACTTGCCGTCCCAGCCACCGAAGACGTAGGAGTACTGGCCGAAACCGCGGTGGATGACGTTGTTCGTGCCGGGCGCCCAGTAGCCCTCCCCGGTGGCGGGGTTCGTGAGAACCCACTTGTGCCACCACATCGTGCCGTCGCCGCACAGGCCGAAGAGCTGGCCGTTCTGGTCTGCCAGCACGTTCGTGTGAATCTGCCAGCCGCTGCCGATCTCCCGGCCGTCACCGCTGGCCCAGTTGTAGGTGCCGTTGTCGCGGCCCAGGTGCTTGAACCACTTGATGCGACCGTCGGCGTACAGCGTGTAGATGATCCCGTTGCCTCCCGGCACGATCTGCAGCAGCCGCTGTTCCGGGTCGTCCTGGGCCACGGCGTGTGCGGCCGGCTGCTGACCCACCGCCAGCGCGACCCCGGCGAGCGCGGCCGCGGTGCCCTTCAGGACGGTCCGGCGCGCGACGGTTCCCTTTTCGTCATCCCCCAGGTGCATGCGGGCATCGTGCAGCACAATGCGAGGCGTTATGAGCAACTGTGTCGATTTCAGATGGGCCCCGTCACCCGCGGACTGGCGGGCCAGCCTGCGGGCGATGGTGCCGATGTTCAAGTGGGCGCCGTGGTTCGCGCTCGTGCTCGCGGTGTTCTCCCTCGTGCTGCTGCTGGGCTTCGAGGACACGCTGCCGGTGGCGTTGTTCGGCCTGGTGTGCGCGCTGGTCATCGGTTTCATGGAGCCGGTCGCGGTGTGGTGGCGCTTCACGTCCGACGAGATGATCAGCCGGACCGTGACGGGCAGCGCCGACGCGCGGTCGTTCCGGATGGCCGTGGGCAACGCGGTGCGCGAGGAGATCGTCTGGGAGGAACTGCCGGGCTGGACCGAGACGCGGCAGGGGTTCGTGCTGGAGACGCTGGACGAGGGCGCGACGTCGCTGTCCGTGCCGCACCGGGCCTTCGCGTCCGATGAGGACCTGACGTCGTTCCGGTCGCTGCTCGAGGAGCACATCGGTCCGGCCAAGTAGGTGCCCCGGATCGGGCACACCGGGTGGGACGACCGGGGGCGGGCCACGTAATCTCGTCGGGTGTCCTGTGCAAGTGCCACGCTGGTCGTGTGGACGTCGGGCTGGCTGCACGGTCTAGCCGCCGCTGACGACGTCCTCGACGCCCTGCACCTGTGGGCCGAGCAGCACGAGGTGGTGGCCGACGACGACGGCACCGCCACAGCGCTCGACCTCCCCGGTCCCGACGAGGCCCCCGTGGGCCCTGCCCTGCTGCTGGCCGCCCTGCGGCGCGCGGGCGCCACCTCCGCCCGGCTGGTGCTACCGGTGCCGGGCGACGTACGAGGTCTCGGCGGCAAGGGCCCCCTCTCGACGTGCGCGCTGCGTTCCGGCGAGGCGCTCGTGGTGCCGTCCGTGCACATCGGGCTCGTGCCGAAGATCGTCGCCGACGGCGTGATGCGCTGGACGGTGTTCGACCTGCCGTCGTCCAACGGCCTCGAACACATCCCGATCGGCGAGGCCGAGCACGGCCTGGGCGCAGCGCTGCGCGAGGCGACGGCGGCCCTGGCGTCGCTGGACGTGGCCAAGCACCGGCCGAACGTCCGCAAGGAGATCGCCGACCTCGCGGCCGAGAACTCCACGCTGCCGTGGCCGGACGCGATGCCACCGCGAGCGCTCCGGGTGCTGCAACGGGCCGCCGAGGTGGCTGCGATCGTGTCCGTGGCCAGCTCCGACGCCCCCGGCGGCGCGCTGTCGGCTTCGGCCATGACCGCGCGCACCGAGGCACTGCGCCCCGTCTCCGAAGCCGTGCGCCGCGCACGGTGCGCGGCGGTCGACGAGGCCGTGCGCGTCCTGGCAGACAGCGGCGCCGGTCGGCACTGACGTCCGGCAGATGCGGTAGCCGCTGATCCAAACGAGTGGTTCTCCACCCGCGACCCCGCCTGAGCGGGCAACTCCCCCAGAAGCGTCGGTGCTCCCACATATGGTGCCGGGTGGGGAGGACGCCGGATGGAGGACGTCGACCAGCGCCGGTCGAGCACAGCACCCAGGTACGCGGGCGCCCTCATGCTGGCCGCGGTCGCCGGGCACCTGCTGTCCGAGACGGCCACGGGAGCGCTCTCGACCTGGCAGTCGTGGGTCCTCTACGGCATCGGCGCGGCACTCCTGGTGCTGTCCGCGTCCGCCATCGACAGGTTGAACCAGCTGGTCAAACGCATCCGGCTGCGCTGGGTGGTGTTCACGGCCGTGCTGGTGGTCTCGGCGGGGCTGGTCGCGGTCGCGGCACCGCCGATGGTCGCGTACGGACGGGTGCTGCTGCTCGGCTGTCCACAACCGACCGAGGTGCGGGTGCTGACGTCGCAGGACGCGGCGCCCGCGATCGGGGAGGTCGCGCGGAAGTTCGAGCAGCACACGGCGGCGAAGAACCACGGGTGCCGCACGGCGCGTCTCTACGTGTTCTCGGCACCGGGCAACAGGGGCGCGATCGCGCTGCGGTCGTCGTGGTCGTCGCAGGACCTGCGGGAGATCGGGCCGCACCCGGACGTGTGGCTGCCGGACTCGACCACGGAGACGAACGAGGTGGTGCGCCGCACCGGCGGCATCGGGTCGGCCGTGCGCATCACGCCGGGTGACTCGGTCGCGTTCTCGCCCGTCGTGCTCGCGGTGCCCGCGCAGATCGCGCAGGACGTCGTGTCCGGCTCGCCGGAGAAGTGGGGCGACCTGCTGACCAAGGTCGGCAGCACCGGCACTGAGATCGGCAGGCCGAACCCGCTGATGGCGATCGACGGCAGGCTCGCCACGGCGGCGCTGTACGAGACGCTCGAACCGGCCGTCGTCGAGCGCCGGGTCACGGAGGCCGACCGGCCCCAGCCGGGCGCCGCGATGATCACGACAGAGCAGGTCCTGTTGCGGCACAACAAGACCGGCTGCGCGCAGAAGCCGTGCCTCACCGCGCTGTACCCGTCGGACACCTACCGCGCCGACTACCCGCTGAACCTCGTCGAGTGGGACGCGCAGGACGTGTCGAACCTGGCCGCCCGCACGCCGGCGAAGGCGTTCCAGGTGTGGCTCGGCACGCAGGAGGGCATGACGGCGCTCAACGCCGCCGGCCTGCGTCCCGCCCGGCAGGCGGCGGGAGCCGAGTTCCGCGAGGAGTTCGGGGTGCGGGCCGGTCTGGCGCTCGACCGGGCCGAGGCGGCGCCCGGCGACGAGGCCCAGGCCGCGTTCCTGAAGAAGTACGAGCAGGCCAAGAGGGACGGCCGGGTCTGGCTCACGCTCGACGCGTCCGGGTCGATGGTCGAACCGACGGCCACCGGGGAGAAGCGGTTCGCCGTGGCGGTCGAAGGTGTCCGCAAAGCACTCACGCAGATGGGTGCCAGGGACACGTACGGCCTGTCGGTGTTCAACAACAACGAGGTCCGGCCGCTCGTCCCGCTCGGCAGGCGTGACAAGGAGGCCACGGCCGCCGCGTTGAACGCGGTGCAGCCCTCCGGTGGCACACCTCTGCACCAGGCGATCCTCGACAGCCTCGACCGGGTCGGTGCCGACGACGCGGACCACGTGAGCGCGGTCATCGCGTTGACCGACGGCGAGGACACGACGAGCGCGCAGACCCGGCAGGACGTGGTGAACGCGGTGCGGCAGAAGGGGATCCGGGTGTTCGTGATCGCCGTCGGCGAGGCCAGCTGTGCGGCGCACGCGCTGACCTCCATCACGGACGCGTCCGGCGGCGAGTGCCGCGACTCGACCACGGACACGCTCGGCGACGACCTGGCGGCGTTGTTCCGCCGGGTGTGGGGAGGTGCCGGATGAGCTGGTTGCGGCGCACGTGGGCGGCCCTGCCGAGGCTGGGCCCGCCCGGCGTGGTGTGGGCGAACCGGTCGTGGCTCGCGATGGGCGTGGCCGTCGGCATCGTGCTGACGATCCTGTTCACCAGCGGGATCCAGCCGCTCTTGCGCGAGTCGACCGAGTGGGAGAAGGGCAAGCTCGTCGTGCTCAGCGGCCGCGACCAGAGCGACGGCGGCCAGCGGCGCGCGTTGATCAACCAGTGGAACTCCGAGCACCCCGAACAGCCGGCGGAGATCATCGAGCTGCCCACGGAGGCCGACGGCCAGCGCAGCGAGATGGTCGCGCGGGCGAGGGAGCAGGCCGAGAACGCGGACGTCTACAACCTCGACGTCACCTGGACCGCCGAGTTCGCCCAGTCCGGCTACCTGCGCCCGCTGTCCGCTGTGGACACCAGCGGGTTCCTGCGCCGTCCGCTGGAGAGCTGCCGCTACAAGGACGTCCTGTGGGCGTTGCCGTTCAACACGGACGCGGGTCTGCTCTTCTACCGCAAGGACCTGGTGCAGGACGAGCCTCTCGGCCTCGACGACATCGCCGACACCTCGACGCGCGCGCTGCGGGCAGCGCAGGACGCCCGCCTCACCGCCGGCTACGCGGGCCAGTTCCTCGACTACGAGGGCCTCACCGTGAACGCTCTGGAACTGATCTGGGCGGAGAAGGGCGACGTGGTCGACGACACCGGCAAGGTCGTGATCGACTCCGACCGCACCCGCCGCGCTCTGCGGTGGCTCGCCGACGGCCTCAAGGGCGACAAACCCGTGGTGCTGCCCGAATCCCGCACGCAGAACGAGGAGCTGACCACCCAGGCGTTCCGCGACGGCAAGATCGCGTTCATGCGCAACTGGCCGGTGGCCCACCGCACCCTGCAGGGCAACCGCGGCGAGTCCGCGGGCCGTCCCGGCATCGACTTCGAGGTGGCGCAGCTGCCCGGCCCGAGCGTCCTGGGCGGCCAGAACCTCGCGATCTCCGCGAAGTCCACCAAACCGCGCGCCGCCCAGGCGCTCATCGAGTTCCTCACGGGTCCGCGCAGCCAGCAGCTCCTCTTCGAACGAGGAGGCCTCGCCGCCACCCGCGGCATCGTCTACCAGGACAGCAGGGTCGCCACCGAGCACCCGTACGCCCGCACGCTCCTGAAGGCGATCGAGGACGCCCGGCTGCGCCCGGTCACGCCGTACTACTCACGCTTCAGCGACGAGTTCCGCACCATCGTCCGCTACGCACTCGACCACGATGGTGCTTTACCCGCCAACGCCGAAGAGGCACTGACCGCGGCCCTGCAAGGCCGCTAGGCGTGTCCCGCAAGTCCGTTCGATGAGAGTCACGGTCGAGAGACCCGGAGGCGGTGCCGCCGCGGCGCCCTCATACCGGGCGTATTCGGGTGTTGCGGCGGTGCCGCCTCCGGGGGCCCTCGACCGCGACTGTCGCGAACGAGACTTACGGGACACGCCCTAGGCGCGAGCAGGCCTTTTCGCCGGTTCGCAGCACAAGGGAGCGCACGGCGCACCGTTCACCGTGCAGCCCGCCGACGTGAACGACGACAACTTCCGCACCGGAGCCCCGGAAGTGTGCTCGGCGACCAGCTCGGTCACGAGCTCGGCGAAGCGCGGATCCCCGTTCGGCGTGGCGGCGCGGGCGAACTCCATCCCGAGCTCCAACGCCCGGTCGCGGGCCTCCGTGTCGAGGTCCCACACCACCTCGAGGTGGTCGGACACGAACCCGATCGGGCACACCACGACCCCGGTGACCCCCTTGGCGTGCAAGGCCTCGATGTGGTCGACGACGTCCGGCTCGAGCCACGGGATCTGCGGCGGGCCGGAACGCGACTGCCACACGACGTCGTACTCGGTGACGCCCAGCTCCGCCGCCACGAGCCGGGACGCCTCGACGACCTGGCGCGAGTAGCGGTAGCCGCCTTCCGCGGGCGGTCCGGCGGCCTTGTCCGCGGACACCGGCACCGAGTGGGCGGTGAACACCAGGCGGTACGGGCCGGACAGGGACGCGGCCGCGGCGCGCACTCCGTCGGCGAACGCTGAGATGAAGAGCGGGTGGTCGAAGAACTGGCGCAGCTTCACGAGTTCGGGGCCGTCCGGCACGGCCTGCAGCGCGCGCACGATGTCCTCGTCGTACTGGCGGCACGCGGAGTAGCCGCCGTACGCGCTCGTGGGGAACACCAAGGCGCGCTGGACGCCGTCGGCCTTCATCTGCGCGACGACGTCCTCGGCCATCGGGTGCCAGTTGCGGTTGCCGAAGTAGATCGGCAGCTCGAAGCCACGGGCCCGCACGGCCTCGATGGCCTCGAGGTTCAGGCGGTTGATCGGCGAGACGCCGCCGAAGTGCTGGTAGTGGGCCTCGACCTCGTCCAGCCGCTCCGGCGGCACGCCACGTCCGCGAACCACGTTCTCCAGGAAGGGACGGACGTCCTCAGGACCTTCTGGGCCGCCGAACGACAGCCAGAGCAGCGCATCGAAACTCACCACTCCATCCAATCAGACGCCCGAACGCCTCACATGACGAACGGATGTGACGTCAGAGACCGAGGAAGTGCACACCGCCGTCGACGAACACCATCGAGCCCGTGGTGGCCGGGAACCAGTCGGAGAGCAGGCCGCAGACGGACTTCGCGACCGGCGTGGGGTCGTCGACGTCCCAGCTCAGCGGAGCCTTCTCGCCCCACATCTTCTCCAGCTCGCCGAAGCCCGGGATGGACTTCGCGGCCATGGTGCGGACCGGGCCGGCGGAGATCAGGTTCACGCGGATGCCGTCCGGGCCGAGGTCGCGCGCCATGTAGCGGTTGATCGACTCGAACGCCGCCTTCGCAGCGCCCATCCAGTTGTAGGCGGGCCACGCCTGACGGGCGTCGAAGTCGAGGCCGACGACCGACGAGCCGTGCGAGAGCAACGGACGGGTGGCCTGCACCAGGGCCTTGTACGAGTACGCGGAGACGTGCATCGCCACGGAGACGTCCTCCCACGGCGCGTCCATGAACGGGGCGCCGAGGCAGCTCTGCGGGGCGAAGCCGATGGCGTGCACGACGCCGTCGAGACCGTCGACGTGCTCACGGACGCGGTCGGCGAGCGTGTCGAGGTGCTCCTGGTTCTGCACGTCGAGCTCGACGACGGGCGCGGGCTTGGGCAGACGCTGCGCGATGCGCGTCACGAGGCTCATCCGGCCGAACCCGGTCAGCACGACCTCGGCGCCCTGCTCCTGGGCGACGCGTGCGACGTGGAAGGCGATCGACGCGTCGGTGATCACACCCGTGATCAGCAGTCGCTTGCCTTCGAGCAGTCCGGTCACTTGATCCAACCCTTTCGCAGTACGGGAAACCAGCCGTGGTTCGAGAAAGTCAGTGGCCCATGCCGAGGCCGCCGTCGACCGGCAGCACGGCACCGTTGATGTAGCCCGACTCGGTCGCCGCGAGGAACGTGACGGCGCGCGCGATCTCGTCGGCCGCACCGTAACGGCCGGCCGGGATCTGCTTGAGCGCTGCCTCGCGGACGGCCTCGGGCAGCTCCGCGGTCATGTCGGTGGTGATGAAGCCGGGCGCGATGACGTTCGCGGTGATGTTGCGCGAGCCGAGCTCCAGCGCGATCGAGCGCGCCATGCCGACCATGCCGGCCTTGGAGGCGGCGTAGTTCACCTGGCCGGCGCCACCGGTCAGGCCCACGACGGACGAGATGAAGACGATGCGGCCGAACTTCTTGCGCAGCATGCCGCGGGAGGCGCGCTGGGCGAAGCGGAACGCGCCGGTCAGGTTCGCGTCGACGACCTGGGTGAACTGCTCCTCGCTCATGCGCAGCAGCAGGGTGTCCTGCGTCATGCCCGCGTTGCAGACGAGCACCTCGACGGGACCGTGCGCGGCTTCGACCTCGGTGAACGCGGCGTCGATCTCCTCCGAGTTCGTCACGTCGCACTTCACGCCGAGCAGACCTTCGGGAGCGCCGGACCCGCGGTGCGTCACCGCGACCTTGTCGCCCTGCGCCGCGAACGCCTGCGCGATCGCGAGGCCGATGCCGCGGTTGCCTCCGGTGACCAGAACGGACCGACTCACTAGCTCTCCTGAGAATCGCTGCTGGTTGACCGGGTGAGGCTATCGGCTACCGGCAGGTAGTCCGGCATCGGCGGAGCCATGTCACATCCATCCGGGCATGATCGGGTGATGCGGGCCTTCCTCGACCAGCTCCGGCGCCAGGTGGACGGTGACGTCCTCGACGACCCGGCGAGCCGGGCCCTGTACTCGGCGGACGCGTCGAACTACCGGCACGTGCCGCGGGTCGTCGTCCGTCCACGCACGACGGACGCCGTGGTGACGGCCGTCGCGATCGCCGCCGAGCAGGGCGTGCCGATCACCAGCCGGGGCGCGGGAACGTCCATCGCGGGCAACGCGTGCGGCACCGGCCTGGTGATCGACTTCAGCCGGTACCTGACCGCGTTCGAGATCTCCGGCGACCGCGCGCTGGTCCAGCCGGGAGCGGTGCTCGACAGGATCAACGCCCACGCCGGCGACTACCTGTTCGGCCCCGATCCGTCGACGCACTCGCGCTGCACCATCGGCGGGATGATCGGCAACAACGCGTGCGGCGCGCACTCGGTGAAGTGGGGCAAGACCAGCGAGAACGTCACGAACCTGAACGTCCTCACCGTCGACGGCCGCACGTTCGACACCACGAACCCGCCGAAGCTGGCCCTGCCCGCCCACGACCCGGCGTGGTTCCCGCGGCTCAGCCGCCGTGTCAGCGGGTACGCGCTGGACGCCCCGACCCTGACGCAGCAACTGGTCGGCACCGAGGGCACCTGCGTCGTGCTGCTGGGCGCGGAGCTGAAGCTGGTGCGCAGGCCGGAACGCCGCGTACTGGTCGTGCTCGGGTTCGCGGACACCTACGAGGCCGCCGACCAGGTCACCCAGATCGAGGACGCGCTGGCGATCG
Organism: Lentzea flaviverrucosa; assembly: GCF_003350445.1. Taxonomy (NCBI): domain Bacteria; kingdom Bacillati; phylum Actinomycetota; class Actinomycetes; order Pseudonocardiales; family Pseudonocardiaceae; genus Lentzea; species Lentzea flaviverrucosa. The sequence goes on from NZ_QQAU01000013.1 coordinate 256,671, forward strand.
AAGGCCTGAACGAGGCACTGGTGCACAGCGTCCGGACCCGCCCCGACCTGCCCGAAGGCCGCAGCTGGCTGTTCGTCGAGGTCGAGGACCACCCCGAGCGGGTCGCCCGGATCACCAAGAACTCGATGATCATCCAGGACCCGGTCCACCAGCGCGCGCTGTGGCGGATCCGCGAGGACGGCGCCGGGCTCGCCACCCGCATGGCCGACGGCAGCGAGGCGTGGTCGGGCTGGGAGGACGCGGCCGTCCCGCCGGAGCGGCTCGGCACCTACCTGCGCGAGTTCGACCAGCTGCTGACCAGGTACGGGCGGCGCGGCATCACCTACGGCCACTACGGCGAGGGGTGCCTGCACGTCCGCATCGACTTCGACCTGGCCAGCGGGTACCGCGAGTTCCTGCAGGACGCGGCCGACCTGGTCGTCGGCCACGGCGGCAGCCTGTCGGGCGAGCACGGCGACGGCCAGGCGCGGTCCGAGCTGCTCGGCCGGATGTACCCGCCCGCGGCGATCAGGGCGTTCGGTGAGTTCAAGCGCGCGTTCGACCCGCGGAACCTGCTCAACCCCGGCCGGATCGTGGAGCCCCTGAAGCTCGACGACGACCTGCGGGTCCTCGTGGCGCCACCGAGGATCCCGACCCGCGCGGAGTTCGCGAGCGACACGCGCAGGTGCGTCGGCGTCGGCAAGTGCCTGAACACCAAGGGCGGCGTGATGTGCCCGAGCTACCGCGTGACCAAGGAGGAGAAGCACTCCACGCGAGGCCGCGCGCACCTGCTGTTCGAGATGCTCAACGGTGACGTGATCAAGGACGGCTGGAGGTCGCCGGAGGTGGCGGAGGCACTCGACCTCTGCCTGGGGTGCAAGGGCTGCAAGCGCGACTGCCCGGTCGACGTCGACATGGCGAGCTACAAGGCCGAGTTCCTGCACGAGCACTACAAGGGCCGGATCAGGCCGCGTGCGCACTACGCCATGGGCTGGCTGCCGACGTGGCTGAAGTACGGACTGGTCAACAGGTTCACGGCCCGTCTCGGCCGGTTCGCGGGCATCACGCCGGAACGCGAGCTGCCGCGCCAGCAGACTCCCCTGGTCCGGCAGCTGCACCCGTTGGGCAAGGGCGATCCGGTGCTGCTGTTCCCCGACACGTTCACGAACTTCTTCGAGCCGGGCATCGGCCTCGACGCCGCGAACGTGCTGGCGCACCTGGGAAACCACGTCGAGGTGCCGTCCGCGAACGTCTGCTGTGGACTGACCTGGCACTCGACGGGCCAGCTCGGCAAGGCACGCCGGGTGGTCGAACGCACGGCGCGGACGCTGCTGCCGTGGACGAGCCGGGGCGTTCCGGTGATCGGCCTGGAACCGAGTTGCACCGCGTTCCTCCGCGTGGAGGCACCGAAACTGTCCGGCGACCCTGCCGTACAAGCGCTTGCGCGCGCCACCCGGACGTTCGCCGAGCACGTCGCGCCGATGCTGCCCGAGGTGGAGGGCGGCCGCGACGCCGTCGTGCAGACGCACTGCCACCAGTACGCGGAACTCGGCTTCGACGCGGACCGCGAGGCCATGGCCAGGGCGGGCCTGCGGCCGAAGGTCGTCGAGGGCTGCTGCGGCCTGGCCGGCAACTTCGGTTTCGAGAAGGGCCACTACGACGTCTCGATCGCGTGCGCCGAGCAGGACCTGCTGCCCGCGTTGCGCGCCGACGAGGACGCGCTGGTGATCGCGGACGGCTTCAGCTGCCGCACGCAGATCCGCCACGCGACCGAACGCGAGCCGGTCCACCTCGCCAGCGCGCTGGCGGCCCGCCTGGGTGTGATTTACCGCTGACTAACCGGGCGCGACCAGTGTCGTGCGCATGCAGAAGAAGATTGGTGCCGTTGTCCTGGCGGCAGCCGCGCTCGCGATGACGTTCACCGCAACCGCGCAGGCCGAGACGAACCCCAAGTGCCCCAGCGGCGTCACGCAGATCGGCTCGACCAAGTACCTGAAGAGCGGCGGCGAGACCGTCGCCTCCGTGAAGCAGTTCAAGGGCTGCAACAAGAACTGGGCGTACGTCTACGTCTGGGACTCGTGGCGCGCCAAGCACAAGGACTTCTACCTGCGCGCGGCCATCTGGACCCGCACCGGCTCCGAGGCCATCGACTACAACGGTGGCTCCCGGGGCCAGCAGGAGGTGTGGTCCAACGGCGCGAACACCCTCAGCCAGTGCACCTACGCGGTGGGTGACGTGCTGTGGCAGTCCGGAACCGACCTCCACGGCTCCACCGACGAACGCTGCTAGGGCAGCAAGCGGGGCTCCACCTGGGCGGAGGCTTCTTTACAGTCACGTAGGGTCATTTGGTGGACACGTAGGGCTCTGACCTGCAACGTCGCGCCGATAGGTCGATCCGCCAGCAGGCGAACGGAACAACGAGGGAACGCGACGGCACCCACACCTTCGCGCTAAGTGGAGCCCAGATCGCTTCTAAGATCAATTCCATCTGACGGTATTCATTTCCCACATCGCGGGATAGATTGGTCACGTTAGGTGACCGTCATCTAACGACGAGTGAGGGAGATGCGATGACCACCGCGACGATCACCGAGGCGAAGACGGCGAAGGCCCCGGCAGCGAAGCCCGCTAGGAAGGCTGCGCCGAAGCGCGCCCCGAAGGCATCCGAGCCGAAGGCGACGCCGAGCACCACCCCGGAGGCGACGGCTTCCAGCGCCTCGGTGACCGGGACGGCCGCTGCGACCGTCGAGAGCCCGACGGACAAGGCGAAGCGCTACGCCGACGCGTCGATCGCGAGCCAGGTCGCCGACCGCCTGACGAAGGCCAAGGAGGCGGGCTGGACGCGGCCCGCCCTGATGCAGCTGACCGGCATGACCGCGTCGGCCGTCTGGCGGGCGCAGAACGGCAAGGTGCACCCCGGCGAGGTCGAGTCGCTGACCGCCGTGCTGACCAAGATTGAGGCTGGCGAACTGAAGCCGCCCACGACGTCCAAGCCCAAGCGTGCGGCGAAGAACGTCAAGTGCGTCCAGACGCTGGAGGCCGCCCTGCAGGAGAAGACGCTGGCCGCGACGCGCAAGCTGGTCACCGAGGCGCTGGAAGCCCTCCGCAGTCCAAGCGCGTAGCTCAGAGGTTGTCGGCGTCGCGCAGCTTGGCCAGGTCGCGCTTGAGCTGCTCGACGTCCCAGCGCGCGTGCCCGCCCGGCGTCACCAGGGCGGGCTCGACCAGCTTGCCCTGCCACCAGCGAACCAGCGTCGCGCGGGCAACGCCGATCTCCTTGGCGGCCTCGCCGGTCGGCACGAGCTTGATCGTCACGCGCCAACGATGCAGCACGTGGAGCGACGAAAACACCGAGGTGAGACAGTTGCTACGTTTACACACGAATGCAACGATTGCGACGTTCGCATCAGCGTCGCGGCAGGGACAGGGAGGGCGTCATGGAGCCGATTGACCCAGCGCTCTGGGATGACCCCGAACTCCGCCGGGCGCTTATCCGCCGAGACATCACCACCGTCTACCGACTCCTCGCCGACTCGGGAGTTCCCAAGGGCGTGATCGCCGCACTCACCGGTCAGAAGCCGTCCGACGTTTCAGAGATCATCGCCGGACGCCTCGTTCACTCGTACGACCTGCTCGTACGGATCGCTCACGGTCTCGGAGTTCCCCGAGGCTGGCTCGGACTCGCCTACAGTGGCAACGAAGACCCCTCCACCCGAGACGAAACGGAGGAGGTGGACGAGGACGTGGAGCGACGGAACTTCCTCGCGCTGGCCGGGCTGGTCGTGATCGGCTCCCCCGTGTTCGGCGATCCCAAGCCACTCACGGTGCGCGACGTGATCACCGCGCCGCCCGGCAGAGTCGGCGCGACCGACGTCGAGCGGTATGCGGCAACGGTCACGCGACTGGGCATCCTCGACCGGGAGTCGGGAGGTATGGCCGCGCGGCAGGCACTCGCCGCGACGGCGACGGCCGGAGAGACGATGCTCAAGGCGCGCGCATCGGACGAGGTTCAGCGCGAGTTGCGGTACGCGATCTCGGAGGCGCACCGGTTGGCGGGCTGGGCGTCGGGCGACGTCGGCCTGATGGATCACTGCCGTCATCACATGCACCGCGCGCTGGACCACGCGGCGGGTGACGGCGTCCGGGTCGCGCAGGTGCTCTGCTCGGCCAGCGACATGGAGAAGCACCACGGCGCGCCGGATACGGCACTGAAGCTGCTCCAGCTGGCCCAGGTGAGCGGCGACGTCCACCGTGACGCCCAGGTAGGTGCGGTGATCGGTGGGCTGACCGCGTCGACTTACCAGCGCCTCGGCAACGCCGAGCTCGCGCGCCGCGAGCTGCGGAGGTCACGGAAGCTGTTCGCGGAGGCCGAGCCAGACAAGGCGTTGCCGTTCTTCGCGTTCTACGGCCCCGGCTCGGGACTGCTGGCGGCGGTCGGTTCGAAACTGGGCGACTACGACGCCGCTCGCGCGGACGTCAGGGCGGCGCTGCGAACCCGGCCCGAGTTCGACGTGCGCTGCAACGCGCTCGACACGATCGTGCTCGCGACGATCCTGGTGAACGCGGGCGAGATCCGCGACGGCGTCGCGACGACGCGGCGCGCCCTGGAGCTGGTGATCGACGTCGGCTCGCAGCGCGTTCGGGATCGGCTGGAACCCTTGGAGAAGGCGCTCGCGGCGCGCCGCGACGGCACGTGCCAGGACCTTGCACGCAGGGCGCGCGAGCTGCGCGTCCCGAGCGTCGACGCGTAGCGCGCACCAGCGCTCAGCGGCCCGCCAAGCCTGTTGACGCGTCGGCTGGTTGGTCGTTGCCGGCGTTAACGTCCGAAGGCTGTCTGAGGACGTCCGGGATGCCGAGCATGTCCAGTAACTCGGCGCGCTCACGTGGGTCGGCTGCGTGCGCCGCGACCGTACGCGCGGCTCGCTTGGCCAGGGTTGGGTCCAGTGTGGCGACGACGTCCGGGATGTACTGGAGCGCCTCCTCGGCGAGCGTTCGGCTTGGTCGCCGCCGAGTGGGTTCGGGCGTAACGCTGGACACGCCGACTCACATCCGGCCGTGCGCGTCGTCCGCTGCCAGCAGACGCGCCCACGCCAGGTAGTCGCGGATCTTCCGCGCCTCCTCGACGGGCACGATCTTGAGCAGGTCGCCGAGCGTGCGCGCGTCACCCGCGCCGTCGTTGCAGCTCGGCGGCAGCCACCAGTTGGTCGCGGCGCCGTACGCCGCGCTGAGCGCTTGGAGCTGACGCTGACCGAGGTCGAGGACGGTCCCCGCATGCCGCAGCACACCCGCATCCTCAAGTTCCTCGACGGCCAGCTGCGCGCACGCTCGACCGGCGAGACGAAGCTCGTCCGGCGTCGGCTCATGGAGCGCCACGAGGCGCTGCAACTCGTCCTCGTCGCGGGCCTCCACCAGCCGCACGACCACGTCCTTGCGAAGCTCTGGCAACTCGCTCACCGCGTCCTCCTCGCTGGCATAGGTGACGGGGCGAGCGCAACGGGAGTGCAGCTCGCGCACCGACCGGTGATCTGACGCGTTGGACGTCTGCCCGACACGCGGCAGCGCAGCGTGGTCAACACGTGCCACCCGCCCGCCGACCGCCGCCACGTCGGCGGCGCAGACGCCCCAGGCGCTCGGCCAGACCACCCGGCTGCGTGCCCTCGGGTTGCGCCCACTCCGCGTGGAGTTCCGCGGTTAGCCGATGATCGCGAGCATCCCTGCGTGCTAAGTCAGCGCAGCAGCGGCGAACCGTCCGCCGGGCGGTCATCACGACCGCCTGCTCGCCGACGTCGCGTGCCGGACGCTCGTCGCGTTGTCCAGTAGGCGGCGCAGGTCGGGTGGCAACGCGTACATGCGCGGGTGCTGCGGCAGCGCGCTGGCCACCAGGCCTCGCTCCACTGCCTCGTGGCAGAGCCCGCACCACTTGCTGCTGAAGTTGTGGAAGCGTTCCAGCGGCCGGGTTCCGACCGCCGAGACGCCCGCTCGCGCGGTCGCGCTCGCCCGCTGGACGGTCGCGTGGCGAACGGTCTTGCCGGCGTTGACGCGAGCCCTCGTCTCACGCCGCCAGCGCTGCACGCAGGCGTTGCACGGACGACCCAGCAGCGGCACGAGGTCCGCGCTGTACTGCGGCACGGGGAGCTGGTGGACGCGGGCGTACCGCTGGGCGCGACCCCAGCGGCAGCACACGGAGAGCTCCAGCCCGGTCGCGGCGGCGATCACAGCGGCGCCGAGAACCTCGCGCGCCGTCGGGAACATGCGCTCCGCCAGGGTCGCGACCGCGCGCAGGCCGTTGAGCCGCGCGCCAACGAGTTCCGGGTCGAGAGCGGACCCGGCTCCGTCGAGCCAGTCACGCAGTCTCCCGGCGCACGCGCTGGGTTGCAGCGCCTCGGCGCGCTGCGCCGCGCGCCACTCGCCGTAGGCGCGCGTCCGCCGGTTGGGGTTCAACTTCGCCACGTGTCGGTCCTCTCGTCCACCGCGTCGCCGGTAGTAGTGGGTGGCCTCCGCTCCGCCGGGGCGGAGCAGCACAACCGGGAGGCCACCGGGTCTGAGTCAGGTCACGCAGTTGGCGCGGTCGTAGGTGATCTCCCGGACGCGACTCGCCGCGACGCGGTGCAGTCCTCTGAACGACTTCGCCTGCGCATGGCTGCTCGGGTAACCACCGAAGTTCCACGTCTCAATGAACGCCGGGTTACGGAAGACAACCCACCGCCCCTCGAACTCGATGCCATCCGCCACAAACTCGACGGTCACGTAGGAGGTGCCGGAGCTGCGCCAGGCGTAGTCGCGCGTGAAGACGCCGGACACGCAGCCGTCCACGCCGTCCAGTAGGGACACGAGGTCGTGACCTCGCTGGGTGGTCGGCATCAGGTCACCTCCGCTCTCGAGCCGACGCGGTCAGCGCCCGGTACGTGGCCAGCAGCTCGTTTTCCCGCTGGACTGCGGCCGCGACCAGCAGCGTGATCACGTTGCCGCGAGTCAGGTGGAACTCGACCGCCAGGCGATCCACGTTCGCGACCAGGGACGTCGTCATGCGGGTCTGCACCGGAATCGTGGTGTCACGTTCAGATCGCACCAGCACCTCACCCGCTCTCGACGTATACAACGGCAATTCGACCAGGTAGAGGTGCGGTTGTATATCCGCAAGTCCACAGTGGATTAATCCACAGCGGACTCTTTGCCGGACCTGTTTCGCCAGGCCACAAGGCATGCCTACGCGGTTTGACGGGCAGCCAGCGGTGCGTCTCCGCAGGTCACGCAGTACGCCGCCGCGCGAACGGCATCGTGCGAATCGACGTTCCTAGTCTTCCTCACCGAGCGTCCCCCAACCGGTGCGACGCCAGCGAGTGAGAGGTACGACTATGGTGACACAAGGCCTCGCGATCTTGAATGACTACGAGCGTGAAGTTCGCGTGGAGTTCCAGGTACACGAGGAATACGGCCCGACGCTGGGGATGTTCGACATCACGCGAACGGCACTAATCGTGGTGTGGCATGCCGGGTTCGACGTCAGCAGGTTCGCCGCTGACGCAGACACCGATGGTGGTGGTTACCTGATCATGACCGTTAACGTCGAGCGAAACGTCCAAGACCAGGAAGCAAGCGCCGAGGCTGCCTGGCGCCGCGTTCACGACCTCCTAGCGAATATCGGCTGGAAGGACGGAAAACCCCATCGGGTGACGTTGGTCGACGTTCCGGGAGTAGTCGGAGTCGAGTGATGGCCGAGTCGCAGCCCGAGGTTCAGCTTGGCGAAGGCTGGTCCAGCGTGTAACGCCCCACCGGAAGTGGCGCGTCGTGCACTCGCCCTCTGCGCGACGCGCCATTCCGCACCCTGCAAATCCGAAGTAGACGCACACGTCCACTCCTACGGCAAGCGGGACGGAAGGGACTGATGCACTAGGTCGACGATGAGCGGAACCTGTTTCCTGCCAAGGCGTACGCTCGGCGGGAACGCGGCGACGAGTGGCGGCGACGGCCAGAGCCGGGTGAGAGCGCCTGACAGCGGAGCCGTTAGCGCGGACTGGCCAAGTCCCTCGGGAGCACCGAACGCGACGAGCACCAGGTGCCCGACGACGAGCGCGAACAGCCAGCCGGGTCCCTCCCGCTCGCCGAGGCGCACGTTCACGAGACGTCCTCCCGTAGCCGTCCCGGACGGTCGTCGCGCGGCCCCGAGCCACAGCGCGACGTCGGGAGGCAGGTGACCGGCCCGGACCCAGTCCTCGTGAGTAGGCAGCGCGACGCGCTGCGTGCGGTCGCCGGCAAGTTCCAGCATCAGCATGGTCTTGAGGAACCAGCGGGTGATCAGCTTGCACTCGACCGTGGTCACAGCTCGCGACGTGCCCTGGATCAGCGGTGTGAGGACGGGCTCGGCTTCCTTCTCAAGCCGGGACATCCAGCCGTTGTTGCACGTCTTGCAGATCTTCTTGACCTTGATGTCGATGCACTTGGCCGTCCACTCCCGCGAGATGCCGCTACCGGGGAACCCCTCGTAGCGGTGCCCCACCGGCTCGCTCGTCGTGTTCAACTCGCGACCGATCCACGCGGGGATCGCGTGCTCACGGGAAAGCTCGCCGTCGCTCCCACACATCAGGCAACGCGCCACGTGTCGACACCTCCTAGACCAGGTGGCGAATGTAACCTCAAGTCCCTTCGTGATCCTGGAGGAGTCCGTGGACGCCGCAACCGCCGCCATCATCTCTGCCGGTGTCAGCTCGACCGTCACGGGTCTGGTCGCACTCGGCGTTGGGTGGCTAAACCCTCACATGACGGCGAAGCGAGCCAGGGAGACCGAGCTCCTAAAGATGCGGCGGGACACTTACGTCACAGCGCTACAGCTCGCCAGCTCAGTATTCGCTTCAGATTTCACGCCTGATGCATTAGAGCAGATCGGCCTAAAAATGCGCCAAGTCGTGCCGCAGCTGTCGTTGCTAGGCAATGACACCCTCGCTAACGAATACGCAGAACTCGCCAATCTGACGACTGCTTTTGCTAACGGACAGCGCGACAACACCCCTTCTAGCGAGGTGACCCAAAAGTTCGTCGGACGGTTGACGAGCTTCATGAGCAACATCCGCGCTCACATCGGCGTGGACCAACTCGACCGCTGACCCAATCTAGGGACCAAGGAATATCTCAACCAGCGTGCCGAGGTACGTCACCACGAAGAAGATAAGCGCCAACCTACCAGAAACGACGACGATCCAGAACGCGGCGATGAGGAACAGCGCGAGCGCGGCCTTCCAAATCTTCAGCTCATCGTCTGCCCAGAATTTGTTCCAACGACGCAGTACGACTGGAATCGCTAGCCGACCACGATCGGGTACGGACCGATCGCGGCGTCGAGTTGCTCCGCGACGAGCAGAGCGTCCGCCGCGCGGATCGGCTCACCCAGCTCGATCTGCTCGGGTGAGATGACACCGCGTACAGCCTCGACGACTGGGTCGTTCGGCAGCGCGGCCCGAACTGCCTCGACGACGGCATCAAACACCGGCAGGGCGAAGCCGGTGACCTCCTGCTCGGGATCCTTCTCAACCAGGGCGCTAAGCGACCTCACGAGCGCAGAGATCTTGCGCTTCTCTTCGTACGGGTACCTGCCGCTACGAGCCATCGTCGTCCTCCGCGTGTCGTCGTGGTGAATGTAGATTCGGCATCCGGCACTTGAGCGTTAGCAGTGACGCGCCCCGCCAGCCACTCACGTTCAGGGAGACCCGCGTGGACGCACCAACCGCCGCACTGATCGGCGCGACCCTCGGCTTCGGCGGCGCTCTCTTCGCGGCGTGGCTCAACCCGTTCTCAACCGCTCGCCACGCCAAGGCGGCGAAGAACCTTGAGCTCCGCCGCGAGGCGTACGCGTCCGGCCTCCTAGCCGTGGGGAAGCTCGTCGAAGCCGGCGGCAACGCGGAAATGATGTACCGGCTTGTCGGCGAGATGGCGCCCCCGTTCGTGACGATGCGGCTCTTGTGCAGTCCGGATGTAGCCAACCTGTACTTCGAGCTCACCCAAACTGCTGGCAAGATCGCGCGTTACTACGAGGACCACGCCGAAAAGAACCCGGACGAGCTGCTCAAGCAGTTCCGAACCGACCTCGACTTGTTTGTGGAGGCAGCCAGGGGGGACCTGGGGACCGACGAGCTGTACCACAGCGAGTGAGAAGCAGGGCGGCTAACCGATCGACCGCGTGTAGGGACTGCCGTACCGCCACGGGTTCGGCAAGCCGCTCGGCCGCCAGCCCGTCCGGGGTTGTGGCGGTGACGCGGCCGGGGGCGTGCTCGGCTCGACCAGCTCGGCGTCCAGCGGCTCGTCCACCAGCTCCGCGTCCAGTGGCTCGTTCGACTCGTCGGCCACGGTAGCCGCGGGGACGTCCGCAGACGCCGACGAGCGGGACGTAGACGGGCTCGTCGCGCCGGTCCGTTGGCGTTCGCCGTCGGACGCGTTGGCGCTCGTCGAGGATGTCTGAGCGGTCGGGCTCGACGCGGGTTCGACCGTCACGAACGCGACGCCGGCCAGCGGCGGAGGCGGCACGGTGACGTCGTCTCCGGAGCCTTTCGAGTCCACAGTGGACAGAGCCAAGGTTGCAGACTCCAGCGCCCACTCGCGCAGCTCCTGCTGGAACCGCACGCGGTGTACCGGTTCGAGGTCGAGGCCGACACCGCGCGCGAACGCGTCCAGGACACGGCCAATCACCTCCGCAGCAAGCTGCCCCTCCAACTTGGTGTTGCGCTCGTAGCTCTCGGCAATCTTCTCGATAGCGCCGGTCTTGATCGCCACGCTGGCGTGGCGGACCACGCGCTCCGCCGAAGCAAGCAGCCGATCCAGCTCGTCGGCCGTCAGCTCGTCACCGGACGCCGTGACGCGCAACTTGGTGTCGACGAACGCGGCGTCAACGGTATGGAGTGCGTCGGCGAGCGCGACGTGCAGCGGACGCGGATCGCCTCGGATGATCTCGGCCAGGGTCAGCCGGTCCAGTGCCCTCTCCGCAACCTGCTGCGCCTTGCCACCGTGCAGCTCGCAGACGACGGCACCAGGCACGGCGTGCTTGCCGCAGGGCCTCTTGGTCTTGCGGCCGTGCGCGGCGCACTTCACGGGCGGAATCGCGTTCGGTCGTCCAGCCACCAGCCATCCTCTCAGTCGATTTCGTCCTTAACTACACGTTTAGGAATACGTGTTCTACCTGCGTCTTTGGGGATCACTGGAACGACTGCGGAACACGGGATCGATCGCAATTCACCACGTGTCGATCGCGGCACGCGGCTTGGGTAACCAACCGACTACCCGACGCCGCACGGTCAACCACGTTTACGGTAGACGGCGGCGAGAGGGCGGAAGGTGGGTGTCGCCGCTGCCTCTACCGGTGAGACTTCCAGCCCACCTAAATTCATTTGCTTCTCCTTCTAGTTACATCGACTGGTTCCGGAGTCGATCTCTGCGCGACTGGTTCCAACGACTGGTTCCGAGCGCTACTACGTACGCGCTCGGAACCAGTCGCGTTGAGTGGTTCCGGAACCACTCGGAACCACTCGGAACCACTCAAACTTCGTAGTGAAGTTGCGACTTGCGAGGACCGTCTTCCACGCGAATCAACCCCCGTTCGACCGCCACTTCAATGACGTAGGGAGCGCGCGCAACCTGCACACCTAGGCTCTCGCGGATGTGTCGCGTCGAGCAGCCGGGCTTGCGTTGGACGATGTCCAGCAACTTCTGGACTTCCTCCTCCAGCTTCACCGCGTTGACGAATCCCTGCGGCGTCGCCACTCGTTGGGGTTCGTGAGCCTCCACGAAAACGGCCGAGCCGAACGCGTCACCGTCTTCGTCCACGCCCAACTGGACCGACTCCAGCCGCCCGTACAAAACGCCTGCGCGCGCCGACTCGCGCTCCTTCTCGGACTCGACACAGATGACCGACTCGTCGTGCTCGTGACGCGTCAGGTGAATCCGCGTGTCGACGTGACCGTGAAGCGCGGTGTTTCCCGAGTAGCCACCCGACTTGTTGTCGTGGTGGATGATCAAGCACGTGGCGTCTGACTGGACGACCCGACTGGCCCAGTGCAGAGCCTTCGACACGTCCTTCGCTGAGTTCTCGTCGCCGCCGACGGTGTTGCGCCGGAACGTGTCGAAGACGACTAGGCCGACGCCGGCCTTCTGAACCCACGTCGCGAAGGCCTCCAGAGGCTCGCTAGGCCCCAGCAGATCCAGCGGCCGGGGGTAGACCAGCAGGCGGCCTTTCAGGTCGTCCAGGGGTGACTCGTTGACCTTGCACCACGCGTGGACGCGCCGCGTCGCGTAGGCCGGTCCCTCGGTATACACGTACGCGACGCGTGCCTGGCGAACGCGCGCGCCGCGCCACTCGCGACCGAGCGCGACGTGCAGCGCGACGTCCAAGCTCATGAACGACTTGCCGACGCCGCCGTCGCCGTGCAGCAGCGCGACGACCGGGCGGTCAAGTAGACCCTTCACGAGGTACGACGGCGTCACCAGGCGGTCCAGCTCGGTCACGTCGAGCCAGCCGTCGAGCACGGCGGCGTCGACCTGCTGCGCCCACTGCTTTAGCTCGGGGGCGACGACGACAGACGTGCCCGGCGCGTACTTCACGACCTGGTCAACGACGCCGAGGATTGACTTCGCGTCCCAGTCACCCTTCGGGTGTTCGGGAACGCCCTCGAACTTCCGGACCAGCTGGACAGCCAAAAAGGTCAGCGCGTCTTTCGAGCCCGCTCGCGCGCTCGACAGCGCCTTGAATAGCAACTCGTTTTGATTTCCCTCGGGAATCGAGTCGTCTTCGACGTTGAACTGTGACCAGTTGAACTTCTCGTCCGTGAACTCGAACGTGCCGCGCTCGCCGCGCTCCTTACTCTTGAGGTAGTCAACCCATTCACTAGGCAGTTCCGCGAGGTCATCCGGCCGAGGCGGAACCGTGCTAACGACGCCCTCCGGCGTGTACCAGTGGATTGGCTGGCCAGTCTTAGGGTTGAGCGACGGCCATGCGCGCGCCCATCGGTGGTGCGGGCGCAGAATCTCGATGCCCTTAACCTGGACGCCATCGATCTTCTCGGTGATCTCGGACTTCCACTCCATACTCCTGGGAACGCGATACATCAGGTGGCGCGAGCCGTCATTGCGTGCGGTCGAGTACCACGTCTTCGGCAGCTGGCCGGTGAACTGCTCGACGTACTCCAACAACTCGCAGCCGCGCTTACCGTCGTGGCAGTCGACGTCGATCCCGAGTGTGCCGTCCTGCATACGTAGCCCGAGGTTCGCGTTACCTCGATCGGGCGTCGCGATCCACGCGTCGACCTGCGACTGATTCGGGTCGACGCCGTTATAACCCGAGAACCCACCCGGAACCGATCCCGGCCTCGGAAAGTCACACGGCAACGGCGCGACCCAGCCGCGGCCTAGGTACACCTGCGCACCTAGGCCGTAAGGCCCTTGCTTTTCCCCATCAGGTGAGGACACGGTTGTAGAATTCAGCACGAGAGGTTGCCTCTCCTGAGTTCGAACGGTTTGCGAAAGTCGCGATACAAAGTCGAATACGCGCCCGCCCCGGAAGCCATTCCAAGGGGCGGGCGCGATTCGCGTTTACGGCGTTGGAGCGACGTCCAGCTGGAGAACCCGCAGCAGCCCGGCCGTAGGCACGACCCAGCGGCGCTGGGACACCTTGATGACGGGAATCGGGAACGAGTCGCGGTGAATCGCGGCGTACGCGGCCGAACGACTCATGCCGAGGATCTCTCCGGCAACTTCAACGCTCGTCGTGACGTTTCTCGCGCAGTGCTCGCGGACGTCGCAGGGTGTCCACTCGGGGCGCAGGCGGGCGCTCACGACAGCCGCTCCTCGGCTGAGGCCAGCACAGCCTCAACGGCCTCGGCCAACTCCGTCTGAAGGCGGGCAAGCTCGTCCCGAGTGCGCTGCTCCAGCTCTGCGTTCTTGCTCTTGGCGCTACCGCCGATCCGACCGGCGAGCACCTTCTTCGGGTTCTTGCGACCCGTCATCGCGACCTCCGCGCAGCTCTCACTGCGGATCGCGTCTCGGGCGTCGCCTCGGGATGCTCCGTGGAACTGCACCACCGCTAGCGCGACGCGGCCTGAGGTCGCCCGGAACGGTGCCGGGACTGTCTCGCAAGAGGGGGCGGATCTGATCCGTGCTGCCTGTCCGCCTCCACGCTGGACGCAACGACAATCGTAGCACCGGGCGCTGCCACCGCGTTCGCGGTGCATTTCCAGAATGCACCGGGACGACGCGGAACGTGCGTGGACGAACGAGAACAAAAAGATAAGTCTCGATTCCGGATATAGTCATACTCAAGCATTTTGAATTCGCTTCGAGTGAACGGAAATGGGTGCGATGAGACAACGTGGCTCCGTGGCGTGGTGGTGCGACTGCCCCGGCGGCAAGGACGACTGCCAGAGACCCACCGCGCGCAACCACAAGACGTGGTACTACGCGATCCGAGTCGACGCGACCGAGCGCGACGACGTCCAGGTCAAGCGTGGCGGCTTCCCCACTCAGACGGCCGCGACGGCCGCTCTGGAGCACGTCCGCGAGCTGCTCGCCGTCGCCGAGACGGACGACCGCGTCCAGCGACGAATCGCGGACACGGTGATCGGGAAGTCACGGCGCGGCGGCACGCTGCCGTCCGTTGACGAGGTCCGCGCCAAATTCGGCGTCGGGATCGACCCCATCGCGCCGTCGATGTCGGTCGGCGACTGGCTCGACGAGTGGGTTGCCTCGAAACGGCGCGCGGGCACCGCGACGCTCGACCTGTACAAGCTGCGCGTCCGGCTGCTGAAGCCACACATCGGGGAGATCCCGCTCGATAGGCTGCGCGGCTCGCACGTTGCGGCGATGCTCGACTGGGTCGACCGGCGCAACCAGGTGATCCGCGAGGCGAAGCAGGCCAAGACGCGGGTTCCGAGCGATCCGTTGGACGCGCGCCAACGGCAGGTGCTCATCGGCGAGACCGCAGCGGCCCAGCTCGTTGGCGTCCTGTCCATGGCGCTGCGCGCCGCGATCAAGCGGCGGCTCGTGAGCTTCAACGCTGCCAAGGAGATCGAGTTCCAGCAGCCCGGCAAGTCAACCCGCGCGAGGGTGTGGGATCCGGCCCAGGTCGCGACGTTCGTCGCGGGAACGCAGGAGCACCGGCTCGGCGCGGCCTTCCGCGTCGTGCTGCTGCGCGGCCTGCGACGCGGCGAGCTGTGCGGCTTGCAGTGGGCCGACGTCGACCTCGACAACCGGCGCGTCGAGATCAAGCGCACGATGCGCTACACCCGACCTCGCCAGGGGGTCATCGCGTTCGGCAAGACCAAGACTGAGTCGAGCGCGCGCGTCGTGACGATCGACCGAGGCACGGCGGACGCGCTGCGCAAGCTGAAGGCTCGCCAGCGTCAGGAACGTCTCGCCGCTGGTGCGGCGTGGCGAGGCGGCGAAACACCCGACCAGGACTGGGTCGTCGCGCGGCCGGACGGCTTCCCCGTTCCGCCGCCGAAGGTGAGGGAGGAGTTCAAGCAGGCGGCGCGCGGACTCGGCCTCCCCGTGATCCGATTTCACGACGGTCGCCACACCGCCGCGACGCTGGCGTTCGAGGCCGACCTCAACGTCAAGCTGGTCAGCGAGCAGCTGGGGCACAGCTCGACGCGCATCACGACGGAGATCTACACGCACGTGCGGCTGGCCAAGCACGACGAGGCAGCGGAGACGATCGAGACGTTCGTGTTCGGCGCGAACGGAACGGTCGTGGAACAGACGTCGGCGAACGAGCGTGAACGGAGCTAGACGACGGCCGCGACGCGCGACCCGTCTACCTGCAACTACGTGGACGCGCTGCGACGCCGCCGAACGTACGTGGACGACGGGATCTTTACAGTCACTTAAGCGCGTCGGCACACCACAGAAACGACCTTCTGGGGCGATACTGCTCCCATGCGGGTGCTGCTGGTCGAAGACGACGACGGAGTCGCGGACGCCCTGGTGGAGGCGTTGCGGGCGAACGGGCACCGGCCTTCCCGCGTGCGCAGGGGCGCTGACGCCCTGATCGCGCACCGCGACGCGGACGTCGTGCTGCTCGACCTCGGCCTGCCCGACCAGGACGGCCTGGAGGTGCTGCGCAAGCTCCGCAAGATCGACCCGGTGCCCGTGCTCGTGCTGACGGCGCGCGGCGACGAACGCACGGTGGTGCGCGGGCTGCGGCTCGGCGCGGACGACTACCTGGTGAAGCCGGTGCGGCTGGCCGAGTTGCTGGCGCGCATCGACGCGGTGGCGCGGCGCAGCGCCGCCCGGTCGCAGGAACCGGACGAGCTCGTGCGGGTGTCCGATGTGGAGATCGACCTGCAGAGCCGTCAGGTCGTGGTCGGCGGGCGTGAGATCTCGTTGACCACCAAGGAGTTCGAAGTTCTCGCGGTGCTGGCGCGCCGGCCCGGCACGGCGGTGAGCCGGCAGCAGCTGATGGACGAGGTGTGGGGCAACGCGTTCGTGGCGGTGTCACGCACGCTCGACGTCCACCTCACGCAGTTGCGCGCCAAGCTCGACCGGCCGGGGCTGCTGCACACGATCCGCGGTTTCGGCTACCGGCTCGGTGAATAGATGCGGCAACGGCTTCTGTTGGTGCTGCTGCTGTTCTCGCTGTCGGCCGTCACGGCGTTCGCCTTCCCGTTGCTGATGAGCACGGCCTCGGAGCGCACCCAGCAGTTCGTGATCAGCCGCACCGCCGACCTGGACCGCTTCGCCACGCTGCCCGTCGACGTCGTGGTGTCCGAGGCGGAGCGGTACGCCGAGGTGTACGGCGAGGAGATCGTGGTCGTCGACGCGTCCGGCACACCCGTCGTCGAGTCGGGCATGACGGCGCAGGACGTGTCCGCGCAGATCGACGCCGCGTTGCGCAACCAGCCCGCCGCGCCCGCGCCGACCGTGCTGCCGTGGAGCGGTGGCGACGTCCTGTTCGCCCGGCCCGTCGGCATCGGCACGAAGGTCGCGGGTGCCGTGGTGCTGCGGGCCTCGACGCGCGTGGCCGCTCTGGACGTCGCACGACGCTGGGCTCTGGTGCTGGCCGGGGCGCTGCTGGCGGCGTGCGCGTGCGTGCTGCTGGCCCTCGTCGTGTCCCGCTGGCTGCTGCGGCCTCTCAAGGAACTGGATCGGGGCGTCCGCGCGGTCGCGGAAGGGCAGCGACGCACCCACGTCGCCGACACCGCCGGCCCGGCCGAGCTGCGGGCGCTGTCGGAGTCGTTCAACCGCATGTCCGACGCCGTCGCCGAGGCCGCCGACCAGCAACGGCGGTTGATCGCCGACGCCTCGCACCAGCTGCGCAACCCCATGGCCGCACTCCGGTTGCGCGTCGACATGCTTCCGTCCAACGGCTCGCTGCTGACCGAGGTCGAACGCCTCGAGTCGTTGCTGGACGGTCTCCTGGCGCTGGCCTCCGCCGAGAGCACCGCCACCGAACGCGCCGCGGGCGGCATCGAACCCGAACTCGCCGACCTGCAGGTCGTGGCGCACGACCGCGTAGACGCCTGGCGCGCGGCGGCTCAGGCCGACGGCGTCACGATCACCGTCGACGACCGCGCGCCCGGCCTCGTGCGGTGCGCGGTGTCGGACCTCGCGCAAGTGCTGGACGTGTTGCTGGACAACGCCATCAAGTACGGCGGCACCGAGGTCACCGTGATCTGCGACCGCGCCACCCTGACCGTGCGGGACAACGGCCCTGGTCTATCCAAAAAGGACGTAGAACGCGCCACCGAACGGTTCTGGCGCGGCGACGACTCCCGCCGCGGCACCGGCCTGGGCCTGGCCATCGCGGAACGCATCGTCACCGCGCACGGCGGAAAGCTGCGGCTGCGCACCGACAAGGGCCTCGTCGCGACGGTGGAACTGCCGAAGGAGCCGCTGCTGTGAGGCGCCGGACGTTCCTGCTCGGAGCACTCGCCCTCACCGCGTGCGGGACGAGCGAACCCGACGGCACGATCAGGATCGCGGGAGGCGAACCCGGCGGCTTCTACAACGACTTCGCCGCGCTGTTCTCCCGCCTGGCACCCAGCCCGCTGACCATCACCCCGGTCGAGACCGGCGGCAGCGCCGACAACCTGGAGCACCTGCGCGACGGCGGCGCCGACATCGGCCTCTCCCTGAGCGACAGCGCCCACATGGAACCCGGCCTCGTCGCACTCGGCCGCGTCTACGAGAACTACCTGCAGCTCGTCGTCCTGCAGTCCTCGCCGTACAGGACGGCGGCCGACCTGGTCGGCAGGCCCGTGTCCCTGGGCGCGGACGGCTCCGGCGCCGCACTGCAGGGCTCCAGACTCGCCCTGGGCGTGCAGGAGGAGCACTACCCGCTGCGCAACGCCGTCGACGCCCTGAAGGCGGGCGAGATCGCCGCCCTGCTGTGGTCCGGCGGCGTTCCGACCCCGGAGCTCGACAAGGCCAGCGGCATCAGGCTGCTGCCGCTCGACGGCTTCCTGCCGAGGCTGCGCCAGGACTACGGCAAGGTCTACGAACGCGTGGACGTCCGCATGGGCGTCTACGGCTCCCCCGTCGACGTCCCCACGATCGGCACCCCGAACCTGCTGGTGTGCCGCCCCGACCTGAGCACCGAGTACGCGGGTGCCGTCGTGCGGCTGCTCGTGGGCAGGGCCGCCGAACTCGTGCCGCAGCAGGCACTCGGCACGCAGTACCTCGACGTGCGCAGTCTCATCGACACGGGCAAGGTGCCCCTGCACCCAGGTGCGGCAGCGGAGTACCGGAGGTTGCACGGATGATCATCACGATGGCGTCGGTCTCGCTGGACGGGTTCATGGAGGGCCCCGGCCACGACATCAGCTGGCACGTCGTCGACGACGAGCTGCACGAGCACTTCAACTACGGGCTCGCGCGGATGACCAGGTTCATCGACGGCCGCCGCAACCACGAGACGATGCTCGAAGCGTGGCCGCACACCGACGACCACCCGGAGTGGCCGCGGCCGATGCACGACTTCGGCCGGATCTGGCGGGACATGCCCAAGATCGTCTACTCGCGGACGCTGGACACCACCGAGTGGAACACCACGGTGAAGCGCGAGGTCGTGCCGGACGAGATCAGGGCGCTCCCGGGCGACAGCATGGTCGGCGGCGCGCAGCTGGTGGGCTCGTTCTTCGAGCACGACCTGATCGACGAGGTGCGGCTCTACCTGAACCCGGTCGCGATCGGCGAGGGCACGCCGTTCTTCAAGAAGCCGATCGCCCTGGCGCTCGAGAGCACCAGGGCGTTCGGAACAGGTGTGGTCGAGCTGATCTACGGCAGGCGCTGACCCAGCAGCAAGGCCGCCGCGGCGGCGAACATCGCCGTCATCGTGCCGAGCAACAGCCACGGCTTCGACGCGTCCGCCTGCTTCTTCTCGTAGCCGATCTGCTCGCCGAGCGTGTCGTAGACGCGGCGCAGTTCCTCGGCGGAGGCGGCCTTGAAGAACTCGCCGCCGGAGATCTTCGCGATCTCCTTCATCGAGTCGTCGTCGACGGGCACGGACTGCTGCCGCCCCTCGATGTCGACCACACCTTCCTCGGTGCCGAACGAGATCGTGGAGATCGGGGTGCCGGCCTTCTTCGCGTCCTCGGCCGCGTCGAACGCCTTGCGGGTGCCCACCGTCTCCTTGCCGTCCGTCATCAGCACGATGCGGGCGGGCGGTGGGCCCTCGGCGCCGCCGACGACCTTGCCGAACGAGTCGATGGACGCCATCGCGGCCACCAGCGCGTCACCGGTCGCGGTCGACTGGGCGAGCTTGAGCCCGTCGATCGACTGCGTGACGGCGACTCGGTCGGTGGTCGGCGCGACCAGCACGGTGGCCGAGCCGGCGAACGAGATCAGGCCGAGGTTGATGCCCGGGGTGAGGCCCTCGGCGAAGGACTTGGCGGCCACCTGCGCGGCCTCCAGCCTCGACGGCTTCACGTCGGTGGCCTTCATCGACAGCGACACGTCGACCACGAGCATCACGGTCGCCCGGTTGCGCGGGACCCGTTGCTCGGACGTCGGGCCGGCGAGTGCGACCGTCAGCAACGCGAGTGCGGCCAGCAGGAACGCCGCCGGGACGTGGCGCGACCAGCGTTCCCGCTTGGGCGCGACCTTCTCCAGCAGCTCCAGGTTCGTGAACCGCAGCACCCGCTTGCGGCGGACCCGTTGCGCCACCACGTATCCGGCGGCGAGCAGCGCCACGCCGAGCAGCAGCAGGAACCACCACGGGGCGACGAAGTTCGAGAAGCTCATGCGACACCCCCAGACCAGCGGCGCTTGCGCGCCACCACGAAACGAACCGTGTCCGCGATCCAGTCCGAGTCGGTCCGCAGCACCAGGTGCCCGGCGCCCGCGCGCCGCAGGCCCGCCGCCACCTCGCCCCGGTGTTCCGCGGCCGCGGCGTTGAACTCCTTGCGCAGCAACGCGGACGCGGTCACCTCGCGCTGCCGCCCGCTCTCCGGGTCGGACAGCACGACGGTGCCGACCTCGGGCAGGTCGACGTCACGCGGGTCGACGACCTCGATGGCCACGATGTCGTGGCGCGCGGACAGCGCGCGCAACGGCCGTTGCCACTCCATCTCGCCGAGGAAGTCGGAGATCACCACGATCAGGCCGCGCCGGCGCGGCGGGCGGCGCAGCTGTTCGAGCAACGCGGCCAGGTCGCCGCGGGTGCCCTCGGGTGCCCGGTCGATCTCGGCGATCTTGCGGATCATGCCGCGCGCGTGGGCCAGGCCTCCGCGCGCCGGGATGCGGACGTTCTCCGCACCCGTCGAGACCGCGGCGCCGATCCGGTTGCCGCCGCCGCGCGTCAAGTGCGCGACCGCGGCCGTCGCGGCGATGGCCAGATCACGCTTCTCGCACGCGGCGGTGCCGAAGTCGAGCGACGGCGACAGGTCGATCGCGAGCCACGTCTCCAGCTCGCGGTCGGCGACCGTCTCGCGGATGTGCGGGATCGTCGTGCGGGCCGTGACCGCCCAGTCCATCCGGCGCACGTCGTCGCCGGGCTGGTAGGTGCGGGCCTCGCCCGGTTCGGACCCCGGCCCCGGCACGAGGCCGAGGTGGTTGCCCTGCAGCAGGCCGTCGAGACGGCGCCGGACCTCGAGCTCCAGCATGCGCAGCGCGGCTTCCATCTTGACGCCGCGCAGGACGGGCGGCGCCCAGGACGGGCGCTCCTCCTCGGCCTTGTCCCTGCTCACGGCCTACCAGCCGGAACCGGCTGCTGCGGACGGGCCGACACCTGCGGCAACGGCACGATCTGCAGCACTCGGGTGATGATGTGGTCGATCGGCACGCCGTCAGCCAGCGCGTCGTACGAGAGCACGAGGCGGTGGCGCAGCACGTCCGGAACGACGTCCACGACGTCCTGCGGCAGCACGTAGTCACGGCCGCGCACGAGCGCGAGGCCACGAGCAGCGGCGATGATGCCGAGCGACGCGCGCGGCGAGGCACCGTAGGCGACCCAGCCGGCGACGTCGGTGAGGCCGTGCTCGCCGGGCGCGCGGGTCGCGATCACCAGGCGGACCACGTAGTCGACGAGCGCGTGGTGGACGAAGACGCGCGAGGCGACGCCCTGCAGGCGCACCAGCTCCTCGGGCGAGAGGACCTGGCTCGGCGTGGGCGCCTCGACGCCCATGCGGTAGACGATCTCGCGCTCTTCCTCGGCGGTCGGGTACTCGACCTGGATCTTGAACAGGAACCTGTCGCGCTGCGCCTCGGGCAGCGGGTACACGCCCTCGTTCTCGATCGGGTTCTGCGTCGCCAGCACCAGGAACGGGTTCGGCATCGGGAACGTGCGGCCACCGATGGAGACGTGCCGTTCGGCCATGACCTCGAGCATCGCCGACTGCACCTTGGCGGGCGCGCGGTTGATCTCGTCGGCGAGCACGAAGTTCGCGACGACGGGACCGAGCTCGACGTCGAACGTCTCGGTGGACTGGCGGTAGATGCGGGTGCCGAGGATGTCGGCGGGCACCAGGTCGGGCGTGAACTGCACGCGGGAGAACGAGCCGCCGACCACGCGGGCGAACGTCTCGACGGCGAGCGTCTTGGCGACGCCCGGCACACCTTCGAGCAGCAGATGGCCCTTGGCCAGCAGACCCACGAGCATCCGCTCGACGAGCCGGTCCTGGCCGACGATCACCCGCTTCACCTCGAACACGGTGCGTTCGAGCAGCTGGGCATCACGAGCCGGGGTGACGGGCGCCGATGCGTTCGGCGTTGCCTCGGCGGCGGGCTCGGTCACGTGCGGGCCTCCATGCGGAACAGGGTTTACCGATCGTTGAACAGTCTTACTGTCCGCCTGTTCAACCGCTGTGAAGGGTGTCCAGGTCGGCGGGTGTGTCGACGTCCCTCGCCTCACCGGGCAAAGCGGACACCTCGACGGGGTCGAGCCTCAGAAGAGTCTTGCGCAGCGGCAGGTTCCGCGGATCCCCGGGTAGGGCCGCGCGCAGGTCCGCGGCGTTCCAGCACCCGATCAGCCACTGCACCCTGTCGTCCTTGAGCACGGCGTTGCGGCCGGTGGCGCGCAGCCTCGCGATGGTGTCCGCGGTGAGTCCGGGCTGGTCCACGGCGAGCACCGCGACCCAGTCCTCGGTGATCTTCGCCAGTCCGGCGGCCAGACCGGCGAGCGGTCCCCCTCCCGGCGGGTCCTCGCGTGCCCAGACGACGCCCGGCAGGTCCTTCTCCGGGCCGACGACGACCTTCTGCGCGGCGTCGTCCACAACGGACAGCACGTGGTCGAGCAGCGTCGCGTCCCGATAGGACAGCGCGGCCTTGTCGACGCCGCCGAGCCGCTCGCCCGTGCCGCCGGCGAGGATGATCACCGCGTACGTCATGCCCTGCCTCCGATGTGCGTGGCGACGCCCTCCAGGAACAGGTGCAGACCGAAGTCGAACTCCGCCTCGACGTCCTCGGCCGCGGCCACGTCGTCCAGGTCGAACACCCCGGAGTCGAGGACCTCGGCGAGCGCGGGCATCCGGCGCGGGTCGACGATCTCGCGCAGAGCCTTGCCGTACTGGCTGCCGAACGCCGCGGGATCGTCCTCGAAGCCCTGCGCCAGCGTGACACCCAGCCGTGCCTCGCCGTGCACGAAGGTCATCAGGCCCATCACCACGCCGACCTTCTCCCCCGCCTCCAGCGGCGTGTCCCGGAGTGCACCGAGCGCGCTGTCGAGCCACGCGAGGCTCGTCAGGCCGGTCGGCGGCCCGCTGATCGGGATCTGCAGGAACCACGGGCGCCTGCGGATGGCTTTGAGCACCGCTTTCGCCCAGAAGCCGAGCTGGTCACGCCAGTCGCCGTCCGGCAACGGGGGTGGCTCGTCCATCGCGGCATCGGCCATCAACGTGAGCAACTCGTCTTTGCTCTTCACGTGCCGATAGAGGGCCATCGTCGCGTTGCCCATCTCCTGCGCGACGCGTGCCATCGACACGGAGGCGAGCCCCTCGGCGTCCGCGACCGCGATGGCAGCACGCGTGATGTCGGCGGCGTCGATGGTCGGCTTGCGCCCCCTCTTCATGCCCTCTAGTCAAACAGATGCGTATGACATACGCTAATCCAGGTTTTGCGTATGAGGTACGCATAAAAGGGGGTTCGATGATCGTCGAGACAGAGGGTCTGACGAAGAGGTATGGGTCCGCGACCGTGCTCAGCGGCCTGGACCTGAAGGTCGCGGAAGGGTCCGTGCTCGCGCTGCTCGGGCCGAACGGTGCCGGCAAGACGACCACGATCCGCATCCTGAGCACGCTGACCAGGCCCGATGGCGGCACGGCACAGGTGTGCGGGTTCGACGTGGTGCGCGAGGCACCCGCCGTGCGCGGCGTGATCAGCCTGACCGGGCAGTACGCGGCGGTGGACGAGGAGCAGACCGGGCGCGAGAACCTGGTCATGATCGCCCGCCTGCGCGGTTTCGCGAGGCCGGCGGCTCGCGCACGGGCTCTCGAGTTGCTGGAGCGGTTCGGCCTGACCGACGCGGCGGACCGGCGGGTGCGCACCTACTCCGGCGGCATGCGCCGGCGCCTGGACCTGGCCATGAGCCTGGTGGCACAGCCGCGGCTGCTGTTCCTGGACGAGCCGACCACCGGCCTCGACCCGGTCAGCCGCACGACGATGTGGGACGCGATCGGGGACCTGGTGCGCGACGGCGTGACGATCTTCCTCACCACCCAGTACCTCGAGGAGGCCGACCGCCTCGCCGACCGGATCGTGGTGCTGCACAACGGGGGCGTCGTCGCGGACGGCAGCGCGGACGCGTTGAAGAACTCGGTCGGGGGCACCCGCCTGGACCTGACCTTCTCGTGTGCCGAGGACGCGTTGCGTGCGAAGGCCGTGACCGGCGGAACCGCCGACGGCATGACGCTGAGCGTGCCGTCCGACGGCAGCGCGGTCCACCTGCACCGCGTGCTGGACGACGTGCTGGCCGCACGGGTGGACGTGCTGCGGGTGTCCACGCACCGCCCAACGCTGGACGACGTGTTCACCTCGTTGACGGCGGTGGCCGCATGACCGCCTCGCTGACGATGATCGGCCGCAGCATCCGGCTGAGCCGCCGCAACTTCGACCTCGTGATCATGGCGATCGTGTTGCCGGTGCTGATGATGGCGTTGTTCGTGTACGTGTTCGGCGGCGCGATCGGCTCCGTCCAGTCCTATGTGGATTACGTGGTGCCCGGCATTCTCGTGCTGTCCACCGGGTACGGCGCCACGTCCACCGCGATGTCGGTGACCGACGACATGAAGAAGGGCGTGGTCGACCGGTTCCGCTCGATGCCGATCAACGGGTTCTCCCTGCTGACCGGCCACGTCGTCGCCTCGGTGGCCCGCAACGCCCTCGCGACGTTCGCGGTGGTCCTGGTCGCGTTGCTGATGGGCTTCCGGCCGGCCGCGTCGCCCGTCGGATGGGTGCTGGCGATGGGCGTGCTGCTGCTCTACGTGCTGGCGCTGTCGTGGCTCGCGGCGGGCTTCGGCGTGGTCGCGCGGAGCGTCGAGTCGGCCAGCCTGCTCGGGTTCTTCATGCTGTTCATCCCGTACCTGAGCAGCGCTTTCGTGCCGGTGGAGACGATGCCGTCCTGGCTGCGCCCGGTCAGCGAACACCAGCCGATCACACCGGTCATCGAGACCGTGCGGGCGTTGCTGGACGACCAGCCCGTGTCCTCGGGCTGGCTCGCGCTGGCGTGGTCCGGCGGGCTGCTGGTCGCGGCGTTCGGCTGGTCGACCTGGTTGTTCGGCCGGATCAACCGCCGCTGAGGTGCGCGGCGTCGAGGCGGGTGAGCTCGTCCGCGGTGAGGCCGATCTCGCCCGCCTCGACGTTCTGCCGCAGGTGCGCCGGATCACCCGTGCCGGGGATGACCAGCACGTGCGGCCCGCGCGCCAGCGTCCACGCCAGCCTGATCTGCGCGGGCGTGGCGCCGCGGGCGTGCGCGATCTCGGTGACCACGTCGTCCTCGGCCGACGTCCCGGCCTCCTGGTTGGCGCCGGCGAGAGCGAAGAACGGCACGTACGCGATGCCGCGCTCCCGGCACACGCCGACGAAGTCGTCCTGCTCGGGGTGGTGGCCGAGCCCGTAGGAGTTCTGCACGCACACGACCTCGGCGACGCGCTGTGCCTGGTCGAGGTGGTGCGGCTTGACGTTGGACAGCCCGAGGTGCCGGACCAGCCCGTCGCGCTGCAACTCGGCGAGCCGCCCGAAGTGCTCGCTGAGGTCGTCCAGGCCGCTGATCCGCAGGTTGACCACGTCGAGGTGGTCGCGGCCGAGCTGCCGCAGGTTCTCCTCGACCTGGCCCTTGAGCTGCTCCGGCGTCGCAAGAGGCAGCCACTCCCCTTGCGGCGTGCGGCCGGGCCCGACCTTGGTGACGATCACCAGGTCCTCCGGGTACGGCGCGAGCGCGCTGTTGATCAGCTCGTTCGCCGACCGCGTGGCGGAGAAGTAGAAGGCGGCGGTGTCGACGTGGTTCACCCCGAGCTCGACGGCCTTGCGCAGCACCTCGATCGCCTGCCCGCGGTCACGCGGCTCGGCCCGGCGGTCGAACGCCGTCCCCCGCTGCGGCAGTCGCATCGCACCGAACCCGACCCGGTTCACGGTGAGGTCACCCAGTCGCCACGTCATTCCTCCCACTGTGCCAGCCTTGGCGCCGTGGGACTGTTCACGCTCTCCGATGCCCGGGCCGAACTCGCACGGCTGCTGCCCGTGCTCGACGAGATCGTGCGCCTGCGAGCCGACGCCGCCGAGCTGGCCGTCGGGGGCTCCGCGCTGGGCGGGCTGCCGGAGTTCAAGGCCGCGCAGGCCCGGCTGGACGAGCTGATGGAGGCGGTGCAGCGGACCGGGGCGGAGCTGAAGGGCTTCGCTCCGTTGCTCGTGGACTTCCCGTCGGAGGTGGACGGTGTGCCGGTGCTGCTGTGCTGGCTCGAGGGTGACCGTGAGCTGAACTGGTACCACCGGACGGATCTGGGCTTCGCCGGCCGCCGCCCGCTGTGATCTTCACGCGGTGACCGGATACGTCCGCTCCCCGGCCGGGTCGTGCCTGTCCCCCGCCCTTCGGGCCGACGAGGCTGGGGACCATGAAGCGAGCATTGATCGTCATCGACGTGCAGGAGTCTTTCCGCCAGCGCCCCAACTGGGCCGAGGTGTCCAACCCGGACGTCGTCGGCAAGGTGAACCGGCTGGTCGACATGAGCCGTGACGCCGGTGACCTCGTGGTGTGGGTGCTGCACTCCGAGCCCGGTTCCGGCAACGTGTTCGACCCCGCGCTCGGGCACGTGCGGCTGATCGACGGGCTGAAGCCGCTCGACGACGAGCCGGTGCTCACCAAGACCGCCCACAACGCGTTCACCACGACGAACCTGCAGCAGACGCTGACGACGCGGGGCGTGCGGGAATTGCTGATCAGCGGCATCCGGACCGAGCAGTGCTGCGAGACCACCACGCGGGTCGGGTCGGACCTCGGGTTCGGCATGACGTTCGTGACGGACGCGACCGCGACCACGCCGCTGCCGCACTGGCGCACCGGGAAGGTGCTCGGGGTCGAGGAGATCATCGAGCGCACCGAGTACGTCCTGGCCGGCCGGTTCGCGCGGATCTCGGACGTCGCTACGCTGACCGGATCGTGACCAGAGTCGTCTTCCTGCTCGTACCTGGACTGCACCTGCTCGACCTCGCGGGGCCGGCGCAGGTGTTCTCCAGCGCTGCCGATCTCGTGAACGGGTACGAGTTGTCCTACGTGGGCGACACGGACACCGTGCTCAGTCATCAGGGCGTGCCGCTCGGTGCGTCGCGTGAGTTCCCCTCTCTCGCGGCGGACGATCTCGTGTTCGTGCCGGGGTGGCGGTCGCCGAAGATCGTGGGGACCGGTCATTTGAGCGAACGCGCGATGGCGTGGTTGCGCGCGCACCACGACGGCGGCGGCACGGTTGCGAGTGTGTGTGCCGGTGCGGATGCGTTGGGGCGCGCGGGTTTGCTCGACGGACGGCGTTGCACCACGCATCACGAACTGCAGGAGGAGCTCGCACGGCGCTATCCGGCCGCACACGTCGTGCGCGACGTCTTGTTCGTGGAGGACAACAGGGTCGTGACGTCTGCGGGCATCGCGAGCGGTATCGACCTCGCGTTGCATCTCGTCGCCGTGCGTCATGGGCCTGCCGTGGCCGCTGCGATCGCGCGGACGATGGTCATCTACGCGCGCAGGAACGGCGACGACCAGCAAGACAGTGTGCTGATGCGGCATCGGTCGCACATCAACGAGACGGTGCACCGCATTCAGGACGTCATCGAGTCACGGCTCGCCGAGCGCCTTTCTCTCTCGGAACTCGCCATTCACGCCGGGTGCAGTGAACGGACCGTGACGCGGTTGTTCGGCCGTGCGACGGGCATGACGCCGTTGAAGTACCAACAGGCGTTGCGCGTCGAACGAGCCGAACACCTGATAGGTCAGGGCGCCACGGTGGAGACGGCGGCGCGCAACGTCGGCTTCGAAGACGCCCGGATGTTGCGCAGATTGCGTTCCCGCTGAGCCGCACGCGTGCGGCCGTCCACAGGTGACGGAACACCCTTGCACGCCATCGGAACCGGCCTAAGCTGTGCCGCGTGACGACTCTGGCGAACCGCCCCAACACCGCGTTGCTCGTGATCGACGTGCAGAACGGCGTGGTGAACCACGCCCACAACCGCGACGAGGTCGTGGCCAACGTGGCCGCCCTCGTCGACAAGGCGCGCACGGCCGGCGTCGACGTCGTGTGGGTGCAGCACAGCAACGCCGAGCACATGCCCAAGGAGTCCGACGGCTGGCAGTTCGTGCCCGAGCTGAAGCTCGCCGACGGCGAACCGGTGGTGCACAAGACCTACGCCGACTCGTTCGAGGCCACCGACCTGGAGGAAGTGCTGGCGGGCAAGGGAATCGGCAGCCTCGTGGTGTCCGGCGCGCAGACCGACGAGTGCATCCGCTCGACGCTGCACGGCGCCATCACGCGCGGCTACGACGCCCTGCTGGTCAGCGACGCCCACACGACCGAAGACCTGTCGGAGTACGGCGCCCCCACGCCGGACAAGGTCATCGCCCACACCAACCTCTACTGGGAGAACCACACCGCGCCCGGCCGCAGCGCAGGCGTCGTGAAGACCGAGGACGCGTTCAAGCCCGCGTGATCAGGTGAGTGCTGGGCATGTAGTCGATCTTCCAGTCCTCGTACACGCCGCACAGCCCGCACTTCAGGCACCGCAGCCCGACGGTCAGCCAGCGCACCTCGCCGTCCGGACGGCACGACGACCCGAGCGCGGCGGCGAACTCCTCGCCGCCGCACGTGCACTCGCACTCCTCCGCGTCGTCCTCGTCCCAGTGCTCGTCGGAGTCGCCGATGAACTCCGCCAGGCCGCAGCCGAGACAGGTCCGGCGCATCGCCTGGTCCTCGGTCACCTGCACCATGAACGACGTGCCGCCACAGCCGCCGCACACCGACGCGACGACGTGCGTGACCTCGTAGCCGTCTTCCTGGTACTCGCGGATCGCCTCTTCGAGCGTCATCCCGCCACCCGGTTGATCCCGTCGCTGCGCAGCACGCGCTCCGCGGGTGCGCCCTTGGCCAGCGCCACCATCGCGCGTCCCACGAGTTCCGTGGTCGTGACGTACTTCGGCGCCACCTTGCGCAGCACCGGGAACAGCCACGAGGACCACGAGTAGACGTACCGGTAGATGCGAGTGCGCGACGTGATCCCGTGCCGCGGCTGGATGAAGCCCGGCCGCAGCACGAACACCGGCCGGTCCAGCGCCAGCAGTTCGTTCTCCGTGCGCCCCTTCACTCGCGCCCACATCGTCTTGCTGTCCGCGCCCGCGCCCTCACCGGACACGTACACATAGGTGCCGCCGACGACCCGTGCGGCCTCCAGCGCGTAGTCATGCGTCACGGGCGTGTACTCGGCCTCGGTCAGACCCGCGGAGGTCACACCCATGCAGTAGAAGCACGCGTCAGCGCCGGCCAGTTCTGATGCTATCGGCGACAGGTCACCGAAGTCGGCGTGCACGACGTGCCGCAGCTTCGGATCGCTCGCGCTCAACGGCGAACGTCCCACTGTCACAACGGATTTCACCGCGGGATCGAGCAGGCACTCGCGCAACGCGCCCTGACCCACCATGCCGGACGCACCGAACACCACGATCTTCACCGCATCAAACTAGTAGCGTGTCGCTGCTTAGTTATGGAGTCTTTGGATGGGAGGCTGTTGTCATGGCCTCCCAGTTGAAGCGGCCGGTCACGTTGTCGGCGCGGGATCGTGAAGAATTGCTCCGGCTGACCACCACGGGCGT
>NZ_QQAU01000014.1:0-286004 GCF_003350445.1 Lentzea flaviverrucosa
ACGCCCGTGGTGGTCAGCCGGAGCAATTCTTCACGATCCCGCGCCGACAACGTGACCGGCCGCTTCAACTGGGAGGCCATGACAACAGCCTCCCATCCAAAGACTCCATAACTAAGCAGCGACACGCTACTAGTGGTGCGGCCCGGAATGTTGCCGGGGGAATTCGCGGTCAGACGGGCGCATCGTGGTGCCGCCCCCACGTCCTCATACCGGAGTCGTATGGGGGCGTGGGGGCGGTGCCGCGAGGCGCCCTGCTGAGCGTGAATTACCTCGCCAACATCCCGGGTCGCGCCACTAAAGCGCATAGACCCGGCGAGCAGTGCCCGAGAAGATCTCGGCCTGCTCGCCGGTCGACAGCTCGGAGACCAGCTCCCGAGCCGCACCGAGCCACTCCTCGTAGGTGGCCGCCAGCAGGCACACGGGCCAGTCCGAGCCGAACATCAGCCGCTCAGGCCCGAACGCGTCCAGCACGACCTCGAAGTACGGCCGCAGCTGAGCCACGTCCCACGACTTCCAGTCGGCCTCGGTGACCAGGCCGGACAGCTTGCACGTCACGTTCTCGTGCGCCGCCAGCGCCCTGATCAGCTCGGCCCACTCCCCCGGATCCGACCCGATCGCGGGCTTCGAGCAGTGGTCCACCACGAACTCGACCTGGGGCAACGCCGCCACGGTCCGGCGTGCGGCCGGCATCTGGTGCGGCAGCGTCAGCAGCTCGTAGACCAGGCCGTGAGCGCCCACCGCCGCGAGCCCGTTCCAGACGTCCTTGCGGCACAACCACTCCGGATCCGGCTCGCTCTGGACCTGGTGCCGGATCCCGCGCAGCCACGAACCGTCGGGCCGGTCCACCAACGCCGCCAGCTCGTCACCTACGGCGGGCGACGTCAGATCGGTCCAGCCCACCACCGCACCGACGACGCCCGAAGACGCGGCGATGGCCAGGAACTCCGGCGTCTCCTCCGCCACGCACACCGTCTGCACCAGCACCGATGCGGAGACCTCGGGTGCGGCGGCGACGAAGTCCGGTTCCAGGAACGACCGGCGGATCACGCCCATCGGCGGGTCGGTGATCCAGTCCTGGTCCCGGACGGACAGGTCCCACAGGTGGTGGTGAGCGTCGACGATCACGGCGTCGGCACCTCCGGGTCGATGAGGTTCAGGGTCTTCAGCTCGTTCCACAGGTCCTCGGGGACCGAGGCGGAGAAGTACGCGGCGTTGGCGGTCATCTGCTCCGCCGTCCGTGCGCCGACCACCACCGACACCACCGCGGGATGACCCAGCGCGAACTGGATCGCCGCCTCGGGCAGCGTCACGCCGTGCCGCCCGCACACCCCCGCGATCGCCCGCGCCCGCTCCACCAGCGCAGAGGGCGCTTCCTCGTAGTTGTACTTCGCGTCGGCGGCCACGACCGGCTTCGACAGCAGCCCGGAGTTGAAGACCCCGCACGCCACCACGGAAACACCCCGTTCGACGCAGGCGGGCAGGAACGAGACGAGCGAAGGCTGTTCCAGCAACGTGTACCGCCCGGCCAGCATCACCACGTCGATGTCGGTCTCGCGGACGAACCGCTCCGGCATCTCCCACTGGTTCATGCCGACGCCGATGGCACCCACGACCCCTTGAGACCTCAGCTCCTCCAGAGCCGGGTAGGCCTCACCGAAGGCCGCATCCCAGTGGTCGTCCGGGTCGTGGATGTAGACGATCTCCACCCGGTCGGTCCCGAGACGCTCCAAAGAGGACTCGATCGACCGCTTCACCCCGTCCGCCGAGTAGTCCCGCACCCGCCGGAAGTGCCGCGGCACCGCGAAACCCTCGTCGTCGAGACCTTCGCCGTCGAACGGCTCCAGCAACCGGCCGACCTTCGTGGAGATCACGTACTCGTCGCGCGGCCGCCCGGCCAGGGCAACCCCGATCCGACGTTCCGACAGCCCGAGCCCGTAGTGCGGCGCGCTGTCGAAGTAGCGGACGCCGTTCTGCCACGCGGCTTCCACCGCGCCGGACGCCACCTCGTCGGACACCTCCCGGTAGAGGTTGCCGATCGGCGCGCCGCCGAAGCCAAGACGAGAAACAGCAACCTTCACGGCAGCTCCCACACGAGTCGCACAGCGGGTTCGGCGCCGGAGTAGTCGTCCTCGACCTCCAGCAGTTCGGCCATCTGAGCCTGCCACGGAACGTTGGCGGGGTGCTCGGCCAGATGCGCGCGCATCACGCGGTAGTCATCCACCTCGACGAGGTGGAACAGCTCGCGCCCAGAACGCCAGATCCGCCACGACCACACCCCGGCCTCGCGCAACGCCAGGTCCAGTTCCGCCGGAATCGTCGCGTGGATGCGGTCGTAGTCTGCCTCGCGTCCCTCGCGAAGCCGGGTGTGCAGCGCAACGGTCTCCAACACTCACTCCTGCTTCTGCCCGGTGGCGAACCGCGTCACGATCAACGCCAGGATGATCACCGCACCGTACGAGGCCTTGATGTAGAAGCCGGACACACCCTGCAACCGCAGGATCTGCTCCACGAGCCCCAGCATCAGCACGCCGGACAACGCGCCGAACAGCGTGCCCTTGCCGCCCTGCAACGAGATCCCGCCGATCACCGCGGCGGCGAAGACCTGGAAGATCATGCCCTCGCCCTGCGTGGCGGCCACGGACCCCAGTCGTCCGGTCATCAGGATGCCCGCGATCACGGCCAGCACCGAACCGATGATCAGCACGGTCCACACCACGCGGTCGACCCGGATGCCGGCGGCCCGCGCCGCCTCCGAGTTGCCGCCGATCGCGTACAGCGAACGCCCGGCGCGCAGGTACTTCAGCACGAAGATGCCCGCCGCGTAGCAGACGATGCAGATCCACACCGCCGCCGGCAGCCCGAGCCACGTCGTGGAACCCAGGTACAGGAACGACTCCGGCACGTCGATCAGCGACTTGCCCTCGGTGATCGCGAGCTGCAGACCGCGCAGCATCGTCAGCATGCCCAGCGTCACCATGAACCCGGACAGCCCGACCTTGAGGATCAGGAACCCGTTCAGACCACCGATCGCGACGCCGATCAGCAGGCACAGCGGCAACGCCAGCCACGCCGCGAACCCGATGTCGAGGCCACCGGCCGACGACGGGATGATCAACGCGACCGCCAGCGCGGGCGCGAGACCGACCGTCGACTCCAGCGACAGGTCCATCTTGCCGACGATCAGGATCATCGCCTGGCCCAGCACCAGCAACGACAGCTCGCTCTGCTGGGTCAGCACGGCGATCAGGTTGTTCGGCGTGAGGAAGATCGGCGACAGGACCGCCCCGATGATCAGCAGGAGGATGATCACCGGGACCAGTGCGAGGTCCTGGTACCGAGCCAGCCGGAACTTCTGCTTCTCCGCGGGAGCGGACGCCGAGACCGGCGGAGTCATGGCCTTGGTCATGCTGTGCTCATTCCTTCGATCGCCGCAATGAGTTCCTGATCGCGCCAGCCGCGTGCGAACTCCCGCACGACCTGGCCGTGGAACAGCACCAGGACACGGTCGCAGACCCGCAGGTCGTCGAGCTCGTCCGAGACGACGATCGCGGCCTTGCCCCGGCGCGCCTGCGCGTCGACGACCCCGAGCAGTGACTCCTTCGACTTCACGTCGACGCCCGCGGTCGGGTTGATCAGCACCAGCACGGACGGGTCGCCGGCCAGAGCCCGCGCCATCACGACCTTCTGCTGGTTGCCGCCGGACAGGTCCGAGACCGGCTGGTCCGGACCGGCGGCCTTCACGTCGTAGGACGCGATCGCCGTGCTGCCCGCCGACCGCTGGGCCGCCGGCCACACGAACGCACCGGCCGTGCTCATCGTCGCGTTCTCCGCGATCGACAGGTCCAGCACGAGCCCCTGGTGGTGACGATCGCGTGGCACGCAACCGATTCCAGCTTTCAAAGCGGCCGGAACGTCCCCGCCGCGCACCGACGCGCCGTCCACCGAGATCGAGCCGGACGACGGCTTGCGCAGCCCGTAGACCGTCTCCGCGAACTCGTGCTTGCCCGACGACGCACTGCCCGCGAGGCCGATGACCTCACCACGTGTCGCCGACAACGAGATGTCCGAGAAGTGGTCCCCGCTCAGCGAGGACACGGTCAGCACCTCCTCGGCGGACGACGGCCTGTCGTCGCCGCTGGGCACGTTCAGCCCGCCGGCCTCGCCGGTCATCGCCTCGATCAGGTCGGGCTTCGACATCTCGGCCACCGGCGCGGTGACGATGTGCCGCGCGTCGCGGTAGACCGTCACCGTCTGGCAGACCTCGTAGACCTCCTGCAGGTGGTGGGAGATGAACAGGAACGTCACCCCCTTGTCCTGCAACGACCTCATGCGGTCGAACAGCCGCTCGATCGCCGGTCCGTCGAGCTGCGCGGTCGGTTCGTCGAGGATCACGAACCGCGAGCCGATCGACAACGCCCGCGCGATCTCGACCAACTGACGCTGTTCGACGGTCAGCGTGGACACCAGCGCGTCCGGATGCACCGCGACGTCGTAGGTCTCCAGCAGCGCGGAGGCCTCGGCACGCAGCTTCTTCCACTTGATCAGCCCGCCGCCGAGGTCCTGCCGGTTGATGAACAGGTTCTCGGCGACCGAAAGCTCCGGCACGACCGTCGACTTCTGGTACACGCACGCGACATGCCGGCGCCACGCGGCGCTGTCGGCGACGGGCGGCGCGGGTTCGCCGAAGAAGGTGACCTCGCCCGCGTCCGGCGTCTGCATGCCGGTGAGGATCGAGACCAAGGTCGACTTGCCCGCGCCGTTGCGACCGACGAGCGCGTGCGACTCACCGGCCCGGATCTCGATGCCCACGTCGTCCAACGCGAGCGTCCGCCCGAACGTCTTCGTGACGCCACGCGCGGCTGCTGCCAGATTGTCGGCACCGCCGACGGAAGCGAATTCGTTCATCAGATCTGGTTGCCCCAGAACGCCTTGTCGTCGACGTTCTCCTTGGTGATCAGCGGCGCGGGCAGCTGGTCCTCGAGACGGCCACCGCCGGTGTCCACGATGACGGAGTCGTGGTCGGTCTTGCCGGGAGAGAACGTCTTGCCCTCAACAGCGGCCTTGGCGTAGAAGAGCGCCCACTGCGCGTAGAGGTCGGCCGGCTGCGAGACGGTCGCGTCGATCTCGCCCTTGCGGATCGCCTCCAACTCCTGCGGGATGCCGTCGTTGGAGACGATGAAGATGTGCTTCGGGTCGGTCGGCGGGACGATGAGGTTCTTCTGCCGCAACACCTGCAGCGTCGGCGTGAGGAACGCGCCACCGGCCTGCATGTAGATGCCGTTGATGTCCGGGTGCTGGTTCAGACGGGTCTGCAGGGCCGCGGACGCCTTCGGGCCCTCCCAGTCGGTCGGCTCCTCGAACACCGTGATGCCGGGGTAGTTCTGCTTCATGCAGGCGGCGAACGCCTCGGAGCGGTCGCGGCCGTTGACCGACGCCAGCGCGCCCTGGAACTCGACGACCTTGCCCTTGCCCCCGAGCTTGTCGCCGAGGAACTTGCAGGCCTTCTCGCCGTACGCCTTGTTGTCCGCCCGGACGACCATGTAGGTCTTGCCCTTGTCGGGACGGGTGTCGACGGTGACGACGGGGATGTTCGCCTTCTCCAGCCGGTCCAGGGTGGACGCGATCGCACCGGTGTCCTGCGGCGCCATGATGATCGCCTTGGCGCCCAGCGACTGCAGCGACTGGGCGTTGGCCACCAGGTTCTCGACCTTGTTCTGCGAGTTGGTGGGGTTCAGCAGGTTGACGCCGAGGTCCTTGGCCTTGTCCGGGAAGTACTTGATGTAGGAGTTCCAGAAGTCGGTGTCGGCGCGGGGGTGGTCGGCGCCGATCGGGCCGACGCCGCCGGCACCGGTACCGGTGGCACCGCCGCCGCAGGCGGACAGTGTCAGTGCACCGGCGAGCGCGAGGCACACCGCGGCGGTGAGGTTGCGACGCTTCATCGTTGAATTGCCTTTCATGACTGCTGGGGACGCAAGCGCAGGCCGTGCATGCCACCGTCGACCGCGAGGATCGCGCCGGCGGTGGAACCCGAAAGCGGGCTCGCCAGGTAGGCGATGGCTCCCGCGACCTCATCGGCGGAGACGAGCCGGCCGTGCGGCTGGCGTGCCTCCAGCGCGGCTCGTTCGGCTGCCGGGTCGGGCGCCGAGTCGAGCAGACGGCCCACCCACGGGGTGTCCGCCGTGCCGGGTGCGACCGCGTTGACGCGAATGCCTTCACGGACGTGGTCGGCGGCCATCGCGAGCGTCAGCGAGTACACCGCGCCCTTGCTGGCCGAGTAGAGAGCGCGCTGCGGGAGCCCGGCCCAGGCAGCGATGGAGCAGGTGTTGACGATCGCCGCGGACGGCGAGTTCCGCAGGTGCGGCAGCGCGGCCCGCGAGACGCGGACCATGCCCAGCACGTTGACGTCGAGCACCTTCGCCCACTGGGCGTCGTCGTTGGCCGTGACGTCGCCCTGTGCGCCGATGCCGGCGTTGTTCACCACGACGTCGAGCCGTCCGAACCGCTCGACGACCTCGTCGATGGCGGCCTTGACGCTCTCGTCGTCCGACACGTCCGCGCGGATCCCGGTGAGCGGGTCCTTCACGTCCGGGTTGAGGTCCAGCGCCACAGCCGTGGCACCGCGCGACGCCAGCAGGTTCGCCGTCGCGAGGCCGATGCCGGACGCTCCGCCCGTGACGACGGCGACGAGCCCTTCGAAGTCAGTCATCCTCGCCCTCCAGTGCCGTCCACACAGGACCGTCGGGGTACACGTAGTCGGCCAGCGTCTGTTCCTTGAGCTGGGCGGAGAACCCCGGCTCGGCCGGCGCCAGGTAGCGGCCGCGTTCGACGACGGCCGGGTCCAGGAAGTGCTCGTGCAGGTGGTCGACCCACTCGATCACGCGCTCGCCGACCTCGCCGGAGACCGCGACGTAGTCGAAGAACGACAGGTGCCTGACCAGCTCGCACAGGCCGACGCCGCCGGCGTGCGGGCACACCGGGATGTCGAACTTCCTGGCCAGCAGCAGGATCGCGATGTTCTCGTTGACGCCCGCGACGCGGCAGGCGTCGAGCTGCAGCACGTCGATCGCGCCGGCCTGCAGCAACTGTTTGAAGATCACGCGGTTCTGCACGTGCTCGCCGGTGGCGACCCTGATCGGGGCCAGCGCGTCGGCGATCGCGCGGTGTGCCAGCACGTCGTCCGGGGAGGTGGGCTCCTCGATCCAGTACGGGTTGTACGGCGCCAGCTCGCGCATCCAGCGCACGGCCGTGCCGACGTCCCAGCGCTGGTTCGCGTCGACCGCCACGCGGGTGTCCTCGCCGACGACCTCGCGAGCGAGCTTCATCCGGCGGACGTCGTCGTCGAGGCTGCCGCCGACCTTGAGCTTGATCATGTCGAAGCCGTCGGCGAGGGCCTGGCGGGCGAGTCCGGCGAGCTTCTCGTCGGAGTAGCCGAGCCAGCCCGGTGACGTCGTGTAGGCCGGGTAGCCGTCGCGGGTGATGGTCTCCGCGCGCTCGGCCTTGCCGTGCTCGACCTCGCGCAGGATCCGCAACGCCTCGTCGGGCGTCAGCGCGTCGCTCAGGTACCGGAAGTCGACGAGGCTCACGATCTCCTCGGGCGTCATCCGGGCGAGGAACCGCCAGACCGGCAACCCGGCGCGGCGGGCGGCGAGGTCCCAGGCCGCGTTGACGACGGCGCCGATCGCCATGTGCGCGACGCCCTTTTCGGGGCCGAGCCAGCGGATCTGCGAGTCGCCGATGAGCTCGAAGTACAGCTCCGCCAGCGCTTTCGCGTCCTCCGGCACGTCCTTTCCGACGACGTGCGGTGCGAGCGCCTTGATACCGGCGGCCTGCACGTCGTTGCCGCGGCCGATGGTGAACGCGAGCCCGTGGCCCTCGGGTCCCTCGTCGGTCCGCAGCACCACGTACGCGGCGCTGTAGTCCGGGTCTGGGTTCATCGCGTCGGAGCCGTCGAGCTCGCGCGAGGTCGGGAACCGGATGTCGAGGACGTCCAGTGCGGTGATCTTCGGCATGGGCTCAGGCCTGTCCGAGGATCTGGCGCTGCCTGCCGAGGCCCTCGATCTCGAGCTCGACGACGTCACCGGCGCGCAGGTACGGCTTCGGCTCCGGCTGGCCGAGCGCCACTCCAGCGGGTGTACCTGTGTTGATGACGTCACCCGGACGAAGGACAAGGAACTGGCTGAGGTAGCGCACGATCTCGCCGACCGGGAAGATCATGTTCTTGGTGGACGAGTTCTGCTTGATCTCGCCGTTCACCCAGAGCCGCATCTCCAGACTCTGTGGGTCGGTGATCTCATCGGCAGGCACGAGGAAGGGGCCGAGCGGGTTGAACGTCTCGCAGTTCTTGCCCTTGTCCCACGTGCCGCCGCGCTCGATCTGGAACTCGCGCTCGGAGACGTCGTGCGACAGCACGTACGCGCCGACGCACGCCAGAGCGTCCTCCTCGGACTCCAGGTAGCGGGCGGTGCGCCCGATGACGACGCCGAGCTCGACCTCCCAGTCGGTCTTCACGGACCGGCGCGGGACGAGCACCTCGTCGTACGGGCCCACGATGGTGTCGGGGGTCTTGAGGAACATCACCGGCTCGCCCGGGATGTCCGCGCCGGTCTCCTCCGCGTGGTCGCGGTAGTTGAGGCCGATGCAGATGACCTTGCCTGGATGCGCGAGCGGTGCCCCGACGCGCACGCCCTCCGTGCTCAGCACCTCGAGCTCACCGCTTTCGAGGGCGGCGCGCACGCGGTTGACGCCGTCGTTCGCGAGGAACGACCCGTCGACGTCCGGGGTGATCGGCAGGAGGTCGTATGTGGTCCCGTCGTCGGTCCTGACTGCAGGACGCTCGTCACCGACCGGCCCCAGGCGCAAGAACTGCACGGCCGTTCCTCCTCTGCTCACACCTACGAAATACATCGGATGTATAGCCCTGCAATACCGCCTGCGTCTAGGGCTCAGCGAGAAGTCGTCCGATGAATAGCGGGAGTTGATCATGAATTTGCTGACCGCGGTACTCCTGGCGGGCGTCTTGCTAGCGCCGGTCGGCCCAGTCGAGACCGTAACCGTTTTCGTCGAGCTGACCTCGGCCGCAGCAGTCGAAGCGCGCTCCGCCGCGCAGGCGCGTTCAGCACGGGACCGGACCTCCGAGCACGTCTCCCGGGTCGTCTCCCGATCCGGTGGCCGCGAAGTCGCCCGAACGACCAACGCGGTGCCCGGCGTCGTGCTGTCGGCGGACAGGTCGCGCCTGGCGGCGCTGACGCGCATGCCCGAGGTGCGGGCGGTCCACCGGATGGTCCCCAAGCAGCTCTCCAACGCGCATGCCGTCCGGCTCACCCGGACGTCCGACGTGTGGAAGTCGCTCGGCAGGTTCGGCGACGGCGTGCGGATCGGCGTGATCGACACCGGCATCGACTACCGGCACGCGGACTTCGGCGGCGGCACCTTCCCGAACGCCAAGGTCGTCGGCGGGCACGACTTCGCGGGCGACGCCTACACCGGCACGACAGGGGCGATCCCGGAGCCGGACGCCGACCCGGTGGACTGCGACGGCCACGGCACGCACGTCGCCGGCACCGCGGCCGGGTACGGGGTCAACGCCGACGGCACCACCTACCGCGGTTCGTACTCCTCGATCGACCTGGACGCGATGAGGATCGGCCCCGGCACCGCCCCGAAAGCGCAGCTCTACGCGTTGAAGGTGTTCGGCTGCAAGGGCGGCACGAACCTCACCGCGCAGGCACTGGACTGGGCGCTCGACCCCAACGGTGACGGCGACTTCTCGGACAAGCTCGACGTGGTGAACCTGTCGCTGGGCAGCGACTTCGGTGCTCCGGACGACCCCGACTCGCTGTTCGTGCGCAAGCTCGTCGAGCACGGCGTGGTGGTGGTCGCGGCGGCCGGCAACGGCGGCGACTTCTACGACGTGTCCGGCTCGCCGGCCAACACCCCCGAGGCGATCTCCGTCGCGAACAGCCGCGACTCGTTCTCGATGCTGGACGGGCTGGAGGTCGCCGGCCAGCGGTACGCGGGCCAGTACAGCCAGAACTTCAAGGACTCCTTCGACCTCACCCTGCCCGTTGTGCGGCTTTCGTCCGCCGTGGACGGCTGCCAGCCGATCTCGGAGCCGCTGGCCGGGAAGATCGTCTGGCTGGAGTGGGACGACAGCGACGCCACCCGCGCCTGCGGTTCGGGTGCCCGCACCGACAACGCCTGGAAGGCCGGGGCGGCCGGGGTACTGCTGCCGACGACGTTGCCGGTGTTCGCGGCCGGGATCGCCGGAAACGCCCACATCCCGGC
Source organism: Lentzea flaviverrucosa (assembly GCF_003350445.1). Lineage (NCBI taxonomy): Bacteria > Bacillati > Actinomycetota > Actinomycetes > Pseudonocardiales > Pseudonocardiaceae > Lentzea > Lentzea flaviverrucosa. Next base: position 10,285 of record NZ_QQAU01000014.1, read on the forward strand.
GTTCCAGCTGACGGCGCAGGCGTCGTCCGCGCTGCGACCGGCCCTGGAGGCCGGGACGCTGACGGCCCACCTGACCTCGGCGTTGAAGGTCGCGGTGCCCTCCGTCGAGCCGTCGATCGCGGACACGATCACGCCGTCGTCGTCGCGTTCGCGCTCGTCGATCGCGGTGGCCGCGCCGGGTGACACGATCTTCTCCGCCGCCTCCGGGACGGCCTCTGACGGCGTGTCGCTGGGCGGCACGTCGATGGCGTCACCGCACGTGGCGGGCATCGCCGCACTGCTGCGCGAGGTCCATCCGGAGTGGACGGTCGCCGAGGTCAAGGCGGCCCTGATGAACACCGCCTCCGGCGTGATCAGGGATGCGAAGGGCGTGCGCGAGGCGCCGATGCGGGTCGGCGCGGGCCGGGTGGACGGGCTCGCCGCCCTGTCGGCGGACGTGCTGGTGCTGGGCGACGCGTCGTTCGGCACGGTCGAGGCAGGCGATGCGGTGCGGATGAGCCGCACTCTCGAGCTGGTCAACAAGGGCTCCCAGACCGTCCGGCTGCGCACCGGCTACGAGCCGATCACCAGCGTGCCCGGCGTGTCCTTCCACGTCACCGAGCCCTCCGTCGTGCTGCGGCCGGGCGGTTCGGCCTCGGTGGCGGTGCAGCTGCGGATCTCCAACACCCGCGCACTGCGCAAGACGCCCGATCCCACGGTCTCGCTCGACGAGGGCCGCCAGTTCCTGGCGGAGGCGTCCGGCCTGGTGACGTTCACCGGCGACCGATCGCTGCGGGTGCCGGTCTACGCGGCGCCGAAGCCGGTGTCGCGCCTGACCGTGGCCGGTGACCGCGTCAGGGGGCACGGCCTCGACCAGCCCGGCTACCAGGCTCGGATGACCGTGCTGCAACTCGGCGCGAGCTCCGACCGCCTGCCCGACTGCGGTCCCGGTGTGCAGGACGACTGCGCCGTGAACCGCACCGCGCGCGGCGGCGACCTGCGGTACGTGGGCGCGACGGCCACCCCCGACCTGCTGGCGTTCGGCGTCGCGACGTGGAGCACCTGGGCGAACATCGGCAGCATCACCAAGCCGGAAGTGCGGTTCTCCGTGGGCGGCAAGGACTTCGTGACCACCGCCGAGAAGCAGACGAGCTCTGGGGGCGACGTGACGGCCGACGTCTGGCTCGCCCGGACGGTGGTGGCCGGCACCGAGGACGTCGTGGACGAGCAGCCGCTGAACGGCTTCGACGGCTCGTCCGACACGAACGTGTTCGACAGCGACGTCGTGGTGCTGCCGGTCGCGCGGTCGGCTCTGCCGTCCGGGCAGGTGACCTACACCGCCGGGGTGCAGAGCCGCTACACCGCGCCCGCCGACACCGACGACCTGGTCGACGTCGTCCCCGCGGCCACGTTCGACTACGGCCTGATCGTCCCCTCACTGTCCACAGTGGTACGTCCGGGTGATCCTGTTCCGGCCGGATCGCTGGTGCTCTTCCACCACAACGCAAGCGGTAACCGCGCTTTCGTGAGGTGATACCCGGTTGGGTGTGCCTCAGCCGATCGTCTCTCGGCAATACTCGGTCGCTATGGATCTGGTCGTGGGACTCGACGCTGGCGGCACGTCCACCAGGGCCCTGGTGCTCGGACTCGACGGCGCCCGCCTGGGTCAGGGCCTGGCGGGCGGCGCGAACCCGAACTCGCACCCGCCCGACGTGGCCGCCGCCCACATCGGCGAGGCGCTGGCGGAGGCGTTGGACGGCCTCGACTCCCGCAAGGTCCGCTCCGGCGTCCTCGGCATGGCGGGCGCCTCCCGCATGACCGACCCCGTCGTCTTGGACCTCTTCCAGGGAGCGTGGGAACGCGCGGGTCTGCACTGCCCGATGCGCGTGATCACCGACTGCGAGGCCGCCTTCGCCACCGGCACCTCCTCGGCCGACGGCACGGTTCTGGTGGCGGGCACCGGCTCCATCGCGGGCCGCATCTCCGGTCACCGCATGGTCGGCCAGTCCGGCGGCTACGGCTGGCTCATCGGCGACGACGGCTCGGCGTTCTGGCTGGGCCGCGAAGCCGTCCGCGCCACGTTGAAGCTGCTCGACCTGGACGCACCGCTGGAAGGCCTGGCCACCGCCGTGCTGACCGCCGCGGGCGCCCGCACCCGGAGCCAGCTGATCACCGCCGTCAACGCGGCGGCGCCCATCGAACTCGCTCAGTTCGCGCCTCTGGTGAGTTCCGCCTACCACCACGGCGATCCCGAGGCGCTGACGATCGTGGCCTCCGCCGCCCGCCTGCTCGCCGACACGGCCACGGCGGTCCGCGAGCCGTCCGACACCTCACCGATCGTGCTGGTCGGCAGCCTGATCAAGACCCCGGTCGGCACGCACCTGAAGCAGGAGCTGCTCACCCGCTGCAACGCTCAGGTGATCATGGCGACGGAGGGTGCGGCGGGCGCGGCCTGGCTCGCGGCGGTCGACGTGCTGGGGCCGGACGCGCCGAGGCCCACCGGGTCATGACGCCAGCAGCCGGCCCGAGTGCGGCGTCCGCTCGTGGTAGGCGCGCAGCAGGCCCGCGTGCACGTCGTCCACGTGTTCGGCGGCATCGGTGTTCCACACCAGCGTGATCCGCCGGTGCAGCGGGTTGCCGATGATCGGCTTGAGCAGCACGCCCGGCAGGTCGTGACCGGGGAAGAACCCCGCCACGGCACCGGTCGACCGCACCAGGTCGGCCGCGACGACCGGGTCGACGCCGAAGTGCGCGCACCTCGGCGTGAACCCGACGGCCTCGCAGGCCAGGTCGAGGTTCAGCCGCCCGCCGTGGTTCTCGTCCGGCACCACCCACTCCTCGCCGGCGAGTTCGGACAGCAGCACCTCGCTGCGGCCGGACAGCCGATGACCGACCGGGACGCCGATCAGCATGCGTTCCGTGATGACGCGGCGCAGGCCGACCGCCTCCGGGAACCGCAACGGGCTGCGCGGGAACTCCACCACCAGGGCCAGGTCCAGGTCGCCGGTGCGCACGAGCTCCAGCACGGTGTCGCCGCCGCGTTCGATGTGCGTGGTCTGCGGCAGGCTCGGCAGCACCTCCCTGACCACCCCGACCAGCAGCGCGGTCGGCGAGCCGGCCACACCACCGAGGCGGATGCCGGAGTCGCCGCGCCCGGCCAGCTTGTGCGAGGTGACGAGCAGGTCGTCGAACCGTTCGACCAGGTCCTGGGCCCGCAGCACGACGTGGCGGCCCAGCTCGGTCAGTTCGACGCCGTCGTTGCGGCGCAGGAACAACGGCCCGCCGAGACTCGCCTCGATCCTGCGCACCTGGGCGGTCAGGCCGGCCTGGGCGATCTTCATCTGGGAGGCGGCGCGGCTGATGCTGCCTGCCCGCGCCACCGTCAGCACCACGTGCAGATGCCTCAGCTCCATTCGCACTGAGGAAGCCTAGGACAGTTGCCCACCAACGAACACGGCCACGTGGGTGTCACCAGATGACGCTCCGTCGCCGTTGCAAGGGCGACTGCTCTGACAGGCCCATAACGCCGGAATTATCGGCACGTCACACCTGCCGCTGCGCGCGCGGACTGCTCCACGCTGCTGTTGACACCAAACGATCGCAGAGAGTGGGAGCGCCATGAGGAAAGCGTTGCGGCTGCGACGCCTTTCCCGTCCGCACGACGACCGGTACCTCTTCGTGCCGTTGGATCACAGCGTTTCGGACGGTCCGGTGGTGCCGCGGGACCGGTGGCAGGACCTCGTCCACGCCGTCGTGCTGGGCGGAGCAGACGCCATCATCGTCCACAAAGGACGAGTGCGCACCATCGATCCCGCCGTGCTGGGCGGATGCGCGTTGATCGTGCACCTGAGCGCGGGCACGGCGCACATGTCCGACGTCAACGCCAAGGTGCTCGTCGGCGAGGTCGACGAGGCGTTGCGGCTCGGTGCCGACGCGGTGAGCGTGCACGTCAACATCGGCTCCGACACGGAGTCCCGCCAGCTCACCGACCTCGGCACGGTCGCGGCCGCGTGCGACTCGTGGAACGTCCCGCTGGTCGTGATGGCCTACGCCCGCGGCCCGCGCATAGTCGACCCCAAGGACCCCGCCCTGCTGGCGCACGTCGTCAACATCGCGGCCGACCTCGGCGCGGACATCGTCAAGACCAACCTCGCCGACGACATGACCGAAGTCGTTGCCAGCTGCCCGATCCCGGTGATCGTCGCAGGTGGCCCCGCCTCCGCGCACAGCCTCGCCGGGCACGCCCGCGTGGCGATGGACGCGGGCTGCGCGGGCCTCGCCGTCGGACGGCGGGTCTTCACCTCGCCGGCGCCGATGCACCTGGTCGCGGAGCTGGCGTCGATCGTGCACGCGCCCACCGACGCAAGTCTCATCCACGCCTTGACCGCCACCTTGGAGAACCGGTGAAGTTCGCCTGGATCGACCTCAGAACCGTCCCGGAAGCGTACCGGACCGCCGTGATCGACGCGGCCGTGCACAGCCGGATCGCCGGAGTCGTCACGGACGACCCGTCGCTGCTGGACGGCCTGCCGCCGACGATCACCCGCGTGCTGATCGCCACGGAACCGGCTGACAGCCCCCACCTCGTCACCGTGGCGGTGCACGACCAGGACCAGCTCGACCGGCTGCTCTCGGGTTCCGCGTTCGTGACGGTCAGCGACGACCGCACGCTCAAACTCGCCTGCGCCGCGGCAGAACGGCTCGACCACACCGTCGTCGCGTTCACCGACCCGACCAAGATCCCGCTGGAGATCGTGATCGCGGCCGCCGACGGCGCACCCGGCAAGCTGGTCACCGTCGTCACCGACCTGGTCGAGGCCGCGATCGTCCTCGAATGCCTGGAACACGGCTCGGACGGCGTGCTGATGGCCCCGCGGGACGCGACCGACGTGTTCAAGCTGGCCCGGTTGCTGGAAACCACGTCCCCGCCGCTGACCCTGACCACGCTCACCGTGGAGGCGTTGACCCACAACGGCCTCGGCGACCGCGTCTGCGTCGACACCGCCTCGCACTTCCGCGAGGACGAGGGCATCCTCGTGGGCTCGTTCTCGTCGGGCTTCATCCTCTGCTGCAGCGAGACGCACCCGTTGCCGTACATGCCGACGCGGCCGTTCCGGGTCAACGCGGGCGCGCTGCACTCGTACGTCCTGGGCCCGGCGAACCGCACCAACTACCTGTCCGAACTGCGTTCCGGCAGCAAGGTCCTCGCCGTGGACGCCGACGGCCGCACCCGCGAACTCAGCGTCGGCAGGGCCAAGCTCGAGTCCCGCCCGATGCTCACCATCACCGCGCGCTCGCCGGAGAACGTCGTGGTCGACCTGATGGTGCAGGACGACTGGCACGTCCGCGTCCTCGCGCCCGGCGGCAAGGTCCGCAACGTGACCGAACTCCAGCCCGGCGACGAACTGCTCGGCTACATCGCCTCAGAGCAACGGCACGTGGGCCTCCCCATCGGCGAGTTCTGCAAGGAGTCCTGAAGTGCGTTCGTTCATCACCGAACTGTTGCACCGCCACGGTGACGAGGTGCCGATCCTCAGTCACCGCAGCACAGTCACCCACGGCCTACTGCGCGCCGACGTCACCGCTCACGCACTTCGTTTCGCCGCAGTCGGAATCGGCGACGGCAGCACGGTCGCCGTCCAGGTACCGCCGAGCTTCAGCCAGTTGGAGGCCGTGCTCGCGTTGTGGAGCCTCGGCGCGCAGGTGATCTCCATCGACCACCGCCTGCGCCCGGCCGAAGCCCACGTCCTGCACGAGCTGACGCGCCCGGAGTTCCTCGTTCACCCCGGCGGCACCCCTGCTCAGGGCTTCCAGGAGCGGTACGGACTGGTGGCCGAACGGGTCGAGGGCCTTCCGGCGGCTTCTCCACACCGGTTGGTCCAGTTCAGCTCCGGCTCGACCGGCCGCCCGAAGGTGATCGGCCGCAGCACGCCGTCACTCGTCGACGAGGTGGACCGCTTCTCCGCCGCCGACGGCATGGTGCGACGAGGCGAACGCCTGCTGCTGCTCAACTCCCCCGCACACAGCTTCGGCCTGATCGGTGGCCTGCTGCACTCTCTCGCGGCAGGCGCACACCTCGTGTTCGCCGCAAGCCCGACCGCAGAAGACATTCTCTCCTGCGCACGAACTCATGAGGTCGACTTCGTCACCGGCCTGCCGTTCCACTTCGACCTGCTGGCCTCCTCACCCGACCGCGACGCCTTGCGCACGGTCCGCGGCGCGTTCGCCGGCGGCGAGATGATGCCGCAGGACGTGGCCGACAGGTTCCTCGCCGCCTATGGCTTCCCGGTCGGCGAGTGCTTCGGCACCACCGAAACCGGCGGACTCACCATGGCCGTGTCCGGCACGGTCCGCCCGTCCGTCGGCAGGCCGATGTCCGGCATCACCGCGCGAGTGCGCAACGGCCTGGTTGAAGTGGCCCTGCCGGAAACCCCGTACCTGGCCGAGAACGACCCGGCACGCTTCTCCGGCGGCTGGTTCCGCACCGGCGACCGGGGCGAGTTCACCGCCGACGGCGAACTCCGCCTGCTCGGCCGAGCCGACTCGCTGGTCGTGGTGCGCGGCAACAAGGTCGACCTGACCGAGGTGGAACACGTCCTACGTGGACACCCGCAGGTGACCGAGGCCGTCGCGGTGGGACGGACGGAGATCCGGGCCTACGTGGGCACTGCCAGCAGCACGCTCACCGCACAGGCGCTGTCGGACTGGTGCACGGAACGGCTCGCGGAATTCAAGCTCCCACAACACATCCACGTCATGGACGTGTTGCCGAGGACGTCCAGCGGCAAGATCATCCGAAACATGGAACCGCTCCATGCGTCCTACCTTCAGGCACATTCGGCCGGAAACAATGGCACGAAATGACTTGCCGGGCCTAACTTTCCGGCATGCCCAAAAGATCCTCCAGCGTGGCGGGACGGGAGTTCGGTGCCGGTGTGCGCGCCGTCATCGCTCGTACCGGGCTCACCCACCGACAGCTGGCCGAACGCATCGGCTGGCAGGAAGCCAAACTCTCGGACATGACCCTCGGCAAGGGCGGCGTGTCCGAGGTCGAGGTCCAGATCCTGCTCGCCTACTGCCAGGCCACGGTCGAGGAACGCGAGTACCTGCTCGCTCTGTTCCGCGAATCGGGCAAGGCCTGGCTCCAGATGCCGGAAGACGGCCTGCCGGACCAGGTCCGCACGCTGATCGACCAGGAACGGGACGCGGAAGAGATCATCTGCTGGTCGATGATCGTCGTCCCCGGCCTGCTGCAAACACACGAATACGCTTACGTCGTCGCCGAGCACTCGACGGTGATCAAGGCGGAGGATGTGCCCAGGGTCGCCGCCGCAAGGGCCGCACGAGCGGACATCTTGGAGCCGGGCAAGAAGTTCACGTTCTTCGTGCACGAGCAGGCCTTGTTGCTACCAGCCGGCGGAACCGAGGTGTGGCGCGAGCAGTTGGCTCACCTGCTCAGGATGTCCGTGCGGAAGTACATCAGCCTGCGGATCATTCCTCGCGCTGCCGGAATGCACGCAGGCATATGCGGCGACTTCAGGGTGATGAAGTTCCCGAAGTACCCGTCCGTCGTCTACATCGACAGCATCAATTCCTGCCTGTTCTTCGACGACGCGGACACCGTCAAGGTGTACGAGGACATCCTGACGGCCCTCGCAGCCGTCGCCCTGGCTGAGGAAGAATCAAGGGCGGTGATCGACAACATCTTGGAGGGTCTCTGATGACCACCTGGCGGAAGAGCAGCTACAGCGCCAGCAGCGACAACTGCGTCGAGGTAGGCCGTGGCGTCGGCATCCGCGACAGCAAGGCCCCGAGCACTCACATCCCCGTTTCGCCGGCCGCCTGGTCGGCCTTCCTCAAGTCCGTCGTCTGAGGGTGCCGGAAACCGGGGTGGTCTGCTGGTAGCGCTCGCTTCAGCAGCCATCCCGAGACCAGGATGCAGACGATCTGCAACGGCCACGACAGCGCCACCCGGAGCGTGGCCAGCCAGAAGATCTGGGCGTCGAGCCACAGCGGCGTGAAGACCGCCACCCGCAGCGCGTACTGAGCGACCCACGGCCACGAGGCGATGGAGTAAGCGCGCAAAAGGGCAGGATCTCGGCGCCACCGGGTCTTCTGCCCGAGCAGCGTCCCCACCACCACGCCGAGCAACGGCCAGCGCACCGCGATGGAGCCTGCCCAGACCAGGGCCGAGGCCACGTTGGACAGCAGCTGGATGAGGAAGAAGTCCTCCACACGGCCCGTGTAGAGCGCGATCAAAGAAGCCGCCACCACGGCGAGGACCGAGAACACGACGGCACGGGGCTTCTCGCCTCGCACGAAGCGGAAGACGCCGATCGCGACGCCGCACAGGACGGCGACCAGGGCTCCCGCGCCGATCGAGTGACCCCAGAGCAGCCAGCCCGCGACGAACGCCAGAGGCGGCAGGGAGGCGTCGAGGGCGCCCCCTCGACCTCCCAGCAGTGATGCGAGCGACTCCTGGCGCACGTCGGTCATGGTTCCAGGGTGCCTTAGGCGAACCTAACTCAGGTAACGGACCCATATCGGGGATTGACCCCGGTGAACCAGGTCACTACCGTCTGGCGAAATCGTCTGGAAAGTTAACAGACAGGAGCGGACCTAATGCGTGCCGGAAGCCCACGACTGTTGCGGGAGATCAACGACCGCGCAGCCATCGAGGCTTTGCTGCGCAACGGGCCGCTGACCAGGTCGGAGTTGGAAGGTCTGATCGGCCTCTCCAAGCCGGCGACCGCACAGTTGCTCACGCGCCTGGAGGCCGGTGACTCCGTGGTCCGCAACGGACTGCGGGGTGGTGGCCGCGGGCCGCGTGCCCAGCTGTGGTCGGTCAACGGGGCGCTTGCGCACATCGCCGCTGTCGATCTCACCCCCGAGACGGTCGACATCGCGATCGCGGACATCTCCGGTGCCGTGCTCACCGAGCACAAGGCGCCGATGCCCGCGAAGCACGGCGTGCTGGAGGCGTTCGTCAGCGCGGTCGGCAAGGCCTGCGGGCAAGCAGGCCTGAGCGCCGACCAGTTGCTGCACGTCGTGGTGGGCTGTCCGGGAGCGGTGAACCCCGCGAACGGTGAGCTCGCCTACGCACCACACCTGCCCGGCTGGAGCGGTTTCGACATGCCCGGCCGGTTGCGGGAGCAGCTCGCGACGTCGGTGAGCGTCGAGAACGACGTCAACCTCGTCGCGCTGGAGGAGATGGTCGCCGGACGGGCCACCAGGGTGAACGACTTCGTCGTCATCTGGCCCGCGGATCTCGTCGGTGCCGCCGTCGTCGTCAACGGATCGCTGCTGCGCGGCGCTTCCGGAGGCGCGGGCGAGATCGACGGCCTGATGATCCCGGACCGCGCGGCGGCCGACACCGACACGGACCGCTCCGGCGGCACGTACGGCGAACTGCTCAGCAGCACGTCGATCTGCAAGCTCGCACGCGCCCACGGGCTCGCCGCGCGCAACGGCCACGGTGCCGTGCGCAAGGCGCTCGCCGCGGGTCCGGCGGGCCGTGAGTTCATGGTCGATCTCGCCAAGCGCATCGCCACCGGCGTGGCTAGCGTCGTCGCGGTGCTCGACCCGGAACTCATCCTCCTGTCCGGCGACATCGCGCAGGCAGGCGGAACCACGCTGAACGACCTCGTTGCCGCGGAACTGCGGCAACTGGTGGTGCCGCGAACACCGATCCAGCTGGCCTTGGTGACCGGGAAACCAGTGCGCAGCGGCGCACTGCACTCGGCGCTGGCCGTTGCCCGCGAACAGGTGTTCGGCCTCCCGGCAGCCACCACGGCTCCATTCCGCGGCCCAGTGGTCGCCGGGTCCCCACGTTGATCGAGAAGGAGTGCACATGCGCAAGCACACCCGTGCTGCCTTGCTCTGTGTCGCCGCAGCGCTGACCCTCACCGCATGTGCGGCGGGCAAGGGTGGCGGCGCGAGTTCCGATGCCGCCGCTGCTCCTGGCAAGGACGACAAGCTGACGCTCACGGTCTGGAGCAACTACTCCGACCGCGAGTTGGTGGAGGTCACGAAGGCCCTCAAGACCTTCAACAAGAAGTTCCCGAACATCGAGATCAAGCACGAGGGCTCGCAGGACGACGACAAGATCACCGCGGGCATCCGTTCGGGCAACACGCCGGACGTCGCGCTGTCGTTCACGACCGACAACATCGGCCAGTTCTGCTCCTCCGGCGCGTTCCAGCCGCTGAAGGCGTACATCGACCGCGACAAGGTCGACCTGAACCAGCTCTCCCCCGCGGTTCAGCAGTACACCGAGTACAAGGGCAACCGCTGTGCGATGCCCATGCTCACCGACGTGTACGCCATGTACTACAACAAGGACCTGCTGTCGGCGGCCGGCGTCACGAACGCGCCGAAGACGCTGGACGAGCTGTACGACGCGGCCGTGAAGGCGACCAAGAAGGCGCCGAACGGTGACATCGAGGTGGCGGGTTACCTGCCCACCATGGGCTTCTACGCCAACCGCCCGACCATCCTCGCGCCGACGTTCGGCGCGGAGTGGGAGAAGGACGGCAAGTCCGGCCTCGCGAGCTCGCCCGGCTTCACCGAGATGATGACGTTCCAGAAGAAGCTCGTCGACTTCTACGGTTACGACGCGCTCGAGCGGTTCCGCGCGGGTCTCGGCCAGGAGTACTCGGCCGACCACGCGTTCCACCAGGGCAAGATCGCGATCATGATCGACGGCGAGTACCGCACCGCCTTCCTCAAGGCGCAGGCGCCGCAGATCAAGTTCGGCACGGCTCCGTTCCCGACCTGGAAGCCCGCCGACTACGGCACCGCGTTCACCACCGGCACGATCATGGGCATTCCCAAGGGCGCCAAGAACGCCGGCGCCGCGTGGGAGCTGATCAAGCACCTGACGTTCGACACCGACACGATCGTCGACCTGTCCAACGCCATCAAGAACGTCCCGAGCACCAAGGCCGCCATGGAGAGCCCCAAGCTCGAGGTGGACGAGCAGTTCAAGACGTTCATCGACCTGGCCAAGAGCGACAAGCTCAAGGGCAACCCGGTCACCCCCATCGGTGACGCGCACATCAAGGCCGTCACCGACTTCTCGGTCTCCTACCAGTCCGGCAAGGTCCCGGACCTGGCGGCAGGCCTCAAGGAAGTCGACAAGAACATCGACGACCAGATCGCCAAGAGCGGCAAGTAGGGATTCGCCAAGATGACCGCCACGCTCGGCGCGCGGCCCGCCCCCGGCAAGGGGCGGGCACGTGCCCGCCACCGTCTCGCCGTGCTCGGGTTCATGGCCCCGGCACTCATCGGCTTCGTCCTGTTCTTCGTCTACCCGTTGGTCGCCACGGTCATCTTCAGCTTCACGAAGTACGACCTGATCAACCCGCCGGAGTTCAACGGACTCGCCAACTACGAGTTCATGTTCAAGGATCCCTTGCTCACCAAGGCGATCGCGAACACCTTGTGGTTCGTCGTCGTGCTCACGATCGCGCGGACGGTGTTCGCGCTGGGCGTGGCATCGGTCATCGCACGTCTCAAGTCGGGCGTCGGGCTGATCCGGACGCTCTGCTACCTGCCCTCACTGGCACCGCCGGTGGCCGCGACACTCGTGTTCTTCATGGTGATGCGTCCCAACGGCGGCCCGCTGGACAGCGTGCTCGGCTGGTTCGGGGTCGACGCACCGCTGTTCTTCTCGGACCCGGCGTGGGCCAAGCCCGGCATCACCGCGATCATGCTGTGGATCTCCGGCGACCTGATGATCATCATCCTCGCCGCGATCCTCGACGTGCCGCAGGAGCAGTACGAGGCCGCCGAGCTCGACGGCGCAGGCCCGATCCGGCGCTGGTGGCACGTCACGCTTCCGACGATCTCCCCGGTGCTGCTCTTCGGCATCGTGAACTCGGTGATCCTCGCTCTGCAGCTCTTCACACAGGCGGTCGTCGCGGGGTCGGCCGGCTCGGGAGCGGCGGACGCGACGGGATCGACCAAGTACCTCGGTTTCCCGGACAACTCCACGCTGACGTTCCCGGTTTACCTGTACACGCAAGGCTTCCGCTACTTCGACATGGGCTACGCGGCCGCCATGGCCACGGTCCTGTTCATCATCTCGTTCGCCGTGACCATCGTTCTGGTGCAGCGGATGCGCAAGAACTCCACCGCTGAGGAAGGGGGTCCGGGAGCATGACCGCCACGCTGACCAAACCACCGGTCGACGTCCCCGCGGAACCGGAGCAGCCGCGCCGCAAGCGCGACGTCGCAGGCATCCTGAACTGGGTCGCGACGCATGCGATCGGGCTCGCGCTCGGCCTGATGTTCGCCACGCCCGTCGTGTTCGTCTTCCTCACCGCGGTGATGTCGGACGACCAGGCGTTCACCTCGAACCTCTGGCCGCGCGAATGGCACTGGGAGAACTTCGTCGAGGTCTTCGACAAGGCCCCGCTGTTCCAGTACCTGATCAACAGCCTCACGTACTCGCTGCTCGCGACCCTGGGCATGCTGATCTCGTCGATCCCGGCCGCCTACGCGCTCGCGAAGCTCAAGTGGCGCGGCCGCAACGTGGCCTTCATCCTCGTCATCGGCGCGATGATGCTGCCGCCGCAGGTCGTGGCCGTGCCGCTGTACGACACCTGGTCCTCGCTGGGCCTGACCGGCACGCTGGTGCCGCTGATCGCGCCGTACTTCCTGTTCGACGCGTTCAGCATCTTCCTGCTGCGCCAGTTCATGCTCACCATCCCGCAGTCCTACGTGGACGCGGCACGGGTGGACGGGTGCTCGGAGTTCCAGGCGCTGGTCCGGATCATCATCCCGATGGCGAAGCCCGGCATCGCGGCCACCGCGCTGTTCTGCTTCCTCTTCACCTGGAACGACTACTTCGGCCCGTTGCTCTACACCGGCGAGGTCAAGGACCAGTGGACGTTGTCGCTCGCGCTGGCGACGTTCAAGGGCATGCACATCGTCCAGTGGAACTCCTCGATGGCCGTCACGTTCCTGACGATGATCCCGGCCGTCGTCCTCTTCGTCTTCGCCCAGAAGTCGTTCGTCAAGGGCATCACTTTCACAGGAGTCAAGGGATGAAACTCACCGTCGTCGGTGGCGGGTCCACCTACACACCGGAGCTGATCGACGGCATCGCCGGCCGTCGCACCAGCCTGGCGGTGGACGAGATCGTCCTGGTCGACCCGGACGAGCACCGCCTCTCACTGATCGGCCCGTTCAGCCAGCGGCTGCTGGAGCACGCGGGTCACCCGGCGAAGGTGCGCACCACCACGTCGCTCGAAGAAGGCATCGAGGGCGCGTCCGCGGTTCTGCTGCAGCTGCGAGTCGGCGGGCAGAAGGCGCGCGCCTCGGACGAGACGTTCCCGCTCACCTGCGGGTGCGTCGGCCAGGAGACCACCGGCGCGGGAGGCCTCGCCAAGGCCCTGCGGACCGTGCCGGTGGTCCTGGACATCGCCGAGAAGGTGCGCAGGATCGCGGGCCCCGACACGTGGATCGTGAACTTCACGAACCCGGTCGGCATCGTGACGCGCGCGCTGCTGCAGGAGGGCCACAAGGCGATCGGCCTGTGCAACGTGGCGATCACGTTCCAGCGCTGGACGTCGGCCCTGCTCGGCGTCGATCCGTCCACCGTGGAGCTGGAGCACGTCGGCCTGAACCACCTCACGTGGGAACGCGGCGTGTACGTGGACGGCGTCGACCGCCTGCCGGAGCTGCTCGCCGACCACGTCGAGGGGCTGGCGGAGCACATCGGCATCGACGGTGGGCTGATGCGGCGCCTGAACATGGTGCCGTCGTACTACCTGAACTACTTCTACAACCACGACGCCGTCGTGAAGAAGCAGCTCACCGAACCGCCGCGCGCCGAGGTCGTGGCCGCGGTCGAGAAGGAGCTGCTCGACATCTACGGCGACCCGTCGGTCGTGACGAAGCCGGAGCAGCTGTCGCAGCGCGGCGGCGCGTACTACTCCGAGGCGGCCGTGCAGCTGGTGCACGCGCTGACCGGCGGCGAAGGCGCTGAGAAGCACGTGGTGAACGTGCAGAACAACGGCTCGCTGCCCTTCCTGCCCGACGACGCCGTGATCGAGGTGTCGTCCACTGTGGACGCGAACGGCGGCAGGGCGCTGCCCGTGCGTCCGGTGGAACCGTCCATCTCCGGCCTGATCTCGCACGTCACCGCGTACGAGTACCTGGCGCTGGAAGCGGCCAGGCACGGTGGCCGCGACCGAGTGGCGAACGCGCTGCTCGCACACCCGCTGATCGGCCAGCACGCCATCGCGGACCAGCTGGCCGACGAGCTGATCGCGCAGAACCGCGACCTGCTGCCGTGGGTGAAGGGAAACTGACAACGATGTCCGACCGGGTGCTCGCCATCGATGGCGGGAACAGCAAGACCGCCGTGCTGCTGGTCGACGCGGACGGCAAGGTGCTCGCGCAGGTGCGCGGGCCCGGTGCCCCGCCTCAGACCGTGGGCATGAAGCGCGGACTCGACGTGTTCGAGGGACTGGCACGCGAGGCCGCGGCTCAGGCGGGACTGTCCCCCGACGAGCCGATCGCCTCGCACACGTCCGCCTACCTCGCGGGTGCGGACCTGCCCCGCGAGGAGGAGGACCTGACGCGGGCGATCACCGAGCGGGGCTGGTCGGCCACGACGTTCGTCGGCAACGACACCTTCGCGTTGCTGAGGGCAGGTACCGCCGCCGCCGGGGGTGTGGCGGTCGTCTGCGGTGCGGGCATCAACGCGGTGGGCGTGGCCAGGGACGGCCGGACCCACCGCTTTCCCGCCCTGGGCGCCATCTCCGGCGACTGGGGTGGCGGCGGACAACTCGGCAACGACGCGCTCTGGCACGCGGTGCGCGCGGAGGACGGCCGGGGGAAGCCGACCTTGCTGCTGGACGCGCTCCTCGCGCACTACGGCGAGAAGTCCATCTTCAAGGTGGTCGAGAAGATCCACTTCGAGGAGATCGAACTGGACCCGCACGCCCTGTGCCCGTTGGTGTTCGAGGTGGCCGCACAGGGTGATTCCGTTGCCCTGGAACAGGTCGACCGCCTGATCGAGGAGATCGTGGTGCTCGCCACGGTCTCCATGCGCAAGCTCGACCTGATGAACGAACCCGTGGACGTGGTGCTGGGCGGCGGGGTGCTGACGCACACCGGCGACACGGTGGTCGGCCCGGTTCGTCAGCAGATCCTGGAAGCCGCACCGCTCGCCCAGGTCCGCCTGGTCGACGTGCCACCCGTGGTGGGTGCGGCGCTCCTCGGCCTCGACCACATCGGGGCCTCGCCGAGCGCGGAGCTGAGGCTGCGCTCGGCCTACACCGACCACGTCCCGGCAGCCGTCCTCGACGTCGCGGCGAGCGGCTAGTCCACCAGACCCCGTCTCAGGGGGTAGATCGGCGGCGGCGCCCCCTGAGACGGTCCCAGTCCCACTGCTCGGGGCGAATCGGCGGCGGTGTCCCGAGCAGTGGTCCCACCCCTTTCCGGGGGGCAAGTCCGGCGGCGGCGCCCCTCGGAAAGGCCCAACGACCCCCGCAGCGACCTCACGCGCCGAGGTCGTTGCGGGGGTTTTCGGCGTTCAGGGCACGAGGGGGCATCACCGTCGTCCCGACCACGCTTTCCCGGGGCGACTCGACCTCCGGGGTGACCACGGGGTTGGAGTGCGGGGGTGGCGTGACCACGAGGTGACCGCCGGCTCCGGGCGACGCGGGACCGCTCAGGGCGACCCAGGCCAGCACCAGTGCTGTGAGAAGCGCGACACCCAGGGAGACGACCGGAAGCGGCAAACCAGAACGCACCCGGCAAAACTAGCGATCCAATGGGACGAATTCCCCGGATCACCCTCCAGCTTCCCTCTATCGAGTGGTAAAAGAATCGTCACCCATAGCGACAAAACCTACGATGCCGTAACCGACGGTGGCGTAACCAAGGGTTCGTTGTGCATGCTAACTAGTCGCCTTCGGACGGGAGCCCGCAGGCGGCCGGCAGGCGAGGTCGTACGAACAAGGGGGATGTTGTGCTGCTGCGATGGAACAGTCTCGTGTCCGTGGGGGACAGCTTCACCGAGGGAATGGACGACCCGGGCCCCGGCGACACCTACCTGGGCTGGGCGGACCGCCTGGCGGCCATGATCGCCCAGCAGGCGCCTGAGTTCAGGTACGCCAACCTCGCGGTCAGGGGCAAGATGCTGCAGGAGATCATCGACGACCAGGTGTCGCTCGCGATCTCGCTCAAGCCGGACCTGGTGACGTTCTGCGGCGGTGGCAACGACATCATGCTGCCCAACAGCGACCCGGACGCACTCGCCGAGGTCTACGAGGTGGCCGTGGCCGACCTCAGGTCCGCGGGCTGCGACGTCGTGATCTTCACCGGGTTCGACACGCGCTCGACGCCGCTGCTGCGGAGCATCCGCGGCAAGGTCGCCATCTACAACACGCACCTGTGGTCGATCGCCGAGCGCTACCACTGCCGGATGGTCGACCTGTGGGCCATGCACCCGCTGCACGACCGTCGCGCGTGGAGCGCGGACCGGCTGCACCTCTCGCCGGAGGGGCACCAGCGCGTCGCCCTCAAGGCCGCCGAGGTGCTCGGGCTGATCGACGACCAGTCGTGGAACGAGCCGTGGCCCGCGTTGCAGCAGACGGACTGGGTCACCCAGCGCAAGGCGGACCTCAAGTGGGCGCGCGAGCACGTGGTGCCGTGGATCGGCCGCACGATCAGGGGTGAGTCGATGGGCGACGGCATGGCGCCCAAGCGGCCGGACCTGCTGCCGATAGCGCGCTGCAGCGACGAAAGCCACGTCACCAACTGAGACGAAAAGCGGAAGGCCCGACCGGCACTCTCCCCCGAATGCCGGTCAGGCCCTCCAGATGCAGGCGCCTTACCCCCTCGGTAATCCCCCACTCGGCGGCCTGCTGCTCCAACATCCCATGCTTTGGGACCAGACGACTAAACGTCCGCTAAACCTCTGACGACAGCGAGTCCAGCAGGGTGCGGACCTCGACCGCGCGAGCAGAGTTGACCTGCGCGTACAGGCGCAGCGCCTCCGCCAGTTCCGCAGCCGCGGCAGCCCATTCCGCCCGCCGGAGCAACACGCTGCCGAGCACGTGCCGGCCGAAGCCCTCGAGGTACGTCACCTCGGCGACGGCGGCCTGGTCGACGACCTGGCGGGCCAGCAGCTCGGACTGGTCCAGCGCACCCGCTTCCAGGTGCAGCTCCGCCAGGTTGGCGAGACCGCGGATCAACGCGACGTCGTCACCCGAACGCCGGTACACCTCGACGGCGTGGGCCTGGTGCCGCAGAGCGACTTCCACGTGGCCACGCGCCTGTTCAACCTGTGCCACGTTGTTCAGGCCGTGCGCCTCACCGACGACGTCACCGGACTGCTGGGCGAGCTGCACGGACTCCCAGAAGTGCAGCAGTGCCTCGTCGTGCTGCTGCATCCGGAACAGGACGTCGGCGAGCTGGGCGAGCGTCAGCACGAGGTACTGGCGCTCGCCCAGCTCCACCGCGATCCGGTGCGCGCGGCGAGCGTCCGGCAGCAGGACGGGACGTCCCAGCCGGGCGTTCGTCGTGTAGGTCGCGTCCAGCATGAGGACCTGGCCGAGGCGGCTCCCCGTCACCTCGGCCGCGGCCAGGCCGAACCCGACCAGCGCCACCCACTCCCCGGTGAGTGCGCGCACGGTCGCGTAGTGGTGCAGCAGCCGGACCAGCTGCCACACCTGGTCGTGCAGGCCCTGTTCGGCGGACGCGTGCACGACCGCGACGATGTTGGGCCACTCCTGGTCGAACCAGTCGACCGGGTCGCTGAACGCCGGCAACGCCGTGGAACCGTTGTCCGCCAAGGCGAAGTCCAGGCCGTCACGGGCCGGGCGGATGGCCCGGCGCACGTGGTCGCAGGCCACGAGGTAGTAGTTCACCAGGCGCCGCAACGAGTCCAGGTCGGCGTGGCCTGCTCCCCGGACGTACAGGCGCACCAGTTCGTGCATCGTGAAGCCGTCCGGCCACGGTTCGACCAGCAGGTTCACCCCGACGAGCTGGGCCAGCCGCGACCGGGCCGACTCGACCTGGATTCGGGTCAGCGCGGCGACGGCGTGCGGCGACATCCACCGGCCGGGTGCCAGGCCCACGGACTGGAAGACCTCGTCCAGCTCGGAAGGCAGGTCGCGGGTCGAGAGGTCCAGCGCCCGCGACACCCCCACGCCCGCCTGCGGCAGGTCGAGGCCGCGCATCCGGTGCCCGTCGTCGGCCAGCTCCCCCACGAGCTCCTCGACCGTCCACTCCGGACTGATCACGAGCTTCGCGGCGGCCACCCGCAGCGCGAGCGGCAACCCTCCGCACAGCTCGGCGAGCTTCTGCGAGGCCACCCGGTCCTCCCGCGACAACGGCCTGCCCAGCACGTCGTCCACCAGCGCACGCGCCGAAGGGTCGTCCAGTGGGCCGAGCTTGCGCACGCGGGCGCTGTTGGTGACGACGAGTCGTTCCATCTGCGACCGCGACGTCACCAGCACCACCGAACCCGAACCGGGCGGCAGCAGCGGCTGGACCTGGTCGAACGCCGTCGCGTCGTCCAGCACCACCAGCACGCGGCGGCGGTTGAGCAGCGAGCGGTACAGCCCGACCCGGTCCTCGACGCCGACCGGCACGCCGTCCGCCGGCACGCCCATCGCCACCAGGAACCGGGTCAGCACCTCACCCGGCTCGGTGTCCCCCAGCGACGCGAACAGCACGCCGTGCGGGAACAGCTCGGAGTTCTCGTGCCCCCACGTGATCGCGAGAGCGCTCTTGCCGACACCGGGCGCACCGGTCAGCACGGCGACCGACGTCGCCAGCAGGTTCCGCTTCCCCACCACGGTGTCGAGCCACATCATGTCGTCGTCCCGGCCGAACAGCCGCGACGCCGAAGCGGGCAGCAACGCGGGTGCCACGATCCCGGCGCGCGGTGCGACGGGACGCGACTCGACCGGGCCGATCACGCTCAACGACGGGTCGTCGCGCAACACCTGCTCGTGCAACGCGCGCAACTGCGGACCGGGGTCGATGCCCAGCTCGTCCACGGCACGGCGCTGGAACCGCTGGTAGGCGTCCAGCGCGTCAGCACGCTGCCCGGCCCGGTACAGCGCGCGCATGCTGTGGGCGACCAGGCGTTCCCGGAACGGGTACTCGGTGCACAGCCCGCGCAGCTCGCCCACCAGTTCCAGGTGGCGGCCGAGCTCGAGCTCGGCGTCGATGCGTTCCTCCAGCGCGGACAGCCGCAGCTCTTCCAGGTCGGACGTCATCGGGTCGCCCGGCACGTCCGCGAGCACCGGCCCGCGCCACAGTCCCAGGGCCTCGCGCAGCAAGCCCGCCCTGATGGCGGCGGGCTTGCCGCGAGAAGACGCCACGAGCTGCTTGGCACGGTGCAGGTCGAGACGCCACGGATCCACGGCCAGCTGGTAGCCCGTCGGCGTGGTGCGGATGATCGCGGACCCCGCGGGATCGGACTCCTCCAGCACCTTGCGCAGCCGCGACACATAGCCGTGCACGATCGTCCGCGCGGTGGCCGGAGGCGTGTCCGTCCACAGCGCGTCGACGATCTGGTCGATCGAGACGGGTCGGTTCGCCTCGACGACCAGCATGGCCAGCAACCCGCGCATGCCACGGCGGCCCAGCTCGACGAGCCGCCCGTCCGCGAGCACCTGAAGTGGACCGAGCACGCCGAACTCGAGTCCGGTTTTGCTCCGCATGCCCCTCCTCAGGTGCGCTGACCTCGTCACTTCAAGAGGTGCGCAAGCCCGAGTCTCAGATACAAGTACGGCCCAAGTTCGCGGGACGCTACTGTTCACACGTGCCGCGAGACAGGAATTCCGTGGTTGACCGCGGCGCCGGGTGCCTTCTCGGCGGCGCTCTCGGTGATGCGCTCGGTGCGCCCGTGCAATATCTCGGCCTGGCCGACATCCAGCGCGAGCACGGTCCCGAGGGCGTCATGGGGCCACCCAAGCCCGCGTTGTTCACCGACGACACCCAGCTGACGCTGTTCACCGCCGACGGCTACCTGCGCGCCTGGGTGCGCGGGAAGCGCACCGGCGAGTGGGAACCGTCCCAAATGGTCTGGCACAGCTATCGACGCTGGCTGATCACCCAGCAGCAACCGGCCCCCGAACGCGGGGCGATCGGCCTTCTCGCCGACGAACGGCTGTACGAGAGCCGCTCGCCGGGCCTCACGTGCCTGCGCGCGCTGGCCGCCGAGACACCGTCCACTCCGGAGAACCCGCACAACGAGTCGTCCGGCTGCAACGGCGTCACCCGCACCGCCCCGGCGGGCTTCGCACCGTCCGCGCAGATCGCGTACGACCTGGGTTGCCGGTTCGCCGCGTTGACCCACGGCGGCACGGGCGGCTGGGTGTCCGGCGGAGCACTGGCGTTGCTGGTCCACCTCCTGGCCGTGAAGGCCAGGCCGTTGCGCGAGGCGATCGACCAGGTGATCGGCCGCGTGCTGCGCGACGACACGTACACCGCCACGGTGCTGACACGCGCCGTGGTGCTGGCCGACGAACACGACGGTTCGTCGTCCGTGCGCGTCGACCGGCTGGGCAGCGGCTGGACCGGCCCCGAGGCGCTGGCGATCGCGGTCTACACCGTGCTGACGCATCCGAAGCCGTCCCAGTTCGTGGACGCGATGCGCGCCGCCGCGAACCACTCCGGCGGCAGCGACGCCACAGCGGCGTTGACGGGCAACGTGCTCGGAGCGTTGCACGGCACCGATGCGCTGCCCCGCGACTGGCTGATGGGCCTGGAGATGGTGGACGTCCTGGACGCGATGGGCCGCGACCTGGGCTCGTCCGCGGTGAACCTGGACTTCAACGAGGACCGCTACGCCTGAGCAAGCCAAGCGCGCGCTTTTGCGAGCTCGCGCTGGTCGTCCGTTCGCCTCTTCGTCGTGATTCGGCGAAGCCCAATCAGGGCGAAGCGGCGGGCGGACGACCAGCTTCCCGGCGAACGAGCCGGAGTCTGCGAAGCAGCGACCAATGAACACAGAGAAGGCCTGCCGTGGTGCGCTCCCGAATTCGCGCCACAGCAGGCCTTCTCGCACGAGTAGTTGGTCGACAGCAGGCCGGGTCTTGCCCCGAGCGCGAGCTCCGATCCAGCTCTTGATCAACGAAATCATGCCCCGGAGTCAAGGCTCCGTTGGGCAAGCATGTTAACAGATGTGTACGGGAAGTCCAGGACTCGAGTACACCCGACGATCTTCGTCGACGATGAAGACCGCGCAGTCCTCCTGCGCGGCAGCCCACTCGATCCCGGCCCTGCCCAGCGCAAACGCTGCTGTGGCAGTGGTATCCGCGATCGCGAGGTCGTCGGAGAAAACCGTGACCGAGACGATCCCGGAAACCGGCTGACCGGTACGCCCGTCCAGGATGTGCTGCCCGCGTTCGTACAACGCTGACGTGGCAACGGCTCCGTCCCGCACACCGAGCACGACACTCAGCTGATCGGCAAGATCGGGATGCCGAACGCCGACGCGCCAAGGCTTTCCGGGTTCTGGTTCGCCGGCCGTCACGACGTCACCGCCGGCGTTGACGCAGAACGACGTGGCTCCACCCTCGCGCAGCATGTCCGCCGCCCGTTGCACGGCCCAGCCCTTCACGACCGCGCACGGGTCGAGCCCGCGGCCCGGCACCCGTGCCGTGAACGCGCCGCCCGTCGACTGCTCGTACCAGTCGCACAGAGAGAGGACCTCGACCAGGTCCGGGGTGAGCTCTTCCCTGGTGAGCTCACCCCGGTCCAGCCGGGAGACCTCGCTGCCGGGCTTGAACGGCGAGAACCGGTCGTCCGCCTCGCGCAGCCAGGCGAACGCGCGATCGGCCAGTGCGGCGTCGCCGTCACGCAGGTCCACCGAGATCGGCAGCCCCATGATGTGCTCGACGCGCCGCACCGCCACCGCTACTGCGCCCCGTCGATGGCGGCCTGCAGCGACTGCTTGTAGCCCTCGGAGGTCGCGGTCGCGCCGGACACCGTGTCGATGTCCGCGCTCTGCGCCTTCAGGGCCGACTCCCGCAGCAACGGCAGCGCCATCCTGGTCGGGTTGCTGTTGGGCGCGCGCAACGCCTTCACGTCGACGATCTTGGTGCCCTGCAACGTCACCTGCACCTGCACGGTGCCCTCGGACGTGTTCACCGCGGGCCCGGACACGCTGCGGTTCTGGGCCTGCTGCTGGGTCGTCTGCTGCTGCTGGGTGGTCTTGGGCGCGGCCCCGGTCGTCTTCGGTGCGGCGCCGGTGGCCTTCGGCGCCGTGGTCTGCGGTGCCGCTTGCTGCTGCGTCTGTTCCTGGGCCGGCGGCGCGGCGACCTCGCTGAGCTCGCCCTCGTGCGCGGCACCCGGCGAGTAGATCCAGACCGGGACGAGGCCGGCCACGCTCAGCGCCAGAACGGGAATTGCCCTCTTCACGTCGTCGGACCCTCTCAGTTGGCCAGCGCGAAGCGCTCGGCGTGGATCTGGTTGCTGGGCACTCCCAGTTCGTCGAGGCTGGTGATCACCGCGTCCGTCATGCCGCCGGGGCCGCAGATGAACACGTCGCGGTCCTGCACGTCCGGCACGAGCGCGACGATGTTCTCCGGGCCGAGCAACGGGCCGTTCGCGGTGATGGACTTCGAGGAACCGGTGACCAGGCGCAGCACGGCGCCCTTCGCCCGCGCGAGACCTTCGAGCTCACGCAGCAGCACGGCTTCACGCGGGTCGCTGACCCGGTAGAGCACCACGACGTGGCCCTTGATCTCCTCCAGCAGCGCGCGGACCGGCGTGACGCCGACACCGCCCGCGACGAGCAGCGCGTTGGGCTTGGTCTGGTGCATGGTCGTGAAGGCGCCGTACGGGCCCTCGGCGAACACGCGGGTGCCGACCTTGACGTTGCGGATGTCCGCGCTGCCGGTTCCCAGGGCCTTCGCGGTGAGACGCAGATACTTGCCGTTCGGCGCCGCGGACAGCGAGAACGGGTTGGCCTGCCACCAGCGGTCCTTGGTCAGGAAGCGCCAGAGGAAGAACTGGCCGGCCTTGGCGCCGAGCTGGTCGAGGTCCCTGCCCTCGATGTAGACCGACACGACGTTGGGCGACTCGGGCACCACGGCGGCGACGCGGAACTGGTGCTTCCAGTTGCGGTAGGCCGGGAGCGCCACGCGTCCGATCAGGACGGAGCCGAGCGCGAACGCCCAGAGGCCCCACCAGTAGCCGGTCGCGAGCGCGGACTTGCGGAACGTGCTGCCCACCGCGACCTGGTGCGAGAACGCCAGGAAGATCGCGACGTAGGTGTACAGGTGAATGAAGTGCCAGGTCTCGTAGGCGAGCCGGCGCCGCGCGAAGCGGGCCGAGACGATGCCGACGACCATGATGATCGCCCACGCCACCAGCGCGCGGAGGATGCCCTCCAGCTCGGTCGCCTGCCTGATGACCTCGGCGACCGGGCCGTCGGGACCCGCGTTGCCCAGGGCGATGAAGACCAGGTGACCGACCAGCGTGAAGAAGATCGTGAAGCCGACCCAGCGGTGCCACGAGGTGAGCTTGTCCATGCCCAGGCGCCGGTCGAGCCACGGCAGCCGCGCCACCAGGAGCAGCTGGAACGCCATGGCGAGCGCGCCGTACAGGCCGGCGAGCCGGCCGAAGTTGACCAGCTTGTTCGAGCCGACGCCCGCCGCGTTGAACAGGTACGTCACGAAGGCCGCGTTGGCGAGGAGGAACACGTAGAGGCCGGCTTTGGCCAGCACCTTGTGCGGCGTCGCACGGCCGGCCGAAGCCGGTCGCACGGGGGGCTGCAGGGTGGTCGTCACG
This sequence comes from Lentzea flaviverrucosa, assembly GCF_003350445.1. NCBI lineage: Bacteria > Bacillati > Actinomycetota > Actinomycetes > Pseudonocardiales > Pseudonocardiaceae > Lentzea > Lentzea flaviverrucosa. The sequence continues at coordinate 34,033 of NZ_QQAU01000014.1, forward strand.
GCGGGCTCCTCGGTCAGGCGGTCTCTGTCGGTCGGTTTCGATCCTCAGCGTTCGAGCTGTGGCTCCGCTTTGCCCGCGCTGTCGACTTCCTGTCGATCGAGCGGGCGAGCCACAAGGTGACGCACCATGAGCACGTGGACAAGGGGAACTCGGTTCGATTGCTCGTCGTAGACGACGAGCCGCACATCGCTGACCTGGTCGCGACGGTGGCCCGGTACGAGGGCTGGCAGGCCGCGACCGCGCTCAACGGCGAAGAGGCCCTGAGAGAGGCCGCCGAGTTCCAGCCGGACATCGTCGTGCTCGACCTCATGCTGCCTGACCTGGACGGATTCACCGTTCTTGATCGGATGCGAGCGGCCGGTGCGATGGTTCCCGTGGTCTTCCTGACGGCCCGTGACGGCACCGCGGACCGGGTGGCGGGGCTCACCCGAGGCGGCGACGACTACCTCGTGAAACCTTTTTCGGTCGAGGAGCTGATGGCCCGGCTTCGGGCCGTGCTGCGCCGCTCGACGGGTCCGTCGTGGAAGCGGTCGGTGCTGAAGGTCTCCGATCTGGTGATGGACGAGGACACGCGTGAAGTCCGTCGCGGGGGCAAGCTCGTTACTTTGACGCCGACCGAGTACGAGCTGCTGCGGTACCTGATGCGGCGCTCGCCGGCCGTGCTGACCAAGGCGCAGATCCTCGACCACGTGTGGGAGTACGACTTCGGCGGCCGTTCGAACGTGGTCGAGCTCGTCATCTCCCACCTGCGCCGCAAGCTCGACGACGGCCGTGAGCCGTTGATCCACACCGTGCGCGGTGTGGGGTACGTGCTCCGCCGAGCAGCTGAGTGAGCCCGGTGATGAAGCTCAAGCCCGTCCGCGACTGGCGGCTCGGCACCCGCCTCGCCCTGGCCCTGGGCGCGCTGGCGCTGACGGTGTTCGTGATCGTCGGATGGGTCATGGTCACGTCGATGAAGGACTTCCTCGACCGCCGGCTCGACGACCAGATGGTGATCAGCCAGACGGGCGCGGTCAAGGAGATCGAGTACTACGGCAAGGTCACCAAGCTCCCGCCGGACTGGTTCGCCGTCGTCTACAAGATCGACAACGGGGAGCTGCGCCCCCAGCCGGGCAGCCAGCAGCCGGCGGACCGCGAGGAGTTCGACGCCCTCGCGAAGAAGGCGCTGACCGCCGACGAGTTCCAGACCGAGTACCTGCGCGACGAGGGCAAGTTCCGGCTGCGGGCCTGCCAGGTCGTCAAGGGCGAGTGGGTCCTGGTCAGCGCCGCCCCGATGCAGGACCGGGACGGCACGATCTCCCAGCTGGTCACGGTCGGCGTGATCGCGTTCCTCGCCGCCCTGGTCGCGCTGGTGGTGGGCGGTCAGGCGTTGATCCGCAAGGGCATGCAGCCGCTGTCGGACATGGCCGACACCGCGCACGACATCTCGTCGCACGACCTGACCGACTCCGGTGACCTCGCCGTGCGCGTGGACGGACGGGGCGGCGGCGTCGAGGTCGAGGAGCTGCGCGAGGCGTTCAACAAGATGCTCGCGCACATCGACACTTCGCTGGTCGCACGCACGGCCGCAGAGCAACGCCTGCGCCGGTTCATCGCCGACGCCTCACACGAACTGAGGACGCCTCTCACGTCGTTGCGCGGTTACGCGGACCTCTTCAAGTACGCGGCGGCCAACGAGCCGGGCGAACGCGAGAAGCACCTGGAGAAGCTGCGGTCGGAGGCGTCACGCATGAGCGTGCTGCTCGACGACCTGTTGTTGCTGGCACGCCTGGACTCCGCGGCGACGGAACCACCGCTGCGCCCGGAGGAGCTGGACCTGTCGGTGATCGCGGAGGCAGCAGCGGACGCGTTCCGCGCGGGCAGGCCGTCGCACGTGCTGGACGTCGACGCCGACACGGTGACCATGACCGCGGACCCGACGCGGTTGCGGCAGGTCCTCGACAACCTGCTGACCAACGCGGCCGTGCACACGCCCGCGGGCACGACGGTGGCGTTGAAGGTGACGGCCGAGAACGGCTGGGCGGTGATCAGGGTGAGCGACAGCGGACCCGGCATCCCGGCGGCGGACCAGGCGAGAATCTTCGACAGGTTCTACCGGGTGGACGACTCGCGGACCCGTCAGCGCGGCGGCAGCGGGCTGGGGCTGGCCGTGGTCCAGTCGCTGGTGGAGGCGCACGGCGGCACGATCGAGCTGACCAGCAGGCCGGGGTCGACGGTGTTCACGATCCGCCTCCCCCGGCACCTGAGCTAGCTACTCAGCCTGGGACGAGGTGGCCCACAGGTCGATGCCCGACTCGACGGCGTGCTTGTCGATCTCGGCGAGCTCGTCGTCGGTCAGCGGCGGCGCCTGCAGGGCCGCGAGGTTCTGCTCCAGCTGCCCGACCGAGGACGCGCCGATCAGCGCCGACGTGACGCGCGGGTCGCGGATCGTCCAGGTCAGCGCCAGCTGCGCGAGCGACTGGCCACGGGACTTCGCGATCTCGTCGAGCGACCGGATGCGGGCGAGGTTCTGGTCGGTGAGCAGGTCCGTCGACAGCGACTTGCCCTGCGAGGCGCGCGAGCCCTCGGGAACGCCGTTGAGGTAGCGGTCGGTCAGCATGCCCTGCGCGAGCGGCGAGAACGCGATGCAGCCCGCGCCGACCTCCTCCAGCGTGTCCAGCAGCTCCGGTTCGATCCAGCGGTTGAGCATCGAGTACGACGGCTGGTGGATCAGCAGCGGCACACCGGCGGACCGCAGCAGCTCGGCGGCCTCGCGGGTCTTCGTGGGCGAGTACGACGAGATGCCGGCGTAGAGCGCTTTGCCCTGCTGGACCGCGGACACGAGCGCGCCCATGGTCTCCTCGAGCGGCGTCTCCGGGTCGAACCGATGGGAGTAGAAGATGTCGACGTAGTCGAGACCCATCCGGGTCAGCGACTGGTCGAGCGAACTGAGCAGGTACTTGCGGCTGCCCCACTCCCCGTACGGCCCGGCCCACATGTCGTAGCCGGCTTTCGTGGAAATGACGAGCTCGTCGCGGTACGGCCTGAGATCATCCTTCAGGATCTGCCCGAACGTGATCTCCGCCGAACCGTAGGGCGGACCGTAGTTGTTGGCGAGGTCGAAGTGCGTGACACCGAGGTCGAACGCCCTCCGCGCGATTCCCCGGCCCAGCTCGTAGGGCCGGTCACCGCCGAAGTTGTGCCAAAGACCGAGCGAGATGGCGGGCAGCTTGAGACCGCTGCGTCCCGTCCGCCGGTAGGTCATCTGGTCGTAGCGCGCGCTATCCGCGAGGTAGGACATGGGTCCCACAATGTCACGTCCCAGTAGGACAGAGCAGGACATGATCCGCGCCGCCGAGGCCGGCGAGGTCGTGGATCTGCGGCGGCGCGGCGACAACGTGCTGCGCGCCACGGTGATCCGTGACCTGTTGCGTTCGGGCGACGTCGACCCGCGCGGGATCCTGGTGATCGGCGCACGCGTCACCGGTGTCCTCGACCTCGACTTCATCAGCACGTCGACGGCGCTGCAGCTGGACAGATGCGTCTTCGAGGAGAAACTCTCGTTGCACGACACCGAGCTGCCCGCGCTGTCGCTCGACGGGTCCACCCTGCCCGCGCTGTACGCGGAGAACCTGCGCACCCGCTACCTCACGATGGACGACGTCCGCTGCGCCGGGATCGTCGATCTCGAGAACGCACACGTCGACGGCACTCTCCTGTTCGAGGACAGCAGCCTCGGGCTGGTGTACGCGAAGGGCCTGCGCGTCACCCGGAACGTGAAGGCCACCGGCCTCCTCGCCACCGAGGTCCGGCTCGACGGCTGCGACATCGGTGGTGAGCTGCACCTGCAGCGGGCGGTGATCGTCAACGGTTCCGAGACGGCCCTGGTCCTCAACAACGCGAACGTCGGCGGGGACATCCGCCTCGACGGCAGCTTCGTCAAGGCGACCGGCGAGGACTGCGGAGTGCTGATGCTCGACGGGAGCGCCGGTGCCCTGCACATGAAGGGTGCGGTGGTGCGCACCGCCGCGCACTGCGGGATCTGCCTCGACGGCAGCCGGTTCCAGGCCGACGTGCGGCTCAACGACGGCATCGACGTGCGCTCGGCACGCGCCCCGCTCGGAACGATTCGGATGGTCGACACCCGGATCGGCGGCAGCCTCCTCGTCCAGGGGACGATTCGCAACGACGACGGCCCCGCCGTGATCGTGCAGAAGACGGCGATCGGGGCGACGCTGAACGCCAGCCACACGGTGTTCGAGGCCAACGCCCAGCGGCCCGCGGTGGAGATCGACGACACCGACGTGAGCGGGAACCTGGTCCTCTGGCCGGAGAAGCTGGTCAACCACGGCGACAGCTACGAGCTCAGCCTGTCCGGCACCGAGGTCGGCGATCTGCTCATCTCCAACGTCCCCAAGCTCGTGCAGGCCGGCGTCTTCAACGTGACGGTGAACGGCCTGACGTACCCGGAACCTCCCGACGACACCGACGCGTGGCTCACCATGCTGCGAAAGCACAACTTCAGGTACGAAGCCCAGCCCTACCAACAGCTCGCCGCCGTCCACCGGGCCGCAGGTCACGAACACACGGCGCGCAAGGTCCTGATCGCCCAGCAACGGGACCTCCGCCACCGCGGCGACCCCGGCAACCGGGTGTGGCACTGGTTCCTGGGCGTCACGCTCGGCTACGGCTACAAACCGTCGCGGGCGGTGATTGGCCTACTCGTCACGTTCCTGCTGGCGCTTTGTCTCGTGTGGACGACCAACGCCTATAACGGCCTGACACCGGCCAAAGACCGCCCCGCGGACTCCTGTTCACCTGTGAACAGGATCAGTCTTGCGGCGGATCTCGCGATCCCGCTCGTGAAGCTGGGTGGCACACCCAGATGCGAACTGGCGAACGGCCCAGCCGGGCAGTGGGCGACCGGAGCAGGCTGGGTGGTGCAGATCCTGGGTTGGTCGTTCGCCACGCTCAGCGTCGCGGGCTTTACCGGACTCGTTCGCAAGAACTGAGGAAGCGCCGCCCCGAAATGAGACGAGGGTCCGCCCACCTGGGCGAACCCTCTTCCCCAATAGAGCCGGCGAGGGGAATCGAACCCCTAACCTTTCGCTTACAAGGCGAGTGCTCTGCCAATTGAGCTACGCCGGCCGGCCTGTGTTCGCGAACATCGTAAGCGCCCGTTGCGGGTGCTACCTGCGGCGAACGGTCTGCTCTCAGTGTGATCGGATTGCTCCGACAGGAGTCAGACCAACCAACCGAGTGGATCAATGCGTCCCCGTGACCGCCTTGACCAGGTCAGGAGGGTAACCAACAGACAGTGATCATGTCCTCCTTTTCGGGTCGCCCGATCGGAGGTGGCAGACGACACAGCAACAGTCGAAGGCCCTGTCACGATCACACGACGGAGGTGCCCAAGATTTCCACGAACAGCCTGCACGGCCCCGCTCTGCCCGATGACACCACGGTTCACCTGGTACTCGATCTCGCCCTCAAGATCGGTGAGGTCCAAATGGCCAGTGGGGCCGGTGCGGCCGATGTGACAGCCACGATTCTCTCGGTCACCGAGAGCTATGGACTCCCGCACACCGAAGTAGACGTGATCTACACCTCCATCAGCGTGTCGTGTCATCGCGGCACGGAGGCGTTGCCGATCACGTCGATTCGCGTCGTCCGGCAGCGCGGTCTCGACTACACGCGACTAGCCGATGTCGAACAGCTCGTGCGCAACCTCGGCCCGATCGAGGAAGCGCATGCCCGGCTCGAAGACATCACGAACGCCAAGCACCCGTACCCGCGGTGGGTCGCCACCGCCGCGTGGGGCGGAATGGCGGGCGCGGTCGCGTTCCTCGTGGGCGGCGGGCTGGTGCTCGCGCTCACCGCCGCGGTCATCACGGCGGTGGTCGACCGGGTCGGCCGCATCCTCAACCGCCGCAACCTGCCGTTCTTCTTCCAGCAGCTCGTCGGCGGCGCGCTCGGTACCGGCGCCGCGCTGGCGATCTACTCGACCGGGCTGCTGCCGGTGCGGCCGAGTCTGCTCGTGGCCGTCGGGATCGTCGTGCTGCTGTCCGGGCTCGCCCTGGTCAGCACCGTGCAGGACGCGATCTCCGGCTACAACGTCACCGCCGCCGGCCGCACGGTCGAGACCGTGCTGCTCAGCGCGGGCCTGATCGCGGGCGTCGCGCTGGCGATCCGCTCGGCCGTCCACTTCGGACTGGACATCCGGCTCAGCGACCCGTTGCCCGCCCTGATCTCCGCGGTGCCGATGCAGTTCGCGGCCGGCGCGGCGACCAGTGCGTTCTTCGCCCTCGCCTGTTACGCACGGCCCCGCGCGCTCGTCGCCGCCGCCATCTCCGGCGCGATCGGCACGGCCGCGTACGGCCTCATGACGAGCCTCGGCCTCGACGCGCTGCTGAGCTCCGCCGTGGCCGCCGCGATCACCGGGTTCGGCGGCGCCACGATGACCCGCCGGTTGCGCATCCCGACGCTCGTCGTCGTCCAGGCCGGTGTCGTGCCGCTGCTGCCCGGCTGGACCACGTACCGGGGCCTGTTCCAGCTCACCGCCGAGGGCGATCCGGCCGGTCTGAGCACGCTGGTATTCGCAAGTGGCATTGCTCTCGCTCTGGCCGGAGGTGTCGTGTTTGGCGAGTACCTGGCACAGCCGGTGCGCACCGGCTTGGGACGTCTGGAACGCAAATTCGCTGGTCCGCGCATGTCCGGGCCGCTCAAACCCACCAAGCGTCGTTTGGAGTGAAACTCGCTGTGACGGGGGTTACACGACACGCCGACTGCACGCGTCCCCACTAGCCTCTTTTTCGTGAGCATGGACATTGGCGAGAACGGGGCGGAATTCGTAGTCGTGGCCAACCGGTTGCCGGTTGACCTGGAGCGCTTGCCTGACGGCACCGAGCGGTGGAAACACAGCCCGGGCGGGCTCGTGAGCGCGCTCGAACCGTTCCTGCGCTCACACAGCGGCGCCTGGGTCGGCTGGCCCGGCGTCGCGGACGCAGAGGTGGCGCCGTTCGAAGACGACGGCCTGCTGCTGCACCCCGTCGAGCTGTCCTCCAAAGAGGTCGAGGACTACTACGAGGGCTTCTCCAACGGCACCCTCTGGCCGCTCTACCACGACGTCGTGGCGCAGCCCGCGTTCCACCGCCACTGGTGGAACACCTACGTGAAGGTCAACCAGCGGTTCGCCGACGCGACGGCCAAGGTCGCCGCCCAGGGCGCGACGGTGTGGGTGCAGGACTACCAGCTGCAGCTCGTCCCGGCGATGCTGCGCGAGCAGCGGCCCGACCTCAAGATCGGCTTCTTCCTGCACATCCCGTTCCCGCCGGTCGAGCTGTTCATGCAGCTCCCGTGGCGCACGGAGATCATCCGCGGCCTGCTCGGCGCCGACCTGGTGGGCTTCCACCGGCCCGGCGGCGCGCAGAACTTCCTCTGGCTGGCCCGCCGGCTCGTCGGCCTGGAGCCCAGCCGCGGCACCGTGGGCGTCCGGACCCGGCCGGGTGTCGTGCAGGTCGGCGACCGCACCGTGCGCGTCGGCGCGTTCCCCATCTCGATCGACAGCGCGGGCCTCGACGCGGTGGCCCGGCGCAAGGACACCCAGGCCCGTGCGAGGCAGATTCGAGAGGATCTCGGCAACCCGAAGCGCATCCTGCTGGGCGTGGACCGCCTCGACTACACGAAGGGTATCGACGTCAGGATCCGCGCTCTGTACGAGCTGATCGCGGACGGACGCGTGGACCCGGAGGACGTCGCGATGATCCAGCTCGCGACGCCCAGTCGAGAGCGGGTCGACCACTACAAGACGATGCGCCAGGACATCGAGCAGTCGGTCGGCCGCATCAACGGCGAGTTCGGGCGGGTCGGCAAGCCCGTCGTGCACTACCTGCACCAGTCGGTGAACCGCGAGGAGCTCGTCGCGTTCATGAGCGCGGCGGACGTCATGGTCGTCACGCCCGTTCGGGACGGAATGAACCTCGTGTGCAAGGAGTACGTGGCCTGCCGATATGATCTTGGTGGAGCTCTGGTGCTCAGCGAGTTCGCCGGCGCTGCCGCAGAACTGACCAGTGCGTTCCTGGTGAACCCCCATGATCTGGACGGTGTCAAGAACGCATTGCAGGCCGCCCTCGACATCGATCCCGCAGAAGGCCGCCGTAGGATGCGCGCGCTGCGCCGTCAGGTCCTCACCCACGACGTTGACCGTTGGGCAAGGTCGTTCCTGGAGGCGTTGGGCACGCAGACCTCGGTCTGAATCCTTTCAGATCCCATGACCCATCGAGTGCTCCAGGAGGGGCGTTGACCGCCGAGGCCCTCCCCGCCGAACTGCGCCGTGCCATCGTGCAGCTGGCCAGGACCCCGCGACTGCTGGTCGCAAGCGACTACGACGGAACACTCGCGCCGATCGTGAGCGACCCCGAGCAGGCACGCCCGCTGCCGGAGTCGGTGAACGCGCTGCGTTCACTGGCGTCGCTGCACGAGACGACATCGGCCGTGATCTCGGGTCGCGCGCTGCGCGACCTGGCCACCCTTTCCCGCCTGCCGGGCGAGGTCCACCTGGTGGGCTCGCACGGCTCCGAGTTCGACGTCGGCTTCGTCCACGCGCTGGACGCGAACGCCAAGGCGTTGCTGCGGCGCATCGAGGCCGACCTCGAAGAGATCGTCGAAGGCCAGGAGGGCGTGCAGCTCGAGGTGAAGCCCGCCTCGATCGCCGTGCACGTCCGCCGCGCCGCGAGCGAGGCCATCGGCGCCGCGGTGCTCGACGCCGTGCGCTCCGGCCCGTGCACCTGGGAAGGTGTGCAGGTCACCGAGGGCAAGGCCGTCATCGAGCTCGCCGTCGTCGAGACCAACAAGGGCCACGCCCTCGACATCCTGCGGCACCAGGTCGGCGCCACCGCGGCGATCTTCCTGGGTGACGACGTGACGGACGAGAAGGCGTTCGAGCGCCTGCACGGCCCGGACCTCGGCATCCGCGTGGGTCCCGGTGAGTCGCTGGCCCAGCACTACGTGGCCGACCCCGCCGACGTGGCGACGGTGCTGGCGTTCCTCCTGGAGGAGCGCCGCGCGTGGCTGCACGGCGACCAGGCCGTGCCGATCGAGCGCCTGACCATGCTCGCGAACGAGCGGTCCGTGGCTCTCGTGACGCCGGACGCCAAGGTCAACTGGCTGTGCCACCCCGAGCCGGACTCCGCGGCGATCTTCGCGGACCTGCTCGGCGGTCCCGCCGCCGGCCACTTCTCGATCAAGCCGGAGCACGGGTCGCTGCCGCTGGGCCAGCGCTACCTGCCGGGCACGATGATCGTCGAGACCCGCTGGTCGCGGCTCCTGGTGTCGGACTACCTGGAGCACGACCTGGCCTCGCACCGCACGGACCTCGTCCGGCGGATCTCCGGCTCGACCAACGCGGTGATCACGTTCGCGCCGCGGCCCGAGTTCGGGCAGGTGCCGGTGCGGCTGCTGCGCGAGCGCGACGGCCTGCGCATCGTCGGCACGTCGGACCCGATGGTGCTGCGTTCCCCCGGTGTCGACTGGGAGATCACCTCGGACGGCATGCAGGAGACTGCACGCGCCGTGGTCCGGCCGCGTGAGGGCGCGCCGGTGTTGCTGGAGCTGCGTTGCGGCACCGACGACATCTCCGAGCACGCCCAGCCCGAGTCCGTGCGCCGTGACCGCGCCGCGGGCTACTGGTCGGACTGGGCGGCCGGTCTCCGGTTGCCGACCGTGCAGACGGACCTGGTGCTGCGTTCGGCACTGACGCTGCGCGGCCTGGTCCACAAGGACTCCGGCTCGATCATGGCGGCGGCCACCACGTCGCTGCCCGAGGAGCTCGGCGGCGTCCGGAACTGGGACTACCGCTACTGCTGGCTGCGCGACGGCGCGATGACCGCCGCCGCACTGGTGTCGGTGGGCTCGTACGCGGAGGCCGACGGCTTCCTGGCGTGGCTGCACGGCGTCCTGGAGACCATCCCGGGCCCGGAGCGGCTGCACCCGCTGTACACGCTGCACGGCACCCAACTGGGCGCCGAGGCCGTCATCGAGTCGCTGCCCGGCTACGCGGGCTCTCGTCCGGTCCGCGTGGGCAACCTCGCGAACCAGCAGGTGCAGCTCGACGTGTTCGGCCCGGTCGTCGACCTGGTCGTGCAGCTGGCCACCGCGCGGGGTTCGTTGTCGGACGCCGACTGGACGATGGTCCAGGCGATGGCCGAGGCCGTCTCCCGCCGCTGGCACGAGCCCGACCACGGCATCTGGGAGGAGCGGCACGCGCCGCGCCACCACGTGTACTCCAAGGTCATGTGCTGGCTGACCATCGACCGCGCGATCAAGCTCGGCGAACAGTTCGGCCGCGAGCTGGACCCGTCGTGGGTGCCGCTGCGCGACACCATCTCCACCGACGTGCTGAAGAACGGCTGGAACGACGAGGTCCAGTCCTTCACCACGGCCTACGACGGCGACGACCTCGACGCCGCCTCGTTGTTCGTGGGTCTGTCGGGTCTCATCGACCCGGCCGACGAGCGCTTCCAGTCGACGGTGACGGCCATCGAGGCGGAGCTGCGGTCCGGCTCGACCGTGTACCGCTACCACCGCGACGACGGCCTGCCGGGCGACGAGGGCGGCTTCCACCTCTGCGCCGCCTGGATGATCGAGTCGTACCTGCTGACCGGTCGCCGCACCGAGGCCGAGGAACTCTTCACGCAGATGGTGGACGCGGCCGGTCCCACCGGCCTGCTGCCCGAGGAGTACGACCCGGTCGCCGAGCGCTCGCTGGGCAACCACCCGCAGGCGTACTCGCACCTGGGCCTGATCCGCTGCGCCCAGCTGCTCTCGCAGTGATCTAAGAGGTTCTGCTGTTGCCGCCGCGGTCCTGTCTCAGGGCCGCGGCGGTACTTTTTCGATGATCTCCGCGGTACCCGGCGAGCCGCCGAGCAACGTGATCACGTCGCCGCGGATGAGGTGCGCCCACGCCGGCGGCACGAACGGCCTCAGCCGCACCGTGGCGCGTTCACCAGGCCCCAGCAGCGGCTTGGACTCGATCCACAGCGCGGCCACCCGCTGGTGCTTGCCCGTGACGTCCCACAGCGGACGTTCTCCCCTGGCCCGCAACGGTTCCGCGTCGACGGCCAGCGTCAGCTCCACCCGCAGCACGCCTTGGATCGACTCCACGCACCGCCACTGGAACCACGCGTCGTCCTGGTCCATCTCGGTCGCCGCCTCGGCCAGCAGGGCCCAGTAGCGCGGCGTCTGCCAGGTGTGGCCGTCGAACTCCCCCAGCAGCTGGAGGACCAGCTCCCACTCCTCGAGTTCCAGGTAGTCGAGCAGGTCGGCGCTCCGCACCTCCGAGGGCACCAAGGCCGCTGCGAACCGCAGCAACTCACCGATCTCGCTGTCGTGTCTCCCCAACACCCGCGTATTCGATCACGGCCTGCGCGACCACCCGCGCCCGGCCGCTCAGGAGCTTCGGCGTCCTCATCCGGCGAGCCTGTTCCGGCGGGCGTGTGCGATCGCCCGGCGCCGCCTCACGCCTGTCCACGGCACGATCACGCAGGTCCCCCGCACGCGCCGCCTGGCACGACAACCCCGCGCCTCCGCAGGCATCGCGCACGACGACGCGTCACTTACCTGACCGCGTCACCTCGCAAGGCCGCCGTGCGTCGCCCGCGCCACCGCGTCCCTTTGGCGCGGCAGCGAGTCAGCCGTCGTCACCCTCGCTGTCGCTGCTCTTGTCGTCACCCTTGCTGCTGCGCCTGCGGTTCAGCCCCAGCAACTCCAGCGCCGACACCAGGTCGTTCGCCACCAGCGCCCGCACCCCGTCCGGCAGCGGCCCGTGGTCCGGCGGCACCAGCGCCTTCTTGAACCCGAGCCGCGCGGCCTCGCTGAGCCGCTTGCCGACGCCGTTCACGCGCCGGATCTCACCGGCCAGCCCGACCTCACCGAGCACCACCAGGTCGGCCGGCAGGGCGATCTCGCGTTCGGCCGACGCCACCGCCAGCACCACGGCGAGGTCGGCGGCCGGTTCGACCAGGCGCATGCCACCCACGGTCGCGGTGAAGACGTCCTTCTGGAACAGGTTGACCTTGCCGCGCTTCTCCAGCACGGCCAGCGCCATGGAGATCCGGGCCGAGTCGAGCCCGCTCACCGCACGCCGGGGGGCCGGCAGGTTCGTCTTGGCCACCAACGCCTGCACCTCGCCGAGCATCGGCCGCTTGCCCTCGACGATCACCGTGACGCAGGTCCCCTCGACGGCCTTCTCGCGCCGCGTGAGGAAGAGCCCCGACGGGTCCGGCACGCACGCGATGCCGTCGTCGCGCAGCTCGAAGCAGCCCACCTCGTCGGCCGCGCCGTAGCGGTTCTTGATGCCTCGCAACAGCCGCAGACTGGAGTGGCGATCTCCCTCGAACTGCAGCACCACGTCGACCAGGTGCTCCAGAACCCGGGGCCCCGCAACGGATCCGTCCTTCGTGACGTGTCCAACCAGGACAACCGGAAGACCGCGTTCCTTGGCCATCGCGATCAGTCCTGATGCGACGGTGCGCACCTGCGTGACGCCGCCGGGCACGCCCTCGACGCTCACCGTCGACATGGTCTGGATGGAGTCGACGATCAGCATCGACGGCTTCACCTGGTCGACCTGCCCGAGCAACGCGCTGAGCTCGCTCTCGGCCGCCAGGTACATCTCGGGGTGGAGGTTGCCGGTGCGTTCGGCGCGCAGCCGCACCTGCCCCGCCGACTCCTCACCCGTGACGTAGAGGCAACGCCCGTGCGACTCGGCCCACCGGTGCGCCGTCTCCAGCAACAACGTCGACTTGCCCACGCCGGGCTCACCGGCGAGCAGCACGACGGCACCCGGCACCAGTCCGCCGCCGAGCACCCGGTCGAACTCGCTGACGCCCGTCGAGAGCGCCCTCGCCGACTCGATGTCGACCTCGCCGATCGGCCGGGCGGCCGACGTGGGCGCGCCCGCCACCACCCGCGTCACCGACGCGGTGCCTCGTTCCTCGATGCTGCCCCAGGCCTGGCACTCGGGGCAGCGGCCGAACCACTTCGCCACCTCGTGCCCGCACTCGGCACAACGGAAGATCGGCCGCGCTGTCTTCGCCACAGATCGAACGTTAGAGCACAGCACCGACAGAAACTCGCGCCGCAGGTCAGAGGGCGATCGACAAAACTTCCAAGATTTTTCGGCGGGTTTGTCGATCCGGCGGGAGGCCCGTTCGACGCATCAGTGGAAGGACACGACACACCTGGAGGACACAGTGAGCACCGCAACCGTTTCCGCGACGCAGACCCGCAAGTTCGCCCTCGGCCGCTACGCCACCGTCGTCACCCGCGTGCTGACCGGCCTGCTGTTCGCCACGACCGGCCTGAACGGCTTCATCATGTTCATGCCCGCCCCGGACCCCAGCACGATGGCACCCGAAGGTGTGGCCTTCAGCGCCGCGCTCTACGCGACCGGGTACATGTTGCAGCTCGCGTCCGGCGTCCAGCTGCTCTCCGGGCTCCTGCTGATCATCGGCCGGTTCGTGCCGCTGGCACTGGCGATGCTGGCCCCGATGGTCGTGAACATCTTCCTGTTCCACGTCTTCCTGGAGCCCAGCGGCATGGTCATGGCGCTGCTCGTGGTCGCCGCCGAGATCGGCCTGGCGTGGGCCTACCGCGACAAGTTCCGCCCGATGCTGCAGGCCTCCTGACCCCGAACACCAAAACGCCGCCCCCTGAAGCCAGGAGGCGGCGTTTCATGTTGTCGCGAGTTCGCGCTGGTCATCCGTTCGCCTCTTCGTCTCGATTCGGCGAAGCCCAATCGGGGCGAAGCGGCGGGCGGATGACCAGCTTCCCGGCGAACGAGCCGGAGTCTGCGAAGCAGCGACCAGAAACTCAGTGGCCGCCGGACTCGTGGTTCTCGCTCGTGCGCTTGTGGTCGGACGGCGCCACGGGCACCTCGAGGGTCAGCGAGCCGGCCTTCTCGAAGAGGAACGTGATCTTGATGGTCTGGGCCGCCACGACCTCGCGGTTCAGCTTCTTGAGCGTGCAGCGGATCTGCAGCACCTCGAGGTCCGGGTCCACTGCCGTCGGCGCGGCGGAGGAGTTCGACGGACGGCCGGTCGACGACGCGCCCGACGAGGGAGCACCGGAGGACGGCGTACCGGTCGACGACGCGCCCGAGGACGGCGTGCCCGAGGACGGCGTGCCCGAGTTCGAGGACGGGGTACCGGCGTTGGACGACGGCGTGCCCGCGTTCGACGACGGGACACCCGAGGTCGGCACGACCGACGAGGACGAAGCGGCGGAGGACGAAGGCGTGGAGGTCTTCGTCGGCGCCTTCGAGGCGTCGTACTCGGCCCGCAGCGCGTACTGCGCCGGCAGGTCCTTCGAGCCGACGATCTCGGCCTCGGCCTCGGAGGCGTCCGTCTTGATCGACAGCAGCTTGTCCGGGGTGGACCCCGTGTTCGCGATGACGAAGGTCAGCGGTGCGTCCTCGCCGTCCTTGTACCGGTTGCCGTCCGCGGGGAAGGCGAGCATGGCGTTGCGCACCGCGATCGGGCCGGCGTTGCCGCTCGCACCGTCGACGGCGGCCACCTGGGTGTCGGTCTGGGTGACCTGACCGGCGCTGCAGCCGACCGCCACCAGGCCGAGGCCAGCGGCCAGCGCTGCCGTCACGATAAACCGGCGAGACACTCCTGAATTCACGGCTCCAGCGTCCTTCCTAGGGAACAACCACCAGGCAAGGAGCCTAACCGGGACCCGAATCGAGGACGCGACGGGCTGCCAGTCGATCTTCGATGGGACGTACCTTGCACGCGAACAGGTGGTTTGTCAACCCCCCGCATGGCCCTGACCAGCACTAACGGATCTTCGAGCAGCAATCGGAGGGTTGCTGGACGTGTTAGGATGGAGGCATCGAAAGGGGCAGAGGACACATGGTTTTCAAGGTCGGAGAGACCGTCGTCTACCCGCACCACGGTGCCGCTCTCATCGAAGCAATCGAGACCCGCGTGATCAAGGGCGAGGAGAAGAAGTACCTCGTTCTCAAGGTAGCGCAGGGCGACCTCACCGTTCGGGTTCCCGCTGACAACGCCGAAATCGTAGGCGTGCGTGACGTTGTCGGCCAGGAAGGGCTCGACAAGGTTTTCGAGGTCTTGCGTGCTCCCCACACCGAGGAGCCGACCAACTGGTCTCGGCGGTACAAGGCCAACCTTGAGAAGCTCGCCTCCGGCGACGTGAACAAGGTTGCGGAAGTGGTGCGCGACCTCTGGCGGCGCGAGAAGGATCGCGGGCTTTCCGCCGGCGAGAAGCGGATGCTGGCGAAGGCGCGGCAGATACTGGTCAGCGAGCTCGCGCTGGCCGAGGGCACCGACGAGGACAAGGCCGAGGTTCTCCTCGACGAAGTTCTCGCCACCGCCTCGTAATTTTCACCAAGAGCATCGGACGTAAGTCGCGAACATGAGTGTTGTCGCGCTCGTGCCCGCGGCAGGGCGAGGTGAGCGTCTGGGCTACGGGATGCCCAAGGCGCTCGTGCCGGTCAACGGTGTACCGCTGTTGACGCGTGCCGTGCAGGGTCTGTTCGCATCAGGCCAGGTTCAGCACGTGGTCATCGCCGCCCCTCCGTCCGATGTGGATCAAGTGCACACCGCAACCGCCTCGCTGGCCCCGGCCGGCGGGGCGGTGCACGTGCTTTCAGGGGGCTCCGAACGCACCGACTCGGTGCGCCTCGCCCTCGACCACGCGCTCCGCGTGATCCCGGACACCTCGATCGTGCTGGTCCACGACGCCGCTCGTGCCTTCACCCCTCCCGAGGTCATCGCCGGTGTCGTCGCCGCCGTGCGCGGCGGGTACGACGCCGTCATCCCCGTGCTCCCGGTCGCCGACACGATCAAGCAGGTGGACGAGGCCGGAGTGGTCGTCTCCACACCTGATCGAGCAGCGCTGCGGGTCGTGCAGACCCCGCAGGGTTTCCGCGCAGAGACTCTCAGAGCCGCCTATCGCTCCGGTATCGCCGCGACTGACGACGCAGGTCTCGTCGAGAAGAACGGTGTCCCGGTCCACACGGTTCCCGGTCACCCCCACGCCATGAAGATCACCACCCCGTTCGACCTCGCGGTCGCGGAAGCACTGTTCAGCGGAGGCCAGGAGTGAGGATCGGCCAGGGCGTCGACGTCCACCCGATCGAAGCGGGTCGTGAGTGCTGGATCGCCGGCCTGCTGTGGGAAGGCGTCGACGGGTGTGCAGGTCACTCCGACGGCGACGTGGCCTCCCACGCGCTGTGCGACGCACTGCTGTCCGCGGCGGGCCTGGGCGACCTGGGCGCCGTCTTCGGCACGTCGGACCCGCGCTGGTCGGGCGCGCACGGCGTGGTCCTGCTCACGGAGGTGCGCCGCCTCGTCGAGGAGGCCGGCTTTCGTGTGGGAAACGCCACAGTGCAGGTCATCGGCAACCAGCCGCGCATCGGCAAGCGCCGCGAAGAGGCCCAGCAAGCCCTTTCCGACGCGGTCGGCGGCCCGGTCTCGGTGGCCGGCACCACCACGGACGGCCTCGGTCTCACCGGGCGGAACGAGGGCATCGCGGCGATCGCGACAGCCCTGCTGTTCCCCGTGACCTGACGAACGAGGACAACCGAACCGGTGCCCGGCCCCTAACTGGGCTGCCTCTGCGCGGGCACCTTCAGCACGGCCGTGCCGCCGTCGAGGTCCACCCGGCTGCGCGGCGGCGCGTGGTCGCCCTCGTCGTCGCGCAGCTGCCGTTCCTCCTTGCGGAACTCCAGTTCGTCGCGCTTGCCCGCCTCGAACGTGGCGCCGAGCTCGCCGATCCCGGCCGTCGCCATCGGCGTTCCCCTCCTGCCGCGGAAGAACCTCTCGACGACGGCGAGGAGGAACAACGCCGCCACCAGAGCGGGTAACGACATCGCGAAGAGGAACCCCAGGCTCATACCTACCCAACTCCCCGCACGGCGGTGTGGTTCCCGCCACTACCATGCGCCTCGTGCCCAAGTACGACGTGTGCCTCTCCTTCGCCGGCGAAGACCGCCCCTACGTCGACGAGGTGGCCCGCCACCTCACCGAACTGGGCGTGACCCGCTTCTACGACACCGACGAGCAAGCCGACCTCTGGGGCAAGAACCTCATCGAGCACCTCGACCAGATCTACCGCCACGACTCGCGCTTCTGCGTGATGTTCGTGTCGGAGCACTACGCCAGGAAGATGTGGACCAAGCACGAGCGGCAGTCCGCGTTCGACCGCGCGCTGATCTCCGACACCGAGTACGTGCTGCCGGTCCGGTTCGACGACACCGACCTCCCGGCGCTGCGGGTGGGCACCGGCTACCTCGACCTGCGCCGCCTCACCCCGCACGAGCTGGCCGTGATGATCGCGAAGAAGGTCGGGACCGCGGTCGCCGCGCCGCCGGCGGGCTGGGAGTACCAGCTGTTCTCCGACACCGTGGGGCTGCACATGCGCAACCTCAAGGACAAGCGGATCAGCCACGAGATGGGCTTCGCCGCGGCCGGGCGGACGATCACCACGGACACCGACGCGCTGGACTACTTCACGGCCCGCGCGCGGACGTTCGACGGGATCATCAACAGCATCTCGGACCTGCTCTCGCCGGGCAAGCAGCAGTGGGCGTTCGGACCGGCGGGCCGGCCGGGCGACAAGGACAAGATCCGCCTGCTGGCGAACCGCTTCGTGGAGCAGTACGAGAACCTGCTCGACTGGGCCGCCGACCTGCGCGGCACCACGACGCCGGACCGGTTCACCGCCCTCTACGCCACCGCCGCACAGCTCGCCGACCAGCCGCTCAAGCAGATCGAGCAGTTCGTCGAGGAGTTCGCGGCCGCCAGCGACCGCGGTGCGGGCGACCTGGAGCTCACCCTCGCCTACGACAGGCTGCCCCTCGAGGCTGAGCTCGAAAAGGTCCAGACCACCTAGCCGTTCTGCACGTAGAGTCGGGGGCGTGACGATCCGCGCCGCGCTCTTCGACTTCTCCGGCACGCTGTTCCGACTCGAGCACCCCGAGCTCGAGTCCAACGGTGCCCTGATGCGTGCCCTCACGGCCCCGGTCGGCATCGCCGACGGCATGGACCCCGAACTCGCGGACGCCTGGCACCGCCGCGACCTCGACCCCGACGTCCACCGCTGGGTCCACGTCAGGGTCCTGCAGGACGCGCTGGTGGCCGATGCCGAGGCGTTCTACGACCAGCTGCTGGTCCCGGAGTCGTGGGTGCCCTACCCGGACACCAAGGCCACGCTGGAGCACCTGAAGGACGTCCCCGTCGCCGTCGTCAGCAACATCGGCTGGGACATCCGCAGCGTCTTCGAGCTGCACGGCCTGACGCACCTCGTGGACGAGTTCGTGCTCTCCTACGAAGAAGGCGTCATCAAGCCGGACCCGAAGATCTTCACCACCGCGTGCGAACGGCTCGGCGTCGATCCCCGCGCCGCCGTGATGGTCGGTGACAGCGAGGAGGCGGACGGCGGGGCGGAGGCGATCGGTTGCTCCTTCCGGCTCGTCAACCCGGTTCCGACGAGTGACCGCCCGGACGCTCTTTTGGATGTGGCCCGTACCATTCCCGTGTGAGCCTCCACATCTACGACACGGCGAGCCGGTCCATGCGGGAGTTCCACCCGCAGGTCAACGGAACGGCGTCGATCTACGTGTGTGGGGCGACCGTGCAGGGCGTGCCGCACATCGGGCACGTGCGCAGCGGCCTGAACTTCGACGTCCTGCGCCGCTGGCTGGCCCGCGACGGCGCTGACGTCACGCTGGTCCGCAACGTCACCGACATCGACGACAAGATCCTCGCCAAGGCCGCCGAGCACGACCGGCCGTGGTGGGAGTGGGCGTACACGCACGAGCGCGCCTTCGAGGACGCCTACGACGCGCTGGGCTGCCTGCCGCCGTCGTACGCGCCGCGCGCCACCGGGCACGTCACGCAGATGGTCGAGCTGATGCAGCGGCTGATCGACAAGGGCCACGCCTACGACGTCGACGGCGACGTCTACTTCGACGTGCGCTCGTTCCCCGAGTACGGCGCGCTGTCCGGGCAGAGGCTCGACGGCGTGGAACAGGGTGAGACGGCGGTGCGCGGCAAGCGCGACCCGCGCGACTTCACGCTGTGGAAGGCCGCGAAGCCCGGTGAGCCGTCCTGGCCGACGCCGTGGGGCGACGGCAGGCCCGGCTGGCACCTGGAGTGCTCGGCGATGGCCACGACGTACCTCGGCGGCACGTTCGACATCCACGGCGGCGGGCTCGACCTGATCTTCCCGCACCACGAGAACGAGCAGGCCCAGTCGCGCGCGGCCGGTGACGGCTTCGCGAACTACTGGATGCACAACTACTGGGTGACGCTGGCCGGCGAGAAGATGGCCAAGTCGCTCGGCAACACCGTCTCCATCCCCGCGATGCTGGACAAGGTCCGCGCGCAGGAGCTGCGGTACTACCTGGTGGCGCCGCACTACCGCTCGCACATCGAGTACTCCGAGGGCGCGCTGGACGAGGCGGTGTCGGCGTACGGCCGGATCGAGTCGTTCCTGCGGCGTGTCGTCGAGCGGCTCGGACCAATCGAGCTGCGCGGCGACATGTGCCCGGACTTCGTCGTGGCGATGGACAACGACCTGAACACGCCCCAAGCCGTGGCGGCACTGCACAACAAGGTGCGCCAGGGCAACACCGCACTCGCCGACGGCGACCACGAGACGGCCCGTGCGGCCGCCGAGTGCGTGCGCCGGATGGCTGACATCCTCGGCGTCGACCCGTTGTCGCCGAAGTGGAACGACGCGTCGTCTGCCGACCTCGGCATGCGACAGGCGTTGACCACCCTGGTCGACCGACTTCTCGTCGAACGCCAGGAAGCCCGCAAGAGCAGGGATTTCGCGCGCTCTGACGCACTGCGCGACCAGCTGCACGACGCGGGCATAGCCGTCGAGGACACCCCCGACGGTCCGCAGTGGACTTTGAAGGACGACTGACTTCCGTGGCTGGCAATTCCAAGCGCAAGGGCGCGATGCGCAATCCGGGCTCGAAGAAGGGCGCGGTCGTCGGCTCCGGCGGGCAGAAGTCCAAGGGCCTGACCGGCAAGGGCCCGACGCCGAAGGCGACCGAGCGCCCGTACCACCCCGCCTACAAGCGGGCCAAGGTGGCGGCGAAGATCGACGCGAGCAAGACCCACCGCCGGCAGACGAAGGAGAAGGCCACCGCGGAGACCGTGGCGGGCCGCAACCCCGTCGTCGAGTGCCTGCGCGCGGGCACTCCCGCGACGGCGCTGTACGTGGCTCTGGGCATCGACGCGGACGACCGCGTGGCCGAGGCCGTGCGCCTGGCCGCCGAGCGGGGAATCTCCGTGCTGGAGGTGTCCCGCGGTGAGCTCGACCGGATCACCGGCGGCGCGATGCACCAGGGTCTCGGCCTGCAGGTGCCGCCGTTCGAGTACGCGACCCCGGACGAGCTGCTCGAACTGGCTCAGCACTCCAGCGCGCCACCGTTGCTGGTGGCGCTCGACGGCGTGACGGACCCGCGCAACCTGGGTGCCGTGGTGCGGTCCGCCGCGGCGTTCGGCGCGCAGGGCGTCGTGGTGCCGCAGCGCCGCAGCGCGTCGATGACGGCGGTCGCCTGGCGCACCAGCGCGGGCACGGCCGCCCAGATCCCGATCGCGATGGCCACGAACCTCACCCGCACGCTGCGCGACTGGGCGGAGGCGGGCCTGATGATCGTGGGCCTCGACGCGGACGGTGACGTCGACGTCGACGGTCTCGACCTCGCGACGAGCCCGCTCGTCGTCGTGGTGGGCTCGGAAGGCCGTGGTCTCGGTCGTCTGGTCAAGGAGACCTGCGACCAGACCGTGTCGATCCCGATGGCCAACCGCGTCGAGTCGCTCAACGCGTCCGTCGCGGCCGGTGTCGTGCTGGCCGAGGTCGCCCGCCGCCGCCGCATCGCGGCCAAGGGCTGAAAAACCCTACTGACGGGGCTTGTCCGACGGTTGTCTGACGTTATCGGCCGGCGCACGACGCTAAGCGCGTTCATTGCCGACGTTAGTGATCGTTTTCCCGCCTGCGAAACCGGTTTCGTCACGCAGGCGGGGAAACGAGATCTCCACACTTGCCAGAACTGCATCACTGATCAGGATGACAAACCGCGTGGCCTATTTCGCGCCACTCCCGGGCGCGGGTACCTTCATCTCGATCGCAATTCGCCTGTCCGGCGGCGCAGGAGTCGTGGCTGGTTGGACCGGTTGGCGGAGCTGCGGACATCCGTTTGGCACCAGCTGACACTCAACGTGACCATTTGGGGTCCAATCAGGCGACACCCAGGTCAACTGTCAAGAAGATCAGGACCACGTTTCGCTATTGTAACTACTTTAGGTTACTGCTCTGCTCCGTTTAGGTACACACTGTGGTAGGACAGACGTTGAACGGTCAGGCAGCTTCTACCGTGATTGTCGATAGGAATTGATTACCACCGGCGGGGGCGACGTGACTCGGCGTAGGACGAATCGGGACGTCCCGATTCGCCGCGCGCGGGCGGCGGCCCCGCGAGGTACCGCATGACGGCCCGCGGCACCCTGCGCGAGCTCGTGGGTTTGCGCGAGTTCCGCGCCATGTGGATCGGATCGACCGTTTCGACCGCCGGTGACCAACTCGCCGCAGTCGCACTATCACTGCTCGTATTCGAGCGAACACGATCCGTTGCCGCGACTGCCCTCACGTGGTCGCTGACGCTCTTCCCGCCGTTGATTTCGGGCCCGTTGCTCGGCTGGGTCGCCGACCGGTTCCCGCGACGCACGGTAATGGTGACGACGGCCTGGTTGCAGGCGGCGTTCATGGCCGCGATGGCCATTCCCGGCATGCCGCTGTGGGCGATGATCGTGCTGCTGGTGGTGGTCCTGGCGATCTCCTCGCCGTACCTCGCCGCCCAGGAGGCGAGCCTCCCGCACGTGCTGCCACCCCAGCGCTACGACGACGGGGTGGCGCTGTTCGGCACGTCCGTCGACATAGCCCAGATGGCAGGCCTCGCGGCCGCCGGCTTCCTCGTCGCGCACACCAGCCCGGGCCTGGCGCTGGCGGTCAACGCCGTCACGTTCGCCGCTCTGGCGATCCTGGTGCAGACGTCCGTGAAGCACCGTCCGGCCGCGGACCCGCTGGGCCGCAAGAAGAAGGACGACGAGGAACAACCCCGCGGCGTGCTGACGCTGATGGTGTCCGAGCCGCGTCTGAGGACCCTGCTGGGCGTCCGTCTGCTGGCGGGCCTGGCAATGGTCCCGGAAGGCCTCGCGATCCCCCTGGCGGCCAGTCTGAACGCGGTCTGGGCGGTCGGCCTGATCCTCGCCATCGAACCCGCCGCGAACGTGCTGGGCGTGGCGCTGCTCTTCCGCCTCGTCCGGGATCCGGCGAAGCGAGAACGTCTCATCGGTCCGCTGGCGATCCTGTCGCTGGCGCCGTTGATCCTGTTCGCTTTCAACCCGAACCTGACCTGGACGATCGTTTTGCTGGTGTTCGCCGGTATAGGCGGGGCTTATCACACACCCGCTCGTTCGGCGTGGATGAGGCTCCTACCGGACCAGTACCGCGGAAGGGCTTATGGCATTGGGCGCGCGGCGTTGCGTTCGAGCCAGGGCGGCGGAATGGCGCTGGCCGGTGTCGTCGCCAGTTCCATCGGATCGGTGACGGCCACGATCGCGGGAGCGGGCGGAATCGGACTGCTGCTGGCGACGCAGGCGACCTTCGCGTGGAGACGTGCTCGAGGCCGCGACGACACGAAGGCGGTGGCAATCTGAAACAGAACGGTCACCAATAGCGATATCCGTCTTGAGGCACCATGATGATCGAGGTGCGAGATTGAAGCCGGGTAGAGGAAGGGTGGCGTTCAGAAGTCTCGGTTGCACATGGAAGGACACCTCCTCGTTGCGAAGAGCGGCAGCGTGGTGGTCTACGACCTGGTCAGCGGCGGCTTAGCTCATGAAGTGCCATGAGCGTAGGGGGTCGTGGTGAAGAACAGTTTGACTGATCGCAGGCGATCGCGGGCACTCGGCTTGACTCCGATTCGCAACTGGGACCTTTGGACCGTTGCGCCTAGTGCGATCGCATACTTTTTCGTGCTCGAAGCGGCCGTAGCCGTAGCCGCCATTTGGCTTCTGACGAGGCTCACCGCGGTCTCGACCGACGACTGGCTCCGCTTCGGCGCGCTCATCGCCGCGATCACCATCCATCTGACCGTGGTGCGCAGAGCCGAAGAGGCGCGCCGCAACGAGGCCTCGGGCCCGCACATCGACCTGACCTCTGTCTGGACCTTCGCCGCCGCGGTGGCACTCCCAGGCGGCCTGGCCGTGATCGCCACGATCTGGATGCGCATCCTGATCCAGCCGATCGCCCGACGTCAGCCGTACCGCTTCGTCTTCGGCACCGCCTCCATGCTCGCCTCCACACTCCTGTCCTGGGCCTTGGTGCACCTGTCAGGTGTGTCCCTGGCAGCCACCGGCAACGTCCCGACGGACCTGAGCCTCGTCCTGATCCTCGCGATAGCCGCAGTCGTCTACTGGTTCGTCCAGGTGATGACGGTCGCGGCCGCCTTCAAGATCGTGACGCCGAACTCGAAGGTCCTGGACTTCCTGGGCTCCAAGGTCGACAACATGCTCGAAATGAGCACCCTCGGCGCCGGCGCCATGCTCGGAATGCTGATGACGAGCCACTGGGTGGGCCCACTTCTGCTCACGGTCCCGGTGATCCTCGTGAACGCCCTGCTCTCGCGGGCAGGAGAACGCCGCACCCGCCTGGAACGCCTGCTGCGCGAGCAGGAACAACTGCACCAGCGCCTGGCCGCAGACGCCCACACCGACTACCGGACGGGCTTGCTGAACACCAACGGCCTGACCGAGTACGCGGGCCGCCTGGCCGAACGCTGCCGCCTGGACGGCGAACCGATGACCGTCCTCGTCATCGACCTGGACCACTTCAAGCGCATCAACGACACCTGGGGCCACCCCGCGGGCAACGCCGTACTCGCGGAGGTGGGCAGAATCCTCCGCGAAAAGCTCCGTCCAGGAGACGTGGCAGGCCGCGACGGCGGCGAGGAGTTCGTAGTGGCGCTGAAGGACACCCCGGTAGCGCAGGGCGTGACGATCGCCGAACGCATCCGCGAGGCCATCGGCTCCCTGGCAGTCCCGACGACGGACAAGCACCGCAACGTGGTCACGCTCTACGGCCGCGAGATCCAACCTCCAGAACCGGAAGGCGAGTCGCTGCAGGCGATCTCAGCCTCCATCGGCGTGGCGGTGATCCCGGACAACGGCCCGGACATGGCAACGGCCCAGCACTCGGCGGACGCCGCCCTGTACAAGGCCAAGGAGAACGGCCGCAACCAGGTACGAGTGGCAGGCCTGGACATCCCGCCACGCCTGATGCCCGCCCCCCGCCAGGACGACGCGACCAAGCCGATCACCACACGCACGGCCTAGCAGCCAGGTCGAACGCGAAGCCGAAGGCGTCCGGGTGGGGTGCCCATCTACGCAACGCAACTCCGCCCAACGCAACAGGCGTGCCATCAACCCGCGCACGGCGTGGACCCCGGCTTCAGAGCAGATTGGCGGGGTCCGGGGCGGAGCCCCAGGATCAGGCGGACCGACGCTGAACAGCCCCAACCCCACGACAAACCAGATAGATCACAAAGCTCACAGCGGTGACCAGGGCAGAAACCGGCAACCCAGGCTGCAACGACAACAAAATCCCACCAACAGCCGCAACCTCGGCGAAAACCACGGACAAAACCGTAGCCCGCAACGGCGAAGCGGTGATCCGCATGGCGGCAGCAGCAGGTGTGATCATCAAAGCCAGCACCAGCAACGCCCCAACGACCTGAACCGACAACGCCGTGGCAACACCCACCAGCACAGCGAACACGATCGACAACGCCCGAACCGGAACCCCACGCGACACAGCCACATCCGGGTCCACCGAAGCGAAGAACAACGGCCGGTAGATCACCGCAAGCACAGCCAGCACAGCAACAGACGAGATCACCAACAGGTTCAGATCAGTGGAGTCGACCCCCACGATCTGCCCGGTCAGCAACCCGAACTTGTTGGAAGCACGCCCCTTGTAGAGCGCGAGCATCAAAATGCCCATCCCGAGCCCGAACGCCAGGATGGCCCCGATCACCGAGTCCCGGTCGCTCTCCCGCCGGGACAACACCCCGAGCAACACCGCGGCGATGATCGACCCGGCCAACGCGCCGTACCCGATACCGATGCCGAGCAGCAACGCCGCAGCACCACCGGTGAAAGCGAGCTCGCTGGTGCCGTGCACGGCGAAAGCCATCTTGCGGGTGACCACGAGCGGCCCCAGGACGCCGGCGACCAGCCCCAGCACGGCGGCCGCGATCAGCGCGGTCTGCACGAAGTCCAGTTCGAGCAGGTCGAGGAAGCTCACGACGCGGCCTCCGCCGACAGGTGGTGCGTCTGCTCCTCGCAGGCGCCGGCGCCGACCACCAGGATCTGGTCGCGCACCCGCACGACCTCGACCGGTGTGCGGTACAGCTCGGACAACGTGCGGGAGTTCATGACCTCTTCCGGCGTGCCGATGCGGAACCGCCCGCCCACCAGGTACAGGACCCGGTCGACGAGCGGCAGCACGGGGTTCAGCTCGTGCGTCACGAACAGGACGGCGGTGTCGGACTCACGACGCCGCTTGTCGATCAGCTCGGACACGACCCGCTGGTTCGCGAGGTCCAGCGACAGCAACGGTTCGTCGCACAGCATCACGGTCGGGTCGCCGACCAGGGCCTGCGCGACCCGCAGCCGTTGCTGCTCACCGCCGGACAACACCCCGATGGGCGAGTCCGCGTACCGGGTGCCGCCCACGGACTCGATGGCCGCGTCGACCCGGATCTTGCGTTCCTTGCGGCCGCGCAGCCCGAGACCCCAGCTGTGGCCGTCCAGGCCCAGCCCGACGAGGTCGCGGCCGCGCAACGTCATGGACTGGTCGAGCGCTCGCTGCTGCGGGATGTACCCGATGGCGTGGTTGCCGCCGGCGATCGAGACCGTGCCCGCGGACAGCGGCTGCAAGCCGAGCAGCACGCGCATCAGGCTGGTCTTGCCGGAACCGTTGGGCCCCAGGACCGCGAGGAACTCACCGGGCTCGACGTCGAGGTCGAGCCCGTCCCACAGCACTCTGTCCCCGTAGGACAGCCGGGCCCCGCGCAGCGAGATCGCGCTCATGCCTTGAGCGCCCGCGAAAGCTCGTCAACCTGCTTGCTCATCCAGTCAAGGTAGCCGGTCACGCCCTCGGGCAGCGTCTCGGTGACCGCGACGACCGGCACGCCCGCCGTCTTGGCCTTCTCGACGACCGACTTCGTGACCTGGTTCTCGGTCTGGGTGTTCTCCAGCAGCACGGCGATCTGCTTGCCCTCGACCAGCTGGTTCATCTCCGCGAGCGCGGCGGCCGGCACGTCCGACTCCTCCTCGATGGCCTTGCTGAACGCCTCGGGCGTCACGTCCTCGGCACCGGACTCGTCGAGCAGGTAGTGCGCGATGGGCTCGGTGGCGGCGACCTTCTTGCCCTGGCCGATGCCGGCGATCTTCTTCTCGAGCTCCTCGAGCTTGGCGGTGAAGTCCGCCGTGTTCTTCTCGAACGTCGTCTTCTTGTCCGGCGCGATGGCGCCGAGCTCGTTCGCCGCGGCCTCGGCCACCGCCTGCACGGTGTGCAGGTCGTACCAGACGTGCTCGTTCACGCTGTGGTCGTGACCGTCGGCGTCGGGCGCCCCGGTCTGCGGCTCCGCGTGGTTGTCGCGCAGCGGGAAGGCCTCGATCTTCTTGGTGGCGTCGCTGGTGATCAGCTTGGCGAAGAAGTCGTCGTAGCCGCCGCCGTTGAACACGACCAGCTTGGCGTCCTTGACCAGTGCCGCGTCCGCGGGCTTGCTCTCGTACGAGTGCGGGTCGGCCGACGGGTCGTCCAGCAGGGCCTTGACGTCGACCTCGTCGCCGCCGACGGCCTTGACGACGCTGCCCCACACGTTCGTCGAGGCGATGACCTCGATCTTGCCGCTACCGGCGGACGGCGTCGTCGTGCCGCAGGCGGCCAGGCTTGCGACGGCGAGAGCGCCGACCAGAGCGTTGCGGAGAGTCATCACGCCGTCCCTCGATCAGGTAATGGAAACCGTTGTCGAGTTCAGTTTACGACACGAAAAAGCCCCCGACGGTCACGCCGGGGGCTTTTCGAGGTGACTCACGCCTCCAGGCGCTCGCCCGACTCGGGGTGGAACAGGTGGATCTCGGTGGTGTCGCGGACGGCCACCTTGACGTGCTGGCCCAGGGTCGGCGGCGTGCGGCCGTCGACGCGGACGACGAAGCGCTGCGACGCGTCGCCGATCTTCACCGCACCGTGCACGAGCGCGTCGGCGCCGAGCTCCTCGACCAGCTCGACCGTCATGTCCATGCCCTCGTCGGTCGACGGCACGATGCCGAGCGCCTCGGGACGGATGCCGAAGGTGACCTCGTCCAGACCGGCGGCGGCGGCGAGCGCGTCCCGGCTCAGCGGCACGATGACGCCGTCGAGCTTCGCGCCCTCGGCCGAGATCGGCACGGTCTTGAGGTTCATGGCCGGCGAGCCGATGAAGCCCGCGACGAACGCGTTGGCCGGGCGGTCGTACAGCGCGCGAGGCGTGTCGCACTGCTGCAGCAGGCCGTCCTTGAGCACCGCGACGCGGTGGCCCATCGTCATGGCCTCGACCTGGTCGTGGGTGACGTAGATCGTGGTGGTGCCGAGGCGCTGCTGGAGGGCGGCGATGTTCGCACGCGTCTCGACGCGCAGCTTGGCGTCCAGGTTGGACAGCGGCTCGTCCATGAGGAACACGGAGGGCTCACGCACGATGGCGCGACCCATGGCGACGCGCTGGCGCTGACCACCGGAGAGCGCCTTCGGCTTGCGCTCCAGGTACTTCTGCAGGTCGAGCATCTTGGCGGCCTCTTCGACCTTCGCCTTGATCTCGGTCTTCGGCACACCGCGCAGCTTGAGCGCGAAGCCCATGTTCTCCGCGACGGTCATGTGCGGGTACAGCGCGTACGACTGGAACACCATCGCGATGTCCCGGCCCTTCGGCGGCACGTTCGTGACGTCCTTGCCACCGATCTGGATGGCGCCCTCGTCGATGTCCTCCAGGCCCGCGAGCATGCGCAGCGCCGTCGACTTGCCGGAACCGGACGGCCCGACCAGCACCAGGAACTCGCCATCGCTCACCTCGAGGGAGAGCTCGTCGACCGCCCGCACCGGCGGGTTGCCGGAGAAGATCCGCGAAGCCTTGACGTAGGACACCTCTGCCATGTGACGCACCTTTCACCGCTTGTCTGGGCGCGACGTTATGCATTGCAAGCGCTTACGGGAACAGACGTAAGCGCTTACGTTTCGGGGCCCGCCAACGTAAGCGCTTACGTTCCGAAGGGGCCGATGAGTTCTCCGCGGCGCCCCGGTCTACCTCTTCGAACACAGAACACAGGAGGAGAACCGATGGGCAACGTGCGACTGCACTTCTCGATGTCACTGGACGGCTTCGTGGCCGCCCCGGACAACGGCTTCGGCTGGCTGGCCCACACGACCGACCGGCCCGACCTCGTCAGCGGCTACGCCGAGCGCACGGGCGCCATCCTCGGCGGCCGGAAGGGCTGGGACCAGTTCCCGGACCCCAGCACCGCGTACGGCGGCCAGTTCGTGGGGAAGCTCTTCATCCTGACCCACCACCCGGAGGACGCGACGCCCGCCGAGGGCGTCACGTTCCTGACCTGCGACGTGGCCGAGGCGGTGCGGATCGGGCTCGAAGCCGCGGACGGCAAGGACCTCGAGGTGTTCTCGCCGACCATCGGCCGTCAGCTGATCGAGCGGGGGCTCCTCGACGAGATCGCCCTGCACATCGCACCCGTGCTGCTCGGCGACGGCGTCCGGTTCTACGACAACCCCGGTGGGGTACCGATCCACCTGCACCGGCTCGACACCGCCGACCCCCACTCGGAGGTGGACGTGCGGTATCGGCCGGTGCGGCAGACCAGCCAGTGAGAGACCGTCAGCCCTTGACCGCGCCGGACGCGAGGCCCTGCACCAGGAATCGCTGCACCAGGTAGAACACGACGATCGCGGGGATCGCGACCAGGATGGACGCGGCGGCGAGGTGCCCCCACTCCGTCCTGTTCTGCTGCACGAACACCTGCAGCCCGACCGCCAGCGTCTTCGACTCGTCCGCCGCCGACAGGAAGGCGGACGCGAACGCCACCTCGCCCCAGGCCGTCAGGAACGCGTAGAACGACGTGACGGCGAGGCCCGGCTTGGCCAGCGGCATGATCAACCGCCAGAACACGCCGAACGGCGACAGGCCGTCCACCCGGCCGGCCTCGTCGATGTCCGTCGGCACCGTGTCGAAGTAGCCCTTGAGCATGTACGTGCAGAACGGCACCGCGGTCGTGCAGTAGACCAGCACGAGGCCGAACGACGTTCCGTTGAGCCCCAACGCGATCAGGATGTTGTACAGCGGCACGATCAGCACCGCGAACGGGAACATCTGCACCAGCAGGAACGACATCATCAGGCCGCGCTTGCCGGGGAACCGGAACCGCGAGGCCGCGTACCCGGCGGTGGCCGAGATGAAGACGCCGATCACCGTGGTCATCAGCGCGATCAGCACGGAGTTGCCGAACCAGGCGAGGAAGTCGCCCTTCTCGCCCGACAGCACGCGGGTGTAGTTGTCCAAAGAGGACTCGTTGAACAGCTTCGGGGTCGGCTCGACCGCGCGGGCGTCCGGCTTCAGCGAGGTGACGAACACCCAGAAGACCGGGAACACCGCGATGACCGAAGCAACGACCAGCGTGGCGTGCAACGCGATCGAGGCACCCCTGGACCTGTCGGACCGACGGCGGACCGGTCCAGCGGCCTGCACCATCTTCAGAGACGAAGCGTCGAGCGTCATCACCACACCTCGCCCTGCTTGCGCAGTGCACGCCGGTAGATCGTGGCGAACACCAACAGCACCGAAAGGATCAGCACGCCGTAGGTCGACGCGATGGCGTAATCGCGGGACGCGCCGGAGAAGAAGCGTTCGAACGCGTAGGTGACCAGGATCCGGGCGTTCGGGTTCGGACCGGCGATCAGGTAGATCACCGCAAACATGTTGAACGTCCAGATGACGCCCAGCAGGACCACCGTCGACGACACGGAACGCAGGCCCGGCAACGTGACGTGCCGGAAGCGCTGCCACGACGTGGCGCCGTCGATCTCGGCCGCCTCGTAGAGGTCACCCGGAATCGACTGCAGGCCACCGAGGAGCGCCACCATCATGAACGGCACGCCGAGCCAGACGTTCACGATGATCACCGACACCAGCGCCCAGTCGGACTGGCCGAGCCACACCGGGTCGGGCAGGCCGACCGAGCGCAGGAGCTGGTTGATGATCCCGTACTGCGCGTTGAACATGTACTTCCACGCGAACGCGCTGATGAACCCGGGCACGGCCCACGGGAGGATCAGCAGCACGCGGTAGAGCGCACGGCCGCGCACCTGCCGGTTCAGCAGCATCGCCA
Source organism: Lentzea flaviverrucosa (assembly GCF_003350445.1). Lineage (NCBI taxonomy): Bacteria > Bacillati > Actinomycetota > Actinomycetes > Pseudonocardiales > Pseudonocardiaceae > Lentzea > Lentzea flaviverrucosa. The sequence goes on from NZ_QQAU01000014.1 coordinate 64,545, forward strand.
GGCCGAGACCGACGGTGTAGTGCAGGAACACGCACGAGAAGGTCCAGATCAGCGTGCGGACCAACGTGCCCCAGAACGCACCGAACGACTCGCCGCCGGACAGCACGTTGAGGTAGTTCTTGAACCCCACCACGTCGTAGGTGGCCGGCCGATCGAGGATCGGGTTGGCGATGTTGCCCTCGTTGATGTTCGTGAAGGTGAAGAACACGCCCTGCGCGAGCGGGTAGAGCACCAACACCGCGATGACCACCACGACCGGCAGCACCATCGCATACGCGTACCAGTACCTGTCCAGGAACCGACGCACCGAGACTCTCCTTCCGGCGAACGGCCGGGGCGGTGAAGCCCCGGCCGCTCAACACGATCAGCCGATCGAGTACTCGGTGACGACCTTCTCCTTGTACGCCTTCGCGACGTCGTCAAGAGCGGTCTTGGCGTCCTTCTTGCCGGCCAGGAAGTCCGCGTAGCCGACCTTCAGCGGGTCGAACAGCTCGCCGCCCTCGGGGATCCACGGACGCTCGTGCGCGGTCTTGGTGACCGGCTCGAACGCGGCCACGACCTCGTTGGCCTTGACGTCGGCGTTCTGGTAGGCCGACTTGCGGGTCGGCAGCAGGCCCAGTTCCTTGGCGATGGTCGCCTGCGACTCGACCGAGGCCATGCACTGGATGAACTTCACGGACGACTGCTTCGCCTTGGTGCCCTGGCGGATCACGTAGTCGTGGCCACCGACCGGCGCGCTGCCCTTGCCGGCGGACGGGCCGGGAACCGGCGCGATGCCGAGGTTCGCCTTGTCGGTGAACGCGGCGCCCTTGAGGTAGTCGGCGACGGCCCACGGACCGTTGATGACCATGGCGGCCTCACCGCTGGTGAACGCGGCCTGCATGTTCGAGTAGGAGTTCGTCGCGTCGAGCGCCGTGGTGGCGGCCTTGGCGTCGAGCAGGCCCTTCGCGGTCTCCAGCGCCTTCACGTTCTGCGCGGAGTTCACGACGATCTTCTTGGCGGACGCGTCGACCAGGTCGCCGCCCTCGCCGTAGATGAACGGCAGCGCGTAGTACGCGTCGTTGTTGAGGAAGAAGGACTTCTCGCCGCCCAGCTTCGAGGCCGCGGCCTTGAGCTCGTCCCACGTCTTCGGCGGCTCGACACCGGCGTCGGCGAGCTTCTTCTTGTTGTACAGCAACGCGAGCGAGTCGGTCACCTGCGGCACCGCGTAGGTCTTGCCCTCGTACTTCGTGGAGCCCAGCGCGGCCTCCACGAAGTCGGAGGTGTCCTTCGCGAGGTCGGTGTCGGACAGGTCGGCGACGTAGCTCAGCTTCGCGAGCTGCGGCACCCACGCGACCTCGGACCGGAAGACGTCGGGGCCCTGACCACCCTGGGCGGCGGTCTTGTAGTTGTTGAGCGCGCCGTCGAAGGCCTGCGTCTCGACCTTGACCTTGTAGCCGTCCTTGGTGGCACAGCCTTCCGCGAGCTTCTTGAAGACCGGGCTCTCGTTGGGACCACTGGTGTCCCAGAAGGTCACCTCGCCCGAGTCGGATCCGCTGTTGCTGCTCGATCCACCGCTTCCGCAGGCGGTGAGCACGAGGGCGACACCCGTCGCCATGGCGGTCACGAGGGTTGTCCGTCGCATCGTTGCTGCCGTTCCCTCCAGCTGGGGCCTCATCTCCGAGTGAGACGAGGGTCTTGCAAGGTTTTGCGAGAATGTTGCGGGCGATTTCACTACCAGAACCATGGTCAGGTCAAGATGTGAACCGTAACCAAGCCGTAACGGCCCTGTCTTGCAAACGCGCGTTGCAAAATTTTTCCTAACACGGCAGGCTTGCGCCAAACCTGATCTGAGCTGGGAGGCAACGTGTCCGGACTGTCCGAGATCGCGAGGGCAGCCGGGGTGTCCATCTCGACCGTGAGCCGTGTTCTCAACAGGCGCGCAGGTGTGAACGAGGAGACCCGCCAGCGGGTGCTGTCGGTCCTCGCGGAGATGCCGTACACCCCGCGCGGCCTCGGTGCGTTGCAACGCACCGGCGTGATCGGCCTCCTCGTGCCGGAGCTCTCGAACCCGGTCTTCCCCGCGTTCGCCGAGGCGCTGGAGACGCGGGCCGCGCGCCTGGGCTACTCGTCGCTGCTGTGCAACACCCGCAGCGGCGCCCCGATGGGCGAGGAGGAGTACGTCCGGATGCTCCTGGCCCGCGGGGTCGAGGGCATGGTGTTCGTGTCACCGGAGATCACCAACGTCGAGGTGCCGCTGGGCCAGGCGCCGCGCCCGAGCTACTACGCGAAGCTCCTGGCGGACGGCGTCCACATGGTCTTCCTGAACGGCGCCACGCCCGCGCTGGACGTGCCCGACGTGACGGTCGACGAGCAGCTCGCGGGCTACATGGCGACCAGGCACCTGATCGAGCTCGGGCACCAGCGGATCGGGTTCGTCTCGGGCCCCGCGCGTTCGCTGCCGTCCCGGCTGAAGCGCGCCGGCTGGGCCGCAGCGCTCGAGGAGGACCACCTGCCGGCGGGGTCGGAGTACGTCTCGCACGCGCCGTTCAGCGCGGAGGGCGGCGGTCAGGCCGTGGCGCGGCTGCTCGACACGGTGAGCCCGACGGCGGTGATCTGCTCCTCCGACCACATGGCGCTCGGCGTCATGCGCGAGGCACATCAAAGGGGGATCTCGATACCCGAAGAGCTTTCGGTGGTCGGGTTCGACGACATTCCATTGGCTGCCTATTCGTCGCCCGCTTTGACCACGCTCGCGCAGCCGATCGAGGAGATGGCCGCGGCCGCGATCGACGAGCTCGTGCTGCGCCTGGACCCGGATCGCCGCAGGCAGAGCACCGACAACTACACCCGCGTCTTCCGGCCGCGGCTCGTCGTGAGGGAATCGTCTGCGCCTCCGAAACGAGATGACCGATTGCCCTAATTGGTCTGGACCAACTTCTGAACAAGGCAGATGGGTCAACCAGGGCGGATGCGTCATTTGAGGGACGCAGGTCACCCTGACTTCACGTATTGGTTCTGAACCGTTACGGTCCTTTCATGGCGCGGTCGATGCATGTGCGACGTCCGGCGACGCTGGCCTCTCTGGCCGCTGAGCTGGGCGTTTCCCGGACAACGGTGTCCAACGCGTACAACCGGCCCGACCAGCTCTCTCCCGAGCTGCGTCGGCGGGTGTTGGACACGGCCCGAAGGCTGGGTTATCCCGGCCCGGATCCTGTGGCGCGCTCGTTGCGCACGCGCAAGGCCGGGGCGGTGGGCCTGTTGCTCACCGAGAACCTCTCCTACGCGTTCCGCGACCCGGCCGCGATCGGCTTCCTCGAGGGCCTCGCGCTGGCGTGCGAGGACGCCGGCACCGGCCTGCTGCTGGTGCCCGCGAACCCCGAACGCGAGGACGTCGCGTCCGTCCACCGCGCCGGCGTCGACGGCTTCGTCGTCTACTCGGTGCCGGACGACGACCCGCACCTCGCCGCCGTGCTGGAGCGCCCGGTGCCCACCGTCGTCTGTGACCAGCCGGACCTCGGCACCGTGGACCGCGTCGGCATCGACGACCGCGGCGCGATGTACGACCTCGCCAGGCACCTGATCGGTCTGGGCCACCGCCGCATCGGCGTCGTGTGCATGCGTCTCGCGCGTGACCGCAACGACGGCTTCGTGACGCCGGATCGCCAGCACGCCGCCCACTTCCACGTGCAGCGCAACCGCCTGTCCGGCCTGGCCGAGGCGTTCAGCGAGGCCGGCGTCGACTGGTCGCAGGTGCCCGTCGTCGAGCGCTTCGACCACAACATGGCCTCCGGTGCGTCCGGCGCGGCCCAGGTCCTCGACCGCGACCCGCAGGTCACCGCCCTCATCTGCACCTCGGACGTCCTCGCCCTGGGCGCGATGACCGAGGCGGGCCGCCGCGGCCTGCGCGTGCCGCACGACATCACCGTCACCGGCTTCGACGGCATCCGCGGCGGCGAGGAGGCCGGGCTCACGACGGTCCGCCAGCCGGTGCTGGAGAAGGGCCGGGCGGCGGGCAAGCTGCTGCTCGACACGAACGAGCGCTCGCGGCCGCGGTCGGTGAACCTCGCGACCGAGCTGATCATCGGCAAGACCTCGGGGCCGCCGCGCGGTGGTGCCGAGGAGCGCTGGTTCGGGCCGTGATCAGTGCTCGAGCCTGAAGACGGTGGGTGAGCTGGCCTTCCCGGCCAGCTTCGCCACCAGCAGGTAGTCGCCGGGCCCGACGCGCGTGTGGGCCCCGCACCCCGGCTTCGAGGTGGAGCCCGCCCACTTCGTGCCGTAGTTGAAGATCTCCTTCGGCTGCATCACGCGGGTCTCCGAGCCCACCGCCGAAAGGCAGTGGTTGCTCGACCACAGCACCGTCGCGCCGTCCGCGGTCAGCACCGTGAGCTCGCGGTGCTGACGTCCGATGTCCCTGATGCACGGCACCGGCCCGGTGTTGACCACGTCCATGGACAGTTCCGGCTGGTCACCGATGGTGTAGAAGGGCTTGTTCGCCTTCGCCAAGACCCCGATCACGTCGTCCGGGCAGGGCTGCGGCGGCCCGGGAGGTGGGGGCGGTGGCGTGGTCTCCGTCGGCGAGGGCGGCGGCGTCGGCTGAGTCGTTGATGAGGACGACGCCGGAGCAGGACTCTCGGACATGCTCGGCGGCGGGTTCGAGGCCGACGCGGCGGCGTTCGTGGGCTGCGCGGTCTCGGCGTCGGAGCCGAACATCCCGACGATCCAGATCACGAGCAGGAGTGTGACCAGCCCGGCCCCGATCGCGGCGAGACGGCGGCGCCAGTACACCGTGGACGACAGCGGACCTGTGGGCTCGATCACGGCCCGAACGTAACTCGACCAGCTCTGATCCAGCGGGAGGCGAGCATCGCTCGATCCGGTGAACGTGATATTGAGCGGAAACCCCTTGTGAACGTGCGCTAACTCCGGTTCCAATCGACGCGGGGTCCGCCGGTAGGCCATGGAGGTGTGTCACATGACCGCGATCGACGAACTGCTCAAGCGGAACTACGAGCTCGGGAACGTGGTTCCCGGAGACCGTTCGTCCGCGAAGCCGTCCCTGCAGGTGGCGATTCTGACCTGCATGGACTCGCGCATCCGGGTGTTCGAGATCTTCGGCTTGAAGCAGGGTGAGGCGCACGTGCTGCGCAACGCGGGTGGTGTCGTCACCGACGACGCGATCCGATCGCTCGCACTGAGCCAGCGCAAGCTCGGCACGCGCGAGGTCCTGCTCGTGCACCACACGAACTGCGGCCTGGAGATGGTGACCGAGGACGACTTCAAGGACGAGCTGGAGGCCGACACCGGCCTGCGCCCGACCTGGGCCGTCGAGGCGTTCAAGGTCGTCGAGCAGAGCGTGCGCGGGTCGATGGCACGCCTCCGCCACAGCGCGTTCATCCCGCACACCGACAAGATCCGCGGGTTCGTCTACGACGTGCACACCGGCGAGCTGCGCGAGGTCGACGCCGCCGAGACCGCCGCCGCCTGAAGTTCGCTTCGAGGTTCGTTGTGAAGGGCCCCCTCCGGGGGGCCTTTTCGTTGCGCGACAATGGCGGGCGATGAATCACGAGTTGCTGCTGGGCTGGTGGGACACCGCGGCCCGAGACCTGCCGTGGCGCCGTCCCGACTGCACCGCCTGGGGTGTGCTGATCAGCGAGATCATGCTGCAGCAGACGCCGGTCTCCCGCGTCGGACCGATCTGGCACGAGTGGCTGGCGCGCTGGCCCGTGCCCTCCGCGATGGCGGCCTCCTCGCAGGGCGAGGTCCTGCGGATGTGGGGCAAGCTCGGCTATCCACGGCGTGCCATGCGGTTGCACGAGGCCGCCACCGCGATCGCCCGCGACCACGGCGACGTGGTGCCGTCGGACATCGAGACGCTCGAGTCGCTGCCCGGCATCGGCAGCTACACGGCTCGTGCGGTGGCCACGTTCGCGTACGGGCAGAAGTGCGCCGTCGTCGACACGAACGTCCGGCGGGTGGTTGCGCGCGCTGTGCACGGGGCCGGTGACGCCGGGCCGCCTTCGACCAAGCGCGATCTCCGTGACGTCGAGGCGATCCTGCCCGAGGGTCAGGAGGACGCCGCGGTGTTCTCGGCGGCGTTGATGGAGCTCGGTGCGTTGATCTGCACGGCGAAGAACCAGAAGTGCGCGGACTGCCCGTTGTTCGCCGAGTGTGCGTGGCAGTTGGCTGGGCGGCCTGCCTATGCGGGGCCCGAGAAGAAGGTGCAGAAGTTCGCCGGCACCGACCGCCAGGTGCGGGGCAGGCTGCTGGACGTGCTGCGGGGTGCGCCGGGGCCGGTGCCCAAGATGCAGCTCGACGTCGTCTGGAGCGACGCGATGCAGCGCGAGAAGTGCCTGGTGTCCTTGTTGAGCGATGGACTTGTTGAACAATCCCACGACGGCCTCTTCCACCTGCCCGGCGAAGGGATTGTTGAACGATCCAACGACAGCCTCTCCCCTCTGTCGAATGAGGGGATTGTTGAACCATCCGACGGCAGCCTCTTCCCTCTGCCGAATGAGCGGATTGTTGAACGATCCAACGATGGCCTCTTTCCCGTGCCTGGCGAGAGGATCGTTGAACAATCCGACAAGGGCACAAGCTGATGCACGCCCAGGTCGCCTTCCTCGATACCGACCCGGAACGTAGCCTCGTCGGATTGTTGAACAATCTGGGTGTTGAACAATCCCACGCACTCCGCCCGACCTACGCCGCCGCGAGCGTCATCAGCCCAGGATCCGCAAGGAGCTGCGCGAGAACCTCGAACGGCTGCGAATGCCGGACCTGTGGCTGCGCACCCTCGACATCGTCCGGAATGACGTGATGCAGCGCGAGAAGTGCCTGGTCTCGCCGCTGGACGACGGCCTGGTCGAGCAGACGCGGACGGCCTGTTCGCCTCTACCTGGGAGCACTGAATGCACGCGCTGGTGGCGTTCTTCGACGACGAAGCGGACAAGAAGGTCCGCGAACTGCAACGACGCATCGGTGCGAAACACGCCTACCCGCCGCACCTCACCTACGCCGTCGCGAGCACCATCGGTCCCAAGGTCCGCAAGGAACTGCGGGAGGACCTGGGCCGGCTGTGGCTGCCTGACCTCTACCTGCACTCGCTCAGCACGTTCTCGACGGCCGACAACGTGCTGATGCTGTCGGCCGTGGTGGACACCGAACTGCTGGCCGTGCACTCCGCCATCCACGACGTGCTGGCGAGCAACGTGAAGAACCCGAGCGCCTACTACTTGCCGGGCAACTGGGTCCCGCACTGCACGCTTGCGCACGACATCGACGACGACGCGATGAAGGCCGCGTTCGCCGCGATCTTCCCGGTCGAGCCGATCCGCGCGAAGGTCCGCGAGGTGTCGATCGTCGACACTCAGACCGGCGAGGTCGACGTGCTCAAGAAGGCCTCCACAGCGCCTCGGTAGACCCACGGCGCGCTGTCGTGCACGACGTGACCGGCTTCCTCGACGTAGAGGTACCGGCCTCGGGAACGCCGTGCCGCCTCCTCCATCTGCCCTGGTAGCTGGCCGCCCCTGCCCGCCTCGATCACCAGCGACGGGCACTCGACGGCGTCGATGAAGTCCCAGTAGGCCCGCGTGCCCCAGTGGCCGGCGATCTCGTACAGGTCGTCCATCTCGGCGATCAGGTGCCAGCCGTCCTCGCGTTCCTCGAAGTAATCGGCGAACAGCGGCGCGCCGAAGTACGACGTCACGTGCCCGAGCGACTGGAAGGGCACCGGCCAGGCGTCGAAGAGCCACTTCCACTCGTCGATCGTCCTGCCCCTGTTGTCCGGGGCGAAGTCCTCGACCACAATCGCGCTGACCAGGTCCGGTCGGGATGCCGCGAGACACCACGCGTGCAGCCCTCCCATGGAGTGCCCGATCACCACGGCGGGCCCGAGGTCCAGTTCCTCGATCACCGCGGCGGCGTCGGTGACGAAGTCCTCGGTGCGGAACGGTCCCCGCCGCGGGTTGCGGCCGTGCCCGCGCTGGTCGAAGCCGACCACGCGCCCGAACGGCCTGAGCCACTGCGCGACCGGCCACCAGGCGGTGGCCCTGCTCATCAGACCGTGCAGGAGCAGTACGCCTTGACCCGTTCCGCCGAACTCCACCACCGACACAGGGATGATTAACGCATGAAGGCCCGCCCGTACCTGATCGCCCTGGTGTTGGTCGTGCTCGTCGCAGGTCTGCTCGTGGTGTTCAGAACGCCGGGCGGCGACCCCGCGCAGCAGGCGCGCCAGGAGACGTCGCCGCAGGCCGCGGTGGAGGCAGGGGCGGGCGCGGGCGACGCGTACTACCCGACGGACGGCAACAGCGGCTACGACGTCACGCTCTACGACCTCGCGATCACCTACGACCCGGGGTCGAAGAAGCTCGACGGCGTCGCGACCGTCACCGCGACCGCGTCCCAGGACCTCTCGCGCTTCAACCTCGACCTCGAGGGCCTGGAGGTCAGCGAGGTGAAGGTCGGCGGGCAGCCCGCGAAGTTCGTGCAGGAGGGCGACCACGAGCTGGTCATCACGCCGGCCGCGCCGCTCGCGAAGGGCAGGCCGTTCACCACCGCCATCACCTACGGCGGTGAGCCCACGACGATCAACGACGCCTCGCTGGGTCGCAGCGGCTGGCAGATCTCGTCCACCGGCGGAGCGTTCGCCGCAGGTCAGCCGCACTCCGCGACGACGTGGTTCCCCGCCAACGACACCCCGCGCGACAAGGCGGCGCTGAAGGTCGCGGCCCGCGTGCCGGACGGCTGGACGGTGATCTCGAACGGCCTCGAAGGCCCCGCGACCCGCGACGGCGGCTGGACGACGTTCACCTGGTCGGAGGAGACGCCGCTCGCGACGTACCTGGCCACCGTGGCGATCGACAAGTTCGAGGTCGTGCGCTCGAAGCTGCCCGACGGCACGCCGGTCGTCGACGCCTACGCGCCCGGCACGTCCGCCTCCAAGAAGCCGATCCAGTCCCAGGGGCCGGAGGTCCTCGCGTACCTGGCGACGAAGTTCGGCCCGTACCCGCAGCGCGCGGCGGGCAGCATCTGGGTCGCGGACCAGATCGGGTTCTCGCTGGAGACCCAGACCCGTCCGATCTACGCCGCCTGGGCCGACCTGGAGACGGTCGTGCACGAGAACGCCCACCAGTGGTTCGGCGACTCGGTCTCGATCGAGAACTGGGCGGACATCTGCCTGAACGAGTGCCTCGCGTCCTACGCGCAGTGGCTGTGGCTGGAGAAGGAGGGCACGGACCTCGACCAGCGCTACCGCGACCAGGTCGAACAGCGGCGCGACCGGGCGGCGTTCTGGGCGCCGAAGCTCTACGACATGGGCAAGGGCAACGAGTTCCGCGGTGTCTACGACAAGGGCCTGATGGGCATGCACGCGCTGCGCAAGCAGGTCGGTGACGACGTGTTCTTCAAGGCGCTGCAGTCGTGGCTGGTGAAGCACCGCGACGGCAACGCCTCGTGGCCGGAGTTCGAGGAGCACTTCAAGGCCGCTTCCGGGCAGCCGCTCGACGGGTTCTTCGCGGCGTGGTTCCGCAAGTCGGGCATTCCGGAAGATCAGTACCTGCTGCCTGCCGGTGTGCGCCGCTAGGGTGGTCGTCATGGCAGTCGTGAAGATCAACGCGATCAAGGTTCCCGAGGGCAACGGCCCCGAGCTGGAGAAGCGGTTCGCCGCCCGCCTGGGCGCGGTCGACAACCAGCCCGGCTTCCTCGGCTTCGAGCTCCTGCGCCCCGTCGCGGGCGAGGACCGCTACTTCGTCGTCACGCACTGGGAGACCGACGAGGCCTTCACCGCGTGGCGCGACGGCGAGGCCGGTGCGGCCGCTCACTCGGGTGAGCGCGCACGGCCCGTGTCGAGCGGTGCCGACCTGCTGGAGTTCGAGGTCGTGCTGGGCAGCAAGCCCAAGCAGTGATCGAGGAGTCCTACGACAGAGCCGCCGAGCTGATCGCCGGCGCGGACGCCGTGCTCGTCTGCGCCGGTGCCGGCATGGGGGTCGACTCGGGTCTTCCCGACTTCCGCGGCACCGAGGGCTTCTGGCGGGCGTACCCGCCCTACGAGCGGCTCGGGCTGAAGTTCGAGGAGATCGCCGACCCGGTGCACTTCGCCGACGATCCCGCGCTGGCGTGGGGTTTCTACGGCCATCGGCTCGCCCTGTACCGCGCGACCGTGCCGCACGAGGGTTTCGCCGTGCTGCGGTCGTGGGGTGCACGCGTTTTCACGTCCAATGTGGACGGACAGTTCCAGAAGGCGGGTTTCACGGACGTCGCCGAGGTTCACGGGTCGATCCACCACGCCCAGTGCGTGGAGCCGTGCACGGACGAGATCTGGGAGTGCTCGTTCGACGTCGCGATCGACCCGGTGACGATGCGGGCGAGGGGCGAGCTGCCGTCGTGCCCGTCGTGTGGCGGGCTGGCGCGGCCCAACATCCTGATGTTCGGCGACTGGGGCTGGGTGCCGCACCGCAGCCAGCGGCAGCTCGACGAGCTGACGGCGTGGCGCAGGAACCAGCGCAGGCTCGTCGTGGTCGAGATCGGCGCCGGCACCGCCGTGCCGACCGTGCGGCGTCAGGCCGAGCTGGCCAGCGCCGCCAACGGCGCGTTGATCCGGATCAACGTCCGCGAACCGGAGGTCCGGCACGGCCGCGGGGTGTCGTTGCCGGTCGGCGCGCTGGAAGCCCTCACAGCCTTGGCACGACGAACTGCGTGACGACGGCCCGGTGGTCGCTGCCGGGCACGTCGAACACGTCGAGCGTGTCCACCAGGAGCTTCGAGTCCACCAGCACGTGGTCGATGGTGACCGGCGGCGGCCAGAACCCGCTGGCGCTCGGCCAGGTGTGGATCAGCCCCTTGCCGACCTGGTCGGCCGCGTCCACGTAGCCCTTGTTCAGCAGCCGCGTGAGGCCGACGTGGTCGAGCGTGGCGTTGAAGTCGCCGGCGAGCACCCTGATCGCACCGGTCGAGTCCGGCGCGGGCAGCCCGGCGAGCTCTCGTTGCCAGGCCTCGGGTCCCGCGGTGACGACCGGCGGCAACGGGTGCACCGAGACGACCTCGATGTCCTTGCCCGGCAGGTCGACGAGCGCCCCTGCCTGCTGCAACGTGCTCGGCGGCGTCAGGTTCCGCTGCGAGAGCGGGAACCGGGAGGCGATGCCGCTGCCCGACCCGCCCGGTTCGTCGAGGAAGACCCGGTTGGGCAGCACCTGCCGCAGACCCGCCCGGTCGAGGTCACCCACCATCTGCGGAGTCAGCTCCTGCAACGCCAGGACGTCGATGTTGCGCTTCCTGACCTCCTGCACGATGAACTCCGCGTCCGCGATGCCGGTGAGCAGGTTCGCCGTCATCAGCCTGACCTGCTGCCCCACCCCGTTCGGCCGCGCGTCGGGAAACGCCCGCGGCGCCAGGTTCGCGACCAGCACGACCCCCACCACGGTCATCGTCAGCCCGATGACCCACCGCTTGCGGAACAACGCGAACAACCCGATGAGCAAGCCCACGACGGTGATATACGGGGTCAGCGACGTCGCGGCGATCATGTACCGCGTGCCGTCGATGCCGAGCAGCCTGACCAGCGCCGCAATGACGAACGCCATCGCGCACAAGACCAGCAGGAACGTGGCGAAACCGCTTCGGGGCGGCTTCACCTCGGTGGTGACCACGTCGTGCAGTGTGCCCGAGCGCGCGTCGGTCTCCGGTGTGCTCACACCAGAAAGGACGGTCCACGTCCCGGTCCCGTTGCCCGCCGGAAATTGTCAGACCCCTCCGCCATGCTGATCCCGACCAACCGAGAGGGGGCCCGATGGGAGCCAAGGACTGGATGCTGTTCTACGCATCCGACGACGTCAGCAAGGTCCTGCGCGCAACACCGAAGATCGACCGCGAGGCCACGGCCGCCTTCGTGGAACGCCTCTACCCGTCACACGACATCCGCCCGATCGAGGACGGCAACCTCCACTACGGCAACCCGCCGGAGGGCACCGTCTACGCCGGCGTGTTCCCCGGCCTGTCGATCATCTGCACGTGGGAGGCCGCCGGCGACTCCTACACAGACCTGCCGGACCACTTCGTCAGCGAGGCCGCCGGCCGCACCCTGTACCTCCACGCCATGCACAGCGTCGTCGACTTCTTCTCGTACGCCATCTGGGAGCCGGACGGCACGCTGCGCCGCGCGTACAGCCTCTCCCCGGACAGCGGCGTGATCGCCGACGTAGGCACTCCCCTGCCGTTCGAGGAGAAGTACCGGGCAGGCGACCCGGAGTTCCTCGAAAGCCTCGACCCCGACGACGAGTACCCGTTCCGCTTCCACCCGCTCGACCTGGCCGAGGCCGCCCTGCGCGAGCTGTTCGGCTTCAACTACGAGGGCGCGTACGAGGACGACGACCCGGAGCTGGAGGAGGTCGTGCTGGCGGGCTACTCCGTGACGCCGCGCTGAGGCTCACGAAGAGCCAGAGCCGCGATTCCAGGACTACATCGTCAGACAGTCGCGGCAGGGTGCCGCGGCCGCGCGCCGGTCATGCGGTCGAGCAGACCGCAGATCGTGTCGACCACGGCCAGCAGGTCGTCCGGGTAGATGTGGTCGTACGCGGCCAGGTAGACGAAGCCCGACTCGAAGGTCAGCGACATCCCTTTCGCCCAGGCCGGAAGGCTTTCTTCGTGATCGAGGAGCCAGTGCAACGCGTCGAAGTTCAGTTCCCTGGCCGCAGCCGCGGGATCACTGCTGTACGCGGAGAACTCATGGTCCATGGGTGGCAGCAACGGCACCGGCAGCCACTCGGCATCTGACTGCTTCGCGGTTTCGGGCTCGTTGCTGACGATCTGCTTCCACTCGGACTCAAGCCGGCCGGGTGACAACGGCTGTCCGTTGTTGACGTTGTACTTGTTCGGCCTCGTGACCTTCAGCGGGGCCAGGCGAGCGGTGGCGATCTCGATGCGGTGCTGCTGCAGCCAGCGCACACCGAAGCCGCGGCTGTCGTACCGGATCGAGGCTTCGGTCACCCTGACGTGCCACGGACCGCGCTGGAAGTCCAGCGACAGGTCGTACTGCCGCTTGGAGCGGAACGCGATCGAGAACTCGTTCCGGAACGGCTTGCACAGTTCAGCCGTCCACATGGACGCCTCGTCAGGACCGAGCAGCTTGCCGCCGAGACGCTGTGCCAGCGGGGTCAGCGCGGCGATCTGCTCGTCCCGAGCCTTCCCGTGGCTGCGGAGCTGAAGCCAGCGCCGCACGACCATGAACAAGATCATGCCGACGAGGCTGGTCAGAACAAAAGGATGAAGCAGGTAATCGGTCACCCACAGCTTGAAGATTTCCACCATCAGATGTCCAGATACCCTTCGATCACGCCTGTTCACCACCGTGTCGCCAGGGCGCTCCGCGCGGGTGGCCTGCTCGGCTAACCGTGCGCGTTTCGCCTACCTGCGGCTGCGCGGCACCAACGCGTACACCTCGCCGAGGAGAACGCCCACGCAGCCAGGTGCTCAACTCGAACGAATCTCCGACTCTCAGAGCGTCGCCGCAGGGTGCCTCGGCCGCGCGCCGGGCATCCGGTCGAGCAACCCGACCACCATGTCGACCACAGCCATCAGGCCGGCCTGATCGATGTGGTTGTCCAGGACGACGTAGGCAATGCCGGCCTCGAACGTGACCCGCATCGACTCCGCGTGCGACGGCAGATGCTTCCCGTGTTCGATCAGCCAGTGCAGTGCTTCGAAGTTCAGATCCCTGACCGCCGCGGCAGGGTCGCTCCCCCAAACGAAGAACTCCTTGTCCATCGGGGACGGGAGCTGCACGCGCTGCCACTCCGCCTGATCCCCCACCGTCGATGGCGGCTCGGACAGCCAGCTCTTCCACTGGTTCTCGAAGTCCGCGGGCAAGACCGGCCGGTCGGGGGCGATGTACCTGGTCGGCCGGACCATCCGCATCGGCGCCATGCGCGCGGTGGCCACCTCGATCCGGTGCTCCTGCTCCCAGCGCACCCCGTAGCCGGTGTACGCCGCGATCCGCACCGCCGCCTCGGTCACCCGGACGTGCCAGTCACCCCGCCGGAAGTCCATGGCGAGGTCCCACTGGGGCTTGGACCGCCGCAGCCACTTCCCCTTCAGCACCGTGTCGTAAGCACTTCCGTCGCTCCTCACGGGCTCCAGGAAACCGGCCGACCAGGCCGCGGTGTCACCCTGCTCCGGGTTGATCACCGTTCCGCCGAGCCTGGCGGCCAACGGGTTCAACGCGGCGATCTGCTCGTCCCGTGCCGTCCTGTGGTTGCGGATGTGGAGCCACCGCCGAACGAGGGTGACCACGATGGCTCCAACGACCATCGCCAAGAAGAACGGGCTGGTCAGCAATTCCGAGAGACCCTTGATGAGCTTGTCCATGATCAGATGTCCAGGTATCCCTTGATCTGGTGCTTCGAGTAATCGGTTCCGGTTTCGCCCGCTTCAGCGGACTGCTGCCGAAGCGTTTCGTTCCGCAGTCCCTTTTCGTTGCGACCGTCGACCTGGGCCGCCGCCTCGATGCCGACGGCTTCGCCCATCGACCTCCAGAAACCTTGGTTCATGCGCTCGCCGACGATGCCCTGCGAGCCGTCCTTCTTGTCCACCCAGCCCTTGAACAGACCTTTGTTCTCCGGCAGTGCGCGCCGCCGGTCCGCGTCTACGACGTTGGCCCTCTTGTCCGCCATGGCCTTCTTCATGCCGGCGCCCAGGTTCTTGGTGCGGGTCAGCAGGTTGCGCAGGAACTGCAGGATCTTGCCGAGGAAGGCCTTGAGCCTCGCGATGATGCGCGACACCCGGCTCACAGTGGTCGCGGCCCGCACACCGGTCGCGGCGCCGGCCGCCGCGGTGGACGACCCGAGGCTCGGGACGGCGGCCGCCAGGGCGGGGATCCAGATCATGACCAGCCAAATGATCAATTCAGTCAGGATGGCCTTGATGAGGTCCTCGATCACCTGCATGATCATCGATGACATGAGCAGAAGCTGGGAAAGCTCACCGGCTTGACCGATGACACCGTCGATGCCGCTGGCGAACTCACCAAGCTTCGTGGCGGCCACATCCGCCGTCTCGCCACCCCAGCCCTGCACCGAACTCGACAGGTCGCTGGCGAACCCCTCCTTCAGCTTCGTGAGGCCCTCCGCGAGCTTGCCGAAGTTCTCCCCGGCCTGTTGCAGAGCCGGGCCATCGCCACTGACGAAGTGGATCGCGTCTTCCAACGGCTCGCAGATGCTGATGAGGAAGCTCAGACCTTGGTTGACCAGCCACCCGATCGGGTCCGTCGCGATCTGAGCGGCCTCGCTGAACGAGTTGACCAGCGCGCTGCCTTCCGAAGCCAATGCGGTGATACCGCCGGGGTCTCCGACGTTTCCCGATGCTTCCAAGGCTTTCATGAAGCTGCCGACGAACGGCGTGGCCTCGAGCGCCTTCTCCCCGGTGGACTTCTCTTCGACCTCGAGCGTGCCTTCTTTGCCGCTCAGGCCTGGAACGGTGAGATCCGGTTCTGTCACGGCCGCGCTACCCCCGCTCGACCTGGATGCCGTCGAGGAGCTGCTTCAGCGCTTCTTCCTGCTGCGCATAACCCTCGGCGGTGTCGCGGAACTTGCCGGCACCCGACTGCAGGCCGTCCTGCATCGCCTGCATCGTCTCTTTGAGGTCGCCGAGCATCTGCGTGTACTGGTCCTTGACGAAGATCCCGACCACACCCCAGGACTTGTCGCCGACGTCGGCCGTCGCGACCAGCTCGGCGATCTTGCTCGCCGTGCTGTGGTGGCCGTCGAGCTTGCCGGCGAACGACCGCAGCTCCTCCGGGCTGACGCTGAACCCGCTCACCGGCCGTCCTCGTCGTCGTAGAGGTTGAGGAACTTGCCGTCCTGCTTGGGCGGAGCGGTGGGCGGCGGCTGCGACCTGTCGTTCCAGGCGTTGCCGCGCATGATGTTCTGGTCGGAGAAGTCGTCCTGCGGTTCAGGAGCAGTCCTGTTGGGTGGCGCGGCCTGGCGGACCGGGGCTCCGGTCTGGGACACCGTTGGCGCGGGTGGCATCGGCGGGGACACCGGTGGCGCGGGTGGCATCGGCGGGTGGTGCGGGGCCGGGGCAGGTGCGGTCTCGTCGGACCGCACGGCACGGAGTTCCTCTTTGGACATCCCGAAGAGCTGTGCCTGGGTTTCGAGGACCTGGTCGGAGAGTTTCATGCCGTCGCCGATGGCGCCCTCGACGATGCCTGCCTGGCGGCGGGCGGCTTCGGCCACGGCCTGCTGCAGCGTCGACATCAGTTCGGCGGCCAAAGCGTGCGCGGGCCTGCGCATGGCGTGCTCGGTCAGTCTGATGGCCTTGATGCTGCCGGACGGACCTGCCACGACTGTCACAGCGCGGTCGGCCGAGGTGGCCACCGCTTCCATCTCGGTCAGCTGTTGCTGCATCTCGCCGATGTTGGCGAACTGCTGGTCAACGCGCTGCATCCGTGACTGGAACTGCTCGAACTGAGCTACCAGTTGCTCGAACGCCGCCGACGACACTGGGACCTCCTCCTGGGACACCTGCTCGCGCAAGATCACGCGGAGCGCGCGCCATAGTGGCAGGTGGAGTTTCGCGCGCGCCGCGAAACGGGCGAATCGGTGTGTCCGAGTGACTTGGGCGACAGGGGGTCTTCGGACGACCGGTCGAACCCGGAAGCGGACAGCCACCGGACACGAGAACGGCCCCCAGGCCGCGAAGCCTGGGGGCCGTTCTCACGTGCTGTCTAGATCACTCGGACTCGTTCGCAGGAGCGTCCTGCGACTCGGCGGCGGGCGCCGAGGCGGTGAGGTCGACGGGCGGGGCGTCGGGCACGCGGTTCGGCTTGGCCTCGCCGCGGAACACGAACTGCGCCTTGTCGTGCTGGTCCGACTCGCCGTCCCAGCCCTCGACGTCGGTGATGATGATCTGGCCCGGCTGGAGTTCGCCGAACAGGATCTTCTCCGACAGGGTGTCCTCGATCTCGCGCTGGATCGTCCGGCGCAGCGGGCGGGCGCCCAGCACCGGGTCGAAGCCGCGCTTCGCGAGCAGCATCTTCGCGCGATCCGTGAGCTCGATCGCCATGTCCTTGTTCTTCAGCTGCGTCTCGACGCGGGCGATCATCAGGTCCACCATCTTGATGATCTCGTCCTGAGTCAGCTGGTGGAAGACGATGATGTCGTCGATGCGGTTGAGGAACTCGGGGCGGAAGTGCTTCTTCAGCTCGTCGTTGACCTTGTTCTTCATGCGCTCGTAGTTGGACGCGCCGTCCTGACCCGAGGTGAAGCCGAGGCCGACGGCCTTGCTGATGTCCGACGTGCCCAGGTTCGACGTGAAGATGATGACGGTGTTCTTGAAGTCCACCGTCCGGCCCTGACCGTCGGTCAGGCGGCCGTCCTCCAGCACCTGGAGCAGCGTGTTGTAGACCTCCTGGTGGGCCTTCTCGATCTCGTCGAACAGCACGACGGAGAACGGCTTGCGGCGCACCTTCTCGGTGAGCTGGCCGCCCTCTTCGTAGCCGACGTAACCGGGAGGGGCACCGAAGAGCCGCGACGCGGTGTACCGGTCGTGGAACTCGCCCATGTCGATCTGGATGAGCGCGTCGTCGTCGCCGAACAGGAAGTTCGCCAGCGCCTTCGAGAGCTCGGTCTTACCGACACCGGACGGGCCGGCGAAGATGAACGAGCCGGAGGGGCGCTTCGGGTCCTTCAGACCGGCGCGGGTGCGGCGGATCGCCTTCGACACGGCCTTGACCGCGTCGACCTGGCCGATGATCCGCTTGTGCAGCTCGTCCTCCATGCGGAGCAGACGCGTGGTCTCCTCCTCGGTGAGCTTGAACACCGGGATGCCGGTCCAGTTGGCGAGGACCTCGGCGATCTGCTCGTCGTCGACCTCTGCGACGACGTCCAGGTCACCGTCCTTCCACTGCTTCTCCCGCTCGGCCTTCTGGCCCAGGAGCTGCTTCTCCGCGTCACGCAGCTTCGCCGCGCGCTCGAAGTCCTGCGCGTCGATCGCGGACTCCTTGTCGCGACGGACGTCCGCGATCTTCTCGTCGAACTCGCGCAGGTCTGGCGGCGCGGTCATCCGGCGGATGCGCATGCGCGCGCCGGCCTCGTCGATGAGGTCGATCGCCTTGTCGGGCAGGAACCGGTCGTTGATGTACCGGTCGGCCAGCGTGGCGGCGGCGACCAGCGCGGAGTCGGTGATCGAGACGCGGTGGTGCGCCTCGTACCGGTCGCGCAGGCCCTTGAGGATCTCGATGGTGTGCTCGAGCGACGGCTCGCCCACCTGGATCGGCTGGAAGCGGCGCTCCAGCGCGGGGTCCTTCTCGACGTGCTTGCGGTACTCGTCGAGGGTGGTGGCACCGATCGTCTGCAGCTCACCACGAGCCAGCATCGGCTTCAGGATGCTCGCCGCGTCGATCGCGCCCTCGGCGGCACCCGCACCGACGAGGGTGTGGATCTCGTCGATGAACAGGATGATGTCGCCGCGCGTGCGGATCTCCTTGAGGACCTTCTTCAGGCGCTCTTCGAAGTCACCGCGGTAGCGCGAGCCCGCGACCAGCGAACCGAGGTCGAGCGTGTAGAGCTGCTTGTCCTTGAGCGTCTCGGGCACCTCGCCCTTGACGACCATCTGGGCAAGCCCCTCGACGACGGCGGTCTTGCCGACGCCGGGCTCGCCGATGAGGACCGGGTTGTTCTTGGTGCGGCGGGACAGCACCTGCATGACCCGCTCGATCTCCTTGGCGCGCCCGATCACCGGGTCGAGCTTGCCTTCACGGGCAGAGGCCGTGAGGTTGCGCCCGAACTGGTCGAGCACCAAGGAGGACGACGGCGTGCCTTCGCCACGACCGGTCGACTCCGCCGCACCCTTCTCGGTGGAGTAACCGGACAGCAGCTGCAGCACCTGCTGACGCACCCGGTTGAGGTCGGCCCCGAGCTTCACGAGGACCTGGGCGGCGACGCCCTCGCCCTCGCGGATCAGGCCGAGCAGGATGTGCTCGGTGCCGATGTAGTTGTGGCCGAGCTGAAGCGCCTCGCGCAGCGAGAGCTCCAGGACCTTCTTCGCACGGGGGGTGAAGGGGATGTGTCCACTCGGAGCCTGCTGGCCCTGGCCGATGATCTCTTCGACCTGCTGGCGGACGCCCTCCAGCGCAATCCCCAACGACTCGAGCGCCTTGGCGGCGACACCTTCACCCTCGTGGATCAGACCCAGGAGGATGTGCTCGGTGCCGATGTAGTTGTGGTTGAGCATCCGTGCCTCTTCTTGGGCAAGGACAACCACCCGCCTCGCGCGGTCGGTGAACCTTTCGAACATTCGCACTCCCTGACTGCTGCGTCGGCGGTCCTCGGCTCCACCGATCTACCCTGGTGAGCGCGGCACCGTGGCTCCACTGTAGTGGGCGGTCCCGAGGCCTGTGGCTCCCATCAGCGGCAAGCCGCCTCCGGTGAACATTGACATCGGCATCAACGCAGGTCGGAAGCAACGGATTCCACAGATCGGGCGATGTCCGCTGAACGCGAACAACCGACCGTTGAGCGATACTCCTGTGACCGGGCACACCTGAGGAGGCGAACGAAGGGAGATCCTGGGTAAGGTTAGGCAAGCCTGATACGCATGAGATTGGACTTGCGCGTTGACCGTACCTGCGAGGGTCTCACGGCAGAACCCGCGTGCGCTCACACCACTGGCCGACTCCATCGCCCGCCTGCAGTCCGGCACCGAGATCGTCTTCGGCACGCCGTCTGAAGACTGGACGATCTGCTCGGACCTGCTGGCGGAGCCCACCCGGTTCGACCTGTGGCGCAAAGACCTCGCCGAGTGGATGGTCGAGCAGTACGGCGAGTCCGACGACCGCGCGACAGCGGGCTACATCATGGGCTGGTACCTGCACCAGCCCGGCTACCTGGCAGGCCTCCTCTTCCACACGGCCCGCCGAGTGCCCACCCTCAAGCCTTCGGACATGGCGTTCCGCATCAACCCGACCGGCCGCCCGCACCCGGACGGCATGGCCCTGATGTGCGACGAGTTCGCCTGCCTCCCGGACGACCCGGCCTCGAACCACCCGGCAGCAACCGTGGTGGCGGACGAAGCGGCCCTGGCCGCAGTCCTCCGCGCCCGCTACGCAGCACACGCAGCCCAGTTCGTGGCTTCGTTCGGCCAGGTGGTCCGCTTCGGCCGCCGCCAACTCTGGGCAGCCGCGACAGACATGCTGGAATACGGCCCGTGGGCAGCAGGCCGCCTGTTCGGAGACGAAAACGCAGGCGTCACGGACGCCGCGATGATCCTCCCGGAGAAGCTCGAGCCGTTCGTAGCAGCCTCGTCCCTCCACTTCACGGACGAGGGCTGGAAGCGCAAGCGCAACAGCTGCTGCTTCCACTACGTACTGCCGAACGCAGAACCGTGCACGGCCTGCCCACGCACCTGCAAATGACCAACGGACGCCTGATCGCACGCGAAGCCGAAGGCGAGCCGTCCTTACCAGGCGGGCCGGGCGGTGGGGTCCCGTCACGAGTCGCGCCACAGCTCTTGCTGCATGCAGGTAGGGGTGTCAAGCGGGCACGCTTTTCGTCCGCTTGACACCCCTACCTGCATGTGGCCCGCTCTTGGTGCGACTCGTGACGGGACCCCACCGCCAACGCACCCAGCTACGCAACAGGCAGCCGCCCAACGCAACAGGCGTGCCATCAACCCGCCCGTGGCGCCACCCCCGATCAGATTGCCGGGGGTCTGGGGGCAGAGCCCCCAGGGGAAGCACGCAAGGCGACCAGGCCACCCGCAAGGTGACCACCCGCATGGTCGCCGCCCGCAAGGTGACCACGCTGACGCAGGCGTCCCCCCGTTCTGGGAACCCCCTGCATCACAACGTACTCAGAAGGTCCGACAACTCACGGCAACCGATGCCGAGACCCCACAGGCACCACCAACGGCGTCCCAGAAACCGGATCCTCGACAACCCGGGCATCCAACCCGAAAACCTCCAGCAACATCTGCTCGGTCAACACCTGACCAGGCGTCCCCTGCGCCACGATCCGCCCATCCCGCATGGCCACGATCGTGTCCGCATACCGAGCAGCCAAGTTCAGGTCGTGCAACACCATCACAATCGTCCGCCCCATGGACGAATGCAGCTCCTGAACCAAATCCAGCACATCAATCTGATGAGCAAGATCCAGATAGGTCGTCGGCTCGTCCAGCAGCAACAGATCAGTCCCCTGAGCAAGAGCCATCGAAATCCAGGCCCGCTGCCGCTGCCCCCCGGACAGCTCATCCACAGTCCGCTCTGCCAGATCCAGAATCCCGGTCATGGCCAGAGCAGCATCAACAGCAGCAGCATCATCAGAGGACCACTGCCGATACCAGGCCTGATGCGGATGCCGCCCCCGAGCAACGAGATCGGCGACAGTCAGCCCCTCAGGAGCAGACGGGGCCTGGGGCAACATCCCGAGAACCCGGGCAACATCCCGAGTGGACATCGAATCGATCTGCTTGCCGTCCAGCAGCACAGCACCAGACCGAGCAGGCAGCAACCGCCCCAAGGCCTTCAGCAGAGTCGACTTGCCACACCCGTTGGGCCCGATCACCGCGGTGACGGTGCCGTCGATGATCGACAGGTCGAGGGAGTCGACGACCTGCCGTTCCCCGTAGCCCACGCTCAACGACGAAGCCTCAAGACGCACACTCATACCCGCGCCTCCCGGCGGCTTCGGATCAGCAGGAACATCAGATAGGGCGCACCCAGAACCGCGGTCACGACACCGACCGGCAGCTCGGTGCGGTAGATGGTCCGCGCGACCAGGTCCGACAGCATGACAAGCGCACCGCCGACCACCACAGAACCGAACAACGGCGGCTGGGCGGTCCCGGACAACCGAAGAGCGATCTGCGGCGACGCCAAAGCCACGAACACGATCGGCCCGGCCGCGGCGGTGGCCACCGAGGCCAGCACGATCGCCACGATGATCAGGAACGACCGCGCGACGTTGACCCGCACGCCGAGCCCGCGCGAGGTCTGGTCGTCGAACTGCAAAGCCCCGAGCACGTGGCCGCCGATCAGGGCTACGGGAACCAGCACGACCAGAGCCAGGGCAACGGGCACGACGTGCTCCCAGCCGCGGCCGTTCAGAGAGCCGGTGATCCACACCATCGCCCGGCCCGCGTCCTGCACGTCGCCTACGGTCAGCAGGTAGTGCGTGAAGTTGCCGGCCACGGCGGTGATGCCGATGCCGACCAGGACCATCCGGAAGCCCTCGATGCCCTGCCGCCACGCCAGCGCGTAGACCAGCAGGCCCGCGAGCAGGCCGCCGGTCAGGCCCGCCAGCGGGACGCCGATCGAGGCCGCGCTGCCGGTCACGACGCCCAGCGAACCGGCGAAGGTGATCACCGAGACCGCGCCGGCGCCGGCTCCCCAGGTCACGCCGAGGATGTCGGGCGAGGCCAGCGGGTTGCGCACGATGGCCTGGAAGATCGCGCCGGAGAGTCCCAGCGCGCCGCCGACCAGCAGGCCCGTCAGCGCCCGCGGCATCCGCAGTTCCACGACCACGAACTGGTCGCGGCGCGTGCCGCCGCCCAGCAGCGTGTCGACGACCTGGGTCACCGTCAGGGGGAAGTCGCCGATCATGATGTCGGCGACCAGCAACGCCGCCAGGACGACCAGCGAGGCCGCCACGACCAGCAACGGCCGGCGGCGCAGCCGGAACGAGGCCGCGCCCAGCCTCAGGGCGGGCGCCTCGGCCGCGGGGGTCTTCTCAGCGGTCGTCAAATCTTCACCAGCTTCTTGCGCCGCACCAGGAAGATGAAGAACGGAGCACCGATCAGCGCCAGCATCACGCCGACCTCCACCTCGGACGGGCGGGCGACCACCCGTCCGACGATGTCGGCGAACAGGATCAGGATCGCTCCGAGCAGTGCCGAGTACGGCAGGATCCAGCGGTAGTCGGGGCCGGTGAACGCGCGTGCGATGTGCGGCACCACGAGCCCGAGGAACCCGATCGGCCCGCATGCGGCGACAGCCCCGCCGACCAGCAGCGTGATGGCGAAGATGCCCAGCGACCGCGTCTGGCTGACGTTCACACCCAGCGACTTGGCCACGTCCTCGCCCAGCGACATGGCGTTGAGCCCCGGCGCGTTGAACGCCGCGATGACCAGGCCCGCCAGCAGGAACGGCAGCACCTGCGTCAGCACCGTCAGGTCGCGGCCGGCGATGGCGCCGACCTGCCAGAACCGGAACGCGTCGAGCGACTGCTGGTCGAGCAGCACGATCGCCGACACCAGGCCGTTCATCAGCGCGGAGACCGCGGCACCGGCCAGCGCCAGCGTCACCGGCGACGGACCGCCTCGCCCGGCGGACCCGAGCAGGAACACCAGGACGCTCGCGATCATCGCGCCGGCGAAGGCGAACCAGATGTAGCCGACCAGCGAGTTGACGCCGAGCAGGAAGATCGAGAGCACGACCGCCAGCGCCGCGCCGTGCGTGACGCCGAGGATGCCGGGATCGGCCAGCGGGTTGCGCGTGTGGCCCTGCATGAGAGCGCCACCCACACCGAGTGCGATGCCCACCGCGATGCCGAGCAACGTCCGCGGGACCCGCAGCTCGCGGACCACCACGTCGTCCTCGACGCCGGTCGGCGTGAAGAGACCGTGCCACACCCCGGAAAGCGGGATCTCCTTCGAGCCGATCGCGATGCTCGCCAGGCACACGGCGACCAGCACGACCAGCAGGAAGAGCAGGCCGAACGACCTACGACCCAAGGCCCACCCTCCTCAACCAAGACAGGAGAGGTAAGCCTAACCGAACCACCCTGCCGCACCGGGGTCCAGGGCGCCGGTTCCGGTCACATCTCTGCCCTCTCGGGCAGAAAGACGAGCCCGAGAAGATCGCTGAAGAATGTTCAGTCAACCCGTTGTCGGGTCAACTAAAAAGTCAGCAGCAAGAGTGTTCACGATCTCGTTTGGATAGCACCGTTCCACCTTCTGGGCGGCGGATGGTAGCTGATCGGTCACTCAAATAGCACGAAGGGGTTCCGGGAATCTTCCCCCGGAACCCCTTCGTGTTTTGCCGAATTTCAGCCCTGCTGGTGGTAGGCGTCGAGCACCTCGGCCGGGATGCGGCCGCGGTCCGACACCTTCATGCCCTGCTTGCGGGCCCACTCGCGAATGGCCTGGTTCTGCTCACGGTCCGCCGATGCGGGGCGCGCCTTCACGCTGCCGGCCGGACGGCCGGGCCCAAGACGCTTACGACCACCCGCGCGACGTGCACTTCCCACGAAGTCGGCAAGAGCGTCCCGCAGTTTGCCCGCATTGCCCGAGGAAAGGTCGATGGTGTAGCTGACACCATCCAGTCCGAACTCGACGGTCTCCTCAGCGGTGGAACCGTCCAGATCGTCGACGAGGGTCACCGTGACCTTCTGCGCCATGCGTATCCTCCTGGACCCCGAATGCGCGGTCACCCGCGTCGCCAACTAAAGCCTTCTGCGAGGCAGGTTAGCGCACGGGTGCCGCATTGCACCTATCGACATCCGGAAAGTTACTCATTCAGGGCGAACGAGCGGGAACAAGATGGTCTCCCGGATACCCAGACCGGTGAGCGCCATCAGCAGCCGATCGATACCCATTCCGACACCACCACTCGGTGGCATTCCGTACTCCAGTGATCGCAGAAAGTCTTCGTCGATCGGCATCGCCTCGTGGTCACCGGCGGCCCCGAGACGCGCCTGTGCTTCCAGGCGTTCCCGCTCGATGACCGGGTCGACCAGTTCGGAGTAACCGGTTCCGAGTTCGAATCCGCGCACGTACAGATCCCACTTTTCGGCCACACCCGGCTTGCTGCGGTGCTGCCTGGTCAGCGGGGACGTCTCGATCGGGTAGTCCCGCACGAACGTCGGCGCGTACAGCGAGTCGCACACCAGGTGCTCCCACAGCTCCTCGACCAGCTTGCCGTGCCCGAACTTCGGGTTCAGCTCGAGTTCGTGCCGGTCACAAAGCTTGCGCAGCGCCTCGACGGACGTCTCGGGGGTGATTTCCTCACCAACCGCTCCGGACAACGACTCGTAGATGCTCAGCGTCGTCCATTCACCCGAGAGGTCGTACTCGCTGCCGTCCGCCAGCGTGACGATCTGAGAACCCGTCACGGCTTCCGCCGCTTCCTGGATCAGCTCGCGCGTCAGTACCGCGTTCGAGTCGTACGTGGCGTACGCCTCGTAGTACTCCAGCATCGAAAACTCGGGCGAATGCGACGAGTCCACACCCTCGTTGCGGAAGTTGCGGTTGATCTCGAAGACCTTCTCGATGCCACCGACGACGCAGCGCTTCAAGTACAGCTCCGGCGCGATGCGCAGGAACAGGTCGATGTCGAGCGCGTTCGAGTGCGTGATGAACGGACGCGCGGACGCACCACCCTGCAGCGTCTGCAACATCGGCGTCTCGACTTCGAGGAATCCGCGCCGGTGGAACGAGTCGCGCAGAGAACGAACGACGTTCGCACGGGTCCGAACAGTGTCGCGCGCCATCGGCCTGAGGATCAGGTCGACGTATCGCTGACGAATGCGGGTTTCCTCGCCGAGTTCCTTGTGCGCTACCGGCAACGGACGCAGCGACTTCGACGTCAGCTGCCACCCGTCGGCCATCACGGAAAGCTCGCCACGACGTGAGCTGATGACCTCACCGCTCACGAAAACGTGGTCGCCGAGGTCGACGTCGGTCTTCCACTCGGAAAGTGCTTCTTCACCGACACCGGCGAGGCTCAGCATCGCCTGCAGTTCGGTGCCGTCGCCTTCGCGCAACGTCGCGAAGCACAGCTTTCCGGTGTTGCGCATGAACATCACGCGCCCGGTCACACCGACCTGCTGACCGGTCTGGGTGTCGGGTTCGAGTTCGGGATGCGCTTCGCGAATCTCGCGCAACGTGTGCGTGCGCGCGACTTCGACGGGATAGGGCTCCTTGCCGGAAGCGAGCAGCCGCGCACGCTTCTCCCGGCGCACGCGCATCTGCTCTGGCAGGTCTTCTTCGCTGGTCACGAGGTTTTGCTTCGGCTGCTCACTCACGCCGAGAAGGGTACGGACACCGGTGAAGTCAAAGCGAACCGGATACCACTAAATCGTTGGAAGATCGGCAGGTCGCTCCGACCAGACCAACCCGGACACCGGTGAACTCACTAAGTTGGGGTGATGGATCTACACGCGAGGCGAGCGGACTCGTTCGGCGCGCAGGCCGAGGCCTACGCCGAACACCGGCCTGACTATCCCGTGGCGGCGATCCGGTGGGCTTTGGAGCCGCTGGGCGACAGGACCGAGCGCCTGGACGTGCTCGACCTCGCCGCCGGCACCGGCAAGCTGACCGCGGGTCTCGTCGCGGAGGGCCACTGCGTGACCGCCGTGGAGCCCAACGAGCAGATGTTGTCCGAGCTGGTGCGCCGCGTTCACGGCGTGCGCGCGCTACCGGGTCACGCCGAGCACATCCCCGTTCCCGACCAGACGGTCGACGCGGTGTTCGTCGGCACCGCGTTCCACTGGTTCGACCAGGAGAAGGCGCTGCCGGAGATCGCCCGCGTGCTGCGGCCCGGCGGGGTGCTGGCGGCCATGTGGGCCGAGCCGGCCACGGACGTCGAGTGGGTGCGCGAACTGGAGCAGGTGTCGGCGAGCAGCGTCGAGTCGCAGCGGCACGACCCCGTCTCGATCATGGCGCACCCGTTGTTCGCGAAGGAGGAGCGCGCCACCTTCCCGCACTCGCACCGCCGTGACTCACCGGAAGCCGCCATCGCGTGGATCAACACGCACTCACGGCTGATCGTGATCGACGACGAGGAGCGCGCCGCGATCAACGAGAAGATGCTCGCGTTCCTGCACCAGCGCCCGGAGACGTCGAACGGGCCGTTCGACGTCCCCCTGGTCGCGGAGGTCTTCCGGACGGTGCGCGTCAGCGAGTAGCGGTCATGTTGCGCTCGAACACCATGCGCAGGCCCAGCAGGGTCAGGTCGGGCACGTGGTGCGCGATCGTCGAGGACTCGGAGACGACCAGAGGAGCGAGCCCGCCCGTGGCGATGACCGTCACGGGACCGGGATCGGTCTGCTGGAGCTCCTCGGTGATCTTGCGCACCAGCCCGTCCACCTGGCCGACGAACCCGTAGACGATGCCGGACTGCAGGCACTCCACGGTGTTCTTGCCGATCACGTTGCGGGGCCTGACCAGCTCGACCTTGCGCAGCTGGGCGGCGCGGGAGGCGAGGGCGTCGACCGAGATCTCGATGCCCGGCGCCAGCGCGCCGCCGAGGAACTCGCCACGCGACGAGATCACGTCGAGGTTCGTGGACGTGCCGAAGTCGACCACGATGCACGAGGTCGCGTAGAGGTGGTGCGCGGCCAGCGTGTTGATCACGCGGTCCGAGCCCACCTCCTTCGGGTTGTCGACGAGCAGCGGGACACCGGTCTTCACGCCCGGCTCCACCAGGATCTTCGGCACCGCGTCGTAGTAGCGGCCGAGCATGACCCGCAGCTCGCGCAGCACCGCGGGCACGGTGGACAGCGCGGAGATGCCGGTGATCTTGTCGGCGTACTCGCCGAGCAGCCCGCGCATGGTCAGCGCGAGCTCGTCGGCGGTCATCCTGGCGTCGGTGCGCATCCGCCAGTCGCGCACGAGCGGGGCCGAGTCGCCGACCCCGTCGTACAGACCGAGCACGATGTTGGTGTTGCCGACGTCGATGGCGAGCAGCACGTTGCGTTTCCTTAGTTCTCGGCCTGGATCAACGCGTCCAGCGCTGTCGCTTCCACGGTCTCAGACGAAGGCGCGCTCGTGGAGCCGTTCACCAGACCGGACCCCTCCGGGGCGTGCGCGGGGTCGCTGCCGAGGTCGACGACCTTGTTGTCGGCGTCCACGAACACGACGCGCGGCTTGTAGGCGCGCGACTCCGCGTCGTCCATCTGCCCGTACGCGATCAGGATCACGATGTCGCCGGGGTGCACGAGGTGCGCCGCCGCGCCGTTGATGCCCAGCACGCCGGTGCCGCGCTCGCCGGGGATGACGTAGGTCTCCAGCCGGGCGCCGTTGGTGACGTCGACGATGGCGACCTGTTCACCGGCCAGCAGGTCGGCGGCCTCCATCAGGTCCTCGTCCACCGTCACCGAGCCGACGTAGTGCAGGTCGGCCTGCGTCACGGTGGCGCGGTGGATCTTGGACTTCAGCATCGTGCGGAACATGTCACTCCCCCTGCTCGTCGCCTTCACCGAGCAACACCGCGATGTTGTCGATCAGGCGGGTGGTACCGACGCGGGCCGCGACCAGCAGCCGCGCGTCGCCGTTCTCCGGTGCGGGACCGAGGTCGACCCCGCGCAGCTCCAGGTAGTCCACTTCGACCTCGGGCGTCTGCGCCAGCACGTCGTGCGCGGCCTTGAGCACCGCGTCCCCTCCCTGCGACGACACGTACGCGCCGGCGGTGAGCGCGGCGGACAGCGTCACGGCGTGATGGCGCTCTTCCGGGCTCAGGTAGGCGTTGCGCGACGACAGCGCGAGGCCGTCGTACTCGCGGACGGTCGGCACGCCGACGACGTCGAGCGGGAAGTTGAGGTCGCGCGCCATCTTGTGGATGAGCTGCAGCTGCTGGTAGTCCTTCTGCCCGAACACCGCGTACGTGGGTTGCACGATGTTGAACAGCTTCGACACGACGGTGAGCACGCCCGCGAAGTGGCCGGGGCGGACCACGCCCTCCAACTCGTCGCCCAGCGGTCCGGGGTGCACGGTGACCTGTGCGCCCTCGGGGTACATGTCCTCCGCGGACGGCGCGAAGACGATGCCCACGCGTTCCTGACGGCAGATGTCCACATCGGACTCGAACTGGCGCGGGTACTTCGCGAGGTCCTCGTTCGGCCCGAACTGCAACGGGTTCACGAAGATCGACACGACGACCACCGTGTTCTGCATGACCTGCGCCTCGCGGATCAGCTGCCGGTGGCCCGCGTGCAGGGCGCCCATCGTGGGCACCAGCGCGACGTTGCGCCCGGCGTTGCGCAGCGCCCTGATCACCCTGTTCAGGCGGACCGGGTCGCGGTGCACCGTGACGTCGTCCGGGCGGTAGTCGTCCTTGGTCAGTGGCTTCGTCACGTCAGTCCTCAAGAGTGGTGCGAACGTCGTTGGCCGCGTCGGGCTTGAGCAGCCCTGACTCCTCGGCCCGCTCGGCGGTGCGGCGGGCGAGCACGCGGTAGCTGGGAAGGATCTCGGGTGCCTGCTGCGCGAGCACGCCGAGGTGCTTGCGCAAGGTACCCGTGTCGCCTCGGGCGACCGGACCGGTCAGGGCGCGGTCGCCGTGGCGCAGCGCGTTGTCGAGCGCGGCGGACAGCAGCGGGCCGAGCAGGCGCTCGGCGTTGGCGACCCCGGAGCCGGTGAGCAGGTCCGCGGCGTCGCGGACCAGCGTGATCAGGTGGTTCGCGCCGTGGGCCAGCGCCGAGTGGTAGAGCGGGCGGACGGCCTCGGGGATCCTGACCGGTTCCGCGTCCATCTCGACGACCAGCGCCTCGCCGACGCTCCAGGCCACCTCG
This sequence comes from Lentzea flaviverrucosa, assembly GCF_003350445.1. NCBI lineage: Bacteria > Bacillati > Actinomycetota > Actinomycetes > Pseudonocardiales > Pseudonocardiaceae > Lentzea > Lentzea flaviverrucosa. Next base: position 94,019 of record NZ_QQAU01000014.1, read on the forward strand.
TCGCCGTCCGCGGCGGTGACGCCGACGCACGCGGCGCTCATCCGCTGCAGGTCCTCCGCGCGACCGGTGAACGTCATGACCGGGTGCAGCGCGATCGTGAGCGCGCCCAGTCCGGCGGCGGGTTCGAGGACCTGCACGCCCATCGCGCCGCTGGTGTGCACGACGATCTGGCCCGCGCGCAGCGACTCGGTGGCGACGAGGCCCTTGACCAGGCCTTGCAGCTCGTCGTCCGGCACGGCCAGCAGCACCAGGTCGGCGCGCGCGGCGACCTCGGTGGGGTCGGCGACGGGGATGTCGGGCAGCAGCTCGTCCGCGCGGTTGCGCGAGGCTTGCGAGACGGCGGAAACGCCGGTCACCACGTGGCCCGCTCTGGCCAGCGCGGCGCCCAGCACGGAACCGACGCGGCCTGCCGAGATGACACCGACGGCGAGCCTCGCCGGACGTGGGGTCGCGTCCATGCGACTAACTCCTTCTGACGTTCCAGTCCCTTGTGCGGGTACCGGACGACGCCGCCGAGGGTAGCTCCGCCGAGTGCCCGTGCACCCGCTCGGTGACCGGATTCACCGACGGGCGGCTGCCCTGGCGGCGTGCAGCGAGTCGAGCAGCACCCCGTGGCGCTGCTCGGCGCTCTGACCGGCCGTTCCCTGCTCGATGCGGTGCCGCAGGAAGGCCAGTTCGGTGACGGCGATCTGGTAGCTCTTCACGGCCTTGACCGCCGCGTCACCCGACTTGCGCTTGACCGCCCTCAGCCAGTTCCGGCGGCCGTTGAGGCTGGCCAGCAGGGCGACCTCGCTGTTGGCGATCCACCGGTTCTGCGCCATCGCGGCGAGTTGCCCCGCGACGATCCGCTGCTCGCGCCTGCGCTGCCACACCACGATCGTGACGGCGCCGGCGAACACCGGGACCATGATCAGGAAGTACAGGTTGATGAAGGCCGAACCGGTGCCGACGGTGGTCGAGAAGTTCCACAGCGAGTGCAGCCCGACGGCCGTGAGGTAGCCGCCGATAGGCGCGATGACGCGGACCGTGGGGTTGCCGGTGGTCGCCGCTATGCCGACGCCGATGCCCGTCATGGCCGTGAACAGCGGGTGTGCGAACGGCGAGAGCACCCCGCGCAGCACGAACAGCGCGATCACACCGCCGCTCATGTCGCCGAGGCCGTTCTCCAGGAAGACCCGGCCGAAGTACCAGATGTTCTCGGTGAACGCGAAGCCCGCGGCCGTGATGCCGGCGTAGACCATGCCGTCCACGACACCGTCGAACTCGTGGCGGCGGCGGACGAACACGGCGATGAGGAACACGGCCTTCGTGGCCTCCTCGACGATCGGCGCCCCGACCACGGCCGTGAACGTCGTTCCGTCGTCGGTCAGCAGGTTGCCGAGCACCCTGGACGTCTGGTTGAACGCGAGCGAGCTGATCGTCGCGCCGCACGAACCCCAGATGAACGCGAAGAGCAGCATCTTCGCCGGTTCCGGTTCCCAGCGGTCGATCCAGAGGAATGCGCTCACCACGAACGCGACGGGGATCAGCGCCGCGGCGGCACCGACGAGCAGCGGCTCGATGCCGATGCTCGACGTGCCCAGTGCGAACAGCACGAGCCCGGCCGCGGCGAGCGCGATCAACGCCACCACGGGGAACAGGACGGTCCAGCGGCGCTGCTCGATGCGCTTCTTCGTCGGCGTCGGCATGGGGTCGGCGTCGGTCACGAGAAATGACCTTAGATGCACACTTGTCCGATGTTCGACTGGGAAGCCGCTTGGCACGCCGCGCTGTACGGCCCCGGTGGCTTCTTCGCCCGCGGCGAGAAGCCGTCCGCGCACTTCCGGACGTCTCCGCTGGTCGGCCCGGAGCTCGCCGAGGCCCTGCTGACGTTGTTGTCGCGGGTGGACGCCGCGCTCGGATTTCCCCCGGTCGTGGACTTCGTGGACGTGGGTGCGGGTGGGGGTGAACTGGCGTTCGCGGTGCGTTCGCTGGCGTCCGGTTCGCTGGCGTCGCGGCTTCGGGTGACCGCGGTCGAGGTCGGTCCTCCCGTTGAGCTGCCTGGGGTGCGGTGGACGACGTCCGTGCCCTCGTGCGTCGGGCTGCTGGTCGGGCACGAGTGGCTCGACGCGATCCCGTGCCCGGTGGTGACCGGGCCTTCCGCCGATCCCTGGATCACCCGGTGGTGGCCTTCGCTGGCCGATGGCGAGCTGGCCGAGGTTGGTTCGCCGCGGGACGTGGCCTGGGCTGCCGCCGTGTCGTCGGTGCGTGGTGCGGCTTTGGCGATCGACTACGGGCATCTCGTGTCTTCGCGGCGTTTCACGCTGACCGGGTATCGGGGTGGGCGGCAGGTCGAGCCCGTGTTCGACGGGTCTTGTGACATCACGGCGCACGTTGCTTTTGACGCTTGCGCTGCTGCGGCCGGCGGGGACCGGGTTCTGGTGTCGCAGCGGGATGCTTTGCGCGCCTTGGGGTTGAGCGGTTCTGTTGCCGGTGCCGGGTGGGACTGGTTGGAGTCGGCTGCTCGGGCCGGGCGGATCGCGGAGTTGCGTGATCCTGCCGGGCTGGGTGGCTTCGGGTGGTTGCTGCACGGGAACGGGGTGGCGGTCGCGGACCTGCTGCCCGCGCTGCCGCCCTGGCGTCCGAATCCCGCCAGCTTTCCGGTGTGGTGACGACGATCGTTGGGGCATGCGAATCCACAACGTCCTGCCCTCGGCCGCGCTGTCCGACCCCGGCCGCGAGTACCGCGCCTCCGAGCCCGGCGTGCCGCTGCGGTGTTGTCTGCGCAAGTCGCTGGCCGGTGAGCCGGTCTGGTTGTTCCGGCACTCGCCTTCGGTCGGGAAGGGCCCGTACTCCGAGGTCGGCCCGATCTTCACGCACGTGGACTGCCCGGACACGCCCTCGCTGGATCGTCTCCCCGTAGAATTGTTGAACAATCCCCGTATCCTACGTTCCTACAACGCCGCAGGTCAGATCCACGACGGCGAGGTGGTGGAGCCCGGATCGTTCGATCGTACGATCGCCGGATTGTTCAACAATCCCGCAATCGAGGCGATCCAGGTGCGAAGCCTGTCGCACGGGTGCTTCTTCTTCGCGGTCACCAGGTCGTGAACCTGGCCGTGGTGCGCCGCGGCCAGACCTGATGCAACTGGGCCGGGACCTGGACTCGGTCAGGGCAGGTCCAGCCTGAGCCTGGACGCAGGCTGGGCCAGGGCGAATGCGGTCCCGCCTGATCCGGTGCAGCTCGACACAGTCACCTCGGATGCGATCACATCCGACTTGGCCCAGTCCGACCCAGCCGCCTCCGATTCAACTGCTCGGCCAAGACCGATGCGGCCACACGTGCTGCCGGGCCCGAGCGGTCAGGCCCGACGCAGCCACCCCCACGCGGCCGCTTCCGACCCGGTCGCTTCCGACACACCCAGGCACGGACCGCGACCCCCTCGACCGTGCGGCGGCGGATTCCCGGCCCGTGAAACCATGCTCGAGTGAGCGAGCAGATCACCGTCGGCGTAGGCGCAGGCGCCCGCTACCTGGGTGTGGACCGCGTGATCGACCTGGGCCCACTGCACCCGTCGGCCCACGGCGCCTACCGGCTGCGCCTGACCGTCACGCCAGAACTCGTGATCACCGCTGCCGAACCGCTGGTGGGCCACCTCCACCGCGGCGCCGAGAAGCTCTTCGAGGTGCGTGACTACCGGCAGGTCCTGACGCTCGCCAACCGCCACGACTGGCTTTCGGCGTTCTGCAACGAACTGGCTGTCGCCCTGGCCGTGGAACGCATGACGGGCATGGACGTCCCGGCCCGCGCCCAGTGGCTGCGGGCCCTGCTGTGCGAGCTGAACCGCCTGATGGCGCACATGGTCTTCCTGACCCCGTTGTCCCCCAACGCCGCCACGTACCGCGAGGGCGTGCAGGCGCTGATGGAGGAGGCGTCGGGCGGGCGCATCCACTTCATGTTCAACAGGATCGGCGGCCTGCGCGAGGACGTCCCGGCCGGCTGGACCGAGCGGGTCGCCACCTTCCTGTCCACTGTGGACGTCACGACGCTGACCGTCGATTTCGCTGCCCTCGAAGGACTTGGGGTCCTGCCGTACGACGACGCACTGGCGTACGGCGTCACCGGGCCCATCGGGCGAGCCAGTGGGGTGGACTTCGACCTGCGCCGTGACGACCCGTTGCCCGCTTACAGGACCTTGGGCTTCTCCCCCGTGGTCCGGACCGGGGGTGATGCGGCCGCGCGCGTCCGGTGCCTCGTCGACGAGGTCCTGAAGTCGGTGGAGCTGGCTCGGGCGTGCCTGGAGCAGTTGCCGCAGGGGCCGGTGAACCTCCGGCTGCCCAAGGCCATCAAGGCACCCGAGGGTTCTGTCTACACGCGCGTCGAGGCGCCGTTGGGTACTTCCGGTGTGCACCTGTCGTCGCGTGGCGAGAAGACGCCGTGGCGGCTCAAGCTCCGCACGCCGTCGTTCAACAACGTTCAGGCGCTGTCCGCGCTGCTGCCCGGCACGAAGGTGGACGACCTGCCAGCCGTGCTGAGCTCGTTCGCCGTCGTCGTCGGCGACATCGACAAGTAACGACTAGTCGTCGCGGCGGCGACGGCGGCGCGGTGCGTCGCCTCCGCCCAGCGAGGCCAGCAGTTCGCTCACCGACTTGCCGTCCGCGTGTGCGCCCGACGGGTCTTCCGGGGCGGCGCGGCGGCCCGTCGAGACCGCGGGCAGGCGGGTGGACGAGTCCTCGGCGACGCGGCGGCCGGAGACCGGGGGCTCGTCGGCCGGGGAACGCCGGCTGGGCGACACCGCCGGGAGCCTGGCCGACGACTGCTCGGCGGCGGAACGGCGGCCCACCGGGGGCAGCGACACCAGCGAGTCCTCGGAGGCGGTGCGGCGGGGTGACCGCTCCTCGGAGCGGCGGCTGGAGCTCGGGGCCGGGGCGTCCGGCTTCAGGGTCTCCCACGAGCCGCTGTCCTGCACCGGGGTCGGAGCCGCGGCCTGGGCCGAGCGGTCGTCCGCGCGGCGGCGGCCTCCGCCGGCGGCCAGGGCCTTCGGGTCGATCATCTCGGTGCGCTCGGCCACGCGGGAACGGGGCTCGGGCTTGCGGGTCTCGACCGGCTTCGCGGCTGCCGCGGGAGACTTCGGGGGCTGCTCCGGGCGCGACGACGGTTCCGGACGCGACAGCGCCTCGGTGCGGGCCGGGGGCTGCGGCGGGCGTTGCACCCGCTCGGTGCGGTGGACCTGCGCCTGCACCGGCGGGGCCTTCACGGTGGGGGGCGGCGGGGCCTTCTGGGGAGCCTGGGCGGCGCCACCGAGCCTGGCCGAGACGGCCGCGGCCGCCGAGGGGCGGGGCTGCGGGCGGGGCGGTTCCTGCTTCGCGGCCTTCAGGGGCTCGCGGCGGACCACGGCGGGTTGCGGGCGCGGCGAGTTCCTGGCCGGGTCCGGGCGCACGGGCTCGGGGCGCGCCTGCTCGCGGCGCGGGGGCTGCATCTTGGCGTCGTGGGCGACGCGCTCGATCAGTTCGGTGCGCTCGGACGGCTTCTCCGAGGTGATGGACGACGTCGCGGTGATCACCGGTTTGGAGTTGATGACGCGCTGTTCGGGCGACGCCGTCAGCCGGGCGGCTTCCGAACCGATCGAGCGCAGGCGGGTCGACTCGGCGCGCAGGGCCACGCGTTCGACGAGGACGTCACCACCGAGCAGGGCCTGGAGGTTGTCGCGCAGCGAGTGGAGATCGGCGCGCAGGGCCTCGATGTCCGCGCGCGACTCCTCCTCGATGCGCTTGCGGGTCTCCGACTCGATCTCGAGCTCGTACTCGCGGCGCGCGGCGACCTCGCGCTCCAGTTCCAGTTCGTAGACGGACTGGAGATCGGCCACCTCGTCGTCACGTTCGGTGACCTGCCTGCGGTACCTCGCGGCGAGGAAGGCGCCCACCAGGGCCGCCCACAACGCGGCCACCACGGCCAGACGCAGCATGCGGGCGCTGTCGCTCAGCACGAGCACCGCCGCGGCCACGAGGGCGAGCGCCAATGCCGCTACCAACAGCAATCGCCCTGAGCCACGACCGTGATCATCTTGCTCGTCGGCGGTCGACGCGCCTCGCCCGGTCATGCGCACTACGGTACCGCGTAGTTATGTGACTGAGACCTACGGCCGGGTATCTATTCCTTCCCGGAACTCTCTTCCGGGGTCTTGCAGCAGTGCTCCAGCCACAGCGCGGCAGCCGTCAGCGCGACCGCCGCGATCATCCCGACAACGGCCGCCACCAGGTCGTTCGAGGCTGCGGGGAACGAGTCGCGGACGGGCAGCACGAAGATCAGCAAGCCGGTCCAGGCACCGAACATCAAAGCGCCCAGAACGGACGAGGCCTTCGCCAGCACGACCGCTCGGGCGGCCGTCAGCGGCTGCACCGGACGCGCGCCCTGCCGGCGCTGGATCCTGGCCCGCAACGAGAACGCGAACACGGTCTCCACGACCGCGATGACGAACAGCGTCGACCCGGCCAGCAGGGGCAACGGCGGCAACGAGTCGTACGTGAGCCGCAGCAGCAGATGCGCCAGCAGACCGCCGACGATCGCAACGGCCGCGAGATCGCGGGGACGGGTGAACTTCACGCTTCCATCCAACCCGAAAGCACGAGATCGTCGCGCCGCCGCACGCCTTCGGCCGAGAACTCCAGCCCCGCAACGGGTCCGTGGCCCGTCAGCACCGCGTCCGGCTCGACGTCGAGCCACGGCACGAGGACTGTTGCGCGCTCAAACGCCCCAGGATGTGGCAGGAGCAGCTCCGGGTGGTCCGAAGTCACCCCGTCCACCGAAACCACGTCCACGTCCAACGTGCGGGGGCCCCAGCGCTTCTCCCGCACGCGCCCGGCGGCGTTCTCCAGCGCCTGACCGCGCCGCAGCCAGCCCCACTCGTCCACGTCGTCCGAGGAGACGATCACGATGGCGTTCAGGAAGTCCGGCTGGTCCTCGACGCCCCACGCCGCCGTCTCGTACACCGGCGAAACGGCGACGACGAACGGCCGCAACCCGTCCACGACGGACTGCAGGAACCGCAACCGGTCGCCGAGGTTCGAGCCGATCGAGAGGACCGCGCGGCTCAACGGGCCTCCTTGGGCAGCGGCGCGGCCAGCCGGCGCGACCGGCGGATCGTCACCGACACGTCGTCGAACGTCAGCGGGATCGGCGCGGACGGCTTGTGCAGCGTCACCTCGACCGCGTGCAGCCTCGAGTCCGCCATCGCGGCGTCGGCGATCCGGCCGGCCACGGTCTCGATGAGATCGCACGGCTCACCACCGATGATCGCCGCGGCCATCTCGGCCAGTTCGCCGTAGTGGTAGGTCTCCTTCAGGTCGTCCGTGCGGGACGCCGCGCTCAGGTCCAGCCAGAGCGTGATGTCCGCGACGAACTCCTGCCCGTCGCGCTTCTCGTGCTCGAACACCCCGTGGTTGCCGCGCACCCGCAGGCCCGTCAACGCGATCCGGTCAGCCATGTCCCCGCCTCCACGCACCGGCGACGGCGACCGCGTCCAGCGTCCGGTCGACGTCGTGCACCCGCACACCCCACGCTCCGTTGAACGCGGCCAGAGCGGACACCGCCGCGGTCGCGTCCTCCCTGCCGTCCGGTGGACGGTCGCCGAGCAACGTGCCGAGGAAGCGCTTGCGCGACGCCCCCACCAGCACCGGGAAGCCCAGCTCGACCAGTTCGTCCAGGCGCTGCAACAACTCCCAGTTGTGGTCGCCGAGCTTCGCGAACCCCAGCCCCGGGTCGAGCACGATGCACGACTCCGCGACGCCGGCGGCCAGCGCGGCCTCGACGCGTTCCAGCAACTCCGTGCGCACGTCCGTCACCACGTCGTCGTACGTCGCCAGCGTGTCCATCTCCGTGCTGTGCCCACGCCAATGCATGAGCACGTACGGAACTCCGGCAGCGGCGACGACAGCGGCCATCCCGGGATCGGCCAGGCCACCGGAGACGTCGTTCACGATCGACGCGCCCGCCTCCAACGCCGCCGCGGCGACAGAGGCGCGCATGGTGTCCACGCTGACCGGCACGCCTTCACCCGTCAGCGCCCTGATCACCGGCACGATGCGGGCGATCTCCTCGGCCGGCTCGACGCGCCCGGCACCGGGCCGGGTCGACTCGCCACCCACGTCGATCATGTCCGCACCGCGCTCGAACATCTCGACGCCGTGCGCGACCGCGTCCCGCCGGTCGATGTAGCGGCCGCCGTCGGAGAACGAATCGGGCGTCACGTTCAGCACGCCCATCACGACGCAGCGGCCGGGACGAGGCAGACCGTTCACCTCGACCGGCCCCTGATCAGTTCGATCGCTTCCGCCCGTGAGGACGCGGACGTGCGCAGCAACCCCCGCACCGCCGACGTCGTCGTGCGGGAACCTGGCTTGCGCACACCGCGCATGCCCATGCACAGGTGCTCGGCCTCCACCACGACGATCACGCCGCGCGGTTCGAGCTTGCGCACCAGGGCGTCCGCGACCTGCGACGTCAGCCGCTCCTGCACCTGCGGCCGCTTCGAGTAGAGGTCGACGAGCCTCGCGAGCTTCGACAACCCCGTCACGCGGCCGTGCTCGTTCGGGATGTACCCGACGTGCGCGACGCCGTGGAACGGCAGCAGGTGGTGCTCGCAGAAGCTGAACATCGGGATGTCCGTGACGAGGACGAGCTCCTCGTGGCTCTCGTCGAACGTCTTCGCCAGCACGCTGTCCGCGTCGGTGTAGAGACCGGCGAACAACTCCTGGTAAGCGCGCGCCACCCGTGCGGGTGTCTCGCGCAGGCCTTCGCGCTCCGGATCCTCACCGCACGCGATCAGCAACTCGCGCACCGCAGCCTCGGCACGGGCGTGGTCGAAGACCCGCCGCGCGGAGACGCCGGCCTCCCCGTCTTGGGTGAGGCCGGCGTCTCCGTCACGCTGGTGTTGCTCGGTCACTGCCGCTCGTCCTGGTCGGGCTGCGGCTTCTTCGGCTCCCAGACGTTGTGCGGCTTGCCGCCGGGCACCGTCGCCGGGGTCCATCCGGGCGGGGCGCCGTAGTTCGGCGGACCCGCCTGGTTCGAAGGCTGACCGGGCTGGTGAACGCCGTTCGACCCGTTGGGCGACGGCAGCGCCTCGGTGGCCGGTTCCGCGGCAGCGGGCTCTGCCTGCTGCGTCTCCGGCTCGTCGTCGAGGGTGTCCTCGACGATCGGCGGCCACGGCTCGCCGCGCTCCCTGGCGAGCTCACCAGGGGTCTTGATCGGCGGGATGTCGGACGGCCTGCGGTCACCGAAGTCGTTGAACTGGGTGATGCGCGGCCGCTTCTCGACGCGGGCGAAGATCCGCTCCAGTTCCTTCTGGTGCAGGGTCTCCTTCTCGATCAGCTCGAGCGTGAGGTCGTCGAGGACGTCGCGGTAGGTGACGAGCACCTCGTACGCCTCGGTGTGCGCGGCCTCGATGAGCTTGCGCACCTCCTCGTCGATCTCGTGCGCGACCTCCAGCGAGTAGTCCGCCTGGCGACCGGCCGAGCGTCCGAGGAACGGCTCGCCCTGCTCCTGCCCGTACTTCACGGCGCCGAGCTTCGCGCTCATGCCGTACTCGGTGACCATCGCGCGGGCGATCTTCGTCGCCTGCTCGATGTCGTTGGACGCACCCGTCGTGGGCTCGTGGAAGACGAGCTCCTCGGCGGAACGGCCACCCAGTGCGAACACCAGTCGCGCGATCATCTCGGACCTGGTCATCAGGTCCTTGTCCTCTTCCGGCACCGACAGGGTGTGACCACCCGTGCGGCCGCGGGCCAGGATCGTGACCTTGTAGACCGGGTCGATGTCCGGCATCGCCCACGCGGCCAGGGCGTGCCCTGCCTCGTGGTACGCGGTGATCTTCTTCTCCTTCTCGGAGATGATCCGGCTCTTGCGGGCCGGACCGCCGATCACGCGGTCCACCGACTCCTCGAGCGCCGCACCGTCGATGGTGTGGCCGTTCTGGCGCGCGGTGAGCAGTGCGGCCTCGTTGATGACGTTCGCGAGGTCGGCGCCGGAGAACCCGACGGTGCGCTTCGCGAGGCCGTCGAGGTCCGCGTCCGCGGCCAGCGGCTTGCCCTTCGAGTGCACCCGGAGGATCTGCTTGCGGCCCTTCAGGTCCGGTACGGACACCGGGATCTGACGGTCGAAGCGGCCGGGGCGCAGCAGGGCGGGGTCGAGGATGTCGGGGCGGTTCGTCGCCGCGATCAGGATGATCCCGCCGCGCGAGTCGAAGCCGTCCATCTCGACGAGCAGCTGGTTCAGCGTCTGCTCGCGCTCGTCGTGGCCACCGCCCATACCCGCGCCGCGGTGACGGCCCACCGCGTCGATCTCGTCGACGAAGATGATGCACGGCGCGTTCTGCTTGGCCTGTTCGAACAGGTCACGCACACGCGAGGCACCGACACCGACGAACATCTCGACGAAGTCCGAACCGGAGATCGAGTAGAACGGCACGCCCGCCTCGCCGGCGACGGCTCGGGCGAGCAGCGTCTTGCCGGTACCGGGCGGGCCGTAGAGCAGCACGCCCTTCGGGATCTTGGCGCCCAGTGCCTGGTAGCGGCCGGGGTTCTGGAGGAAGTCCTTGATCTCTTCCAGTTCCTCGACGGCCTCCTGGGCACCGGCGACGTCGGCGAACGTCGTCTTGGGCATGTCCTTGGACAACTGCTTGGCCTTGGACTTGCCGAAGTTCAGAACGCGGTTGCCGCCGCCCTGAGCGTTGTTCATCATCCACATGAGCAGCAGCAACAACAGGCCGAGCGGCACGAGGTAGATCAAGATCTGCATCAGGATGGACTCCTGGCTGACCTTGGTCTCGACGGTCGGCTTGTTGCCGGCCTGGTCGAGGACGGTGAAGATCTCGTCCGTCGAGCTGGCCGGGAACTGCGTGATCAGGCGGTTGCTGCCCTCGAAGGTGGTGCCGTCGGTGAGGGTGAGTCGGAGACGCTGCTCCTTGTCCTCGATCGTGGCTTCCTTGACCTTGCCGTCCCGAACCTGTTGGAGCGCTTGAGACGTTTTCACGGGGTGGTAGCCCCGCGAGTCGTCAAAGAGGACGGTGAAGACGAAGTAGAGCAGCAACACCGCAGCGATCCACAGCAGCGGGTTGCGAAGCAGGCGCTTGCGGTCCATGCACTTACGGCCGGGGGCGGCCTCGACCCTCCCTGACTTGCGCGTCGGGCAGTGGAAGACCCACATACCGCGTCCTACCAGCCTACCGCTCGCTGGCTGGGTACTGAGCAACCAACGGGCGGGGGCGATCCGTGGTTCCCGCGGGTGACCCCCACCACGCATGTTCACGCAGTTTGGTTCATCCGGAACAAATACGGCCGTCCAGTCGAGTGACGCAGGTCACGCCATCTCATTACGTTTGCGGGTCACATGTCATCCTCATTCATCCCCCGAGTGTTCTCCCGCCACTCGAAAGAGTGAACACGTGACCGAAGGTAAGTAACTGTATGTCAGCACGTCATACGTCCCCAGGATTGTTCCGGCGGGTGGCCCTTCCCGTGGCCGCCCTGCTCGGGGTGGTCGCGGCGGCGGGCGTCACGGTCGTGGCACTGCGTGCCACCAGCGGTGCCGACTGCTCCGGCGCACTGCCGTTGAAGATCGCCGTCACCCCAGCCGCCCTGGATGTGGTGAACGCGGCGGCGCAGGACTACCAGCGATCACAGCCGGTCGTGCGCGGCCGGTGCGTCCAGGTCCAGGTCGAGTCGCGCAACGCGGCCGACGTGGCGAACGAGCTCCCCACCGCGCAGATCAACCCCCACTCGCTCTGGATCCCGGACTCCTCGATGTGGGCCGCCGAGGCCCAGCGCCAGTCCGCCGAGACCGGCCCGGAGGCCCCGAAGCTCGACATCAAGCCCTCGCTGGCGTCGAGCCCGCTGGTGATGGCGGGCTCCGAACAGGCGATGTCCAAGATCGGCTTCCCGGTCACCCCCGTCTCGTGGGCCAAGGTCGTGGACCCGAAGGTCCAGATCTCCATGAGCGACCCGACGATGACGTCCGAGGGCCTCGCCTCGCTGTTCGTGATCCGCACCCTGCTGGGCAACCCGGACGGAACGCCCAAGCCTGAACTGGTCGGCACCCTCCTGCGCGTGGGCCGCAGCGCCGTCCCGTCGGTCCGCGACTCGTTCGGCAAGGTCGTCACCGACGCGGGGAAGGCACCGCTCTTCGCCGCGACCGAACAGTCGGTGGTCACCAACAACCGCGCGGCGAAGGACAACGCCGTCCTGGCCGCCCCGCCCAAGGAGGGCACGCTCTCGTTCGACTACCCCCTCGTCCGGGTCTCCCGCCCGAACGAGACCGAGGGCATCGGCGAGGCGGCGGCCGAGTTCGAGAAGGTCCTGCGCTCCGGCGACACCTCCAAGCGCTTCGGCGAGGCCGGCTTCCGCACGGTGAGCGGCGCCGCCCCCGCGAAGTGGAGCACCGACGTGGAGGGCGTGCAGGCGGGCGACGTCAAGCTGATCGAGACCCCGAACGCCGACCAGGTCTCCGAACTGCTGCGCACGTGGGGCGCCATCAGCCTCGACATGCGCATGCTGACGGTCATCGACGTCTCCGGCTCGATGATCGAGAAGAGCGGCAACGGCAAGACCCGCGTGGAAGCCGCCACCGAGGCGTCCATGACGGCTCTCTCGATGCTCCCGGACACCACGGCGATCGGCCTCTGGGCGTTCTCCACCGACAAGAAGCCGCCGAACGACTGGATCGAACTGGTCCCGATCGGCCCGCTGGGCGAACCCCTGGCAGGCGTGACCCGCCGCAAGCGCCTGGAGGCGGGCGCCTCCCAGCTGCCGGGCCTCGTAGGCGGCGGCACGGCCCTGAACGACACGACCCTGGCGGCCTACCGCCACGTCCTGAAGGGCTACGACCCGTCGAAGGTCAACTCGGTCGTCCTGATGACCGACGGCCGCAACGACGACATCTCGTCGATCGACACCAACGCCCTGATCGAGACCCTGAAGCGGGAGTCCGACCCCGCGAAGCCCGTCCCGGTCATCATGGTGGGCCTCGGCGACGAGGTGGACATGGACGCGCTCCGCGCGATCTCCGCCGCCACGGGTGGCAAGGCGTACCAGGCACCCAACCCGGAGGACATCCGCGCCGTGCTGCTGGACGCCGTCTCGCAGCGGCGGTGCCGTCCGAACTGCTGATTCCTTCTTTTCGCGACGCGCCGGGTTTCCTTCTGGAGGCCCGGCGTTGTCGTTTGTGGTCCCTGCCGGCTCACGCATGGCGAACACGTATGTGGGCGTGGCGAACCTTCCGAACCTTCAAGTTGGGTAGCGGTTCGGGTTCTTCGAAGCGATTGGGCCTTACCTGGAGGGAACCACCTGCCCGCAACCCGCCCCGCACGGCCACCAGGCACCCCGACAACGCAAAACGGGGGCGCAGCCAACCGGCCACGCCCCCGCCTCACGCAAGCTCAGTTGGAGTAGACCTTCGGATCCAGCGTGCCGATGTACGGCAGATCCCGGTACCGCTCCGCATAATCCAGCCCGTACCCGACGACGAACTCGTTGGGGATGTCGAAGCCGACGTACTTCACCGGCACCTCGACCTTCACCGCGTCGGGCTTGCGCAGCAGCGTGCACACCTGCAGCGACTTGGGCTTGCGCGACTGCAGGTTCTTGAGCAGCCACGACAGGGTCAGTCCCGAGTCGATGATGTCCTCGACGATCACCACGTTGCGGTCGGCGATGTCGCGGTCCAGGTCCTTCAGGATGCGCACCACGCCGGACGACGACGTGGACGACCCGTAGGACGAAACGGCCATGAATTCGAGCTGCACCGGAACGGGCAGCGCGCGGGCAAGGTCGGCCATGAACATCACGGCGCCCTTGAGCACAGTGATCAGCACGAGGTCGGAGTCACCTTCTGGGTGATCAGCCGCGACCTGCTTGGCGAGTTCGGTGACCTTGTCGCTGATCTCCTGCTCGGTGATGAGCACGGATGCGATGTCGCCGTCGTACACGGACAGGTCCCCTCTGCTTAAGACTGTGGTTCCACAACGAGCCTGCCATGCGCGCGCCGCACGACAAAGCCGCCAGGTAGCCAGACACCGCCCTGACCGCGCCATTCACTCACCAGTGAGTCGACGCGGCGCAGATGCGAATCGGACAGTTCGGGCACTCCTTCGTCGATCAGCCACGTCCTGACCACTCTGCGTCGCAAAGCCGCGGGCAGTTCGGCGATGTCGTCAACGGCACAGCAGTCGCCGGCGAAGGCTTCCGCGAGGGAGTCGAGTGCGTCACAGTCCTCACGCAACTGGGCCGCGGTGCGTGCCAGTGACGAGGCCACGCCGCCTTGGAGCACTGTTTCGAGCAACGGCAGGACCTCGGTCCTCAGGCGCACACGCGTGAACGACGGGTCGGCGTTGTGCGGGTCGTCCCACACCTCGATGCCCTGCTCCGCGCACGCCGCACGGGTCACGGCGCGCGACACGCCGAGCAGTGGACGGCCCCACGGCGCGTCGAACGTGCGCATGCCGGCGATCGACCTCGGGCCGGACCCGCGGCCCAGGCCGAGCAGCACGGTCTCTGCCTGGTCGTCCAGGGTGTGGCCGAGCAGCACGACGCCGGACGACGGTTTCAGAGCCGCGTACCGGGCCTTGCGGGCCGCGGCCTCGGGGCCGCCTCCACCTTCGACGGAAACCGGCTCCACTCGCGCCAGGAGACCGAGCTCGGAACACTGCTGAGCCGCCCGAAGCGCCACGTCGCCCGATCCCGGCTGCAGCTGGTGGTCCACGACGACGGCCGACGCGCCGGGCAGGAGCTGTGCCACGGCGGCGGCCAGCGCGAGCGAGTCCGCGCCGCCGGAGACCGCGACCGTCACGTGCTCCGGCCGCACCTCGTCGAGGAAACGGCGGACCGCCGTGCGGATCTCGGCGACCGGTCCGTTCACGGTGACACGCGGCGCAGCCAGCTCATGGGCTCGGCGATCTCGGCGCGGGTCGGCAGCGTGTCGGCGGAGGTCCAGATCGTGTTGAAGCCGTCCATGCCGACCCGTTCCACCACGTACTCGGTGAACTCCGCGCCCTCCTCGTACTGGCGCACCTTCGCCTCGACGCCGAGCACCGTGCGCAGGATCCGGTCGAGCAGGCCGCCGCCCTTGCGCCGCGCGCTGAAGCGGGTGCGGATCGTCGAGACGGACGGCACGACGGCGGGGCCGACCGCGTCCATCACGTGGTCGGCGTGGCCCTCGAGCAAAGTGGACAGTGCGATCAGGCGGTCGAGCACGGCCTTCTGCTGCGGCGACTGGATGAGCTCGATCAGGCCCATCGGGCCGTCGCCGGCGCGCAGCTTGTGCCGGAAGTCGCGGATCACGTCGGTCAGCGGCGCGCGCTCTTCGTCCATTGAGGACAGCAGCGCCGTGACCTGGTCGGAGAAGTACCTGCGCAGCCACGGCACGCCGGTGAACTGCAGCCGGTGCGTGCACTCGTGCAGGCACACCCACATGCGGAAGTCGTCGTCCGGCACGTCCAGGGCCTGTTGCGCGCCAACGATGTTCGGTGCGACGAGCAGCAACCGCCCGGCGAGCTGGTCGTCGGGGCCGAACGGGTCGTACTGGCCCAGCACCCGCGAGGACAGGAACGCCAGCACGACGCCCGCCTGCACACCTGCCGTGCCGGCGAGGAGGCCCGCCATCGGACCTGTCGGACGCGACATCGCGGGCGCTGTCAGCCCGGCCAGGCCCTGCGCGGCGGCCGCGACCCACGCCGGCCTGTCCACGACCTCGCCCGGCAGCAGCGGCAGTCCCTGACCGAGCCCGGTCAGCTCGCGGACGTGCACCTCCGCCTGGGGGGCGAGCTCACGAAGTCTGCCTACGACGTGGTCGGCCTCGTCCTTGCCGATCACGGGACCCGGCCGGACGAGCCGCGTGGCAGTCGAAACCGCCAGCTCCCAGTCCACCGGGCCGAGCTCTGCCTCCGTCGCGCCGTTCACGCTTCCGACGCTACCTGCGCACGGCCCGCTACGAACAGCCACAACCCCGCAACGCGGCGGCCAGCACGTCCAGCGCGGGCCGCACCTCGGTCTCCGGGTTGCGGTTGCTCGCGGACATGAACGAGAACACGAGCACGCGCCCGTCCACGTCGACGACCACGCCGGCGAGCGCGTTGACGCCGGTGAGCGTGCCGGTCTTGGCCCGCACCCAGCCCTTGCCCGGCGCCGCCGTGCCGCCGTAGCGACCGGCGAGGGTGCCGCTGCCGCCCGCGACCGGCAACGCCGTCAGCAACGGCCGCAGCTTCGCGGTGCGCGCGTCGTCCAGCGTGGGCTTGGCGGCCGCGGTGAGCACGTCGGTGAGCAGCTTGGCCGGGATCTTGTTCGACGCGGACAGCCCGCTGCCGTCCACGAAGTTCGCCGCGGTGAGGTCGAACCCGTTCTTGGTGAGCACGTCCCGCACGGCCTTCACGCCGCCCGCGAACGACGGCTCGTTGCCCGTCTTGATGGCGACCTCGCGGGCGATCGCCTCGGTCAGCACGTTGTCCGAGATCTGCATCATGTTGTCGACGAGCTGCTCGATCGACGCCGACTTGATCTCGCCGAGCACCTGCGCGCCCGCCGGAGCCGCGCCCGCCGTGGCGCCGGAGGCCCCGACGCGCTGCGCGAACGCGTCCGCTGCCGCCTGACCTGGGCTGCCGGTGCGCGCGCCGTTGACGTTGGTCTGGTCGATCCGGCCGCCGTCGAGCATGAACGGCACGATCGGCGCGACCGAGCCGCCCGCGATGTCCACCGCCTCCCACTGCGGCCCGAGCGCCTCGCCCGCGTACCGGCTGAGGTCGAACTGGACCTTGGTGACCGGGCCCTTGGCCTTGACCTGGCCGACCAGGTCGTCGAGCGTCGCGGCGCCGGGGTAGACCGACTTGCCGGGCGCACCGGAGATCGTCGGGTCGCCACCGCCGACGATGACGACGGTGCCGGGCTCCGCGCCCTGGACGACCTTCGTGGACAGCTGGTCGGTCTTCTCGAGGCTCAGCAGCGCCGCGGCGGCCGTGAGGATCTTGAGGCTCGACGCCGGGGTGGCGGCCGTGGTGTCGCCCTGCTGCCACAGCGCGGTACCGCTGGCCGGGTCGATGACACTGCCGGTGAGCGTGCCCAGCGCGCTGTTGCCCGCGGGTCCGGTCAGCGCCTGCTTCACGCCGGCGGCGGTCGGTGCCGGTGCGCCCGCGGTGACGGCCTTGACCAGCGGCTGGACGTTCGCGGGCGCGGCCGGTGGCCTGGTCTCGACCGCCTTGGTGCCCCCGAACTCCTTCACCGCGTAGACCGTGGCGCCGGCCAGTGCCGCGACGACGAGCAGGCTCAGGACCGCGATCAGCGGCTTGCGGCTCTTCCTCGGCTCCTCGGCGAGGCGGTCCTCGGGTTCCTCCTCGTAGCCGGTGACGGGGACGTCCCTGGACTCCTGGCGCGGAGGCGGCACCGGGCGGGCCGGCTCGTGACGCTGCGGTTCGTGCCGCTGCGGTTCCTGGCGCTGCGGTTCCTGGCGCTGCGGTTCCTGGCGCTGGGGTTCCTGGCGCTGCGGCTCTTGCCGCTGCTGTTCCTGACGCGGCTGTTCCTGACGGGGAGGCGCCTGGCCCTGGAGCTGGTCGACGCGCTTGGTCTGCTCGGGACGCGGCTGCTGGTGCTGCTGCCGTTCCGGCTTGACCTGCTGGTCGAACCACGACTGTTCCAGGTGCGGCAGCTGGTCGACGCGCGCCGTCTTGCCGGGCGGCACCGAGAGCTCCGAGGTCCTCTGCTCCGGCCTCGGCACGACGCGGGTCTGGTCCCTCTTGGGCTCGACGCGCACCGGGAGGGCCCGGGGTTGGCCGACTTCTGGACCAATCGTCCCGTGAGACTTCCCACCGGCGGCGTCACCGGAAGACCCGCCGGAACCGGCCGTTGGCACACCCGGCGCGGCACGACCCGGACCGGTCGCGTTCGGGCTGGAACGGACCGGCGACGAGCGCAGCGGCTCCTGAGTGGACGGTGCCGCGAGCACCGCGGCGAGCGGCAGGCGCATCGTCGGCTGGTCCACGGACGGGCGGTTGACCTGCACCGTTGACTGTGCAGCGGCAGCGACCGACTCGGCGTCGTCGTCCTCGGTCGGCCACTGGGGGTCGTCCGGCAAGAGAGCCTCCGTCAGCTCGGTACGGGCAATCTCACACCCACCAACCGCCGCTCCGATGAGGGTTGACAAGGCGTCGTGGTCCACACTAGTGGGCGTCACGAATGGGCTACATGAGCGAGGACCAGTGGAGTTCGACGTCCTGATCGAGATCCCCAAGGGCGTGCGCAACAAGTACGAGGTGGACCACAAGAGTGGCCGCATCCGCCTCGACCGCACGTTGTTCACGTCGACGCAGTACCCGGCTGACTACGGGTTCATCGAGAACACCCTGGGTGAGGACGGCGACCCGCTGGACGCCCTCGTCCTCGTCCAGGAACCGACGTTCCCCGGCTGCCTGATCGCAGCCCGCGCGATCGGCATGTTCCGCATGACCGACGAGAAGGGCGGCGACGACAAGGTTCTGTGCGTCCCGGCCTTCGACCCGCGGCACGAGCACCTGCGCGACATCCACCACCTGGCGGAGTTCGACCGCCTGGAGATCCAGCACTTCTTCGAGGTCTACAAGGACCTGGAGCCCGGCAAGAGCGTCGAGGGCGCGAGCTGGGTGGGCCGCACCGAGGCCGAGGCCGAGGTCAAGCGCTCCTACCAGCGTCTCAAGGACGCCGAGGCGCGCGGCGAAACGCTGCACTGAGAACGACGGGAAAGAGGGGGCCGCACGCAGCGGCCCCCTCTTTTCGGTTTGCAGTCCTAGACCGCGATGGACTCCGCGTCCGCCACGCGCTCCAGGCCGGACCTGGTCGACAGCGGCTTCTCGCGCAGGAACCACACGAGGACGAACGCCGCGATCATCACGATGCCGCCGGTCATGAAGACCGTGTCGATCGCGCTGGAGAACCCGTCGAGGAACGGCTTGGCCAGCACCGGGTCGAGGCCGTTGAGGAACTCGGTGTTGTTGATGTCCACACCGGCACCGCCCTGCAGCATCTTCGCGAACTCCGGGTTCTGCGCCAGAGCGGCCTTGAACGCATCGGTCTGCAACGCGGTCCGCAGGCCAGAAGCGATCTTGTCGCCGACCGTGGTGAACAGGATCGACAGGAACACCGCGGTACCGACGGTGCCGCCGATCTGGCGGAAGAACGTCGCCGACGCGGTCGCCACGCCCATGTCACGCGGCTCGGCGTCGTTCTGGATCGCCAGCAGCAGCGTCTGCATGCACTGGCCGAGGCCCGCGCCCATGACGAACATGTAGCCCATGACCAGCCAGCTCGGCGTGTCCGTGCCGATGGTGCTGAGCAGGAACAGCGCGATCGTCATCAGGCCGGCACCGATGATCGGGAACACCTTGTAGCGCCCGGTCTTCGACGTGACCTTGCCGGCGATCGCGGTGGCCGACATGATGCCGAACGTCATCGGCAGCAGCATCAGACCGGCCGTGGTGGGCGTGACGCCCTTGACGATCTGCAGGTACAGCGGGATGGAGACCATGCCGCCGAACATGCCGATGCCGAGCACGAAGTTGATCGTGTTGCCGAGCGAGAACGTGTGGTTGCGGAACATCCGCATCGGCAGCATCGCCTCGTCGCCCATGCGGTTCTCGACCCACACGAACGCCACCAGGCCGAGCACACCGATCACGTACATGGCGATCGACGTCGTCGACGCCCAGCCCCACTCACGGCCCTGTTCGGCCACGATCAGCAGCGGCACCAGGCCGACGGTCAGCGCGATGGCGCCACCGAAGTCGATGCGGTGGTTGACCCGCTGGTGCGGGATGTTCAGCACGCGGGCGACGACGAACAGCGCGAGCAGCGCGATCGGGACGTTCACGAGGAACACCCAGCGCCACCCGGTGACACCGAGGAACGTGCTGAGACCGGCGAACACGCCGCCGATGACCGGCCCGAGCACGCTGGCCGAACCGAACACGGCCATGAAGTAGGCGGAGTACTTGCTGCGCTCCCGCGGCGAGATGATGTCCGCCATGATCGCGAAGGCCAGCGACATCAGACCGCCGGCGCCCAGGCCCTGCACGGCGCGGAACGCGGCCAGCTCGTACATCGAGGTCGCGATGCCCGAGAGCAGCGAGCCGACCAGGAACAGCGAGATCGCCGCGAGGTACAACGGCTTGCGCCCGTAGATGTCCGACAGCTTGCCGTACAACGGGGTCGTGATGGTCGCGGTGATCAGGTAGGCGGTGGTCGCCCACGCCTGCAGCGTCTGCCCGTGCAGCTGGTCCGCGATGGTCTTCATGGCGCTGGCGACGATCATCTGGTCCAGCGCCGCGAGGAACATGCCCAGCAGCAGACCGGACAGGATCGTCATGATCTGGCGATGCGTCAGGGAGGCCCCTGGCGTGGGTGTCGCATCGGTTGTCGTTGACATCTCTAGTCTTCCCCTCCTGCGCGGGTCCCCGTCCCGCGTGCGGTCAAAAGCGCCGGAATCGTGCGCTCGTAGTCCTGGACGAAGCGTTCGAACAGGTCCGCGAAGCCTTTGAAGTCCTCGTCGGCCCAGTCCGCGAACACCTGCTCGATCGCCTCGTTGCGCTGCCGGCGTCGGTTCAAGATCAGCTCACGGCCCGCCTCGGTGACCGCGAGAACGCTGGCCCGGCCGTCCGCCGGATCAGCGCGCCTCTCCACGAGTCCGTCCTTCACCAGCCCGGCCACCTGCCGGCTGATCGTGGACGGATCGGAGAGCACCGCCTCCGCGAGCGAACTCGAGCGGCACTCCCCGAGGCCGGAGAGCGTCGCGAGGAGCACGAAGGCGGACTTGTCCATGCCCTGCTTGGCCATCTGATGGGTGACCTGGGCGTGCATCTTGTTCAGCCGCACCATCGCCATGCCGACTCGGTCCGCGAGCTCGTGCTCGGGATCGACACCGGCGCCGGGGCACCTGCCCGGATCAACCATCTGACACCTCGTTGCTTGTATCACCCAACTAGTTGCTCGGTACAAGCATCCATCCCGGTCCACCGAAACGCAAGTGAGTTCCGAGTCTCACTCCACAGTGGAGTGGTACGGACGCGCCGAGTAGTGGTTACCGGCGGGTAGCCACTGGGGTTACTCGTCGGTAGCATCGCTCTCATGAGCCAAGACGTGTCGTTCGTCGCCGATGCCATGAAGCAGGCCGTGCCCTACGTGAAGACCACGGGCATCGAGTTCGAGGAGGTCTCCGCCGGCCGCGTCGTCGCGTCGCTGCCGGACACCCCGACGCTGCACAACCACATCGGCGGGCCGCACGCCGCCATGATGTTCGGCCTCGGCGAGTCCGCGTCCGGCGCCGTCGTGATGGCCGCGTTCGCCGCGCACCTCGGCAAGGCCACCCCGCTGGCCGTTCGCGCGGACATCGCCTACAAGAAGATCGCGATGGGTCCGATGCGCGCGGAGGCCGTGCTGGGACGCTCCGCGGACGAGGTGCTGGCCGAACTGGAGTCCGGCACGCGGCCCGAGTTCCCCGTCACGATCACGATCACCAACGCCGAGGGCGTGACCACCGGCGAGATGACCGTCGTCTGGACGCTGAAGCCCGCGCGCTGAACTGGGCATCTCCGTATTTCAGTTCGGAATCCCGGTGAACCGATCCGATCCAAATACGTAACCTTGGCCACACCGCTGCGGGCAGGCAGTATTCCGGGCTATGTCGGGGTGGAGAAGTGTGGGCGGAGTCGTGCTGGTCCTGCTCACCGCAGGATGTGCCGCTCAGGTGCAGTCGAGGCCGGTCGCCGTGGAGAAACCGGTCGAGGACGCGCCGGTGACGGCGTCGTCGTCGACCGTGGCGATCCCGCCCGCCCAGCTGGGCATCAGCGTGGCCTCGATCGTCGACGGCCGTTCGGTGATGCTCTCCGACGGGTCGAAAGCCGAGGTCAGCGGCCTCGCTCAGCCAGGGCCGTGCTGGGCTGAGGCCGCCGCCAACTTCGCCAAGGCGATGCTGCTGAACCAGCAGGTGCGCTACGACCGCACGACCGGCGCGCTCACCCTCACGGACGGCACGGACTACGCGCTGCTCGCGCTGGGCAACGGCGCCGGGCGCACCGCGGGCGCACCGACACCGGGGCAGAAGGAAGCCGAAGGGGCCGCCCAGCGCGTCCCGATGGGCCTTTGGGGAACGCCGTGCGGCGGCAAGGACGCCCTGGAGACCTCCACTCCCCCGCCTGCGCCGCCACCACCACCGGCCGCGACCACGACGACGAAGCCGCCCGCGCCGCCCAAGCCGAAACCCGTCTTCTACGCGACCTGCGATGACGCCCGCCGGGCCGGAGCGGCACCGCTCTACTGGGGTCAGCCGGGCTACCGCGTCGAGCTCGACCCGAACCGCAACGGCATCGCGTGCGAGTCCCGGTACCGCTGACCGGCGGGCAATAACCTGAGCGGCATGAAGCTGGACAGCGCTGCCGTCGACTGCACGCCGGGCGAGGCCGGGGCCATCGCGAAGCGGGCGGAGGACCAGGGGTACGACGGGTTCTGGCTCGCCGAGACCAAGCACGACCCGTTCCTCGCGCTGGCCGGCGCCGCCGCGGCGACCGAGCGGATCGAGCTCGGCACGGCGATCGCCGTGGCGTTCGCGCGCAACCCGATGACCGTCGCGACCACTGCGAACGACCTCCGGCTGCTGTCGGAGGGCAGGTTCAACCTCGGGCTGGGTTCGCAGGTCGAAGCCCACATCACCAAGCGCTTCTCGATGCCGTGGAGCAAGCCGGCCGCGCGCATGCGCGAGTTCGTGCTGGCGATCCGCGCCATCTGGCACGCCTGGGAGACCGGCGAACGGCTGGCGTTCCGCGGCGAGTTCTACAAGCACACGCTGATGACGCCGTTCTTCGACCCCGGCCCGAACCCGCACGGCACCGCGCCGATCTACCTCGCGGGCGTCGGCGGGCTGATGACCGAGGTGGCGGGCGAGGTCGCGGACGGCTTCCTGTGCCACAACTTCACGACCGAGCGGTACCTGCGCGAGGTCACGCTGCCCGCGCTCGAACGCGGCCGCGCGAAGGCCGGGAAGACGCTGGAGGGCTTCGAGATCAGCGGCCCGGTGTTCGCGGCGACGAACGACCAGGAGATCGCGGACGTCAAGCGGCAGATCGCGTTCTACGGGTCGACGCCCGCGTACCGGCCGGTGCTGGACCTGCACGGCTGGGGCGCGCTGCACGACGAGCTGCACCGCATGTCACGGCGGCAGCAGTGGGCGCAGATGAGCAAGCTGATCACGGACGAGGTGCTGGCCGAGTTCTGCGTTCTCGGCACCCCGGAGACCGTCACGGCCGCACTGCTGGACCGTTACGGCGACGTCGTCACCAGGGTCTCCCCGTCGAGCTCGGTGCTTCAACGCCCGGAGAAGTGACTGAGCCCGGCACGTGCCAGCTCGGCGTGGAACGCGTCGAGCTCGGCGCGCACCCTCGCCACGCCCCTCTTGCGGATCCAGCGGCGTCTGCCGAAGTTGGCCGCGGTCAGGGCGAAGGGCAGTGCCAGCAGGGTCAGGGCCAGCATCATGATCATTCCGTCTCCTCAAGGGTTGCGAACAAGCAACGACCAATCGAGACATCGCTTACGGTACCGGCTCGAACGCCACCCAGGTGGAGCAAAGTCACCGACAGCAAGTCAGTTCTTGACTAATTTTGTTTTCGGTGTGACGCTTGCGCCATGTTCGAAGTGGCGGTGATCGAGGATCCTTCCGCGGCCGAGGTGTCGCTGGACCCGGTGCGGGCGCGTCTGCTCGCGGAGCTGGTGGAGCCCGGATCGGCGACGATGCTCGCCGCGAAGGTCGGGCTGCCCAGGCAGAAGGTGAACTACCACCTGCGCACGCTGGAGCAGCACGGCCTGGTGGAGCTCGTCGAGGAACGGCGCAAGGGCAACGTGAACGAGCGCCTCATGCAGGCGACCGCCGCGTCCTACGTCATCTCGCCGACGGCGCTCGCGGCCGTGCAGCCGGACCCGGCGAAGGCACCCGACCGGTTGTCCGCGCGGTGGCTGCTGGCGGTCTCGGCCAGGCTGGTGCGCGACGTCGGCACGTTGCTCACGGGCGCGACCAAGGCGAAGAAACGGCTCGCGACCTTCGCGCTGGACGGCGAGGTCAGGTTCGCCACGGCGGCGGACCGCGCGGCGTTCGCCGAGGAGCTCGCCGGGTTCATGACGCACCTGGTCGCCAAGTACCACGACGAACAGGCAGAAGGAGGGCGTCCGCACCGAGTGGTCGTCGCCCTGCACCCGAGCGTGATCGCCAAGGAGGAAGAGTCGTGACGCACGAGTTCGAGATCAACAAGGAAGTCGAGGTCGACGGGACTCCCGAGCAGGTCTGGGAGGCCATCGCGACCGGACCGGGCATCGACTCGTGGTTCATGGGCCCGCACACGGTCGACGGACGCCTGGGCGGCCGGATGTCGCTCGACCTGGGCTTCTTCCAGGAGTCCTCGACGATCACCGCGTGGGAGCCCGGCAAACGCCTCGCCTACGAGAGCGACAAGGGCGAGGACGGCACGTTCCACGCGATGGAGTACCTGATCGAGAGCCGTGAGCAGGGCTCGACCGTGCTCCGGTTCGTGCACAGCGGCATCCTCGCCGACGGCTGGGGCGACGAGTTCGTCGACCAGCAGTCGAAGGGCTGGGACATGTACCTGTTCACGATGGCCGAGTACGTGAAGCACTTCGCGGGCAAGCCCGGCGTGTACGTGTTCGGCCAGTGGCCGGCGCAGCCGGAGGGGGCCGACAACTGGCCGGTGCTGCTCAAGGCGCTCGGTGTCCCCGAAGGCGCGCAGGTCGGCGACGAGGTCACCCTCGAACCGTTCGGCGTCCACGGCGTCGTCGACTACGTGGTCGAGCACGACGCGCACAACTTCCTCGGCGTGCGCGGCCCGGAGGGCATCTACCGGTTCCACGGCACCAACGCCATCGGCCACCACCTGTTCGGTGACGCGACCGGGCAGGCCGAGAAGTGGCAGGCGTTCCTGGATCAGACCGTCGGCGGGCAGACCTCGTAGACGTAGTCCTCGTGCCCGTACGGCACCAGGTTCCGGTCGCGGCGGATCACCGAGACCCGTCCGCCGCGATCGGTGCAGGACTTCCGGAAACCCTCTTCGGTGTACTCGATCTGGAAGAAGTCGTTGCCGAACGCGTCGGCGTACGCGTTGCACTCGTCGCGGGCCTGGCAGTCCTCGGCGATGGCGAAGTCGAAGCCGATCTCCTTCTTGCCCGCGTCACCCAGTTCGGCGGTGTTCTTCTGCGCCACCGCAAGGCCTTGTTCGTGCGCGTACCTGACGAACGCCTTCATGAACTCCTTGGTGGCGCCCAGGTCGAACGCCCCCTCGGCCCGCGTGTAGGAGTCGAGGTTGTCCGGCTCGACGCCCTTGTAGAAGGACGTCTTGCAGTCCTTGATCCACTTCTTCTGGATCTCCAGGATCCTGCTCCGCTTGTCCCCGGTGGAGATGTCGAGGATGCCCTCGGCCCACTCCGGGTCGATCGCGACCTCGCCATCCGGCTTCTTCACCAGCAGGTCGGCGTGGTTCTTGCGCCACCAGTCGAGCCCGCCGTCCATCGAGCCCGGCTGCGTCTGCAACGCGTTGAGGTAGCAGATGTTGTACCGCCGGCCGTCGATGGTCTTGCTGCGGTCGCGCACGACGATCTTGACCGGCACGTCCGGCTGGTAGGCGCCGCCGAGCTGGTAGTCGAGCTGCCCACCGGCCGGCGGCAACTCGCGCGTCGGCAGGTCCGGCTCACTCGAGCAGGAGGCGACCAGCAGGAGCAGGGCGGCCACCACCGCGGTGGTCTTCATGCGCGGCAGTCTGTCAGTCGCGGGGTTGCGCAGGCGTAACAGCACAGCACTCCATTGCTCAGTAATGAGATCCGGCTTCCACCGTCTTACCAATGTGGTGGACGCGCTGGCGTGCAACGCGTTGCCGAACACACGGCCTTGATTACGCCGTTGGGCGGCCATCACGCCGTTCGTGGCGGGTATGCCCTCCTCATGCGGTGGCTGTTGCTGATCGTCCTGCTGACCGGCTGTTCCGCGATACCCCTGTCGACCTCCTCAGGTCCACAGGTGGACCGGGTACCGGCCGGCACCCTCGACGCCGCCACCGCGCGCACGTCGCTCGCAGCCCTGCCCGTCGCCGCCCCAGGGCGGATGACCGGCTACGTGCGCGACTGCTCGGACGGCAAGGCGTGCGTGTTCGGCCAGCCGTGGTTCGACACCGACGGCGACGGCTGCGACCAGCGCAGCCAGGTCCTGGCCCGCGACCTGACCGGCGTCGAGCGCAAACCGGGCCGCTGCGGCGTCCAGGCGGGCACGCTCGACGACCCCTACACGGGCTCGAGCGTCACCGGCGTCTCGAAGATCCAGATCGACCACGTGGTGCCGCTGGCGGAGATGTGGCGCAGCGGCGCTTCGGCGTGGGCGCCCGAACAGCGCCTGGCCGCGGCCAACGACCTGCGCAACCTCGTGGCGGTCTCGGGCAAGGTCAACCAGTCGAAGAGCGACAAGACGCCCGACGAGTGGATGCCGCCCAATACCGGGTACGCGTGTTCGTACGGGCGGATCTACGTGACTGTGAAAGCCGCTTACGGGTTGTCGGTGGCACCGGCGGAACGTTCGGCACTGGAGAACGCGCTCACCACGTGCGGCTGAGTTCTTCCTCCGCCGCGGCCCGCCGCGCAGCCCACTCGCGGTCGATCTCCTCGGGACGCTTGTGCCCGCACTCGACGACGTTGCCGTCGCGGTCGGTGACGTCCGCGTACAACGAGCAGTTCTCGATGTAGATCGTCATGTTCTCGATGCCGGCCGCGCGTTCCTCGTCGGTCGCATGGGTCTCGACGTTGAACGCGAGTTCGTCGCCGACGTTGTCGGTGCGGATGCAGACCATCTCACCGCGCTCGAGCCAGCGGTCCTCGCCGAATGGCTCCAGCCAGACGACAAGCCATCTCGAGGAGCCGTTCTCCACGTGCATCACAGCCATTGCACGAGCGTAGACAATGCAGAAGGGCCAGGTCAGCGAGTGACCTGGCCCTTCCGTCTCACCGAGCCGCCTATCGGAATCGAACCGATGACCTGCTCATTACGAGTGAGCTGCTCTGGCCGACTGAGCTAAGGCGGCGAGACGCGATAACTATAACCGACCCGCAACCGCGTTACTCACAGGGGTCGGCATCGTTGTACGGACCGTGACCGACGTCACCGCCTCCTAACCGCTGGGGAGAGGTTCATGCGCCGTTCGTTGTCCGTGCCGCTGGCCGGGTTGCTGCTCGCGCTCGTCGCGGCTCCCGCGTTCGCGCAGCCTCCGACCACTCCGGTTCCGGGGCCGCGCGATCCGAACCAGCCGCCGGCGTCGGCGCCGAACGGGCCGCAGCCCCTCGCGCACGCGGTCGGCGATGCCGGTACCGGGTTGAGCGTGGTGCGGCTCGGGCCGCAGGGGGTGCCGACGAGCACGATCCTGCCCGGGTTCGGTGAGCAGTTGCCGAAGCAGTCGGTGACCGAGTTCGGGCTGGGGCTCGCCAGTGCGCAGGTGAACACCGAGGCGTTCCTGAGCACCGAGCGGGTGGTGACGCAGGCGAATCCGTTCGGGTTCGCCGTGGCGGGCCGGTCGCCGCAGTCGCCGGGGACGTTGGTGCAGACGGCGATTCCGGACAACCCGCAGCCGACGAACGGCGGGCTGCCGATTCCCGAGACGCCGCTCGCGAAGCTGAAGCTGCTCAACGGCAGCGTGCACGCGCGGTGGGACGAGGAGGTCGGGCCGTGCGTCAGCCCGCTGGCCACGGCGAAGACGTCGCTGGCCGGGCTCGAGGTGCTGAGCGCGTTGCCGGCCGAGGTGCCGTTGCCGGTGAAGACCAGTCTGATCAGCATCCCGGACACGTTCGAGGCGAGCTCCGTCGTCAAGCTCGTCGACCTGCCGGGCAGCAAGAACAAGGCGGTCGAGTCGACGTCGACGATGCGCGCGGTCAGCGTCGAACTGGCCGGTGGCATCAGGATCGACGTCGCCAGCCCGCCGACGCTCACGGCCACGGCCACCGGGGACGAGGCGACCTCGAAGATCACCTACACCGCGCCGGTGTTGAAGGTCAGTCAGAACGGCAAGGATCTCGGCATGCTCGACGCCGCACACCCGACGCTCGACATCCCGTTGCTGCTGGACCTGGTCGTGATCAAGCTGCAGATCGCGGGGCTCAACGAGAAGAAGGCGGCCTTCACGGGCACCGGGTTCAGCGGGTTCCAGCTCGGGGCCACGGCGCGGATGCTCGACGTGCAGGTGCTGCCGACGGACAAGTTGAAGCTGCCCAACCTGCCGACGGCGCTCGCGCAGATCTCGCTGGGCGAGCAGATCGTGCGGGCCGCGGCGCCGCGGGGTGGCGTGATCTGCGGGACCTCGCAGCCGCCGCAGACGACCGTGCCGCAACAGCCCGGCGCGCCGGTGGCGGCACCGCCCAAGGGGGCTCCGCCGCTGGCCTACACGAACGCCGCATACCAGTCGATCCCGCTGTTCTGGACCGGCACGGCTCTGCTGCTCACGGGAGTGGTGATCTTCGCGGCGTTGCCGGCCCGGCGCAGGTCGCGCGGCTAGCGAACCTTCCGGTCGGGGCTTGTTCCGTCTCGCGGAACGTAGTTCCATGGTGGGCGGACACGGTGTCCTCCGCCGCCAGACCGGAAGGCATCCACCGATGCAGATCAGGCACTCGACCCACCCGGCGCAGTTGCCGGGCTTCGACACGGACGGGCTGCGGCAGCACTACCTGGTCGACGATCTCTTCGCACCGGGCGAGATCAGGACCGTCTACACGCACGAGGACCGCATCGTGCTCGGCGGCGCGAGCCCGTCACCAGGCACTCCACTGAAGCTCGAGAGCGCTCCCCCGTTGCGGTCGGCGTTCTTCTGCGAACGTCGTGAGCTCGCCGTGCTCGCGATCCGCGGGACCGGGATGATCACCGTGGACGGAACCGAGCACGAGCTCGGTGCGCGTGACTGCCTCTACATCGGGCAGGGTGCCGTCGACGTCGAGTTCCACGCCTCCGAAGAGGACACCCGCTTCTACCTCTTCTCGACGCCGGCCCACGCCTCGTTCCCCACGGCCGTGGCCCGCTACGACGAGGTCGACGTGCTGAACACGGGCGACCAGAGCACCGCGAACGTCCGTGAGATCCGCAAGTTCGTGCACGCTGACGGCATCCGTTCGTCGCAGCTGGTCCTCGGCGTGACGTCGCTGGCGCCGGGCAGCGTCTGGAACACCATGCCGCCGCACACCCACGACCGCCGCACCGAGTGCTACCTCTACTTCGACCTGCCGGAGGACCACCGGGTGGTCCACCTCTGCGGCGAACCGCAGAACACGCGGAACATCGTGGTGCGCAACGAAGAAGCTGTGATCTCGCCGTCGTGGTCCGTCCACAGTGGAGCGGGAACGCACGCGTACACGTTCGTCTGGGCCATGGGCGGCGAGAACCAGGCCTACGACGACATGGACCAGGTCGCCGTGGCGGAGTTGCGATGAGCTTCTCCCTGGAAGGCAAGACCGCGCTGGTGACCGGTGCCCGCACGGGCATCGGCCGGGCCATCGCGCGCGGCCTGCACGACGCGGGCGCGCGGCTGGTCCTCGTCGGCCGCGGCGAGCTCTCCGACGTGGCGCCCGCGCTCGCCACGGTCTCGGTGGACCTCTCGGAGCCGGAGTCGGTCGAGCCCGCGCTGGCGCCGGTGCTGGCCGAGCACCGCGTCGACGTCCTGGTCAACAACGCCGGCACCATCCACCGGGGCGCCGCCGTCGACGTGTCGCTGGCCGACTGGCAGCGGATCATGGCGGTCAACCTCGACTCGGCGTTCGAGATCTCCAAGCTCTGCGGCCGCCAGATGATCGCCAACGGCGGCGGCAAGGTCGTGAACATCGCGTCCCTGCTGTCCTTCCAGGGCGGCGTCCTCGTCTCGGCCTACACCGCCTCGAAGCACGCCCTGGTCGGCATGACCAAGCTGCTCGCGAACGAGTGGGCGGCCTCGAACGTGCAGGTCAACGCCATTGCACCGGGCTACATCGAGACGAACAACACCGCTCCCCTGCGCGCGGACGCCGACCGCGAACCCGCGATCAGGACCCGAATCCCGGCGGGCCGCTGGGGCACACCGGAGGACCTGGTGGGCCCGGCGGTGTTCCTCTCGTCCGCCGCGTCCGACTACGTGACCGGACACGTCCTGGTCGTCGACGGGGGCTGGCTGGCGAGATGACCGACACCGCCGTCGAGAAGACGCTCGCCGTGCTGGAGGCACTGGCCGACCACACGCGCATCACGGACATCGCGCGGGTGACCGGCCTGCCGAAGTCGACGGTCCACCGCCTGCTCCAGGCCATGGTGGACCGCGGCTTCGCGACCGCGGTCGCGGACGGCTACCTGACGGGTCCGCGAGTCCTGGCCCTGGCGGGCAAGGTCCTCCGTCCACTCGACACGGTGGAGCGTGCACGGCCACACCTGCGCGCACTGCAGGAGTCGACGGACTGCACCGTGCACCTGGCCGTGCTCTTCGGCGACGAACTGGTCTACGTGGACAAGATCGAGGCCGACAGGCCGTACCGGATGGCGTCCCGCCTGGGCATGTCGCTCCCGGCCCACGGCACCGCCATCGGCAAGGCGGTGCTGGCCTCGTTCTCCCCGTCCGAACTGGACGCCTACGTCACCCGCACCGGCCTGCCGGGCCGGACACCGCACACGATCACCTCGGCTCCCCGCCTGAACGCGCAGCTGACGCGGGTGCGCCGCTCGCGGTTCGCGTTGGACGACGAGGAGAACGAGGTGGGCGTGCGTTGCGTGGGCTCCGCGATCCGGGACCACTCGGGCGCGGTGATCGGCGGGCTGTCGGCGTCCTCGCTGGCGATGGAGCACTCGCTGCCGGAGCTGATCGCGCTCGGGCCGCGGGTGCTGCGGGCGGCGGACGAGGTGTCAGCCGCGCTGGGGCGGGTCTGAGTCAGCCGCGGTGCAGCGTCGTCACCATCGCCTCGATGGCGATGCGCGGCTTCACGTTGACCTCGATGGCCTCCCGGCAGGCCAGCACCGCTTCCAGCCGACGCAGGATCGACTCGGACGACCAGGTGGCGGCGGCGGTCCGGGAGTCCTGGGCCCGGTCCGGGTGCATCAGCGCGGCCTCGGAGCCGGTCTTGACCACGAGCGCGTCCCGGTAGAACGCGGCCAGGTCGACCAGGGCCATGTCCAGGGAGTCGCGCTGGGTCCGGGTGGCCCGCGACTTCTGCCGCTTCTCCAGGTCCTTCAACGCGCCCTTGGCGCCGCGGGAGGCGGCGGCGGTGCCCTTGCCCGTTCCGCCCGCGCCCATCGCGGTCTCGAGGGCCTCCCGCTCGGACTCGTTGCGCGACTCGTTGGCGGTGGAGGCGTCGTCCTCCGCGGCTCTGATCAGTTCGTCGGCACAGGTGAAGACGTCGGCGGGCTTGCGCAGCGCCAGCGGGATCCGCAGCACGGCCTCGCGCCGGGACCGCGTCTGCTCGTCCGAGGCCAGCCGGCGGGCCCGTCCCACGTGCCCGCCGCAGACCGCGGCCGCCCACTGCGCCATCTCCGGCGACACGCCGTCGACGGCCTCCAGGGCCGAGGCGATGGCCGCGGGCCGTGGCGATCCCAGGGACACGAGCCGGCAGCGGGAGCGGATGGTCACCGACACGTCGTCGGGGTGGTCGGACGGCGCGCACAGCAGGAACACGGTGCGCGCCGGCGGCTCCTCGACGGCCTTGAGCAGCGCGTTGGCCGCGCCCTCGGTGAGCCGGTCGGCGTCCTCGATGATCACGACCTGCCACCGTCCCGACGTGGGGCGGCGAGCGGAGATCTGGACCAGGGAGCGCATCTCGGCGACGGAGATCGACAGGCCTTCGGGCGCCACCACACGCACGTCGGCGTGCGTGCCGTGCAACGTCGTGCGGCAGCCTGAGCACTCACCGCAGCCCGGACGGTCGTCCGCCACGACGCACTGCAGCGCGCCGGCGAAGGCACGGGCGGTGGACGAACGGCCGGAGCCGGGCGGGCCGGTGAAGAGCCAGGCGTGGGTCATCACGCCTGGTGCGGGGGTGCCGCCCGCGACGATCATGGCCGCCGCCTCCGCGGACGCCGACAGCATCGCCACCGCCTCGGGCTGGCCGACCACCTCGTCCCACACGCTCATGGGTGCAGTCTTCCAGCGACGGATCAGACCGCGGCCTGCGGGACCGCGCGCTTGCGGCCGGCCATCAGCGGGAGCACGGCGGAGCGGACCCGGTCGGACACCTCGTCGGCGTCTCCCTCGGCCTCGACCACCACGTAGCGGTCCGGATCGGCGGCGGCCATCTCGCTCAGCAGCCGCTGCACGCGCCAGTGGTGTTCCGGGCCGATGCCCTTGGCGTCGGCGCCGGGGCGGTCGAGCAGGATGGTCAGGTCCGGGCGCAACCGGCCGGTGGCCCAGTCGACCAGGCCTTCGAGCTCCTGGTGTTCCAGCGAGCTCGTGGCGGTGAAGTGCGCGAGCGGCGAGTCGACGTAGCGCTCCATCACCACGACGGAGCCGTTGTCCAGTGCCGGGCGCACCTGCCGTTCGACGACGTCGGCGCGGACGGCGGCGGCGACCAGCGCCTGAGCGCGCACGCCTGCCAGTTCGGCGGACGACAGCATCGTGCGCAGGCGACGTTCGTCGTGTTCGGGGTCGGCGGCCAGCAGCACGTCGAGGCCCTCGGCGCGCAACGCGGCGGCCAGGCGGCGGGCCTGCACCGACGTGTCCTCGCGGGTGTCGCCCTCGACCGCGATCAGCATGCCCTTGGTGTGCCGGCGGCCGCGGATCGCCGCGAACAGCGACGACAGCACCGGCTCCTCACGGCGGTCGTCCATCTGCCGGTACGCGACGAGGCCCAGCACGATCGCGATCACGGCACCGCCCAGCATCACCGGACGGCTCGCGTCGACCTCCATGGGCTGGCCGAAGACGCTGACCTGCCGCTTCTGCAGCAACGTGAGCAGCAGCGGCGCGCCGCCCGACGCACCGAACAGCACGACCTTCAGCAACGTCTGGATCAGCGCGACCGTGCGGCCGCGCATGTCGTCCTGGACCTGCGAGCCCACGATCGTGAGACCGGTCAGGAACGCCACGCCCGCGCACGCGCCGACCAGCGCCACCATCAGCAGCGCGATCCACAGGTGCGGGGCCAGCGCGACCAGCGCCAGCGAGATGCCGGCGAGCACGATCGTGACACCGAACAGGCGGTTGTAGGCGA
Source organism: Lentzea flaviverrucosa (assembly GCF_003350445.1). NCBI lineage: Bacteria > Bacillati > Actinomycetota > Actinomycetes > Pseudonocardiales > Pseudonocardiaceae > Lentzea > Lentzea flaviverrucosa. The sequence goes on from NZ_QQAU01000014.1 coordinate 127,232, forward strand.
GGCGCTGCGCCAGCCGGGGTGCCGTCGCCATGCCGGCCGCGAGCCCGATGAACACGGCCACGAACAGCAGGCCGAACGTCGAGGCGCCGCCCAGCAGCGACAACGCGTAGTTCTTCGCCGTCCCGATCACGACACCGGCTGCGGCGAACGCGCCGATCATGCCGATGAGCAGGCCCCTGACCAGCGGCGTCCGGCCGGCGAACCGCAGACCTTCGCGCAGCATGGCGACGAAACCGGGCTTGTCCTCGTCTTCCCTCTTGCGGGTCGAGACGACGCGGCCGGAGAGCTCCGGCAGGCGGGTCGCCACCAGGACCGCCGAGGTGAAGTACAGCAGCCCGTTGATCACCACCGCGATCGTCGCGATGTTGAACTCCAGGTTCCCGCCCTGCAGGTTCAGGTACGCGGGGATGCCCGAGATCAGCGAGTAGAGACCGAACCCGCTGATCGTCGAGATGCCGTAGGTCATCACCAGGCCGAGCTGGTTCGCCGACTCCACCTGGTCGGGGCGGCGCAGCAGGTTCGGCACCGCCGACTCCTTGGCCGGGATCCACAGCATCGCGCAGCAGCCGACCAGGAAGTTCGCGACGAAGAGCCAGATCGGGGAGCCGATCAGCGCGATCGAGATGAACAGCGACCCGCGCAGGACGTCGCAGATCACCATCACCTTGCGGCGGTCGAACTTGTCCGCGAGCACACCACCGATGGGCGCGAAGAGGATGCCGGGCAGCAACTGGGTCAGCACGACGAGCGGCAGCGCGAACGACTGCCACTCGTAGCTCTTCATCATCGCGGAGACCAGACCGGTCAGCGCGAGCAGTGACAGCCAGTCACCAACGCTGCACAGGTAGGTGACGAGCCAGAGCCTCCGGAACGGCCTGATGGCGAGTACCGATCGAAGCCGGTGAACCGTGGACACGCTGGACTGGGCCTGCCCTGCCTGGCCTGCCTCGGTCGCCGGTGTGTCCGCGTCCTGAATTTCAGTCACCCCTAAGTCGCCACTCCCGTGCGGTCAGCGTAACCGGATGTGGTGATTCAGGATGCCGGACTCACAGCACAGCTAGCTGAAGATCGCTCCGAGAATGCTGACCAGGACCAGGACGAAGAACCCGATGACGACCAGGCAGCCGATGAACGCGGCCACGCCGCTCGTCTGCTTGGCGGGCTGCTGTTGCTGCTGTTGTTGTTGCGGCGCAGACATTTGGTACGTCGGCGCGAACTGCTGGACCGCGTACTGGTGCGCCGGTTGGGGCGCTCGCTGCGCCCGGCCGCGCGGCCGACGCTGCTCCTGCTGCATCTGCGACCAGACGGCCTGCCGCAGTTCCTCCGTCGGCTCAGGAGGTGTAGGCACCGCCACACGTGACCTGAGAGACGTCCACTGAGGAGCGACGAACTTGTCAGCCGTCACCAGCCCCGCGAGAGGGTCCGGGTACAGCCGGGGAGGCGGCGGGGCCTGAGTCCCGTCGGGTCCGAACTCGTTGATCGGCACCGCCACCCCCTGCTCAGCTCTTGGACTTGGCCGGAGCCTTCTTGGCCGCGGGCTTCTTCGCCGCCGGCTTCTTGGCCGGAGCCTTCTTCTTGACCGGGCCCTTGGCGCGCTTCTCGGCCAGCAACTCGGCCGCCCGCTCGTCGGTGATCGACTCGACGCTGTCCGTCTTGCGCAGCGACGCGTTCGCCTCACCGTCGGTGACGTACGGGCCGAACCGGCCCTCCTTGATCACCATCGGCTTGCCGGACACCGGGTCGTTGCCCATCTCGCGCAACGGCGGAGCGGCGGCGGCGCGGCCGCGCTTCTTCGGCTCGGAGTAGATCTTCAGCGCCTCGTCGAGCGTGACCGTGAAGATCTGGCTCTCGTCGACCAGCGACCGCGAGTCCGTGCCCTTCTTCAGGTACGGGCCGTAGCGGCCGTTCTGCGCGGTGATCTCGGCGCCCGTCTCCGGGTCCTTGCCGACCACGCGCGGCAGCGAGAGCAGCTTCAGCGCGTCGTCGATCGTGATCGTGTCGAGCGACATCGACTTGAACAGCGAGCCGGTGCGCGGCTTCGGCGCCTTCGCCTTCGACGTCGTGCCGTTCTCCGGCGCCTCGGGCAGCACCTCGGTCACGTACGGGCCGAAGCGGCCTTCCTTGGCCACGATCTCGTTGCCCGAGACCGGGTCGGTGCCCAGCGAGCGACCCTCCTGCGGCGTCGAGAAGAGCTTCTCGGCGATCTCCGCGGACAGCTCGTCCGGCGCCAGGTCGTCCTGGACGTTCGCGCGCTGTGCGGCCCCGTCGACCTCGCGCTCCAGGTACGGCCCGAAACGGCCGACGCGCACGACGACCGTGCGGCCCTCGGCGTCGCTGAACAGCGGGATCGAGTTGACCTCACGCGGGTCGATGTCCTCGACACCCGTGCCGACCAGCTTCTTCAGGCCACCGGAACGGCCGATCGAGCCGTCCGGGCCGACACTGCCGCCGAAGTAGAACCCCGACAGCCAGTTCGTGCGGCCCTGACGACCTGCGGCGATGCCGTCCAGCTCGTCTTCCAGCGCCGCGGTGAAGTCGTAGTCGACCAGGCGGCCGAAGTGCTGCTCCAGCAGCCCGACCACGGCGAACGCGACCCAGGACGGGACCAGCGCCGCGCCCTTCTTCCACACGTAACCGCGGTCCTGGATGGTGCTGATGATCGACGAGTACGTGGAGGGACGGCCGATGCCGAGCTCCTCCATCGTCTTGATCAGCGACGGCTCGGTGTAGCGCGAGGGCGGCGAGGTGGTGTGACCGTCCGCGGACAGCTCCGCGATCGTCAGGTCCTGGTCCTTGACCAGCAGCGGCAGGCGCGACTCCGCGTCGTCCGACTCGCCACCGGCCTCGGCGTCGACGGTCTCGACGTAGGCCTTGAGGAAGCCGGCGAACGTGATCGTGCGGCCGGACGCGGCGAACGTGACGTCCTGGCCCGTCGCGGCGCGGCCCTGGATGCGGATGCTGGTCGTGTTGCCCCGCGCGTCGGACATCTGGGACGCGATCGTGCGCTGCCAGATCATCTCGTAGAGCTTGAACTCGTCCGAGTCGAGCTCGGCGGCCACCTGACCAGGCGTGCGGAAGACCTCTCCGGCCGGCCTGATCGCCTCGTGGGCCTCCTGCGCGTTCTTGACCTTGCGCGTGTACTGGCGGGGCTGCGGCGAGACGTACTGCGCGCCGTAGAGGTCCGTGGCCTGCGTGCGCGCCGCGTTGATCGCCGTCTCCGACAGCGTCGTGCTGTCGGTTCGCATGTAGGTGATGTAGCCGTTCTCGTACAGCTTCTGCGCCGTGCGCATCGTGCGGTCGGCGGAGAACCGCAGCTTGCGGCCCGCCTCCTGCTGCAGCGTCGAGGTCATGAACGGCGCGTACGGCTTGCGCGTGTACGGCTTCTCCTCGACCGAGGAGACCTTGACCGGCGCGTTCTGCAGTCCGGCGGCGATGGCGCGGGCCTGCGCCTCGTCCAGCACGGTGACGTCGGCCTTGCCCGTCAGCTTGCCGTCCGAGCCGAAGTCGCGGCCCGTCGCGAGACGCGTGCCGTCGACGGCCACGAGACGCGCGCCGAACTGGCGCGGAGCCGCGTCGGCACCGGCGTCCATCTGCGCGGAGATGTCCCAGTAGCTCGCGGAGACGAACTTCATACGCTCGCGTTCGCGCTCGACGACCAGACGCGTCGCCACGGACTGCACGCGGCCGGCCGAGAGCTTCGGCATGACCTTCTTCCACAGGACCGGGCTGACCTCGTAGCCGTAGAGGCGGTCGAGGATGCGCCTGGTCTCCTGCGCGTCGACCAGGTCCTGGTCGAGGTCGCGGGGGTTGGCCGCGGCGGCCTGGATCGCGGACTCGGTGATCTCGTGGAACACCATCCGGCGAACCGGGACCTTCGGCTTCAGCGTCTCCAGCAGGTGCCAGGCGATGGCTTCACCCTCGCGGTCACCGTCTGTCGCGAGGTAGAGCTCGTCGACGTCCTTCAACGCCTCCTTGAGCTCGGAGACCAGCGACTTCTTGTCCGCGGAGATCACGTAGAGGGGCTCGAAGTCGTGGTCGACGTCCACGCCGAGCCTGGCCCACGCCTGCCCCTTGTACTTCGCGGGAACGTCAGCGGCACCGCGCGGCAGGTCCCGGATGTGTCCCCTGGAGGACTCCACGACGAAGTTGGCGCCGAGGTACGAGGCGATCTTGCGCGCCTTCGTGGGCGACTCGACGATCACCAGTCGTCGGATGCTGCCCTCGCCTCCGCTGCTCTTCTTCGTCCGTGTCGATCCAGCCACTCGCCGTCCCGCTCTCTTCCAAACCCGGTTCCCAGGCCCGCCAGTGTTGCCCAGCGTCGGCCGAAAAGCACACCATCCGTCATGTCTCCGCGACGCCCGTACGACGAGACAGAGTGACACAACCATGCCGGACGGCCCGCTCAGGCCGCCGGCCAGGTGCTCATCGCCACTCCCTGCGGAGGGCTTCCGACCAGTTCAGCGAGCCGCGCCAGCCTCCTTCGGCCGGTCACCCGCAACGCCGGAGCCCCTACCAGGGTGCACGGAAGTCCGGATGCGAGCAGCGCATTTTGCAACGGTGCGTGTGTCTGCGGTGCGTTGGGGTCCAAACCGAGCAGGTACGCGGACTCCATCCAGCTGCCTGCGGCCAGCGCCCAAACGCGCAGCACTGCTCCGTTCAGCTCGAAGTCCGGCGGCACCGTTTTGACAGATCCGTCCAGCCAGCGGGCGGCCAGAGGGGTGAGGTCGGTGCGGAACGGCGTGCGCACGAAGTGCGTGCCTTCTTCGTTGACGCACAGCTCGGTGGTGACGCCGCGCTCGGCGCAGGCCTGCTTGAGAGGACGCAGCCGCCACTCGTCGCGCAGCTCGGTGTACACGCGGGCGGCTGTACCGCGCGCGAAGCTGACGGCCTGACCGGGCCCGCAGAGGAAGCCGGCGAGGTCCGCCTTGGCCGGGGTGCGTGCCTCGGCCGAGAAGAAGGACAGCTGCCCAACCACGGCCAACAGGGTAGAACAGACGTTCGAGTGTGACCAGTGGGACAACTGTTACCGTCCGGCCTCCTGGCCCTTGGACTTGATCTCCGTGCACGGCTGCGACTTGCCCAGGGCGTCGGAGTACTTCGGCCGTTTCTGCAGCTCCTGGAAGGTCGCGCGGAGGTCTTCCGGACTGGTCACGACGTTGGTGTCGGCCAGCGCCTTCTCGGCTCCCTCCAGGAACTGCGCGTTCGGTTCCAGGGCCTGGACGGGCGCCTGCGCGTCGCCGTACGACTTCGCGGACTCCGCGACGAACCTGACCAGCTGTTCGTGCACGTTCTCGAGGTCGTCCTCGGGCGCGCCGAGCTCCTTCAGCCTCTTCTCCGCGCCGGCGAACGCGGTGGCGTTGGACGTCAGCAGCCCGAGGTAGGCGGTCTTGACCGCGGCGAAGTCCGCCGGGTCCTGTTCGCGCAGCTCGAGGCCCGCTTCCAGACCTGGGAGGACACCTCCGCAGAACGCGTCCACCCACTGCCGCTGGGTGTCGGTGATCGGCTTGTCCGCCTCCGAACCGCAGGCGGTCAGCACGACGGCACCGGTCAGCACAGCGAGCAGGCGTGTCCTCATCTGACCTATTTTGCTCGGGCCGTCGCCTGCCAGTCCGCGCACACCTTGTTCGTGCGGAACGTCTCGGCGTACGTCGGGGTGCCGGCGATCTGCTTGAACAACGCGGTGGCCTGCTCGCCGGCGTTGCCCATCTCCACGGCGACGGCCTGCTGGTACCGCTCCAGGAACACGTCGTTCGCCTCGAGCGCCTTCAGCCGCGCGGTCACCCGGTCGAAGCCCTCTGCATCCTTCCGCAGCTGCTTGACCAGCCTTTCGTGCATGCTCTGCACGTCGGATCCGAGCGGGCCGAGCTTCTCGACGCCGTCCGCGATCTGACGGTGCGACGCCGCGGCCAGTGTGGTCCAGCGCACCACGGACTCCTTGGCCGCGGCCATGCCCGCCGCGGCGACGCCCTGCAACTGGCGTGACGCGATCGCCGAGACACCCATCGGACCGCAGTACGCCTCGAACCAGGCCACCGGATCGGCGCCGGGCACGTCCGCCGTCGTGGTGGTCGTGGGAGCCGCCAGCGGCACCGGAGCAGGCGGCGGCGTGCCGCAGGCGGCCAGCGCGGCCATGCTGAACACAGCAGCGATCGACAAACGTGCGTACACGGCGAATCCCCCAGGAACCGTCTGACCAGATCGCCGAAAGGTACACGTTCGGGTGATCCAGTCAGACGGGATTTCCGGGAGTCAGGGCGTGGGAGGAGCCGCCTGCAGGCTCTGGCAGTTCGACGCCTTGCGCGCCGCTTCCGCGAGACCCGTCTCGTCGAACTTCTTCTGCACGTCGGCGCCGGCCTTCTCCAGCTCGCCCGCCTTCGCGACCATCTCGGTGAAGGCGGTGACGACCTCGGTCGGGTCCGTCGACGAGTCCAGCTTCGACTTGGTGTCGGCGAGCACGGTCTTGATCTGCCACATGCCGTCCTGCGCGGCGGTGGCCAGCTCCTTCGACTTCGGGTGCGGGCCGTTCTCCAGGTCCCTGAGGTCCGCGATCGACTTGTCGACCGCGGACACCTTGGACCCGAGCCAGTCCGACAGGCCCGACTTGAGCTTCGACGGGTCGCTCATGTCGATCGGCGGCTCGTCGGCCATGGTCTTCACGGTGCCGTCGACGGTGCCGCAGACCTTGTCCATCCACGCCACGACGTCCGCCTCGCTGGCGGCGGTGGGCGTCGACGAGCCTCCACCGGTGCACGCGGTGACCGCGAGCAGGCAGCTGGTCATGACTGCGATGAGTGTGCGACGCATGGGCCGGAAGCTACTCCGAACGGCCTCGCTCAACTCGTCGGCGTGACGTTGAGGCGCTGCATCTCCTGGCACTTCTGCGCCGACTGCGTGGCCTTCTGCAGCTCGGGGACGTCCTTGAGGTCGCGCAGCGGGTCGGCGAGCTCGGCGAGCTTCGCGATGGCCTCTCCGGCGGCCTGGAGGCCTCCGGTGGCGTTGTTGGCGTCCGCCTGCTCGACCTTGACCTTGGCGTCGGCGAACACGGTGCTGAGGGAGGTGAACGCCTCGCTCATCTTGGTGACGGCCTGCTCACCGCCCTCGACGGGCGACGGGCCGACGTTCTTCAGGCCCTCCGCCGACTTCGCGAAGGCGTCGGCGAGCTGGCCCATGTACGCGGCCATCTCGGCCTTGAGCTTGGCGGAGTCGCCGGCGTCGAGCTTGGGGGCCGTCTTCTCGATCTTGGCGAACTCGGATGCCGCACCGCACACCTTGTCCATGTAGGCGACGGCCTGGGGGTTGGCCGCGCCGCTGGTGGGCGTCGGAGAAGTGCCGGAGTTGCCGCCGTTGGTGCACCCGGCCAGCGCGAGGGCGGCAACAGCGGCAGTGGCGACGAGGCTGCGCCTCATGTCGTAACTCCTCGGTCGGGGTACGTCGGGGGAAGACCCGAACGTACCCCGACCTGAGGTGGATCTACGCGGCGCCGTTGCTGACGGTCTCCGCGGGAGAGTCCGCGATCGAGGTGCCGCGGCGCTTGGACACGACCACCGCACCGACGATGATCAGGGTCGCGACCAGGGCGATCGCGATCCGGATCGGGTCGGACGCGTTGTCACCGATGGAGAAGGTGACGATGGCCGGCGCGATCAGCACCGAGACCAGGTTCATGACCTTGATCAGCGGGTTGATGGCGGGGCCGGCGGTGTCCTTGAACGGGTCACCGACCGTGTCACCGATCACCGTGGCGGCGTGGGCGTCGGAGCCCTTGCCGCCGTGGTTGCCGTCCTCGACCAGCTTCTTGGCGTTGTCCCAGGCACCACCGGAGTTGGCCAGGAACACCGCCATCAGCGTGCCGGTCGCGATCGCACCGGCGAGGTAGCCGGCCAGCGGGCCGACGCCGAGGCCGAAGCCGACGGCGACCGGGGCGAGCACGGCCATCAGACCCGGGGTCGCGAGCTCGCGCAGCGAGTCCCTGGTGCAGATGTCGACGACGCGGCCGTACTCCGGCTTGACCGAGTAGTCCATGATCCCGGGGTTCTCGCGGAACTGGCGGCGCACCTCGAACACGATGGCACCGGCAGCGCGCGTCACGGCGTTGACCGCGAGGCCCGAGAACATGAAGACGACAGCCGCGCCGATGGTGATGCCGACGAGGATGTTCGGGCTGAACACCAGGTTGGTGAACGACACGGGCAGGTCGCCCGCGACGTTGCCGACCTTGGCGATGGCCTGCTCGATCGCGTCGCGATAAGAGCCGAACAACGCCGTCGCGGCGAGCACCGCCGTCGCGATCGCGATGCCCTTGGTGATGGCCTTGGTGGTGTTGCCGACCGCGTCGAGCTCGGTGAGGATCTGCGCGCCCTCGCCGTGCACGTCACCGGACATCTCGGCGATGCCCTGCGCGTTGTCGGAGACCGGGCCGAAGGTGTCCATCGCGACGATGACGCCGACGGTCGTGAGCAGACCACAACCGGCGAGCGCGATCGCGAACAGCGACACGATGACCGAACCGGAGAGCAGGAACGCGCCGTACACGGCGGCACCGATGACCAGTGCGGTGTAGACGGCCGACTCGAAACCGACCGAGATGCCGGACAGGATCACCGTGGCGGCACCGGTCAGCGAGGTCTTGCCGACCTCCTGCACCGGCTTGTGCTCGGTGCCGGTGTAGTAGCCGGTCAGCCAGAGGATGACGCCGGCCAGCACGATGCCGATGATCACCGCGACGGACGCGATGAGCGCCGGGTTGCCGCTGGTGGCCTTGACCGTGTCGCTGATGCCGTTGAGGTCCGCGAAGGAGCTCGGCAGGTACGTGAACGCCGCGATGGTGCACAGCACCGCGGAGATGACCGCGGAGATGTAGAAGGAGCGGTTGATGGCGGCCAGGCCGTTCTCGCCCGCCTTCGCCTTCGTCGTGTACACGCCGATGACCGCGGTCAGCACGCCGATCGCGGGAACGATCAGCGGGAACAGCAGGCCCTGCACGCCGAACGCGGCGGTGCCGAGGATCAGCGAGGCGACGAGCGTCACGGCGTAGGACTCGAAGAGGTCCGCGGCCATGCCGGCGCAGTCACCGACGTTGTCGCCCACGTTGTCCGCGATGGTGGCGGCGTTGCGGGGGTCGTCCTCGGGGATGCCCTGCTCGACCTTGCCGACGAGGTCGGCGCCGACGTCCGCGGCCTTGGTGAAGATGCCACCACCGACGCGCATGAACATCGCGAGCAGCGCGGCACCGAAACCGAAGCCCTCCAGGACCTTCGGGGCCTGGCCGGCGTAGACGAGCACGACGAGCGCCGCACCGAAGAGACCGAGACCGACGGTGGTCATGCCGACCACGCCACCTGTGCGGAACGCGATGCGCGTCGCCTTTTCGCGACCGCCTTCTTCGTTCGCGGCGGCGGCGACACGCACGTTGGCGCGAGTGGACAACCACATGCCCAGGTAGCCGATAGTCGCCGAGAACGCGGCACCGACGATGAAGAACAAAGATCGGCCGATTCGTTCGGCCAAATCATCTGCCGGTAGCGCGAACAGCAGAACGAACACGATCACGACAAAGATGCCGAGCGTGCGGAACTGCCGGTTGAGGTAGGCCGCTGCGCCCTCCTGAACCGCCTTGGCGATGTCCTGCATCTTGGGGGTGCCCTGGCCCGCGGCCAGCACCTCCTTGAGCAGCACGTACCCGACGGCGAGAGCAGCCAGGGCGACCACGGCGACCACGGCTACGACGCCGCGATCACCCCCGGAGAGCTCTAGGCCCTCCGCGAGGAATTGCCGGGACATCCGTCCTCCTGGTGAGTTGCCATGTGCAGCGCCAAGGCAGACCAGCCGCCCAGCGCGACGTGACGCATCCCTCATTGGATGCGATGAGCGGGGAGTCTAGGGGTTGCTTGCAACGAGGCAACGAAACGTCCCGATCCGTGCACACACCGTTATCTGCGCAGGAAGTCGAGTACGGCCCGGCCGGGACTGTCGGTGGTGTATGCGAAGCTCGATCTCGTGGTGGATCAGGGACGCCGGTTGCTGGACCGCGTGCTGGCGGGTGTGCCCGCCGGGGAGTCACCCCTCACGCACGCGCGTGATCTGCCGTTGCGGCAGGCAGATCACGTGGAGTGGCCTGCGTGGACGGCTCCCGCGGTCGTCGAGGCGTTCGTCGGGACCGGTGTGCGCGAGCCGTGGCGGCACCAGGCCGAGGCCGCTTCCCTGGCGTGGTCCGGGCAGCACGTGGTCCTCGCGACGGGCACGGCGTCGGGCAAGTCACTTGCCTACCAGTTGCCCGTGCTTTCCACTCTTTTGGCGGACACGAAGGCCACCGCGCTGTACCTGTCGCCGACCAAAGCCCTTGGGGCGGACCAGCTCCGATCGCTCCACGAGCTGGGGATCAAGGGGGTGCGCGCGTCGGCCTACGACGGTGACACCCCGATGGCCGAACGCGACTGGGTCAAGGCGCACGCGAACTGGGTCTTCACCAACCCGGACATGCTGCACCGCGGATTCCTTCCGCAGCACCCGAAATGGCTGCGGTTCTTCCGCCGGCTGAAGTACGTGGTGATCGACGAGTGCCATTCCTACCGGGGCGTTTTCGGTTCGCACGTGGCGTTGTTGATGCGACGCTTGAGGAGGATCGCGCGCAAATACGGCGCGGATCCGATCTTCGTATTGGCATCGGCCACTGTGGCTGATCCTTCTGGATCGGCGGAAAGATTGCTCGGCGTTCCCGTTTCCGCTGTCGTGGACGACTTCTCGCCGCGTGCGTCGCGCACGGTCGCGTTGTGGGAGCCCCCGCTGACCTCTCTGGAGGGTGAGAACGGCGCGCCCGTCCGGCGCTCGGCGGGCGCGGAGACGTCGCGCATCCTCGCCGACCTCGTCGTCGAGGGCGCACGGTCGCTCGCCTTCGTGCGCTCGCGCCGCGGTGCCGAGCTGACGGCGCTGGGCACCCAGCGGATCCTGTCCGAAGTGGACGACGAGCTGCCTCCCCGCGTGGCCGCGTACCGGGGCGGGTTCCTGCCGGAGGAGCGGCGGGCGCTGGAGAAGGCGCTGTCCACAGGCGACCTGCTCGGCGTCGCGACCACGAACGCGCTGGAGCTCGGCGTCGACATCGCCGGGCTGGACGCGGTGGTGGTGGCCGGTTTCCCGGGCACCCTGGCGTCGTTCTGGCAGCAGGCGGGCCGTGCGGGCCGGTCGGGGGCCAGTGCGCTGGTCGTGTTCGTGGCGCGCGACGACCCGCTGGACACGTACCTGGTGCACAACCCGGCCGCGGTGCTGGACAGGCCGGTCGAGGCGACGGTGCTGGACCCGCTGAACCCGTACGTGCTGGGTCCGCAGCTGGCCTGCGCGGCGTCGGAGATGCCGCTGACACCGGCCTGCCTGGACGACTTCGGCGGGCCGCTCGCCGAAGCGGTGCTCGCCGACCTGGTGGCGGAGAAACTGCTGCGCAAGCGGCCTGCCGGGTGGTACTGGGCATCGCACGACCGGCCGCACGCCGGGGTGGACATCCGCGGTTCCGGCGGCGACCAGGTGGCCGTCGTGGAGGCGGACTCCGGCCGGATGCTCGGCACGGTCGACCCGGGATCCGCCTGCTGGCAGGTGCATCCCGGCGCCGTGTACCTGCACCAGGGGCGTTCGTACGTCGTCGACGAGCTCGACCTGGACAGCGGTCTCGCGATGGTGCACCGGGAAGACCCGGAGTGGACCACACAGCCGCGTGACTGCGTGGACATCACCGTCGTCCAAGAGGTCGAACGCACCGACTTCGGCGGGGTGTCGGTCTGCCTGGGCGAGGTGGAGGTGACGACCCAGGTCGTCGGCTACCTGCGCCGGCTGCCGTCCGGCGTGGTGCTCGACCAGATCCCGCTCGACCTGCCGGAGCAGTCGCTGCGGACGCGCGCCGTCTGGTACACCGTCGACGAGTCGCTGCTGTTCGACGCCGGCGTGGAGGCGAAACGCGTCCCCGGCGCCCTGCACGCCGCCGAGCACGCGGCGATCGGCCTGCTGCCGCTGTTCGCGACGTGCGACAGGTGGGACATCGGCGGCGTGTCGACGGCCGCGCACCCGGACACGGGGATGCCGACGGTGTTCGTGCACGACGGCCATCCCGGCGGGGCGGGCTTCGCCGATCGAGGTCACTCGGCCCTGCGGGCCTGGCTGTCGGCGACCAGGGCGGCGATCAGTGCCTGCGGGTGCCCGATGGGCTGCCCGTCGTGCGTGCAGTCACCCAAGTGCGGCAACGGCAACGATCCGCTGGACAAGGCCGGTGCCGTGCTCGTGCTGGACGTGGTGCTGGGCAAGATCGCCTGACCGGGTGGCCGTTCCTTGGCTACCGTGGCGGGGTGAACGCATGCAGCTGCAACGCCGCCGACCGGACCCGCCGCGCCTGAGCGCGGCTGAGCCGGAAGCCCGCCGTGCCCTCGCGCGCGGCTGGGCCTGATCACTCCGCCGTGCCATCGCGCGGCAGGCCTGATCACTCCGCCGCGCCCGTCCCTTTCTGGCCACGGGTTCATTGGAGACTGCCTTGTTCACGCCCTTTTCCGACCTCGACGTCCTTCTCGCCGACCTCGTCGCGTCCGTGCGCGAGATCCTCGGCCCCACCTACGTCGGCGCGTACCTGCAGGGCTCGTTCGCCCTGGGTGCCGGTGACGTCCACAGCGACTGCGACTTCGTCGTCGCCTGCACCGAGCTGCCGTCCGGCGATCGCGAAGCCGGGCTTCGCGCCCTGCACGCCGAGATCCCGACCCGTCCCGGCCGCTGGTCGACGGAGATCGAGGGCTCGTACGCCGACGTCGAGTCACTGCGCTCGGTGGCAGGTCTCGGGGTTCCGTGGCTGTTCAACGACCACGGCACGCGCACCCTGGAGTGGGACCTGCACTGCAACAGCCCGCACACCCGCTGGATCCTGCGCCACCACGGCATCGTGCTGGACGGCCCGCCGATCACGGCGCTCGTCGACGAGGTACCGGCTTCCGTCTTGCGCTCATCGATGCGTGCCGAACTGCCGCATGTGCTGGAAGGCATCCGGGAGTGGGCGCCGATGGGCAACGCGTGGTCGCAGCGCTACATCGTCTCGGCTTACTGCCGCACGCTCTACACCATCCACACGGGAGAGGTGGAGTCGAAGCGCGGCGCCTTGTTGTGGGCGAAGAAAATGCTCGATCAGCGGTGGCACCCGCTGATCGAGCAGGTCTTGCAGGACCGGAACCTCGGCTGGCACGCCGACGCGGTTCCGCGGCCCGGATCCATGGAGGAGACCTTCGCTTTCGCTTCCTACGCGGAAGCTCTCCAGCTCTAGGTCTACCACTCTTCCCTCTAAGGTCTACCACTTTTCCCGTGGGGCGCGGCGGGGGCTCACGGGTACCCCCGCCGCGCTCTCCACGTGCCGAACACTGTTTTCCCGCCTGCTACCGCTTCGTGACCGGATCCCTTGGAACATCGGTGGAATCTGGTTCGTTCGTCTCGACAGGACACGCGGGAGGCGACGGTGTCGACTGTCTTCTGACGAACTCCGGGGAGGAGCCGGCTTCACCGACCGCGGCAGAGCTGGTGCTCTGCCACTAACGTCCTCGGTCCGGTCACTGGTGCGGGAGGCTGTCCTTCGGGGTGCGTGTTCGGCTTTTCGCCCGTTCCTCTGCCGGCCCCCGACGTGCGGGGTGCGGAGGCCGATCATCGGACCGGGCTTGGTGGAACGGCCGTGCAGGGCATCGCCTTCGGGGTTGTCGGGGAGAGTCCACGACGACACCCAGCACGGCCGGGCTTCGCATTCAGTTGTGTGTCAGACGGCTTCGAGCTCGTAGCGCGCCGGGGCGTGCACGGCCTCGACGAGTGCGTCCTGCACGACGTGCGCGTCCGGCAGGTTCCAGCCGCAGACCTGCGGCTTGACGCGCCAGTGCACGACACCGTGCGCCATGGTGGTGGGAGGCAGCGGGATGTACTCGCCCTTGCCGTAGAGGTGCACGTCCGGGTTGTTGGCCAGCTCGGCGTTGAGCGTCGAGCCGGACTTCACGAGGAACATCCAGCGGCCGGACGGGGTCGCGGCGATCGGCACGGGGACGCCGATCGACCGCAGTGCGACGGCCGCGCGGCGGCCGAGGCCGGTGCCGACCTCGATCGCGTCCACGACGTGGCCGGTGGCGACGAGAAGGCTGTACGAGCGGCCCGCCCACCACGTGGCGACCTGGTCGGGACTGGTCCCGACGCGGTCCACCCAGTCGCGGTGCACGGGGATCGGGCCGTGGAGCTCGAGGCCGCTGCGGCCCGCCCACTTCGTGACGCCGTCCTCCGTACCGGCCGGATAGGTGCCTGGCAGTACGGGCCAACCGCGGTACGCGAGGCTCACGGCCTCGGCACGCAGTTCGATGCGGAAGGCCCCGCGCCAGCTATCCGACCAATCCATCTTCCGTCGCCTTCTTCCTAGGTTCTGACTCGACATCGGCAAGGTGTCGGTGTTCGTAGGGACACCGCGTCGGTGCCGCCACTACAACTAACGACACCGGCACCGGCCTCCGTAACCCCCACGCGACAACTGGTAGCTACGGGACGGCGAACGTCCTTTGCTTGACCGGGCAACTGAACTGTTCGCGTTTGGTTCGATCACCGTTCAGCATGTCCCGGCGGCAGTGTGAGTCCGCTCACCGCTGTGAGCCGACCGCTCGTCGTGCTCCAAACGGCCCGATCTTCGGCCGGACCTGCCCTGGCTCGTGCGCTCGCCGGGCCGAACGGCGTAGTCGCCGACACCTCCACCACCACCTCCCATCCATCCACAGCGCAGCTCGTCAGCTCGGCCCGGTTCTCCGCAGCCACGCGTTTCGCCTGCTCACAAGCACTTCCTTCGCCGTCGACCAGACGAGCGGCCGCCGCGAGCGCCGCCAAGTCGGCCGCACCGGTCACCCGGTGCCGGGCGACGACCGCCGAACCGATCCGCGCACCGGCCACCACGACGATGATCAGCGACAACATCACCACCACACCGCTCACCGCGGCCGAACCGCGCTCGCAGCCGAACCGTTCGCCGTTCATCGCGGCTCCGGCACGGCGAACGCCCGTGCGCTGAGCGGTAAGCCCAACGGACCGCGTTTGCTGACCACGACTTCGATCGCATCGCCTTGCGTGTCGATCACGACGTCGGCGTCGGCCACGATCCGCCCGGCCGCCTCCTCGCCGCGCTGCCGTTCACCGCGAGCGGTGAGCCGCGCCGCCTCTCTCGCCGCGTCGGTGCACCGCATCTGCTCGGTGACCGCCGTCAGCCCGTTCGCCCCCAGCCACATGGCCACGAGCAACGCGCACACGGCGATCGCCGCCTCGACCGTGACGATGCCCCGGTCGTCAGACCGAAGACAGCGCACGCTGTATCAGCCCTTCCATCAACTTCCGCATGAAGTCGCTGGTGAGGAGCACGTACAGCAGACCGCCGAACGCGGCCGCCGCCAGTGTCCCGATCGCGTACTCCACCGTGCTCATGCCGCTGTCGTCCTTCAGCAGTTCCATCTGCTTCTCCTAGTCGAGGAATTGGCCGGCCAGCCCCAGCACCACCGGCGCGACGCCGAGGCACAGGAAAGCCGGGAGGAAACACAGTGCGAGCGGTGCCGCCACCGCGACCTCGGCCCGCTGCGCCTTGGCCTCGGCGTCGTCACGCGCCTCGGCTCTGGTCCGTTCGGCGAGCTCAGCGGTCTGCCGGGCCAGTGCCGCACCCGACCGCGCGGTCCGCCGGGCGGCTCTGGCGAGCAGCGCCGTCGCGGGCTGGTCGAGCGCGGACGCCCACGCCGTGACCGGATCCGCGCCGAGCCTGAGCATCTCGGCGACCTGGCCCAGTTCCTTCATCTCGACCGCCTGGATCGCCGTGGGCACCGGCAACCCGGCTTTCAGGCACGCGGCCAGCAGGTCCCAGTTCGCAGCCCGTTCGAACGGACCGTCCGGCTTCGTCCTGTCGTGCGGCGGGTCGTGAACCCTGGGCTTGAACCGGTCGATCGATCGTCGGGGTGGCGGTGCCAGCAGAATTGCCAGCGCGAGCAGGAGGAACGTCACGGCTCCACCTCCGTGATCCGCTGTGTCCACCACACCCCCGCCGCGCCGAGCACCGCGCCCAGTGCCAGCAGGATCTGCCCTGCCGTCGTGTCCGTGAGGACGTGGAACGGTCTGGCACCGCTGAACTCGCCCAGCAGCACTCCCAGCACCGGGAGCACCGCCAGCACCATCGCGCTGGCCCGAGGCCCGGCCATCCGCGCGTGCACCTGCCGCGCGAACGCCGCCCGTTGGTCGAGATCGCGTCTCGTGGCGTCGAGGACGTCCGCCAGCGCCACACCGTGCTTCGCCGACACGTGCCACGCCTTGGCCAGCTGGTCCACGGCTCCGCCGAGCAACGGCTGCTTCAACTCGCGCAACGTCCGCTCCACATCGCCACCCAGCCTCGACGCGGCCGCCGCCGCTTTCAGCACCTCCTTGGCCGGCGCCGGGGTGTCCTCCGCCGCACCTTCGGCCGCCTGGGCGGGATGCGCACCGGCCCGCAGTTCGTCGATCACGCCGCCCAGACCGTTGCTCAACGCTTCCGCGGCGTGCCTGAGAGCCTTGTTCCGCCTGTGCTGCTTGAGGATTCGCCGACCGGCCACCGCCAGCACCGCTCCGGCGACCAGTCCGCCGACGCCCGCCACGAAGTACGTGACCGCCGCCGCGGCCGCCAGCCAGATGTACGGCGGCACAACGACTTCTCTCTTGCCGCCCGGCCTGAGTCTTCGGACCGCTTTGAGTTGCGGCCAGACGATCAACGCCGTCGCCAGCAACAGAAGGCTCAGCACAGCAACTCCCGCGCGAGCCACCCGCTTCCCCGCGTCCAGACCGGACGGACCGCGAGCTCCGGCTTCGCCTCGAACACCCCGATCTCATTGAGGTACCTGCTGTTGTCGTCCCGGCGCATGTGGAGCACCACCCGGACCGCCGCCGCGACCTGACAGCGCAGCGCCTCGGGCGAAAGCCCGCCCAGCGCGCCCAACGCTTCGAGCCGCGCGGGCACCTCGCCCGGCGAGTTGGCGTGCAACGTCCCGGCGCCACC
The DNA here is from genome assembly GCF_003350445.1 of Lentzea flaviverrucosa. Classification (NCBI taxonomy): domain Bacteria; kingdom Bacillati; phylum Actinomycetota; class Actinomycetes; order Pseudonocardiales; family Pseudonocardiaceae; genus Lentzea; species Lentzea flaviverrucosa. Next base: position 144,264 of record NZ_QQAU01000014.1, read on the forward strand.
CTCGTGCCCGGTGTTGAGCGAGGTGAGCAGCTCCTTCACCTCGGCACCGCGCACCTCCCCGACCACGATCCGGTCGGGCCGCATCCGCAGGGCCTCCCGCACCAGTTGCCCGGTGGTGACCTCGCCGGCCCCCTCGACGTTCGCCGGCCGCGCGGTGAGCCGCACGAACTGCGGGTGGTCGGGGCTCAGCTCGCTCGCGTCCTCCACGCACACGATGCGTTCGGCCGGCGGCACACACCCCAGCAGCGCCGACAACAACGACGTCTTGCCCGAGCCGGTGCCGCCGATCACCAGGAACGCCAGGCGCCTGCGGATGATCTCCCGCAACGCCTCCGCGATCTCGGCGTCGAACGTGCCGAGCTCCTGCAACGCCCGCAGGTCGTGCGTCGCGGGCCTGAGCACGCGCAACGACAGGCACGTGCGGTCCGCGATCGGCGGCAACACCGCGTGCAGCCGCACCCCGCTCCCCGGCAACCACCCGTCGACGCACGGCGAGGCGTCGTCGAGCCGCCTGCCCGCCGCCACCGCCAGCCGCTGGGCGAGGCGGCGGACGGCGTCCTCGTCGGAAAAGGTGATGTCAGTCCGCCGCAGGCCTGTCGTGCCGTCGACCCACACCTGGTCCGGTGCGGTGACCAGGACGTCGGTTGTGCCGGGGTCGTCGAGCAGCGGGTCGAGTGGCCCGGCACCGCTGAACTCCTGGCGGAGCACCTGGAGTGCTTCGAGGACGTCGGAGTCGGCCAGGACGCCGCCGGCCTCGGAACGGACCGCATGCGCCACGACGGCCGCGGTCATCTCCATGTCGGCGCCGGCGAGGCGGTGGCGGACCCGGTCGATGAGGGCGGAGGTCATGTCGCCGCCTCCGGGCGGTGGGAGTGGCGGCCGTAGGTGATCTCGCGGCCCGTGATGCGGAGCCAGGATTCCTTGCACCAGATGAGGAAGCGGTTCACTTCGGCTCCTCCTTGAAGATGTAGCGGGGCGGGTAGAGGCGGCGGTAGACGACGAGGTTGCGCAGCATCCGGCCGAGGATGCGGAGCAGGATCACGGCTGGAACTCCTTCCGTGGCAACGGGATCGAGAGGCGCTGACTACGAGCGGAGAGAGCGCCCGGCCGCAGAGGTCAGCTGGATGTCGGAGATCAGCTGGAGGGAACGGTCACTCGGGGAGACCTCCCGGTGGAGGCCTCGAGGCGGTGACGTGGAGGCGGTGCGTCTCGCAGACGCAGGGAGGTGCAGCGGAAGCTGCGCAGCACCAGCAGGCGGTGACGTCGAAGCGGTGCGTCTTGTGGAGGGAGGCGCGTGCGGCGGTGGCACGTCGTCCTGCGCCGGAACACCCTGCGCCGCAAGGAAGTGGCCGGGCGGACGGGGGTACGGGACCTTCGCCTCGTCTCCGCGCAGCACCGGGACGCACCCGCAGCCGAAGGCGTCCGTCGACACGGTCTCGGCGTCTCCCGAGGCCAGCGCGACGTACTCGGCCTCATCGGCCACCGAGACACCCACTGTGACGTCCGGGGCGGTCACGGGCGGAGCTCCTTGAGCACCACGCGGGCCGCGGTCGCGAGCGGGCCCTTGGGGTTGCGGGGGAAGCGGCCCCGTTCCAGCACCTCGGCCAGGCCCGGTTCCGGGCGCATCGAGGTCAGGAGGGGCACGCCGATCACGTCGGCCATCTCGGCCGGCTGGAGGTCGCCCGGGGACGGGCCGCGGACCACCAGGCGGAGGTTGCGGCCGTTGGTCAGGAGGGTGGTGGCCACGCGGCTGGCAGCGGCGGTGGCGCGGACCTCGGCCGGCACCACGAGGATCGTCAGGTCCGTGCGGTCCAGGGCCGCGGAGGCGGAGGCCGTGGGGAAGCGCGGGAGGTCGCAGATCACCGTGCAGCCCGCTCTGCGGCCGGCGTCCAGGACTGCCGCCACGGCTGCCGGTTCCGGGTCGGGGGCCGACCGGTCGCAGGCCAGGACGGTCAGGTTGCCCGTGGCCGGCAATGCGGCTCGCAGGGCCGACATCGGGACCCTGCCGCCGGTGGCGTGCACGCCCGGCCAGCGGGCTCCCTGGTCGGCTTCGGTGCCCAGGGCCAGGTCTATGCCTCCACCCAGCGGGTCGCAGTCGACGAGCATCGCTTCGCCGCCCAGCGCCACCGCCTCGCGGCCGCAGGCGATGGCGAGAGTCGAGGCCCCCGCGCCTCCTCGGCCTCCGATGAACGACACCACGCGGCCCCGGTCCGAGGGCGGGCCCTCGCCCAGGTCGGTCAGCGCCGTCACCAGGGAGCGGCCCTCCACCGGCAGTTCCAGGACGCCGTCCGCGCCCAGGGCCACGGCCGGCGCCCACGGCGGGTCGCCTCCGTGGACCACGAGGACGCCGGTGCGGCGGGGGAAGCCCGCGTCCAGGCAGGCGGAGACCGCGGCGGGGTCGAGGAGCACCAAGGGGGCGGTGTGCCACTGCGAGCGCAGCGACGTGACGTCCGGGGCACAGGAGAGCGGGCAGTCGGCCGCGGCGGCCACGCGGAGGACCTCGTCGAGCAGGTCCTGGTCCGTGAGCAGGGCGATGGGGTGGGTCATGGGACTGACCGTGGCCGGTCGTGATGAACGACACAACGGGGTGAAGATCCACCTGTGGACAACTCAGCGGCTGTGGACAGGTCGCGATCTTGGAAGCCTTGGCAGGCCAGAACTGTCGGACCCGTGTGCGACGCTGGAGGGTTGGGCACACGGCGCTCGGACAAGAGCGGCAGAGGTCCAGTCGCACCCAGGGGGAAACGGGGTCCGGATATGGGACGACCCCCGCCAGGGGGGAGGGACGGGGGTCGTCAATGGTTCAGTCCCGGGGGGTCGGACTGAACCCGTCCGTCGAACCGGACTCTTCTACTGTATCCCCATGCGCCAGTGCTGCGCGCAACTTCCGCAACAGCCGCAGGCCAAGTTTCGGTAACCGTGCGGCACAAGGATTTCGTACACGAACGAAATGCCGCCCGAACGGCCTACTGACGAGTACACCTAAGCTGAGGCACATGAGCCGGATCGCCGCCTTCTTCGACCTCGACAAGACCGTCATCGCGAAGTCGAGCACGCTGGCGTTCAGCCGGCCCTTCTTCCAGGAGGGCCTGATCAACCGCCGCGCGGTGCTGAAGAGCGCTTATGCGCAGTTCGTGTTCATGCTCGCCGGCGCGGACGCGGATCAAATGGACCGCATGCGCGCGCACATCACGGCGCTCGCCGCCGGCTGGGACGTGGAGCAGATCCGCAGCATCGTCAACGAGACGCTGTTCGACATCGTTGATCCGCTTGTTTACAAAGAAGCGACGCAGTTGATCGCCGATCACAAGGCGGAAGGCCACGACGTGGTCATCGTCAGCGCGTCCGGCGAGGAACTGGTCGCCCCCATCGCGCAGATGATCGGGGCGGACTACAGCGTCGGCACGAAGATGGTGGTCCACGACGGCCGCTACACCGGCGACGTCGACTTCTACTGCGCCGCCGACAACAAGGCGGTCGCGATCAAGCAGCTGGCCGCCGAGCACGGGTACGACCTGTCGAAGAGCTACGCGTACTCGGACAGCGTCACGGACCTGCCGATGCTGGAGGTCGTCGGCCACCCGACGGCCGTGAACCCGGACCGGGGCCTGCGCCGCATCGCCGTCGAGAAGGACTGGCCGGTGCAGCAGTTCGTCGACCCGGTGAGCCTGCGCTCCCGCATGTCCACCCCCTCGGGCAAGGCGGTCGCGGTGACGGCCATCGGCATCGGCGCCGTCGCGGCGGCCGGAGCGGCCTGGTACGGCCTGCGCCGCAAGCGGTCCCGCGACTGAAGTCAAGCCCCCGCGACCACAATGCACCGGGAAGTGACGGGTACCGGCGAGTAGCGGCAACGCGCCGCACACGTGGTGCCCCGGTGAGTGCACGGCACCGCCCTCCCGGCGGTACCCGAACACGAAGAAAACCTCACAAATCCAGAAACCCCAGCACTTTCACTACTGAACGTGGCTTGACCGGTGCACCCGTCCGAGCCCTTGCTGTGACCGGGCCCACGCACTTAAATGGGTGGTGCGGACCTCGGGTCGGCCAGGGGCCAGACGAAGAGAAGTCAGGATCCACCCCGGCCAAGCTCCGTGCGCGGACTTCGAGTACCCACGCGCAGCACGCCGCGGGAGGCTTGTCGTCTAGGGCCTGCGTACCGGGACGCCGGACGCCGAGGCCAGGGTTGTACGACTGGAGTTGCACGCTTGGTAGCTCGCAAGCCCGCGCTGAAGACGGGGCACCCTTTCGAGGGTGCCCCGTCTGCTTGTTCGGTCAAAAACTCCCACCGAACGGCAGAATGTGCCCCCGTTGACCCACCACGAAGTCGTGAGTAACTTGCGAAATACGCCAGTTACCTGTGGGAACATCACCGGGAGGCACGGACAAGTGCGGAAGATCGCCGCGTTGACGCTGGTCACAGCCATGGTCGCCCTCACGCCGGTGGCGAGAGCGGACGCCTCGGTGACCACACTCCGCGGGATGTCGCTGGAACAGAAGGTCGGCCAGCTCTTCGTCACGTACGTCAACGGCCAGGCCGCCGACGTCCCGCTGCCCAAGAACCAGACCGATTTCGGAGTGGCCACGACCGCGGACATGGTGCGCAAGTACCAGCCCGGCGGCGTCATCTACTTCAACAACTCGAGCCGCGACAACATCGACACGCCCAAGCAGATCGCGCAGTTCTCCAACGGCCTGCAGAAGGCCAGCAAGATCCCGCTGCTCGTCTCGATCGACCAGGAGATGGGCGTCGTCACGCGCATCGGCCCGCCCGCCACCCAGTTGCCGGGCAACATGGCCCTCGGCGCGGGCCGGAGCACCAAGGACGCCGAAGAGGCCGCGCGCATCACGGGCCAGGAGCTCCGCGCGATGGGCATCAACCAGAACTTCGCGCCGGACGCCGACGTCAACTCCAACCCGGCGAACCCGATCATCGGCGTGCGCAGCTTCTCGAGCGACCCGAAGCTCGCCGCCGAGATGGTGGCCGCCCAGGTGCAGGGCTACGAGGGCCGCCGCTGGTTCGACATGACCTCGGTGACCTCGACCGCCAAGCACTTCCCGGGCCACGGCGACACGTCCGAGGACAGCCACACCGCCCTGCCGGTCTCGAACCGCAGCCTCGACCAGTGGCGCCAGATCGACGCGCCGCCGTTCAAGGCCGCCATCGCCGCCAAGATCGACTCGATCATGACCGCGCACATCCAGGTGCCGCAGATCGACCCGTCGGGCAACCCGGCCACGCTCAGCCCGAAGATCATCACCGGTCTGCTGCGCGACGAGCTGAAGTACGACGGCGTGGTCGTCACCGACTCGCTGGAGATGGCGGGCGTCCGCAAGCTGCACTCCGACGCCGAGATCCCGGTGCTGGCCATCAAGGCGGGCGTCGACCAGCTGCTGATGCCGCCGAACCTCGGCCTCGCGATCGACAGCGTCGTCAAGGCGGTCCGCAGCGGTGAGATCACCGAGCAGCGCATCGACCAGAGCGTCCTGCGCATCCTCAAGATGAAGCTCCTGCGCGGCGTCATGCTCACCTCCGAGGTCGACGTGAACAAGGTCGACCAGGTCGTCGGCTCCAACACGCAGCAGGCCCAGGCCATCGCCGACCGCACCATCACGGTCGTCCGCAACGACGCCCAGGCGATCCCGCTGAACGCCACCGCTCCCCTGGTCGTCGGCACCAGCGACGCGACCACCACGGCCCTGGCCACCAGGCTCAAGGGCACCAAGTTCGTCACGGCGAGCAGCCCTACGGCGGCGCAGATCCAGCAGGCGGTGGCAGCGGCCGCCAACGCGGACAAGATCGTGGTGCTGACGAACAACGCGAGCACCAGGCCCGCCCAGGTCGACCTGATCAACCAGCTCGTCGCCACCGGCAAGCCCGTCATCGCGGCTGCCACCGCCAACCCGTACGACGTCGCGCACAGCGGCGCCAAGACGTGGCTCGCCACCTACTCGACCACCACGGTCTCGATGGAGGCGCTGGCCAGGGTCCTGCTCGGCGAGGTCAAACCGCAGGGCAAGCTCCCGGTCGACGTGCCGGGCCCGACCCCCTACCCGTTCGGACACGGGGTGACCTGGTGAGGAGGCGGAGCTTCCTCGCGGCGACCGCCCTGTCCGTCCCCCTCGCCGGCACCGCGACCGCCACCGCGGCACCGAAGCTCGCCACGGCGGCCGAACAGCTCGCGCAGGACGGCTGGCGCAAGCTCAAGGGCCGCAAGGTCGGGGTGCTGACGAACCCGACGGGCATCCTCGAGGACCAGACCCACGTCGTCGACTCGATGGTCGCCCACGGCGCCAAGCCGACCGCCGTCTTCGGACCGGAACACGGCTTCCGCGGCACGGCGCAGGCAGGCGGCTCCGAGGGCGACTACGCGGACCCGCGCACCGGTATCCCGGTGTACGACACGTACCAGGCCAGTCCCGCGAAGATCCAGGCGATGTTCACGAAGGCGGGCATCGACACGGTCGTGTTCGACATCGCGGACGTGGGCGCGCGCTTCTACACCTACATCTGGTCGCTCTACCAGGCGATGGAAGCGGCGAAGGACCTGGACTTCATCGTCCTCGACCGCCCGAACCCCATCGGCGGCACCGCGAACGGCCCGCAGCTCGACCCCGCCTACGCGACCTTCGTGGGCCTGAAACCGATCGTCCAGCAGCACGGCATGACGGTCGGCGAGCTGGCCCGCCTCTTCAAGGGCGAGTTCGGCCTGGCCACGAGGCTCGAAGTGGTCAACGTCAGAAACTGGCGGCGCAACCAGCTCGACACAGGTCTGCCGTGGGTGCCGCCGAGCCCGAACATGCCCACCCAGGACACCGCGCTGGTCTACCCCGGCACGTGCCTGTTCGAGGGCACGGTGCTGTCCGAGGGCCGCGGCACCACCCGCCCGTTCGAGACGGTCGGCGCGCCCGGCATCGACTGGCGCTGGGCAGAGGCGTTGAACGCCCTGAACCTCAAGGGGATCAGGTTCCGCGAGACCTACTTCTCGCCCACGTTCAACAAGTTCCAGGGCAAGGCCTGCGGCGGTGTCACCCTGCACGTCACCGACCCGCGGGAGTTCGACGCCATCAAGGCCGCCGTGGCCATGCTGATCACCGCGAAGTCGTTGTACCCCGGTGTCTTCGCGTGGCGTCCCGACAACTGGATCGACAAGCTCAGCGGCTCCGACCGGCTGCGCGGGATGATCGACGCCCAGGCTCCCCTGGCCGAGGTCGTCGGCGCGTGGCAGCAGGAGCTCCAGCAGTTCCGCCGCACCCGCCTGCCCTACCTGCGCTATCGGTGAGGACGCCATGCTCATCCCTGCTCTGGCAACCGCGCTGGTGACGACCTTGGTCCCCGGCCACTTCGACCAGCCCCAGGACGGCTTCGCACACCAGTGGACGACGCTGCGCGCGTCGAACCCGTTCTGGGCCGGCCTCGACCCGGAGCCGATCAACGCGGCCCTGGGCCAGCTGCGCGACTTCACGAAACCGCAGGCGAACGGCAAGCCGCTGTACGCCGGCGCGGTCACGATGTACGTGCACGACGGCAAGATCGTCACGCACGACCGCACGGGCTACGCGGTCCTCTACGAGGACCAGCAGACCCAGCTGCCGGAAGCCGAACGCGTCCCGATGCGCAAGGACACGATCTTCGACTTCGCCTCCATCTCCAAGCTGTTCACGTCGATCGCGGTGATCCAGCAGGTCGAGCAGGGCCGGGTGGGCATCGACGAGAAGGTCGCCACCTACCTGCCCGAGTTCGGCGTGAACGGCAAAGAGAACATCACCGTCAAGCAGCTCCTCACACACACGAGCGGCCTCGAACCGTTCATCCCCTTGTGGCAGAAGTACCCGGACGTCCCGTCACGCATCAAAGCCGTGATGGACGTGAAGCCGAAGTCCACGCCCGGCACCACGTACGTCTACTCGGACCTGAACCTGATCACGCTAGGCGAGCTGGTCTTCGAGGTCAGCGGCAAGAAGCTCGACCAGGCGGTGCGCGACGGCATCACCAGGCCGCTCGGCATGAAGGACACGGGTTACAACCCGAAGGCCAAAGAGCGCACGGCCGCAACGGAGTTCCAGTCGGCACCGCCACGCGGCATCGTTCGCGGCGAGGTGCACGACGAGAACGCGTGGTCCCTCGGAGGAGTAGCAGGCCATGCCGGTGTGTTCGGCACGGCCAAGGATCTCGCCGTTCTCGGCCAGACGATCCTCAACGGCGGCACCTACCAAGGCCGCCGAATCCTCAGCGAGCACTCGGTCGAGCTGATGCTCACGAACTTCAACCAGCAGTTCCCGGACAACGCCCACGGCCTCGGTTTCGAGCTCGACCAGCGTTGGTACATGGGTGCGTTGAGCGGCCAGGGGACAGCGGGCCACACCGGTTACACCGGCACGTCGTTCGTGATCGACAAGGCCTCGCGCTCGATCGCGATCCTGCTGACCAACCGCGTGCACCCGAGCCGTGACTGGGGCAGCGTCAACCCCGCCCGCCGCGCCGCCGCCGACGGCCTGGCCGGCGCACTTGCCGTCAAGTCGCATGGAAAGCAATGGCGTGCAACGACTTCCGGCGGCACCCTCACCGCGGAGCGTCCGGTCGAGGTCTTCGTGGACGTCGACAAGGGCGACAAGCTGACCGTCCAGCACTGGAACGGCACGGACTGGCAGGACGCGCGCACCATCACGACGACCGGACGCCGTTGGGTGCCAACGGAATCCGTGAAGACCCGGTTCGTCTACACCAAGGCCGGCCAGTACAACGGCCGGGGCGTCTACGTGCACGCACGCGGCGACGTCACGGCGGAAGGCTGGTCAGTGGCACGTCGCTAGGGCGTGTCCCGTAAGTCTCGTCCGCGACAGTCGCGGTCGAGGGCCCCGGAGACGGCACCGCCGCAAAGCCCGAATACGCCCGGTATGAGGGCATTGCGGCGGCACCGCCTCCGGGACTCTCGACCGTGACTCTCATCGAACGGACTCACGGGACACGCCCTAGCACCTCGGTGAACAGCGGGAGCGCCCGTGGAAAGTCGGGCGCTCCGAAGCTCACCACGATCCCCGTGCGGTCGTCGTCGCTCAGCTCGTGCCGGAACCACGAGAGAGGGCTGAGCTCGATCCCGCGTTCACGCGCGGTTCGCACGATCTCCGCTTCGTGAGGCGTGTCGAGCACTGCGTGCATCCCGGCCGCGATGCCGGACACCGACGCGTACGGCGAGACGGCTTCCACCAGCCGGTCACGGCGCCGCTGGTACTTCAACCGCATCCGGCGCACATGGCTGTCGTACGCCCCGGACTCCAGGAAGTCGGCCAGCGTCAACTGGTCGAGCATGCTGATGTGCTGTTCGCGATCGGTCTTCAACGCCAGCACGGGATCCACGAACCGGTCCGGCAGCACCATCCACGCGATCCGCAGCGCCGGTGACAACGCCTTGCTGGACGTGCCCAGGTACACGACGTGCTCCGGATCGAGCCCCTGCACGGCGCCGACGGGCTGCCGGTCGTAGCGGAACTCACCGTCGTAGTCGTCCTCCAGCACAAGGCCGTTCACGCGCCGTGCCCACTCCACGGCCGATGCACGCCGCCGTGGGTGCAACGGGCCGCCCAGCGGGAACTGGTGCGCGGGAGTCAACACACACGTCCGCAGGTCGTCCGGCAGTTGCTCGGTGTTCGCGCCGTGGTCGTCCACCGCCAGCGGCACCGTCGACGTCCACATCGACCGGTGGAAGCCCAGCCCGTACTCCTCGACGACGACCGGCGGCGTCAGCAGCCGGTCGAACATCTGGACCGCGCCACCGAACCCCGAGCACAACACGATCCGCTCGGGATCGGCACGCACGCCCCGTGCCCGCGCCAGGTACTCGGCCAGTGCCGTCCGCAGCTCGATCCGGCCCTGCGGATCTCCCGGCCCGAACGCCTCCGAGGGTGCCGCCGTCAGTGCCCTCCGCGTCGAACGGATCCACTCCGCGCGCGGGAACTCGGTGACGTCCGGCGTGGAAACCCTCAGATCGAACCGCACCTCGGCGTCCGCGGCACGGCGGGTGACCGGAGGAGGAGGCTCGACTCGTTGCGCGACAACGGTTCCTGACCCCTGACGTGCGGTCAGCCAGCCTTCCGCCACCAGTTCCGCATAGGCCTCGGCGACGGTGTTGCGCGCGATCCCGAGGTCCAGCGCGAGCGACCGCGAGGCCGGCAGGCGGGTGCCGGGCGGCAGCCGTGCTGACCGGACCGCGTCCCGCAACGACGCCGTCAACCGGTGCCGCAGACCACCCGGACCGGACAGGTCCAGGTGGAGGTCAAGATTGGCCCACGATTCCACGATCAGATTGCACCACGTCCAGGGCCAATCAGCGCCCTAGGTTTGAGCCATGACGAACCGCATCGACCTCGCCAAGAAGGCCCCGAAGGTCTACCGCGCCATGATCGCCCTCGACGCCGCCGCCCGGGAGGGTCTCGACGAGCAGCTCGCCGAGCTCGTGCGCATCCGCGCCTCCCAGCTCAACCACTGCGCCTACTGCCTCAACATGCACACCGTGGACGCCCGCAAGGGTGGCGAGACCGAGGCCCGCATCTACCTCCTCAACGCGTGGGAGGAGGCCGGCGACCTCTACACCGAGAAGGAGCGGGCGGCGCTGCGGCTCACCGAGGCCATCACGGTCCTGAGCAGCCACGAGTACGTCAGCGACGAGGTCTACGAGCAGGCCGCGAAGCACTTCGGTGAGGAGGAGCTCGCGCAGCTCATCGCGTTGATCTTCACCATCAACTCGTGGAACCGGATCGCGGTGTCCACCCGGAAGGTGCCCGACGTCCACTAGGACCTGCCGAGAGAGTGACTTTCGGACACACTCCGTTGACCCTCGCAGTGGCGGTTAGTAAGTTTCCCACGTGTCCACTGAAAGCAGTGCCGAGTCCAGTCCACTGGTGAAGATCCGGTCGTTGCTGCCGGGTCTCGCGCGCGCGGAGCAGCGCGTCGCGAAGGTGGTGCTGGAGAACCCCGGAACTGTCGCGCACCGCAGCATCACCGAGGTCGCCGAGCAGGCGGGCACGAGTGAGACGACGGTGACGCGGTTCTGCAAGGCGATCGGCGTCGGTGGATATCCGGAACTGCGCATCGCGCTCGCCGCCGACACGGCCCGCAGCCAGGCCAGGGCCAACCACGACATGGGTGGCGACATCGGACCGGGCGACGACCTCAGGCAGGTCGTCGGCAAGGTCGCGTTCGCCGACGCCCGCGCCGTCGAGGAGACCGCCGAGCAGCTCGACGTCGAGTCGCTCGAGAAGGTCGTCCAAGCGGTCGCGGGCGCCCGTCGTGTCGACGTCTACGGTTTCGGCGCGTCCGCGTTCGTCGCGTTCGACATGCAGCAGAAGCTGCACCGCATAGGGCTCACCTGCTTCGCGTGGAACGACACGCACATCGCGTTGACCTCGGCCGCCGTGCTGACCCCCGCCGACGTCGCCGTGGGCATCTCGCACACCGGCTCGACCGCGGAGACCGTCGAGGCACTGCGCGTCGCCCGCGAGACCGGCGCGACCACCGTCGCGCTGACGAACTTCCCGCGCTCGCCCATCACCGAGATCGCCGACCACGTGCTGACCACGGCCGCGCGCGAGACCACGTTCCGCTCCGGCGCGATGGCGAGCCGCATCGCCCAGCTCACGGTGATCGACTGCCTGTTCATCGGCGTCGCCCAGCACCACGTGGACACGGCGAAGACGGCGCTGGAGGCGACCTACGAGGCGGTGTCCGGCCATCGGCTCGGTGCCAGACCAGACGGCCGGCGGCGGCCGCGGGAGACGACTAAATGACCTCCCCCCGGAACGGTGTGGTGGTGCGCGTGGAATCTCCGACCGAGCAACGGAACCCCCGCACCACGGACATCGACCGGGTCTCCACGATCGACGTGCTGCGCATGATCAACGAGGAGGACCGCACGGTCCCCGCCGCGGTCGCGCAGGCACTGCCGGAACTGGCCGGAGCCGTCGACCTCGGCGTCGCGGCGATCATGTCCGGCGGTCGCGTGCACTACGTCGGAGCGGGCACGTCGGGACGCCTGGCGACGCTGGACGCCGCTGAGCTCGTGCCGACGTTCAACGCCCCGGCCGACTGGTTCGTCGCCCACCACGCCGGCGGTCCGGAAGCCCTCGTCCGCGCCGTCGAAGAGGTGGAGGACCACTCGGGCGCCGCCCAGATCCGCCGCCACGCCACCGCGAAGGACCTGGTCGTGGGTGTGACGGCGTCCGGGCGCACGCCGTTCGTGATCGGCGCGCTGCAGGAGGCGCAAGCGCTTGGCGCACGCACCGTTCTGGTGTCGAACAACGCGTCGGTGCCGTTCACGCCCGACGTCCTGGTCGCGCTGAACACCGGCCCGGAGGCCATCGCCGGCTCCACGCGGATGAAGGCGGGATCGGCCCAGAAGCTGGTCCTGACCTCGTTCTCCACCGCGGTGATGATCAAGCTCGGCCGCACCTACTCGAACCTGATGGTCAGCATGCGCGCCACCAACGCGAAGCTGCGCGGCCGGACGATCCGGATCCTGCACGAGGCCACCGGTCAGCCCGAGACCGCGTGCGAGCAGGCGCTGGCGGACGCGGACGGCGACCTCAAGGTGGCGCTGGTCCACCTGCTGTCCGGCGAACCGACCGAACGTGCGGCCGCCGCCTTGGAGGACACCAAGGGTCACGTCCGCAACGCCCTGGACCGGCTAGCGGGTTAGGTCCGGTCCGAACACCTCGTAATGGATGTCGGTGACGCCCGCTTCGACGAGCTGGGCCCGCACCGCGCGCAGGAACGGCACCGGCCCGCACAGGTAGGCGGTGGTGTTCCTGGGAACGGGAACGCCGCGGAGGTCGACCAACCCGGTCCGCTCGGCCGGCCACTCACCGACGGGCAGCTCGTAGAAGACGTGCGCCTGCGCGTCCTCGAGCTTGGCCACGAGCTGAGCGAGCTCGGCGCGGAACGGGTGGCTGAACTGGTCGCGGTCACCGTGCACCGCGATGACCTGCCGGGGCGAATCGGTGGCCGCCAGCTCGGCGAGCATGGAGATCATCGGCGTGCACCCGATCCCCGCCGACGCGAACAGCACCGGGCCGTCACCGGGCTGGAGCGTCACGTCCCCGGCCGGACGACTGAGCCTCAGCGTGCTGCCCACCGGCGCGCGGTCGTGCAGGTACCGGGACACCTCGCCGTCGCGCTTCACCGAGAACTGCAGGGCGTCGTCGGTCCGCCCGGACAGGCTGTACTGGCGGATCTGCCGGGCCCCGTCGGGAAGCGGCACCTGCACCGACACGTACTGGCCGGGCGCGTTCAGGGGCACCGGACCGTTGACGGGCCTGACGACGAACGTCACCACGTCCTCCGTCTCCTGGAACCGGGCGATCACCCGGTAGTCCTGCTGTCCCCTGGGCAGGAACCGCTCCAGTCCGATCAGCGTGTCGGCCATCAGCCAGTAGACCTCGCTCCAGGCCGCCGCGATCTCCGGCGTGACGTCCAGGACCTCGCCGACAGCCGCGATCAGGTGCTTGTGCACGACCGCGTACTGGCCGGCCGTGACGCCGACCGAGACGTGCTTGTGCGCGATGCGGCGCAACATCGCGTCGGGCTGCTGCCCGGCGAGCAGCCCGGACGCGAAGGCCGCGACCGAACCGGCCAGCGCCTGGGCCTGCGTGCCGTTGGCCTGGTTGCCGCGGTTGAACAGGACCCGCAGCAGGACCGGGTGCTCGGCGAACATGCGCTGGTAGAACAGCTTGCTGATCTCACCGATGGCGGCCCCCACAGCGGGCAGGGTGGCTTCGACCAGCTCAGCGGACTTCGGGGACAGCATCGACGTGCTCCTCACCTCAGCCGGAGGCTGAGCAGAACAGGACCGGTGGGATCAGCGACGAGGTCCTCGACGCGCAGTGGATCGAGCGAGGCGTAGAAAGCTTCCTGGGCCTGACGCAACGCGTGTCGCAACCGGCAAGCGGAGCTCAACGGGCACGGCACTTCGCCGTCGCAGTCGACGACGTCGCCGTTACCTTCCAGTGCGCGCACCAGCCATCCCACCGAGACGAGACGTTTCGTCTCGGCGAGCGCCAGGCCGCCACCCCTGCCGCGGCGCGCCACGACCACGCCGAGGTGCTGGAGCTGGGCCACCACCTTTGCCGCGTGGGTGTACTGCACGCCCATGGCCTCGGCGACTTCGCGCGTGGTCGGGTTCGCCGAGACGAGACGGTCCGTCTCGCCTGCCGACGAGACGAGACGGTCCGTCTCGGCAGCGGCCAGCCGCATCACGATCCGCAGCGCGATGTCGGTGCTCTTGGTCAGCCTCACAAGATCAAGGCTAGCTTAATTGGAATCTAAGATGCATGTTATCCGGGCAACACCGGACGCCACGGGATCGGCGTCGACAGCACCATTGCGCTGGACGTCTCCCCGTGCGCGGCCAGCCGGACCAGCAGCCGTTCCAACTCGACGATGGACGTCGTGACGACCTTCACGACCGAGCAGATGTCTCCGGTCAGCCGCACGACCTCGACCACTTCGGGGAGGTCATCGAGCAGTTCGGGGTGCACGGTGATGCACCGCGGGCCGTAGCACTTCATGCGCACCAACGCGACGACCGGACGTCCCACGACGGTGGGGTCGACCACGGCGCGGTAGCCGGTGATCGCGCCCATGTTCTCGAGCCGGCGAACCCGCTGCGCGACCGTCGGCGGTGAGACGTGGACCCGGCGGGCCAGCTCGTTGTACGACAGCCGCGCATCCTCTTGGAGGGCTTCCAACAGGGCCTTGTCCACCTCGTCCAACATGAACACAAAGCTACTCGGCGATCTGCTTTGCGATTGGAAGAAGTTCGAGCCGAACGCCTTTCGTCGCCCATTCAGGTGACGAGCTGTTCCGACGACGATTGAGCACATGAGCTGCCCCGTGTCCCCCAAGCTGGATTTCGGCGGCACCACGCCGTACGAGGACTACGTGCACGCGTCGGTGTTGCACACCCTTCAACAGCAGTGGTCCAAAGATCCCCGTGAGATGTCGTTCCTGGTCATCACGCAGGTGATGGAGCTGTACTTCGGCCTGCTCTGCTTCGAGTGGCGGCAGGCCCAGACGGAACTGCGCGCCGACGACCTCCGCGCGGCCGTGCGCACGCTCCGGCGTTCCGACCTGCACCTGCAGGCTCTCTCGGCGGCGTGGCGGCCGATCGCGCGGATGACGCCGACCGAGTTCAACTCGTTCCGCGACGCGCTCGGCGAGGGGTCGGGCTTCCAGTCGGGCATGTACCGCGAGATGGAGTTCCTGCTCGGCGAGAAGTCCGCGTCGATGCTCGTGCCGCACCGCGCGGTGCCGGCGATGCACGACCAGCTGGAGAGGTCGCTGGGCTTGCCCTCGCTCTACGACGACGTGCTGGCCGCGTTGCGGCGCAAGGGTTTCGACATCCCGCAGAGCGTCCTGGACCGCGACCTGACCAAGGCCTACCAGCCGTCGGCCGAGGTCGAGCAGGTGTGGGCGGCGATCTACCGCGGCGACGACCGCGACCTGCTGGAGCTGGGCGAGGCGCTGACCGACATCGCCGAGGAGTTCGCGCGCTGGCGCTACGACCACCTGCTGGCGACCCGTCGTTCGATGGGCTCGAAGGTCGGCACCGGTGGCTCCGCTGGTGTCGCATGGCTGGAGAAGCGCACCCAACGAGCGGTGTTCCCCGAGCTGTGGACCGCGAGGAGCTACGTTTGACTTCGTCCCCGTCTCAAGGACGCGGACTCCCACCCGCCTACGACGGGTAACGCTCATGCGTTGCGCCTCACGACGCGGGTTTCCTGTTTCATCGCTGATTGCGGAAGAGGTGTCCCTTGCCGTCTGACATCAGCTCCGCAGGCGTCGCCCGCGTTAGCGCGGGCTACGGCTTGACCAGCCGCAAGAATGTTCTTCGCCGCGTTGAGATCCCGGTCGTGCCGGGCGCGGCAGCCCGGACACGTCCAGTGCCGGGTGGAGAGTTTCAGTTCTGCGAGCAGATGTCCGCAGGTCGAGCAGGTCTTGCTGGAGGGATACCAGCGGTTGACCACGATCAGTGTGCGGCCGGCGCGTTCGCACTTGTACTCGAGCTGTCGCCGGAACTCACCCCAGCCCGCATCAGAGATGGCGCGGGAGAGGCGGCGGTTTCGGACCATGTTCTTGATCGACAGGTCTTCGATCGCGACCAGTTCGGCAGAGCGCACCAATGCAGTGGTGGTGCGGTGCAGGAAATCCTTACGAGCGTTGCGGACCTTGCGGTGGGCGCGAGCGACTTTTCTCTTCGCTTTGTACCGGTTGTTGCTGCCAGGCCTGCAACGAGCCAGCCGTCGTTGATAGCGGGCGAGGTTCCGCCCTTTCCTGGACAGGTGCCGCGGGTTGGCGATCCGCTGGCCATCGCTCATCACCAGGAAGGTCGTCAAGCCCAGGTCGACGCCAACAGCACTCACGGTGGCCTCGGCCGGCACGGGCGCTGTGGTTTCAACCGCGAACGTCACGTACCAACGGCCATGGGGTTCACGAGAAATCACCACCATCGTCGGATCCAGCCCTGCCACGTCCACGTCACCGAACGACCAGGCGAATCGCAGTGGCGCGTTCGTCTTGGCCAGCTTCAGGGCACCTTCGCGCATCCGGAAGGCCGAGCGGGTGTAATGCGCGCTCTGACGACCCGTTCGAGGCTTGAACCTTGGGCGGCGGGCGCGCCCTGCGAAAAAATTCTGAAACGCGGCGTGCTGATGACGCAATGCCTGCTGCAACGGGACACACGACACTTCGGAAAGGAACATCAGTTCCTCGGTCCGTTTCCACTGTGTCAGTGCGGCATCGGTCGCCCGGTACGAGGTTTGTGCGCCATCCTCGCGATAGCGGCGATGGCGCTCGTTCAAGGTTTTGTTCCACACCACACGAACACAGCCGAAAGTACGGCTCAGCACTGCAGCCTGCTCAGGGTTCGGGTAAGCCCGACATTTGTACGCCGTCCGCACGATACGCAGCGTATTAGATCCATCGCGATCCATTGGAGGCTAGGGTGAGGCGCGAGCTGTTCGACATCCCCGAAGGCGTCATCTACCTCGACGGCAACTCCCTCGGCGCACCTCCCAAGCACGTCGCCGAACGGATGCAGGAGGTCGTGAAGCACCAGTGGGGCACGCGGCTGATCCGGTCGTGGAGCGAGGGCTGGTGGGAGGCGCCGCAACGGATCGGCGACCGCGTCGGCCGGCTGGTCGGGGCCGCGCCCGGTCAGGTCGTGGTGGGCGACTCGACGTCGGTCAACGTCTTCAAGGCGTTGATGGGCGCGGTGAAGGGCACCGGCCGCACCGAGATCGTCTGCGACGAGTCGACGTTCCCGACCGACGGCTACATCGCGGAGTCGGTGGCTTCGCTGACGGGGCTGGAGATCCGGGCCGCGCATCCGTCCTCTTTGGACCTGAGCGAGGACACCGCCGTGGTGCTGCTCAACCAGGTCGACTACCGGACCGGTGCGCTGCACGACATGAAGGCGCTCACCGAGCAGGCGCACGCCGTGGGCGCGCAGGTCATCTGGGACCTCTGCCACAGCGCCGGTGTGCTGCCCATCGAACTGGACGCCCTCGGCGTCGACTTCGCGATCGGCTGCACCTACAAGTTCCTCAACGGCGGACCGGGCTCGCCGGCGTTCATCTACGTGCCGCACGCCAGGCAAGCGACGTTCGAGAACCCGCTGTCGGGCTGGAACGGCCACCGCGAGCCGTTCGGCATGAAGCCGTCCTACGAGCCGGACCCCGGCATCGTCCGCGCACGGGTCGGCACGCCGGACATCCTGTCGATGCTGGCGCTCGACGCGGCGCTGGACGTCTGGGACGACGTCGACCTGGCCGAACTGCGGCAGCGCGGCCTGGCGCTGACCGCGTTGTTCCGCGAGCACGTCGAGAAGCTCACGAACCTCGAGGTGATCACTCCCGAGCAGCGGGGCAACCAGATCTCGGTGCGCTGCCAGGAGGCCAGGGCCGTCATGGACGAACTGATCGCGCGCGGCGTCATCGGCGACCACCGGCCGCCCGACATCCTGCGGTTCGGGTTCGCCCCGCTCTACGTGACGGACGAGGACGCCGTCAGGGCCGCCGAAGTCCTGGCGGACATCACCCGGTGAGTGCGGCGTCCGCGATGCTCTTGGCCTCGCGGGCGCCCGCCTCCAGCGACGAGCAGACGAACAGGATCCACTCCGCGAGGCCTTCCAGGGACCCCGACGCGAACGCCACGGACGCGGCCTCGTACTCCGCCGAACGACGCAGGCACGCCACCTCCGGCACGCCGAGGCCCTTGGGGTCCAGGCCGGTGGAGATCGACGTCATCCGCGCGGCCGCACGGGCGACCACCCCGTTGGCGACACCGAACGGTGCCAGCCCGAGCAGTTCGCCGTGCACCACGGCGACGACGATCGGCGCCGGCACGGACGTGCCACCGCTGACGAGCGAGCCGAGCATGTCGAGCCGTTGCGACACGTCGTCGGAGACGCGCGGCCGTCCGACTTCGGTCGTGAGGTCGGCGGCGGCGAGCACGTGCAGCCGCGCGAGGGCCTGCAACGGCGCGCGCTGCCAGGTGGCGACGAGCCCGCCCAGTGCCTCCGCGACCCGCAGAGACCCTGCCAGCACGGGGTCCGAGACCTCGCCGGACTCCGGGATCTCGGTCGGACCGCCCTCCAGGGCCGCCGACGCACGGGCCGCGCGGACGGACGCTTCCGCCGCCGTGGTGGCCCAGCCGCGCAGGTTCACCCGATGGCGGTGCACCTGGAAGACGGCGTCCTTGGCGGCGTTCGCGGCGTCCGCCACGCCGGGCAAGGAAAGCAGCGGTGCGAGAGGATCGGTCACGGTCGCGCAGAGTACCTGACCAGGTGAAACGCGTGACCCAGCTCACTGACTCAACCGCTGAGCGCGCAACTGCGCCCGTTCAACGCGCCACACGTGCCTGGAACAGACAAAACGGGTTACACAATGACAGCCGTGTAACCGCCTCCCCAGATTGGTCTGAACCTTTTGAGGGAGGAGCCTGTTGGAAGTGAGCTGGCTCGCACTACGGTCAGTACCCGCATCCCCAACCGGTCTGGACATTCCAGGAGGTCTCGCACCATGACGCAGTCGCCAGGCCAGGGCAACGCCCTGGACAACCTGCTCACGGAGAGCAGGACGTTCCCGCCTTCCGACGAGTTCGCGGCACAGGCGAACGCACAGCCCGCGCTGTACGAGGAGGCGAAGGCCGACCGCGAGGCGTTCTGGGCGAAGCAGGCGGAACGGCTGCACTGGGAAACCAAGTGGGACCAGGTCCTCGACTGGTCCGGCGCGCCCTTCGCCAAGTGGTTCGTCGGCGGCAAGCTCAACGTCGCCTACAACTGCGTGGACCGCCACGTCGAGTCGGGCCACGGCGACCAGGTCGCCATCCACTGGGAGGGCGAGCCCGGCGACTCCCGCGCCATCACCTACGCCGAGCTGCAGCGCGAGGTCTCCAAGGCCGCGAACGCACTGACGTCGCTGGGGATCGGCGCCGAGGACCGCGTCGCGATCTACATGCCGATGGTCCCCGAGGCGATCTTCGCGATGCTGGCGTGCGCCCGCGTCGGCGCGTTGCACAACGTCGTGTTCGGCGGCTTCTCCGCCGAGGCGCTGCGCACCCGCATCCAGGACTCCGCGTGCCGGCTCGTGATCACGACCGACGGCCAGTACCGCCGCGGCACCCCGGCCCCGCTCAAGCCCGCCGTGGACGAGGCCGTCGCGGACGCGCCGTCCGTGGAGAAGGTCATCGTCGTCAAGCGCACCGACACCGAGGTCGCGTGGACCGACAAGGACGTGTGGTGGCACGAGCTGGTGGACTCGCAGTCCGACCAGCACACCCCCGAGGCGTTCGACTCGGAGCACCCGCTCTTCATCCTCTACACCTCGGGCACCACGGGTAAGCCGAAGGGCATCCTGCACACGTCCGGCGGCTACCTCACGCAGGCGTCGTACACGCACCAGAACGTGTTCGACCTCAAGCCGGACACCGACGTGTACTGGTGCACCGCGGACATCGGCTGGGTCACCGGCCACAGCTACATCGTCTACGGCCCGCTGTCGAACCGCGTGACGCAGGTCGTCTACGAAGGCACCCCGAACACCCCGCACGAGGGCCGTCACTGGGAGATCGTGCAGAAGTACGGCGTCTCGATCTACTACACGGCGCCGACGCTGATCCGCACCTTCATGAAGTGGGGCGCGGACATCCCGGCCAAGTACGACCTCAGCTCGTTGCGCGTGCTGGGTTCGGTCGGTGAGCCGATCAACCCCGAGGCGTGGATCTGGTACCGCGAGAACGTCGGCGGCGGCAAGACCCCGATCGTCGACACGTGGTGGCAGACCGAGACCGGCGCGATCATGATCTCGCCGCTGCCCGGCGTCATCTCGACCAAGCCCGGCTCGGCGCAGCGGCCGCTGCCCGGCATCGGCGCCAAGGTCGTCAACGACGAGGGCGTCGAGGTCCCGGCGGGCGGCGGTGGCTACCTGGTGCTGGACGAGCCGTGGCCGTCGATGCTGCGCGGCATCTGGGGCGACGAGGAGCGCTACCGCGACACCTACTGGTCGCGTTTCAAGGACCAGGGCTTCTACTTCGCCGGTGACGGTGCGAAGTACGACGCCGATGGCGACATCTGGCTGCTCGGCCGCGTCGACGACGTGATGAACGTGTCCGGTCACCGCATCTCGACCACCGAGGTCGAGTCGGCGCTCGTGTCGCACCCGACCGTGGCCGAGGCCGCCGTCGTCGGCGCGTCCGACGACACGACCGGCCAGGGCATCGTGGCGTTCGTGATCCTGCGCGGTGGCGCGGGTGCGGACGCCGGTGGCGCGGACGCCATCAAGGCGTTGCGCGACCACGTGGCCAAGGAGATCGGCCCGATCGCGAAGCCGCGGCAGATCATGGTCGTGCCGGAGCTGCCGAAGACGCGCTCGGGCAAGATCATGCGCCGCCTGCTGCGCGACGTGGCGGAGAACCGCGCGGTCGGCGACGTGACGACGCTGGCCGACTCGTCGGTCATGGACCTGATCTCGGCGGGTCTGCAGTCGGGCAAGTCCGAGGACTGATTTTCGCTTCAAACGTGACGGGCGCCCTCACTCGAGGGCGCCCGTTCGCGTTAAGATCGCGTCCAGGTGAGCCGGGAAGTCTGGTCGGCACGAGTATTCGTGTACCTGTCGACCGCCCTGGGAGCCCTGTGTCCGGCAAGATCGCTGACTTCGCCCGTTACCTCCGCACCGAGACCGTCGGTGGCATGGTGCTGCTCGGCGCCACGGCCGTGGCACTGCTGTGGGCCAACTCGCCTCTTTCCCCCGCGTACTTCGGTCTGAGGGATCTGCACCTCGGGCCGTTGAGCGTCGGCGACTGGGCCAAGGACGGGCTGCTCGCGGTCTTCTTCTTCGTCGCCGGACTCGAGCTGAAGCGCGAACTCGTCGTCGGTGAGCTGTCGAACTTCAAGGCCGCGATCCTGCCGATCATCGCGGCGGTCGGCGGGATGATCGTGCCCGCGCTGGTCGCGCTCGGGATCGGCTGGGGGCAGCCGGGGATCGAGAAGGCCTGGGCGATCCCCGTCGCGACGGACATCGCGTTCGCGCTCGGGGTGCTGGCGCTGACGGGGTCCGGGCTGCCGTCGAGTCTGCGGGTCTTCCTGCTCAGCCTGGCCGTGGTGGACGACCTGGGGGCGATCGTCGTGATCGCGATCCTGTTCACGGCGAAGTTCAACCTGCTCGCGGCGGGCGCGGTCGTGCTGCTGCTGGCGCTGTACTGGTTCCTGCAGCACAAGAGGATCACCAGCGCCTGGATCTACGTGCCGATCGCGCTGGCCACCTGGTGGTTCATGCACGAGTCGGGCGTCCACGCCACGATCGCGGGTGTCGCGCTGGCGTTGCTGACGCGGGTGCGGCGCGACCCGTACGAGCAGGAGGCGCCGGCCGTGCGGCTGGAGCACCGGCTGCAGCCGTGGTCGGCCGGGGTGGCCGTGCCGGTGTTCGCGCTGTTCGCAGCGGGTGTGCCGGTGGGTGCCGAGGCGTTGGGCAAGCTCTTCGACGACAAGATCGCGATCGGCGTGATGGTGGGGCTGGTCGTCGGCAAGGTGGTCGGGATCGTGGGGGCGTCGGCGCTCGCCGTGTGGTTCAAGGCGGCGGTGTGGCCGTCCGGGGCGGGGCCGCGCGACATCGTGGCGGTGGCGACGCTGGGCGGCGTCGGGTTCACCGTCAGCCTGCTGATCGCGGACCTCTCACTCGACGAGCCGGAGACCGCGAAGGCCGCTGTGCTGATCGCCTCGATGATCGCGTCGCTGCTCGCCGCGGTGTTGCTCATTCGTCGCAGCCGGGCTCATGGCACCATGTCCGAGTGACCACCAGGGAGCACATCGCGTCGATTCCGCTGACCGCAGACGACCCGACGGCCGAGGCGTCGATCGGCGGTCTTGTCCGTGATGCGACCGCCCACGTGTCGACTTTGGTCAGAGCAGAGGTCGAGCTCGCCAAGGGCGAGATCACGGCCGAGATCAAGAAGGGCGTGAAGGGCAGCGTCTTCTTCATCGTCGCCCTGACGATCCTCTGCTTCAGCCTGTTCTTCCTGTTCATGGCGCTCGGCTTCGGTTTCGCCGAGTGGTTCGGGTGGGGCTACTGGGCGGGCTTCGGGCTCGTGTTCGGCGTGATGCTGCTGACCGCCGTCGCCTTCGCCTTCCTCGGCTACCGCAAGGTCAAGAAGATCAGGGCGCCGGAGAAGTCGATCGCGGCCGCGAAGGACACCGTCGCGGCCCTCACGCGCAGGGGCGACGACAACTGAGCCGCAAACCCGACCCGTCCGTCGTGCGGGTCGCGGGTCCGTGGACGCACCGCGACGTCTCGGCCAACGGCATCCGCCTGCACGTCGCCGAACTCGGTGAGGGCCCGCTCGTGCTGCTGCTGCACGGGTTCCCCGAGTTCTGGTGGTCGTGGCGGCACCAGCTGACCGCACTGGCCGAGGCGGGCTATCGCGCCGTGGCCGTCGACCTGCGCGGCTACGGCGACTCGGACAAACCTCCGCGCGGCTATGACGGCTTCACCCTCGCGGGTGACATCGCCGGTCTGGTCAAGGCGCTCGGTGCTCCGCGCGCCCACCTGGTGGGTCACGCGTGGGGCGGGGCCACGGCGTGGACGGTCGGCGCCATGCACCCGCGCGTGGTCTCGTCGATCTCCGTGCTGTCCGCACCGCACCCGCTGGTGACACGCCGGGCGTTCCGCAGGCATCCCCGCACGAACTCGCACGTGCTGCGGTTCCAGCTGCCGATCCACCCGGAACGGTGGCTGACCGCGGAGAACGGCCTGCAGGTCGCCAAGCTGCTGTCCGCGTGGTCAGGGCCGAAGTGGCGGTCGGCGCCCGAGTTCGACGAGGTCATCCGCCGCTGCCGGCAGGCGATGACGGTGCCGGGCGTGGCCCACAGCGCGTTGGAGTACTACCGCTGGGCGGCGCGCTCGCAGCTGCGCAGCGACGGCCGCCGGTTCGCCGAGGCCGTCGACAAGCAGATGCAGGTGCCGGTGCTGCAGATCCACGGCGCGCTGGACCCGATCGTCCTGGAGTCCTCCGCGCGCGACTCGCTGCCGTGGCTCGGGCCCGAGTCGGAGTTCCGCTACCTGCCGGAGGTGGGGCACTTCCCGAACCAGGAGGCGCCCCACACCACGAGCAGGCTGATCACCGAGTTCCTGCAGAAGCAGAGCTGAACGCGGTCGCGAGCACGGCGGCCGGGTCGTCCGGCAGGTCCGCCGACCGCCAGGCGACGTAGCCGTCGGGCCTGACCAGCGAAGCGCCCTTGGCCGACAGTCCGAACAGGTCCAGCTGCTCGACCCGTTCGTACCGGACGGCCAGGCCTGCCGCCGCTTCCTCCCACTGCGGGTGGTCGGCGACGAGCACCCAGCCGCGCTGGAACAGGTCCACAGTGGACCTGCCGGGCTCGACCCACGCGTGCGGCGCCCTGGTGCCCGGCTGGCCGTTCCACTGCTCGGGGAGTTGGGCTGGCGGGAGCTCCGGGCCCGCGCCGAGCACCGCGTCCGAGCGGTAGAGGACGCCGAAGTGCATGGCGTTGTTGTCGTACAGCGGGGCGTCGTCCGGTGCGCCGTCGCGGTTGTGGCCGTCGTTGCGCGCGAAGATCTGCTGGTGGCAGAGGGTCGCGACCGGACGCCGTTCCGCGTCGTAGGTGTCCAGGAGGGACGGTCGCGACTCGCCGTTCAGCACCGCGGCGAGCTTCCACGCGAGGTTGTGCGCGTCCTCGATGCCGACGTTCGCCCCGAACCCGCCGCGGCTCGGCGGCAACGTGTGCGCGGCGTCGCCCGCCAGGAAGACCCGGCCCTGGGAGAACCGGTCGGCGACGGCCGCGCTGATCGTCCAGCGGCCGGTGGTGATGATCTCGACGTCGAGGTCGTCGCGGCCGACGGCCTGGAAGATCTTCTGCCGCAGCTCGGGCTCGTCGTACTCGCGGTCGTCGAGCATGAGCACCCAGCGCCCGTCGCCGTAGGTGGTCAGGAAGCCGACGCCGTCGATGACGAACTGGCCGATCCCGTCCTTCAGGTACTGCTGCAGCGGCGCGCGGAACAGCACGCTGCGGGAGGTGTGCATGTACCCGCGTCCGGTGCGGCCGATGCCGAGCCGTTCGCGGATCGGGCTGCGGTGCCCGTCGGCCGCGACCAGGTAGTCGGCGCGGATCTCGTACGGCTCGCCGTCGCCCCGCACGACCGCCGTGACACCCTCGTCGTCCTGCGTGAACTCCAGCATCCGGGTGCTCATGCGGATGTCCGCGCCGAGTGCGCTGGCCTTGTCGCGCAGGATCGGCTCCATCCGGTCCTGGGCCACACCGACGCCGGCGGACGGTGAGTACTCGACGTCGGAGAGCTCGGCCGGCGGTGTCCAGAACGTCTCGTCGAACTTCTTCCCGACCAGGCTCTCGGCTCTGACCCGCCGGACGCCGAAGCCCTTCGTCATCCTGCTCGGCGGCAGCTCGTCCTCGATCCCGACCGCCCGCAGCAACTCGCCGATCCGGGCGTTGAACCCGACCGCTCGCGGGTGCGCAGAGCTGCCCGGATGCTTCTCCACCAACGTCACGGGAACCCCGCGCCATGCGAGGAACAACGCGGCCGACGTTCCCGCCAGGCCTCCCCCGACCACCAACACCGAAGTCCTCACAAGCATCCCCTCTCAATACGGTGTATCGCTCAATACACTGTATCGCTATGAGACGCTGTATTGTCCAGCCCGATGTCGAACGAACCCGTGTGGGACCGCCCAGAGCCGCCCAGCAAGCCGTCACCGACCCCGTTGAGCAGGGAACTGATCGTGAGCGCCGCGATCAGGCTCGCCGACGAGGGCGGGCTCGACGACGTGTCGTTCCGCAAGGTCGCCGCCGCGCTGAACGCGGGCCCGATGCGCCTGTACGGGTACGTCGAGACCAAGGACGAGCTGCTGGACCTGATGGTCGACGAGGTCTACGGCGAGATCACGCCACCGCCGGCGAAGTCGGACTGGCGTTCCGGCCTGAAGCACGTCGCGCACGAGATGCGGGACGCGGCGAAGCGGCACGAGTGGTTCATCGACCTGCCCAGCGGCCGTCCGCACCAGGGCCCGCACTCGCTCGCGCACATCGAGTCGACGCTCGCCACGGTCCGGCTCGCGGACATCGACCAGGTGCTCGGCGTGGTCAGCGCCGTGATGGCGTACGTGTTCGGCGCCGTGCGCAGCGAGATCACGGAGCTGCGCGCGGAACGGGCCACCGGCCTGACCGAGGAGCAGTGGCAGCGGGCGTCCGGGCCGTACATGGAACGGATGCTCGCCACCGGCCGCTTCCCGCTGCTCGGCAGGGTCATGTTCGAGTCCACGGACCGCGACCACGCCGAGGTCTTCGACACCGGTCTCGGCTACGTCCTCGACGGCATCGCCGTCCGGCACGGTTTCTAGCTGGCGCAGCCCTGGGTGGAGGCGCGCTTGGTGAGCGTCGGCGCCTTCTGCACCATCGCCTGCACCTGCTGCGCGGTGAGCACGAAGCCAGTCTCCGGGTCGTCGACCGCGGCGCCGAAGACCACGCCCATCACCCGGCCGTTCGGGTCGACCAGCGGGCCGCCGGAGTTGCCGGAGCGGACCTCGGCGCGAACCGTGTAGACGTCACGCGTCACCGTCTGGGCGTCGTAGATGTCCGGGCCGCGCAGCAGCGGGATCCGCTCCCGCACCCTGGCCGGCGAGGCCTTGTACGGGCCGTCGAGCGGGTAGCCGAGCACGATGCCGTCCTCGCCCGGCTGTACCTCGTCCGAGCGGAACTGCAGCGGCGTGGCCTCCAGGTCCGGCACCGCGAGCACGGCGATGTCCGTGCGCGGGTCGTAGGAGACGACCGTCGCGTCGAACTGGCCGCGGCCGACCTCGACCGTCACCTCGTTCGTGCCGGCGACGACGTGGGCGTTGGTCATGACTCGTTCCGGCGCGATGACGAAGCCGGTGCCCTCCAGCGCACGGGAGCACGAGGGCGCACGGCCGCGGACCTTGAGCACGGAGGCCTTCAGCCGGTTCGCGACCGGCGAGTTCGCCAGCTGGCCGTCCGGCGGCTCGACGTCCTTGAGCGGCGTGCGGTTGAACGGGTCCATCGCCTGCGGGAAGCCCGAGACGTCGAAGAGCTTCTGCAGGTCGCCGGACAGCACGCGGGCGGCCTGCGGCATGGTCTGGTCGACCTTGCCGAGGATCACCGACTGCTTGAGCGACGAGGTGAGGTCCGGCAGGCCGACGACCGAGGTCAGCGGCAGCGCGATCATCCACGCCACGATGAAGACGACGAAGCCCTGCACGATCGCGCCCAGCGCGTTGTCCGCGCCGCGCAACGGCGACGCGTTGACCCGTGCCTTGATCGTCCGGCCGATGTAGACGCCGATCGTCTCGCCCAGCGCCACGAGCAGCACGACGATGCCGACCGCGAACACGACCTTGGTGACGACGTTCTCGAACTGGGAGACCAGCAGCGGAGCGATCTGCGTGCCGAGGATCAGGCCGACGAGCACGCCGACGAAAGCGGGCAGCGCGACGACCATGCCTTGCCTGGCCCCGGACAGCGCGGCGATCGCGGCGAGGCCCAGCACCAGCAGGTCAACCCAGTTCAACCCGAAACCTCCGCCTCACTGTGTAGCGCGCAACGCTAGTTCAAGGTCACGCACATCGGTCGCATCCCACGGCTGTTCCCAGCCGCCGAGTGCGATCAGGCCGTTGATCAACCCCGCGGTGAAACCCCACACCAGCATGCCCGGCGCGGAGAAGGCCGCTCCGACGTAACCCGCGGGGTGGCGCACCCGGAACCTGTTGGCAGGATCGGCGAGGTGCGCGACCGGCACCCGAGCGACCGCAGCGGTCTCCGCCGGATCGACAGGGGCGACGGGGCTCGGCTGTTCCCAGTAGGCGAGCACGGGCGTGACCACGAACCCGGACACCGGCACGTAGAGCTCCGGCAGCGTTGCAAGTGGTCTCACTCCTGACTCAAGTACACCTGTCTCCTCGTAAGCCTCGCGTAATGCCGTGCCCACCGGCCCGTCGTCGGTGTCGTCGGACGCACCGCCGGGGAACGCGACCTGGCCGGGATGCGAGCCCAGCGTGTCCGAACGGCGCAGCAGCAACACGTCCGGCCCGTGCTCCTCGGACTCGCCGAACAGCATGAGCACGGCCGCCTTGCGCACGCCCTGCTCCGGCGCCCGCGGGACCCGCATGAACGTCTGCGCGTCGATCTCCTCGGTGGCCTTGGCCAGGCGCTGCATCCAGTCGGGTGGCTCTGTCGCCTCCGTCATCGAACCGCCTTCTCCACCTGTTCCGGTGCCTTGAAGTACGGCGGATCGGTGATCTGCCGGACCTGACCGTCCGCTGCTACGTAATACGTGGCGGGAAGCGTCATCGGCGCCTTGAATTGCTTGCGGAGCTGATCCGCCTCGTCGTGGACCGAGGGCAGCCGCACGCCGAGCCGGGCGAGCAGCTCCAGACCGTCCGCCTCCCTGCTCTCCACGAGAACTGGGACGACCGGGACGGCACCTGGTTGCTTCGCATAGGTGTCCAGCACTGGCAGCTCCTCCTGGCACGGCTGGCACCAGGTCGCCCAGAAGTTGATCAGGAGCGGCCCCTTGAGCGCGAGGGCCGTCCGGGTGCCGTCGCCGAGGCACGTCACGCCGACGCCGCCCTCCGCCCCCGGCACGCACGGCCGGAGCTGGGCCTGTGCGCGCAACGCGACCAAGTCCTGGGTCGGGCGGGTGGACGTGGGCGGCGGATCCGGTGCGGCGCCCCGGGGCCACAGCGCCACGACACCCGCCACGCCGAGGACGAGCACCACGACGAGCCAGCGCGTGCGGTTGTTCACGCTCCTAGCTTCTCACCGGCCCGTACCCGCTCGGCGAGCTCGATCAGGTGGGGCTTCTCGTCGCCCTTCACGAGCTTGGCGGCCTTGTCCGGGTCCTCCGGGCCGAGGCCGTACGACGGGCAGTCGTTCATCAGCAGGCAGGCGCCGCAGGCAGGGGTCTTGGCGTGGCAGACGCGGCGGCCGTGGAAGACGATCCAGTGCGACGCCATGGTCCAGTCGCGCTTCTCGATCAGCTCGCCGATGGCGTGCTCGACCTTGACCGCGTCCTCCAGCTCGGTCCAGCCCCAGCGGCGCACGAGGCGGCCGAAGTGGGTGTCGACTGTGAGCCCGGGCACATCGAACGCGTTGCCGAGAACCACGTTGGCCGTCTTGCGTCCTACACCAGGGAGCTTGACCAGCTCCTCCAAGTTGCCCGGCACCACACCGTCGTGCTGCTCCACCAGAGCGGCACCGAGACCCAGCAGAGACGTCGCCTTGTTCCGGAAGAAACCGGTGGGGCGGAGCATCTCCTCGAGTTCAGTCCGGTCGGCACCGGCGTAGTCGGCGGCCGTCGGGTACTTCGCGAAGAGCGCGGGAGTGACCTCGTTGACCTTCTTGTCGGTGCACTGCGCGGACAGGATCACCGCCACGACGAGCTCGAGCGGCGTCGTGAAGTCCAGCTCGCAGTGCGCGTCCGGGTATCCCTGGGCCAGCACGCGCACCATCCGGCGGGCCCTGCGGGTCAGGCCGAGTCTGGTTTCCGGTTTCTTGGTTGCGGGCACTGATCCAGAGTAGTCAACACGCCGAACCCCACCCCTAGATCCGCACTCGAATCCCTCATGCGCCACACTTCGGAGCATCATGACTGCCTGGCTTGTGATCGTCGTTCCGATCGTGATCATGTTCTTCGCGCTCTTCATGGAGCGCGTCGAAGCGAAGCTCCGGCACGTTGCCGTGCAGGAGAACGAGGTCGAGGAGTTCCTGGAGTCCGCCAGGCCCGAAGAGGTCAAGGCGCTCTACGGACACGGCATCGGTCGCGCCCTTGACATGTTCCGGCTCCGTCGCCGTGGCCGCGGTGGTGCGCGCAAGCGCGTCCGCTGACACGACCCTGGCGTCGACCGACACCCAAATGGCGTAGGCTGGCTCGTTGGGCTCTGGATCGAGCCAGCCGGGTTGTTCCTAGTAAGACGGCGAGCCGAGCGGCGATCCACAAGAGAGCCCTTAGACTGCAACGCAGTGATCGGCGGCACGGCGCTGACTCCACCAAAGATGGTGGTAGGCGTGCCGTCGCGTCGATTAGGAGGGACGAGGTGGACGAGACCCTGGCGCGAGCGGGCATCTTCCAGGGGGTGGACCCGGCGGCCGCAGAGGCGCTGGCGACGACCCTTGAGACGGTGGAGTTCCCGCGTGGCCACGTGATCTTCGCGGAGGGTGAGCCGGGCGATCGGCTGTACATCATCCAGTCCGGCAAGGTGAAGATCGGCCGCAAGTCGCCGGACGGCCGCGAGAACCTGTTGGGGATCTTCGGGCCCTCCGACATGTTCGGCGAACTGTCCATTTTCGATCCTGGCCCCCGCACGTCGACTGCGACGACGGTGACCGAGGTGCGCGCGGTGTCCATGGACCGCCCCGCGCTCCGTCAGTGGATCACCAACCGGCCGGAGATCGCCGAGCAGCTGCTGAGGGCCCTGGCCCGCAGGCTGCGCCGGACGAACTCGATGCTGGCCGACCTGATCTTCACGGACGTGCCCGGCCGCGTGGCCAAGGCGTTGTTGCAGCTCGCACAGCGCTTCGGCTCGCAGGAGGCCGGCCTGCTCCGCGTCACGCACGACCTGACGCAGGAGGAGATCGCGCAGTTCGTCGGCGCGTCCCGCGAGACCGTGAACAAGGCTCTCGCCGACTTCGCGCACCGCGGCTGGCTGCGGCTCGAAGGCAAGAGCGTGCTGATCCTGGACCCGGAGCGCCTGGCGCGCCGAGCCCGCTAGTTCAGAACGCGAAGCACCAACGCAGCGGAGCCCCGTGGACTGCACGGGGCTCCGCTGCGTTGGTGCTTGAGCACGCGACGAGCTTGCCGCCGTCTGCGGAGCAGCGGCCAACAAGCACCACCGAACACGAAGGACCGGGCGCCACCCCCGACGTGGCGCACCGGTCCTTGGTGTTCGCGCGGCCCATCCCCCGACGAACCACGCCTTCCACCCTCTGGCGCGCAGGCCCCGACCCTCTGGCCAGAGGTTGGTCTTCGGTCGGCGAGTCAACTTTCGCACGTCGACACCCCGACCACTCAAGCCCTTTCACCCTCAAGGACCTGGTGTGTGGCCTATTCGTTGCATGTTTCACCCGGTCATCCCATTCCTGTGACCCAATCGCAACCATCGTGACCCTGCGCACCCGATCTGGTACATCCGTACCAACTTTGGCATACTGGTACACATGTCCCACTCCGCCCGTCTCTCGGACTACCGCGCTGCCCTGACCACTCCCGGCATGCGCGGCCCCGTGGTCGCGTCTCTGCTCGCCCGCCTGCCCATCGCCATGGTCGGGCTCTCGCTGCTGCTCTACGTCGAGCGCGCGACGGGATCGTTCGCGGTCGCCGGCATGGTCTCGGCGGCGGCGCTGACGGGTGTGGCACTCGGCTCCGTGATCCAGGGCCGGTTGATGGACCGCTTCGGCCCCACCCGTCCCCTGCTCTGGGTGACCGGGATGTTCGCCGTCTTCGTCACCGTCTCGGTGCTCGCCGTCGAGGCGGCCGCGTCGGTGTTCGTGCTGGTCCCGCTGGCCCTCGGGGTCGGCGCGACCGAGCCGATGGTGGGCTCGGCGTCGCGTGCGCTGTGGGAGCGGATGGTGCCGGCCGGTCCCACGCGGATGGCCGGTTACGCCTACGAGGCGATCAGCATGGAGGTCTTCTTCATCCTCGGGCCGGGTCTCGCCGGTCTGCTGCTGGCCGCGCCGTGGGCGGGCACCGGTGTCGTCGTCGGCGCCGTGCTGATGGTCATCGGCGCGATGTGGTTCGCGTTCAACCCCGTCGTACGTGCGTGGGGCCCGGTCAAGCAGGCACCGCGTCCGTTGCTCGGCGCGTTCGCCTACCCCGGCATGCGCACGGTGGCGCTGGCCGCGCTGGGCTTCGGTGTGACCATCGGCTTCGTCGAGGTGGCCGTGCCGGCGTTCGCGAAGGCCGCGGGTCACGCCTCGATGGGTGGCCTGATGCTGTCGCTGTGGTCGATCAGCTCGGTGGTCTTCGGCGTGCTCTACGGCATGCGCCCGTGGCCGCGCCCGATGCACCTGCGCCTGCCGGTGCTGCTGGCCGGCTTCGCGCTGCTGACGTTCCTGCTCGCGATCCCGGCGACGCTGATCGGGCTCGCCATCGCGCTGTTCCTCGTCGGCACGCTGATCACGCCGCAGTCGACCGCGCACTCCGCGGCGATCGAGCAGGTCACGCCGAACGGCATGGCCGCAGAGGCGTTCGGCTGGGTGATCACCTCGGTGACCGTCGGCCTCGCCATCGGGCAGGGTGTGTCCGGCCAGCTGATCGAGCACCTCGGCACGCGGCCGGCGTTCGTCGCGGCGGGTGTCGCCGGGCTGGTGATCGCACTGGCGGTCTGGCTGCTGCGCGCCACCGTGCAGCGCGGCGTGCCCGCCGAGGTGCCGGCACGGTCCGAGATGGAACTCGCCTCGCGCTGATCGGTTTTCAGGAGGCCGGCCCGATCCGGGCCGGCCTTCGTCGTTCGTCAGGCCACCGAACGCATCGGCACCACGAGGTAGGTGAGCTCGACGCCGTCTTCCCCTGGCGGCGACGTCAGCACCGTCGAGCGGAGACCGCCCTGGATCTTCAGCTCGATCCGGCGGCCAGCGAACGCCTTCAACGCGTCCGCGAGGTAGCGGGCCTGGAACGTCTTGGTCAGCCGGTCGCCCTCGACCGTGGCCTTCACGAACTCCTCCGACTCACCCTGCTGCGGGTCGCTGCCCTTGACCCTGACCTCCGAGTCCTCGACCTGGATGGTCACGGCCTGGTGCGGGCCGCCGTAGGGAGTGGCTCTGCGAACGGCGCGCGCCAGCGCGTCGGCGTCCACGAGCACCGTGCTGTCGATGACTGCCTCCAGGAGTCGGCGCGCCCGGTCGTCCGGGAACGGAGCGGCCAAGAGCGCGGTGGAGATCGAGTTGTTGCCCCAGGCGAGGCCGATGCGGTCCTCGTTCGCGTGCAGGGCGACCTTGTTCGTCGCCTGCCGAGCCGCCTCGACGATGGCCTTCGCAGGTACCAACAGGTCCAGTTGACCTTGTTGTTCCCACGGAAGTGTGGCGTAGGCCATGCGGTAGCGGTCGGTGGCCATGAAGTGCAGCTTGTGGGCGTCCGACTGGATCCGGATGCCGGTGAAGATCGGCAACGCGTCGTCCTTGCTCGCCGCGCCCGCCACGGCCGCGATGATCCTGAGCTTCGCCGCGTCGATGTGGCCCTGGAGCTCCGGCAGCACCGGAACACCGGGGTGGTGGTCGAGGTCGAGCAACGGCAGCGCGAACCTCGACGTGGGCGTGCGGACGGCCAGCCGCTGCCCCTCGACCTTCAGCCTCACCTGCGGCTCGTCGAGCGACTGGAGGGTCGCGGCCAGCAGCTTCGCCGGCACGAGCACCTCGCCCTCGGTGTGCACCGTCGCGTAGACGCTCAGGCGCACACCGTGCTCCTGGTCGCTGCCGGCGACCTCCACGTCCGTGCCGGCCTTGAGGCGGAGCCCGGCCAGCACCGGGTCGAGCACGCGGGTCGGCAGCAGCCGCGCCACCTCGGCGGCGGCACCGGCGAGCTCGGCTGTGGTGGCGGTGAGGTCCATGGTCTGGACGCTAGCGGGCACCCCTGACAATTTCGGGCGCCCTGGTTCTGACCGCGGCTGTCAGGCACCCGCCTTGCGGCGCGCCAGGTCGATGATCCGCTGCAGGTGCAGCCCGCGCCGCACGTCGCACTCGTGCGTGGTGGTGCCGCTGTCCACCATCGCCACGAAGTCGTCGAGCAGGTTCGTGAAGCACTCCAGCGCGGGCGTGTCCCGGTTCGTCAGGGTGCGGTGGCCCTCGGTGCCGAAGACGGTGAAGTCCGCGAACGGTGGCTGCACCGGCAGCGAGAGGCAGAGCGAGACGGTGCTGGTGGCGCCGCCGGCGTGCTGGAGGATCAGCTGCCACAGACCGGTGTCCGTGACGTTCGCGGCCAGGACGTCGGTGATCTCGCCCAGGGCGGCGTCGAGCAGGTCGAACGCGTGCGGGCCCACGTCGTCCAGGGCGCCCTTGTCGTGGCGCCACGGGGAGTTCGAGAACGGGCCGTCGAGCAGTGCGCCGGAGATCCAGCGGCTGTCGGCGCCGGTCCAGCCGCCGGTGCGGTGCAGCTGGGCCAGCATCTGCTTGGTCTCCGGGGCGTAGCGGCGGGTCAGCACGACCAGGGACGCGACGCCCGCCTCCTCCACGGCGGCCACCAACTCCGTTGCCACCTCCACGGATTCCGCGATCGGCTTCTCCAGCACGAGGTGCTTGCCCGCGCGCGCCGCCTCGATCGCCATCGGGCCCTGCACGCCCGGCGGCACGCAGAACGCCACGGCGTCCACAGTGGACAGCATCGCGGTGTAGTCCTCGAACGGTTCCGCGCCGAGGGAACCCGCCAGCGAGGCGGCCGCTTCCGGGCGGCGCGCCCACACACCGGTCAGCGCGGTGCCGGGGTGGTTCGCGATTCCGGGGCCGTGGATCATCTCGGCCCACGGGCCCGCACCGACAAGTCCTACGCGCAGCTGTTCGTCCACTCGCACATCCTGCCTCAGGTGTAACTGGCCTTGGGGACGAAGATCTCGCCGCCGTTGTCGAACTTCAGGCGCACGCCGTCCTGGCCGGACTCCCGCTTCGGCTCGTGACCCCAGCCGCCGGGCACCGTCACCACGTAGCCGCGGTCCGGTGACGGGCCGAGCCAGACCTCGTAGTGGTCGCCGCCGACGACCCGTTCGACCTTCTTCACGTACATGCCCGGTGCGTCGGAGGTCGGTTCGGCGCTGCTCACGGTCGTGCTGTCCGGCACGAACATCACCACGCCCGCCACCGCGGTGAGGCCTGTGCCCATCACCGCGCCGAGCAGGAACAGCAGGACCTTCACCAGGCAGCCGGAGACGTTCGTCGCCATCACACCATCCTCGAGTAAGCGCGGTCGTACGCTCGGAGGATGCCCGACGACATGACCTTGCCGGGAAACCTGGTACCCCGAACGCCGGTTTCCCAACCCGCCGAGGCACGCGACGCCGTCACCGTGGTCCTGCTCCGCGACGGCGCCGAGGGCCTCGAGGCCTTCCTGCTGCGCCGCGTGAAGGGCATGGCGTTCGCGGGCGGCATGACCGTCTTCCCCGGCGGTGGTGTGGATCAACGCGACGCCGACACGTCCGTCGCGTGGACAGGTCCGCCGCCGGAGTGGTGGGGCGAGATCTTCGGCGTCGACGCGGCCACGGCCCGTGCGTTCGTCTGCGCGGCCGTGCGTGAAATGTTCGAGGAGTCCGGCGTGCTGCTCGCGGGCCCCGACGCCACCTCGGTCGTCGCGGACACGAAGGACTTCGCGCAGGCCCGGCAGCAGCTGGTGGACCGCGAGCTCTCCCTCGCGCAGTTCCTCACGGCGAACAACCTCGTCCTGCGCGCGGATCTCCTGCGCCCGTGGGCGAACTGGGTGACCCCGTACGAGGAACCCCGCCGCTACGACACCCGTTTCTTCGTCGCCGCGCTGCCGTCGGGCCAGAAGGCCGACGGCGAGACGACCGAGGCCTCCGACGCGGCCTGGCAGACCCCCGCAGCCGCCATCCAGGACGCTCAGGAGGGCCGCCGCATGCTCATGCCGCCCACCTGGCGCACGCTCGACGAGGTGGGCGCGCTCGGCAGCGTCGAGAAGGTCATGGCCGAGGAACGCAGCGTCGAGAAGATCATCCCCAAGCTGATCCGCGACGGCGACGTCATCCGGGTGGTGTTCCAGTGAGCGGCTCCCCGCTGATCGGCGCCCGCGCAGAGCACCCGCGCTACGGCGAACTCCGCCAGGTCACCGAGCACGCCGCCGTGCTGCTGGCGGACAACCCGTCACCGATGACGCTCGACGGCACGAACACGTGGCTGCTCAAGGCACCGGACGCGACGTCGTACGTGGTCGTCGACCCCGGTCCGCTCGACGACGCCCACCTCAGGCGCATCGCGGAGATCGGCCCGGTCGCCGAGGTCCTGCTGACCCACGGCCACCCCGACCACTCCGAGGGCGCGAGGGAGTTCGCGGAACGCGTGAAGGCTCCGGTGCGCGCGCTCGACCCGACGTTCACCTACGGGTCAGAGGGCCTCACGGACGGCGATGTGATCACCAGCGCCGGCCTGGAGCTCCGCGTCCTGGGCACGCCCGGCCACACCAGCGACTCGCTGTGCTTCGTGATCGACGGCGAGGCCGTGCTGACCGGCGACACCGTCCTGGGCCGCGGCACGACGATCGTCGCCCACCCGGACGGCAGGCTCGGCGACTACTTCGAGTCGCTCGAGCTGCTCGCCGAACTGCCGGAGAACACCGCTGTCCTGCCCGGCCACGGCCCGGAGCTCGCGGACGCGGGGGAAGCGGCGCGGATGTACCTCGCGCACCGCACGCAACGCCTGGAACAGGTCCGCAGGGCCGTCCAGGCACTCGGCGGGGCTCCGACCCCGCGCCAGGTCGTCGAGGTCGTCTACGCGGACGTCGACAGGGTGCTGTGGCCCGCCGCCGAGTGGTCGGTGCGGGCCCAGCTGGAGTACCTGCGGACCGGTTACTGAGGCTGGTGGCCGTTGTTCGTGGCCCCGAAAGCCGACTGACGCGACGAGGACCGGTCGATCTGCCAGCGGCCGCTGTCGGTGGCCGGTGCCCCGGTCTGCTCCCGCTGCGCCAGCTCCTCGTGCAGCTGCTGCAGCAGGGCCCGTTCGCGCTCGCTGAGGTTCGCGTCCACCGAGGACGGCTCCGCGGGCTCGGCCAACGCGGCCTGCAGGGCCGCGAGCTCGTCGGGCTTGAGCTCGGTGGTGATCTCGGCCCGGTTGATCGGAACGGGCTCGGGGAGCACCTCGATCTCGGGCTCCACGGTGGCCATCGGGATGCGCTTCACGGGTTTGGGCGGGAAGGGCTGCGAGCCCTCCACCACCTGGGGTGCTGAACGTGTGCGTCGTGAGCCGGTCTCTTCCAGTTGCTCCGGCGCCGGTGTCGGCTCGGCCACCGGCGCCGGAGCCGGAAGCTCCTCGGCGGGCTGGTCGAACCAGGCTTGCTGCTGCTGCGAGACGTGGTCGGCCATCGGGGCCGGGGCACCGGAGATCGGCACCGCCAGAGACGACGTCACCGCGGCGGCGTGGTAGTCGCTGACCTGCACACCGGTCGCCAGGACCTCGACGGCGGCGCGGACGCCCGCCTTCCGCAGCACCGTGTCGATCCGGTAGGCGGTCGCGGGCGCGAAGCCCTGCGGACCGATGTCCACCAGCACCACGCGCTGCGGCAACGGGCCCGGCGTGGAACCCGTGGGCGACGAACGCCAGACGCACCGCACCGAGCGGATGTCCGGCAGCACCGACACCGCACGGGTCAGGTCGCCGGCGATGTCCGAGGCCGGGTCGGTCTCGGAGGTGAAGCGGTGCCTGATGAACGGCAGCATCTCGACCACCGGCAGGCGGTCGGTCAGCGACCCGTCCGAGCGGACCTCGTGGAGGATCCACGTGATGGCGGCGCGCTCGTCCGGCAGCACGGGGATGCTGCCCGCGACGAGCGTGCCGACGAGCAGCTCGATCGAGCGGTCCAGTTCTCCGACCGCGAGGAACTCGCGGGCCTGCGACAGAGCGGCGTCGTCCACGCGCCCGGCCATCGACAACAGGAGATCGTGGAGACGGACCGGCAGGCCGACACCGTCGTTCGTCACGTCAACTCTCCTTAGCTGAGCACCAGGTGCTCATCGGACTCGGCGCCGGCGCACACCAGCTCGGATGCGGCCAACGCCGCCCGGTGATAGGGCGGAAGGTCCATTCCGGACGACATGACCTCTACGCACGGGTCGTGCTCGCCCAACGCCCGCAGAACGCGCTGCAACTCACCGGTCAGCCGGGCGTGGCCGGTCGTGGCCGCCACCAGCAGGACGCGGTTGATCCCGGAGGGACCGATGCGCCAGCAGGAGCGAACCTCACCGACCCCGTGCCGGCCTCGCAGCGTGGCACCGAGAACGACGGTCGCGGAATCACCCATCGGCACCCGATCGGGTGATTCCGGGGAAAAGGTGTAGTCGGTGGCGGGCAGTTCGTCCAGTCCTGTGACCGAACTGAGCGCACCGGGTTCCGCCCCGTAGGGCACCAGCGCGTCCTGCAAAAGGCGCAGTTCGTGATCGGTCAGAGGGATGCGTCCGTGCAGAAGGGTGCGCGGCAACGACCGCGCGAGCACCGCGTACGCGTCCGATGCGGCCCAGTCCCGGTACCGCCACAGCAGCTCGTCCGGGAGGCGCCCGGCGAGCCGCAGCAGCAGTTCGTGGCACGTGTCCGACATGTCACACCCTTCAGCAGAACCCGTAACTCGAACCGGGAACTCAGACCTCGACGATCAGTTCGATCTCCACCGGAGCGCCGATCGGCAGCTCGGCCACGCCCACGGCGGAGCGGGCGTGCTTGCCCTCGTCACCGAAGATCTCGCCGAGCAGCTCGGAGGCGCCGTTGATGACACCCGGCTGACCGGTGAAGCCCTCGGCGGAGGCCACGAACCCGACAACTTTCACGACTCGCTTGATCGAGTCAATCCCCACGAGCGCGTGCACGGCCGCGAGAGCGTTGAGGATGCACGTCGCGGAGTACTGCTTGGCCTCCTCCGGGGAGACATCGGCGCCGACCTTGCCGGTGGCGGGCAGCTTGCCGTCGACGAACGGCAGCTGGCCGGACGTGAACACCCACGAGCCGCTCTGCGTGGCGGGCACGTAGGCGGCCAGCGGCGCGGCGACGCCGGGCAGCTCGATGCCGAGCTCCTTGAGGCGGTTGCTCCAGGTGGTCACGCCTTCACCCGCTTCAGGTACGCGACGTGCTGCTCACCCGTCGGGTTCGTCAGCACCGTGACCAGCTCCCAGCCGTCGTCACCCCACTGGTCGAGGATCTGCTTCGTTGCGTGGATCAACAACGGCACGGTCGCGTACTCCCACTTCGTCATGCTCGGAGCCTAACTTGCCACCCGAGCGGGGCCTGCCCGGTCGGCGAGGTTGGAGCTACCTTGATCACATGGAGACCTGGCGGATCATCGCCACCGGCCTGTTCGCGGTGGGTGGGCTGGTCCTGGTGCTCGTCGCCATGGCGCAGGTGCGTGACCGCAAGCACAGCCAGCGCGTCGCGGTCGTCCAGGCCGGACTGATCGGACTCGTGGTCGTGGTCGTCATCACGGCCAGCATCGCGCTGTGGCTGCCGTCGGTCGTGGCCTGGGCCTTGGTCGCCGCCACCGCCATGGCCGTTCTCTTCCTCACCATGGTCGATTGACCGACCGGTCCACGTTCGACCGATTTCACACATAGTCTGGACGTGTGACGTCGTGGACCGAGGAGCTGACCCGAGCCCGTCTGCACGTGGTCTCCGG
Organism: Lentzea flaviverrucosa; assembly: GCF_003350445.1. Lineage (NCBI taxonomy): Bacteria > Bacillati > Actinomycetota > Actinomycetes > Pseudonocardiales > Pseudonocardiaceae > Lentzea > Lentzea flaviverrucosa. Next base: position 183,153 of record NZ_QQAU01000014.1, read on the forward strand.
CAAGGGCGGCACGGGCAAGACGACGGTGGCGGCCGCGCTCGCGCTCGCGCTGGCCACCGGCGGGCGCCGGGTGCTGCTGGTCGAGGTCGAGGGCAGGCAGGGCATCGCCCAGCTCTTCGACCGGGCCCCGCTGCCCTACTCCGAGGAACGGATCGCGTCCGCGCCGGGCGGCGGTGAGGTGCACGCGCTCGCGGTCGACGCGGAGGCCGCGCTCCTCGAGTACCTGGCGATGTTCTACAACCTCGGCTTCGCGGGCCGGACGCTGCGCAAGATGGGCGCGATCGAGTTCGCGACCACTCTCGCCCCCGGCCTGCGCGACGTCCTGCTGACCGGCAAGGTCAAGGAGTGCGTGAACCGCACCGGGCCGGACGGCCGCCACCTCTACGACGCCGTCGTGCTGGACGCGCCGCCCACCGGGCGCGTGGTCAAGTTCCTCGACGTCACCAAGGCCATGGCCGACCTCGCCAAGGTCGGGCCGATCAAGGGGCAGAGCGAGGGCGTCGTGCGGCTGCTGCACTCCGGCGACACGGCGGTGCACCTGGTGGCGCTGCTGGAGGAGATGCCGGTGCGCGAGACCCTGGACGCCGTCGCCGACCTGGACGGCGCCGACCTGCGTCCGGGCGCGGTGCTGGTGAACCGGGTCCAGCCGGTCCGGCTGCCCGCGCGGTCGCTGCCGGTCGCCGCCGAGGGTCGGCTCGACGAGTCACGGGTGCGCGCGGGGCTGCAGACCGCCGGGCTCGACCTCGACGAGTTCACGGTCGAAGGTTTGGTGGACGAGACGGTGGAGCACGCCATCCGGGTGCAGTCACAACAAGAGGCCAAGGAACTGCTCGGCGAGTCGGACCTGCCGACGCTGGAGCTGCCGGACCTGACGGACGGCGTGGACGTGGCCGCGCTGTACGAGCTGGCCGAGACACTGGTCGCGGCAGGAGTCCGATGAACAAGCTCGAGTTCGACCCGCTCCTGGACGACCTGGGGACACGCGTCCTCGTGTGCTGCGGCTCCGGCGGTGTGGGCAAGACGACGACCGCGGCGGCGCTGGGGTTGCGCGCGGCCGAACGCGGCAGGCGCGTGGTCGTGCTGACGATCGACCCGGCCCGGCGCCTGGCGCAGTCGCTGGGTCTGCGGGAGCTGGACAACCACCCGCGCGAGGTCGTCGTGGACGGCTTCGAGCCCAAGGGCGAGCTGTTCGCGATGATGCTCGACATGCGTCGCACGTTCGACGACATGGTGCTGACCCACGCGGGCCGCGACCGGGCCGACCAGATCCTGTCGAACCCCTTCTACCAGACCATTTCCTCGTCGTTCTCCGGCACGCAGGAGTACATGGCGATGGAGAAGCTGGGCCAGCTGGTGGCGCAGGACGAGTGGGACCTGATCATCGTCGACACCCCGCCGAGCCGGTCGGCGCTCGACTTCCTGGACGCGCCGCAGCGGTTGTCGACGGTGCTCGACGGCAGGTTCATCCGGATGCTGTCCGCTCCGGCACGGGCGAGCGGCCGCGGCCTTCTCAAGATCGTTGGAACCGGTTTCAGCCTTTTCACGCGCGCCGTGTCGACCATCGTCGGCGGCCAGCTGTTGCAGGACGCGTCAACCTTCGTTCAGGCTTTCGACAGCATGTTCGGAGGATTCCGCGAGCGCGCCCAGCGCACGTACGAACTGCTCCGGTCGCCCGGAACCGGTTTCGTGGTGGTGGCGGCGGCGGAGCCCGACGCGTTGCGCGAGGCCAGCTATTTCGTGGAGCGGCTCAGCGCCGAGAACATGCCGTTGTGCGGGCTCGTCGCGAACAGGACGCACCCCGTGCTCGCGACCGGCCTGCCCGCGGCGAAGGCGGTCGCCGCAGCGGACGAACTCGACCGCTCCGGTGACGCGCCGCTCGCCGCGGCAGTGCTCCGGCTGCACGCGGACCGGGTGGCAGTCGCCGATCGTGAGAAGCGGCTGCTGGCCCGGTTCACGCGTGCTCACCCCGGCGTTTCGCTGGTCGGCGTGCCCGCGTTGCCCGCGGACGTGCACGACCTCGACGGCCTACGGGAGATAGGTCGCCGGCTGGCCGGCGAGTAGACGCCGACAGCGCCTAACTGACCCTCGTGTCCTCGACGTGCTCTTGACGCGCGTTGTCGAGCAGTTCGTGCCACGAGTCGACGTCCGGACGGCGGCGCAGCAGAGCACGGCGTTCGCGCTCGGTCATGCCTCCCCAGACCCCGAACTCGATCTTGTTGTCCAGCGCTTCGGCCAGGCATTCCATGCGCACCGGGCAACCCAGGCACACGAGCTTCGCCTTGCGCTGCTCCGCACCTCGGACGAAGAGCTGATCCGGCTCTTCGTCACGGCACGAAGCGTTGATACGCCAATCCCCCTGGTTCATATCCCCCACTCCTCAGTGCTGTCCAAATGTGGAAATCCGCCACACCCCTGCCACGGATGCCGTAGCGTTCGAGCCACGGCTGCATTCCTTGGACGTTGACGGACTGTAGTGCCGTTCGGTTCCCTCTCCAAGCCTGGGTCACCCGACTGTTACCTGTCTTGCGTATGTCTACTCATGCTGAGTAACGGCACTTACTGATCACCTTCACCCGTTCGTGTACGGCGTACGCTGGCCCGCGTGCGAGTCAGGAATGGCGTGCTCAAGATGCTCGGCCTGTGCCTGCTGGCTGGGGTTCTCCTCGCCGGCATGCTGTTCCCAGTCGTGGGTGCGACAGGTCTCGTCTCGAACAGAGCCAGCGACACGGTGGACAGCATCTCGGCCGACCTGGTGACGACGGATCCTCCGTTGATCACCACGGTCACGGACAAGGACGGGGCCCCGATCGCCTACCTGTTCGACCAGTACAGAGTCCTGACACCTCCCGAGAAGATCTCGCCGACCATGAAGGCGGCGCTGATCTCGGTCGAGGACCGCCGGTTCTACGAGCACCAGGGCGTCGACTGGAAGGGCACCATCCGCGCCGGCCTGACGAACCAGGTCAGCGGCTCGGTGTCGCAGGGCGCGTCGACGCTGACCCAGCAGTACGTCAAGAACTACCTGGTCCACGTCGTGGCGCGGAACAACAAGCTGGAGCAGGCCAAGGCCCAGGAGCAGACCATCGCGCGCAAGATGCGCGAGGCGCGGATCTCGTTGCAGCTGGAGCGCAAGCTCGGCAAGGAGGAGATCCTCGCCCGGTACCTGAACGTCGTTCCTTTTGGTTCGACCATTTACGGCATCGCGGCGGCGGCGCAGGCTTACTTCGGCACGACTCCCGACAAGTTGACCGTTCCACAAGCTGCGATGCTCGCCGGAATGGTGAACAGCCCGTCAGCACTCGACCCCGAAGCGTATCCGGACAAAGCTTTGGACCGTCGCAACAAAGTGATCGACAGGATGGTCGAGAACGACAAGCTGTCGCGCGACGCGGGTGAGGCGGCGAAGAAGGAAGGCCTGGGTCTCGCGACTCCGGTGCGCACCCCGCCGAACGGTTGTGTCGGTGCCGGTCCGGAAAACGGTTTCTTCTGCTCTTACGTCGTGAACTACTTGCAACGCGCGGGTTTCAGCGAGGAACAGCTGCGCACCGGCGGTTACACCATTCAGACCACATTGGACAGAGCGGCCACCTCGCAGGCGAAGGCCGCGGCGGAGGCGGGCGTCGCCAAGGGCACCGAGGGCATCGCGAACACGATGGCGATCGTGAAGCCCGGCAAGGAGCGCCACGACGTGCTCGCGCTGGTCGCGAACCGCGACTACGGCCTGAAGTCCGACCTGCGCCAGACCACGTACGACCTGCCCAGCGGCGTGGAGAACAAGTTCGGCGCCGGCTCGATCTACAAGGTCTTCACGGCCGCGGCGGCGCTGGAGAAGGGGCTCGGCATCGAGAACGTCATCCCGACGCCGACGTCGCACACCTCCAGGGTCTTCAAGGGTGGCGCCCAGCGCTGCCCGAGCACCGGTGAGCCCGGCACGCGCTGGTACTGCCTGTCGAACTTCGACTCGAAGTACCCGTCCTCGATGACGCTGCAGCAGGCCCTCGCGACGTCGCCGAACACCGGCTTCGTGATCCTCGAGGAGCAGACGGGCATGGACCCGGTCGTCGACATGGCCTCGCGCCTGGGCATGCGCGAGACGATGGCGACGAACCTGCAGGGCACCAGGCCCGACCCGAAGGCCAAGGACAAGCAGAACCGCATCTCGCAGACGGAGTTCTACAAGCAGAACGGCGGCAACGCGTCGTTCACGCTCTCGCCCGCCCCGGTCTCCACCCTGGAGCTCGCGAACGTCGCCGCGACCATCGTGAGCGGCGGCAAGTGGTGCCCGCCCACACCGATCGCGAAGGTGCTGGACCGCAACGGCAAGGGCGTTCCGGTCAACGAGGCCCCGTGCGAGCAGGTCGTCGCCGAGGGTCTGGCGAACGGCCTCGCGGTCGGCATGAGCAAGGACGACACCGGCAACGGCACCGCCGCGGCCGCCGCCCGTGCCGCCAAGTGGACCCGCCCGATGATCGCCAAGACGGGCACCACCGAGGAGTACAAGTCGGCGGCGTTCATCGGCGCGACCCCGGACTTCGCGGGCGCCGTGCAGACGTTCAACGACGGCACCAACCCGCGTCCGATCTGCATCGGCGCCGCACCCCGGTTGTGCGGCAACGGCAACATCTTCGGCGGCACGATCCCGGCCAAGACGTGGTTCGAGACGATGACGAAGGTGCACGGCTCGATGCCCGCCTCGGCGTTGCCGCAGGTCGAGCAGCGCTACCTCAAGGGCGGCCGCGAGATCCAGGTGCCCGACGTGGTGGGAAAGCAGATCAACGACGCCACGCGGATCCTCGACCAGGCCGGGTACAAGGTGAGCCAGCAGTCGGTGAACTCCGAGCAGCCGAAGGGCACGGTCGTCAGCCAGTCGCCGCGCGGCAACGCCTTGCGCGGCACGGTGATCACGCTGTCGGTGAGCTCGGGGTACGTGCCGCCGCCGGTCGCGTCGGAGCCACCGGCCCAGCCACCGCCCAGCCCCGGCAACCCGAACGAGCCGCCACCGATCACGCTGCCGACCGAACCGGAGCCCAGGTAGTCACCGGCGGAGCAGCTGCTCGAGCTGCTCCACGCTCACGTCGATGTGCGCCCGGATCTCGGCGACCGCCCTGTCGTGGTCGCCGAGCCGGATCGCGTCGAGGATGACCCGGTGCTGCGCCACGACCTCCTCCGGCGTCTCGGACTTCGAGAGCACCATGAGGTAGAAGCGCAGCTCCTTGGTCATCGCCGCGAAGAACTCGTCCAGCCTCGTGCTGTCGAGCAGCGCCACGATCGCCTGGTGGAAGGCCAGGTCGCGATCGACGATCCGGCCCGTGTCGCCCTCGGCGGCGGCCTCGGTGATCTCGTCGAACGCCCTGGTGATCGCTTCGAGCTGCTCGGGGCGGGGCGTGCGGAGCACCGCCGCCGTTTCCAGGCGCTCGCGGGCGGTGTAGAGCGCCTCGATCTTCTCCGGCGTCGGGGCGATGACGACGGCGCCGCGGTTGACCTCGTAGCGGACCAGGCCGGTCAGCTCCAGGATGCGGACGGCCTCGCGGATGGTGTTGCGCGCGACACCCAGCTCGGCCGCGATCGCGCTCTCCCTGAGCCTGTCACCAGGGCCGAAGGCACCGGCCATGATCCGTTCGGAGAGGCCGTCGGCGAGTTGCTGGGCCGTGGTGGTGCGGCGCACTTCGAGGCCGTCGAGGGCTGACATGTGGCCAGTTTACCGAGTTGCCCTACAGTTGAACTGTACTACAGTTTGGGTCATGGATCTGACGACGTTCAAGGCGCTCAGCTTCGACTGCTACGGCACGCTCATCGACTGGGAGACCGGGATCGCCGCGGTGCTGTCACCGTGGGCACGCGAACAGGGGCTGTCGCTGTCCGACGAGGAGCTCCTGCTCGCCTATGGCAAACAGGAGGCGGCCGCGCAGGCGGCGACTCCGTCCGCGCTGTACCCGGACCTGCTGGCGTCGGCCTTCCGGCTCATGGGCTCCGGCCTCGGGTGCGAGGTGAGCGACGAGTGGGCGCGCCGGCTGGGTGACTCGGTGCCGGACTGGCCGGCGTTCCCCGACTCCGCGGACGCGTTGGCGCGCCTGGCCTCCCGTTACAAGTTGATCATTCTGTCCAACGTGCACCGCGAGGGGTTCGCCGGGAGCGACCGGCAGCTGCGCGGGGACTTCGCGGCGATCATCACCGCGGAGGACGTCGGCGCGTACAAGCCCGCCGAGAACCACTTCCGCGCACTCGACACCACGCTCGCCTCGTTGGGGGTGGAGCGTTCGGAGCTGCTGCACGTGGCGCAAAGCCTGTTCCACGACCACGTGCCGGCCAAGCGCGAGGGGCTGCGGTCCGTGTGGATCAACCGGCGGCACGACCGGCCGGGGTGGGGCGCGACGCCCGAGCCGTCCGAGGACTACAGCTACGACCTGGAGTTCGGGTCGATGGGCGAGTTCGCGGACGCGGTCGACAAGGCGTTCTGAATTGTTGTGCCGCAGCGGTCACAGCCGCTGCGGCACACTCGTGTCAGCCGGCCAGCTTGGCCTTCACCGCGGCGGCCACCCGGCCACCCTCGGCGCGCCCGGCGACCTCGGCGTTGACGGCCTTCATGACCTGGCCCATCTGCTTCTGCCCCGGCGCCTCGCCGAGCTGCGCGGACACGGCGTCGAACGCCTTGTCCACAATGGACGCCAGCTCGGCGTCGTCGAGCTGCTTGGGGAGGTAGGTCTCCAGCACGGCGAGCTCCTGGCGCTCCAGCTCGGCCTTCTCGGCCCGGCCGGCACCGTCGAAGGCCTCCGCGGCCTCCTTGCGCTTCTTCGCCTCGCGCGAGAGGACCTTCACGACCTCGTCGTCACTGAGCTCACGGGCCGTCTTGCCCGAGACCTCCTCGTTCGTGACGGCCGTGAGCGCCATCCGCAGCGCACCGGCCGTGACGGTCTCCCGTGCCTTCATCGCGACAGTCAGATCGTTCTTCAGCCGCGTCTTCAAGTCCGCCATGACGCAGAACGGTACCGCCCGCCGGATGCCGCGCCGATCGAGTTACCGCCCTTCCGTACCCTTGACGCGTGAACAAGCTGGGCCGCGCCCTCCTCGCCACGACCGCTCTCGGCGCCGCGACCGTCGCGTACGCGGCGGGAATCGAGAGAAGGCACTGGACCCTGCGCACCGCCACGGTGCCGGTCCTGTCCCCCGGCGCCAAGCCGATCCGCGTGCTGCACATCTCGGACCTGCACATGACGCCGAACCAGGTGTCGAAGCAGCGCTGGGTCGCCGCGCTGGCCGACCTGAACCCGGACTTCGTGGTCAACACGGGCGACAACCTCGCGCACAAGGACGCCGTCCCCGGCACCCTGCGCGCGCTCGGCCCGCTGCTCGACAAGCCGGGCGTCTTCGTGTTCGGCAGCAACGACTACTACGCGCCCAGGCTCAAGAACCCGGTGCGCTACCTGCTGCCGTCCTCCAAGACCAAGCGCATCCACGGCGTGACGCTCCCGTGGCGCGACCTGCGCGCAGGCATGATCGAGCGGGGCTGGGAAGACCTCACGCACCTGCGCAAGACCATCATGGTGAACGGCCAGGCCATCTTCTGCGCGGGCCTCGACGACCCGCACCTCAAGCGCGACCGCTACGCCGACATCGCCGGCACCCCGGACCCGTCCGCGGCCCTGAGGCTGGGCGTCACGCACTCGCCCGAACCGCGCGTCCTGGACCCGTTCGCGGCCGACGGCTACGACTTCGTGATGGCCGGCCACACCCACGGCGGCCAGTTGCGCATCCCGTTCTACGGCGCCGTTGTGACGAACTGCGAACTGGACCGGGGCCGAGCTCGCGGTGTTTCGCGCTGGGGTTCGCACATGTGGATGAACGTGTCCGCCGGCATGGGCACTTCGCCTTACGCGCCGGTGCGCTTCTGCTGCCCTCCGGAGGCATCCCTGCTGACCCTGGTTCCGCGGCCCGTTACGCCTGGTCAAGGGCGGAATGAGGGGGTCCGATTCGGAGCTGGCGCGGACATGATGTAGAGTTCTACATGTTCCCAGCCGGGGTGTGGCGCAGCTTGGTAGCGCGCTTCGTTCGGGACGAAGAGGTCGCAGGTTCAAATCCTGTCACCCCGATTGAATAACACAGATCAGCCTCTGTCGCAGAAATGCGGACAGGGGCTGATTTGTTTTTACAGCCGTTTCTCGCGGAGATCGGTCAGACCGCCGTGGCGGTCCGGCGGGGACTGCGGTGGCGCTCGGGCGGCCGGCGTCGACGATTCCCTTCAGTCGTGAATTCGTCTCAGCTTTTGTCTGACTGGATCACCTCACAAGGTCCTCGCGACCCAGGGTCGAAGGTCCTTTTCGATCACGGAAAAGGACATCAACGTTCCCGATAGACCACCCGATCGTGTGACGTGTCTCGACACGCGCAGCCGCAGACGGGACCGTTCTTGCATGACACAGCGCCATCGTTCTGCATCAAACCTTACGAAACGCGCACGTAGCGTTAGCCCTTAAGAGTGAAGGTTGACGGTTCAACTCACGTTGCGTAACGGCTGTCTTGATCCAAACGACGAAGGCAGTGGTTCAGCCATCGTTGAATATGTCGGGAGATGTTTGTGATGGACTCCGCCTCCACCGCCAATCCGTCTCACAGGTCCTGGATCGTCATTGCGGCCAAGGCAATTGTGGTGCTGCAGTCCCTGGGGATCGTTTTCATGCTCACTTCAGCCTGGGTGACGGCCGTGGTGGCCGTCGGCTTCATCGTGGTCTTCGTCGCGATCAGGGCGCTGTCGCGAGCCTCGCGGAAGGTCGACCAGATCTTCGACGAGGAACTCGGCCGCAAATAGGCTCGGCGCGTGCCCTGACTCAGCTGATGAAGCCCCGTGCGGGCAGGCCTTCCGGGAACCGGTCCAGCGCCTCGCCCGCGGCCAGCGCGAGCGACTCCAGCGTCTCGGTCTCGGCCGGGGTCGCGGTGTGCGGGACGGCCCAGTAGCAGCCGATGGCGCCGATCGCTTCCGGGCGCAGGATCGGAGCCATCACCAGGCTCCGGACAAAGGTCGGTCGATACGCTTCCTGAGGAATCCTCGAATCGAAGCGGATGTCCCTGATCGCGACGGTCTGACGATTCAACATCGCCCAGCCGCTGATGCAGTTCACGGCGGGGAAGCGCTGGCCCTTCCACAACGGGCTCATCGAGTCCTCGTCAGCGTAGTAACAAAGATCGTCGTCGAGCAGCACCAGCGTCGCACCGTGCGCTGCCAGCGAGTACCTGGCCGTCGTGCGGACGATCCGCTGCACTTCCTCCAACGTCGCAGCTCCGGCGAGGCGCTCCATCGTGTCGGACATGCGTCCACGTTAACTCCCGCCGATCCGCACACCTAGATTTCCTGTTTCGATTCAACTAATCAGCGGCAGTTCCGCGGCATGTCACCTTGTGACGAACATTGCCGGCGCTTCGCAACAATCCACCGCTGCGGCGACCGGGCAGTGTGGTGGCGGCCCCACTTCGCGGGTCGAGTCGTCTGCCATCCCCCAGAAGCAGCCTCTGACTCTAGTGTTGAACCGTGACCACGCACCCTTCTCCCGACATCCCGGAACAGCTCTTCGAGGACCCGGCCGCCGAGACCCGGTGGCGTGAGCGGTTCACCGCTCCCCGGATGAGCCTGCCCGGCTGGGCCGACGACGCTCCGGACCGCACCCTGTACGTCTCCAACGCCAGTGGCGTGTGGGAGATCTACGCCTGGGACCGCGCGACGGACGAGCACCGCAAGGTCACCGACCGCCCGAACGGCACGTCGCACGCCACGCTGAACCCGGACGGCACCGAGATCTGGTGGTTCGACGACCACGACGGCGACGAGTTCGGCGTCTGGGTCCGCGAGCCGTTCAAGGCCGACGGCAGCAAGGCCGAACCCGCGGTCGCGGACGTGACGGCCGGCTACCCGGCGGGTCTGGAGATCGGCCGCACCGTCACGGCCGTGGCCGCGTCGACGGACGACGGCACCACGGTCTGGCTGACGCGCGACGGCCGCAGCGAGGTGATCTACCAGCACGTGAACGACGCCGGCGTCACCGCGCTGGCCAAGGACGAGTCGATCGTCGTGATCGCGCACTCCGAGCACGGCGACAACCGGCACATGGCGCTGCGCGCGCTGAACGCGGAGAACGGCGAGACGATCGCCGAGAAGTGGGACGGCAAGGGCAAGGGCCTCGACGCCATCTCGTTCAGCCCGGTGCGCGGCGACCAGCGACTGCTGGTGCTGCACGAGCGCCGCGGCCGCGAGGAACTGCTGATCTGGGACGTCGCCGCCGGCACCGAGCAGGAGATCGTCCTCGACCTGCCGGGCGAGGTCGCCGCGGACTGGTACCCGGACGCGTCCGCGCTGCTGGTCGTGCACACGCACCACGCCCGCAACACCGTGCACCGCTACGACCTCGCGACCGGCGAGCTGTCCACTCTGGACACCGCACCGGGCGTGATCGGCTCGGCGGGCGTGCGGCCGGACGGCACGATCGAGTACTCCTGGTCGTCCGCCGAGAAGTCCACGGTCATCCGCGCGCTGGCCACCGACGGCACCGAGCGCGTGCTGGTCGAGCCAGTCGGCGCCAAGCCCGCGACGTCGCACAAGCTGGAAGACGTCTTCGTCGGCGACGTGCACGCACTCGTCTCGAAGCCCGAGGGCGAGGGCCCGTTCCCGACCGTCTTCCTGATCCACGGCGGCCCGCACTCCTCCGACGAGGACCGCTTCTCGGCCTACCGCGCGGTGTGGCTAGACGCCGGCTTCGCCACCGTGCACGTGAACTACCGCGGCTCCAGCGGCTACGGCTCGAAGTGGCGCGACGCCATCGAGGGCAGGCCGGGCATCACCGAACTCGAGGACATCGCCGCCGTCCACGACTGGGCGGTCGAGTCAGGCCTCACCGACCCTGACCGCTCGGTGCTCAACGGCGCCTCGTGGGGCGGCTACCTGACACTGCTGGGCATCGGCACCCAGCCGGACCGCTGGGCGGTCGGCGTCGCGGGCGTCCCCGTAGCGGACTACCTCGCCGCCTACGAGGACGAGATGGAACCGCTGCGCGCCTTCGACCGCGCACTGTTCGGCGGCTCCCCGGAAGAGCTGCCCGAGCTGTACGAGGAGTGCTCGCCGCTCACGTACGTCGACCAGGTCACCGCGCCGGTGCTGATCCTCGCCGGCGAGAACGACCCCCGCTGCCCGATCCGGCAGATCGACAACTACCTCGACGCCCTCGCCGCGCGCGGCCACACCTACGAGATGTACCGCTACGACGCGGGCCACGGCTCGCTGGTCGTCGCCGAGACGATCCGGCAGACGGCGGCCGAGGTGGACTTCGCTCGGCGGCACCTGGCGGCGAAGTAGTTCGCGGCCGGGTTCATGGCCGGGTAGCTGGTCGCCGGGTAGCGGTCGCCGGGTAGCGGTCGCCGGGTAGCGGTCGCCGGGTAGCGGTCGCCGGGTAGGTCGCCGGTAGTTCGGTGCCGGAGGTTTGTCGCCGGTAGTTCATGATCGCGAGTTGTCCACAGGCTGCCGTTCGGTTGACCTGCGGTTATCTGAACTTCGGTAGCCTGTGGACAGAGCGGGAACCAAATCCGGGGATCGCGCGTTGCGTCATGAGGAATCGCGCGGGGAGCGGTGGGCACGGCGGTCGGCAGCACGGCGGTCGGCACCACGGCGGCTCGGCGGTACAACGGCTCGGCGGCACGGCGGCACGGCCACGCTGGACAGCTCGTCGCCCCGTACAACAGCTCGCCGCGCCGTAGGATGGGTGACGGCGCCGCCGAGCGCCTCACCTCCTGATCGGTCACCCACGCTGACCGGCGTCGCGGAGGCAAAGGGGACGCATGTCCTCCCGGCGCCGGTCGGTCGTGTATGTCGTGTGCACCGCGAGCTGAGTCCGGACGAGCAGAGCCAGGCGTGGGAAACGGCTGTTGCGCGTCCGCGAGAGGCACGCCATGACCGAGCAGAAGTCGTTCAAGCGCCTGGTTCGCGCCCGGATGGAGCGCACCGGCGAGTCCTACACCACCGCGCGCAGGCACGTGCTGAAAGACGCGCGGCCCACCGGGCAGATGCACGACTCCTGGCTGCTGCGGGAGGTGCTCGACGACGAGTGGTCCGAGGCGATGCTGGCCGGGCTCGCCGGCGGCATCGGGTTCATGTACTTCGTGTTCGAGTACAAGGGGCACGCGCCCACGATGACGATCGTCGCGCGGCACCATCCCGCGCCGTTCATCCCCACCGCGCTCATGCATGCCGGCATCGCGCACGAGGTCACCAGCACCACCTCCGCGCGCAAGGCCGAGCAGCAGCTGCGGTCGGCTGACGAGCCGGTGATCTGTCTGCTGGGCAAGGAGAAACACCCGGTCGGGGTGCTGGGCACAGATGGCGACACCGTCACCGTGCACGACAAAGGCACGCACCAGCAGCCGCTCGCCGAGTTCATGGCGATCTGGGGGCAGGGCAGGCACGAGATGATCAGCATCGGTGAGCGCCGGGGTGAGCCGGGCGTCGCCGCGGCCGTGCGGATGACGTGCGAGCACCTGACCGGGCCGGTGCTGGGCAACAACTTCGACGTGAACTTCGGCTTCTCCGGCATGCACAAGTTCGCGGAGCAGTTGCGCGACAAGGGGAAGAAGGGCTGGGCTCAGCGGTGGGCCGGCGATCCCGCGTTGCCGCAGCAGCGGCTGCACGACTGCCTGGAGGTCGAGTACACGGCGCCGGGTGCCTCGCGGCCGCTGTACGCGGAGTTCCTGGCGGAGGTCGGGCTTCCTGGCGCGCAGGAGTTCCGGGAGTCCGGCAGGCTCTGGTCGGAGATCGCCGGGGGTGGCCACTACGACGAACTGGCCCGGAAAGTGGACGAGGCCCGTTCCATCGAGGAACGGGCCATCCGTCGGCTGATGTCGAGCTGACAAGCTCGCCTGGTGTCGAGCTGACAAGCCCACCTGGTGTCGGGCTGACAAGCCCACCTGGTGTCGGGCTGACAGGCTCGGCCTGGCCGGGCTGACGGGCTAGGCCGCCTGGGCCTGCCACATCCAGTGCGCCTGCTCCAGCTCCTGCGTGATGCCGATCAGCAGGTCCTGGGTGACGAGGTCGGGCTTGTCCGTCTCGTCGATGCGGGAGCGCATGCGGGTGATCAGTGACGCCAGTGAAGCCGTGATCGACGTGACGACCTGCTCCTCCTTCAGCCAGCCGGTCTCGATCTCGGACACGCCGGACGACGCGGCGACGGTCTTCGCCGTGCCGTTCGGCGTGACGCCGAGAGCGGCCGCTCGTTCGGCTACCTGGTCGGCCGCGTTGCGGGCGAGGACGACCAGTTCGTCGAGCTGGAGGTGGACGCTGCGGAAGTTCTTGCCGATCACGTTCCAGTGCGCCTGCTTCCCGATCAGGGAGAGGTCGACGAGGTCGACCAGGGTCGCCTGCAGGATGGCTCCGACGGCGTCGCGGTCGGCGTCGGCGAGCGGGCTGGTGATCGGGTTCTTGGCCATGGTGAAACGCGCCTCCTAGACGGTGACGGTGAGCGCCACCTCGATGTTGCCGCGCGTCGCGTTCGAGTACGGGCAGACCTGGTGGGCCTGCTCGATGAGCTTTTCCGCGACCGCCTGGTCGAGTCCGGGGATCTTCACCGCGAGCTCGACGGCCAGTTGGAAGCCGCCGGTGCCGTTGGAGCCGATCCCCACCTTGGCGGTTACCTCAGAAGAAGCGACCTGAATCTTCCCTGCGCGCGCGACTGCTGCGATAGCGGAGTTGAAGCACGCCGAGTAACCGGCTGCGAAGAGCTGCTCGGGGTTGGTCGCGTCACCGCCGGGGCCGCCCATCTCCTTCGGGACCGACAGCACTTCGTCGATCACACCGTCGGAGGAGCGAACCTCGCCGTTGCGGCCTTCGCCGTAAGCAGTCGCCTCAGCCGTGTACAGCGCTTCCATTCCGCTCTCCCTTGAGTCAGTGGTCAAAGCCTTTCACCCTGGGAGAACGCATCGCGCGCGACTTAAATGCCCGGTGGTGACTCAGTTCACGTCGGAGATGGGGCGGCGCAGCGCGAACTCGGCGACCTGACGGCCGATCATCCGCAGGTTGCGGTCGACGTCGGCGTCCGAGCAGGCGCCGTCGCCGTCGAACTTGACCTGGGCGGAGTTGATCGCGGAGCCCAGCGGCGTCGGCCAGCCGCGCAGGGCGTGCACGATCGAGCGAACCGCCGCCAGCGTGTTCACCGCGGCCTGCCAGCCGTAGGCGGCGGTGATGGTGCCGACGGCGCGGCCGTCGAGGTACGGGCGGTCGTCGTCGCGGAGGTCCTCGATGTAGTCGAGGGCGTTCTTGACCAGGCCGGACACGGTGCCGTGGTAGCCGGGTGACACGACGATCACGCCGTCGCAGCGGCGCAGGTCCTCGACCATGCGGAGGGCGACGTCCGTGCGGTCCGGCACCGACGGGTCGTAGAACGGGAGCACCAGCTCGGGGCCGCTGTACTGGATCGTCCGCGCACCGAGCTCACGGGCGCCCTCCAGAGCGACCCGCAGTGCCCGTTCGGACTGCGAGTCGGACCTGATCGAGCCGCCGATGCCCACCACCGTCACCGTCATGACAACGATCCTTCCACCTCCAGCTACCTGGAGATCCAGCACTACTCGCGAGTAACCTGCACCACATGTCGAACTTCCAGGCGGCCGTGATGGCCGGTGCTCTGCGCTTCGCGTTCGGTCTTCCCGGCCCTGTGCGCCGCCTCATCGCCGGCGCCCCGGTCCGTCTGGACGGCCAGGACCTGCACCCCGAGGCGCAGCTGCTGCTCAGGCTCCAGCAGCTGACCGGGACGGAGTGGCGCACGAGGACAGCATCCGAGAGCCGACTGGACCTGGAGTTGAGTTCGAAGCTCGTCTCCGGTCCGAAGATCACCGGAGTGGGGTCGCGCGACCTCACGATCGGGGAGTTCGCCGGGCGCCTCTACACGCCGGACGGCCTGGCGGCAGGCTCCTCGTTGTTGATCTTCTACCACGGTGGCGGCTGGGTGACCGGCAGCCTGGAGAGCCACGACAACCTCTGCCGCTTCCTCGCGAGGGAGGCGGGCATCCGGGTGCTCGCGGCCGACTACCGGCTCGCTCCGGAGGCCCCGTTCCCGGCCGCGGCCGACGACGCCGCCGAGGTGCTGCGCTACGCCGTCGCGAAGGCGGAGGACCTGGGCATCGACCCCAGGCGGATCGCTCTCGGCGGTGACAGCGCGGGCGGCAACCTGGCCGCCGTCACGGCCCATAGCGCCGAGGTCGACCTCGCGTTCCTGCTGCTCCTCTACCCCGGCGTGGACGCGTCGGTGCGCCGCCGGTCGCGGGAGATCTTCGGCAACGGGTTCTTCCTGACCGACGAGAAGATGGACTGGTTCCTCGACCAGTACACCGCCGAGAGCAAGGACCGGCACGACCCGCGGCTGTCGATCATGCTGGCCGAGGACCTGTCGAACCTGCCGCCGACCTACATCGCGACCGCGGGCTACGACCCGTTGCGCGACGAGGGCGAGGCCTTCGCGGAACGCCTGGCCGCCGAGGGCGTGCCGGTCGTGCTGCGCCGGCACGAGGGCCTGTTCCACGGCTTCGCGAACGTGCTCGGCGTCGGCGGGATCTTCCGCGAGGCCGTGTCCGAGGCCGTCGGTGCGCTCCGGACCGGTTTCGCGCTGGCCAACTCCGCTCAGGACGTGGAGGAGACCGCCTGACGCTGGCGCGACAACGCCCAGCCGACGCCGGCGACCAGCAGTCCGGCCACGCCCGCGACGACGAAGCCGAGCGGGGGTCCGCTGTGATCGACAGCGATCCCCGCGAGCGGCTGACCGGCGGCGACGCCGAACGTGAACGCGGAACCCTGCAATCCCAGCGCGAGCCCGCGGGCCGTGGGTGGCGCGTTCTTGGCGATCAGCTCGGACGACGCCGTGATCGTCGGCGCGCAGGCGAGGTTCATCGGGATCAACGCGAGCGCCAGCAGCCAGACGTGGCCGTCGCCGAGGCCGACGGGTATCTCCAGCAAAGCCATGCACGCCAGCAGGAACACGCCGGTCGGTACCCGTTTGAGGGTGCCGTAGAAGAGCCCGCCGAAGGCCGACGCCGCGCACATCACCACGAAGACCAGGCCGAGCCAGCTCTGCTGACCTGAGCGCTCCAGCGAGGCGATCGCCGAGATCTCCATGCCGGACAGCACCATCGTGGCGCCGAACGGGATGATCAACGCGGCGATCATCGGCCCGCGCAGCCACTGCCGCAACGGAGGCGGCGGGCCCTCGGTCACGTCGTCCTCGTGCAGCAGCACCGGGTTCACGAGGAACAGCACCGCGCTCGCGGTCAGGATCGCGATGCCGATCACGACCAGCGCCGTCCCGGTCGAGTACTTCGTCGCGATCAGCACACCCGCGGCGGGCCCGACCATGAACGACAGCTCGACCGAGATCGAGTCGAGTGAGAACGCGGGCCTGCGCTGCGGTTCGGGCACGATCGCGGTGAGCGCCTGCCGTCCGATCGACATCACCGGCACGGCCACGAGCCCGTTGGCGAACGCGAGCACGAGCAGCACGTAGTAGTCCATCAGCGGCGCCGTCACCCAGAAGGCGCCTTCGAGCAGGCTCAGTGCCAGCACGAACCGCAGACCCTTGATGTCGACCAGCTTGCCCATCAACGGCGACCCGAGGGCGAGGCCGATCATGGTCGCGAAGCCGACCGTGCCGGCCGCCGCGTAGCCCTTGTCGAGCGTGGTGACGACGTGCAGCGTGACCGTGACGCCCGCCGCCGTCGGGGGGATCCTGGCGAACAGCATCAGCAGCATCAGGGGACGAACCCCCGGCAGCGCCAGGACCGACTTGAACGGGGCGAGGTTCACGAGGACATCGTCACCTGGCTGGCAACGGGTTTGTTCTGCCGCGAGAGCAACCAGGCGACGCCCGCGACCAGCAGCCCGATCACGCCGACGATCGCGAACCCGGCCGGTGCTCCCCCGCGGTCGATCGCGACGCCGGCGATCGGTGCGCCGATCGCGCTGCCGACGGTGAACGCCGACCCCTGCAGGCCGAGTGCCAGGCCACGGGCGGTGGGCGGCGCGAGCCTGCTGATGTGTTCGCCGGAGGCCGCGATCAACGGCGCGCACATGAGGTTCATCGGCACGAGGAGCAGGCATAGCAGCAGCACGTTGCCATCGCCCAGGCCCACCGGGATCTCCAGAGCGGCCATCAGGACGAGCAGCACCAGCACGCTCGGCACCCTCTTCACGCCGCCGTAGACCAGGCCGCCCACGATCGACGCCGCGCACATCGCGAAGAACACCGCGCCGAGCCAGCTCTGCTTGCCGATGTGCTCCAGCGAGGCGATCGCCGAGACCTCCATGCCCACGAGGCACACCGTCGCCCCGGCGCACACGACCAGCACGCCGACGATCCGTCCGCGCATCCACTCGAGCACGCGGGGCTGCGGGCCGTCGACGACCTCGTCCTCGTGCACCATCGGCGGGTTCGCCCAGTACAGGAGCACTCCGGCGATGAGGATCGAGACGCCGATGAACCACAGCGCCGCGTTCGTGGAGAACTTCGTCGCGACGAACACGCCGAGCGCGGGCCCGCCCATGAACGACAGCTCGACCGAGATCGAGTCGACGGACAGCGCGATCCGGCGGCGGCCCTCCGGCACGAGGGCGGTGATGACCTGCCGCCCGATCGACATCATCGGCACGCCGAGCAGCCCGACCAGGAACGACGTCACCAGCAACGTCCAGTAGCCCATCAGCGGCGCCGTGAGCCAGAACGCCGCCGAGGCCGTGACGCTCACGCCCAGCATCGACCGCAGACCTCGCGAGTCGATCAGCCTGCCCATCAGCGGGGCGCCCAGCCCCATGCCGATCGTGCCGGCCGCGCCGACCAGTCCCGCCGCGCCGTAACCCCGGTCCAGCGTGACCGCGACGTGCAGAGTCAGGACCACGCCCGTGGCCGCCGGAGGCATCCTCGCGAAGAACATCAGCAGTGCGAACGGACGGACTCTGGGCAGCATCAGGACGTGTTTGAAGGGGGCGAGGTCCACCCGGCCATCCTCACCCGGACGGCAAAAGGTTTTCTTTGCTAACGATGTGATTCGCCGTACAGATCTTCCAATGCCCGGTAGGCCTTCACGACGAACGGCCGTGCGTTCGCGTACCTCTCGACCAGTCCCTCGTCCGGCGTGATCGTCTGCGTCGGCCGCACGAGGTCGACGGTCAGCGACTCGATCTCACCCAGCGCCCGCCATGCCAGCAACGCCGCGCCCACGGCCGAACCGCCGGTGTCCTCGGTGAGGTGCAACGGCATGCCGAGCGTGTTCGCCAGGGTCTGGGCCCAGATCGGGGCGCGGAACGCACCGCCGGTGATCCGCAACGACTCGACGTGCGGCACCGCGTCCAGCACCAGTGCCAGCTGCTGACACACACCTTCGACCAGTGCCTTGGTGATCTGCTGAGGGGTGTGTTCGCGCCGGAGGCCGAGCAACGCCGCGTGCGCGGTCGGGTCCCACCACGGTGCCCGTTCGCCCAGCAGGTACGGCAGCGCGACGAGCCCGTCGGAGTCGACGTCGGCGGCCTGGGCGAGCAGGTCGCCGACCGGGATGCCGAACGTCTCCGCGGCCCACTGGGCGACCACGCCACCGTTGCTGATCGCACCGCCGCGAACCCAGAGGCCCTCGCCGATGGCGTAGCTGAACGTGCGGCCCTCGTCGTCGACCCCTGGCCCGAGCTGCGCGACGCGGAGTGCGCCCGACGTGCCGAGCGAGACCGCGCCCGCACCGGGGCTGGCCGCGCCGACGCCGAGGTTGCCCAGCGGCCCGTCGCCACCGCCGACGATCACCGGGATGCCGGGCTGCAGTCCGGGGATCACGGCCGTCAGCGGTGTCGAGTGGGTGGGCTCGACCAGCGGCGGGAGCTGGTCCGCGGTGACGCCGGCGAACTCCAGCGACGGCTCGTGCCACTGCAGCGTGTGGACGTTCATCAGGCCCGTGCCGGAGCCGGACGAGTGCTCGTTGATCAGTGCGCCGGTCAGGTGCAGGTGCACGAAGTCCTTGATCTCGCACCACTTCGCGGCGCGGACGCCGTTCTCGTGGAACCAGGCGAGCTTCATCAGCGGCGTGAACGAGTGGATCGGCGCGCCGGTCGCCTGGTGCAGCGCACGGCCTTCCTCGGTGCCCCGCAGCCGTTCGGTCTGCTCGATCGCACGGTTGTCGGCCCAGCTCAGGGCGTCCGTGACCGGGCTCAGGTCCGCGTCCAGGCCCATGATCGAGTGCATCGCGCCGGTCAGCGCGATGGCCCGCACGTCCTCCGACGCCAGTTCGCGCAGGGCGTCGAGCGCGGCGTCGAGCACCTGCCGCGGGTCGTGCGTGGCTTCGAGACCGCTGGTGCGCATGGGATAGCCGCGTTCGGTCGAGGCGACGACCCGAGCCTGTGCGTCTACCGCCACGACCTTGGTCGCCGTCGTGCCGAGGTCCACCGCGAGAACGAGCATGACCCACCCTAGGACGGCGGATACCGGACGAACCACTCCCGGTTCACCGGTGCGGCCCCGCTCTTCTCCAGTTCCCAGTGCGCCACCATGCGGTCGATGACGGGACGGAACTGCACGCACTCGCCTCAGTGGCCGCGTTCGGAAGAGGTCGCCGTGCGTGACCAGCCATCCGGTTCGTCCACAGTGGACTGATGTCGCGTGCCTTGCACCACGGCGTTTTCTGGGTGCGGAGCAACGCTGCGAAGGGTCCTCCGCCGAACACGCGACCAGCTGGCCGACCAGTCCTGTTCGGACACCCGCGCCGAAAGCGGAACCCTGGTAGGCGGCCACGACCTCGGTGAGGCGGGGCGGCCTGATCCACTCGATCTCCCCCGCCGCCGTCAGACCCTACCGGGCCCGACGGCGGCGGGAGCGACGATCAGAGGCGCTTCGCGAGCTCTTCCGCGACCTCGTAGGTGTTCAGCGCGGCACCCTTGCGCAGGTTGTCACCGCACACGAAGAAGTCCAGCGTGTTCGGGAAGTCCAGCGCCTGGCGCACGCGGCCGACGTACGTCGGGTCCTCGCCCACGGTGTCCGCGGGCGTGGGGAACTTCTGCGCGGCCGGGTCGTCGACCAGCACGATCGTCGGCTGCGACTCGAAGATCTTGTGCGCGGCCTCGACCGTGATCTCGCGGGCGAACGTCGCGTGGACGGACAGCGAGTGGGTCGTGACGACCGGGACGCGGACGCAGGTCGCGGAGACCTTCAGGTCCGGGATGCCGAGGATCTTGCGGGCCTCGTTGCGGACCTTCAGCTCCTCGGACGACCAGCCGCCGTCCTTGAGCGAACCGGCCCACGGCACCACGTTCAGCACCAGCGGCGCCGGGAAAGGCGAGTCCTCGGCGGACAGACCGGCGGCGGCCAGCGCCTGCGCCACGTCGCCCGCGGACACACCGGCCTCCTTGCCCGCCAGTGCCGCGATCTCGGCGTAGAGGCGGTCGATGCCGGACTGGCCGGCACCGGAAGCGGCCTGGTAGGAGGCCACGACGAGTTCCTTGAGCTCGAACTCGCGGTGCAGCGCGCCCAGCGACGCCATCATCGACAGCGTCGTGCAGTTCGGGTTCGAGATGATGCCGCGCGGACGCTCGTTGATCTGGTCCGCGTTCACCTCGGGCACGACCAGCGGTACGTCGGCGTCCATCCGGAACGCCCCGGAGTTGTCGATCGCGACGGCGCCGCGCTCGACGGCGATCGGCGCCCACTCGGCCGAGACCTCGTCCGGCACGTCGAACATCGCGATGTCGACACCGTCGAACGCCTCGGGCGAGAGCGCGATGACCGTGACGTCCTGGCCGCGCACGTTGATCTTCTTGCCCGCCGAGCGCGGCGACGCGATCAGCCTGATCTCGCCCCACGGCACGGACGAGCGGGTGTTGATGATGTCGATCATCACGGTGCCGACGGCACCGGTCGCGCCGACCAGCGCGAGAGTGGGGGCGGTCATCGTCCAGTCCCTGCGTAAACGACGGCCTCTTCGTCGGTGCCCAGGTCGAACGCGTCGTGCAGGGCACGGACGGCGTCGTCGAGCTGGGTGTCGCGGCAGATGACCGAGATGCGGATCTCCGAGGTGGAGATGATGTCGATGTTGACGCCGGCCGTGGCCAGCGCCTCGCAGAACGTCGCCGTGACGCCGGGGTGCGAACGCATGCCCGCGCCGATCAGCGACACCTTGCCGACGTGCTCGTCGTAGAGCACCTGGTCGAACCCGATCTCGCCGCGGGACTTCTCCAGGGCCGCCACCGCGCGCGGGCCGTCGACCTTGGCCAGCGTGAACGTGATGTCCGTGCGGCCGGACGCCGCCTGGGACACGTTCTGCACGACCATGTCGATGTCGAGCTCCGCCTGCGCGACGACGCGGAAGATCTTGGCCGCGATGCCGGGGTGGTCGGGGACGGCGGTAACGGTGATTTTGGCTTCGGACCGGTCGTGCGCGACGCCGGTGATCATCGCCTGTTCCACGTGAAGGTCCTCCACTGAACCGGACACGATGGTTCCGGTCTTGTTGCTGAACGAAGAGCGGACGTGCACGGGCACGTTGTAGCGGCGGGCGTACTCCACGCAGCGGAGCATCAGCACCTTGGCGCCACACGCGGCCATCTCGAGCATTTCCTCGTACGTGATCGTGTCGAGCTTCTTCGCGTTCGGCACGATGCGCGGGTCGGCGGTGTAGACGCCGTCCACGTCGGTGTAGATCTCGCACACGTCGGCCTTGGTCGCCGCCGCGAGCGCCACCGCGGTGGTGTCGCTGCCGCCACGGCCGAGCGTGGTGATCTCCTTCGAGTCCTGGGAGACGCCCTGGAAGCCCGCGACGATCACGATGGCTCCCTCGGACATCGCGTCCTGGATCCGGCTCGGCGTCACGTCGATGATCCGGGCCTTGCCGTGCGCCGAGGTCGTGATCACGCCGGCCTGCGAACCCGTGTAAGAGCGGGCTTCCGCGCCGAGCGAGTTGATCGCCATCGCGAGCAGCGACATGGAGATCCGCTCACCGGAGGTGAGGAGCATGTCGAGTTCACGGGCAGGCGGCACCGGCGAGACCTGGCGGGCGAGATCGAGCAGCTCATCCGTCGTGTCGCCCATGGCGGACACCACGACGACGACGTCGTTGCCCGCTTTCTTGGTCGCGACGATGCGCTCGGCCACGCGTTTGATCCGCTCGGCGCTTCCAACCGATGAACCGCCGTACTTCTGGACGACGAGCGCCACCGACCTGACCTCCTTCGCGCGACTAAAACCCCACGTCGAAGGCAGCCTACCCGGACCACCTGGTGAGACTCTGGAGCCGTGATGCGCGTGACTACTCTGTCCGGGTGTCGTCGAGCGCCGATGTCGTGGAGGCCCCAGCAGCCGTGCATGAGAGCAGTGCGCGCTCGCGGTTGGCCGAAGCGCTCAGACACCCGGCCGCGCTCTGGACCGCTCCCGCGCTCATCTACCTGATCGTCCGGCAGGTCGGTCTCTTCGTCCTGCAGCTCGTCGTGGAGTACCAGAACGAGCTGACCGGCAAGACCGACACCTCGGTCGACAACCTCAGGTCGTGGGACGGCGACTGGTTCCTCGGCATCGCGACGGGCGGCTACAACGGCGTCCCGTCACCCCCGTACGACGCGTTCGGCCGCCGCACCGCCGAGACCCCGCTCGCCTTCTTCCCCGGCTACCCCGCGCTCATCCGCTGGGTGAACGGGCTGCCGGGCGTGGACGTGGTCGGCGCGGCCTTCGCGGTCAGCCTGATCAGCGGGATCTTCTGCGCGTACGGCCTGTTCGTCCTGGGCCGGATCGTCCGCGACGGCTCGAACCGCGCGGGCCTGATCTTCGTGACGCTGTTCGCCGCGTCCCCGATGGCCGTCGTGCTCTCGATGACGTACTCCGAGGCCACGTTCTGCGCGTTCGCCGTCTGGGCGCTGGTCGGCGTGGTGAAGAAGCGCTGGATCCTCGCCGGCGTCTGCTGCGCGGCGGCAGGCCTGGTCCGCCCGACCGCGGCAGCCCTGATCGTCGCGGTCGGCCTGGCCGCGCTGGTCGCGGTGCTGGCCGACAAGAAGGACTGGCGAGCGTGGGTGGGCGGCGCCGTCGCCCCCCTCGGCCTGCTCGGCTACCTGGGCTGGGTGGCCGTCCGCACCGGCGACCTCATGGGCTGGTTCGGCGTGCAGCAACGGGGCTGGGGCTCGAAGTTCGACGGCGGCGCGGCCACCTGGGAGTTCGCCTGGGGCCACCTCGGCAACCCGCGCTCGTTGCTGGAGACCGGCACCGTCTGGCTCCTGGCCCTCGCGATCGTCCTGGTGTTCTACGCCTTCCAGCGACGCCTGGAGTGGCCGCTGGTCGTCTACGGCGTCGGCGTCCTGGTCATGGACCTGGGCTCGAACGGCCTGATGAACTCGAAGGCCCGCCTGCTGCTCCCGGCCTTCACCCTGCTGCTCCCCCTGGCCCTGGTCCTCACCCGCCGCCGCCCGTCCACCGTCTTCACGATCCTGGGCATGGCGACGCTCTTCAGCGCGTGGTTCGGCGCCTACTCCCTCGCCGTTTGGCAGTATGCGATCTGATGAACGAGCTGATCTCGAAGCGCTGGAGCCCGCGCGCCTTCTCCGCTGACGCGACGGTGACCGACGACGAACTCCGCACCGTGCTGGAGGCGGGCCGCTGGGCCCCGTCCCACGGCAACAGCCAACCGGCCCGCTTCATCGCGGGCCACCGGGGCACCGAGACGTTCGACGCGATCTTCGAAACCCTGACCCGCGGCAACAGGACCTGGGCCGTCCGAGCCTCGGTCCTGCTCATCGGCTGCGTGCTCACCACCGACGACCGGGGCGACATCCCCAACGTCGAGTTCGGCCTGGGCCTCGCGATGGAGAACATGGCCCTGCAGGCCGTGGACCTGGGCTTGATCGCACACATGATGGGCGGCTTCGACAAGGAAGCGGCCCACAGGACCTTCTCCATGCCCGCCGACGTCCGCCCGCTCGTGGCCATGGCACTGGGCAGGCACGGCGACCTGTCACACCTGCCCGAGGACCTTCAGGCCCGTGAGCAGCGAGAACGCAAGCGCCTGCCGCTCTCCGAGACCGTCTTCACCGGCACCTGGGGCAACTCACAGTTCAGTTGAGAAGTACTTCGTCGCGACGTCGTTGTGCAACGGAAACGCCAACGGCACGCAGTCGAAGATGACCTTGCGCTCGGAAGCCTCGTCGTTGGGCACGAACGGCGGCATGTCCTCGGCGTTGATCGCGGGCGCGGTGGCGAACATCAGCACAGTCCCACCGTCAGGCGTGGACACGAAGTGCAACGGCCGCAGGTCCTCCGGCGGAATGCACACGCCGGCTTCTTCTTCAAGCTCCCGCACGGCACTCTGCTGCCAGGACTCACCGCGATCCATGAACCCGCTGACGAACGCCAACTCGCCAACAGGCGGAATCGCCCGGCGCACGGTCAGCAACCCGGTCCGGGGCCCGTCCTTCACAGGAACGAGCAACACCACGACCGGCGAGGGATTGGCCCACACCATGTGCCCACAGCCAACGCACCTACGCGGGTACGCGGACGTGTCGGAGTACTGAGTGCCACAGCTGCTGCAGAAGTCGTCGCGCGCCATGAGACGAACCTAGTTCAGCCGCCTAACGAGCTTAAGGACGATCGCTCGAACGCCCAGCCAGAACAACGCTGCCAGCCCGAAGTTGACGATCACCCGCAACTTGGCGTCAGCGGGCGCGAACAGGTCCTTGAACGCCAAAGCCACCGGCTCGGCCAGGAACTTGACCGTGCTGGTGATGGTGTTGTCCGGGTTGGCCCCGCCGACGGTGAGCACGACGTGAACGACGAGCACGACCGCCAGCGCGAGGCCGACCCAACTGACGACTCCGGCGGCGATACCAACGACACGAGTCCGCATACCGCCGGAATCTACTACTCAGTAGCGCGACACCGCACGCGCGATCAAACCGGTCACGACCAGCCAGAACACGGCAGCGAGACCGTAGTTGAGGAAGACGTCGAGGTTGTAGTTACCGGTCGCGAAGAGCCCCGGGAAGAACAGGGCGAGGGGCTCGGCGAGGGACTGGATGAACTTGAAGAACGCGTTCCCCTGGTTCGCGCCCAACACGATCATCAAGATGTACAGCACTTCGATGAAGGCGAAGAGTGCACCGATGCCGCTGATCACGCGGGAAGCCGTGCCGCGGCCGCTGGAGGTACGTAATCTGGACATACATGAACGATTCCCAGGTCTGAGCAAACCAAAACTTGCAAGTTGACCTGCATCGCGCGCGCCCGCCCCCACGCGATGCCGCAGGCGAGCCCTCCACGCCACCCGAAGCCGAAGGCGAGCCGTCCACCCGCACGCGAAGCCGAAGGCGAGCCGTCCCTTCGCATGCGAAGCCGAAGGCAAGCCGTCCCTTCGCACGCGATGCCGAAGGCGAGCCATCCTTCCCGTACGGGCAGGGCGGTGGGTCCCATCACGAGTCGCGCCACAGCTCCTGCTGCATGCAGGTAGGGGTGTCAAGCGGACACGCTTTTCGTCCGCTTGACACCCCTACCTGCATGTGGCCCGCTCTTGGTGCGGCTCGTGATGGGACCCACCGCCAACGCACTCTCCAAGCAACAGGCAGCCGCCCAACGCAACAGGCGTGCCATCAACCCGCCCGTGGCGTGGCCCCCTGATCAGATTGCCGGGGTCTGGGGCAGAGCCCCAGAAAAACGCACGCAACCGCAAGGCCGCCCGCAACCCAACCACCGCAAAAGTCGCCCCTCAAAAGCCGCCATGTCCCACGATCCGGTCACCAAGTTCCACCAACCCCACACCTATGGCTACTCTGTCCGACGTGTGGCGTTCCCTCCTGCTTCGCTGCCGTGACGGGGTCTGATCAGACCGGCCCCCCGTCGCGGGACTCAGCGTTGCCGCCGGTCGTTCCCAATCAACGACCCGCAGGAGCACAACCCCCATGACCTCCAACGAGGCTTTCACCACCACGACCCCGGACTCGGCGGACGCCTACACCTCAGGCACCAGCCGAATCCGCAAGCCTTCTCGCCCGGCCCCGGACTCCCAGCAGTCCTGGAACCGCCAACTGGGCAGCAGCATGCCGTTCCACCGCTACCGCCCGTTCCAGGAGCTGGTAGAGGTCATCGACGTCCCGGACCGCACCTGGCCGACGAAGAGGACCACGAAGGCCCCGCTGTGGTGTGCGGTCGACCTGCGCGACGGCAACCAGGCCCTGATCGACCCGATGTCGCCGGCGCGCAAGCGCAAGATGTTCGACCTCCTGGTCCGCATGGGCTTCAAGGAGATCGAGGTGGGCTTCCCGGCGGCGAGCCAGACGGACTTCGACTTCGTCCGCGAGATCATCGAGGACGGCGCCGTACCGGACGACGTCACGATCCAGGTCCTGACCCAGTGCCGCGAGGAACTGATCGCCCGCACGTTCGAGTCCCTCAGGGGCGCCAACAAGGCGATCGTCCACTTCTACAACTCGACCTCGATCCTGCAGCGCCGCGTGGTGTTCCGCAGCGACAGGGACGGCATCAAGAAGATCGCCGTCGAGGCGGCGAAGTTCGCCAAGCGGCAGGAACAGGACTACCCGGAGACCGACTTCCGCTACGAGTACTCCCCCGAGTCCTACACCGGCACGGAACTCAGCTACGCCCTGGAGGTCTGCAACGCGGTGCAGGACGTCATCCAGCCGACGCCCGAGAAGCCGCTGATCATCAACCTGCCGGCGACCGTCGAGATGGCCACCCCGAACGTCTACGCGGACAGCATCGAGTGGATGAGCAGGAACCTCGCCAACCGCGAGGCGATCATCCTGAGCCTGCACCCGCACAACGACCGCGGCACCGGTGTCGCCGCCGCCGAGCTGGGCTACCTGGCCGGCGCGGACCGCATCGAGGGCTGCCTGTTCGGCAACGGCGAGCGCACCGGCAACGTCTGCCTGGTCACGCTGGCGATGAACATGTTCAGCCAGGGCATCGACCCGCAGATCGACTTCAGCGACATCGACGAGGTCCGCCGCACCGTCGAGTACTGCAACCAGCTGCCGGTGCCCGAGCGCCACCCGTACGGCGGTGACCTGGTCTTCACCGCGTTCTCCGGTTCGCACCAGGACGCGATCAAGAAGGGCTTCGAGGCCCTGGAGGCCGACGCCAAGGAGGCCGGCCAGCACGTCGACGACTTCCTGTGGGAGGTCCCGTACCTGCCGATCGACCCGAAGGACGTCGGCCGCAACTACGAGGCCGTCATCCGGGTCAACTCGCAGTCCGGCAAGGGCGGTGTGGCGTACCTGATGAAGCAGGAGCACCACCTGGACCTGCCGCGGCGCCTGCAGATCGAGTTCTCGAAGGTGATCCAGGAGGTCACCGACACGCAGGGCGGCGAGATCGGCCCGAAGGAGATGTGGGACGCCTTCGCGGAGGAGTACCTGCACGGCAAGGTGCCGCTGTACCTGCTGAAGCACAGGGCGTCGTCCGACGGCAGCGGCCGCGAGGAGATCACCGCGACGCTGCTGATCGACGGCGACGAGCAGGAGATCACCGGCTCGGGCAACGGCCCGATCGCCGCGTTCGTCGACGCGCTCGCCTCGGTGGGCTACGACGTGCGGGTGCTGGACTACGCCGAGCACGCGCTGTCCGCCGGTGACGACGCCCGCGCGGCCGCCTACGTCGAATGCGCCGTGGGCGACCGCGTGCTGTGGGGCGTGGGCATCGACTCCTCCACGGTCGCGGCGTCGTTCCGCGCGATCGTGTCGGCGATCAACCGCGCACAGCGTTAGCCAAGAGCAACCGACGGGGAGGACGCGTGCGGCACCAGTTGCCGCGGAGCGCCCTCCCCGTTCGCTTGCACGGCCCAGATGCCCTCACCCGGCAGGCCGTAAGCGATGGTGTCGTCGTCGAGCCACACGACCTGGTCGTCGATCCCACGGGTCTCGGCCAGCGGTGTCTCCACCATCGTGGTCAGGTCCAGCACGTGCTGGCGCCACGGTCGCGCGCCGTCGCCGGGCACGCGCTTCTTGAACGCCACGCGCTTGCCGTCCGGTGAGAGCGACGGGCATTCGGCGTTCTCCCGCAACGTCTTCGCCGACTCGTCGACCGCGTCGCCCTGGACCAGGTACGTCTTTCCCGCGGTGCTCATAGTCGCGTAGTACGTGCGGTCGTCCGGGGCGAACGTGACGCCCCACCAGTTCATGTCGTTGACGGTCTTCATGCCCGCGACGGACGTGCCCTCGATGTTGCTGGCGTAGGCCTCGGTCTGCTGGTCGAAGATCGCGGTGCGGGTGGAGAACGTGCCTGCCTGCGCGTACGAGTCGCCGGTGACGAACGTCGTCCACGACGCCATCCGCCCGTCCGGCGACAGCTTGGCGCGGTTGGGCACGCCGTCGACCTCGACGCGGCGGCGTTCGGCCAGCCCCCGGTCGACGAACACCGCCGTCGAACCGGGCAACGGGCCGGAGGCGTCCGCGAGGCACAGTCCCTGCCCGCCCGCGGTGAAGAACCGCTTGCAGGACAACGAACTCACCCGCCGCGGACCGGACGGGGCCGTGAGCGGCACCGACGCCACCTTGCCGCTCACCTCGTCCACGAACATCAGCCGCCCGGACGACAGCTCGACCGGACCCTGTTCCACGGCAACGGAGATCTCGGCCGGAGCGCGCAGGGCGTAGGCGGTGGCGCCCGCGCCCAGCGCGATCACGGCGGCGATGACGATCAGGACCCTCACCAAGCGAACCACGTCCAAAGAGCACCGAAGAGAACGGAGGAGGTGGCGCGGGCGAGCACCTGCCCGGTCTGCAGGAGGGCCAGACCGGAGGTGCGCAGCTCGTCCGGGATCATCGGCCCGGCGACGGCCATCAGCACGCCGTCGGTGCACGCGTAGAACAACCCGTGCAGCACCAGAACACCGATCAGCAGGGAGATCCCGGAAACTCCGGCCAGCAGGACGTACGCGCCGAGCAACGCGAGATGACCGAACAGGAAGATCTTCCACCGGCCCACGCGATCGGCCAGTGAGCCCAGCGGCACGGCGGCGAGCAGGTACACGCCCGCCGTACCGAGGGGCAGCAACGCGATGTAGGCGAGCTCGACGTCGAGCTTCTTCTGCAGCAACAGGTAGACGAACCCGTCGCCCAGCGTCAGGAACCCGAGCCCGCACGCGACCAGGCAGACCCGCCGGAACGGCCTGGACCGCAACAACCCGAAAGCCGACCGCAGCGACACCGCGACGCGTGGCAGCACGTCCCGGTGATCACGCACGAACAGCACCAGAACCAGAAAACCCAGTGCCGCGAAGCAGAAGCTGACCACGAACACCACGTCGTAGCGGGCCGGCAGCGTCCACAGGAGGCAGAACGCCAGCAGTGGCCCGAGGAACGCGCCCACGGTGTCCATCGCGCGGTGGACACCGAAGGCCCGTCCCAGCGCCGAAGGTTCGCTGCTCAACGTGATCAGCGCGTCCCTCGGCGCCGTGCGCAGGCCCTTGCCGGTCCGGTCCCCGGCCAGCACGAGCCCCATGGCGGTGGCCGAGGTCCCGGCGGCGAGCAGGCCGAGCTTGCCCAGCGCCGAGATCCCGTACCCGAGTCCGGCCACGAACTTGCGCCGTTGCCAGCGGTCCGCGGCGTGACCGCCCACAACGCGGACCAGTGCCGTCACACCGGTGTAGATGCCGTCGAGCACACCGAACTGCAGCGGGGAGAACCCCAAGCCCAGCACCAGGTACAGCGGCAGGATGGCGGTGACCATCTCGGACGAGACGTCCGTGAGCAGGGACACCGCGCCCAACGCGAGAACGTTCCCCGCGATCCTGCCGGTGCCACCAGAAGCCGGAGCTTGTCTAGCGGTTGCGATGTACACGACGGCCTCCGATCAACAGCCAGGAAAGATCAACAGCCAGGTCCGGTCAACGACAGTTGTAAGGACCGGCCTTGTCGCGCACCTTGCCCGCGGTGTCGATGACCTCCCACGAGTAGGAGCGACCGGACAGCGTGAACTTCACGACGCCGTGCGAGTCCGCGAACCACTTCTCCACGCCCGCACGAGGCTTGACGTTGGAGTAGAGGTAGTCACCGCCGATGCCGATGATCGCGGAGCGCAGGCCGTTGGCCTGGTCGACCGCTCCGCTCTTGTTCAGCGGGGCCAGTCGCTCGTAGTGGTGGTCGTGACCGCTGAGCACCAGGTCCGCCTTGGCGTCGGCGAAGGCGTTCCACACCGTCGTCATCTTGGACTTGTCGCCGTACTCACCCGAGTTGAAGCGCGGGTGGTGCCAGTAACCGACGACGCACGCCTTGGTGTTCGCGGCGAGGTCGGCCTTCAGCCAGGTCATCTGCGTCGAGTCGGCACCCGTGTCGTACATCTTCTGGGAGTCGACCGAGACGAAGTGGAAGTCGCCGGCGTCCCAGCTGTAGTACGGCTTGCCCTGCGGGTAGGCCTGGGCACCGAAGTAGGACTTGTACCCGTTGAGGTTGTCCTCCCACTCGTGGTTGCCGGTCGCGGGGTGGGTGATGCTCTTGAACTTGCCCCACGACTTGTCGTAGTGGGCCTTGAACTCCGCGAGCGTGCCGCTGTCGTACTGGTTGTCGCCGACCGTGAGCACGTGGTTCGGCTTGATCTGGTCGATCAGCCTCGCCGTCTCGTAGTGCTCGGTGTTGGTCAGCGACGCGATGTCACCGGCCGCGACGACCGTGATGGTGTCGCCGGGTGAGGCCGGCAGGGTCGTCGCCTGCACCGAGTTGCTCGCGGGACCGAGGTTGCCGGCCGCGTCACGCGCCTTGACGGTGTAGGTGAACGCCGTGCCGGACGCGAGGCCCGTGTCGGTGAACGTGGTGCCGGTCGGGGTGCCCACGACACTGCCGTTGCGCAGGACGTCGTAGCTGGTCACGCCGACGTTGTCGGTCGCGGCCGTCCACTGCAGGCTGACCGAGCTCGACGTGGTGCCGGTCGAGGTGAGAGCGCTGGGCGCGGTCGGCGGCGTGGGGTCGGAGCCACCCGAGCTGCTGCCCCAGACCTCGAGGTCGAAGATCGAGTAACCCCACGCCGTGCCGCGCTTGGTGCCGTAGACCCGCACGTAGCGGCCTGACGCGCTCAGGGTCGTCTCGTCGATGCCGCCGTTCTGACCGGTGAGGGTCTTGCCGGTGGTCCACGTCGAGCCGTCGTTCGAGGTCTGGATCTTGTACTCGGAGGCGTACGCGGCCTCCCAGTTGATCTTGACCTTGGAGACGGTGGCGGTGCCACCGAGGTCGACGGCGATCCACTGCGGATCGACGCCCTCGAGGCTCGCCCACCGGGTGGACGAGTTCCCGTCGACGGCGTTGGCGCCGCCGAAGGTCTCGGCCTCGACGGACGAGACGGTGGTGGGTTTGTTGGCGGACAGCAGGGAATCAGCCGCGTTGGCCGTGCCCGACGCGGCGATCTGGGGGACCACCAACGCGAACAGGGCTATCGCGACACCGGCTCTGGTGTGCTTTTTGATCACTTCGTTCCTCCTGGGCAAAGGCGGCGGCTCGAAGGATTGGTAAACAAGCTTCCCAATTGAATTTGGAAGTTAGCCGCGGCCGAACCAGCAGGTCAACGACGGAGATCCGCATCGGACGGCGGGAAGGGGCACCACGGCGTGGATGACCTGGATCACACCTGGCAGAGGCGTTTCGTGCGACGAGCACGGCCGCCACGTGTCATGCCCGGTCATGCACTTTCGGACAGCGGCCAGGGCCGTTCGGACGAGCCGGGCGGGCCACCTGTGGGCACGCTGAAGAAACACCCAGGTCGGGATTGTTCACCTGGGTCACGTACGTTCACCGATCATGAGCACCGCAGCCAGTCTCGTAGTGCTGTTCCTGGTCGCCGTCGTGCCGTTGGCACCGACGGAGGCAGTGCTCATCGGCGCCGGCGTCCTGGCGGCGTCCGGTGAGGTGCCGCTCTACCTGGTCGTGCTCGTCGCCGCGGCCGGCTGCCTGCTCAGTGACATGATCAACTTTACCGCGGGGCGCCGGATGGGGATGCGGGCCCTCGACAAGGTCAACAGGAACGCCAAGGCGCGGTCGATGGTCGTGTGGACGGCCGACCAGCTCGCGACCAAGGGCGAGACGATCCTCATCGCGGCGCGGTTCCTGCCCGCCGGCGGCATCGTCGGGGCGTTGCTGACGGGGGCGCTGAAGTGGCCGCTGCGCCGGTTCGTGCCGGTCGCGGCGCTCGGGTCGGCGCTGTGGAGCCTCTACCCCGCCACCGTGGGGTACATCGGCGGTCAGCTCGTCGACGAGGCGTGGCTCGCGATGCTGTTGTCGTTCGGCGTGGCCACGCTCATCTCCATCCCGGTCGGCATGGCGATCCGTGCGCGCAACGCCGACCGCACTCTCTCGTACGCCGAGGCGTCGTCGTAGAGCACCGCGAACCGGTCCGCGGCGGCCAGCAGGGCATCCACCTCGAACGCCATCTGGGCGTCGCCGCACAGCCGTTCCAGCAGTGAGATCCAGCGCAGGTTGAAGAGCATCAACGCGTCCCGCACGCGGCCGGGCCGAGCGGCGAACTCCGAGCGCGTCACGACGAAGAAGCAGCCGCCGGGGAACACGCGCCGCTTCGAGTAGTCGAGCCAGCGTTCGCTCAGGTCCACGAGCGTTCCACCCGCCATCACGACCTCGTGCGCGAAGATCTCCGCGGCCGTGTGCACGGTGCAGATCTGCAGTTCTTCCTTGGCGCCGAAGTGCGAGAACACCCCGCTCTTGCTCATGCCGAGCTCGACCGCGAGCCGCCCGATCGTGACGCCCTCCAGGCCGTCGACCGAGGCGATCTCCGCCGCGCGCAGGAGGATCGAGCCACGACTGTCCATCCACCGAGGACAACGCACAGCCCTGGAGAAACGAACGGGGCCACCTCGAAGTGAGGTGGCCCCGGCCGGAAAAGCGGGTGCTACGGGTTCAGCGCCTCGGTGACGGACGCCGGTCCCACGAGCGGGACGTCGGGCGACAGGCCGTCGCCCTCCTCCACCAGGATCGGCTTCACCTCGTGCGGCTGGATCTGGCCGGACTGGATCTGCTCCGCCCAGTGGCACGCCACCTTGTGCCCCGGCTTGAGCTCGCGCAGCGCGGGCCGTTCGGTGTCGCACTTCGTCTCCTGCCGCCACGGGCACCGGGTGTGGAACCGGCAACCGGTGGGCGGGTTCGCCGGCGACGGGAGGTCGCCCGCGAGCAGGATCCGTTCGCGCCGGTCCTCGACCACGGGGTCGGGCACCGGGATCGCCGACAGCAGCGCCCGCGTGTACGGGTGCAGCGGCTCGGCGTAGAGGTCCTGCGCGGAGGCCTCCTCGACCAGGCCGCCGAGGTACATCACGCCCACGCGGTCGGAGATGTGCTTCACGACCGCGAGGTCGTGCGCGATCACCAGGTAGGTCAGGCCGAACTGCTCCTGGAGCTGTTCCATCAGGTTCACGACCTGCGCCTGCACCGACACGTCCAGCGCGGACACCGGCTCGTCGGCGACGATCAGGTCCGGCTCGAGGGCCAGGGCCCGCGCGATGCCGATGCGCTGCCGCTGACCGCCCGAGAACTCGTGCGGGTACTTGCGCAGCGCCGTGGTCGGCAGGCCGACGGCCGTGAGCAGTTCGCGGAGCCGCTTGTTGGTCGACTCCTTGCCCTTGTCCAGGCCGTGCGCCCGCAGGCCCTCGATCAGGATCGACTCCACGGACTGGCGCGGGTCGAGCGACGACAGCGGGTCCTGGAACACCATCTGGATCCGGCGCCGCATCTTGCGCAGCTCCTCGCCCTTGAGGGCGGAGAAGTCCTGGCCGTCGAAGACCATCTTGCCCGCGGTCGGCTCGTTGAGCCGCAGCATCGCCCGCCCGAGGGTGGACTTGCCGCAGCCGGACTCGCCGACCAGGCCGTACGTCTCGCCGCGCTTGATCTCCAGGTCGACGCCGTCGACCGCGTAGACGTAGCCGACGGTGCGGTCCATGAACACGCCCCGCTTGATCGGGAAGTGCACCTTCATGTCCTGCACGGAAACCAGGGTCTCGCTCATACCGGCACCTCCTCGGCGGCGGGAGTTCCCGGCACCACCGGGTTGTGGCAGCGGAGCAGGCGACCCAGCTGGTCCTCTTCCGCGGGCGTGACCTGAACGCACACGTCCAGCGCGTTCGGGCACCGGGGTGCGAACGCGCAGCCCTGCGCCCACGGGATGTTGTCCGCGACGGAACCCCTGATCGGCGTCAGCTTCTCGCCGGGCGCCGCGTCGAGGCGCGGGATCGAGGCCAGCAGGCCGTGCGTGTACGGGTGGCGCGGCTCCGCGAAGAGCGGGTGCCGGTTGGCCTTCTCGACCACCTTGCCGCCGTACAGCACGTTGACCTCGTCGCACAGGCCCGCGACGACACCCAGGTCGTGGGTGATCATCACGAGCGCGGTGCCGAGGTCCTGCACCAGTTCCTTCATCAGCGACAGGATCTGGGCCTGGATGGTCACGTCCAGCGCCGTCGTCGGCTCGTCCGCGATCAGCAGCTTCGGCCGGCACGCCAGCGCGATCGCGATGAGCGCGCGCTGCCGCATGCCGCCGGAGAGCTGGTGCGGGTACTCCTTGAGCCGGCGGTTCGGGTCCGGGATGCCGACCTTGTCGAGGAGGTTCTTCGCCTCGATCATCGCTTCCTTGCGGGCCAGGCCGCGGTGCCGTTCGAGCACCTCGGTGACCTGCAGGCCGATCGGGATGACCGGGTTGAGCGACGACAGCGGGTCCTGGAAGACCATGCCGAGCTCGCTGCCGCGCTTGTCGCGCATCTGCTTGTCCGACAGCTTCAGCAGGTCCGTGCCGTCGTAGGTGACGGTGCCGGTGACCGTGGCGCCGCGCTTGGGCAGCAGACCCATGATCGCCAACGATGTCACGGACTTGCCGCAGCCGGACTCGCCGACGAGGCCGACGGTCTGGCCGGGCTCGACGTCGAAGCTGACGCCGTCGACCGCGCGGAACGGTTCCTCGCCACGACGCTGGAACACGACGGTGAGGTCACGAACTTCGAGCAGTGCCACGACGACTCACCGCCTGTTCTTCGGGTCGAGGGCCTCACGCAGGGTCTCGCCCATGAGCGTGAAACCGAGCGCGACGATGATGATGCAGACCGCGGGCCACGCGGCGAGGTGCGGATGCGTGTCGAAGACGTTCTGCACGTCGCCGAGCATCTGCCCCCACTCCGGGATCCGGTCGTCCGGGTTGCCGAGACCGAGGAACGACAGCGCCGCCGCCTCGATGATCGCGGTCGCCAGGACGAGCGTGGACTGCACGATCACCGGGCTGAGCGAGTTCGGCAGCATGTGCCGGAACACGATCGCGCCCTTCTTGACGCCGAGCGCCGTGGCCGCCAGCACGTGGTCGCTGTGCCGTTGCGCGAGCATCGAGCCTCTGAGCAACCGGGCGAACACGGGTATCTGCACGATCGCGACCGCGAGGATCACGGTGAACTGGCTCGGCCGCGCGAACATCGCCGCGATCGAGAACGCCAGCAGCAGCGACGGCAGCGACAGCATGACGTCGACCAGGCGCATGACGACCGAGTCGACCCAGCCGCCGATGGCGCCCGCGAGCGTGCCCAGGATCAGGCCGCCGGTGAGACCGATCAGCGTCGCGCCGACA
Organism: Lentzea flaviverrucosa; assembly: GCF_003350445.1. NCBI lineage: Bacteria > Bacillati > Actinomycetota > Actinomycetes > Pseudonocardiales > Pseudonocardiaceae > Lentzea > Lentzea flaviverrucosa. Next base: position 218,714 of record NZ_QQAU01000014.1, read on the forward strand.
CCGACGATCAACGTCTGCTGCGAGCCGACCAGCAGGCGCGAGAAGAAGTCGCGGCCCTGCAGGTCACCACCCAGCGGGTGGCCCGGCTGAGCGGGCGGGATCTCGTTGCGCGCCTTGACGACCTGCTCGATCAGCATCTTGTCGGACGGGTCGTGCGGGGCGAGCCACGGCGACAGCAGCGACACCACGATGAAGATGCCGATGATGGTCGCGCCGATGAGGAACACCGGGCTGCGCCGAAGCCGCTTCCACGCGCTCGCCGCGAGCGAGACGCCCGCGGTGTCCGCGAGGTCGTCGATCTTTTCCTTCTTGGAGACTCCGAGTGCCACTGCGCTCACCTCGTCCTGATGCGCGGGTCGATGAGCGCGTACGAGAGGTCGACCAACAGGTTGACCACGACGTAGACGATCGTGGCCATGATGATCAACAGCAGCAGCACCGGGTAGTCACGCCGTTCGAACCCGATGGCGAGCGCCTGGCCGACACCGGGGATCACGAACACCTTCTCGGTGAGCACCGCACCGGAGAGCAGTGCGCCGGTCTGCAGACCGATCGTCGTGACGACCGGCAGCATCGAGTTGCGCATCACGTGCCGGCGGCGGATCACCGACGAGGTGAGGCCCTTCGACTCGGCGGTGCGCACGAAGTCCTCGTCGAGCACGTCGAGCACGGCCGCCCTGGTGATCCGGAAGATCACCGCGAACGGGATCGTGGCGAGTGCGATGGCCGGCAGGATCAGGTGCTTCAACGCGTCGAGCGTCGCGTCGAACTCACCGGTGAGGATGCCGTCGAGGGTGAAGAAGCCGGTGACGCGCGTGGCGTTGATGTCGCCCTGGCGGCCGAACGAGGGAAGGCCGAGAGCGGCCGAGGCCGCGTCCTTCAGCACGTAGGCCAGGAAGAACACCGGCACGGCCACGCCGATGAGCGAGCCGATGACGCTGAGGTTGTCGAACAGGCCGCCGCGACGCTTCGCGGCGAGGTAACCGAGCGGGACGCCGACGAGGATCGCGATCAGGATCGCGAAGAAGCTGAGCTCGATCGTCGCGGGGAACCGCTGGACGAAGATGTCGAGCGCCGAGTCACCGGGCTGAACACCGGTGGAGACGCCGAAGTCACCGGACGCCGCGCGCCCGAGGAACTTGAAGTACTGCACGATGATCGGCTGATCGAGGCCGAGTTGCTTGGTGAGGGCTTCTCGCGACTCCGGCGTAGCGCGCTCTCCCAGGAGGGCCGAAACCGGCCCTCCTGGGAGGAGGCGCATCCACGCGAAGAGCAGCAGCGAGAGCACCAGCACCACGCCGACCAGCTGGACCAGCCGTCGAATGGTGTAGCGGAGCACTTGAGCTACCCCGTTGTTCTCTTGTGGTGGGAGCTAGTCAGCTCAGCCCTTGGAGGCCGGGCCGAACTTCTCGTCGGTCAACGGGCTCGGGACGACACCCTTGATGTCCGACTTCAACACCAGAGCGGGCGGGGAGTGCGAGATCGGGATCGCGGGCAGGTACTCGTCCATGATCTTCTTGTTGATCTCTTCGTACAGCTTCGTGCGGTTGGCCTCGTTCGGCTCGGAGTTCGCCTTGGCCAGGTCGCCCGCGAGGCTGGCGCCCCACGGCGACACACCGGTGTTGAAGCGGTTGTCGGTGCGGCCGAAGAACGTGCCGACCCAGTTGTGCGCCGTGCCGTTGTCGCCGGTCCAGCCCAGGAGGAACAGGTCAGGGGCACCGTTGTCGACGTCGGTCAGGTAGCCGCCGTTCCACGGCTTCGTGGTGACCTCGATCTTGATGCCGGCGGCCTGCAGGTCACCGGAGATCGCGCCGAACAGGTCCTTCGGGTTCGGCATGTACGGACGCGTGACCTCGGACGGCCAGTAGAACTTCAGCGTCAGGTCGGAGGCACCGGCCTCGGCCAGCAGGGACTTCGCCTTGGCGGCGTCGTAGCCGACGGCCTTGAGGTCCTTGTTGTAGCCGTTGACGGTGTCCGGCATGAACTGCGTCGCGACCTTGGCGCCCTCGGGCAGCTGCGACTTGACCAGCTGCTCGCGGTTGATCGCGTACTGCAGCGCCTGGCGCACCTTGAGGTCCGCGAGCTTCGGGTTGTTCTTCTGGTTGATGCCCAGGTAGAACACGTTGAAGGCGGGACGGATCGCGACGTTGAAGCCGTCGGTCTTCAGACCGGCCCAGTCCGCCGCGTTCGGCAGGTCGTAGCCGTCGATGTCGCCGGCCTTGAGCGCCTGCTTGCGGGCGGTCTCGTCCGGGATGATCTTGAAGACGATCTTGTCCAGCTTGGCCTTCGTGCCGTGGTAGGCGTCGTTCTTCACGAGCTCCACGGTGTTGTTGGCCTTGTCGTACTTGCCGAACTTGAACGGGCCCGTGCCGGTCGGGTGCTCGTTCGCGTAGGCCGGGTAGGTGAACGCGTCACCGGCGGCCTGGACGTTGTCCGCGTCGTACTTCTTCAGCGCGTCGGGGCTGGAGATCGAGAACGACGTGAAGCCGAGGACCGACGGGAACTGCGAGGTGACCTCGTTCAGCTCGACCACGGCGGTCTTGGCGTCCTTGGCCGTGCAGGCCTTGAACAGCGAGGGCTTGTCCGGCGTGGTCGCGAACCCGCCGAAGTTGTCCAGCCAGTACTGCGAGACGGCGTCGGACTGACCGGCGCCCTTCTGGTTGTACCAGCGGTTGAAGTTGAAGCACACGGCCTCGGCGTTGAAATCCGTGCCGTCGTGGAACTTCACGCCCTCCTTGAGGGTGAAGGTCCACGTCTTGCCGTCGGCACTCGGCTCGTACTTCGTGGCCAGCGCGGGCTCGACCTCGGCGGTACCCGGCTTGAAGCCGACCAGACCCTCGAACATCTGGCGGGAGACCCGGAAGGTCTCACCGTCGGTCGCGTAGAACGGGTCGAAGAGCTTCGGCGCGCCGGCAGCGCCGAAGGTCAGCGTGCCGCCTTCCTTGCCGCCGCCGCCAGAGTCGCGCTGGGATTGCGCGCAACCGGACAGGGCGAGCGCGCTGACGCTGAGGAAGCCGATCGCGGCAACCCAACGGCGGCGAGCCGTTACTGAGTGGACCATCAAACACCCCTTGGACAATCCGCACATCTCACGGTGTGGTCGCCGACCATAACCGTTGTAGATACCCCGTCCGGGGTTACTCAGGTCACGATCCGGCCACTAGACCAGGCATTCTGATACGTCCGGCGCACGGCCGCTGACCCAACGTGAGCACGGTAGATGCGTCGGACGCTCTCCTAGGCTGTAGAAACAACAACGACACGCGGAGGAGGTCACATGAGCAGGCTGGTCGAGTTCCGCGTGCTCGGCCCCCTCCAGGTCCTCCTCGACGCCGAACCTCTGCTGGTCAGGGCAGGTCGGCAGCGTGCGCTGCTCGTGTCGCTCCTGCTGCGCGCGGGCACGTCGGTGTCTGTCGACGAGCTCGCCGCGAACGTGTGGGGCGAAGATCCACCAGCCCGTGCACGCGCGACACTTCAGACATATGTGATGCGTCTCAGACAGCTGCTCGGGCCGTCCGTTCCGATCAAGACCGTGCCCGACGGGTACCTGATCGACGTCGACGAGAAGACCATCGACCTGATGCGCTTCGAACCCCTGATCGAGCAGGGCGAGCAGGAGCGCGCCGCCGGGAACCTGCAGGCCGCGTCGGCCGCGTTCGCCGCCGCGCTGGGCCTCTGGCGGGGTCCGGCCCTGGTCGACGTGCCGTCGGAGGTCCTGCACCGCGACGAGGTGCCGAGGCTCGACGAGCGCCGCCTGCACGTGCTGGAACGCCGTGTCGAGGTCGATCTCGAACTGGGCCGCCACGGCGAGCTGGTCGCGGAGCTGTCCCGGCTGACCAGCGAACACCCGTTGCGCGAGCGGTTCTGGGCGCAGCTGATGGTCGCGCTGTACCGGTCCGGGCGGCAGAGCGAGGCGCTGGCCGCCTACCAGCGCGTTTCGCGGTTGCTGGGCGGCGAGCTGGGCATCGATCCCGGTGATGAGCTGCGGCGCGTGCACAGCCAGGTGCTGTCCGGGTCGATCAACGCCGTGGCGACCTCCACCGGTGCGCCGGTGGTCGCCGCGAAACCGGAACGGGTCGTGCCATCGCAGCTGCCCGCGGACATCCCCGACTTCGTCGGCCGCGACGAGGCCGTGTCGCTGATCGTGGCCCTGCTGCGGACCGCGCAGGGCGTGCCGGTCGTGACGCTGGCCGGGCCGCCGGGCGTGGGCAAGACGGCCCTGGCCGTGCACGCGGCGCACCGGATGCGGGCGGACTTCGCGGACGGTCAGCTGTACGTCAACCTGCGCGGATACGCCCCCGGACCGCCGTTGAGCGCGGTGGACGTGCTGCCCCGGTTCCTGCGCGCGCTGGGCACCGAGCCCGACCAGGTGCCGCTGGACCAGGACGAGCAGGAGGCGATGTTCCGGTCCACGCTGACCGGTCAGCGGGTCCTGTTGCTGCTGGACAACGCGTCGTCCGCCGAACAGATCCGTCCCCTGCTGCCCGGTTCGCCGGGGTGCGCGGTGCTGGTGACGTCGCGCGACACGTTGCGCGGCCTGGCCGTCTCGCACGCGGCGTCGAACGTGCGGCTCGACGTGCTCGACTGGCACGAGACGAAGTCACTCCTCGCAGGTATTTTGGGTGCGGACGAGGTGGCGTCCCAGGAGGACGCGGCGCTGGAGCTGGCGGCCCTCTGCGCGCACCTGCCATTGGCTTTGCGTATCGCAGCCGCGAACCTCGTGTCGCGTCCTGAGCTGTCCATCGCGGACTACGTGGAGGAGCTCCGGGCGGGCAACCGGCTCGCGGCCCTGGCCGTCGAGGGCGACGAACGGGTCGCGGTGCACGCGGCGTTCGACCTCTCCTACACGGCGCTGAAGCCCGAGCTCGCTCAGATGTTCCGGGTGCTGTCGCTGGTGCCCGGCACGGACTTCACACCCGAGATGGCCGCCGCACTGAGCGGGCTGACCACCCAGGACGCCCGCCGGCGGCTGGACCGCCTGGCCACCGCGAACCTGATCTCGAACCACGCGCCGTCCCGCTACCAGTTCCACGACCTGCTGCGCGACTACGCGGCCGAGCGCCTGGCGTTCGAGGAGGGCCGTGCGGACGCGCGGCTCGCGTTGCGGCGGCTGCTGGACTGGGCGGTGCGCTCGGTCGACAACGCCACCTCGGCGATGAAGTCGACGCTGTTCCGCTTCCCGCGCCCCGACCCGCTCGACGGCGTGGTGCCGCGGACGTTCAGCACCTCCACCGAGGCCCTGACCTGGCTGGACGTCGAACGCGCCAACCTGGTCGCGCTGGTGGCGCACTCCGTCGAACGCGATCCCGAGAACTCGCCGTGGCAGCTGGCCGACGCCCTGCGCGGCTACTTCTACACGCAGTCGCTGACGGCGGAGTGGCGTGAGACCGCGAAGGCCGGCCTGCTGGGTGCTCGCGCGCCCCGCGACGAGCTCGGCCAGCTCGCGATGCTGTCCTCCCTGGGCACGCTGTACTGGGTGACCGGGCAGCACCGCAACGCGCTCGGCTACTACCAGCAGGCCATCGCCCTGCAGGAGCACATCGACCTGCCCCAGGCCGAAGCCGCCGTCCTGTCCAACGCGGGCAGCGTCCACATCGACCTGGGCGAGCTCGAACACGCCGCCGACCACCTCGAACGCGCCCTGGTGATCGCCCGCCGGGTCGGCGCGCCCCAGTTGCTCGCGAACGCGCTGTTCAACCTCGGCGGCGTCTACATGCAGCTCGGCCAGCTCGAGCGCGCCGCGTCGACGTTCGAGGAAGCGCTGGAGGACGGCAAGCGCCTCGACTCGTGGATCCTGCAGGCGAACTCGATGCGCGCGCTCGGCGAGGTGCAGGCGTGGCGCGGCAAGCCGGACCTCGGCGAGGACTACTTCGTGCGCGCACGTGAGCTGTACGAACGTGCGGCCGCCCGGAACTTCGGGCACACCATGCACGAGGGCATGGCCATCACGCTGATCATGCGCGGCCGTTACGAGGAAGCCGCACTCGAAGCGTCCGCCGCCATGCAGATCGCGCAGGACCTGGAGAACGTCAAGAGCGTCTGCGACGCGCAGAACCTGCTCGGCCGCGCACTGGAAGGCGGCGGTCGCTACGAGGAGGCCTCGGAGCAGTTCTCCTCCGCGCTGGCCATCGGCCTGGAGACCGGTTACTCGTGGGGCATCTGCTCGGCCCGCCGCGGCCTGGCCTCCTCCTACCGCGCGGTCGGCCGTTACGAGGAAGCCCTGTCGACGGCCACCGCGGCGCTGGTCGAGGCGGGCAAGTCGCAGTTCCGCCTGGCCGAGATGGAGGCGTTGCTCGTGCTCGGCCGCACCCACCTCGACACCCTGAACGCCGAGGGCGCCCTGGAATGCGCCCTACGGGCCGTTTCGGTCGGCTCGGACTCCGGTCACCGCTGGGTGTTCGGGCGCGCGCTGCAGCTGGCCGGCGATGCTTCCTCCGCCCTGGGTGACGCCGCCGGCGCCCGGTCGTACTGGTCCACGTCGCTGGAGGTCCTCAGCGCGATCGGGACTCCCGAGGCTTCCGTCGTCCAGGCTCAACTGCTCGACGTGACAACGTAGTCAGCTCTGGACCTGGTCTCGTCGACCGCGAACCAGCCTCGTTCGTACTGCTGCCAACGGATGAAGTGCTCGCGTTGGTGCTCGCCGTCGCGTTTCACCGCGCGTTCCAGCCTCGCTTGCGCGTCCTCGTGGTCCACGAAGATCGCGAGGCTCAGGCGGGTGTTCGCTTTCCTGGCCGAGGAAAACCCCTCCAGGAGGATGGTCCTTTGTGGAGTCAGGACGACCTCGTCACCTTCTCCGATGCACGGAAACCCTTGGGACCAGTCGGTTTTCCGGTAACGCCCCTCGCGGTTGCGCGCCACTTCGTCGAGTGCCCGTTGCAGCCGTGGCCACCACTGCGTCGTGGGGTCGTCCCACGTGGCGAAGTGGTCGGTGCTGATGAGCTGGGCGTCCAGTTCGTCCGCCAGGGTCCTCGCGAACGTCGACTTGCCCGCCCCCGAAGGGCCGTCCACCGCGACCAGGCGGGTACCGCCCAGCCGCGGTGGACTCGTGGCTACATGCTCCGGCGACCAGATAGCGCACGTCCCAGCGTCAGCTCGTCCGCGAACTCCAGGTCGCCGCCCATCGGCAACCCGCTGGCGAGCCGCGTGACGGACAGCCCCGGGAAGTCCCTGAGCATCCGGACGAGATAGGTGGCCGTGGCCTCGCCCTCGGTGTTCGGGTCCGTGGCGATGATGACCTCGGAGATGTCGACACCGTCGACAGCCGTGCCGATGCGGTTCAGCAACTGCCTGATCCGCAGCTGGTCCGGACCGACACCGCTCAACGGGTCGAGCGCGCCACCCAGGACGTGGTAGCGGCCCTTGAACTCCCTGGTGCGCTCGATGGCCTGGACGTCCTTGGGCTCCTCGACCACGCAGACCAGGCTCAGGTCACGCTTGGGGTCGCGGCAGATGCGGCACCTGGTCTCGGCACTCACGTTGCCGCAGACGTCGCAGAAGACGACGCCTTCCTTCACCTTCTGCAGTGCCTGCTGCAGCCGCTCGATGTCAGCGGGTTCCGTTGCCAGCAGGTGGAAGGCGATGCGCTGGGCGCTCTTCGGACCAACACCCGGGAGTCTGCCCAGTTCGTCGATGAGGTCCTGTACCGGGCCTTCGTACATGTGTTAGCCGAGCAATCCGCCGAGGCCGCCCTGGGCGAGCGGGCCGAGCTTCTGCTCCACCAGCTCCTGCGCCTTGGCGTTGGCGTCCTTGATCGCGGCGATCACCAGGTCCTGGAGGGTGTCCACGTCCTCCGGGTCCACGATCTTCGGGTCGATGGCGAGGTCGACCAACTCGCCGCCGCCGGTGACCGTCGCGGTGACCAGGCCGTTGCCCGCGTTGCCGGTGACCTGCGTTTCGGCCAGCTGCTGCTGGGCGTCCGCCATCTGCTGCTGCATGTTCTGGGCCTGCTGGAGAAGGGCCTGCATGTCGAACTGACCGGGTTGCACCGCTGGTCCTCTCGGGTGGGGTTCGTTCTGGTCCAGGGTACGGGGCGTGGTCGTTTCTCTGGGGCTCCGCCCCAGACCCCGCCAATCTGATCCGAAGCCGGGGTCCACGCCACGCGTAGGTAGATGGCACGCCTGTTGCGTTGGGCGGAGGCGCGTTGCTTTAAGGGGCGCGTTGGTGGGGTGCCTTCGGCCTCGCGGGTGGGTTCTGTGTTTCCCCTGAGCTTTCGCTCTGACTGCTCGCCTTCGGCTTCGCTGGAGTGTCAGACCCCGTCGCTATGTTGGGTCGCGGGGGGCCCGAATCCGAAGGGGACCCCTGCGTGAGCATGGGTTTCATGCGTGAGCGGGGGTCCGTCCCTGCCTTGGTGCGGTGCGGCTAGGCCTTCTTCAAGGGGCGGGCGCCTAGTTCGTCGGCCAGGAGTTGGAGCATCACCGACTCCGGGTCCTTGGCCTGGACCTCGTTCACCGTGGCTGGGTCCACCGGGCGGGCGGCCTCGGCCAGCATTGCTTCTTCGTCGTCCGGTTCCGGCGGGAGCGGGTCGTCAGGCTCCGGGGGCTCCGGCGGGGGTGGGACGTCGTCCACCGGTGGGCGCGGGGCCTGGGCCTGTTGTGGTTCTGGCTGGGGGCGGGACTGTTGGTTCTGCGCCTGGCTCGGGCGGGTGGGGGCCGGGCGGGCCGCCTTGGCCTGGGTTGCCTGTTGTGGGGTGGCGCCTGGGGTGCCGTGGGTGCAGCGGACCTGCCAGGTGCCGCCCAGCACCGAGGCCAGGGCCGTGGCGATGGCCTCCGTGTTGCGGGACTCGGCCAGGCGGCGGGCCAGTGGGGCTGAGGTGTGGGTGATGGTGACCACGTTGCCGTCCACCTCGCTGACCATGGCGTTGGTCAGCATCGCCTCGGTGCTGCGGCTGGTCGCGCGGACCGCTGCCAGCAGTTCCGACCAGATTCGGCGGACCGCCGTCGCGTCCATGGCGCCGGAGGCAGTGGCCGCAGGGGCTGGGGCAACGGCGGCGGGGGCCGGGGCAACGGCGGCGGGCTGCGTGGGTGCGGGGGCCGCGACCGGTGCGGCTGCTGCGGGCGTGGGCTGTGCGGCGACTGGAGTGGGCGCTGCTGCCGGTGCCGGAGTGGCGGCGGGGGCGGGCTGGGCAGCGACTGCGACCGGGGCCGGGGCTGCTCGTTGTGGGTCTGGCTGGGGCGCGGGCTGGTCTGCCGGTTGCTGGGACCTGCGGGTGAAGACCGGGGCGCCTGCGGGAGCCGCGGACTCGCCCGAGGCGGCCGCGATCGCCGCTGGTGGGCGGCGTTCGAGCTGCTCTAGGCGTTGGAGCAGGGCTGCTTCCGACTGGCTCGCCGACGGCAGGAGCATTCGGGAGACGAGCAGTTCCAGGAGAAGGCGGGGGGCGGTGGCGCCCCGCATGTCGACCAGGCCCTGGTGGACGATCTCGGCGTAGCGGGTCAGGGCTGCCGGGCCGATTCGTTCTGCCTGGGCCGCCATGATGGCCACTTCGTCGTCCGGGGCGCTGACCAAGTTGCGTTCCGCGGCGTCCGGGACCGCGCAGAGCAGGACCAGGTCGCGGAGGCGGTCGAGCAGGTCCGAGGCGAAGCGGCGGGGGTCGTGGCCGGCGTCCACCAGGCGGTCGATGGTGCCGTAGACCGCCGCGCCGTCGCCTGCGGAGAGGCCGTCCACCACGTCGTTGATCAGGGCCGAGTCGGTGACGCCCAGGAGCGAGATGGCCCGCTCGTACTTCACGCCGTCCGGGCCCGCGCCGGAGAGGAGCTGGTCCATGACGGACTGGGTGTCCCGGGCCGAGCCGCCGCCCGCGCGGATCACCAGCGGGAAGACGGACGGTTCCACCGCCACGCCCTCGGCGGCGCAGTTGCGTTCCAGCAGGGAGCGCATGACGCCGGGCGGGATCAGGCGGAACGGGTAGTGGTGCGTGCGCGAGCGGATGGTCGGGAGGACCTTGTCCGGCTCGGTCGTGGCGAAGATGAAGATCAGGTGGTCCGGCGGCTCTTCCACGATCTTGAGCAGGGCGTTGAAGCCCTGCGTGGTGACCATGTGCGCCTCGTCGATGATGAAGACGCGGTACTTGGACTCGGCCGGGGCGTAGAAGGCCTTGTCACGCAGGTCGCGGGCGTCTTCCACACCACCGTGCGAGGCCGCGTCCAGTTCCACGACGTCGACGCTGCCGGTGCCGTTCGGGGCGAGGCCGATGCAGCTGTTGCACTCGCCGCACGGATCGGGCGTGGGGCCCTTCGCGCAGTTGAGCGAGCGGGCCAGGATGCGGGCCGACGACGTCTTGCCGCAGCCGCGTGGGCCCGAGAACAGGTAGGCGTGGTTCACCCGGCCTGCCGACAGGGCGACGCGCAGCGGGTCGGTCACGTGCTCCTGGCCAACGACCTCGGAGAACGTGGCCGGACGGTACTTGCGATACAGAGCGAGCGCCACGCCGCAGACAGTACCGGTGGACCCCGACACAAAAAGGGGACCCCGTGCACCCACCAGAGCCCGCTTATCCTTGCTGCCTTCCGGCCCTGGGGAGGTTCGCGAGATGTGTGCCGCACGAGGTCCGACGCAAGTATAGCGAACCCTCTAGATCGAACGTGTGTTCGAGTTGCCCACAGTGTTGTCCCCAGGTGTGGACAACTTCCGGCCCGTGGCGATCATCAGCAGGTCAGGGGCGGGAAGATCAGGAATTCCGGACTCCCGGAAGCGCTTGCGAGCACCCCAGAATGGGCTTTTCAACACATGTTCGAGCGCGGCCTGAGCCGGTTCGAGCGGTATCTCGCGGACACGGCCCAGCGGACGGGCGATGTCCTGCCCGTGGACGAGGAAGTCGACCAGCGGGTCGATCGGGGCGGCCATCGGGGCGCGCTTCGGCGAGGCGGCGGTCTCGCGGATCTGCGCGATCAACTCCGACCGGGTGAACCGTGCGGCGATCGCGCGGGCCTTCTCGTCCTCCATGCGCTCCCAGTCGAAGCGCGCCTTCACCACACCGGTGAGCACGTCGCGCCAGCCCGTGCGGGTGGACGTGGTCAGGTGGGCGGCCATCGTCTGCATGGTCCAGCCCGCGCAGAGGGTGTCGCGCCGCCACTCGTCGTCGGTGAGGTCCTCGAGGAGGTCGGCGACGCCCAGGCGTTCGGCCTCCAGCCACTTCATGATCATGATTGCCCCTCGATGGCGGTCAGCCTGCGGCGCAGGAAGTCCTGTTCGGATTCGGTGCCCGCGAGCGCGATGGCCTCGCGGTAGGCCTGCACCGCCTCGGCGTCGCGGCCCAGGCGGTGCAGCAGGTCCGCGCGGGCCGCCCGGTACGGGTGGTAGTCGCGCAGCCTGGGTTCACCGGCGAGGGCGTCGAGCAGCGCGAGGCCGGTTTCGGCGCCGTCGCGCATGGCGATCGCGGCGGCCCTGTTCAGGGCGACGACCGGCGACGGCGCGAGCGTGGTCAGCACGTCGTAGAGCGCCACGATCTGCGGCCAGTCGGTGCTGCCGAAGTCCGGTGCCTCGTCGTGCAACGCGTTGATCGCCGCCTGCACGCCGTACGGGCCGTGCCCGCCCGTCAGCGCCCGTTCGGCCAGCGCGCTGCCCTCGTTGATCATGTCGTGGTCCCAGAGCGCGCGGTCCTGGTCCTCCAGCAGCTCGGCGCGGGCGTCGCGGCGGGCGTGGATCAGCAGCATCAACGCCAGCAGCCCGGTGACCTCGCGGTCGGGCAGCAGGCCCCGCAGGATCCGCGCCAGCCGGATGGCCTCGCCGGCCAGGTCGTCGCGCTGGGCCGCGTAGCCCTCGGTGAAGATCGAGTAGACCGCCTGCAGCACGCCGGGCAGGCGTTCCGGGAGCTCGTGCGGGTCCGGCACGCGGAACGGGATGCGCGCTTCCTTGATCTTCTTCTTCGCGCGCACGATCCGCTGCTGCATGGTCGTGACCGGCACCAGGTAGGCCCGCGCGACCTCGGGGGTCGTGAAGCCGGCCAGGCAGCGCAACGTCAGCGCGCCGCGGTCCTCCTCGGCCAGCGCCGGGTGCGCGCACGTGAAGAACAGCTCCAGCCGCTCGTCCGGCAGGCCGTCCCCGGTGGGCGGGTCCGCGCGGTCGACCTCCACCTGCAACAACGCCAGCCGGGCCGCGTGGACCTGATCGCGCCGCAACCGGTCGACGGCCTTGCGGCGCGCGGTCGTGAGCAACCACGCGCCGGGCCGGTCCGGCACCCCGTCCACCGGCCAGTGCTTCAGCGCCGCCTCGATGGCGTCGGAGGTGACCTCCTCGGCCAGGTCGAGGTCGCCGAAGCGCTTGACCAGCGTCGCGAGCAGCCTGCCGCGCTCCTCCCGGAACACCTGCCCGACGTCCACGGCGCCGGACTCAGAAGTCGAACTCGGCGATGGGCCGCACGACGACCGCCCCGCCGTCGCGCGATCCGGGACACTTCGCCGCCCACTCCAGCGCCGCGTCGAGGTCGGGCACGTCGATGACGTCGTAGCCGCCCAGCACCTCCCGCGTCTCGGCGAACGGCCCGTCGGTGACGGTGCGCTTCCCGTCCTGTCCGACCTGGACGGTGGTCGCGGTGACCAGGTCGGCCAGCGAGTGCCCGGAGACCAGGACTCCCGCGTCCTTCATCTCCTTCTCGTAGGCGATCCAGTCCTCGACCGTGCAGCTCGCCTGCTGGTCAGCGGCCGCGTAGATCATCAGCATGTACTTCAAGGTTGCCCTCCTCGGTCCGGTCTTACGGGATCACGACGAGCGGGCTGCCGCCAGATCGACACGGGCTTCCGAACTTTTTCCGGCGACCCCCGTTTTGGGGCCCGGAAGACCCGTCCGGTAAGGTTCTCCACGGAGGATTCGCATAGCGGCCTAGTGCGCACGACTGGAAATCGTGTTGGGTTCACCCCCTCACGGGTTCAAATCCCGTATCCTCCGCTCTAGCTCTGAAGGGCGCCGAACCTCAACGTTCGGCGCCCTTCTGGCGTTAACGTTGCATGATGCTGCCCGAAGATCTGATGCTGCTGTTCCTCGACGAGGTCGCCGGCGGTGTGCGGATGGACTCGACGTCGATCCAGAACGCGCTCGCGGGCGCCGTGCTCCTGGAACTGGTCAACTCCGGGAAGGTCGCGTTCGACGCGGACGGCAAGAGGCTCGCCGTCGCGGACCCGACGCCGCCTGCCAACGAGTTCCTGCGGGAGTCGCTCAGCAGGATCACCAAGCCGATGAAGCCGCAACGCGCGGTGGAGAAGCTGCGGAACCACGTGAAGGACAACGTGATGGCGCAGCTCGACGCGCGCGGTGTGCTGAAGGTGGAGAAGACCAGGGTTCTCGGGATCTTCCCGTCGAAGACCTACGAGCTCAACGATCGGTCCGCGGTCAGCGACCTCCGGCGTCTCGTGGGCGATGTGGCGCAGGGACATCGAGCGCCGGACGACCGCACCGGAGCGTTGATCTCCTTGCTGTACGCGGTGAAAGGCTTGCACAAGGTGTTCCAGGGCGACAAGCGCGAGATGAACGCGCGGGCCAAGGAGATCTCCGCGGGGAACTGGGCCGGGGTCGCCGTGAAGAAGGCCGTGGAGGCCGTCCAGGCCGCCATCACGGCGGCGGTGGTGGCTTCGACCGTGGCGGCTACTTCGGGCGGAGGCTCCAGCTGATGCTGCACGAAGAGTTGATGCTGCTGTTCATCAACCCGCAGAACGGACGGCTGCACGCCAACTCGTCGGCGATCGAGAACGCGCTCGCCGGTGCCGTGCTGATCGAGCTGGTGAACTCGGGGCACGTCGCGTTCGAACCCAACGGCAAGAAGCTCCGGGTAGTCGATCCGACGCCGCCGAACGACCTGGTGCTGCACGAGGCGGTCGCGCGGCTCGACCGGCCGCTGAGGCCGCAGAGTGCGGTCGAGCGCGTGCGGAAGCGCTTGTACGACAACGTGATCAGGCAGCTGCAGGACCACGCGGTCATCCGGGTCGAGCCGCGGAAGGTGTTCGGGATCTTCCCGGCGAAGAGCTATCCGATCGTCGACGAGGCCGCGGCCGGCAAGCTGCGGAAGGCCGTCGGCGAGGTCGTGCACGGCTATCGGGGCGCGGACGCGCACACCGGGTCGCTGATCACGCTGCTGTACGCGGTGGACGCCGTGCACAAGGTGTTCGAGGGCGACAAGCGCGAGATGAGGAAGCGGGCCAAGGAGATCGCCAGGGGCAACTGGGCGGGCGATGCCGTCCGCCGTGCGGTGGAAGCGATCCAGGCCGGTGTGACTGCCGCGACCTCTGCCGCCGCGTCAGGGGAATGACGCGGCGGCAGCGGCGAGCGGTCACTTCTTGAGGCAGTCGATCAGGTCCTCGAGCGCGAACACGATCCTGTCGACGTTCGCGTCACCCGTGGACGGGCGGGCGCGGACGATCTGCGGGTCGTGGTCGCTCGCCTGGTCGGCGAACTCGGCGTTGATGTGGACGACGTCGTAGCTGAAGCGCGTGATGTTCTTGCTCATCACGAGGTGGTCGAGCGTCTGCGAGTTGCCCTCGAAGACGTAGCTGTACCGCTCGTTCGCGGGCAGCGACTCGATCAGCGCCTTGAGGTTGCCGTCACCGGTCAGCGTCTTGAGCGCGGGCGAGAACTGGTAGTCGTTCAGGTCGCCGGCGAGGACGACGTTGGCGCCCTTGTCGACCGCGCGGAGCTGCTCCGTGAACGCCTTCAGCGCCGTTGCCTGCTTGGCGCGCTGCACCTCGGACGTGCGGTTCGGCGGCTGGTTGCGGCCGTGGATGGCCTCGTCGCCGCCCTTGGAGTTGAAGTGGTTCGCGACCACGAAGACCGTGCGGCCGCGGAACTTGAACTCGCCGGCGAGCGGCTTGCGGCTGTTCGCCCACGCGTCGTTCAGCGGGTCGATCCGGCCCGGTGACACGGAGAGCTGCGCGCGGCCGTTCTTCTTCACGACCTGGACGGGCGTCTTGAAGTCGCCGCCCGGGCGGTCCACGAAGGACACCCGCTGCGGGTTGAAGAAGAAGCCGACGCGGATGTTGCCGCCGGGCTCGCCGCCGTCCTTGAGGTTCTCCGGGTCGATCTGACGCCACTGGTAGCGCGGGCCGCCCTTGGCGACGATCGCGTCGGAGAACTTCTGCAGCGTCTGGTCCGCCGCGACGACACCGTCGTTGGTCGCGCCGTTGTTGTCCTGGATCTCTTCCAGCACAACGACGTCCGGGCTGCGCAGGTTGGTCGTGACGCCGTCCGCGAGCCGGTCGAACTTGTCCTGCGGGTCGGACGGGTCGAGGTTCTCGACGTTGTAGGTCGCGACCGAGAGCTCGGACTCCTTCTGCTGCGCGGTGATCTCGCGCTGCAGGTTGGACGACGTGTGCGCGCCGAGCGTCAGTGCCGCCAGGGTGTAGCCGCCGAAGTTCGTGTACTCGATGGCGCCCACGGTCGCGCCGGCGAACACGTCACCGACGTTGGCGGCGGGCAGCGTGCCAGCGGTCTTGATCTTCAGGCGGCCGCTGTTCTGCTGGTCGTAGCTCGGGTAGGTGGTGCCGCCGCGCTGGTTGCGGTTCTGGTCGGGGTTGACCGTCACCCAGACCTCGCCGAACGTGTTGCTCGGGCCCACGACGCGGGCGTCGTCGACCTGCACCAGCGTGCCTTCGAGCGACTCGAAGTAGTCGAGGCCGTACTTCGCGGGCTCCAGCGGGAGCTGCTCGATGCTGCCGCCCGGTGCGGGCAGGTAGCCGGCCGGGACGTTCTTCACGACGACCGGCGCCGGGACGGGGTTGCCCTTGGAGACGGTGATCGTGGTGGGCGCGGTGATCTCGGTGAGGGTCTGGTTGGACCCCGCCTCACCGCCCGGCCGGTACTCCGCGATCGTGCCGCTGACCAGCACGCTGTCGCCGACCGCGACGGCCGGGGCGGTGCCCGCGGTGTAGACGAAGACGCCCTCGCTGGTGCGCGGGTCGGCGTCGGGGCCCGTGACGTCCTGGATCCAGAAGCCGCGGTCACCCGACGCGCGCGTGCCGGTGACGACGCCGGGGACGTTGGTGACCTTCTGGCCGTTCAACGGCGAGATGCGCGTGACGCCCTGGATGTCGTGGACGCGCTTGTCGCCGGGGGTGGGGTCCGGGTCGGGATCGGGATCCGGGTCGCCGCCGCCCGGGGTCTCGCCCTTGGAGTTGGTCGGGGTGGGGTTGCCGACGGTGAAGTCGGCGGAGTTGTCGTCGGTGTCGCCGAGCGCGGTGGCGCGGGACGCCGAGGTCGGGTTGCTCAGGGCGCCCGTCGCGCTGCCCTCGCGCACGACCGCCGTGCCGTAGCCGACGAGGTCCTTGATCCGCGTGTCCGCGGCGCAGTCGGCGGCCGTCTTGCAGGTCAGCGCCGCGGTGCCGGAGACCAGCGCGATGGTGCCGTTGGTGCCGCTCATGGCGATCGTGCCGGTGGCGTCCGGGGCCGGCAGCTCGACGGTGCCGCCGGTGCCCTTGGCCTCGGCGACGAGGAACGTCTTGCCGGGCGCGATCGAGCCGGTCAGCGGGGTGACGCCCCACTGCGTGGTCGCACCGGGGGTGGCCGAGATGTACTGGACGCTGAAGCCGTCCAGGCTGACCGCGCTCGTGCCCTTGTTGGCGAGCTCGACGAAGTCCTGCGTCAGCGTGGCGCCGGAGTTGCCGCCGCCTCCGTAGACCTCGGAGATCAGCGCGTCTGTGCTGGGTGCGGCGACGGCGGGGACGGCGGCGAGCACGAGTGCCGCCACCGCTGTCCCGACGACGGGCAGGGTGGGTCTCAAAACTTCCTCCAGGGGATGCGGCGGACCGACGCATCTTTCCCCGATCGGGTGAGCTTTGGTAGCCGTTGTTACTAACGGTTAACCGGTTGGCCCATCAATGATCACTCGAACAAGTGTTCGATCGTGGTGTATGCTCCATTTCGGAACGCCGGCCAGTGGGCCCCTCCCAGGCACCGGCCGGCGTCCCTACATTCAGACGTGTGGGGATTCCGAGCTACGAGCGCCGCTGCGCCGAGATCATCAACCAGACCGACCTGCTGGTCTCTTCCCTGGACGACGCTGACCTGGGCATACAGGTCCCGTCGACGCCGGACTGGACCCTCAACCAACTGCTGCGCCACGTCGGCCACGCACACCGCTGGGCCGACTCGATGCTCCGCGACAGACTCCCGGAGATCGACTTCTCGCGCAACGGCGCGCAACTCCTGTCGTCGTATGTGGGTGAACCCGCGTCCGTGCTGATCCCGTGGCTTCGGGAAGGCGCGGCGTCGCTCGCGGAGGTGCTGCGCGAAGTCGACCCGGACGAGATGATCGCGCCGCTGGGAGGCCATCCCGGCCCGCGCGTGTGGTCGCGACGGATGACGCACGAGACCGTGATCCACAGGTGGGACATGTGCAACGCCCTGGGCGTGCCGTTCTCGCTGGACCCCGAGATCGCCCAGGACACGCTGCGCGAGTGGACCGGCCTCGCACTGCCCTATGCGTTCCAGCGGTGGCCTTCCGAGACCGCGGCCCTCGCCGGTTCCGGGACCGTGCACCTGCACGCCACCGACGCCGAGGCGGAGTTCGTGATCGATCTCACCGGTCCCGCGCCGGTGGTCGAGGAGGGCCACGCGAAGGCGTCCGTGGCGTTGCGCGGTCCCGTCGTCGACCTCGTGCTCGCCGTGTACCGGCGGCGGCCGCTCGACGGGATGGAGGTGTTCGGGGACGCGGACCTGCTCTCGCTGCTGCTGGAGCGCGTGCGTTTTTGACCATGGGTGCGTTGAGCTACCGGGAACGCCTGGACACCATCGTTTCCGAGACTTCGCTGCTGGTCGCTCGGCGACGAGGAGCCCGTCGAGCCCGCCGACATGATCGCGGTGCTGCGGCCAGGTCAGCCGGGACGCGATGCTGGTCGACACGGATGACGCACGAGACGGTCATGCACAGCTAACGCCACCTGAGTCCTGCTGGGCCCAGCGCCAAGGAAGTCAGGATGTTGCTTCAGCCAGCTTCGGCATCTTCTTGCATCTTGTTGCCACTCGATTCTGCTGCCCGTTCAACTGGAAAGAATATTCGTCTTTTAGATTTACACCAAAGCAGTAGATCTGCTCCGGCCACACTTCTTCCATGATCACCGTATTGTTCTCCACCGCTACGGGAAAAATGTAGCGGTACCAGGAGCCGCACGCCCCCTGCTTCGGCAATTTGTCGTCTACGCCTGAAACTGATGCATCCACCTCGTCCTGACGACCCATCGGCCCGTTGATGTAGAGACCGTTGTTCGGATACTCCATTGTCATGGTATTCCACCACGTGACGAGCACGCGAAGTTTGGTGTCGTCTATCCGCGAGCGTTTGGCCGTGACCGACATCAAGGCGAGCCGGTCGATGGACTCCGTGTCGGAGCCTGTACCCACAGGGCACTTCTCGTTGAACTTAAGTCCCACGGGCTGAGGCGCCATCAGGTCGACCGGCAGAGGGGTCTGCCGGTCGTTCGCAATCTTGATGTCCTGGGTGTCAAGCACCGCCCACACAGCGACACCCACAGAAGCAATGGCAACAACAAGAGACAAAATCGCAATCCGCAAGCCGATCATCACCCCACGGGGTGCGCTCTTATTTCCCGTCAATCTGCGCATGCGCCTCGATTGAGGTCGCCTGATTCCTACTGGTCGACGAATATTTCGCGGATACAGTGGTGCTGGCGCCCGCAATCTTCTTCCAGTTCCGCCCAAGTTCCCCTCCTGCTCCTCAAGCCCCGCTTGTAGCATCGGCTTTGGCCGAAAAACGTTTCAAGCCATTGAGAGCGAAAACCCTGCTGCTAGCTCGATTCGATCCGGACGAGCGTCACGCGGCACATCGGTGAAGCTGCACCGAGATGACCTTGAGGCCGCTAGCAACAGCGCAGCCGGAGGGCTGGCTCTGGAGGTCCAGCAGGGCAACGGCCACCGCTGGTGCCACCAAACGTCAGAGCCCCGGTAACCAAGATCGGTTACCGGGGCTCTGAGCAGCGGTGGCGGTGGGATTTGAACCCACGGAGGCTTTCACCTCACACGCTTTCGAGGCGTGCTCCTTCGGCCGCTCGGACACGCCACCGGTAAGAACAATACACAGCCCGCGCGACTGGGTTAACGCTGGGTCCGGAAGAACCGTTCGAGCAGGTCAGCGCACTCCTGTTCCAGCACCCCGCCCTGCACCTCGGGCCGGTGGTTGAGCCGGCGGTCGCGCACGACGTCCCACAAGGACGACACAGCACCGGTCTTGGGCTCCCAAGCGCCGAACACGAGACGTGACACGCGGGCGAGCACCAGTGCACCAGCGCACATGGTGCACGGTTCCAGGGTCACCGCGAGGGTGCAGCCGTCGAGGCGCCAGCCGTCGCCGAACCGAGGAGCGGCGGCGCGCAGGGCCAGGATCTCGGCGTGCGCGGTCGGGTCGCCCAGGGTCTCGCGGGCGTTGCAGGCTTCGGCGAGGACGGTGCCGTCCGGTGCGAAGACGACGGCGCCGATCGGGACGTCCGCGCCCGCGTTCGAGGCCGCTTTCAGGGCGGCGCGGACCATGTCGTCTGAGGAGATCACGCTTGGATCGTGTCGAGCAGCTTCGTGAGCTCGTCGATGAAGCCGATGCGCTGGGCGATCATCTGGAGCTGCTCGTCCGGGTAGAGGTCGACCTCGTCGACGATGATCTGGAGTTCGTGCGCGGGCATGCCCAGGTCGGTCAGGACGCCGAGGTCGCCTTCCGGCCAGAGCTCGTTGTCCTCCTCGTCCGGCGGGTCGACGCGCAGGAGGTCGAGGACGTCGGCCGCGATGTCGTAGTCGAGGGCGGCGGCCGCGTCGGACAGCAGCAGCGCCACGCCGCCCGGCACGGGACGCAGGATGATGAAGAACTCGTCGTCGACGGCGAGGAGTCCGAACACGGCTCCTGTCGACCTCAGTTGGCGCAGCTCCGTGATAGCCGCGTCCAGCTCCGACAGCGCGGAGCTGTCCATCCTGCTGCACCGCCAGCGGCCGTCCTCTCGGACGACCGCGACCGCGAAGCCGTTGACCGGCTCCTGCTGTGTCATGTGCACACCGTAGGGCCCAGACGACCTTCCCGGTAGCCGAGGTGGTGGCACCATCGGGAGATGAGCACAACTACGCCGGACCCGCGTCTCGCCGGACTGCTCGAAGGGGCTCGCTCGCTGCAGCCCCGCACGGTGGCGCTGCGTCGTCAGATCCACCGGCACCCTGAACAGGGACTTCACCTCCCCAAGACGCAGGCCGCGATCCTGCACGCGCTGGAGGGGTTGCCTGTCAAGGTCACGAAGGGCGAGTCGACGACCTCGGTCGTGGCGGTCCTCGAGGGCGACCGGCCGGGGCCGACGGTGCTGCTGCGCGGTGACATGGACGGCCTGCCGCTCCAGGAGGACACGGGGCTGCCGTTCGCGTCCGAAGTGGACGGCAACATGCACGCCTGCGGTCACGACACGCACGTGGCGATGCTGGCCGCCTCCGCCCGGCTGCTGTCCGACCGGCGTGACGCGCTCAAGGGTCGCGTGCTCTTCATGTTCCAGCCGGGCGAGGAGGGTCACCACGGCGCCCGGTACATGATCGAGGAGGGGCTGCTCGACGACGGCGTGGAGAAGGCGTTCGCGCTGCACATCACCTCGACGATGAAGTCGGGCGTGGTGACCTGCCGGCCGGGGCCGATGATGGCGTCCGCGGACTCGTTCCACGTGCACGTGAAGGGGCGTGGCGGGCACGGCGCGATGCCGCACAACGCCCTGGACCCGGTGCCCGCCGCGGCGGCGATGGTCGGGGCGATCCAGACGATGCTCGGGCGGCGGGTGAGCGTTCACCAGCCCGCCGTGGTGACGGTCGCGCAGATCAACGCCGGTACGACGACGAACATCATCCCCGAGGTCGCGACGCTCGACGGGACGATCCGGACGTTGTCGGAGGAGACGCGGGCCCTGGTCCACAAGGAACTCAAGCAGGCCGTCAAGCACACGGCCGCCGCCTACGGGTGCCACGCCGAGGTCAACATCGTGCCGGGGTACCCGGTCACGGTGAACGACGACGTCGTCGGCCAGCACGTGGTGGACCTGGCGGCCACGGCGATGGGTGCGTCGTGGAGCGAGCCGATGCAGGACCCGCTGATGGGCGCGGAGGACTTCTCCTACGTGCTGCAGCGGGTCCCCGGGGCGCTGGCGTTCCTCGGGGCGTGCCCTCGCGGGATCGACCTGGAGGACGCCGCGCCGAACCACTCGAACCGGGTGCTGTTCGACGAGGCCGCCATGGAGCACGGGGTCGCGATGTACGCGGCGTTCGCGCTGGACGCCCTCCGGTAGTTGCAGGTACGCCTCACACGGAATGATGGACGCCGTGCGAGACGTGTGCGTGATCGGACTGGGACTGATCGGCGGCTCCGTGCTGCGAGCCGCCAAGGCTGCCGGACGCACGGTGTGGGGTGCGACGGCGAGCAAAGAAGACGCGGACAAGGCACGCGCTGAGGGCTTCGACGTCGTGGGCGTGGACGAGGCCCTCAGCCGGAGTGCCGAGGCGCTCGTCGTCCTCGCCGTGCCGCTGCCCGCGTTGCCCGACCTGCTGCGCAAGGTTCCCGAGGGCACGAGACTCACGGACGTCACGAGCGTCAAAGGGCCGGTGCACGACGCCGTGCACCGGTACGCGCCGCACGCGCGCTTCGTCGGCGGGCACCCGATGGCCGGCACGAGCAGGAGCGGGTGGGACGCGGGCAGCGCGAGCCTCTTCGAGGACGCCGCCTGGGTCGTCACACCCGAGGAGGCCGACGACCACCTCAACGACGTCATGCAGCTCGCGCTCGACCTGAAGGCGCACGTGGTGCCGACGACGCCCGAGGAGCACGACGAGGCCGTGGCGCGGATCAGCCACCTGCCGCACATCATGGCGGCGATCCTCGCGGCGGTCGGGGCCGACGGCGGACCGCTCGCCATGGCGCTCGCGGCCGGCAGTTTCGGGGACGGCACGAGGGTCGCGGGCAGCCGGCCGGAGCTCGTCAGGGCGATGTGCGAGGGGAACCGGGACGCGCTGCTGACGGCGGTCGACGACGCACTGGGCAGGCTCGGTGCGGCCAGGGGTTCGCTGGCGTCCACTGGAGGCCTCGCCAAGACGATCGAGGCTGGTCACGAGGGCCGGAACGCGCTGGTCGGCCAGCCGAAC
The DNA here is from genome assembly GCF_003350445.1 of Lentzea flaviverrucosa. NCBI lineage: Bacteria > Bacillati > Actinomycetota > Actinomycetes > Pseudonocardiales > Pseudonocardiaceae > Lentzea > Lentzea flaviverrucosa. The sequence goes on from NZ_QQAU01000014.1 coordinate 240,791, forward strand.
CGCACGCCGATCACGATCGACCTGACCAAGCCGGGCGCACTCGCCGCGTTGCGCAACCTCGGGTCTCGTGGCGGACGTGTGGTTGGTCTGAACGGCAGCACCGCCCGAGCGGAAACATCGTAGGGTCGCCGGGTGGATCGACGGACACTCGCCGGTGGTCTCGGTGGTCTCGCTCTCGTCGTCGCCTCCGTCGTGGCGCTCCGCAGCGGTGACGCGCCCGACACCCTCGAGAAGGAAGTCGCGGACGGCGTCGAGGTCGTGGCGCTCCAGGACCCGGTGAAGCCCGCGAACCCGAGGGCGCAGGCGCTCGACGCCGACGCGCTGCAGATCGCTTGGAACGGCTCGGCGTCCGCCTACGAGGTGCGCTGGAACGGCAACCAGCAGCTGGTGCCGACCCCCGAGGTCGAACTGCCGGGGCTCGATCCCGAGCAGGAGACCCAGGTCGAGATCCGGGCGGTGAGCGCCACCGGCAAGCGCAGCGAGCCGCTCAAGATCGCCGCGAAGCCCAAGGACCTCTACAACGGCAGGTGGGACGACCAACTCGTCGGCCAGCCGGACAAGTTCGGCGGCCCGGAGTCGCTCGACCCGCGCAAGTGGCGGGTCGAGGCGGAGCCGGACTGCCTCGGGCTCAGGCCGTTCGGGCCGGGCAAGCGCATCGACGTCGACTGCTCGATGGCGGCCTTCCAGTCGAACACGCCGATCCGCTTCGGCGTGCCCGCGAGCGACGGCGCGACCGGCCGGGCGATCATCAGCGTCGCGGGCGCGGTCGAGTCGAGTCACGTGCGGCTGACGTTGCTGCCCGACCCGTGGCAGTACCTGCCGGAGACCGAGACGCAGCCCAGGGGCGCGGTCAGCCTCGACATCACGACGCAGGGCACGCGGATCGTCGCGGACCCCGAACTCCCCCGCACCGGCAAGCAGGTCACCCTCGGCGACGCGCCCATGACCGGGCTCGTCGCGGGTGTGCGGCACCGGTGGGAGATGCGGGTGCTGCCGGACGCGGTGGTCGCGCTGCGGGACGGCGTCGTGGTCGCCTACGAGCCCGTCGCGATCGCGGAACGGGTGGTGCACCCGCGGATCCGCATCGACGGCGGCGGTTTCCTGGACGCGTTCGGCGTCGGGGGCGTGGCGGAACGCGTCGTACCGACCGAGGTGATCCCGCTCGACCGGGACGTCGAGGTGCCGCAGGACGTCGTCGCGGTGAAGCTCGTCAAGCCAGGTCGGGACAACCAGGTCACGATCACCGACGTGCGTCTCGACGCCGGGCGGGTCGCCGCCCAGGAAGAGGCGCGGCTCGTGGTCGTCCGCAAGCCCGAGAGCCGTCCCGGCGCGCTCCCCAGGCTCGTGGACCGGCCCGGCGGCATCAAGACCGGCGGTCCCCGGCTGCACGTCATGCACGAGGACGGCGCGAAGCCCCCGCAGCCGTTGCCCGCCACAGGACGTGTCCTCGTCACGGCCGAGGTCAACGCCATCGGGCACCGCGGCATCGAGCTCGAGCTGGACGGCAAGCGGATCGTCGCGCTGCCCACCAACGAGCAGGGTCCAGGGGTCCCCGGCAGGCACGAGTTCTGGATCGACAGCCTGAAGCTGCTCTCCGCTTCCCACGCCCGGCTCGAGCTCAGCGTCCTTCCGGCGGACGGTGGCGAACCCGTTATCGCGGAAACCGTGTTCGAGCTGGGGTGAACGCCTTAGCGTGACCGCTATGAAGCGGGTCGTCCTCGTTGCTGCGGGACTCGCGCTGGTGGCGGGCGTGATCGTGCTGCGCGACACCGGCGGAGGCGACCTGCCCACGGCTCCCCCGCCGCCGACGAAGCTCAAGGCGTACGCGGCGGAGAAGATCCTGGTGCCGGGCCCGCAGAAGCGCCCGGCCACCCCGGCCGGCGTCGTCGCGCGGGCCGGCCACCACAAGGTCCAGCTCAACTGGACCGGCGACGCTCCCGCGTACGAGGTGCGGTGGGGCGAGCAGGTCAGGCTCGTGACCCGGCCCGGAACCCAGCTCAACGGCCTGGAGAACGAGCGCGAGCAGCAGATCGACATCCGCGCGGTCGACGCGTTCGGCCAGCGCTCGCAGCCCGTCACGACCAGGGCGACCCCGCGCGCCGACAACGCCCCGTACACGTTCGTCGACCGCTTCGACAGCCGGACCGGACCCGACCCGCAACGGTGGAGGCTCTCCAAGCGCACCGACTGCGCCCGCGCCACCTCGGGCGACGGGGACGACGACGACCGGCTCGTGATCAGCAGCAGTTGCGGCACCCGCGCGGTGACGCTGAGATCGCGCACGCCGTTCGTCCGCAACGACGACGAGAGCCGCCTCGTGATCGAGACCGACGCTCCGAGCACCGGTGGCAAGCTGCTGCTCGACCTCGTGCCGGGCCCGGTCAGCGTGCAGGGCGAACCGGTGCCGCCGAACACCGTCCGCGCCACGGTCTCCACGGACAACGCCGGCAACTCGATCGTCGAGCTCGTCCCGGACGGCACGACGGTCAAGCCCGTGCCGGCCGCGGTGCCGGGCGTGACGGTGCGCTGGGAGCTCGTGCTGACGCCCGCCGGGGTCCAGGTGGTGCGCGACGGCGACGTCGTCGCCACCTCGCCGTTCGTGCCGCAGTGGCGCGAGGCGACGGCCCTGGTCGGCGTCGCGGCGCTGGCGGGCGACCGGATCCGCGCCGGCGTCGACCTGATCGGCTACCGCACCGCCAAGGCCGACGCCCCGCTCACCGGCCCGACGCCGCAGGTGCGCGTGGACGGTCCGGCCAGCACCAGCGCCAGTCCCATCGCGGACGTCACCGCAGGTCAGCTGCGCATCGCCATGATCCCGTCACGCGAAAGCGCGCCCATCACCGCGGTGAAGGTCAACGGCATCCAGGTGCCGCTCAGGCCGGCCGTCGAGGGGTCGCCGTGGAAGCCGGGCGCGGAGTACCCGGCCGTCGCCGACCTGCCGGCGGAGGCGTTCACGGACAACCTGAACGTCCAGCTCGTCACGGAGGAACGCGTCCAGATCACCCACACCGACGTCGAGCTGACCGGCCCGAAGAGCAGTGCCCGGCGCGAGTCCGAGACACCGCTGGTGGACGCGAAACCGACGCTCGCCGACCCGGTCCCCGAGGTCCTGGACGCCGGTGGCCAGCCCGTCGAGAACGGCGCCGCCTTCAACCGCGGCCGCGTGGTCCTGGAGGTGCGCGTCAACGCCCTGGACGCGTCCGTGGCGGGGCTCGCCGGGTTCGAGATCCGGCTCGACGGCAACCACGTCGCGACCGTCCCGACCACGGCGGACGGACCTGCCGCGGCGGGCCGATGGCGGATTTCACTCAACACGGGCGCGCTGACCCCCGGAGCGCACGCCATCGAGGTGAAGGCCTTCAGCACCGATTCAGAGGTACACCCCGAAACGGGTTACGTTCCCTTTTTGCTCAAGGCGTGAGTACCCCAAGATGGGAGCATGGCACGCGCATTGATCATCGACGCCGCCCGCACTCCGTTCGGCAGGTACCGGGGAGGTCTCTCCGGCATCCGGGTGGACGACCTCGCGGCGCTGCCCATCGTCGACCTGCTGCGCCGCTACCCGTCGCTCGACCTGGCGCGCATCGACGACGTGCTGCTGGGTGACGCGAACGGCGCCGGCGAGGACAACCGCAACGTCGCCCGCATGGCCTCGTTGCTGGCGGGGCTGCCGGTCTCCGTGCCGGGCGTGACGCTGAACCGGCTGTGCGCCTCGGGCGGCGAGTCGATCATCCAGGGCGCTCGGGCGCTGATCACCGGGGACGCCGACCTGATCGTCGCCGGTGGTGTCGAGGGGATGTCGCGGGCGCCGTTCGTGACGGCCCGCCCGGACAAGGCGTTCCCTGACCGGCTGGAGACCGTGTCGACGGCGCTGGGCTGGCGGCTCGTGAACCCGCGCATGCCCAAGCACTACACCGTGCCGTTGGGGCTGGCCGCCGAGAACGTGGCGCACGAGCTGGGGATCACGCGTGAGCAGATGGACAACTTCGCCCTCCGCTCGCACCGTCGCGCCGCTGCCGCCTGGGGCGCGGGCGTGCACGAGGGGTTCGCGTTCCCCGTGCAGTTGCCGGACGGGACGGCGATCCGGCGCGACGAGAACGTCCGCGCGGACACCAGCCTCGAGAAGCTCGCGAAGCTGAAGCCCGCGTTCTCGGAGAACGGGTCGGTGACGGCGGGCAACGCGTCGCCGTTGAACGACGGCGCGCTCGCGGCTTTGCTCGGCACGGAAGCGATCGCGTCCGAACTGGGTGTCGAGCCGCTGGGTGAGGTGCTCGGGTCGGCGACGACCGGCGAGGAGCCGCACCGGTTCACGATCGCGCCTGTGTCGGCGATCCGGAAACTGTTGAAGCGCCTGCACATCGAGGCCGAGCAGGTCGACCTCTGGGAGATCAACGAGGCTTTCGCGGCGATGGCGTTGTCGGTGGTGCACCACCTTCCCGAGATCGACAAGGAGAAGGTCAACGTCCACGGCGGCGCGATCGCCTACGGGCACCCGCTCGGCGCCTCGATGCCGCGCGTGATCATCGACCTGTGCCGCCACCTGCGGGCTCGTGGCGGCGGCGTCGGCATCGCGGCTGCCTGTGTCGGCGTGGGCCAGGGCGTGGCCGTGGCGGTGCGGGTCTAGCTCTTCGAGTGCAGGATGTCGCGCGCCTGTTCGGCGGCGCGGACGATGCTCTCGCTGACGAAGTCGAGGAACCGCGCGATGTTCTCGAGCCGGACGGCCGCGGGTGTGCCGGGGCCGAGGCTGCTGACGCCCTGGCGCGCGGCCTCGGCCAGCGTGGTCGTGCCGGCCGCGCTCGCGATCATCGACTGGTACCAGATGTCGCCGTCGTCGACCACGTAACGCTCGCGACGGCGTTCGTCGCGCTCGCGCCCGATCAGGCCCTGACTTTCCAGGTAGGACATGGCCTTCGACACTGAGGCCGCACTGACTCCCAGGTGCCCCACCAGTTCTGACGCGGTGAGGCTGCCGGAGTCGGTCGCGTAGAGGCTCGCGAGTGCCCTGGCCGGCATCTTCGACAGGCCCTGCCCCATGAAGATGCCGGAGAACAACTCCTCGAACTCCCGCACGGCCTCCAGGTCACGCCCGTCCGCGCGCTCGGCCGCCTGCCGGCGAGGTGCGGACGGCTTGCGGCGCTGCGCACGGCGTTCCGTCGCGAGGTGGGCGATGTCGGCCTTGTAGCCGGCCGGACCTCCGTTGCGCATCACCTCGCGCGTGATCGTCGAGGTCGGCCGGTCGAGGCTCCTCGCGATCTCCGCGTACGCGAGGCCGTCGGCCAGGCCGATGGCGATCTGGCGGCGTTCCTGCTGGGTGAGTCGACCTCCTGGCATGCGCCGATCATAGCGTTCACCGACACTTCATTGCAACGCTCGTTGCATTAGATCTACTGCCGGTTGCAACGATATTGTGCTTTTGAACTGCTATTATGCCTTCTCGTCACAACGAACTTGTTGTCCAGATCTGGAAACGCAACGTAGCTTTTCCATCATCAGAAACAACGAGTCGCAGGAGCCAGAGATGCAGACATTCGCCACCCCCGCCCCCATCGCCGCCGTCCTCGACATCCCCGCGGGCCGCGTCCAGTTCATCGCCGCCGACCGCTCCGACACCGCCGTCGAGGTCCTGCCGGCCAATGCCTCGCAGAGCCGCGACGTGAAGGCCGCCGAGAAGATCGCGGTCGCCTTCGCCGACGGCGTCCTGCGCATCGCCGCCGAGACCGGCAGCAAGGTCCTCGGTTCGTCCGGGGCCGTCGAGATCACCGTCCAGCTGCCCGCCGGTTCCCGCGTCGAGGCGAAGGCCGCCAGCGCCGAGTTCCGCGGCGTCGGCCGGCTCGGCGACATCGCCTTCGAGGCCGCGCAGAGCGACGTCAAGATCGACGAGGCCTCGAACGTCCTCGTGAAGACGCAGGCCGGTGACGTCACGGTGGGCCGCCTCAACGGCTCCGCCGAGATCAGCACCCAGAAGGGCGACATCACCGTCGCCTCCGGACTCTCGGCCTCCCTGGACGCCGGCACGGCCTACGGCCGCATCGACAACTCGCTGCGCAACGACGGCACGGCCGGCATCACCATCCGCGCCACCACGTCGTACGGCGACATCACCGCCCGCAGCCTCTGACCGCACACACTTCCTGGGGAGAGACCATGACCACCGCTGCCGATTACCAAGCCGCAGAACAACTCCTCCGCCGCCTCGCCGCCCCCGGCGAACTGGTCGTCGGCGACAAGGTCCGTCCACAGTGGATCGAGGACGGCCGCCGCTTCTGGTATCAGGTCCGCGACGGCGACACCAGACAGTTCGTCGTCGTCGACCCGGCCGCGGGCACCCGCACCCCGGACTTCGACCCGATGCCGTTCATCGCGGCGCCGGGCAACCCCCTGGAGGTCGCCTCCCCCGACGGCGAGGTCGCGGTCTCGCGGCGCGGCCAGGACCTGTGGGCCCGCTGCGGTGAACGCGAGTGGGCGCTCACGACCGACGGCGAACAGGACTACGGGTACGGCTACGGCCCGGACGTCCTGAGCTACAGCACGCTGATGCGCAAGTTCGGCCTGCCGCACATGCCGCCGGCCCTGGCCTGGTCGCCCGACTCGGCAAAGGTGCTCGCCCACCGCACCGACCAGCGCGAGGTCCGCCAGACCCACCTGATCGAATCGCGCCCGGCCGGCGGCGGCGTCCCGGTGACGCACACTCAGCGCTTCGCCTACCCCGGCGACGCCGACCTGCCGTTCGCCGAACTCGTCGTCTTCGACATCGCCGCGGGCAAGACGGTCCACGCCCAGTGCGACCCGCTGCTCATGCCGGAGCTCTCGCCGATCGCGGCCGGATGGGCGTGGTGGTCCGCGGACAGCTCGACCGTCTACTTCCTGAGCCGCCCCCGAGACCAGCACACCCTGACCCTGAACCGGATGGATGCCTCCTCCGGCGAGGTCAGCGTCGTGCTCAGCGAGACGGGCACGAACCGCGTCGGCCCCAACCAGCTGATCTACGGCATGCCCCTCGTCCGGGTGCTCGCCGACGAGGTGCTGTGGTTCTCCCAGCGCGACGGCTGGGGTCACCTCTACCGCTACGACCTGCACACCGGCGCGCTGCTCGGCCAGGTCACCACCGGCCAGTGGCTGGTCCGCGAGGTCCTGCACGTCGACGAGACGAACCGTCTCGTCTCGTTCACGGCCAGCGGCCTGGTCGCGGAGGACCCGTACCGGCGCACGGTGTGCCGGATCGGACTGGACGGCACCGGCTTCACGGTCGTCACCGACGACTCGCTGGACCACGTCGTCACGGTGGCTCCGAACGGCGGGTACTTCGTCGACTCGGCGTCCACTGTGGACACCCCACCGGTGACGACCGTGCGCTCCTGGACGGGAGAGGTGCTGGTCTCGTTGGAGGAGGCCGACATCAGCCGGATGATCGCCACGGGCTGGACCGCACCGGAGCGCTTCCGCGTCAAGGCAGCCGACGGCACCACGGACATCTACGGCGTGCTCTACAAGCCGCGCGACTTCGACCCGACGCAGAGCTATGCCGTGGTGGACAGCGTTTATCCCGGCCCGCAGGTCACGAGGGTCGAGCCCTGCTTCGACCCCGGCGGCATGGGGATGGACGGGGAACCGTTGGCAGCAGTCGGTTTCGTGGTGGTCGCACTCGACGGACGCGGCACCCCGGGCCGTTCGAAGGCCTTCCACGACGCCTCGTACGGCCGGTTGGCCGACGCAGGCAGTCTGGAGGACCACGTCGCGGCACTGCACCAACTGGCGGAGTCGCGGCCGTGGATGGACCTCTCACGTGTGGGCGTGATGGGCCACTCCGGCGGCGGATTCGCCGCGGCACGAGCGATGCTGGACTTCCCGGAGATCTTCAAGGCCGGTGTCGCGTTGTCCGGCTCGCACGACGCCACGTGCATCGCGCAGGGTTGGGCGGAGACCGTCGACGGGCCGGACAACCCCGAGGCCTGGACGCGGGCGTCGAACGTCCTGATCGCGGACAGGTTGAAGGGAAAGCTGCTGCTCGTCCACGGCGAACTCGACGACACGGTGCACCCGGACCAGTCGCTGCGACTGGCCGACGCGCTCATCGCCGCCGGCAAGGACTTCGAGCTGCTGATCGTGCCGGGGGCCGAGCACCTGCTCCTCGACCGGCTCGCCTACGTGCGGACGCGGGCCTGGGACTTCCTGGTGCGGACGTTGATGGGCGTCGAGCCGCCCGCATACCGTCCGGCGCCGATCGTGATCGATCCCGAGGTGCTGGGAGAGATGCTCTAGCGAGCGGACTTCACCTCGGCCAAGCCGCCTGCTGCCCTTTCACCGACACAGGTGAGGGGCAGTAGACGGCTTCATGGCCGGATCGATACAGACTGAACGGCCCCCTGGGGGGATCCGGGTCCCATCCCAATCATCTCAAGGAAGTCTGACAATTTCGGGCGCCTCATCAGGGCACGAGGCCGGCGATCAGTTCCATGGAGTGCTCGGCATCCAGGGCGAACTGGTCGATGCCCTTCAGCGCCTTCATCACCTCTGGGCCGCCCACCGGCAGCCGAAGCGCGTTTTCGTGGATGTAGAAGACGAACTCACGGCTGCTGTGGATCAACGACCACGCGGTGATCTTCGTTGCGTGGCGTTCCTGGTGCATGAGGGTGCGCACCGAGCAGGCGGCAGGCTTCGTCCGGCTCGACGCGGCAGAGGCCGAGGAGCATCTCGAACTCGACCTCTGTGACTCCGCCCTTGACGAGGTCGGAGTCATCCCCGTGAACCGGATGGCGTCGCGGACGCCATCACCGAACGAGCGACCGACCACGCTCGAAAATCGTTTCGGCATGGTCGGAAGCTAGAACCACAGTCCCGGCGCTTCCATCGTTCGGATGCGACTCGCCACGAAGGAAGTACTTCTTGGACCGGTTCTAAATCCGCTTCGAGATCAGCGGGTACTCGACGACCAGGCCGTTGGGGTCGACCTTGATGTTCTGCTCGAACCCGCCGCTCTTGAACCGCACCACGGAGACCTCGTCCCCCACGGACACGGTCTTGTAGGTCTGGGTGACGGCCTTCACCGACAGGTCCGGCAGCGACACCCGCACGACGGGCAGCGCGTGCTCGGACGGTTCGCGGTGCAGCCCCAGACGCCGGATCGGGATGGCGTTGAACAGCACGGCGAACTGGACGTCGACGTCGAGCGCGTCGTTGAACGTCTCGCGTTTGCTGCCCTGGCCGTGGTCTACCAGCCAGGCGCCGTCCTCGGTGCGGGAAAGAGAGCACTGGCGCTCTTCCAGCACTGTGGCCGTGCGCAGCAGCAGGCGGTTGACCTGGCCGCTCTCGCTCACGGACACCTCGAAGGAGGCGTTGAACTGCTCGTCGGGGCCGGCGGCGACGAGACGGCCCGACGCGCGGAGGCGCAGGTCGCTCGACAGGAGCAGGCGGACCTGCTCGAGGCGCGGCTCGTGGATGCCCTGCCAGGTGATCATGTCCGGCCGGCGGGCAGAAGGAGAGCGGGTCTCTCCGGTGGAGGTGACCCGCCCCGCGTCAGTGGCGTTGAAGGAGTTCACTCATCCACCTGGAAGGATGTCCTTGATCTTCTCGGCGACCGAGTCGACCTGCTGCTCGTGACCGAACTTGCCTGCGACGAAGTCCGCCGCGGCGTCGATGCCCTGGTCGACCTTCTCGTGGTTCTGCTCGGCCAGGTCCAGGGCCTTGTTCTTGATCTCGTCGAAGTTCATGTGGTGCTCCTTCGTCCCTGACGCAGGGTACCCGAGTAGGGCCCGCGTGTTGATAGCCGCGATCACGCTAACTGCGCCTGGACAAGTTGGCTGGGTGACAACGAAGATGTCGCTACCGCCGCCTGGTCGGCCGCCTTCGCGGTCAGAACCAGGAGGATGCTCGATGACACGACTCCTGCGTGGAGTTATGTCCGCAGTACTGCTGTTGCCGCTCGTCGCGGTCTCCTCGGCCAACGCCACGGCCGATGCTCAGGGGAAAGCGAAGTTCACGGTGACGACCACGGCCACGAGTGTCGCGGCCCGCAGTGACCGGCGTCCGGTCGCTGGCGGCGTCCACGACAAGAAAGTGAACAAGACGTTCATCTCGTGGGCCGGCCAGTACGAGGACAGCTACGTCCAGTCGTACGACCACCGCAAGTCCACCTGGTCCGCGCCCAACCGGATCGCGGACGGTGCGTCGGACGCCCACAACTACCCGACCATGGTCCAGGCCAGGGACGGGCACCTGCTCATCTTCCGCGGCATGCACAACGTCGAGTTGCGCATGTCCCGTTCGCCCGAGCCCCACTCGGCCGACGGCGTCTGGGAAGAGACGCTGATCTCGAAGAACGCGGCCACGTACCCGATGCCGTTCGTCACGCGCGACGGCACGATCTACGTGTTCTACCGCGAGACGACGCGTGACCTCGACGGCACCACGCCGACGGACACGCGTCCGATGCTCTACGTGGTGTCCAAGGACAACGGCAAGACGTGGAAGACCTCCACGGACCTGACCGGGGACCGCTTCGCGATCGGCTCGACCGCCCGCGCGGACAACATGAACGAGATCTACATCGGCCAGCTCCGCCAGGAGGAGAACGGCCGCGTGCGGATCGTCTACACGCTCGCCGGTGGCGGGCCCGAGGGCAACAAGCACGACCGCTACCACCGCAACATCTACTACACGTGGTTCGACCCGCAGAACCGGCACTTCTACTCGGCGTCGGGCAAGGACCTGGGCACCCAGATCGACGACGCCGACCAGGAGAAGCACCTGTTGGTCGCGGAGACCCCGCTGACCCTGCCGAACAACGTGAAGTCGCCCGACTACATCCAGCAGGTGGGCACGACCCTGGGTCAGCCGTTCCTGTTGTGGTTCATGGGCGACGAGGCCGGCGGCCCGCTGCGCAACTACCTGTCCACCTGGAACGGTCGCAGTTGGGAGACCAAGGAGGTCGCACGGGGCCTGCGCACCCGTGAGGTCGAGAAGGTCGACCTGTTCACGTGGCGCGTCTACGCCACCGAGGACGGCAAGCCGAACGTGAACACGTACCTGGTGCGGCTGGGCCGTTTCTGGTCGCCGGAGACCGTCATCCCGACGGCCAAGCCGGTGCAGCGCGTCGAGATCGTGGAGAACTTCCGCGACCCCGCCCGCGCGATCTTCTCGGGAGCGTCGTCCAACCGGGACGTCGCGATCGCCGACGGCGACATCTACGTGGCGGGCTTCACCCGCCGGTAGAACCCTTCGAGAATGGCAAACGCCCCCTGCTCCGGCGCGGAACCAGGGGGCGTTCGTCTTGGGGGCTGGCTACCTCAGATCAGGCGCCGGCCTTCTTGCGACGGACCACGAACAGCGCACCGACACCGGCGCCGACGAGGACCAGACCGCCGAGCAGCGGCCACAGGATCGACGCACCGGTCGACGCGAGGTCGTCCTCGCCGCCACCCGGAGCCGGGTTGGCCGGGGTGGAGGAGGTGGTGCTCGGAGTGGTGGTCTCCGGCGTCGTGGTGGTCGTGGCGGTGGTGGTCGTCGTGGTCGGCTGGGTCGGGACGGTGCCGGCCTTCCAGGTGGCCTTGGCTTCCTTCTCGACCTTGGCCTTCTGCGGCTGCGCGACGACGAGCGACTGCGCGACGTTGTCCGAGCTCTTGTTGTGGGCGACGAAGAGGCGACCCACCGGGATGTCGGCCTGGGCGGAGAGCTTGAAGGTGGCCTCGCCGTCCGGCGTGCCGGTCGGCACGTTCACGGAGAACTCGGAGATCTTCTCGGTGCCCTTGATCGAGAGCCCGTCGGACTTCTGCTGCACGTCGAGCGGCTTGCCGTCCTTGCCGACGACGGTGACGCCTGCGGGGAGGTTGCCGGTCAGCTTGACCTCGTCAGCCGTGGTCTTGACCTCGAACGGGCCGATCGGCGTGCCGGGCACGCCTTCCTTGGACTCCGGGGTGATCGTCAGCGTCGGCTTCGGCGCGGCTTCCGGGGTGGCCTTCGCGAGGAACGTCTTGTAGAGCTCGACGACCTGGGGGTCGTTGTTCTTGTTCTCGACGTCGAGCTTGGCGTCGTCGGAGAAGTGCCACAGCGCGGCCTGCGTGGCCGCGATGATGTCTTCCTTGTCCAAGTTCTTGATCGAGAACTCGTCCTTGACTTCCTTGACCGACTTGTTCGGGTAGGAGCGGTTCAGGATCCAGAGCACCTTGCCGGGGTTGTCACCCTTGAACTTGGTGTTCTTGCCGGGGTGCTTGTCCCAGTCGACTTCCTTCAGGACGTCGTCGTCCAGGAGCGGGGTCGGCAGCTCGACGCAGTACGCGAAGACGTTGGAGCGGTCCCTGTCGTCCGTGATGCGGAGCTTGATGACCGAGGTGCCCTCTTCCTTGGTCACCTCGTTGTTGTCCTTGTCGAGGACCCTCAGCCACACCTTGTGGCCCTGCTCCTGGCCGCCACGGTCCGGAGTGATCTTGACGTCGGCGTGGGCCGGGATGGCCGAGAACGCGAGGGCGGCGGTGGCGCCGAGCAGCGCCGTACCGATCCTGAACCGGGAAGCCATGGGTCTCCTCTTGCTCACTGAAGTTAGCCCGAACGCGGCGGGAAGTCGTCATCCGTCGGGACGGTCGGCACGTCGTCATCGACACTGAACCGACAGGAAGCGAGCGGGACGTTAGCCGATGGGGTGACACACGTATGAGTGAGGTAAGGACGCCGTCACCCACTATGCGTGAGCAGCGAAAACATCCGCAGGGTGTCCACAGTGGATAGGGCTGCGATGCATTCGTTCCGTCAGGTGACGTTAAATTCGTTGCCGAACAGTTATCGACCGAGGCGTTTCGCTACGGATGATCGACAACTTCGGTTCAAGACCTAGGCCACCATTTCGGTAACTTCTGCCGGACGAATGTCGCCGGGACGCAGTGAGGTGCCGCGCAGGCACATCTCGCGGGGCTCCGGGCGGTCGCCGGTGAGAATCCACCTGGTGAGCCCGGCCAACTGGTAGGCGATCAGCGGCGGAACGGCGTCGCCCACGTGCCGGTAGGCGTTCCCGAGAATCGAGACGTCGAACTTGAACTGGCGCGGGAACCCTTGCAGCAGAGCCATCTCGCGGACCGTGCACAGGCGGTGCTGGACCGGGTGCGCATAACGCCCGTTGCCGACGTGGCCGCATTCCCGCTTGATCGTGCGGGCCGGTTCGTCCCACCACAACCGGCCGTAGACATCGGGGTGGGAACCCCAGTTCTGCTGCTCGACGATCTTGCGTTGTGCCGGGTTCAACAACTCCGCGGTCTCCGGTGAGCGGAGCAGATCAGCCCACGATCCGCCGTTCGCCGGAATCGCGCGCATTCTTTCGAGGCTGCGGTCCTGGGAAAAGGTCGGCGAGACGTGAATGGGGTCTTCCAGGTCCGCGACGCCGGCCGCGAGGACGGGCAGCTTGCCGATCGCGCGCCGGACCGTGATCGCCGACGGCCGGATGACCCGGCCCTCCCACAGGTCGTCCAGCGTGAGCAGCGGAAGGCCGCCGTCGACGGCCACCATCAGCGTCCGCTCGCGCAGTTGTGGGAGGCCGAACTTGGACAGCATGTGCGTGCCGCCCCAGACGGAGTACCCGATCCGGGTGAGCTCCTCGGCGAGGCTGTCGAAGTGGTGGCGCTGCTTGCCCTTGACGAGCTCGCGGGCGTTCTCCATCAGCACGACCTTGGGGCGCAGCTCCTGTGCGTACACCGCGATCCGGCCGACCAGGGAGTTCCGCGGGTCGTCGCGCAGGTGGTTCTGGGAGGTGATGCGGCTGAAGCCCGAGCACGGCGGGCACGCGAGCAGCACGTCCAGTTCGCCGCGTTGCAGGCCCCAGACCTCGCGCAACGCCGCGGGCGAGACCCTCGCGAGGTCGACCTCCAGCGGGTCGACGCCGATGTTCGCGCGGTAGGTGTCGTTGCAGCGCAACGAACCCAGCTTCGAGCTGGGCTTGCCGATCTGCGCGTCTGCGGCACCGACCACCCGGAAGTCGCGGTGGGCGTGGAAGCCGAAGCTCATGCCGCCCGCACCCGAGAAGATGTCGGCCACCGAGAAGGACACGGCGAGATCGTACGGGCGAGGCGCCGAGGTCCTTTCCCTGACATCCCGTACCTTTCCCGCCTATGGAGCTGCCGCGCGCCTGGCAACGGCCTGACCCGTTGCGCGGACTCGACAGGATTTCCTGGAGCGAGGTCTACGACGGCCGGGGTGGCGCCGGCCGCGTGCCCCGTCTGCTGCGCTCCCTGATGGACCCCAGCGCGGACGAGCGGCAGAACGCGCTCTCACAGCTCGCTGAGCGGATCCTCACCGAGGACACGGTGTCCGAGGCCTCGTTCTGCACCGTGCCGTTCCTGGTGGAGCTGGGAGCCTCGTACAAGGTCGCCGGGGACGTGCGGGACCGGGTGATCTTCCTGCTGGCCGCCGTGGCGTTGGCGGGCAAGGGGTTCACCGAGGACGGACGGCGCACGCACCGCAGGTGGAACGCCCTCGGCCGCGAACTGCCTCGCACGGCTCCGGACTGGTTGACGCAGACCCGGCACGCCGTCGCGCAGGGAGCGCCGAAGATCTTCGAGGCGCTGGCGTCCGAACGGGTCGCGTGCCTGGTCGCGCTGGCCTGCGCGGTGCCGGAGAAGCTGCCACCGTTCGTCGGCGGCCTCATGAACGACATGGTCGAGCTGCCGGGCGAGGAGATGCTCGCGGACGCCGCCGAGATCGCCGTGGCACTGCTGAAGGACTCGCCCGAACTGCTGGGCGTGGACCTGCCGAAGGTGCTGGGCGAAGGGCTGGTGCGTCCGGTGCACCAGCCCCGCGAGGTCGCCGCAGCCCTGATGGGCTACCGGTTCGCCCTCGTCTCCGCATACGGCGACGAGGGCGCCTGGTAGGTCTTCCTAGGCGGTGACGGCCTCTTCGATGGCCTGCTCGACCTGGTTCTCGTCCTCGACCGCGATGGCGGGTTCCAGGGCGCCGAGGCCCGTCCCCCACTCCTGGTCCGCCAGCGCGAACGCGGCGACCGTCAGCGCGGCCACGGGAGCGCCCACGGGCATGTTCTCCCGGTGCAGGTCGAGGTCGAGCCGGCCGCCGATCGGCGACGGGCTCAGCCGCAGCGTCGCGTGCGCGGCCTCCTCGGGGTGCGCGAGCCGGCACGCCCAGCCGGTGAAGATCACCCGGCGCTCGTCGACCGTCGTCGGCTGCACGGCCCGCACGTTGGCGCCCACGGCCCCGGCGCGGTGGTTGTCCGCGGCCTGCAGGACGAGCTCCTCGAACTCCATCGAGGAGATGCCCAGGTCCCATCCGGCGACCAGGGCGACCTGGACCAGCGCGAGCGGCAGCGTCGGGACGGCGTCCTCGAAGCACACCATCGCGCCGCCGTAGCGGGTGTTGATCTCGGTCGGCAGGAAGCCGTCCTCGGTCGCGATGCCGTCCAGCGTGAACGTGCCGCGGTAACCGACGGTGCCGCGCAGGTGTTCGCCGACGCGGCGGGCCAGGTTGCGCATCTCGTCGCGGATCCACACGGGCGGGTCGTAGTACGACGCGCAGCCCGCGTAGAGGAACTTGGCCTGGCCCTGGCGGCGCGGCACGACCATCTCGATCGGACGCAGCACCGCGGTCCCGTCCGGGAAGACGATGCCGTGCACGCTGACCGGGATGCCTTCCAGGAACGGCATGACGCGGACCTGGTCGCACTTGGGCGCGAGCACGTCGAAGGCTTCCTTGGCCTCCTCGTACGACCGCACGCGGCGCACGAAGTTGGCACCGCCGTTGATCGCCGGGCCGTCGCCGGACCAGACGACGCCGGCGCCGCGGTCCAGGATCTCCGAGGCGCCCCAGAGGCGTTCGAAGTCGAGGTCGAACACCATCGCGGGCGCGCGGCGGGCGGACAGCTCGTCCCACAGCGCGTCGATGGTGGTCTTGTTCTCCAGCTCGACCCAGTCGTGCTGCCGGGCGTTGAGCACCGGACGGCCCTCGAACGAGCTGATCTCGTTGTAGGGCGTGCTGATCACGACCGCTTCACCGTCGGCGTCGAAGTCGCTCAGGATCGCCTTGACCTCGGCGCCCGGCTTGGTCAGCAGCTTGCCCAGACGGCGCTGCTCGACCGCGACGAGGCTGCCCTTGATGCCCAGCGACACCCAACGCGCGATCACCGAATCATGAAGCGGCGCATGATCGTCGGTATCGAGCACGAGCGTATGGCGGGCGCCGAGCGCATGGAGCTCATGCGCGCGCTTCGCCAGACGCGTACCGCCGGCCAGGACTACCAGCCGGTCACCGAACAACCTGCCGAGGCGCTCGTTGAGCGCTGAGAGGACATGATTCATCGCCGAAAACTCGCTTAAGAGAAGCGGAGGACGTGACCGGCGATCGCCGGGTGACGCGTAGCGTAGAGCCACCCGGTATGTGTGTCGAAGCACGGTCCGGCAACGGCCGGATGAATCTTGCGACGGGCCTGTCGGCTCAAGCCCGCAAGCATGTGGATCAGCAGCTGTTCCGGGTGCTCACCGGGAACGGGCCGCGTCCCGAAGGACCTGGTCAACGCGGTTGAGGAAGCTGCGCCTGGGGTTGATCGACGGCAGCGGCGCCGTGAGCTCAGCGGACTGCGGCGCGGGTGCGGCTCCCACGATCTCAGCCACGTTGCGCAGGAACTCCTGCCGCTTGAACTCGAGCACGGCGTGATCGTGCAGGAGTCCGGCGATGCTTGTGTGCACAGCGCGATGGGGGTAACTCACTCGTGTGTTATCGGCGCAGTCGCCGTCGACCTTTAGGGTCAACTCGTGCGAGTTCTGGTGACCGGTGCCACTGGGTACGTCGGCCGCGCCGTGGTGCGTGAGCTGCAGGTTCATGGTCATGAACCGGTTCTGTCCCGTCAACGTCTCTCTGAGCCGTTCGAGCTGGACGACGTGGACGCCGTCGTCCACCTGGCCGCCGTGGCCCGTGTCCGGGAGTCGTTCCAAGATCCACTCCCCTACTGGGAGACCAACGTGGGCGGGACGCTGAACCTGCTCAAAGCCCTGAAGGGCCAACGATTCCTGCTCGCTTCGACAGGCACCGTGTACCGGCCTTCCGACGCCGTGCTGACCGAGGAATCGGCCCGGGAACCCTCCTCCCCGTACGCCGCCTCCAAGGCCGCCGCGGAGGACCTCGTGGCGTGGGCCGCGCGGTCCGGGCAGATCGGGGCGACCACTCTCCGTTTGTTCAACGTCGCTGGAGGAGGTGACACGGACACCACTCGGGTGATCACGCGGGCCGTGGCGTGCGCCGCCGGAACGGTGCCCGGCATGGAGGTCTACGGCGACGGCGGGGCCGTGCGCGACTTCGTGCACGTACGCGACGTCGCTGCCGCCTTCGTCGTGGCCCTGGAGGCGTGCTCCGTGGGCACGTCGTCGGTCTACAACGTCGGCGCGACCGCCGCTTCCGTCCGGGACGTGCTCGACGCCGTCGCCGAGGTCACCGGACGAACCGTGGACGTTACGTGGAAGCCCGCCGTTCCCGGGGAGATCCGTTCACTGCGGGCCGACGCGTCGCGGCTGCGAGCGTTGGGCTGGGAGCCCCGTTCGTCGGCGCTGGCGGAGATCGTCACCGACCAGTGGCTCGCTTCGGCACCGGCACCCGGTCCAGGTCCTTCGCGATGACGATCTCGCCGTCGAACTCGGCGGCGGCTTCGGCGAGGAACTCGGCGGGGTCGTCGTAGCGCTGGGAGAAGTGGGTCAGCACCAGCTTGCGGACGCGGCAGTCCTGCGCGACGCGGGCGGCCTGCTGGGCGGTGAGGTGGCCGTGGTCGCCCGCGAGCTTCGTGTCGCGGGCCAGGTAGGTCGACTCGATCACGAGCATGTCGGCGTTGTCGGCGAGCTCGAAGACGTTGTCGCAGAGCCTGGTGTCCATGACGAACGCGAACCGCTGACCCTTGCGGGGTTCGCTGACGTCCGCCAGCTGGACGCCGTTGAACTCGCCCTGCTGCTGCAGCGTGCGGACCGCAGGCCCCTGGATGCCGTGCTCCTTGAGCTTCTCGGGGAGCATGCGGTGGCCGTCGGGCTCGACCAGGCGGTAGCCGACGCTGTCGATGCCGTGGTCGAGCGCGTAGGCCTCCAGCCGGCCGAACTTGCCGTCGGCGATCTCGCCGTCCTCGACGACCGGCACCTCCTTGACGTCCGCGGCGTCGTAGAACGCGCTGGCGTGGCGGAGGCGTTCGAAGAAGTGGGCGCCCGACTGCGGGTAGTGCGCGTGGACGGTGTGTTGGACGCGGTCCAGGGACAGCCGCTGGACGATGCCGGGCACGCCCAGGCAGTGGTCGCCGTGGAAGTGCGTGATGCAGATCCGGGTGATGTCGCTCGCAGCGGCGCCTGATCGCAGGAGCTGCCGCTGGCTGCCGTCACCCGGGTCGAACAGGAAGCCCTCGCCGTCCCACCTGAGCAGATAGCCGTTGTGGTTGCGCTGGCGGGTCGGGACCTGGCTGGCCGTTCCCAGGACGATCAGTTCCCGGACTGTCACACCCTGACGTTAACGTGCGTCCTATGCAGAGCGTGGAAGTAGCGGCGTCCTGGCCTGTCGGGAACGTGGCGGTGGCGGTGGTCACCCCCGACGGCGTGGCCGGCTCACTGGGTGATCAACAGCGCGTGTTCCCGCTCGCGTCCGTCACGAAGCTGCTGACGTCGTACGCGGTGCTGGTGGCAGTCGAGGAGGGCGCGGTCGAGTGGGACCAGCCGGCCGGCCCCGAGGGGTCGACCGTCCGGCACCTGATCGCGCACACCGCCGGTTACGCGTTCGACGAGGCCGAGGTGCAGGCCGCTCCCGGCACCCGCCGGATCTACTCGAACGCGGGCTTCGACGTGCTGGCGTCCTTCGTGGGCGAGGCGTGCGAGATGCCGTTCGCGACCTATCTGCACGAGGCCGTTTTCGCACCGCTGGGGATGAGTTCCTCCGCGCTGACCGGCTCGGCGGGCGCCGGGGCCGAGTCCTGCGCCGCCGACCTGGCGCTGTTCGCGGCCGAGCTGCTGTCACCACGCCTGGTCTCCGCCGAGCTGGTGGCCGAGGCGACGTCGGTCGTGTTCCCCGGCCTGAACGGCGTGCTGCCCGGCTACGGGATGCAGAAGCCGAACGACTGGGGCCTCGGCTTCGAGATCCGCGACTCGAAGTCACCGCACTGGACGGGGCTCTCGTTCTCGCCGCGCACCTTCGGCCACTTCGGGCAGTCCGGCACCTTCCTGTGGGTCGACCCGGAGATCTCCGCGGCCTGCGTGGCCCTGACCGACCTGCGCTTCGGACCGTGGGCGGTCGAGGCCTGGACCCCGTTCTCGGACGGCGTGCGCGCCGAGCTCGTCAGTCGGCGAGCCTGATCGCGAGCTGCCGCAGGACCTCCTGCACGTCGGCTTCCTCGTAGTCGTTCTCGTAGGCCTGAGCGACGCCGTGGAAGGCGTAGAGCAGCCCGGCCGTGAACCAGCCGAACTGCGACAGCACCTGGTCCATCGCCTGCTTGAGGGCCTGCTGCCCGGCCTCGTTGAGCTCGCCGTCGACCTTGACCTCGTAGCTGAACACGCCCTCCTGCAACGACTTGAGGGCCATGCGCAGGTAGTCGTTGGACCCGGCGCCGTCGTAGGTGAGCGTCAGGACGCCGAGCGCTCGCTGCATGATCTCCCGCTGCTCCACGCCGCCACTCTGCCTGGAGATCAGGCGTGCGTCACCTTCCGACACCCCATCGGACCCTGGCGGGCTCCTCCGGCACGATGTGCCGCTCGAAGGCCTCGGCGATCGAGTCGACGTCCCACGCCTCGCGTTCGAGAACGGGTTCCTTCGGCGACGTCTGCCCCATGACGTGCAGCTTCTGACCGGCGAACCGGACGAGCTGCCCGGTGATCTTCGCCGCGCGGTCGCTCAGCAGGTACGTGACCAGCGGCGCGATCGTCTCCGGCGGCCCGCTCGGTCCGCCCTTGGTGTCGGCCGCGGCCATGCGGGTCCAGGCGACGGGGCACACGGCGTTGACCCTGATGCCCTTGTCGCGGAGTTCCGCCGCCGCACCGGCCGTGATGCTCGCGACGGCCCCTTTGGACGCGGAGTAGGTGAGCGCGGTCGGCTGCCCGACCATCGCGACCGAGCCGAGGTTGACGATCGACCCCCTGCCCATGCTCCGCACCGCGGCGTTGGTGCAGTAGAGCGTGCCGAGCACGTTGATCTCGATGAGCTCGCGCATGGCCCGGGGGTCGTCCTGGCCGATCTCGGCCTGGTACCGGATGCCGGCGTTGTTGACGAGCCCGTCGATCCGCCCGAACGCCGCCGTGCAGGCGTCGACCATGGCCTCGGCCTGATCGGGGTCCTGCACCGGCCCGGCGCTGACGACGGCCTTGCCGCCCCTGGACGTGATCAGGCCGGCGACCTGCCCGGCGAACGGCTCGTCGACGTCGTTGACCACCACCGCCGCCCCCGCGGCCGCCGCGTGGACGGCGAACGCCCGCCCCAACCCTTGCCCGGCGCCGGTGATGACCACGGCCTTGCCAGCCAGAACCGTCATCCTCCGATGATGCCGCCCGGCCCCGTGCGAACGGGGCCGGGTCAGCTCGGCTCAGGCGGGCTTGCGCGCGACCCACCGCGCGACCGAGAAGACACCGGCCGCCCGCGCGGCGTCCAGCACGCGCTTGCCGTCGTGGATCACGGTGTCCTGCTCGCCGGCGTACTCACCCCAGCCCTGGCCGTCGTCCGGCGGCGTGCTGCCCCAGCACTCGACGTCCGGGTAGAGGTCCTCGGCGACCTCGACGACGAAGCCGGCGGCCGACATCATCTCGCGGTACTCGTCCAGCGAGCCGAGCTTCGGAATGGAGATGACCTGCTCCACCGGCCTGATGAACGGCGCGATCTGCTCCTCGGTCAGGTGCTCGCCGAACGGCCGGCGGATCCAGTCGACCCCGACCAGGCAGGCACCGGGCTTGAGGACCCGGAACGCCGCCGTGAAGAAGGCGGCCTTCTCCGGCAGGTGGCACACCGACTCGTAGAAGCTGACCACGTCCAGCGACCCGTCCGGCCACGCGACCAGGGTCTTGTAGTCCTCGTCGCCGACCGTCAGGAACGCGGCCCGCTCGCTCATCCCCTGCTCGGCCGCATAGGCACGCGCCTGCGCCGACAACCACTCGTTGTTGGAGACGCCGACGACGTTCGCCCCGGAGACCGAGGCCGTGTAGACCGCCGTCCCCCCGACGCCGCTGCCGAAGTCCAGGCCGGTCCCGCCAGGACGCAACCCGGCCGCGTCGATCTGCTTGCGCGCCAACGCCTTCGCCGCCTCCTCGGGCGACAACCCGGCCCGTTCGGCTTCCAGGTCTCCGTGGTGCCAGAACTGCCCCATGAGCGCGTGGTAGGCGGGTCCCGCGTGGTCGTAGTACTCGCGGACCTGTTGCTCGACAGAGGTGTTCACAAAACCCGGCCTTTCGTGTTGAGCTCGCGGCCGCTCATCGAAGGGCCAGCGAGAACTCGTCGGCCACACCGAAGTCGACCAGCACCGGCGAATCTCAACGTAGTGCCCGGTCAGCGGGGTTGTCCACGATCCCGGTTGTGGGCAGGACGTGGTGCTGATCATGGCTGGGGGCTCGAATTTTCCGGACCGGGCGCCGACCTGACGCATTGACGTAATGATTACGTCAATCTATCGTCTACGCATGCTGTATCCCACGCCTGATCTCAACGCCGACGATCGGCGAGTTCTTGGCGAGATCGATGACCTTCGCCGCTCCTTGCGCCTCCAGGTCCAGTCCACCCCTAGGAAGTGGACCGAAGGGTTGCGCAAGTTCTTGACCGCCGACGCGGTCGCGGCCTCCAACTCGATCGAGGGCTTCAAGGTCTCCACAGTCGACGTCGAGGACCTCCTGGAGGGCGAGCGGGACGTCGATGTCTCCGAGGAGGATCGAGAAGAGACGCTCGCCTACCAGCGGATGATGACCTACATCCAAACGCTTAACGACGTCGTGGACTTCCGCTACGGCAAGGAGTTCCTCAACGCGCTGCATTGGATGCTGCAAGGGCACCGGCACAACCCGAGGAAGCCGGCCGGGCAGTGGCGGCCAGGTGCGGTCTACGTGACGGATGCCCGTGACCCCAGCATCGCGGTGTACACAGCACCTCACGAGGCGCACGTGCCTGCGCTGATGGGTGAACTGGTCGAGTGGCTGAATGCGGATGACGGCAGCCACCCTCTGATACGGGCCGCCATGGCGCACCTGCATCTCGTTTCCATCCACCCGTGGTCGGATGGAAACGGCCGCATGTCCCGGTCCCTCCAGACACTCATGATCGCGAGAGAGGGAGAACTCGCGCCCGAGTTCTCTTCGATCGAGGCCTGGCTGGGGCGACCCGGCAACACCTGGGAGTACTACCGCGAACTGCAACACCGCGGGGCGACCTACGACCCGGACCAGGACGTTTCTGACTGGGTTCGTTTCAACCTCACCGCGTATCACCAGCAGGCGCAGACCGTCCGCGGCCGGTTGGACCGCTCTAGCCGGGTGTGGGTTCTGCTCGGCGAGTTCGCGGAGGCCCGAGGACTGGAGCAGAGGGTCGTATCAGCGCTGCACGACGTGGCGATGTCGGGACGGGTGCGTCGGACACGCTACGAGCGGGCCGAGGACCTCAGTCTGCAACGGGCTCAACGTGACCTGCGGGACCTGGTCACAGCCGACGTCCTGACACCGGTGGGTCGTACCCGCGCTCGCTTCTACACCGTCGGCGCCGCTTTTCCGCAGCTGGCTCTGGAAGCGGCCCGGACACCACTGACGCTGATCGATCCCTACAAGCGCTGAGCGCGGCCGACATGGACCTGAAAGACAAAGGGCCCCAGTAAGACTGGGGCCCTTTGTGAGCTGGTGCGCTCGGCAGGATTCGAACCTGCAACCTTCTGATCCGTAGTCAGATGCTCTATCCGTTGAGCTACGAGCGCGTGTATTCAATTGTAACCGATCCTCAAGAGGCTCGGCCTTGCGGAGGCTCCGGGATTTGAACCCGGGATGGGGGGTTACCCCAAACCGCATTAGCAGTGCGGCGCCATAGACCAGACTAGGCGAAGCCTCCCGGGACCATCCTTGGCCACTGGACATAGGTTACACAGGTCCTCAACCGAGTTGCAAAACGCCCCCCTCCTACCCCGAAACCTGCTGGTCAGGTCACGTTCAGAGGGTCGGAGAGGGGCGTTAAACGCCTGGTCGCCGCACGCGGAGTGACCTAGATCATTCCGAGGCGATTTCCAGGAACGGTTGGAGGGACTCGGGATTGCGCAGCGCGCCTCGGCTGACGGCTCGGTCCGGGTCCATGCCGGCGAGGATCTTCTTGACCGGGACCTCGCACTTCTTGCCGTTGAGGGTCCTCGGGACCTCGGCCACGGCCACGAAGCGGTTCGGCACGTGGCGCGGGGACAGGGACGCGCGCAATTCGCGGCGCAGCAACGGTTCCACGTCGGACAGGGTTACTCCGTCCAGCACGACGAAGCAGAGGAGTTCGCCCTCGGTCACGCCCGAGGTGTCGATCACCAGGGAGTCGACGACGCCGTCGATCGACTCGACCACGCGGTAGAACTCCGAGGTGCCCATGCGGACGCCGCCGCGGTTCAGGGTCGAGTCGGAGCGGCCGTAGATCACCGCCGAGCCTCGCGGGGTGATGCGGATCCAGTCGCCGTGGCGCCAGATTCCGGGATATGTGTCGAAGTACGCGTCGCGCAGGCGCGAGCCGTCCTCGTCGCCCCAGAAGTAGACCGGCATGGACGGCATCGGCTTGGTGATCACGAGCTCGCCGACCTCGTCGTCCAGGGCGTTGCCGGCCTCGTCGTACGCGAAGACCGCGGCGCCCAGGGCCCGGCAGGAGAGTTCTCCCAGCCATACGGGACGGTCCGGGGAGGCTGCCACGAAGGCGGTGCAGAGGTCGGTGCCGCCGGAGACCGAGGCGATCTGGACGTCCTTGCCGACGGCGGAGGCGATCCAGCGGAAGCCTTCCGGGGTGAGGGGTGCACCGGTCGAACCGACGACGCGCAGGCCCGTCAGGTCGTAGCGCGCAGACGGCTCGATACCCTCCTTCAGGCACGACTGGACGTACGGGGCGGAGGTGCCGAAGTAGGTCACGCGGTGCTGTTCGGCCAAGTGCCACAACACGTTCAGCGACGGGAACGCCGGGCTGCCGTCGTACAGGACGATGGTGGTGCCGACCATGAGGGCGCCCACCAGGTAGTTCCACATCATCCAGCCGGTGGTGGTGAACCAGAAGAAGCGGTCGCCGGGACCGAGGTCGCTGTGCAGGCCGAGCATCTTGAGGTGTTCCAGCACGATGCCGCCGTGGCCCTGGACGATGCCCTTGGGCAGGCCCGTGGTGCCGGACGAGTAGAGCACCCACAGCGGGTGGTCGAACGGCACCGGGGTGAACTCCAGCTCGGCGCCCTGGTGAGCGGCCACCAGTTCCGCGAACGACAGCGTGTCCGGCAGGGTCGAGCCGTTGTCCAGGTAGTCGATCAGGACCGTGGCGCGCAGCGACGGGATCTGCGCGCGGATCTCCTCCACGACCGGGCGGCAGTCGAACGACCGTCCGTTGTAGACGTAGCCGGAGACCGCCACGAACACGACGGGCTCGATCTGGGTGAAGCGGTCGGCCACGGCGCGGGCACCGAAGTCCGGGGAGCAGGACGACCACGTGGCGCCGAGCGAGGCTGCCGCCAGGAAGGCGATGAGGGCCTCGGGGGCGTTGGGGACCAGCGCCACCACCCGGTCGCCCTGGGAGACGCCCAGAGACGCCAGCGCGGCCCGGAAAGCGGCCACGCGCGAGCGCAGGGTGCCGAACGTCAGGGACGAGGTGACGCCGTCTTCGCGGTGGAAGATCACGGCGAGGTCGTCGTCGGCTCCGCGGCGCAGCGCGTGCTCGGCGTAGTTCAGGGTGGAACCGGGGAACCACTCGGCGCCGGGCATCTCCGTGGAACCCAGCACGCGCGAAGGCTCGGTGTGGAACCTGACGTCGAAGTACGAAGCTATGGCGCCCCAGAACCCCTCGAGGTCTGAGACGGACCACTCCCACAGCGTCTCGTGGTCGGGGAGGTCGCGGCCGTGCTCGGAGAGCCAGGCCCGAAAGGCGGTCATCCCGTTGTCCCTCGTGGGGTCCGGGCGCCACAGCAGTTCGACGTCGGTGTCGGTCATGCCCCATGTCTAACCGAGGCACAACCGCACGTCCATGTGTGATTGGCGGACTTGCGGTAGCCCGCCGGTGTGGAACTACCCCGCCGCGATCAACTCGTCGACGGCGCTGGTCAGGCGTGAGGCGTCGGCCGGGGCCAGCACCAGCCAGCCGTCCTGCCTGCGCAGGAGGTAGCGGCCCTCGCGGGTGTCGAGCCACTGCACCGAACGGCCGGTCGGGCGGGGCACGCCGTTGCGGTTGCGGGCGGTCAGGCCCAGTTCGCCGCCGCCGATGCGGGACGTCACGATCCGCATCAGGTTGTGCGCCTCCGGCTCGCGGATGCCCGCGTCGCGCAGGACTTCCAGGAACGCCTGCTTGCCGTCCTGCTCGCCCGCCTGGCCCGCGCGGACGTAGTCGTCCCAGCGCACGTTCACGGCACGGCCGTTGCCCGGTGCGAGGCCGGGCAACGACGACACCGTGGCCGAGGCCAGCGACGTCGGGTGGAACGGGTACAGGTGGACGTCGTCGTTCACGCGGGCGGCGAAGGCACCGCCCCAGCCGGCGCACGCGATGCCGCGGGCCAGTTCGGTGCCCTTGAAGTACGCGATCTCCAACGCGCGGTCGAACTCGCCGAGGCCGCTGACCAACGCCCTCAGGTCGGGATCCGGGCGTTGGACCGTGCCCAGCCGGCGAGCCTGCAACGTCCGCGAGCTCTCTTCGGCGAGAGCCTGCCGCGCCGCCCGGGTGGCCCCGAAGTGGGGCGTGCCGAGCGGCACGACGCGGTCCTCGCCGTGCACGGCTTGCCACAGCAGGAAGAACTCCTGCGAACTCACCGTGTACTGGCGTTCGATCACTGACCGATCACCGGCGGGGCCGCCTTGCGGTCCAGGCCGAAGACGTTGTCGTCCTCTTCCAGGTAGCTCGCCGTCTTGTGCTCCTTGGAGTCGTTCTGCCCGCCGCCGCCCATGGGGGCACCGGCCATCGGCGCGCCGCCCATCGCGAGCGGGTTCTGGAACGCCTTGGTCGTGTTGCCCGGTGCGGCCGAGGCCGCGGCTGCCGCGCCACCGACGCCGCCACCGCGCGAGCCCTCGCTCACACCGGCCGAGCCACCGGCGGACGCGGCACCGCCGGCACCGCTGGCGGCGGCACCCTGGTTGCCGCTGCCGGTACCGAACGGACGGGCCATGCCGCCGCCGAAGCCACCGCCCCCTCCGGCGCCACCACGGCCACCGGCGCCTCCCCCGCCGAAGCGCGAGGAAGCGTTCGTGGTGCCGCGGTTCTGGTTCTGCGTGCCGGTCGCGACGGGAGCACCCGCGGCACCACCCGCACCGCTGTCCGTCGTCGTCGGCGTGCGTCCGGTGAGGTCGCCGCCGACCGGGGTCGGGTTGATCGGGTTGACCGGAGGCGTGAACTGCGTGGGCACGGTCTGGTCGACCGCGGCCGAGTTGCGCTGGAACGCCGCCATCACGTCCGCCGCGAGGCGGTGCGAGGCGTCGTTGGCCGCGAGGGTGTCGACGGGGCTGGTGCCGATGGTCTCGAAGCCGGCGAACTCGGTCTGCGGCTGCGCGATCAGACGCGGTTCCCGCAGGCCCGCGGCCCCGAAGCCGTCGATCTGGTCGACCGTCTGCAACCTGTCCTGCAGCACCGGCCTGGGCAGCGCCGTGTCCGCGGGCACCGGCGCTGCCGGCGCCTTGGGAGGCGGCGGCATCGCGGCACGCGCGGCTTCGACGTTGCTGGTCTCGGTCGTGATCGCGGCCGAGACCTTGGTCGCGTAGTTCGCGGTGTCGTCGACCCAGTTGGTGACCTCGGTGAGGCCGTCACGGGCGAGCCGGGCCGACTCGCTGTCCCAGCCGACCGACGAGTCCTCGACGGCCTTGAGCAGGCTCGTGCGCACGCCGGCGATGTCCTCGCCGATCTTCTTCCAGTTCGTGGCGGCGGCCTGGGCACCGTCGAGGTTCACGCCCGTGTGCACCATCTTGTACAGCGCCTCGTGGCTGTACGTCATCCAGTCGACCGGCTCGTGCAGGTCGTTGCGGTCGTACTTGCCGTCGCCGTGGTGCGACGACTTGCCGTCCTTGTCTCCGTTGCCCTTGTTGTCGTGCGATCCGTGGCTCACCAGGACCCCCCGGTGTTCTTCATCGACTTCTCGGCCTCTTCGTCGGCGTCGCGAATGGTGTCGCGGTTGCGGCGCAGGGCGTTGCCGATGTCGTCGAGGACCTTGAAGAGGTCCAGCAACGCCTTGGCGGCACCCGAGTCCTCACCGACAGCCAGGTCGGCGAACCTCGCGCTGATCGCCTTCGCGACCGGGTTCTCCCCCAGCTGCAACGGTGTGGCCAGCTGGTCGGTGGCGCGCTTCCACAGGTCCATCACCTGGTCCCGGGCCGCATCGACGGCCTTGATCAACGCATCCGCGGCGTCGACGTCGAGCGTCAGCTTCCCGCTGTCCGCCGCCTGGTCGAGCTTGGCCGCGGCGTGGCTCGCCTCCGCCTTGTCCGTGAGCATCTGCTGCTGGAGAACAGGCTTCACCGCCGCCAGCTGCTCAGCCGTGATCGGCACGGTGGTCGACGTCGTGACCTCCGGTGTCACCGCCGGCGGTTCCGCCGGTGGTGGTGCGGTGCCCGTCGTCGCCGCGCCAGTCGTCCCGGTACCTGTCCCAGTGCCTTCAGCCATCCCTTGTAACCCCCTGCACTGCTAACTCGTCACCGCAGCACTGGGTGTTACGCGCAGCTACACCCAGTCAGCCGTCCGAAGCACTCCTTAGATGTACCTGGAGGACGGTTCGGTTCCAATCCGCCGTAAAGACCCTTACCTCATGTGAGCGTCGAACCAGTTCAACGCACGAACCCACGCTTCGTCACTCGAAACGTTGAAACGGACCACATCTGACGCGGTTTCGGAGCTGATCACAGCATCACGAAGCTTGCTCACTTCTTCCGAGTCCTCGTCGCTGAAGATGCCGAGCCACGGGCAGGTGAGGTCGGCGGCGACGTCGACCAGCGCGGGGAGGCCGTCCGAGAGCGGCTCGAGGATGCCGGGCGCCTGCACGGTGACGGCCGCGCCGATCGTGCGGCTGGCGGCGACCACCATGGCGACGGTGCCGCCGATGTCGAAGCCGACCACGCCCATCCGGTCCGCGCCCACCCCTTGCTGCCCCAGCCAGACGAACGCGACGTCCGTGTCCGCGAGCAACCGGTCGCCGTTGAGCTTGCTGACCTGGTCCTTGATGTCGTCGCCGTGCACCCGGTCCGCGTCGTAGAGGTGCGGCGCGATCGCGAGCCAGCCCTCGTCGGCGAGGCTGCTGACGAGCGTGCGCACGCCCGCGGTGATGCCGCGGGCTTCGTGCAGCACCACGAGCCCGCCCCGCACGGCGGAGTCGGGTTCGGCGATCGTCACCCGCAGCTCACGGCCGTCGGTGAGGGAAAGCGTCTCGGTGCGGGTAGTGGTCATGTTTCCCACCCTTCCACGAGGGGGTGAACTCCAGTCAACGTGACCAATCGGACGGAGCAATGCGAGGATCGGGGTCATGACCGTGCGAACCCGTGCTGACCTGGCGTCCCTGCCCTCCTACGTGCCTGGCAGGACCATCCCCGGCGCCATCAAGCTCGCGAGCAACGAGGTGTCGGCCGGACCGCTTCCGAGCGTCGTCGAAGCGATCGCCGAAGCAGCCACCGGCATCAACAGGTACCCCGACTCGGGAGCTACCGAACTCACCGGGCGCCTGGCCGACAAACTCGGCGTGCCCGCGGACCACCTGGCGATCGGCTGCGGCTCGGTGACCCTGTGCCAGCAGCTCGTCCAGGCCACCTGCGCCGAGGGCGACGAGGTGCTGTTCGCGTGGAGGTCCTTCGAGGCCTACCCGATCGTCTCCCACGTCGCGGGCGCACGGCAGATCCGCGTGCCGCTGAACTCGGAGCACACGCACGACCTCGACGCGATGCTCGCGGCGATCACGCCGAACACGCGGATGGTCTTCGTCTGCAACCCGAACAACCCGACCGGCACCGCGCTGCGCACCGAGGAGATCGAGGCGTTCATCGCCCGCGTGCCGCGCGACGTGCTCGTGGTGCTCGACGAGGCCTACAAGGAGTTCGTGGACGACGCCCACGTCCCGGACGGCGTCGAGCTCGCGAAGCAGCAGTGGGCCACCGGCCACAACAACGTCGCCGTGCTGCGGACGTTCTCGAAGGCGTACGGCCTCGCCGGCCTGCGGATCGGCTACGCGGTCGCGCCGCCGGTCGTCGCCGACGTGCTGCGCAAGGTCTACGTGCCGTTCTCGGTGAACGCGCTGGCCCAGGTGGCCGCGCTGGCCTCGCTGGACGCCGAGGACGAGCTGATGATCCGCTGCCGCGCGATCGTCGCGGAACGGGGTCGCGTGCGCGGCGAGCTGCTGGCCATGGGCTTCGAGGTGCCGGAGACCCAGGCGAACTTCGTGTGGCTGCCGCTGGGCGAGCGCACGGGCGCGTTCAACGAGCACTGCCTGGCGCACAAGGTCGTCGTGCGCGCGTTCGTGGGCGAGGGCGCACGGGTGACCATCGGCGAGCCGGACGAGAACGACGCGTTCCTGGCCGCGGCTCGCGCGTTCACTTCGTGAGCAGCTGAACGATCGCCGCGACTCCCACCACCACGATGACGCCGCGCAGCACGGCGGGTGGGAGTTTGCGGCCGATCTTGGCGCCGATCTGGCCGCCCACCACGGACCCGACCGCCAGCAGCAGCACGACCAGCCACGCCACGTCGGCGATGAAGATGAACAGGACGCCGGCGACGAGGTTCACGAACGCGGTGAGCACGTTCTTCAGGGCGTTCATCCGCTGCAGGTGCTCGCTGACGAGCACGCCCATGATGCCCATGACCAGCACGCCCTGCGCGGCACCGAAGTAGCCGCCGTAGATGCCGGCGGCGAAGACGCCGAACCACAGCAGCACGCCGCCGTCGTTGTCGTTGCGCCGGTGCGAGAGCTTGCGGTTGAGCCACGGCTGGATGAGCACGAGGACCAGCGCGATCACGATCAGCACCGGCACGATCGCGGTGAACGCCTTGTCCGGCAGCGTGACCAGCAGGATCGCGCCGATGATGCCACCGAGGATGGAAGCGGGCAGCAGGCGCTTGATGCGGTCCGACTGCCCTTTGAGCTCCTCGCGGTAACCCCACGCGCCGGACAGCGAGCCGGGGACGAGGCCGAGGCTGTTGGACACGTTCGCCACCACGGGCGGGTAGCCGACGGCGAGCAGCACCGGGAACGTCACGAGGGTGCCGCTGCCCACGACGGTGTTGATCCCGCCTGCGAACACACCCGCGATCACCACCGCGATTGCTTCCCAGACCGTCATGACACCCCCTGATACCCGATGGTTCGCGACGCTAACACTCCGTTCGGACCAGCGAAGTGTGGCGCTCATGACAACAGGCCCGGCACTCAGAGTGAGCACCGGGCCTGTTGGTCGAAATGCGGTTACGCGACCCTGCGGCGGCCGATCAGGCTGGCACCGAAGCCGAACGCCACGAGCAGCGCGCCCAGCAAGCCGAGGCCGAGCACGGACGCACCGGTCTTGGCGAGCACGTCAGCCGAACCGCCACCACCGGACGCGGCCGGCGTGAACGACGTGACCACGGCAGGTTCCTGGTCCTCCGGCAGCGGGTAACCGGGGTCCTCGACCTCGGGTCCCGGCACGAGGTGGAACAGCTGCACCCAGGACTCGCCGCCGGCCCGGACGAGGAACCACGGGTTCATCCGGCGGATCTCGACCTTCCACGGACCGGGCACGACCACGTCGTACTTGCCGACCGGCAGCTGCGAGACACCGAACTTGCCCTGGGCGTCGGTGATCGTGCGCGCGACGACCTTCTCCGTGCCGGCCTCGACCACGACGACGGTCGTGTCGGGCTTCGGGTTGTCGACGCCGTTCTCGCCCGGCGTCACCAGCATGCCGAACGCGTCGGCGCGCAGGCCCGGCACCTTGAGGTCGTCGCCGGCCCTGGCGGCACCGGGGTCGGACGAATCGGGGGCGAAGCTGCAGTGGAGGGTGGCGTAGCCGATGGACGCCGCCTCTGCCGGCAGCGGACCGGTGACCCGGAACGTGCGCTTCTCGCCGTTCGGGACCGACACGCCGCCGCCGTCCCACGCGAGGCCGCCCCAGCCGGGACCGTTGTTGTAGATCTCGCCCGGCTCACCGGGACCGCTGC
The DNA here is from genome assembly GCF_003350445.1 of Lentzea flaviverrucosa. Taxonomy (NCBI): domain Bacteria; kingdom Bacillati; phylum Actinomycetota; class Actinomycetes; order Pseudonocardiales; family Pseudonocardiaceae; genus Lentzea; species Lentzea flaviverrucosa. The sequence continues at coordinate 272,051 of NZ_QQAU01000014.1, forward strand.
AGAGCGCGTTCACGACGGGCAGGTCGGCACCGGTCTTGTTCTCCAGTGTGATCACGGCCTCCCAGTTCTCGCCGGCCGTGTACTCGTCCTTCGTGAAGTCCAGCGTCGCGAAGAGGTCGTCGGACAGCGGACGCTCCGCACCGACCTCCAGCACCGACTCCGCGTTGGCGGTGACCGTGAGCCTGTCCGAGTTGTAGCTCGGACGCACCCAGCCGTCCGGGTACGAGGCGTACAGGTTGTACACACCGACGGGGAGGTTCTTGAACGACGCGCGACCGGACTCGTCGGTCTTGGCGGAGCCGTACCAACCAGGCCGGGTACCGCCGCTGACGGACACCTCGACGTTCGGGAACGGCTGCTCGCCCGCGTCCTTCTGCTTGTTCTTGTTCGCGTCGGCGTACAGCACGATCGCCGCGTCACCGCTGAGGTAGGTGACGGTGGCGGTCGCAACGGCGTTCATGGGACCAGGGCCGTAGTTCACCGGCGTGATGACCTGGACCGGCAGGCTCACCCTGTTGTCGCCGTACAGCCACCCAGCGGTGCCCACGACGGTGATCTCCCGGCTCTCACCGGGCCACAGGTACACCTTCTTGCTCTCGTCGCCCAGGTCGCCGAACTGCGACCGGTCGAAGTCGAGCATGGTGCGGAGGTCCGGCGTCAGCTGGCCGGTGCGCAGGCTGACCTGCGCCTCGTGCCCCCTGCCGACGTTCTTCACGGTGATCGTGGCGCGCATCGGCTCGGCGATGTCGTACGAGGCCTTGTCGAAGCTCACCGCGACGGTCATGGCCGGACGGTGGCTGACGTCGGGCACGTCGACGTCGCTCGGCACGACGTTGAGATCGCGCCTGACCGTCTGGTCGGCGACGACGTCGACGACGAACTCGTTGCCGTCCTGCGGCTTCCACTTGCCCGCGACCTGCAGCACGACCTTGCCGGGGTTGAGGCTGTAGATCCTCAGGTTGCCGTTGCCGTCGACCAGGATGGTGTCCTTGATCGCGCGCCGCGTGACCGGGTCGAGCACGTTCACGACCGCGCCGCGCAGGAGCTCGCCGTTCTCGGCGTTGACGACCTTGCCCTCGAACGCACCGTTCACGCCGGTGACGTCCGCGCGGACGTTGCCCCCGTACGCGGCACCGTTGGCGTTGCGGCCCTGGTTGCCGAAGAAGCAGTTGGCGTAGATCCACGGGTTGGTCAGCTTCGGCATGTCCGTGGTGACGGACACCGTCAGCTCGCCGCGGGCCGGCACCGTGACACCGGGGCCGTCCGGGCGCAACGCCGAGAAGTTGTCACTGCTGAGGAACTCGGGGCTGCTGCTGTGGCAGACAGCGACGATGCGCTCGAGCGGCAGGGCACCGGAGTTCTTCAGCGTGATGTTCAGGACGGGCTTCTCGCTGGCGTGGTACGTCGGCTTGGCGAACGCCATGGTCGCCGTCAGCGACTCGCGCACCGGCGCCACCACGGGCACCTCGAAGTACGCCTCCTTGCCGGCCTCGATCACGAACTCGTTGTGACCGGGCTTCACGGCCCGCTGGTCGTTCCCGACCTGCGAGATCGTGTACTTGCCGGCGACGGCGCTCCACACCCTGAACACGCCGTTGGAGTCGCCGTGGCCCCAGACGTCGCCGGCCGGCGTGCCGCCCTTGGCGACGAAGTACGTGTTCGGGAGACCTTCGCCCTGGTCGAACGCGCCGTTGTTGTTCGCGTCGACGTAGATCACGCCGGACGCGGAACCCTTGCTCTGGCGGATCTGCAGGTTCAGGTCCCTGCCGTTGTCCCCCGGCGTCGGGTCGGCGATGCCGTCGACGGTTGCGCGGAACTGGAAGGGCACCGACTCGGTGGTCGGGTTCGACGGCCGCAGCACGACCCGGAAGGACTTCTCCGCACCGGGCGCGAGCGACGGACGTCCGCTCAGCTCACCCGCGCCGGAGACCAGCCACGCCTGCGTGCTCTCGTAGCCGAGCCGGATGTTCGACGCGAGCGCGTCGCCCTTGTTCTTCACGGTGAGCGTGAGACCGAGGTCCTCGCCCGCCGGGAACTCGGCGCGGTCGGGCGTCACGGTCACGGCCAGGTCGGCGCGCGGCTCGGCCGCGCGGGCGACGGTCGGCGGCTCGTCCTTCTTCTCGTCCTCCGGCTTGGTCTCCGGGGTGGACGGGGTGGTGGACGGCGGCGTCACCGGCTCGCTCGGCGAGGCGGACGGCTCCGCCGGTGGCGTGGACGGCTCGCTCGGTGGCGTGCTCGGCTCCGCCGGTGGCGTGCTCGGCTCGGTGGTCTGCGTCGGTTCGGTGGTCTGCGTCGGTTCGGTCGTCTGCGTCGGCTCGGCGACCGACGTCGGTGTTTCCGGCTCCTGAGCGTGTGCACCGGTGGTGGCGGTGCCGAACGCGAGGACGACAGCGGTGGTCAAGGCCCCGAATTTGAGCAGGGCACGGCTGACCGATCTCTCGGACAAAGGAATCCCCCAAAGACCCCGGTAGTGGTGGTCCACCGGCGTCTGAGCCCCCGCACGCGCCCAGCAGACACGCGCAACCTACCTCAAGAACACCGGCAGGAAAAGGTGTTCATGTTTTCGGAAATCCACTCTGGACAGTGATGTGAACGACAGGGCGTTGGTGGATCAGGAGGTCCTGCGGCGGCCGGCGACGCGAGCGCCGAAGCCGAACACCACGAGGAGCACGGCGAGCGCTCCGAGTCCGAGCACGCTGGCGCCCGTCTTGGCGAGCGCACCACCCGTGTTTCCTCCGGCGTGCTGATCACCACCTGGTGGCGTGACGTGCAGGGCCGGTACCACGAAGAAGTCGCGTTCCGTCAGTTCGCCGCCCCTGATGTCCGCACGGCCCTCGTCGCCCTCGAACTTCCACGGTCCGTCGACCGACGCCCAGAACTCGCCGGGCGGCAACTCACCGAAGCGCATCACCCCGTCCGCGTCCGAGACCGTCTCCGCGAGCTGGAAGCCGTACTCCTTGTCGGTCATCAGCAGGACGCGGGCACCGGTGACGGTCTCTCCGGGGTCCACGACGTGGTTGTTGTTGCGGTCGTGCGCGAGCCTGCCCTTCAACGAACCGGTTCCGCTCTGGAAAGCGGCCCAGTCGAAGGCGGAGGGAACGTCGCTGTTCTCGACGGGGTTCGGTCCGAAGCTGCAGGCCAGCACCGCCATCTGCCAGATGGCGGCACCCGCGGGCACCGCTTCCTCTACGACGATCGTCTTCGTCCCGCCGGCGGCGAGCGTGACACCGGGACCGCCCTCGCGGAGATCTCCCCATCCTGGAGGCATGGGGTTGTCGAAGTTGCCGCCGAAGTGGTTCACCTCGCCTTGGAAGTTGCACATGGCCTTGATGCCGCGGATCTCGCGGCCGGCGGTGCTGGTGAACCTGATGGTGATCTTGGCGGTCTCCCCCAGCACGTAGGAGATCTTGTCCAGCTCGGCGGTCGCCGTGAACAGTTCGGTGTACGGGCGCTCCGCCCGGACGATCAGGTCGAGCGGTTCGCCAGGTTCGATCCGCACGTTCGAGCGCTGGTCCTCGGCGTGCACGATCCACCCGCCGGCCAACCGGAAGCTGATGCTGTAGTCACCGGACGGGATGCCCTTCGCCGAGAACCTGCCTTCGGCGTCCGTCACGAGCTGCTTGGACGTGTGCGGGGCACCACCGCTGAGCCAGACCTCTGCGTCAGCCGCCACCTCGCCCTGGTCGAGCCGGCCGTTGAGGTTCTCGTCGGTGTAGACGACGCCGCCGAGGTCGCCCACGGTCTGCACGACCCCAGCCGTGGTCCGGAAGCCGGAGGCGTCCCGCATGCCGAGGTGGGCGACGGCCCCCACCACCGCGAGCTCACCGTCGGTGATGACGCTGATCCGGCCCGAGGCGCGGAGAGTGCGGGACTCCCCGGCTGGGATCCGCCCACCTGAGAAGTACGGGCTGAACTCTCCCCACTGCTCGTCAGGCAGAGACACCCCGTCGACCCATTCGACCCAGACCCGTTCGGCGGTCTGACCACCGGTGTTCGTGATGGTCAGCTCCAGGTGAACCGTTTCGTGCGACTCGTAGCGAGGTTTGTCCAGCTTGATCTCGACCCGCAGGTCGGCGGGACTCGCGGACTTCAGGAACCGGTACCCGAACCCGCCCTTCCCGGTGATGACCACCCGCTCCTGAGCCGAGTCGGCGAACGTCCACGGCCCGACGACGGCGGCCCGGTACTCACCGATCGGCAGGCCACCGAACTCGATCCTGCCGTCTGCCCCACTGGTGGCGTCGGCGACCCACGCCCCGTTCCGCGCGTCCAGCAAGACGACCCTGAGTCCTTCCACCGCTTCATCGCCCTCGATGCGCGCGTCGGCGTTCCTGTCCTCGCCGAACACCATCGTGTAGGCGCCGGCACCACCGCTCGCCTGCGCCTGGACACTGATGGTCGGACCATCGGTGTTCCAGCCGGCGTTGGGTGCGAACGCGCACGCGAGCGATACCGAGCCCATCAGGCTGGCCGCTTCGGGGATCTCCTCGTCGATCGTCATCGTGTACTTCTGCCCTGCGTCGAGCGTGAGGCCGTTCGCCAGGAGCGCGTCCCAGCCCTTGCCGCGGCCGAGTGCCTCCGGCCTGCTCCGGCTCTCGCACCGGGGCTTGATGCCGTGGATCTTGCGGTTGCCGATGTTGTGGAAGTTCAGCGTGATCTTCGCGGTCGCCGGGAGGCGATAGCTCTCGCGGTCGAGAGTCGCGCTGACCTCGAGTTGCTCGTTGTACGGCCGCTCTGCCCTGGCCGTGACCTGGGTCGTCTCGTTCGCCCTGATCGTGATCAGGTCACCGCCGGCGTTCACGTGGTGCACGACCCAGCCGTCGTCCATGGTGTAGGTCGGGGCGTAGGTGCCAGGTGCGAGGTCGCGGAAGACGAACTTCCCGTCCACGTCGCTCCTCGCCGAGCGCTTGTCCGAATCGCCGTTGCCCAGGAGCGACACAAAACCACCGGAAACCGCCTCCCCGGGGTCCTGCACACCGTTGCCGTTCTTGTCGGCGTACAGCACGCCGGCGACGCTGTCCGGCTGCGGCGCCTGGGCCGGCGGTGGTGGCGGTGGGGGTTCCGAGGACGGCGGCGCGGAAGTCTCGGCGGACGCGGGCGGTGTGCTCACGGGCTCGGGCTGCGCGAGGGCGGTGCTGCTGAAAGCCAATGCCGTGACGGTGGCGAGAACACCGATCTTGAGCACGGCACGGCTGACGGATCTATCGGACAACGGTTCCCCCCGAGTCCCAGTGACGTGCGAAAGTACCGCAGGCCCATGACGTGCCATAAGGGTTTTGGCCAGGACGAAAACGCGTTCAAGATTTTCTTCCGAGTGGGCAACCGAAGGCGCGCGGAAAGCGTGAGCATCGCGGGCACTCCCCTGCGCTCACGCCGGTGGCATGCTGGTCCGCGTGACGCCCGAGGACCTCGCGCACCTGCGCCGGGCACGTGACCTGATGGACCGCGAGTACGCGCGGCCGCTGGACGTGCCCGCGATGGCCCGTGCCGCGCTGATGTCGCCGTCGCACTTCGCCCGCCGGTTCCGCGCGGCGTACGGCGAGACGCCGTACAGCTACCTGATGACGCGGCGGATCGAGCGGGCCAAGGCGTTGTTGCGCCTGGGAACGCTGTCCGTGACCGAGGTGTGCGTCGAGGTCGGCTGCACCTCGCTCGGTTCGTTCTCCGCGCGGTTCACCGAACTCGTCGGGGAGACGCCGTCGGCCTACCGGGCTCGCGCTCACGACGCGCTGGCCGGGGTGCCGGGATGCCATCTGATGGGGCTGACGCGACCGAGCAGATTTCGAGAAGCGACGCGTTCACCGCGTGCCTAGTGTTTCGCCCATGAAGCTTTCGCACACGTTCCTCTTCGTCCACGACCAGGACGCCGCGTTGCAGTTCTACCGCGACGTCGTAGGGCTCGAAGTGCGCACGGACGTCACCATCGAGGACGGTTACCGCTGGCTCACCGTCGGCCCCGCCGAGCAACCCGACGTCGAGATCGGTCTGTCGCGCATCGGCCCACCCGTGCCGCCGACCGATCAGGAGGCGCTGGAAGCGTTGCTGGCCAAGGGATCGTTTCAGGGCATCATCTTCCGGATCGACGACGTGGACGCGAAGTTCGAGCAGGTGCGCACGGCCGGGGCCGAGGTGCTGCAGGAGCCGATCGACCAGTACTACGGCGTGCGCGACTGCGCGTTCCGCGACCCGTCGGGCAACATGGTCCGCTTTTCCACGCCGCGCACCCAGGCGTAAATCGCTTTCGCGCGCGTGAGCGGCGTGGTTCAGTAGTGCCTTCAGACGTTCTCGAAGACAAGGTCGATGCCATGGGCAGCCCCGGACACACCGGGTGCCTTCGCAGTACCCGGTGACTCTCGCGTTTCTGTTTCTCGCGATCACCTGGAGCACCACCTTGACTTGGTACACCTCTTTCTTCACCGACCTCGCCAACGGTTTCTGGCGCGGTGCGGTCCAGCCCTCGCAGACTTCGGCCGAGGTCGACTTCCTCGTCGGCCTCGGTGCCGGCCCGCGGGTGCTGGACGCGCCGTGCGGCAGTGGCAGGCACAGCATCGAACTGGCCCGCCGCGGCTACGCGGTCACCGGCGTCGACATCTCGGCCGAGGCCATCGCGCACGCCCGCGAACTGGCTCCGGACCTCGACTGGCGGCAGGGCGACGTGGCGGCGCTGGGCTCGTTCGGCGTGACGGCCGATCTGGCCGTGTGCATGGGCAACAGCTTCGGCTACCTCGACCACGCCGGTTCGCAGCGGTTCCTGCGCGAACTGGCCGACGCCGCACCGGTGCTGGTCCTCGACTACGGCTGCGCGGCCGAGGCCCTGCTGCCCTCGTTGCCGGGCGAGATCCGGATGTCCGCGGGCGGCGTCGACATGGTCGCCGTCAACACCTACGACGTGGCGACGGCGCGACTGCTGATCGACTTCACGTTCACCGGTGGTGAGCGGACGCAGCGGTCGACCTGCGTGCAGCACGTCTACACGGCCGGTGAGCTGACCCGGATGTTGAACGACGCCGGGTTCTCGTCGGTCGAGCTGTTCGGCGACGTCGACGGTGGCGCGTTCGAGGTCGGCAGCCACCGGTTGCTGGCGGTGGCACGCCGCTGATCTCACTTGGCCCAGGTGGTAGCGCTCTCACGACCACCTGGGCCAAGGTCGGTCTCATGCGTGCCATCACCGCGGTAACAGCCCTGGCCTCGTCCCTGGTGCTGCTCGGCTCCACAGCGAGCGCAGCCACCGACCCCGCTCGTGACCTCTCCGCACGGGTGAGCGCGGACGGCGCCCAACGCCACCTGATCGCGTTCCAGCGCATCTCCGACACCCACGGCGGCAACCGGGCCGCGACGACCACCGGCTACGCGGCCAGTGTCGACTACGTGGCCGGGCGGCTGCGCGAGGCCGGGTTCGACGTGACCACACCGGAGTTCGAGGTCAGGCGGAAGGTCGACGACGCCGGCCGGGCGACCGTCGGCGGGACCTCGCACGAGCTCGTGCCGTTCGGCGACACCCCCAACACCCCGGACGGCGGCCTCACCGCGCCGTTGCGGGTCGTGCCGGAGGACGGCACGCCCGGCTGCGAGGCGAGCGACTTCGCCGGGCAGGACTTCCGGGGCTCCGTCGCGTTGATCCGGCGCGGTACCTGCACGTTCGTCGCCAAGTACGCCAACGCGGTGAACGCGGGCGCGGCGGCCGTGATCATCTCCAACAACGTCGACGGCCACCTCGACCTGACCGTTCCCGGCACGATCCCGGGCGGCAGCGCCTCGAAGGCCGGCGGCACGGCGCTCGCCGCACTGGCCGGGCAGTCCGTCACGCTCGACCTGCGCCACCACGACGAGGTCCACCTCGACCGCAACGTGATCGCGCAGACCCGCACAGGCCGCAAGGACAACGTTGTCGTGGCGGGAGCGCACCTCGACAGCGTCGACGCGGGACCGGGCATGAACGACAACGGCTCGGGGTCGGCCACCCTGCTCGAAGTGGCGCTGAAGATGGGCTCCCGGCCGAAGCTGCCCAACGCCGTGCGCTTCACGTGGTGGGGCGCGGAGGAGGCCGGTCTGATCGGGTCGCGCGCCTACGCGTCGGCGCTGTCGTTCGAGCAGCAGCTCGACATCGCGCTGTACCTGAACTTCGACATGGTCGGCTCGCCCAACCCCGGCTACTTCGTCTACAACGACCCAGGGCTGCCGTACGGGTCGAAGCACGTCGAGAAGGCGTTCAGCGACTTCTACGCGGCCCGGAACCTCGGTCCGGAGGGCCTGAACGTGCGTGGTGCCAGCGACTACGGCTCGTTCACCGCGCTCGGCATCCCGGCGGGCGGCATCATCTCCGGCGGCGGCGAGGTCAAGACCGTGGCGCAGGCCGCGAAGTGGGGCGGCACGGCGGGTATGGAGATGGACCCCTGCTACCACCGCGCGTGCGACCACCTCGGCAACATCAACCGCGAGGCGCTGGGCCGCAACGTTTCCGCCGCGGCCCACGTCATCGCCTCGTACGCCGTCACCACCGAGGGCGTGAACGGCGTCCCGTCCCGCGCGGAACGGGCTGCTCTGCGTTAGCCCAGGTTGTTCGTGTCGAACGTGTTGCAGCGGGCGGGGTCGCCCGTCTGCAACCCGGTCGTGAACCACTTCTTGCGCTGCTCCGAGCTGCCGTGGCTGAACTGGGTCGTGTCGACCCGCCCGCCGCCGAGCTCGCTCTGGATGAAGTCGTCACCGATGCGCGCCGCCGCGTCGAGGGCGGCGTCGATGTCCTCCTGGGTGATGTTCGAGATGAGGGGCTGGCCGTTGGCCGACGGGACGGTCGTCGCGGCCTTGCCCCAGGCGCCCGCGTAGCAGTCGGCCTGCAGTTCGAGGCGCACCGAACCCGAGGTGGGACCGGTCTCCCGGCCGACCCGGTCCGAGGTGCCGAGCAGGTTCTGCACGTGGTGGCCGTACTCGTGGGCGAGCACGTAGGCCTCGACGAACGGGCCGCCGGTCGCGCCGAACTTGGTGCGCAGCTCGTTGAAGAAGTCCAGGTCGATGTACACCTGGGAGTCCGCCGGACAGTAGAACGGGCCGACCGCGGAGGTGGCGTTGCCGCAGCGGGTGTTCACGCTGTTGCGGAAGAAGTTGGTCTTGGTGACCTGGTAGGTGTTGCCCGAGCGGGCGAACTGGTCGGTCCAGAAGCCCTGGATCGAGTTGATCGTGGCCAGGACCCTGCAGTCGCTGTCGCGGTTCGCGTCGGCCCCCGTCTTGCACTTGTCGAGCAGCTGACCGGACTCGACCTGGGTGTTGTTGCCCAGGCCCTCCAGCCCGCCTGCGGGCAGCTGGATGCCGGTGAACTGCTGGAACAGGAAGTAGATGATCAGGCCGACCACGCCGAGGCCACCACCGACGCCCGCGACCCTGCCGCCTGAGCCTCGTTGGTCCGAAACCTGAGAAGTGTCGAGTTCCGCACCTTCGTTGAACTGCACCGCATCCTCCTGCCAAGGACCCCATGGGTGCCGCAAACGATAAAGCACGAAACATGCCTTGGTGCGGAGCCCGACGTCGGGGCACCGCACCAAGGCTTTCCCATTTGGAAGTGACGACTACGGCCCACGAAGGTTGGCGTGGCGCTCAGCCGGTGACGCCATGAGACGACACCGAAGCCGAGCTCAACAGCGTCGAAGCGCACCGAGCGACGCCTGATGGCGCCTGGGCACCCGAAACCTCGTGTCCGTCGCTACACAGTCGCGCCCGGACCGTTCACGTCCGATCCGCTCGCGGGGATGCGACAGACCGCGTTTCGCCACAGCGAGGAGATACCTGCACAGCACCACCTGACCCCTTCTGGGCGTGGCCTCCGGGTGGTCCAGTTCATTCACCTACCGGTTGCCAGCTCGTTATCGACTATGCGCTTGATCGCCGCATTTCTCAACACCTCACGCCAAACCTGAATTGGTGAAGTCAGACGGGTGACCTGCGGAGATCGACAGTGCAGACAGCAATCGCCCGGCGAGAGAATCTCTCACCGGGCGATTGGGAAAAACGATCAGGAAATGATCAGGCCTTGGTGGTGCGGCGCGCTCCGCGGCGGGCCATCACGCCCGCGGTCATCAGGCCGAGACCCGCCAGCAGGAACTCGAGCGGGTCGGCACCGGTCTTCGACAGGTTCGGGATGACGGCCGAGGCGTGCCGCGATGCCTTGTCGCCGGTCTGCGGGGTGCCGGCGCCGGAGTCGTCGCCCGTGTTGCCGCTGCCGGAGTTGTCGTCGCCGTTGTCGCCGCCGCCGGGGTTGCCGTTGCCGGGGTTCTGGTTGCCCGGGTTCTCGTTGCCCGGGTTCTCGCCGGGGTTCTCGCCGGGCTGCTCCGGGTTCTCGCCCGGCTGCTCCGGCTGCTCGGGGGTCTCGGTCTTGCCGCAGTCGCCGCTCGCGGTGCCGAGCACGCCCGCGGCGGTGCCGCACACCGTCACGGGGGCCTCGACGGTGCCGCTGGGCTCCTCGGGCTTCGTCTGACCGCAGCTGCCGGTGCCGCCGCCGGCGACACCGACCGAGTTGCCGCAGACCGTGACGGGCGCGGAGACGAGTGCCTGGTCGGCCTGGGTGCGCGCGGCGGGCTTCTCGTCACACGTGGCGTCGCTGTTGCCCAGCACGTTGATCGCGTTGCCGCAGACCTTGACCGGGGCGCTGACGAGGTTGCCTACGCGGACCTCTTCGTCGACGTCGAGCGGCACGGGGACGGCCTGGGCCCAGCCGGCGGTCGCGACGATCAGGCCGCCGGTCAGGAGGGCTGCGGACATGGTGCGGTTGAGGTTCTTGCGCATGGCTGTTCTCCCTGGAAGGTGACGGATCCCTGTGCTGCGTGCGGCACTCGCGGATCAGTCAGGGGAGAACGTCGGCTCCTCCGCGCGCACGCTGTGCGGCACGTCGTGCTGTTCGGTGCTGACGAGAGACGTTGTGGTGGTGGGCCGCCGGATCACGTGCGGCAACGTGCCCGCCGGGAGCTGGGTGCTGCCCGCCGACGCCCCCGCGCCGCTCTGCGGGAGCGTGCCGGGGATCGGCTGCTCGGCCTGCGGTTGCGGCTGGTGCGGGACGGGCGTGGGGTTCGTGGGCTGCGTCGTCGACGACTGCGGCGGTTCCGGCGCTGTGTGCCGCTGGGGCGTTTCGGCCTGCTCGGGTGCTCGCGCTGCCGGGGTCTGCGGCATCACAGGTGCGGCTTCGGAAGGCTCGACGCGCGGCGCCGGCTTCGGCGGGACGGGCGCGTCGGGCTGCCGCGGTGGCGTGGTCTCGATCTTGAGGACGATGTCGGCGACGGGGAGCTCCACCTCGACCCTGAGCTGGTCGATCTCGACCCGGACGTCGGCGTTCGCCTCACCCGCGCCGCCCAGCAGCCAGGCACCGGTCACCAGACCGGCGAGCAGCAGCAACCGACGCAACCAGGACATCGGCCCTCACCCTAGATCAAATGGAGCAACGCGTCACACGGAAAAGGCCATCCCGGCGACGTCCGTCGCCGGGATGGCCTTCCACTGCGATCTGCGGCTACGGCAGCTGCGTGATGCGGTTGAGCGCCGGAGCGCCCTGGTCGGGGTGCGCCACCAGGTACGCGGAGAACGCGTCCAGGTCGATGCCACCACCGGTGATGTTCGTGCCCTTGGTGAACTCGGGGAAGGCGTCACCGCCGCCCTGCAGGAAGCTGTTGATCGTCACGCGGTAGCTCGCGTTCGGGTCGACAGCGGTGCCGTTGATCTTCATGTCGGAGACCTTCGAACCGAACGGCGCGGAGACCGACCAGCTGTACGTGAAGCCGGCCGAGGGCTGCAGGATGATCTGCCTGGCCGCGGTGAACTGCTGCTCCAGCGCGGCCTTGAGCTGCGTACCGGTCAACGTGATCGTCTGCAGGATGTTGCCGAACGGCTGCACGGTGAACATCTCGCCGTAGGTGACCGCGCCGTTGCCCTCGCCCACGGGCGAGCTGGCGTACGTGAGGTCGGCGCGCACGCCGCCGGGGTTCATCAGCGCGAGCACCGCGCCGTTGCCCTTGGTGAGCTCCAGCTGCGAGTCGGCGATCAGGTTGCCGAGCGGCGACTCACCCGCGGGGTTCTGGGCCCGCAGGATGTCCGAGCCGACCGTGCCGACCCGCCGGTTCGCGATCGGGGCCGACTTGGTCTTGGCCAGGTCGATGATCGACTGGATGACGGGGTCCGGTGTGACCGTGCGCGTGACGATCTTGTTGTCGGCCTTGGTCTCACTGCGGACGACGTCGCGCGTCCGGCGGTCGATCTTCAGGTCGACGACGCTGAGCTCGCGGCCGAAGGCCAGGCCCTCGATGAACGGGCGCGGGTTGCCGGCCGGGTCCTTGACCACGCAGTTGTAGTGCTGGTGGCTGTGGCCGGAGAAGACCGCGTCGATCTTCGGGCTGACCTGCGTGGCGATGACGCTGCCGGGGTTGTTGGCGGCGACGTTGCACGCGTTGGGCCCGCCACCGGTCGAGGTGACCTGGTCACCCTGGTGCACGAGCAGCACGATCGACTTCACGCCGATCGCGTCGAGGAGGTTGGCGTACTTGTTGGCCGCCTTCACCTCGTCGCCGAACTTGAGCTCCTTGATGCCGTTCGGGTCGACCAGGATCGGCACGTCCTTGAGCGGCATGCCGATGAAGCCGATCGGGATCCCGTCGCGGATCTCCACCCAGAACGGCGGCAGGGCTGGCAGTCCGGACTTGGCGTTCGTGACGTTCGCACCGAGGATCGGGAACTTCGCGCCCTTGTACTGGTCGCTGAACTGGCACCCGTCCACGGGGTGGCAGCCACCGCGCTGCATGCGCAGGAGTTCCTTGTAGCCCTCGTCGAACTCGTGGTTGCCCGCAGCGGTCGCGTCCATGCCGACCTTGTTGAGCACCTCGATCGTCGGCTCGTCGTGGAACAACGCGGACACGATCGGCGACGCGCCGATCAGGTCGCCCTGCCCGACGATGACGGAGTTCTTGACCTCCTTCTGGAGGTTCTTGATGTGCGTGGCGTTGAACGCCGCGCCACCGGCGTCGACGGTCGTGCCGTCCGGCAGGATGACGCGTCCGGACGACCCGGTCGGCGGCTCGATGTTGCCGTGCAGGTCGTTGATGCCGATCAGGCGCACGTCAACCGTGCCCCGACCGCGCAGTGACTGGACATCGGCCTGGGCAGGCCCGGTAGCGCTGATGACAGTGGCCGCGGCGGCGGTGATCGCCAGAACGGAAAGCCGTCTGAACGAACTCATGGATGGAGCCTTTCAAGGCTTGGTTAACGCGCGTGTACGGCGGAGGAGTCTGCCTTCCGCACGCCACGTTTTCCAGAGGGGCGACTGGATCGTCATCGTCAGGCTTAGTCTTGTTCCCGTGACACCAAGTGAGCAGGAGCCGCACTGGCTCGACGAGGGCGAGATGCGCGCATGGCGCACCTACGTGAACGGTTCCTCCATGCTCATGGACCGCCTGCACCGAGAGCTCCAGGACACCCACGGAGTGTCACTGGCGGACTACGAGATCCTCGTGCGCCTGTCCGAACAACCCAACCAGCGCATGCGGATGACCCAGCTCGCCGACGACGTCGCCTCCTCGAAGTCGCGCGTCTCACACCAGGTCGCGCGCATGGAGAAGGCCGGCCTCGTGTCCCGCCGCGAGTGCACGGAGGACGGCCGCGGCGTGCTGGCCGAACTCACGCCGAAGGGCATGACGCAGCTGGTCTCGGCCGCCCCGACACACCTGCGTGGCGTGCGCGAGCACATCGTCGACCTGCTCACACCCGAGGAGGGCGAGGTGCTGGCCAAGGTGTTCGACCGGGTCATGACACACCTGCGGGAGTCGAACGGCTAGGCTTTGCGCCGACGCTCCTGGCGTCGTGGAAGCGTGGCAGAGCGGCCGAATGCACCCGCCTTGAAAGCGGGAGACGGGCAACCGTCCGGGGGTTCAAATCCCTCCGCTTCCGCAGTTCAGAAGGGGTGTGACCGGCCGTTGAGGCTGGTCAC
>NZ_QQAU01000015.1:0-264279 GCF_003350445.1 Lentzea flaviverrucosa
TGCGCCGATGGTACTGCACTGGTTACGGTGTGGGAGAGTAGGTCGCCGCCGAACTTAATTTGCCCTGCGGGTTGAGCGCCACAAGCGCTCCCCGCGGGGCTTTTTTTCGTTCCCAAACAACTTGGCTCCACGCCTGGAACTTCGCCAGGTAAGCGCTGGGTTCGTTTCCAGGATGTTTCTGTCCGGTCGGACTAGTGCGCGGTCGGCGTAACTAGGTTCAAGATGTGGACCATGGAGCACCGAGCCCGCACCTCAGGACTGCGCCGCAGCCGCACGGTCACCACGCCGAGGCTCGGTGAGCTGTTCAACGGCTACCTGAACCCCGAACGGCCGCACGCCGGCGCCTACGACGAGATGTTCTCGACGGACAACGGGGTGCGGAGCGCTTACCGGGCGCTGTACGAGTCGGTGGCTCCGTCGCAGGTCAACGAGCTGAACGCGCGGAGCGAGGCCCTTGGCAGGGCCTTTGTGGACCAAGGAATCACGTTCTCGCTCAGTGGTCAGGAACGGCCGTTTCCGCTCGACCTGATCCCGCGGATCATCACTGCGACCGAGTGGTCGAAGCTCGAGAAGGGCATCGTTCAGCGGGTACGCGCGATGGAGATGTTCCTCGCGGACATCTACGGCGACGCGCAGATCGTCCGGGATGGAGTGTTGCCGCGGCGTCTCATCACGAGCTGCGAGCACTTCCACCGCGAGGCGGCCGGCATCAGCCCTCCCAACGGGGTTCGCATCCACGTCTCCGGTGTGGACCTGGTGCGGGACGAGCAGGGGACGTTTCGGGTGCTCGAAGACAACCTTCGGTGCCCGTCCGGTGTCTCGTACGTCATGGAGAACCGGCGGACGATGGCGCGGGTCTTCCCTGACCTGTTCGCACGGCACCGTGTGCGCGCTGTGGGTGACTACGCGGTTCATCTGCTCAGGGCTTTGAGGAACGCTGCCGCGCCCAACGCCGCGGACCCGAACGTTGTCGTGCTCACCCCCGGCCTTGCCAACAGCGCGTACTTCGAGCACTCGTTGCTCGCGCGGCAGATGGGTGTGGAGCTGGTCGAGGGGCGGGATCTGTTCTGCCGCGACAACTTCGTGTACCTGAGGACGACCGAGGGCGAGCGGCAGGTCGATGTCATCTACCGGCGCATCGACGACGACTTCCTGGACCCTGTGCACTTCCGGCCCGACTCGGTGCTGGGTATCGCGGGGCTGTTGAACGCTGCTCGGGCCGGCAACGTCGTGGTCGCCAACGCCGTGGGCAACGGGGTGGCGGACGACAAGCTCGTCTACACGTACATGCCGGAGATCGTGCAGTACTACCTCGGCGAGAAGTGCCTGCTGCCCAACGTGGACACGTTCCGGTGCTGGTTGTCGGACGAGCGGTCGCACGTGTTCGACCGCATCGACGAGCTGGTGGTGAAACCCGTCGAGGGCTCCGGCGGGTACGGGATCGTGTTCGGGCCCGACGCGACCGTGCGCGAGCTCAACTCGTTGCGGAAGCGGATCAAGACCAACCCGCGCGGGTGGATCGCGCAGCCTGTCGTGCAGCTGAGCACCGTGCCCACCAAGATCGGGAACCGGCTGGCGCCGCGGCACGTGGACCTGCGGCCGTTCGCGGTGAACGACGGCAACTTCGTCTTCGTGCTGCCCGGCGGGTTGACGCGGGTCGCGTTGCCGGAGGGCAGTTTGATCGTGAACTCGTCGCAGGGCGGCGGGTCCAAGGACACGTGGGTCCTGGCGGCCAAGTCGTCCACGCAGGAACGGGAACTGGCGCAGCCCGGGCTCGCCGGTCCGTCCGAAATGGAGGCTGCGGCGGCCGAGCAAGGGCCGGAGCTGACCACCCCGCAGCAACAGCAACAACAGCAGCAGCAGTAGGGAGGCGCGCGAAATGCTGGCACGCAACGCTGAGTCGCTGTACTGGATCGGCCGCTACGTCGAACGGGCGGACGACACGGCGCGCATCCTGGACGTTTCGGTCCACCAGCTGCTTGAGGACGCGACCGTCGACCCGGACGCCACGTCACGGCAGTTGCTGACGGTTCTGGGCATCACACCGCCGGAGGGTGCAGCCCAGTTCGACGTGTGGTCGTTGACGGAACTGGTGGCGTACAACAAGGACAACCCCAGTTCGATCGTGTCGTCGGTCAACAGCGCGCGCGAGAACACGCGTGGTGCTCGTGAGGTCGTGTCGACCGAAATGTGGGAGTGCCTCAACGCGATGTGGAACGCCGTCGCCGAACGGCAGACCTACGCGCGCACAATGGGTCCGCACGCGTTCTTCAGCTTCGTGGAGGAGCGGGCGGCGATGTTCGCGGGGCTCGCGGACTCCACGATGTCGCGGGACGACGGGTGGCGGTTCCTCGTGCTGGGACGTTCGGTTGAGCGCGTCGACATGATCGTGCGGCTGCTTCTGGCTCGTGTGGGCGACAAGGCGTCTTCGCCTGGATGGGTCACGGTGCTGCGGTCGGCCGGTGCGCATGACACGTACCTGAGGACTTACCGCGGTGCGTTGGATGCGTCGAGAGTGGTGCAGTTCCTGTTGTTGGACAGGCTGTTCCCGCGGTCGGTGTTCCACGCGCTGAGGCAGGCGGAGTCGTGTCTGGAGCAGCTGGAGAACCAACCGTCCGTGCGCGTCGGTGCGCGCGCGGAGGCGTTGCGGTTGCTCGGCAAGGCACGGAGTGAGCTGGAGTTCTTGAGGCCGCACGACCTGCTACCTGACCTGCCGAAACGGCTTTCCGCGTTGCAGAAGACCGTGCGTGACGTTGGTGAGGCCGTGTCGCAGCAGTACTTCCACGTGGCGCCGTGGGTCGCCTGGACGAACACCGAGGTGGGCTGACCATGAGCTGGCGAGTGCGTGTCGTGCACACAACGGGCTATCAGTACGAGGCCCCGGTCATGCAGTCCTACAACGAGGCACGGCTGACACCGCGCGGTGACCGCCGTCAAAACGTGGTCGTCTCACGCGTCGAGACCACGCCGGCGACCCGTGCGTACCGGTACACCGACTACTGGGGCACGGAGGTCACGTCGTTCGACCTGCATGCGCCGCACAAGGAACTGCAGGTCGTCGCGTCGTCGGTGGTCGAGACGAGCGACGTGATCGAGCCGGTGACCACAGGGACATGGGCGGACATGCGCGAGGAGAACGTCCTCGACCGGTACACGGAGTTCCTGGAACCGACGCGCTACACGCCGCGCAACCGTGAGTTGCTGGCGAAGGCGCGGGAGCTCAAGAAGGGCAAGACGCCGTCCGAGGCCGTGCTGGCCGCCTCGCAGTGGGTGTGGGAGCAGCTGAAGTACCAGCCGGGTTCGACGGGCGTGCACAGCTCGGCCGTGGACGCGTGGCACGAGCGCAAGGGCGTGTGCCAGGACTTCGCGCATCTGACGCTGGTGTTGTTGCGCGGCATGGGGATTCCGTCGCGGTACGTCTCCGGGTACCTGCACACCAAGGAGGACGGCGCGCTGCGGGAGACGGTGCGGGGCGAGTCGCACGCGTGGATCGAGGCGTGGACCGGCGGGTGGTGGGGGTACGACCCGACCAACGCGATGTCGGTCGGGCCACGGCACATCTGGGTGGCACTCGGGCGCGACTACGCGGATGTGGCTCCGTTGAAGGGGATCTACTCGGGTGGAGCGGCCACCGCGCTGGAGGTGACGGTCGACATCACGCGCCTCGCATAGGTTGTTTTCACCCGAATGAGGCTCTTCATTGGACCGACTGCAATCCCTAGCGTCGGTCCTATGAGTGTGATCACATCCACCGCGTGCAGCAGGGCTTTGGGCGATGAGCTGCGCCGGCTTCGGGAGACCTGCACCGATCTCGGCGGTGCCCACATGGCCGTGCGGTTGGGCTGGCACCCGAGCAAGGTGACCAACATCGAGAAGGGCAAGGCGCGCGCCAGCGAGATCGACCTGGTGCAGTTCCTGACGATGTGCGGCAAGGACATCGACTTCTTCGAGGACTTCCGAAGGCGCTACAAGACCGCCTTCGACGAGTACGTGGTCCAGGTGCACGAGGACCTGCGCACGGTCGCATTCGCCGAGTCGACCGCCGAGACCATGACCAGCTACTCGCCGAGGGGTGTACCGGGGCTGGTGCAGACGCCGGAGTACGCCGATGCCCTGTATCGGCTGGGCGGCTTCGTACCGGAGGAGCGAATCCCGAACCTCGTGCGGTTCCGCATCGAGCGCCAGGCGATCCTGCGACGACATGATCGGCCGACCTGCGTGTTCTTCGTCCATGAGCTTGCGCTCCGGCAGAAGGTCGGAGACGACCGGATCATGGAAGACCAGTACGCCAAACTGCTCTTCAGCGCGCAGGACATCCGGCTCGTGCCTGCGGACGTGGTGGTGCCGTCGTCCGGCTGCGTTCTGTGGTCGTACCAGAAGGCGACATCAGTGGCTTACTGCGAGGCCGACCTCGTGAACGTGTTCGTGGAGGATCCGGGTGCCATCGCGCGGACCAGGCTCCTCTTCGATCATCTGGATCAGGTCGCGTTGGATGCGCGACAATCGCGGGCGAAGCTGGCGGAGTACGTCAGCCCACCGCGAGAGGAATTCGATGGCCGGGGACCGCGTCTGGCGTAAGAGCAGCTACAGCGGAGCAACCGAGGGCGGCGAGTGCGTCGAGGTCTCGATCGCTCGTGACGTACTAGTTCGTGACTCCAAGAACGCCGACGCGGGCACGCTGAGCTTCAGCGCACCCGCGTGGCGTGCGTTCGTTCAGCGCCAGCCGTGACGTTCGCGTAGGGCGTCCACGACCAGGCCGAAGGCGGCGGGTGCCAGCACGGCACCCTCACGCCGGATCTCGTCGTCCGAGTCGAGGGCGAAGACGCGGTCGAGGCGCAGGTACGACGGGCGGCCGTCGCGGTCCCAGGCGCCCGCGCCCAGCTCCACGAAGTCGTCGCGCGGCTCCTTCGACGAGAGCATCAGCGCCACGAGATCGCCGTTCGCGTGCCCCACGACCAGCAGCGGACGGTCCTTGCCGCGGGTGGCGTCCTCTTCGAAGGGCACCCACGCCCAGACGACCTCGCCGGGGTCGGCGTCGCCGTCCATGGTGGGGGCGTAGTCGAGCTTCGTGGCTTGCGCCGCGCCGGAAATCTCGCGCACCGCGCCCTTCGCCGGGCGGGGGTCTTCACCGTTCGTCTGCACGGACGCACCCTAGTGGTGCAGAGCCCGCCAGCCTCTATGGGACCATAAGGGGACACCCGTCCGATTTCCTGTTGAGGACTGCCTTGACCTCGTTCGCCGACACGACCTTCACGCCGCCGGAGCTCATCCGGAACTTCTGCATCATCGCGCACATCGACCACGGCAAGTCGACGCTGGCCGACCGGATGTTGCAGCTCACCGGCGTGGTCGACGCGCGGGCGATGCGTGCGCAGTACCTGGACCGCATGGACATCGAGCGTGAGCGCGGCATCACCATCAAGGCGCA
This sequence comes from Lentzea flaviverrucosa, assembly GCF_003350445.1. Lineage (NCBI taxonomy): Bacteria > Bacillati > Actinomycetota > Actinomycetes > Pseudonocardiales > Pseudonocardiaceae > Lentzea > Lentzea flaviverrucosa. Next base: position 5,429 of record NZ_QQAU01000015.1, read on the forward strand.
GAACGTGCGCCTGCCGTGGCAGCTCGACGGGCAGGACCACGTCCTGCACATGATCGACACGCCTGGCCACGTCGACTTCACCTACGAGGTGTCCCGCGCACTGGAGGCCTGTGAGGGCGCCGTGCTGCTGGTCGACGCCGCGCAGGGCATCGAGGCGCAGACGCTGGCGAACCTGTACCTGGCGATGGAGAACGACCTCACCATCATCCCGGTGCTGAACAAGATCGACCTGCCCGCCGCGGACCCGGACAAGTACGCGAAGGAGATCGCGCACATCACCGGCTGCGAGCCGGACGAGGTGCTGCGCGTCTCCGCGAAGACCGGTCTCGGCGTCGGCGCGCTGCTCGACGAGGTCGTCAAGAAGGTGCCGGCCCCCGTGGGCAGCGCCGACGCCCCGGCCCGCGCGATGATCTTCGACTCGGTCTACGACACCTATCGCGGCGTCGTCACCTACATCCGCGTCGTCGACGGCAAGATCACGCCGCGCGAGCGCATCAAGATGATGTCGACCGGTGCGACCCACGAGATCCTCGAGGTCGGCATCGTCTCGCCGGAGCCCAAGCCGTCCCAGGGCCTCGGCGTCGGCGAGGTGGGCTACCTGATCACCGGCGTGAAGGACGTGCGCCAGTCCAAGGTCGGCGACACCGTCACGTCGGAGCGCAAGGGCGCCACGGAGCCGCTCGCTGGCTACCGCGAGCCCCGCCCGATGGTCTACTCGGGCCTGTACCCGGTCGACGGCTCGGACTACCCGGAGCTGCGCGAGGCGCTCGACAAGCTCCAGCTCAACGACGCCGCTCTGACCTACGAGCCGGAGACGTCGGCCGCGCTGGGCTTCGGGTTCCGCTGCGGCTTCCTCGGCCTGCTGCACCTGGAGATCACCCGCGACCGCCTGGAGCGGGAGTACGGTCTCGACCTCATCTCCACCGCGCCGAACGTCGTGTACCGCGTGGTGATGGAGGACGGCGCCGAGATCGTCGTGACGAACCCGTCCGACTGGCCCGAGGGCAAGCGCGCCGAGGTCTACGAGCCCATCACCAAGTGCACCATCATCGCGCCGTCCGACTACATCGGCCCGATCATGGAGCTCTGCCAGTCCAAGCGCGGCCAGCTCGGCGGCATGGACTACCTGTCGGAGGACCGGGTCGAGCTGCGCTACACGATGCCGCTCGGCGAGATCATCTTCGACTTCTTCGACTCGCTGAAGTCGCGCACCCGCGGCTACGCGTCGCTGGACTACGAAGAGTCCGGCGAGCAGGACGCGGAGCTCGTCAAGGTCGACATCCTGCTGCAGGGTGAGACGGTCGACGCGTTCAGCGCGATCGTGCACAAGGACTACGCCTACGCGTACGGCACGCGCATGGCGACCCGTCTGCGTGAGCTCATCCCCAGGCAGCAGTTCGAGGTGCCGATCCAGGCCGCGATCGGTGCCCGCGTGATCGCCCGCGAGACGATCCGCGCCATCCGCAAGGACGTGCTGGCCAAGTGCTACGGCGGTGACATCACCCGTAAGCGCAAGCTGCTCGAGAAGCAGAAGGAAGGCAAGAAGCGCATGAAGATGGTGGGGCGTGTCGAGGTGCCTCAGGAGGCCTTCGTCGCCGCGCTGTCCACGGATGAGCCGAAGGGCAAGAAGTAGGCGCAGTGGCACGTCTTCATGTCGGTTGCGCGATGTGGAACCACAAGGCGTGGCTCGGGCGGTTCCTGCCGCAGTCGCAACCCGCCGGGGAGCGACTGCGGGCCTACGCGGGCTGGTGCAACGCCGTCGAGGGCAACACCACGTTCTACGCGACGCCCGCCAGGAAGACCGTCACGACCTGGGCGGAGCAGACCGACCCCGGCTTCCGGTTCGTGGTCAAGCTGCCCAAGGTCGTCACGCACGAGCGACGCCTGGCCGGCGTCGAGGTCGAGATGCGGGCGTTCCTGGACGCGATCGAACCTCTCGGCGAGCGCGCGGTCCTGTGGACCCAGCTGCCCGGCTCGTTCGGCCCGGCGGAGGTCGACGCCCTGGCCCGCTTCCTGCGCAGGCTGCCCGCCGGCCTCCGGCGTGCCGTGGAGGTGCGTCACCCGCTGTTCTTCACCGACGGCGGAGCGGCGTCGCTGCTGGAGGGGGCGCTCGCCGGCGCGGACGCCGAGTGGGTGCCGTTCGACACCACCGTCTTCTTCCAGAGCCCGCCGACCAGCGAGGCCGAGCGGGAGGCCTGGGACAGGAAACCGCGGTTGCCGCGGCGAACGCAGGGGCTGACCGACCAGCCGATCGTCCGCTACCTGGGCCGGGACTCCGTCGAGGAGACGGTCGAGGGGTGGCGGTCGTGGACCGAGGTGGTCGCCGGCTGGCTGCGGGAGGGCAGGTCGCCGACGATGTTCCTGCACACCCCCGACAACCACGACGCGCCGGCGCTCGCCCGCCGGTTCCACGACGAGGTGCGAGCGCTGGTGCCCGGCCTCGAGGCACTGCCCGAGCCAGTCGAGCCCGCGACCCTGTTCTGAGCGACCTGGCGTTGCTGAAACAGCAACGTTGATTGCCAGTTCGGCACGGTCTGCGGCACCTTGGGAGCATGACGACAGCGCAGGAGTTCTGGGAGACCTTCTACTCGGAGCGGGACCAGGTCTGGTCCGGGAAGCCGAACCCGCTGCTGGTGCGCGAGGCCGAACGGCTCACGCCCGGCAGCGCGCTCGACATCGGGTGCGCGGAGGGTGGCGACGCCGTCTGGCTGGCGAAGCGCGGCTGGCGGGTGCTGGGCGTCGACGTGTCGCAGGTCGCGCTGGACCGGGCGCTGAAGCACGCGTACGACGCCGGTGTCGAGATCTCGGTGGAGCAGCACGACCTCAAGGCCACGTTCCCCGAGGGCCTGTACGACCTGGTTAGCGCCCAGTTCCTGCACTCGCCGGTCGAGGAGGACGGGGAGCGCAACAGCATCCTGAAGCGGGCCTCGAACGCGGTGGCGCCGGGTGGGTACCTGATCGTCGGCGGGCACGCGGGGGCGCCGTCGTGGTCCGAGCACCAGGACTACTACTTCCCGACGACCAAGGACGTGCTCGACCACCTCGCGCTCAAGGACAACTGGATCATCGTCACCGACGAGGTGGTGGAACGGCCGCTCACCGGGCCGGACGGTCAGCAGGAGATGCGCAAGGACAACGTCCTGACCCTCAAGCGGCTGTTCTAGCTTGGATCGGGGTGGGTCTCACCGCGCTTCAAGCGACCTGGCTGGTTGCGAGCGTCACGGCCTCGCCGTCGATGTCGGCCACAATCTTGAGCGAGCCGCCGAGCGCGGTGATGTACCTCCGCACCGTGTCCACCTCAAGCTGATCCACTTCGCCCTGTTCGAGTTGGCTGATCCGCGCTTGGCTGACGTCCATGTGCTTGGCTACGTCGACCTGGGTCAGTCCGACCTTCTTGCGCAACTCGGCGAGCCGGAATCCCAGCACGTAGGCCTGCGTCCGGCCACGGGCAGTGGCTCGGGCGGCTTCGACGTCACGTCCGCCGGCACGGTCGATGGCTTCCTTGTCCGCCTTCACGTCTTTCCATGAGCGGCCCATGCGTCACCTCTTCTCCGCGTTCGCGAGATGCTCGTCGTATCGCTGTTCGGCCAGTGGGATGTTCGTGTTGTACCAGCTCTTCCAGCTGCCTGCTTTGTCTCCCGCGACCAGGAGGACGGCGCATCGTGCCGGATCGAAGACCAGCAAGATCCGCACCTCGCTGGTTCCCGCTGAGCCTGGCCTGAGCTCCTTCATGTTGTGGAACCGCGATTCCTTGACGCGATCCACGAGCGGTCGTCCCAATTGCGGGCCTCGCTCCGCCAGAAGATCGATGGCGCTTTCGACCAGGTCTGCGGACATCGGGTCCGTTCGAGCCAGATCAAGTAGCCAGCCATCAACCTCTGGATGTAGTTCGATCTCCCGCACACAGCGAATATAACGTTAGACTTGTTTTTCTCCGCTGCCAACCCCTAGAAACGCGAAGGCCACCCTCGGCAGCGTTGCCGGGGTGGCCCAAGGGTTGCTCGTCAGGCGGAACGGAGCAAGCGGTCCATCGCCTGGCGGTTGATGATCGAACGGAGCTCACCGGTCTCCTCCGCGCTGTGGCGCGACAGGATGGCGTCCAGTTCGAGCCGGTCACTCTCGGTGGTGTAGCTGGCCAACTGCCGCTCCAGGCTCTGGCGCTTCGTGCGAGCGGCACGGCGGGAAGCCAGGCTCGAGCGCAGGGACTTCACGGACAGGTCGTGGCGGGTCATCTTGTCCTTCCAATCTTGGTTACGTTTCGATAATACACCCTGTTCAGTAGACCTGTACCGATGAAGAAGCGAGTTAGCTCACGTACTCGTCGAGCAACCCGAGCGCTCGCGCGTACTTGGCCTTCAGGCGCTCTTGCGTCGCCTCGTCCAGCTGGGCGATGCGGGCGGGCGCGAGGTTGTCGCTGATGTCCGCTCGCTTCACGGAGAGTGCCAACGGGTTCGCGGCCACGCGCCGCAGGTAGTCCTCCTGCGGCTCCTCCGGCAGGTGCGACAACGCCACGACGGCGTCGACCACGGCGGCGGGACAGCCGTGCGCGCGCAGGTCGTCCGCGGTCACCGGGGTGTCCTCGATGACGTCGTGCAGGACGGCGGCCATCTGCTCGTGCTCTCCCGTCAGGGAGGCCATGACCCGCAACGGGTGTCCGATGTACGGCCGGCCCGACTTGTCGACCTGTCCGTCGTGGGCCGTAGTGGCGATCGCGATGGCGTCTTCGAGGGTGAACACGACATCAAGCTAAACCAGGTCTTGACCTGGGGCAGTGGTCTAGTCCATTTTTAGTCCACTCACAACATGGCCGCCGCATGATGTGTGGAGGTGGACCATGTCCAAGACCAGACGAGCAGCCGTGGCGCTGCTCGCCGCGCTGTTCGCGTGCGCCGGTCTGGTGCTGGTGATCAACGGCAGTGCTGCCGCCGCGAACCTCGCGGCCAACAGCGGCTTCGAGGCCGGCAACCTCAGCGGTTGGACCTGCACCGAGGGCACGAGCGTCACCAACAGCACGAAGCGCACCGGGACGTACGCACTGCAGGGCGCTCCCGCCGGGCAGAGCAACGCACGGTGCCAGCAGACCGTGACGGTGCAGCCGAACACGGCCTACAAGCTGTCCGCCTGGGTGCAGGGCAGCTACGTCTACCTCGGCGTCACCGGTGGCGTGGAGAAGAACACCTGGACGCCCGGCTCCAGCGGCTTCTCGCAGCTGACCGTCGACTTCACGACCGGCAGCGCCACCAGCGTCACGATCTACCTGCACGGCTGGTACGGCCAGCCCGCGTACTTCGCCGACGACGTCAACCTCGACGGCCCCGGCACCCCGCCGACGACCACGAGCACCACGACGTCGGCCACCACCACTACGACGACGACCACGACGACCACCACCACGACCAGCAACCCGCCGAACACCGGTCTGCCCAAGCACGTCCTGACGGGCTACTGGCAGAACTTCTACAACGGTGCGCGCGCTCTGAAGCTGGCGGACGTCCCCACCACCTACGACATCATCGCGGTCTCGTTCGCCGACGCCACGGCGGTGCAGGGCCAGGTCGCGTTCAACCTCGACCCCGGCCTGAGCAGCCAGCTCGGCGGCTACACCGACGCGCAGTTCCGCGCGGACATCAAGACCGTGCAGAACCGCGGTCAGAAGGTGATCATCTCCGTCGGCGGTGAGAAGGGCACGATCAGCGTCGGCAACTCGACGGCGGCCACGAACTTCTCCAACAGCGTCAAGAGCCTGATCTCCAGCTACGGCTTCAACGGCGTCGACATCGACCTGGAGAACGGCGTCAACGCCCAGTACATGGGCCAGGCGCTGCGTGCCATCCACGCCGGTGGCGGCACCGTCATCACCATGGCGCCGCAGACGATCGACATGCAGAACGTCAACGCCGAGTACTTCAAGCTGGCGCTGGCCACCAAGGACATCCTGACGATCGTCAACATGCAGTACTACAACTCCGGCTCGATGCTCGGCTGCGACCAGCAGGTCCACAGCCAGGGCACGGTCAACTTCCTGACCGCGCTCGCCTGCATCCAGCTGCAGTCCGGTCTGCGCGCCGACCAGGTGGGCCTCGGCCTGCCGGCGTCGCCGTCCGGTGCCGGCGGCGGTTACCAGTCGCCGTCCAACGTCAACAACGCGCTCAGCTGCCTCGCCCGCGGCACCAACTGCGGGACGTTCAAGCCGAGCACGACCTGGCCGTCCATCCGCGGCGCCATGACGTGGTCGATCAACTGGGACGCTTCCAACAACTGGCAGTTCGCCAACACGGTCGCTCCTCATCTGGACTCCCTGCCCTAGATGATGGAACCGGTCGGCGCCACGTCCACAGTGGACGTGGCGCCGGACGTCCACCCGGAGCAGTCCTCACGTCACCAAGGACACAGCGCTTCACCAGGCATTCGCCGCCAGATCCAACTAGGTTGTCCTTCATGTTCCACACGCTGGCCGTGCCTGTGATCGCCGCGCCGATGGCAGGTGGCCCCTCCACCCCCGAACTGGTCGCCGCGGTGAGCGAAGCAGGCGGGTTCGGGTTCCTCGCGGCGGGTTACGTCACCGTCGAGCAGCTCGCGGAGAAGATCACGCGCACGAGCGAGCTCACGAGCAAACCGTTCGGGGTCAACCTTTTCGTGCCCGGCACACGGCCGACAGCGGACATTTCCTCTTACGTGCAACGCGTCACGTCCTACGCGGAGAAGGTCGGCGCGGCCCCCGGCGATCCGCGCTGGGACGACGACAACTACGCGGCGAAGCTCGAACTCGTCCTGGCACTGCGGGTGCCCGCGGTGTCGTTCACGTTCGGCCTGCCCGACGTCGACGACGTTCGACGGCTCAAGGCAGCGGGTTCCACGGTCGTCGTGACGGTCACCACCCCCAGCGAGGCACGGCAGGCACAGCAGATCGGCGCCGACGTGGTGTGCGTGCAGGGGTCGGACGCGGGCGGCCACCGCGGCACGTTCGTCGACGACGGCGTCTCGCCCGGCGGCGGCGACCTGTACGGCACCCTCGCGGCGATCAGGCTGGTGCGTGCCGCCGTCGGCCTGCCGGTGATCGCGACCGGTGGTCTCGTCACCGGCGCCGACGTCGCCGCCGTGCTGGCGGCGGGTGCGGTCGCGGCCCAGCTCGGCACCGCGTTCCTCGGTTGCCCGGAGGCGGGAACCAATGCGGCACAACGGGAAGCGCTCGCCGCAGGGGTCCGGCGCACCGCGCTCACGAGGGCGTTCAGCGGACGGCCCGCGCGGGGACTGGTGAACCGGTTCCTGGTCGAGCAGAGCCCGTACGCGCCCGCCGCGTACCCGAACGTGCACCACCTGACGAGGCCCGTGCGCGCGACCGGTGAGGTGGAGGTCATGTCGCTGTGGGCGGGCACCACGTACCCGCTCGCGACGGCCGAACCCGCGGGAGAGCTGGTGCGGCGGATCGGCGCCGAGCTGTCGGAAACGATCAATTCCTTGGCAGAGCGCTTCCCGCGCGGCTAAGAAGGAGGGCGTGACCTCGCTCTCCGATGAGATGTTCCAGGCGATGATGGACTGGAACCCGCTGTTCGCCTCGCTCGTCGGTGTCCCGGGCTGGGACGACCGGCTCGACGACCTCAGCGTCGAGGGTCACCAGGCGCTGCGGACACGGCTGACCGGCATCCTCGGCCGCCTCGACGGCAGCGACGAGGACCAGGTCTCGCGGGACGTGATCCGCCACCAGGCCGAGTCGATCATCACGTGCATCGACGCGCGGCTGGTCGAGCACTCGGTGTCCAGGGGTACGAACGCGCCGGTCGCGAGCATGCTCAGGGCCACCTCCCAGGTGGACTTCTCCCGGCGGCGGCACCTCGTCCCGAATCTCCTGGAGCAGGCCGCGCGGCGGTTGGTCGACACCGACCGCAGACCGTTGCGCCGGCACGTCGAGAACGGCGCGGCGTACGTCGAACGGTTCCTCGCCTCGCCGCGCCAGGAGTGGGAGGGCGACGCCGACCTGCGTCCGGCGTTCGCCCGGTACCGCGAGGTCCTGCTGGGCCTGCCCGGCCGTGCCGACGAGCAGGCAGGCCTGTGCTGGCTGCCCGGCGGCGAGGAGAACTACCGCAGGCTCGTCCGCGACTACACGACCGCCTCCTACAGCCCCGCCGAACTGCACCGGCTGGGGCTCGACCTGATCGCCGGGCTGCACGAGGAGTACGCGGAGATCGGTTCGCGCGTGTGGGGCGTCAGCGACGTCCGGGAGATCTTCCGGCGGCTGCGCACGGACCTGTTGTGGGACAACGAGGACGAGATGCTCGTCAGCGCGGTCGAGGCCGTCGCGCGGGCCGAGGCCGAGGCGCCGAACTGGTTCGGGCGGCTGCCGCTGGCGCGCTGCGAGATCAGGTTCGTGCCGGAGGTCGACCGCCACAACGCCGCGTTCGCGTACTACGAGGATGCGGCCCTCGACGGGTCCCGCCCCGGCACGTACTTCGTGAACCCGTTGAACGCCACCGCACGCAGCCGCACGGTGTCCGAGGTGACGGCGTTCCACGAAGCCATTCCCGGCCACCACTTCCAGCTCTCGATCGCCGCCGAGACCGAGCTGTCGAACGTGCGCAAGTTCGCGTTCATCGACTCCTACCTCGAAGGCTGGGGCCTCTACACCGAACGCCTGGCCGACGAGATGGGGCTGTACTCGTCGGACGAGGCACGCCTGGGCATGCTGGGCCTCGACGCCATGCGCGCCGGCCGGCTGGTCGTCGACACGGGCCTGCACGCGCTCGGATGGCCCCGGCAGCAGGCCATCGACTACCTGAGCGAGAACACCGCGATGGACGACGCGGAGATCTCGTCCGAGGTCGACCGGTACATCGAGGCGCCCGGCCAGGCGCTCGCGTACATGGTGGGACGCCTGGAGATCCAGCGCGTGCGCGAGGAGGCCAGGGCATCGATGGGCGACCGGTTCGACATCAAGGAGTTCCACGACCTCGTGCTGCAGAACGGCATCGTGCCGTTGCCCACGCTTGGCAAACTCGTTTCCGACTGGTCCAGGAGGACCTGATGTCGCTCGCTGATGACATGTTCCAGGCGATGATGGACTACTCGCCGCTGCAGGCCACGATGCTGGGGGTGCCGGGCTGGGAGGACGGGCTCGGTGACCTGAGCGTCGACGGCCAGCGGGCAGACCGGGACCGGATCGCCGCCCTCGTGGACAGGGCCGAGACGGACGACACCGAGGATGCCGTCACGCTCGCGGTGATCAAGCAGCAGGGCAGGGCGATCGTCGACCGCATCGACGCCAGGCTGGTCGAGCACAGCGTCGCGACCATGAGCTCGCCGGTGAACAGCCTGCTCATGATCTCCTCGAAGCTGGACGTGTCCCAGCGCCTCGACAAGTACCCGCGGTTCATCGAGCAGGCCGCCGAGAGGGTCCGCGACTCCGACCGGCGACCGCTGAGCCGGCACCTGCAGACCGGTGTGCAGCGCATGGACGCCTTCCTGGCCCTGCCGGCGCAGGACTGGGAAGGCGGGCACTCGGCGGAGATCCGCACCGCCGTCGCCGGGTTCCGCGACGTGCTCGCGTCGATCGAGGACGGCCGCGGCGACGACAAGGCGGGACTCTGCTGGTTGCCGGAGGGCGAAGCGAACTACGCGAAGCTGGTCCGCAACTACACCACGACCTCCCGCACACCCGACGAGCTGCACCGGCTCGGGCTCGACATCATCGCGTCGCTGCGCGAGGAGTACGCGGAGATCGGTTCGCGGGTGTGGGGTGTCAGCGACGTTCCGGAGATCTTCCGGCGGTTGCGCACGGAGATGCTGTGGGACAGCGAAGAGCAGATGATCGAGAACGCCGTCGCGGCGATCGCCCGCGCGGAGGCCGAGGCGCCGAAGTGGTTCGGCCGCATGCCGGGCATCGGCTGCCAGGTGCGCGCGGTGCCGGAAGGGGAGCAGAGCACGTCGGCCATCGCGTTCTACCAGCCCGCGCCCGCCGACCGCAGCCGTCCCGGCACGTACTGGCTCAACCCGCTGGGCGCCACCGAACGCAGCCGCACGCTGTCCGAGGTGACGGCGTTCCACGAGGCCGTGCCGGGCCACCACTACCAGTTCTCGATCGCCGCCGAGACGGAACTGCCCAACATGCGCAAGTACGCGTTCATCGAGGCGTACCTGGAGGGCTGGGGTCTCTACACCGAGCGCCTCGCCGACGAGATGGGCCTGTACTCGTCGGACGAGCAGCGCCTCGGGATGCTGGGACTCGACGCGATGCGCGCCGGGCGGCTCGTGGTGGACACCGGCATCCACGCGTTCGGCTGGTCGCGGCAGCAGGCCGTCGACTACCTGCGCGAGAACACCGTCATGACCGAGCCCGAGATCGACTCCGAGATCGACCGGTACATCGAGACGCCGGGCCAGGCGCTCGCGTACATGGTGGGGCGCCTGGAGATCCAGCGCGTCCGGGCCGAGGCCGAGACGAAGCTGGGCGACCGGTTCGACATCAGGGCGTTCCACGACCTGGTGGTGGGGAGCGGCGCGGTGCCGCTCTCCACCCTCGACCAGATCGTCACTTCCTGGACTGACGCTCCATGACGGAGTGCCGCTTCGAGTAGGTGAAGTAGATGATCAGGCCGATCACGAACCAGGCCGCGAACCGCAGCCAGGTCTCCGGGTTCAGGAACGTGATCAGCCAGATCGAGAAGATCACGCCGATGATCGGCACCACGGGCATGCCCGGCGTCCTGAACGTGCGCGGGAGGTCGGGCTGCTTGTAGCGCAACACGATCACGGCGATGCACACGACGACGAACGCCAGCAGGATGCCGATGTTGGTGAGCTCGGCGGCCTCCGCGATCGGCAGGAAACCGGCGATGACCGCGGAGGCGATGCCCAGCACCCAGGTGATGCGCGACGGCACGCGCTTCACCGGGTGCGACTTCGCGAACCACTGGGGCAGCAGGCCGTCGCGGCTCATCGAGTAACCGACGCGGGCGGCGCCCATCAGGAACGTGAAGAGCACCGTCGTGATGCCGAGGATGGCGCCGACGCTGATGACGATGCCCAGGGCGGGCAGGCCGACGTCGGCGAACGCCGTGGCGAACGCCGACTCGGCGTCGACGTCCTTGTAGTTCACCATTCCCGTCAGCACCAGGCAGGCCAGCACGTACAGGACCATCGACGCCGCGAGCGAGTAGATGATCGCCTTCGGCATGTGCCGCTGCGAGTCCTTGGACTCCTCGGCCGCCGTCGACATGGCGTCGTAGCCGAACACCGCGAAGAACACCGTCGCCGCACCCGTGAGCGCACCCGAGAGGCCGAACGGGAAGAACGGGTTGTAGTTGTCGGTGTTGATGTGGAACGCGCCGACGACGATGACCAGCGCCACCACCGCGACCTTCAGGTACACCAACGTGGTTTCGAACCGTGCGGCGTTCTTCATGCCCGTGTTCAGCACGTAGGCGATGAGCAGGCACAGCAGGACCGCGAACAGGTTCACCTTGTACGTGCCCGCGGCGACGTCACCTGTCTCGGTGCCCGGCGCACCCAGCATCCATTGCGGCAGCTGGAGGTTGAGCAGGCTGAGGAGCTCGGTGAAGTAGCCGGAGATGCCGATCGCGACCACCGCCACGATCGCGGTGTACTCGAGCAGCAGGTCCCAGCCGATGAACCAGCCGACGATCTCGCCCAGCACCGCGTAGCCGTAGGTGTAGGCGCTGCCGGCCTTCGGGATCAGGCCCGCGAACTCCGCGTACGAGAACGCCGCCGCCGCGCTCGCGATGCCGGCGATGAGGAACGAGATCAGCACGGCCGGGCCCGCCGTCTTGTTCGCGACGGCGCCCGCGAGCGAGAAGATGCCCGCGCCGATGATGCCGCCGATGCCGATCGCCGTGAGCTGCCACAGGCCCAGCGTTCTGGTGAGCCCGTCGCCCTTGTCCTCGGCGATCTGTTCGATGGGCTTGCGCCTGAGGACGCCCTGTGTGGTCATGCCTAGCTCCTTGGTCGGTGGGACCGGGCGAACCTATTCGCGACAACTGTCACGCGGTTTGTCCGAGCCCACCAATCAGAGAGCCGTTTTTTGGCTTTTCGTGCTGTTTACGGGCGGCTGAACACGATCTTGCCCGCCGTCTCGCCGTTCAGCATCGAGCGCAGGCCCTGCTCGGCGTCCTCGAACTTCAGCTCCGCGCCGATCTGCGGCTTGAGACCGTTGATCGCGCAGAACCGGATGAGGTCGCCCAGTTCCTCGCGCGTGCCCATGGTCGAGCCGACCACGCGCAGCTGCAGGAAGAACAGCCGCTGGAGCTCGGCCGCGGAGGCGTCACCGGACGTCGCGCCGGAGATCACCACGATGCCGCCGGGCTTGAGCGCCTTCATCGAGTGCGACCAGGTGGCCTTGCCGACGGTCTCGAACACCGCGTCGACCCGTTCGGGCAGCCTGGCGCCGGACTCGAACACGTCGTGGGCGCCGAGGGTGGTGGCCAGTGCGCGCTTCTCCTCGGAACGCCCGGTGACCCACACGCGGAACCCGGCGGCGCGACCGAGCTGGATCAGCGCGGTCGACACACCACCCGAGGCACCCTGCACGAGCATCGTCTGGCCGGGGCGCAGACCGGACTTCACGAACAGCATCCGGTACGCGGTCAGCCACGCCGTGCCCATGCACGCGGCCTCGGCGAACGTGAGGTCCGCGGGCTTGGGCAGCGCGTTGCGGGCCGGCACGACCACGTGGTCGGCGAACGTGCCCTGGTGCTTCTCGGTGAGCAGCGAGCGCTTCGGGTCGAGCGTCTCGTCGCCGGTCCAGTCCGGGTCGCCGATGACGGAGTGCAGCACCACCTCGGTGCCGTCGTCGAGGACACCGGCACCGTCGCAGCCCAGGATCATCGGGAACTGCTCGGACTTGATGCCGACACCGCGCAACGTCCACAGGTCGTGCATGTTGAGGCTGGCCGCCTTGACCGCGACGCGCACCCACCCGGCGGGAACCTCGGGATCGGGGCGCTCGCCGACGCGGAGCGAGGCCAGCGGGTTCTCAGGACTGGGTTCTGCTGCGTAAACGGCGAACATGGTTCGCAACATACCCACCTGGATCGTGGCCAAATGCCGTGACACCGGTCACGAGACTAGGCTGAGGTGCGTGGACTGGCTGGTGCAGTGGTGGGACGGGGTCGAGCTGTGGGTCGTGCAGCTGCCCGTCGCCGTGCAGTTCCCCGTCGTGATGGTCGTGGTACTCCCGCTCTGCCTGGGCGTGGCGCGGCTGATCGACCGGGTCGCTGACTGGGGAGCCAAGAACCCGGCGTCGATCCCCGACGCCGAGCCCGAACCCGAACCCGAGAAGGTCGCCGCGTGAGCCCTGGTCGTCGCCTGACCGTCGCACTGGTCGGGCTCCTCGCGCTGGTCGTCATCGGGTGGTTCGTCAAGGACAACTCGGCGGGAACGCCGCCGGAGAACACCACGAAGCCGGTGGTCACGAGCGCGGCGCAGGCCGAGACCGTGCCCGGCTCGAACTCCGGGCTGGACGTCGAGGCGCTGTCGAAGCTGCCCGCCGAGGCCGGCAAGACCTGGAAGCTGATCGAGGCGAACGGGCCGTTCCCGCACCCGCGCAACGACGGCGTGACGTTCCAGAACCGGGAGAAGCGGCTGCCCGCCAAGAGCTCCGGGTACTACAAGGAGTACACCGTGCCGACGCCGGGAAGTCCCGATCGCGGCGCGCGCCGTCTCGTCACCGGTTCGGAGAAGGAAGTCTTCTACACCGGCGACCACTATTCGTCGTTCGTCGTCGTGGACGTGAAGAAATGAAACGGCGCATTCTCGTTTCGGAGAAGTCCGCCGCGATCTCGGCCATTGCCGCCGCACTGGACTTCCCCGAGTGGTTCGGGCAGAACCTCGACGCCCTGTACGACAGCCTGACCGACCTCTCGTGGCTGCCCGAGGGTGAATACGTGCTGGTCGTGCCCTCGGGGCTGGATTCCTCGGTCCTCGAGGTGCTGCGTGACGCCGCGAAGCAGACCGCTGAATCAGGTGACCGGAAAGTGCGCGTGATTCGCACGGAACGGTGACTGGGGCTGCGGTGGTGGCGTCCGGAGTGGACAGTGCACTGCCATGGGAACGCAATTCCGCCGCTTGAGCTGTGTGCTCGGCGTCGTGGCGGTCGTTGGAGTGCTTTGCCCGGCGGTGTCGTTCGCCGGTGACCCCGACTGCACGCAGGAGGGGGCTTTCTCGCCGTTCGAGACGATCGACGGCGACAACCCCGTGACCATGCGGAACGGCCGTGTGGTCGAGCTGCGTGCGTCGAACAAGTCCCAGTGTGCCTGGGCCCGCATCTCCCACGGCACGCCCGGCGAGGAGATCTGGGCGGATCGCAAGGAGCCCTCGGCCAACGGGCACGAGGGCTTCCTCGGCTACACCAGGATCGACTCGGGTTCCGCGAAGTACACCGAGGCGTTCAAGAACGACGGCAAGGTCATGCGGGCCTGCGGTTCCTCGCAGGGCATGATCGAGTGCACCGGCTGGTTCTAGCCTTCCGCGGGCACCCAGGACGGCTTGCGCTTCTCCTTGAAGGCCGTGATGCCCTCCTGGCCCTCCGGGCCGCCGAAGTGCTGCGCCGACAGCTTGAGCATGTCCGCGAAGACCTCGCCGAGGTTCGTGGACCGCTCCTGCTGCAGCATCTCCTTGGTGGCCGCGAGCGCGTTGGGGGCGCCGAGCGCGAGCATGTCCGTGTAGCGGCGGACCTCCGCGTCGACGTCGTCGGTCGCGGAGTTCAGCAGGCCGATCTCGACCGCGCGCTTCGCGTCGAACGTCTCGCCGGTCAGGAACAGCTCGTGGGCCTGGCGGGGGAGCAGGCGCGGCAGCACGGTCACCGAGATGACGGCCGGCACGACACCGATCCTGACCTCGCTGAACGCGAACGTGGCCCCGGTGGCGGCGATGGAGATGTCGCACGCCGCGACGATGCCGACGCCACCCGCGCGGGCCGGGCCCTTCAGTGCCGCGACGACCGGCTTCGGGCTGGTCCAGAGCTGTTCGAGGATCGCGGGGAACTCGTTGACGCCCTGGTCGCCCGCGCTCGCGCCGGCGGCCTCCTTGAGGTCCATGCCCGAGCAGAACACGGAGCCCGTGTGGGTCAGCACGACCACGCGCACCTGATCGTCGTTCGCCGCGCTGGTGAGGTGCTCCTTGAGCTCCCGGCGCAGCTGCGAGGACAGCGCGTTGCGGTTGTGGGGGGAGTCCAGCGTGATCGTCGCGATGCCACGCTGCACCTCGTAGTGGACCAGCTCGTCTGCCATGTCGCTGACCTTAGCTTCCGGGTCTGTTGACAGCATGCTGTCAACTATGACAGTCTACTGTCATGACACAGACGGTGTACCTCGCTCTGGCCGACCAGCTCGCCGACTGGGAGTACGGCCACGTGGCCGCTCAGGTGAGCCTGCAGCAGTTCCAGCGGCAGCCGGGGCGGTACGAGCTGCGGACGGTCGGGCTGACCACGGACCCGATCCGCACGGTCGGCGGCGTGCGGATGCTGCCGGACGTCGCCGTCGAGGACGTCTCGGTGCAGGACGCGGCGATGCTCGTCCTGCCGGGCGGTGACGGGTGGGAGTCCGGTTCGCTGGCGGCGTTCGGCAAGCTCGCGCGGCGGTTCCGCGAGGCGGGCAAGCCGATCGCGGCGATCTGCGGGGCGACTGCCGGGCTGGCGGCCGAGGGGCTGCTCGACGACGTGCCGCACACGTCGAACTTCCCCGAGGCGCTGGGTTCCTACGGCGGCGCGGCGCTTTACCGCGACGAACGTGTGGTGCGCGCTGACGGCGTGATCACGGCAGGCGGTGCTTCCTCGCTGGAGTTCGCCCGCGAGGTGCTGGCGGAGCTGGAGACGTTCTCGCCGGGGACCCTGCAGGCCTGGTACGAGTTCAACCGCGACGACTCCGCCGAGGCGTTCGGGAAGCTGGTGGCCGGTGTCCAGGGCTGAGCAGGCGTCCAGGACCGAGTCAGGCGATGTGCTGACCGACGTCGTGATGAGGACTTTCCGTTTGTACGGGGCGTTCCTCGACGCGGCCGAGGTGATGACGAAGCCGGTCGGCCTGACCGCGGCGTGGTGGCAGGTGCTCGGCGCGGTGCTGCGCGAACCGTTGTCCGTCTCGGGCATCGCACGGGAGATGGGACTGGCGCGGCAGTCCGTGCAGCGGATCGCGGACCTGTTGGTGGACAAGGGTTTGGCGGAGTACCTGCCGAACCCGGCGCACGCCCGCGCGAAGCTGGTCCAGCCGACCCCGGAGGGTTTCGCCGCCATCGAACGGTTGCGGGACGCGCAGTACGAGTGGGCCAACCGCGTCAGTGCGCAGGTCTCGCTGGAAGACCTGCGCACGACGCTCGCCACGATGACCGCTCTGGTCGCGGCTACTTCCTGATGCCCGGCAGGGGGTGGGGCATCGGGATCGCTAGCCGATCGTGGTCGTGGTCAGCACGGGACTGGGGTCCGGGTAGCCCTTCGCGGCGGCGTTGATCGGGAACCCGATGACCGTGACGACGGCGGTGAAGGTGAGGCCCGGGGCGTCGTAGCTGGTGCCACCCAGCTTCGTGGTGATCGTCCCGGTGCCGCCCGCCTGGAGGTTGATCGTGACGGTCGGCAGTTCGAAGTCCGCGCCGCCCTTGATCGGACCGGGCACGCTCAGCACGACGTCGTTGCCCTGCAAGGCAACCGTCGGCGTGCCGCCCAGTCCCGCCCCGCCGGACAGCGACGCGGACCGGAACGTCGAGTTGGCGGGCACCGGCAACTTCAGCGCGAGGCCCTTGATCTCCCGCACCTGCCGGCCGCCGGCCTCGGTCGGGATCTTGTTGGGCGCGGGGTCGATCGTGACCTGGAGGGTGCCGCCGGGTGCGACGGTCGCGGGCGCCGCCGCGTCGACGCCCTGGTCGAGCGTGAAGTCCGACGACTGCCCGGCGGCACTCGCCCGGAGCTTGTAGGTGATGGTCTGCGGAGCTGCTGCTGACGCGTTCACGGCGAACATCAGCATCGGTACCAGTGCGGCTGCTGCGATTCCGGCTAGCTTCATGGCCTCTCCCCGATGAGTGGACGAGGGACACTTCCAGCACGCGGCGTAATCACCTGACTACTCATGAGTAGGTTTCACGTCAACAGTTCACACTTCACATCGCCCGAACGGCGCTGTGGATTCGATCTTGTGGCGGCGGCCGGAAGTGGTGTGCGGCAGCGGTTGGGCTCAAATGTGCTAGGCTGTGCGCATAGCCTTCGCCGCTAGGTGGAGGAAGTGAGCCCACGTGCGCGTCCGGACGGTCGCTGCCTGGGCTTCGCGCTTTCTAGAGCTGGCCCAGGTCGACGACGGTCCCTGTGATGGGCGCGATCCGCCGCTTCCAGTCGCTGCCAGCGCCGTGGCACCAGGCGAGTGCATCGCTGATCCACAGCGCGGGCTCGGAGGATGACTGGATGTGCTCGTACACCAGCCCGGCATCGTGGGCCTTGGTCCTGGTGCCGATCACCAGCCGGTCGCGCCCGTTGGCCACGGGGTCGCGTGAATCGAGCACCAGGCGGGTGACGCCGACACCGATGGCGTCGTCGACCAGCAGCGGTAGGAGCTTCGACCGAACTTTCTCACTCTTGCCGCGCGCAACATAGATGTTGACCACGAGGTCGCAACACGCAAGCTTGTCGGCGACCAGCTTGCGCCGGGCGGGTATCTCGGTCTTGAAGTGCACACGCCGACAGCCGGGGAGCAGAAGGCCACGCATCATCGAGCGCGTGGAGTGCAGAGCATTCGGAGCGATCAGGACGGCTGCCATCAGGTAGCCGCTCCGCTCCGACTCGTCGACGAACATATGCTCCAAACAGGATCGCAGGTGACACCGACAAATCCCGTTCGGGTGCTTGCGCGTAAATCAAGGACTTGCTTGCGGCGCAAGCTAAGCGGCGACCGTCTGACGAGCCAGGGCGAAGTCGTACCGGTCCAGCACGAGCTGCGCGACCTCCACGTCGTCACCCAACGGCCGCGCCACGACGGCGTCGCCCGCGAGCCTCGCCACCTTGTCCGGCAACAACCCCGGCGCCAGGAACCACGACGCGACAGCGATCCGAGAAGCGCCGCGAGCCTTCAACCGCTCGACAGCCTCAGGCACGGTGGGCGACGCGATCGACGCGAACGCCGCCTCCACCCCGGCCCACCCGGACTCCCGGGCCCACCGCCGGGCCACGCGGGCCACGGCCTCGTTCGCCGGAGCGTGCGACGACCCGGCGCCGGCCAGCACCACACCCAAAGACCGGTCCCCGAACGAGACCCCGGCCTCGGACAGCCGGCGCAGAGCCGCCGACTCCAGCCGCGGATCCGGTCCGAGCACGTCCGTCACCACAGCGGGTACGCGGGTCTCGGCCACGGCGGCGGGAACGTCGACGCGGGCGTGATAAGCCTTGCCCAGCAGCAAAGGTACGACCACGGCGGGTCCGAGCAGCACGTCGTCCAACCGCGGCGCGCACAGGTCCAGGAAGCACCCGCGGACGTCCAGTTCGGGCCGCAGAGAGCGCACCACGTCCAGCAGCGCGTGAATCGACGCGGCGGAACGGGGATCGCGGCTGCCGTGGGCGACGGCGACCAGGGGAATCACAGCGCCCCCGTCAGTCCGCGGGACCGCAGCACAGCGCGTTCCAGAGGCCGGAACAGCAGCAGTTCGATCCCGATGCCCACCAGCAGGATCAGGAAGATCGCGGCGATCACCATGTTGATGTCGTTCAGCGACGAGCCGTTGTGCAGGTACTGCCCGAGGCCGACGCCGAGTTGGGGCGACGTCGCGATGATCTCCGCGGCCATCAGCGACCGCCACGAGAACGCCCAGCCCTGCTTCAGGCCGGCCAGGTAGCCGGGCAGGGCGGCAGGAAGCAGGATGTGGCGCGCGGAGGCCAGGCGACCGGCGCCCAACGCCCGTCCGACGCGCGGGAGGAGCGGCGGGATCTGGTCGATGCCCGCCACCAGGCCGTTCGCGATCGACGGCACCGATCCCATCAGCACCACGAAGTAGATCGTGGACGGCGTCACGCCGAACCACAGGATCGCCGCCGGGACCCAGGCCACGGAGGGAAGTGACTGCAGGCCGGTCAGCAGCGACCCGATCGCCGCGCGCACCACCCGGACCTTGGCGATCAGCAGACCCAGCGGTGTCGCGATCACGACCGCCGCGAGGAACCCGAGCACCGCGCGGTGCAGCGAGGTCCACAGGATGCCGAACGCCTCGCCGGTGGAGATCGAGCGGACGAGCTCGTCCCACACGTCGACCGGGGCGGGGAGCTGGAACTCGGGCAGCAGGGCCGAAGCCCACAACGCCTGCCACACGCCCAGGAGCAGGGCGAAGGCGATGATGGGTGGCACGCCCGTCTTCAGGAACCGGCGCCAGACCGGCGCTCGATGTGCCTCTACCGGCACGTCGAGCGCGTCGAGGCCGGCGCCGACCTTGTCGAGCGTGTCAGGAGGCGTGGCCACTGATGACCTCTCGCAGATGGGTGTTGATCTCGTCGAGGACCTCGGCGGTGTCGGTCTCGGAGTCCGTGACGTCCCACTCGCGCACGACGCGGCCGGGACGCGAGGACAGCAGCACGACGCGCTGACCGAGGCGGACGGCCTCGCGCACGTCGTGCGTCACGAAGATGACCGCGGTGTTCGTGGTCTCCCAGACGCGCAGCAGTTCGCTCTGCAGCACGTCCCGCGTGATGGCGTCGAGGGCCGCGAACGGCTCGTCCATCAGCAGCAGGGCGGGAGCGCCGTCCGGGGAGACGGTGGTGGACGCCAGCGCGCGGGCCAGGGCCACGCGCTGACGCATGCCGCCGGAGAGCTCGTGCGGGCGCTTGTCCGCGACGTCGCCCAGCCGCACCAGTTCCAGCAGCTCCAGCGCGCGGCGCTTGCGCGCCAGGCGGCCGACACCGGCGAAGCGCAGCGCCAGCTCGACGTTGCGGGTGGCGGTGAGCCACGGCATCAGAGCGGGCTCCTGGAACATCACGGCCGGTCGTGAGGTGTTGAGCTGCAGCTCACCGGACGTCGCGGCGTCGAGGCCCGCGACGATGTTGAGCAGTGTGCTCTTGCCGCAGCCGGACGCGCCGAGAAGACACACGAACTCGCCGGGCTTGACCCGCAGGTCGACCCCGTCGAGCGCTACCACGGCCGAGCTGCCGTGGCCGAACACCTTCCGGACTCCGGACAGTTCAACGGCAGTATCCACAGTGGACGGAACAGTGGTCTCGAGCGTGGCGGTCATGGTCGTGTGCCTTCCCTCGGCGTCGAAGACTTACTTCTGGTCCAGTCCGGCTGCTTGCACCTGCGGCTTGCCCTGTGCCTGGAGAACCTTGTTCAGCAACGTGAAGTCGGCGTACCCGGCGACGTTCGCGGCCTCCTTGGCCACGCCCGCCGTCACGGCGTCCTTCGCGAGCTGCGGGAAGTGCTTCGCCTGCGCGTCGGTCGTGAGCTCGATGTTGTCCCACGCGGCGTCGAGGACCTTGTCGCCGAGCTTCTTGGACGTGAGCTTCTCCAGCGCGGCGTTCACGGACTTCTTGGCCTCGTCGGAGTTCGCCTTCGCCCAGTCGATCGCGGCGACGTGACCCTTCAGCACGGCCTCGACCGTCTCCGGGTGCTCCTGCAGGAACTTCGTCCGCACGATGACCACGGTGGTCGGGAACGCCCCGCCGTCCCACAGCGTCTTCTCGTCCAGCAGCACCTTCGCGCCCGCCTCGGCGACGATGCGCGCCGACCACGGCTGCGGAGCCCACGCGGCCTGGACGTCGCCCTTCTTGAACAGGTCGAGCGTCGCCGCGTTCTCCACGTTCTGCACGGTGACCTGGCCCGTCAGGTTCTTCTCCGCCAGGTACTTCTTCAGCGACACGTCCTGCGTGTTCGCGAGCTGCGGCGTGGCGACGACCTTGCCCTTGAGGTCCTCGATCGAGTTGATCTCGGGCTTCACCACGAGCTGCGCACCACCCGAGGTGGCACCCGCGACGAGCTTCACGGCCTCGCCCTTGGACTTCGCGTAGGCGTTGATCGCCGGGCCGGAGCCGATGTACGCGATGTCGAGCGACTCGCCCAGCAGGGCGTTCACCTCGTCGGGACCCGCGTTGAACGTCTGCGTCGTCAGCTTGGTGCCGCCGAGCTCCTTCGCGAACAGGCCCTGCTCGACGCCGATCAGCGCGGCGGCGTGGGTGACGTTCGGGAAGTACCCGAGGCGGACCTCGGCGGCGGCACCCTTGGACTCGGCGGCGGGGGTGTCGGAGGAACCGGCGCGGCTGCAACCGGACAGGGCTGTCAGTGCGATCAGTGCGACGGCGATGGCGGGCTTGAGGTTCACGGGAAATGGGCCTTTCAGGGACCAGGGGAGACGAGGGCGTGAGTGTCGGGGGCAGCGGCGCTGCCCCCGGTACAGCTCTCCACGCCGTCCTCAAGCAGCGGCAGCGGAGCCCCGACCAGTCCGGCGGCGAGCGTGGAACCGTCGCTCGCGTCGATCACCAGGAAGGACCCGGTGCGCCGACTGAAGCTGTAGTCGTCCAGCGGAACGGGCTCCGCGAGTCGCAGAGCCACCCGGCCGATCTCGTTGAGCTCCAGCGAGCTGGGGCTGTCCACACTGGACAGGTTCTGCTCGTCGAAGCGGTCGCGCAGGTCGGTGACCATCGCCTGCACGGTGCGCGTGCCGTGCTTGACGAGGACCCGGGCGCCGGGTCGCAGCGGCTTCTCCGCGAGCCAGCAGAGCGTGGCGTCCAGCTCGTCGGTGACCGTGGGCTCGTTGCCCGCCACCGAGATCAGGTCGCCGCGCGAGATGTCGATGTCGTCGGCCAGCAGCAGCGTCACGGACTGGCCGGCCGCCGCCTCGGTCAGTTCGCCGTCCGCCGTGTCGATCTTCGTGACCGTCGAGCGACGGCCCGACGGCAGCACGACGATCTCGTCACCCGGCTTGACCGTGCCGGCCGCGATCAGACCGGCGTAGCCCCGGTAGTCGAGGTGCTCGGCCGTGCGCGGGCGGATCACGTACTGCACCGGGAAGCGGAACGGGGCGTCGTGCGGGTCGGGCTCGACCGGCACGGTCTCCAAGTGCTCCAGCAGGGTCGGGCCGGAGTACCAGGGCGTGTTCGCGGACTTGTCCACGACGTTGTCGCCCGCCAGCGCGGACACCGGGATCTGGACGACCGCGTCCTCGGTGTAGCCCAGGGCCGTGGCGTGCGCCGTGAACTCCTTGGCGATGCGCGAGAACGTCACCTCGTCGTAGTCCACGAGGTCGATCTTGTTGACCGCCAGGACGAGCCGCGGCACGCCCAGCAGCGCGAGAACCGCCGCGTGGCGCCGGGTCTGCTCGATGACGCCCTTGCGCGCGTCGACGAGCAGGACCGCGAGCTGCGCGGTGGAGGCGCCGGTGACGGTGTTGCGGGTGTACTGGACGTGACCGGGGGTGTCCGCGAGCACGAACGACCGCTTGGGCGTCGCGAAGTAGCGGTAGGCCACGTCGATCGTGATGCCCTGCTCGCGTTCCGAGCGCAGGCCGTCGACCAGCAGCGACAGGTCCGGGGTCGCGAGACCGCGGTCGGCGCTGGCGCGGTGCACGGCGTCGAGCGTGTCGGCGAGCACGGACTTGGTGTCGTACAACAGCCTGCCGACCAGCGTGGACTTTCCGTCGTCCACGCTGCCCGCCGTGGCCAGCCTCAACAGGTCGCTCATTTAGAAGTAACCCTCCCGCTTGCGGTCTTCCATGGCGGCCTCGGACAGCCGGTCGTCGGCCCGCGTGGCGCCGCGCTCGGTCAGTCGTGACGCGGCAACCTCGGCGATCACCGCGTGGATGTCGGCGGCGTCGGACTCGACGGCACCCGTGCAGGAGCCGTCGCCGACCGTGCGGTAACGAACCGTCTTGCGCAGCAACGTCTCGCCGTCGCGCACCGTGCCCCACGGGCCTTCGGCGAGCCACATGCCGTCGCGCAGGAACACGTCGCGCTGGTGCGAGTAGTAGATGTCCGGGAGCTCGATGCCCTCGCGCTCGATGTAGTTCCAGACGTCGAGCTCGGTCCAGTTCGACAGCGGGAACACGCGGACGTGCTCACCGGCGCGGTGCCGGCCGTTGTAGAGGTTCCACAGCTCCGGGCGCTGGCGCTTCGGGTCCCACTGGCCGAACGCCGTGCGCAGGCTGAAGATCCGCTCCTTGGCGCGCGCCCGTTCCTCATCCCGGCGTCCGCCGCCGAAGACCGCGTCGAACTTGTGCTGCGTGATGGAGTCCAGCAGCGGCACGGTCTGCAGCGGGTTGCGCGTGCCGTCCGGGCGCTCCTCCAGGCGGCCGTCGTCGATCCAGTCCTGGACCTTCGCGACCTCCAGGCGCAGGCCGTGCTGCGCGACGACGCGGTCGCGGAACTCGATGACCTCGTCGAAGTTGTGCCCGGTGTCGACGTGCAGCAACGGGAACGGCACCGGCGCCGGGTAGAACGCCTTGATCGCGAGGTGCAGCAGCAGCGTCGAGTCCTTGCCGCCGGAGAAGAGGATCACCGGCCGGTCGAACTCACCCGCGACCTCGCGGAAGATGTGGATCGCCTCGGATTCGAGGCGTCCCAGGGTGTCCAGAACTGTGCTGGCCCCGTTCTTGGAGTTCATCCGTGCAACCCACATTCCGTCTTCGACTGGCCGGCCCACCGGCCGCTGCGCGCGTCCTGTCCCGGCAACGGCTTGGCGGTGCACGGCAGGCAGCCGATGGAGGGATAACCCTCCTGCACCAACAGGTTCTCGAGGACGCCCTTCTCGCGGATGTAGGCGTTGAACTCGTCGTCGCTCCACGGCGCGATCGGGTTGATCTTCACCAGGCCGTTGCGCTCGTCCCACTGCACGATCGGCGTGTTCGCCCTGGTCGGGGCGTCCACCCGGCGCACGCCGGTGACCCACGCGTCGTACTTCGCGAGCTCGCGGCGCAGCGGGATCACCTTGCGCAGGTTGCAGCACTTCGCCGGATCCGACTGGTACAGCAGGCCGAACTCCGCCTCCTGGTCCGCGACGGACTGCTCGGCGGCGGCGTTGACGACGCGCACCTCCGGGTAGACGACACCGACGGCGTCACGCACGCCGATGGTCTCCGGGAAGTGGTAGCCCGTCTCCAGGAACAGCACGTCGAAGTTCGGCTTCACCTTGGCGGCGAGGTCGATCAGCACGGCGTCCTGCATGTTGGAGGCGACGATGTAGTTGTCGCCGAACGTCCGCGCGACCCACTCCAGCGACTCTTCGGCGTTAGCGTTCTTCAGCTCCAGTTCCGCGGCCTCGGCGACGATCTTGAGGTCTTCCTTGAGATCGCTCACTTCTTCACCTCCTGCGGCAGGTTGAGCCCGACGAACGAGACCTTGAAGACGCGGCGGCACCCGGTGCACAGCCACGCGTAGCTGGGTTCCTCCTGCGGCCGGAGGTCCTCGTCACCGCAGTAGGGGCAGTAGAACGGCGTCGCGCGTTCGCTCATCGCAGCGAGCTCTCTTCCGCCCGGCCGACCCACTGCGCGAACCGCTCGTCGGTCTCGCGCTGGGCGACGAAGTTCCGCACGACCCGCTCGACGTACTCGGGCAGTTCGGCCGCGGTCACCTTGTGGCCGCGCAACTTCCGGCCGAACCCGGCGTCGAGGCCGAGACCGCCGCCGAGGTGCACCTGGAAGCCCTCGACCTGGTTGCCCGCCTCGTCCGTGACGATCTGGCCCTTGAGGCCGATGTCCGCGGTCTGGATGCGGGCGCAGGAGTTGGGGCAGCCGTTGATGTGCACGGTGATCGGCGCCGTGACACCGTCGACGATGTCCTTGAGGTTGGCTTCGAGCTGCGTGACGAGGTCGAGGGCACGCGCCTTGGTCTCGACGATCGCGAGCTTGCAGAACTCGATGCCGGTGCAGGCCATGATGCCGCGGCGCCACGGCGACGGGTCGACCTGCAGGCCCAGCTTGGCGAGGTCGCTCTTGAGCGCCGGGATCTCGGCCTCGGGCACGTCCAGCACGATGATCTTCTGCTGCGGCGTGAAGCGGACGCGGCCGGAGCCCGCCCGTTCGGCGAACTTCGCGACCTCGACGAGGATCGAGCCCGAGACCCGGCCCGCGACGGGCGCGGCGCCGACGTAGAACAGGCCGTCCTTCTGCTTGTGCACGCCGATGTGGTCGAGCTGCTGGTCCAGGGTCTCCGGCGCCGGGCCGTCGATCATCTTGCGCTTGAGGTACTCGTCCTCGACGACCTGGCGGAACTTCTCCGGGCCCCAGTCGGCGACGAGGAACTTGATGCGCGCGCGGTGGCGCAGGCGGCGGTAGCCGTAGTCGCGGAAGACGCTGATGACGGCTTCCCACACGTCCGGCACCTCGTCGAGCGGCACCCAGGCGCCCAACCGCTTGCCCAGCATGGGGTTCGTGGACAGGCCGCCGCCGACCCAGAGGTCGAAGCCGGGTCCGTGCTCGGGGTGGTTCACGCCGACGAACGCGATGTCGTGGATCTCGTGCGCGACGTCCTGCAGACCGGAGATGGCCGTCTTGAACTTGCGCGGCAGGTTGGAGAAGCGCGGGTCGCCGATGTAGCGCTCGAGGATCGTGTCGATCGCCGGCTGCCCGTCGATGACCTCGTCCACGGAGATGCCCGCGACCGGCGAGCCGAGGATGACGCGCGGGCTGTCGCCACACGCCTCCATCGTCGTCAGGTTCACGGCTTCGAGCTTCTGCCAGATCGTGGGAACGTCCTCGACCCGGATCCAGTGGTACTGGATGTTCTGCCGGTCGGTGATGTCCGCGGTGTCGCGCGCATAGGTCTGCGAGATCTCGCCGAGGACCCTCAGCTGCTGCGTGGTGAGCGCACCGCCGTCACTGCGGACGCGCATCATGAAGAACTCGTCGTCCAGCTCCTCCGGCTCCAGCGTGGCCGTGCGGCCGCCGTCGATGCCGGGCTTGCGCTGCGTGTACAGGCCGTACCAGCGGAACCGTCCCCGCAGGTCGGCCGGATCGATCGAGTCGAAACCGCCGTGGGCGTAGATGTTCTCGATGCGGGCGCGGACGTTGAGCGGGTTGTCGTCCTTCTTGCTCCGCTCGTTGGGGTTCAGCGGCTCTCGGTATCCGAGTGCCCACTGCCCCTCGCCGCGACGCTGCTTGGCACGCGGTGACGTCTGCGGCGTGGCCATCGCCATCCTCCGGGGTTTCGAGGCGCTCAGTGCGCGTGCGAGCCCGGAGGTGCTTGTGGTGGGGGCCTCGTCAGCGCGCCGAGCGCTGACGGGAACAAATCAGCGCGCGGTCATGCCGAACGACGGCACATCGCGCTGGAGACACGACGGAAGTCGACGTGGCGGCGGGCCACGAGGCGGACTCCAGTCGAATGCATGACCTCAGTGTGCATGCCGTCCAGTGCGTGGTCCACCGCCAACCGAATGCTGGGATTGACGAGGGGGAGTTGACATCCTAGGCTGGTTTCACTCCGTAGTATTTCTGTCACCGACAGATACTTTCCCTGGTCGAACACCGCCATTCGGGCCGTGTAGGGGACACTGGGAGTCATGCCCTCCGCTTTGCCCGATGGCGAGCCCGCGCCCGCCGACGGTTCGCTCCCCCCTTCCGCTCTCGCCGGTGTCGGCACGCGCCCCTTCGGCATCTACGTGCACGTGCCGTTCTGCGCGACCCGTTGCGGCTACTGCGACTTCAACACCTACACGCCCGGTGAGCTGGGTTCCTCCGCGTCACCGGAGTCGTGGCTGGAGGGCCTGCGTCGCGAGCTGGACCTGGCCGCCTCTGTTCTGGGGACCGCTCCGCCGGCCGAAACCGTGTTCGTCGGCGGCGGTACGCCTTCCTTGTTGGGCGCCTCAGGTCTCGGCGAGGTGCTGGACGCGGTGCGGCAGTCGTTCGGCCTGGCCCCCGGCGCCGAGGTGACGACGGAGTCGAACCCCGAGTCGACGTCCGTGGAGTTCTTCTCCGGCATTCGCTCGGCGGGCTACACGCGCGTGTCGCTGGGCATGCAGTCCGCGGCCCGGCACGTTCTCGCCGTGCTGGACCGCAAGCACACACCGGGCCGGCCGGGTGAGGCCGCGCTGGAGGCCCGCGCGGCCGGGTTCGAGCACGTGAACCTCGACCTGATCTATGGCACACCGGGGGAGCGGCCCGCGGATCTGGCCGCGTCTCTCGACGCCGTGCTGGCCGCGGGCGTCGACCACGTGTCCGCCTACGCGTTGATCGTGGAGGACGGCACCGGCCTGGCCCGCCGCATCCGCCGCGGCGACCTGCCCATGCCCGACGACGACGTGCTGGCGTCGTCGTACGAGATGGTCGACTCGGCGCTGAGCGGCGCCGGGTTCTCCTGGTACGAGGTGTCGAACTGGGCGACGTCCGTGGAAGCCCAGTGCCGGCACAACGTCCTGTACTGGAAGGGCGCCGACTGGTGGGGATTCGGCCCCGGCGCGCACAGCCACGTCGGCGGCGTGCGCTTCTGGAACGTGAAGCACCCGGCCCGCTACTCGTCTCTGCTGGCCGAGGGCAAGTCACCCGCCGCCGGCCGCGAGACGTTGTCGGCCGAGGACCAGCGCGTCGAACGGGTGCTGCTGGAACTGCGCCTCGCCGAAGGCCTGCCGATGGACGTGCTGGACGAGGCCGGCCGCGAGGAGGCCAAGCAGGCGATCGCCGACGGGCTGCTGGAGCCGTACGACGACCGCTGCGTGCTGACCGACCGCGGACGACTGCTCGCCGACGCCGTGGTCAGGCGGCTGCTGCCCTGATCAGCGGGCGCGCAGGTCGTGCTGACTGCGCACCTCGGTGATCTTCTGGTCTTCTTTGTCGTACGTCACGGTGCCCCACCAGAGCCCGTCCTCCCTGCGGGTCTCCTCCCAGACGACCGAGCCCTTCCACCACTCGTCGGCGCTGAGCACCAGGCATGGTTTGCCGGGTGGCCGCAGCCACACCACGTTGTCCACGTTTGGACCCTAGCGAGCGGCACCGACAAAAACGGTCGAGCGAGCCTGCTCGTAGAACCACTGCAAGGTCTCCCGCACGATGGCACGCGTCTTGGGGTCGAGTAGTGCCTTGACCGGGAAACTCGGCCGCTTCTCGATCTTCGCTGCGGGGAGATCGACGCCAGGTGCCGCGTTCAGCCGGTGCCGGAGTTCCTCGCGCAGCACGACCTGGTCGAACGGCGGCCGGCCCAGCATGTGCTGGAACACCACCTCGACCCTGCCGCTCGGATAGATCGCGAACGGCCAGATGTTGCCGCCCTGCTCGTCCTTGTCCCGTGCGAAGAGGAAGCACGACGTCTCGCTGCGGCCAGAGCCGTACCCGAAGTCGCCACCGATTTCATCCCAGAACTCCAGCACGTCCAAGACCGCCGATGCGACGTCGTTGCCGTGTTTGTCGTGCAGTTGTTCGGAGAATCGTTGCGCCGGTTCGTCGGCCCACGCCGGGTCCAGGCCGCTCGCCTCAGCGAGTTCCTCGAATGAGATGCGCTGGTCGGGAGAGGCGTGGCCGTGTTCGTCGAACTCCAGTCCCTCTGCCCGCAGCGCGTCGAAGGAAACGCCGTCCGGCAGACCGCCTGCCTGCAGGACGCGGTGTGCGTTGGGCGTCTGGACGGTGCCGAGCCGGGCGATGACCGCCGGCGTGGTGGTGCCGATGATCACCGCGAGATCGCCTGCGGTCGTCCACGACCCCGCGGGCAACGCCGCCAGCGCCGTGTTCATCAGGTTCCATTGTACGTTCGCGCCCGGTGCCGTGCCCGCCAGCGGGCCCGGCCACGCGGCGATGATCCGTTCGGCCAGCGCGTCGGCACGGGCGAGGATCTGCGGGCGGCTCCACTCCGCCTGCTCGGCGATGTGCTGGTTCATCACGAGGCCGCTCTTGGCGAGCCGTGTCCTCTTCGCGTCGAACGCGCTGTTGCTCAGCTCCGAGTTGTAGCCGGTCAGCGTCAGGTTGCCGAGCGTGTGCACCAGAGCGTTGTGCACCTGCTCGTAGTTCTCGCCGGGCTCCAGGTCCGGGCTGACGGACTGTTCCCATTCATCGGTCGAGGTCTGCGGCAGGACGTGTTCGATCGTCAGCGAGGTGAGGTCGACGGGTTCCTTGCTGCCGTGCTCCGTTTCCAGCCAGCGCAGGATCGACGTTCGCTGGTTCGCCCTGCCGTTCAGGTAGTACGGAGCCGTGCGGATGAGAGCACGGATCTCGTTGTCGTCGGCGTAGTGCTTCCGGCCTGTCGACAGGTAGGTGTGCACTGCCTGATCGACGGTTTGTGCGCGGTCCATCTCGGCCACGAGCTGAAGCAAGATCCGGTTGATCCCGGCGGTCGCACGGCCCGTGACCTGGCGCCGGACGAAGAAGCTCTCGACGTACAGCATCGCCGAGGCGATCTCGTCCGAAGACGCGGTGCCGTGCTTGCGTCGATCGAGCAGGTGCAGCAACAACGGATAAACCGTTGTGGTGCCCCATTCCTTCAGCCGCTGAAGCCTGGTGCGCACACCCGCGTCGGACTCGGTCTCCGGATGCAGGATCGTGTGGAGCAGTGCTCCGAGGGTGCACAGCCTGGCCACCTCGGCCTCGATGGCCTCCTCGCCGTCGAGACGGTCGAGGCGAGCCTGCTGACCCGCGTAGGTGTCGGTCTGCTTGATCCGCGCGTCGCGCTGGACGAGGTCGAGCCAGAAGAGCAGTTCGAGGTTCTTGGGTGTCTCCAGCTGGTTCTGCAACGAGAGCCAGAGCGACCGGTAGACCTGCTCGCCGCGGGTCGGCAGCCGCATGAACAGGTAGTTGCGCAGCAGGTCGGCTTGAGTGAGCGCGGCGCCGGTGTTGTTCAGCGACTCGAAGATGCGGTGTGCGTTGTCGCCGGGGTGGGTGGTGATCGACACCAGCGCCAGGCCGCTGATAACGGCGTCTTCGAGTCGCTCGATGTCGAACGGGTCGTCGGGGTCGTCCAGCTCGACGAGCTTGGTCGCGAAGAACCGGTAGGCGGCGCCTACGCTGTCACGTCCGCCGGCGTGAGGGGTCGAGTCCACGCACGCCTGGTAAGCCTCGCGGTCGGTCTGCGTCGGCAGGACCTTGAGTCGCTGCGCCTCGGGCTTGTACGGGTTCGTCAGGTAGAGGTCGTTCATCCGGCCACGGTGGATCGGATCCTCGTGGGTGGCGCGGTGGTCACGGATGGCGCACAACAACAACGTGAGTGTGGTGAGCCGTTGCTGGCCGTCGACAACCAGGAATTGCGGCACGCCAGTCGGACCGTTGCCGGGACTCGGCGCGAGGACGACCGAGCCGATGAAGTGGGTGGCCGACTCCTGGGCGACGCGGTCCTCGGCCAGCCCGACGATGTCGTCCCAGAGCTGCGAGAGCTGCTTTTTCTCCCAGGAGTAGGTGCGCTGGTAGAGCGGAACCCGGTACTGCTTCGAGCCTTCCAGCAGATGCTGAAGCGTCGTTTCGTTCGCGGTGACCACTCGCGAACGCTATTCGGGGGAGATCGTCCGTGGGTTCTTTCGGCTCCTTATCACCCGAACGGCCCCAGCGGCTTCGGCGCGGACACCGGGCACGAATCCGGCTGGGTAAACTCGGGAGCAGTGGACACGGAGGTGAACAGCGGTGAACGCCGATGAGCGTCGGTTCGAGGTGCTTCGCGCCATCGTCGCCGACTACGTGTCCAACCAGGAGCCCGTCGGCTCGAAGGCCCTGGTCGACAGGCACAACCTGGGTGTGTCGAGCGCGACCGTGCGCAACGACATGGCCGCGCTGGAGGACGAGGGCTACATCGCCCAGCCGCACACCAGCGCGGGACGCGTGCCGACGGACAAGGGCTACCGGCTCTTCGTCGACAAGCTGAGTGAGATCAAGCCTCTGTCGCAGGCCGAGAAGCGGGCCATCCGCAGCTTCCTCGACGGTGCGATCGACCTCGACGACGTGATGCGCCGCAGCGTGCGGTTGCTCGCACAGCTGACACGGCAGGTGGCGGTGATCCAGGTGCCGACGCTGTCGCGTGCGGCCGTGCGCCACCTGGAGGTGCTGCCGATCACGCCGTCGCGGCTGATGCTGGTGCTCATCACCGACACCGGCCGCGTCGACCAGCGGATCGTCGAGCTCGGGGACGTGATCAGCGAGGAGCACACGGCCCAGCTGCGCGGTGTGCTGAACCAGGCGATGGCGGGGCAGCGGCTGGCCGAGGCGAGTGCCAAGGTCGCCGAGCTGCCCGACGAGGTTCCGCCGAACCTGCGCGATCCGATGCTGCGGGTCGCTACTGTGCTCATCGAGACACTGGTGGAGCACCCCGAGGAACGGCTGGTGCTCGGCGGTACCGCGAACCTCACCCGCAGCATCACCGACTTCCCGGGCTCGCTGCGGCAGGTGCTGGAGGCGTTGGAGG
This sequence comes from Lentzea flaviverrucosa, assembly GCF_003350445.1. Lineage (NCBI taxonomy): Bacteria > Bacillati > Actinomycetota > Actinomycetes > Pseudonocardiales > Pseudonocardiaceae > Lentzea > Lentzea flaviverrucosa. Next base: position 36,681 of record NZ_QQAU01000015.1, read on the forward strand.
AGCAGGTCGTCGTGCTCAAGCTGCTCGCCGCCTCCCGCGACCCCGGTCGCGTGCTGGTGCGCATCGGCGAGGAGAACGAAGCCGCTGAGATGCGCAGCACTTCCGTGGTGTCCATCGGCTACGGCAGTCGTGACAACCCGCTCGGGGGCCTCGGTGTCGTCGGACCGACGCGCATGGACTACCCCGGGACCATGGCCGCCGTCCGTGCGGTCGCCAACTACGTCGGTGAGATCCTGACCGGTCGTTGACCAGAAACGTCTTGCACTTGAGATGAACACGAAAGCGAACAAGGTGGCCAGGGATTACTACGGCATCCTCGGTGTCTCGCAGAACGCGACACAGGATGAGATCAAGCGCGCCTATCGCAAGCTCGCGAGGCAGCTGCACCCGGACGTCAATCCCAACGAGGAGGCCCGCTTCAAGGAGGTGACGGCCGCCTACGAGGTGTTGTCGAACCCGGAGAAGCGCCGCGTCGTCGACCTGGGAGGCGACCCGCTCGACTCGGGCGGCGGTGGCCGCGGGGGCGGTGACCCGTTCCAGGGCTTCGGCCTCGGCGACATCATGGACGCCTTCTTCGGCGCCACGCCCGGCGGTGGCCGAGGGCCGCGCAGCCGCGTGCAGCCCGGCTCCGACGCGCTCATCCGGCTCGACATGACGCTGGAGGAGTGCGCGGCGGGCGCCACGCGTGAGCTGACCGTCGACACGGCGATCCTGTGCGACCGCTGCCACGGCGCGGGCACGCAGAACAACTCCAAGCCGGTCCAGTGCGACACCTGTCACGGCCGTGGCGAGGTCCAGTCGGTGCAGCGGTCGTTCCTCGGGCAGGTCGTCACGTCGCGCCCGTGCCCGGTGTGCCGCGGCTACGGCGAGGTCATCCCCGACCCGTGCCAGCAGTGCGCCGGTGACGGCCGCACGCGGTCGCGCCGCACGATCTCGGTGAACATCCCCGCCGGTGTCGCCGAGGGCATGCGCGTGCGCCTCGCGGGCCAGGGCGAGGTCGGCCCCGGCGGTGGGCCCGCCGGCGACCTCTACGTCGAGGTCGAGGAGCACCCGCACGAGATCTTCGAACGCGACGGCGCCGACCTGCACTGCATCGTCCAGATCCCGATGACGACGGCCGCCCTGGGTGCCACGTTGCCGTTGAAGACCCTGGACGGCGAGGAAGAGCTGGAGATCGACCCCGGCACGCAGCCGGGCACGCAGCTCGTCATGACCGGCCGCGGCATGCCGAAGCTGCGGTCCACCGGCCGCGTCGACGGTCGCGGCGACCTGCACGTGCACCTCGAGGTGGTCGTGCCGACCAAGCTCGACGCCGCGCAGTCGTCGTTGCTGCGCGACCTGGCCGAGATGCGCGGCGAGAGCGAGCCGTCGCTGTCCCACAACGGCAAGGGCGGCGGCGGGCTGTTCTCCCGCCTGCGCTCCTCACGCGGACACCGGTGACCCTGCCGGTCTTCCTCGTCGAGGCGTTGCCCTCCGGCGAGGAGTTCGTGCTCGACGGGCAGGAAGGCCGGCACGCCGCCACCGTGAAGCGGTTGCGCGCGGGCGAGGAACTCGTGCTGTCGGACGGTTCCGGTGCCCAGGTGCGCTGCTCCGTGGTGGCGGTGGAGAAGGACGCCCTGGCGTTGCGCGTGGTCGAACGCTGGGTGGAGCCCGAACCGGCACCGCGCGTCGTCCTCGCGCAGGCCCTGGTGAAGGGCGACCGCGGCGAGCTCGCGGTCGAGCTCGCCACCGAGGCCGGCGTGGACGGCGTGGTGCCGTGGCGCGCGGCCCGGTGCGTGGCGAAGTGGGAAGACGGCCCGCGCGGCGCGAAAGCGTTGGGGCGCTGGCGATCCACGGTCCGTGAGGCGGCCAAGCAGGCCCGTCGCGCGCGAGTGCCGTTCGTCGACGAACCCGTGAGCACGAACCAGCTTTCTCATCGCGTGTCGTCGTCAGCGCTCACTCTCGTGTTGCACGAGAGCGCGACCGAACGGCTCGCGGACGTCGAGCTGCCCGAGTCCGGGGACGTGCTGCTCGTCGTGGGTCCCGAGGGTGGCATCACCCCCGAGGAGCTCGACGCGTTGCGATCTTCGGGTGCGCGGATCGTCCGATTGGGCCCAACCGTTCTGCGTGCATCTACCGCTGCGGCGGTTGCTCTTGGTGCCATTGGGGTACGTACTACTAGGTGGTGACCCCGATCACTTCGAGATGAACATCGGATGGATTGGCTTGACGCAAGTTGTAGCGAACCGCAGGCGGTTGGGGTTACCCTTGTTCGCAGAGGGGCCGATTGGTCTATCCGGAAACGGAGTAGACGATTAACCCTTCTGACCAAAAGACTCGCCGGACACCTCCCCCCTCGGTCCGGCGTCGGCGCCTCGCGGCGAAGCGACCCCCAGGCTTCGGACCGCGAGGCGCCCCTTTTGGTTTTCAGGTGTCTTTGCGCCGTGCCCCTGGCCTGCGGGTTCGTCACCCTCTATCGAACCGGCGCGCTTCTCGGCGAATTCTTGGCGTTCACGTAAGTTCTGCGTGTGCAGCGAATTGCTTACGGTGACCATCCCAGTCAGTTCGGCGAGCTTTACGTTCCCGAGACCGCGACTCAGGGTGCCGTTGTCGTCATTCACGGTGGTTTCTGGCACCAGCGCTACGGCCTCGAACTCGGCCGACCTCTCGCGGACGTGCTCGTCGCGGAAGGATTTGTCGTTTGGAACGTCGAATACCGCCGGGTGAGCGGCGGCGGTGGGTGGCCGCAGACCGGTGAGGACGTGCTCGCCGCCATCGACGCCGTCGACATCGGGCCCGTCGTGACGCTCGGGCACAGCGCCGGAGGCCACCTCGCCGTGTGGGCGGCCAAGCACAGCGCGCGAGTGGCCGGAGCGGTCGCCCAGGCGGCGGTGCTGGACTTCACGAAGCACATCACGCCGCGGGCGCTGGAGCTGTGCACCGAGGAGCAGTTCGCGGAGGCCTCTCCGGCCGCGCTGATCCCCATCGGCAAGCCGGTGGTGTGCGTGCACGGTGACCAGGACGAGGACGTCCCGGTCGAGCAGTCGATCGAGTTCTGCGCCGCCGAGCCGCAGGCGGAGCTCGTCGTGGTGCCGGGAGCAGGCCACATGGACATGATCACGCCGGGCACCGAGTCGTGGGAGAGGTGCCGCGCGGCTGTCGTCCGGCTCGCGCGCGACTGCTAGAAAGGGCCGGTGCCGAAGGTTGTCGACCACGAGGAACGCCGCCGCGAGCTCGCCGAGGCAGTGTGGCGCATCGTCCAGCGGGACGGGATAGACCACGCCTCCGTGCGTGCCGTCGCCGCCGAGTCCGGCTGGTCGAGCGGGTCGCTGCGCCACTACTTCCCGACGCAGGACGCGTTGCTGGGGTTCGCGATGGAGCTCGCGTACCGGCGGTTCATCGCGCGGCTGGAGAAGATCGACACCTCGGCCGGCAACCGGGAGGTGCTGCGGTCCTTCGCACACGCGATGCTGGCCGTGGACGACGACCGCCGGGTCGAGGCCGCGGTGCTGCTGTCGTTCCTGCCGCGGGCCATGGTCGAGCCGTCGTTGCACGAGCTGGAACGCGTCGGCACGCGCGAGCTGTACGGCGAGATCGCGCGTGTTCTCGTTGCGGCGCAAGAAGCAGGTGAGCTGCGGGACGGCGTCGTGCCGATGAAGGCCGCGCGGCGGTTCATCGTGCTGATCGACGGCCTCAACATCCACCACGGGCTCGGCCCCGACGAGCTCACGGTCGCCGACATGGTCGAGGCCGTCGACGAGCAGCTGGACCGGCTCTTCGCTTAGCGTGGGGCATGTCCTGTTTGTTCTGCCGGATCGTCGCCGGTGAGGTTCCCGCGACGATCGTGCACGAGACCAAGACGACGCTCGCGTTCCGCGACATCCAGCCCAAGGCGCCCGTGCACGTGCTGCTCATCCCGCGCGAGCACGTGCCGAACGCCGTCGACCTGAACGGCGAGCAGCTCGGCGACCTCTTCGCCGCCGCGAAGGAGGTCGCCGACGCCGAGGGCGTGGCCGAGTCGGGCTACCGGCTGCTCTTCAACACCGGCCCTGACAGCGGACAGGAGGTCTTCCACGCCCACCTGCACCTGCTGGGCGGCGGTCGTCTTCAGCCCAGCGCCTGCAGCAGGGGAGCGCGGTAGCGGGTGCGGTCGCCCGGCAGGTGCTCGGCGCCGCGGACCATCCAGGTGGCCTCACCCCACGACTCCAGGCCGTTCTCGCGCACGAAAGCGATGATCTCGGGGTCGTGCACGTCGACGCGCACGCTGGGATCCCCGGCGGCGCAGTCGGCGATGAGCGCGCACGCGTCGGCGGGGGAGTCCGCGATGACGGGGCCGATCAGCTTCCGGCCCTCGCGCACCTGCCACGTGCCCGCGACGCCGTGGCCGGAGATCCGGACCGTGCCCATCCTGAGCAGCGACTCCCACAGGTACGGCCGGGTGAGGCCGGTGACCTTGGTGTCGAGCGCGACGAGGTCGTCGAGGTCGGCGGCCGTCGCGAGGTGCGACACGCCGGCGGCCGGTCCGGTGAAGGTTCCTGCGTGGATGTCGGTGAAGCCGACGGCGTGGAAACCCAGCCGCTCGTAGAGCGGGCGGCCCATCGGCGTCGCGAACAACGTCGAGACACCGGTGTCCAGCACGTGGGAGACCAGTCGGCGCGCGTGGCCCTGGCGTGCGGCGCGTTCGGCGACCAGCACCATGCTGACCGACGCCAGCTCCGGATAGCGCGTCACGATCGTCGTGCCGACGAGACCGTGCTCGTCGAACAGTCCCCAGCCTTCGCCGTACGTGAGCAGGAACTCCCACTTGCTCTCCTCGCGCGGCCACGACCGGCTCTCGGCCAGGTCGGCGCACGCGGGGATGTCGTCCATCGTCAGTCGTCGCAGTTCCACAGTTCCCCAGTCATCCCAACGCGAGCGACGCGGGCGCGAAGTACCGCGCACGGTCGCCGCCGACGTCATCGACGCCGTGCACCATCAACGCGCAGCCGCCGCGCACCTCGTAGCCCCTGCCCGACAGGAACGACGCCACCTCCGGGTCGCTCACGTCCACACGGGACGGCCCGGCGCCGGCGGCCACGTCAACGATGATCTCGCATGCCGCCGTCACATTCGGCGCTACCAACGGACCGATGACCAACGTCTCACCCATGCGCCGCGTGCAGACGAAACCGTCGTCCGCTATGTAGGGCGTGTACACCGATGACGAACCGAACACGTGCGCCCAGAACGCCTCTCGCGTGAACCCGCTCGCCGCCCGGTCCATCTCCACCACCGCGGACAGGTCGCCCGACGTCGCCGGCCGCGTCACGCCGGCCGCCACACCGGCGATCTCGCCGTGGTACGCCAGCGCACGCCCGACCGGGTGAAAGCCGAGCCGCTCGTACAGCGGCTCACCCATCGCCGTCGCGTACAGCACCGACGGACCCGTATCCAATACATTGGATATCAGCGCGCCCGCGATACCTCTGCGTTCAGCCCACGAACCGACCAGCACGCCGCTGATCGCCTGCATCTCGGCATACGGCGTGACCAGAGTCGTGCCGAGCAGCCCGTTCTCGTCGAAGGCGCCGAAGCCCGGACCGAGGGCCAGCAGCATCTCCCACTGCGCGGGCGTCCAGCTCCAACCCCGGTCCGTCACGAGCTTCATGCACTCGGGTACGTCCTCGACACCAAGCCTGCGGATCTCCACAGCTCCCGAGCACACACCGTGAGCAAAGCGGTAGCCACCCATTTTCGGCCGGACTAGCATCGACGCCACCAGATCCGAGCGACAGGAAGCAGGCCGGGGCCACGTGGCCGAAGAAAACCAGCAGAGCAACAAGGAAGGTCAGTCCCGGTTCGCCGTGCCGGAAGGTGCGGTGCTCACGCTGCTCGGGTCGCGCGACGAGAACCTCCGGCTGGCGGAGGAACTGCTCGACGCCGACGTGCACGTGCGCGGGAACGAGATCACCTTGTCCGGCGACCCCGCCGACGTGGCCTTCGCCGAACGCGTCTTCTCCGAGCTCATCACCCTCGCGGGCCGTGGCCAGCCCATCGACCAGAACGCCGTCCGCCGCATCGTCGCGATGCTCAGCGCGAACGACGTCGAGTCGCCCGCCGAGGTCCTGAGCCTCGACATCGTCAGCCGCCGAGGCCGCACCATCAGGCCGAAGACGCTGAACCAGAAGCACTACGTCGACGCGATCGACAAGAACACGATCGTGTTCGGCATCGGCCCCGCCGGCACCGGCAAGACTTACCTCGCCATGGCCAAGGCCGTGCAGGCGCTGCAGGCCAAGCAGGTCAACCGGATCATCCTCACCCGCCCGGCCGTCGAGGCCGGCGAGCGCCTGGGCTACCTGCCGGGCACGCTCTACGAGAAGATCGACCCGTACCTGCGCCCGCTCTACGACGCGCTGCACGACATGGTCGACCCGGAGTCGATCCCTCGTCTCACGCAGGCGGGCACGATCGAGGTCGCACCGCTGGCCTTCATGCGCGGAAGGTCGTTGAACGACGCGTTCATCATCCTCGACGAGGCGCAGAACACCACGCCCGAGCAGATGAAGATGTTCCTCACCCGCCTCGGCTTCGGCTCCAAGGTCGTCGTCACGGGTGACATCACCCAGGTCGACCTCCCGGGCGGCCAGCGCAGCGGCCTGCGGGTCGTCAGGGACATCCTCGAAGGCGTCGAGGACGTGCACTTCTCGACGCTGACCAGCCAGGACGTGGTGCGTCACCGCCTGGTCGGCGACATCGTCGACGCGTACGACAAGTGGCAGGTCCAGCAGGACCTCGTCGACCAGAACGGGCAGCACCACGGACCCGGTGCACGCCGGGGGAACCAGCGGCGAGGACGATAGGCGCCGTGAGCATCGAGATCGCCAACGAGTCGGGTGTCGGAGTCGACGAGGGTTCCATCGTCTCCGCCGCCCGCTTCGCGCTGGACCGCATGGGCGTGAGCCCGCTGGCCGAGCTGTCCGTCCTGCTCGTGGAGCTGGACGTGATGGCAGACCTGCACGAGCGCTGGATGGACCTGCCTGGTCCGACGGACGTCATGGCCTTCCCCATGGACGAGCTGGACTCCGCGCGCCGTCCCGACGCCGCGGGGCTCGGTCCCGCGCTGCTCGGGGACATCGTGCTGTGCCCCGCGTTCGCCAAGGACCAGGCCAAGAAGGCGGGCCACGGCCTGCTGGACGAGCTGCACCTGCTGACCGTGCACGGTGTGCTGCACCTGCTGGGCTACGACCACGCCGAGCCCGCTGAGGAACGTGAGATGTTCACGTTGCAGAACCGCATCCTCGGCGACTTCCGCACCGCTCGTGACGAGGCCGAACGGGCCGCGCACCAGCGCAGCACCGACGACAAGGTCCTCGGCGCGGTCGGCCTGGACGAGAAGAACGAAGAAGCCTGACGCGATGAGCGCGAACCCTGCCAGTGTGATCGTGCTGGCCGTCTTGCTCGTGCTTGCCGCCGGCCTGTTCGCGTGCGTGGATGCCGCTCTCGGCACCGTGTCACGCGCACGGGTGGAGGCCCTGCAACGGCAGGGCCGCTGGGGCACCGGGCAGTTGCTGAACGTCCTCAACGACCGGCCACGGCACGTCAACCTGTTGCTGCTGCTGCGCCTGGCCTGCGAGATGTCGGCGGCGGTGCTGGTCACGACGGTGTTCCTCGACTACGTGGCACAGGACGGGCTCGCCGTCCTGTACTCGTGCCTGAGCATGCTGATCGTGTCGTACGTGCTCGTCGGCGTCGGGCCGCGCACCCTCGGCCGTCAGCACCCGTACGGCGTGAGCCTGCTCGCCGCGGGCACCGTCCGGCAGCTCGGGCGCGTGCTCGGGCCGCTGTCCAAGCTGCTCATCCTCATCGGTAACGCGATCACGCCCGGCAAGGGCTTTCGCGAGGGCCCGTTCAGCTCCGAGGTCGAGCTGCGCGAGCTCGTCGACATGGCGCAGGAACGCGGCGTCGTGGACGAGGGCGAGCGCGAGATGATCCACTCGGTGTTCGAGCTGGGCGACACGATCACGCGCGAGATCATGGTGCCGCGCACCGAGATCGTGTGGATCGAGCAGTCGAAGTCGCTGCGGCAGGCGCTCGCGCTGTCGTTGCGCACCGGCTACACCCGCGTCCCCGTGATCGGTGAGAGCGTCGACGACGTGCTCGGCGTGGTGAACCTCAAGGACCTCATGCGGGCCACGCTCGCCGAGGGCGAGGACCCGAAGTGCGTCTCCGAGCTGATGCGCCCGATGAGCTTCATCCCGGACTCGAAGCCGATCGCGGACCTGCTGCGCGAGATGCAGGTGTCGCGCCGGCACATGGCGATCGTCGTGGACGAGTACGGCGGCACCGCGGGCCTGCTGACCATCGAGGACATCCTCGAGGAGATCGTCGGCGAGATCACCGACGAGTCCGACACCGACGACCGCCCGCCGGTCGAGCACCTGGAGGACGGCGCGGTGCGGGTCAGCGCGCGCCTGCCGGTGGACGACCTGGACGCGTTGTTCGGCACCGAGCTCGACGACCACGAGGTCGAGACCGTCGGCGGCCTGCTCGCGCAACGGCTCGGGCGCGTGCCGCTGCCCGGCACCGAGGCGGAGATCGCCGGCCTGCGCATGCGGGCCGAGGGCGGCAAGGACGAGCGCGGCCGCATCCGCGTCACCACCGTGCTCGTGCGTCCCGTGCAGAAGGAGACAGAAGAAGATGACTGACGTCGACCCCGAGAACGCGAAGCTCATCACACTCGCGCGGTCCGTCCGCGCGCGCAACGGCGCCGAGGAGGGAGCGGCGGTGCGTGACCTCGACGGCCGCACCTACAACGCTTCCACGGTCTCGTTGCCGTCGCTGAAGCTCACCGCGCTGCAGGCGGCCGTCGCGGCCGCCGTGTCGAGTGGCGCCGAGGGGCTGGAGGCGGCGGCGGTCGTGAGCGAGTCGAACCGGGTGGACGGGGAGTCGCTGGCGGCCGTGCGCGACCTCACGCCGTCCGGCCCGGTGCTCCTCGCGAACCTCTCAGGCGAGCTGCGCAAGCAGTTCTAGGTGGCCGGAAGGCCCCGCGAACGGCCAGAACCGGCTAGAGGGACAATGGACGGATGGATGGTTACCGCTCCGGGTTCGCGTGCTTCGTCGGCCGCCCGAACGCAGGGAAGTCGACGCTGACGAACGCGCTGGTGGGCTCGAAGGTCGCCATCACGTCCAGCAAGCCGCAGACCACGCGTCACACGATCCGCGGCATCGTGCACCGCGAGGACGGCCAGCTCGTGCTGGTCGACACCCCCGGTCTGCACCGGCCGCGCACGCTGCTCGGCCAGCGACTCAACGACCTGGTGCGCGAGACGTGGTCGGAGGTCGACGTCGTCGGCTTCTGCGTGCCCGCGGACCAGAAGGTCGGCCCCGGTGACAAGTTCATCGCCGCCGAGCTGGAGAAGGTCGCCAAGCGCACGCCCGTGCTCGGCATCGTCACCAAGACGGACCTGGTGTCGCAGCAGCAGGTGATGGAGCAGTTGCTCGCGCTGCAGAAGATCATGGAGTTCGCCGAGATCATCCCGGTGTCCGCGGTGGACGGCTTCCAGGTCGACACGCTGAGCGACCTGCTGCTGAAGAAGTTGCCGGAGGGCCCGCAGCTGTTCCCGGACGGCGACCTGACCGACGAGCCGGAGCAGACCCTGGTCGCCGAGCTGATCCGCGAGGCCGCGCTGGAGGGCGTGCGCGACGAGCTGCCGCACTCCATCGCCGTCGTGGTGGAGGAGATGGCGCCGCGGGAGGGCCGCAACGACCTGATCGACATCCACGCGTTCGTGTTCGTGGAGCGGTCGTCGCAGAAGGCGATCATCCTGGGGCATCGGGGTGAGCGGCTCAAGCTGGTCGGCATGGAGGCGCGCAAGCAGATCGAGCGCCTGCTGGGCAGCCGGGTGTACCTGAACCTGCACATCAAGATCGCCAAAGATTGGCAGCGGGACCCGAAGCAGTTGCGCCGCCTGGGTTTTTAGTGCCGTGACCTCCGGTCTTCACCGCGTCTTCCGGCGCCCAGCAGGCCACCTCACGGCACCGGCCCCGCGCCCCCATATGCCCGATATGAGGGCGCGGGGCCGGCATCGCGATGCGACCGTCTGAACGTCGGAACACGAGGCAAAGACCGGAGGTCACGGCACTATGGCACACCTGTACGGCGACACCGGGATCGTGCTGCGCGTGCAGAAGCTCGGTGAAGCCGACCGGATCATCACCTTCCTGACGCAGAAGCACGGCAAGCTCCGCGCCGTGGCCAAGGGGGTGCGCCGCACGTCGTCGAAGTTCGGCGCGCGGCTCGAGCCGTTCTGCCACGTCGACGTGCAGTTCCACCCCGGCCGGTCGCTCGACATCATCACGCAGGTGCAGACGCTCGACGCGTTCGGCGTCGGCATCGTCACCGACTACCAGCGCTACACGGCCGCGTGCGCCATCTTGGAGACCGCTGACCGGCTCACGGCCGAAGAGGGCGAACCGGTCTTGCGGCTCTACATGCTCGTGGCGGGGGCGCTGCGGGCGTTGTCGAACGGTGAGCGGGACCCGTCGCTGCTGCTGGACGCGTTCCTCATGCGTGCGATGGCGTTCGCGGGATGGGCGCCCGCGGTGAACGAGTGCGCGAAGTGCGGCAATCCCGGTCCGCACCGGGCGTTCAGCGTCCAGGCGGGCGGCTCGTGCTGTCCGACCTGCCGTCCGGCAGGGTCCTCGTCGCCGTCCCAGGACACGCTGACGTTGCTCTCGGCACTGCTGCACGGGCAGTGGACCGTGGTCGACGAGATCCCGCACATCGCGCGCCGTGACGCGAGTGGCCTGGTCGCGGCGCATCTGCAGTGGCACCTCGAACGGCAGCTCAGGTCGTTGCCTTTGGTCGAGCGAAAGGCACAGCCGGCCGACGGCTAATGTGGCGGCTACCCGACAACGGTTTTCGCCCGAGAGGATGCCGAGCCCCATGTTGCGTCGCCGCCGCTCTGAGCGTGAGAAGCGCGTACCGCGCCCGCCGGAGCCGCACGAGTCCGGTGCGACGCCCCCGGACATCCCCGCCGACCTGGTGCCCAAGCACATCGCGATCGTGATGGACGGCAACGGCCGTTGGGCGAACCAGCGCGGGCTGTCGCGGGTGGAGGGGCACAAGCGCGGCGAGCAGGTCGTGCTCGACGTCGCGAAGGGCTCCATCGAGCTGGGCGTGAAGTGGCTCTCGCTCTACGCCTTCTCCACGGAGAACTGGAAGCGCAGCCCCGAAGAGGTTCGCTTCCTGATGAACTTCAACCGCGACGTGATCGCGCGCCGCACCGACGAGCTGGACGAGCTGGGTGTCCGCATCCACTGGGCCGGCCGCTCGCCGAAGCTGTGGGGCAGCGTGATCAAGCAGCTGCAGGAGGCCGAGGTCCGCACGGCCGAGAACGACGTGCTCAACCTCGTGATGTGCGTGAACTACGGCGGCCGCGCGGAGATCGGCGACGCCGCCCGCGAGGTCGCACGCCTGGTCGCCGCCGGGAAGATCAACCCGGACAAGGTCGACGAGCGCACCCTCGCGAAGTACATGTACAAGCCGGAGATGCCCGACGTCGACCTGTTCATCAGGCCGTCCGGTGAGCAGCGCATCTCGAACTTCCTGCTGTGGCAGTCCGCGTACGCCGAGATGGTCTACCAGGACATCCTGTGGCCCGATTTCGACCGCCGCGACCTGTGGCGTGCCGCCGAGAAGTTCGCGGGCCGCGACCGCCGCTTCGGCGGTGCCGTCGACAAACCAGGTGAGGAGGCGGTGTCGTCGTGAACGCGAGTGGTGAGGCCCTGGAGGCCGCGCGCAAGGCGTTGGAGCTGTTCCACGACGTCTCCGTGGACGACGACGGCGCGTTGAGCTTCCGCCACGGCGACGTGCCGTGCGCGGTGCAGGGCATGGAACTGGCCGAAGGACTGACGGTTCTCTCGCTGACGGTCGTCGTCGCGTGGGACCTGCCCGGCGACGTGGCGGTGTGGGTGGCCGAACGCGCTGGTCAGGGCCTGTTCGGGACGTTGGGTGTCATCGCGTCCGAACGTGGCACGGACGTGATGCTCCGGTACGCATTCCCGGCGGACGGCCTCAAGCCCGAGCCGCTGAGCACGCTGCTCATGCTCGTCGTGTCGACCGCGTCGCAGGTGCGCGGCGAGCTCCTCTCCCGGTTTTCTTGAGAAAGGACCCTTCCATGGGTGGCGTGATCATTTACGAGCCGGAAGAGGACTCGGACGTCAACGAGTTCCCGTGGACCGTCACGTTCGAGCCCTCGGGCGGCGACGACTGGGACTCGTTCATCTGCGGCCCGTACGAGCGTGACCACGCCGTCGCGCTGGCCGAGGCGGTGGCGCTGGACGACGCCGAGGGCGGCGTGCTGGCCATCGTGAAGCCGATGCTGCCCGCGCTGTCGGCCGAGGACGTCTCCGCGACGATCGAGGAGCTCCGCGAGGCAGCCCTCGAAGAGGAAGCCGACGCCGAGGAGACCGTCAACGGCACCCCCGTCGACTTCGACGACGACGACCTCGAGGAGGAGGACGCGGAGTTCGACGAGCCGCCGTCGCCCGAGGAGATCCGTGAGGGCATGGCGCGCCAGTACCGCCGCCTGCTGGACCTGGACGCGGACGCGGAATGACGATCACCGGCGAGATCCGCTCGTCGAAGCGGCGCTCGGGCCCGCCTCGGCTGAAGATCACGTCGTTGGAGGTGCTGTGCGGGATCCTCGTTCTCGCACTGCTCTTCCAGTCCAGGCTCGTCGACCTGCTCGACGCGCCGAAGCTGCGCACGGCGTCGACGGTGTTCGTGGCGATCTGCGTGCAGGCCATGCCGTTCCTGGTGCTGGGCGTGCTGATCTCGGGCGCCATCGCGGCGTTCGTACCGGCCTCGGCGCTGCGCAAGCTGCTGCCGTCGAAGACCGCGCTGGCCGTGCCCGTGGCCGGTGTCGCGGGCATCGCGCTGCCGGGCTGCGAGTGCGCCTCGGTGCCGGTGGCGAAGCGGCTCATGCAGCAGGGCGTCGCACCGGCCGTGGCGCTGACGTTCCTGCTGGCCGCCCCTGCCGTGAACCCGATCGTGCTGGTGTCGACCGCCGTGGCGTTCAACGACGCCCCGATGATGGTCGTGGCGCGGTTCGTGGGCTCGTTGCTGACCGCGATGGTCATGGGCTGGCTGTGGGTGCGCTTCGGCAAGATGGAGTGGATCGCCGAACGCGCGCTGGCCAAGCTCGGTGACAACTCCGGCAGGTCCAAGTGGGCCGTGTTCGCCGAGAGCGCGCGGCACGACCTCGTGGACGCCGGCGGGTTCCTGGTGCTGGGCGGACTGTTCGCGGCGGCGTTCAAGACGTTCGTGCCGACCGCGTGGATGCAGACGCTGGGCGGCCAGATCGTGCTGGGCGTGATCGTGATGGCCTTCCTGGCCGTCATCCTGGCGCTGTGCTCCGAGGCGGACGCCTTCGTGGCGGTGGCGTTCTCCGCGCTGCCGCTGTTGCCGCGGCTCGTGTTCCTCGTCGTCGGCCCGGCCGTCGACGTGAAGCTGATCGCGCTGCAGGCCGGTGCGTTCGGCAAGTCCTTCGCCTTCCGCTTCGCACCCGCTACCTTCGTGGTGGCGATCTTGTGCGCCGTAGTGAGTGGAGTGGTGCTGCTGTGAGACGGGAAACCCAGAACATCCTGCTGGTCCTGCTCGGCGGCGCGCTGCTGAAGATCAGCTTCTCGGGCCTGTACCTCCGGTACGTGCAGAAGAGCCTGCTGCCACTGCTGATCGCGGCCGGCGTGATCATGATCGGCCTGGCGCTGTTCGCGATCGTCCAGGACATCCGCCGCGGCAAGGCCGTCTCCGAGGACGACCACGAGCACTCGCACTCGTCGCGCTCGACGTGGCTGATGCTGCTGCCGGTGCTGGCGGTGTTCCTGATCTCGCCCCCGGCCCTCGGCGGCGACGTCGTGAACTCGGCCGCCGACACGAACCAGACGCAGCGCTCCCGCAACCTGCTGGGCGAACTGCCGTCCGGGGACGTGATCCCGCTGTCCATGACGGAGTTCGTCACGCGCACGGCGTGGGACGAGTCCGGGACGCTGGACGGGCGCCGGGTGAAGCTGACCGGATTCCTGCTGCGCGCGGAGGGCGACACGTTCGTCGCACGGCTCGCGATCTCGTGCTGTGCCGCCGACGCCCGGCCGTTGAAGGTGCGGGTGACCGGGGACGTGCCCGCGCTGCCCGACGAGCAGTGGGTCGAGGTGACCGGGCAGGTCGTGCCGAAGTCGGCCTCCGAGAAGAACTCCTGGGTGCCTAGCTTCACCGTCGAGTCGTTCACGCCCGTGGCCGAGCCCGTCGAGCCCTACGAGTCCTAGGCCTCGATCGCCGCCACGGCTTTGGCCAGCCCCTGTGCGGCCCGGCGCGTGACCGGGTCGTCCGGGCCTACCGCGGACTCGGCCCGGCGCAGCGCGTCGGCGAGTACCGCGCGGGCCGCGTGGGGGTCGCCGTCCAGCAGGTGCAGGTAGCCCAGGTCGACGGCCGCCACCAGCGTGTCGCGGTGGTCTTCGCCGCGCACCGCCCGACTGCGGCGCAGCGTGTCGACGCGGAGCTCCCGGACGCGATCACTGGGTCCGTGCAACAGCGACATGGACAGGGCCAGGTTCGCTGCCGAGACCAACGTCCCCGGGTCATCTGCCCCGAGAGCCCGTACGCGGCGCCGGTAGGTGCTCTCGAACAGGACGCAGGCCTGCTGGAGTTCGCCGAGCTTGAGCAGGTACCCGGCGAGCCGGTTCGCGACGGCGAGGGTGTCGCGGTGGTTCCCGCCCAGCGCCGAACCCCAGGCGCGCTGGACGGTGCGGGCGACGGAGGCGCCGAGTTCCGACTGCCCGGACGCGTTGAGGTGGTCGAGAACGTCCAGCACCTGCGCCCGGAACGACTCCGGTTCGTGGTCGCCCGCGTGGTCGATGATCGCCTGCAGCCGCTCCTCGGCGGGCGGAGGACTCGTGACCGGCCTTCCCAGGGCCTCCAGCCGTTCGGCCGGGCAACCGGGCAGGTGGAACATGTCGCAGCCCCAGTCCAGGTCGCTCTCGTCCGCCAGCACCTGCGACGGGTACAGCCCGAACGGCTTGCCGTGGTCGTCGATCACCGTAGTGCCGGGCTTGCCCGCGACCAGCCAGTCGAGTTCCAGCCGCCAGCCGACCTCGGTGGCGCTGACGTGCGGGACGAAGTGGAACTGCTCCACGTCGGTCGCGCTGACGCTGAACGGGAAGTCCCGCCGCAGCGCCGTGAGCCGGGGGCGGTCGCTGTCGAAGTCGGCCGTGAACGGCCGTGGCGTGACGATCCCGCCCATCCGCACCTCCACGCAGGCGCGGCGCGGAGGGCGGCGGAACACCACGACGGGACGCAGACCGAGCAGCGTGACCGCCCGGGTCGTCCGCGCCTCCACGTGGATCACGTGGACGTCGCCGCTGCTCGCCATCTTCCTGGGCGGGTCGTCATCCACGTACAACGAGGTCAGCGAGGGCTGGACCCACACCGTGGCGATGATCGGGTCTGCCAGGGCCGCCGCGGAGTCGCCCGCCGAGCCCAGGTGCACACTGTCGATCCAACCCGCCTGCACGACGATGCCGTGATCACCGTCGCCGACGCTGTTGCGGACAGCGGGGTCGTCGTCGCTGTCCTCTAACGCCGGGTCGTCGCCGTCATCGTCCAACGCCGGCTCGTCGTCCTTGTCGCTGATGGTGAACCCTCCTACTTGAGGCCCTTCGCCGTGCAGTCCGCGCAGGTCCCGAAGATCTCGACGGTGTGGCTGACCTCGGAGAAGCCGTTCTCGGCCGCCACCCGGTCCGCCCATTTCTCGACGGCGGGACCCTCCACCTCGACCGTGCGGCCGCAGTGGCGGCACACGAGGTGATGGTGGTGGTGCGCCGAGCAACGGCGGTAGATCGCCTCGCCCGAGTCGGTGCGCAGGACGTCGACCTGGCCCGCGTCCGCGAGGGACTGCAGGGTGCGGTAGACCGTTGTCAGGCCGATGCCCTCGCCGCGGCGGCGTAGTTCCTCGTGCAGTTCCTGGGCACTGCGGAAGTCGTCGAGCTGGTCGAGCAGGTTCGACACCGCGGTGCGCTGCTTGGTGGACCTCAGTCCGGTCACAACTTCTCCTCGACGTGCGTCACAGCGTCCACCACGATGTGCGCCAGATGTTCGTCCACCAATCGGTACACGACCTCGCGGCCGTGCCTCTCGCCGTGCACCACGCCCGCCGACTTCAGCACGCGCAGGTGCTGGCTGATCAGCGGCTGCGCGACTCCCAGCGCCTCGACCAGTTCGTGCACGCAGCGGTCGTGTTCGCGCAGTTGCAGCACGATGGCGATGCGGACCGGCGCGGCCAGCGCGCGCAGCAGGTCGCCGGCCTCGGCGAGGGTGGCCGCGGAACGGGGCGGCGCGGGTGCGGGGGCCGCGCGTTCGGGGGAGTGCTCGCCGTGCAGTTGAACGGTCATGGCGGCGCACCTCACCTGGTAGGGATTTTCACAACCAATTCTACGGTGATGACGAGCAGTACCAGCAGGACCACCACGCGCAATGTGCGGTGAGCTGGGGAAAGAACCTTCCAGGTGGCGGCCAGGAGCACGGCGGCGCCCACGATCAGCACACCGAGCAGCACCGCGCCGAGGGTGCCGCCCACCAGAACGCCGGTGACGAACAGACCGAGCACGAGCACGAACGCAACGACGGGGCGCACACGCGCGAGTGGGCCGTCGCCGGGCAGGAGAGGGCGCTTGGAGGTCACCGTGCCATCCTTGCACCGTGCTGCTGGTGTGCCGATTCCGCGTGTCCGACCCCGAGACGTTCACCGTGCGCGTCGAAGAGGCGTTGAAGCTGCTGACCGCTCAGCCGGGGTGTCACAAGGGCACGCTGGCGCGGTCGACCGACGAGGACGACCGCTGGGTGCTGACCGTCGAGTTCGAGTCCGTGGTGGCTTACCGGCGCGCGATGTCGCCGTTCCCCGTGCGCGAACACGTCATCCCGTTGCTGTCCGAGGCGCTGACCGACGAACCCGCCATGTACGAGCCGACGCTGACCAGCGTCGGCGGTGAGGTCGAGACGCACACGAGCGTGCTCGCCGAGGACGCGTTCACGGTGCGGCTCGGCGAGGCTGCGGGCCCTGCGAACCCGCGGCGATAGCTTCCATCTCCTGGACCCACTCCTCCTGCGAGTCGTGGGGGAGCAGCTCCAACGCCCTGCGCGCGGCTTCGGCGGCCTCCTCGGGCCGGCCCAGCGCGTGCAGCGTCTTGGCCTTGCCGCTCTCCGCGTACGCCTCCGGCGTCTTCTCGAACGCCTCGAGCGCCTCGTCGTAGCGGCCGTTCTCGAAGTAGAACCAGCCGAGGTTGTTGTGCAGCGGGCCGAGCCAGCGCACCAGCCCGGGGTTGGCCACGACCAGCTCGATGCCCTGCTTGGTCCACTTCTCCGGGTCGTCGACCAGCGACGCCATGTGCGCGGCGTCGACCGCGAGCGACAGGTCACCGCGCGTCTTGGCGAGGATGAACGCCGCCACGAACAGCGGTTGCGCCGCCTCCGGGGCGCCGGCGGAACGGTGCAGCCTGCCGCGTTCGAGCAGCGCGCGCACCCGCCCCGTCGAGTCGGGGGCGACCAGCACCTCCGCCTCGTCGACCAGGGTGTGACCTGCGGCGAAGTTCTCCCTCAGGCCCTCGACGCGGGCGAGCTGGGTCAGCACCTCCGCCCGCTGGTCGTCGGTCTCCACGTCGCCCAGTAACGCGCGGAACCTCGCCTCGGTGCCGTCCAGGTCGGCGAAGTCCCACAGCTCTCGCAGCCGGTCTTCCATTCCTGCAGGGTAAGGCTCCGGTCGCCCGTTCGGGGCCCGACGTGACGGGCTAGGCTTGAGCCCCCGATTCTCATTCCCCCGATGGAGTTCCCCTTGCCCGCCGATCGCATCGAGACCGTTGTCAGCCTCTGCAAGCGCAGGGGGTTCGTCTACCCGTGCGGGGAGATCTACGGCGGTACCCGCTCGGCATGGGACTACGGGCCTCTCGGCGTGGAGCTCAAGGACAACATCAAGCGGCAGTGGTGGAACTTCATGGTCCGCGGCCGCGAGGACGTCGTCGGCCTGGACTCGTCGGTGATCCTGCCGCGTGACGTGTGGGTCGCCTCCGGTCACGTCGAGGCGTTCGTCGACCCGCTCGTCGAGTGCGAGTCGTGCCACAAGCGGTTCCGCGCGGACACCCTGTCGGAGGAGTACGCGGAGCGCACCGGCAAGGAGGTCGCCGAGGGCGACGTCTCCGACGTGCCGTGCCCCAACTGCGGCGTGCGCGGCACCTACACCGAGCCGAAGATGTTCAACGGCCTGCTCAAGACGCACCTCGGTCCGATCGAGACCGAGGAGGGCCTGCACTACCTGCGCCCCGAGACCGCGCAGGGCATCTTCACGAACTTCCTGAACGTGCAGACGACGTCGCGCAAGAAGCCGCCGTTCGGCATCGGTCAGATCGGCAAGTCGTTCCGCAACGAGATCACGCCGGGCAACTTCATCTTCCGCACCCGCGAGTTCGAGCAGATGGAGATGGAGTTCTTCGTCGAGCCGGGCACGGACGAGGAATGGCACCAGTACTGGATCGACGAGCGCACCCGCTGGTACACGGACCTGGGCATCTCCAAGGAGAACCTGCGTCACTACGAGCACCCGAAGGAAAAGCTGTCGCACTACTCGAAGCGGACGGTCGACGTCGAGTACCGCTTCCAGTTCGGCGGCCAGGAGTGGGGTGAGCTCGAGGGCATCGCGAACCGCACCGACTTCGACCTCACGACGCACTCGAACCACTCGGGTGTCGACCTGTCGTACTTCGACCAGGCCACGAACTCGCGCTTCAAGCCGTTCGTCATCGAACCGGCGGCCGGCGTCGGCCGCCCGATGATGGCGTTCCTGCTGGAGGCCTACTCCGAGGACGAGGCCCCGAACGCCAAGGGCGGCGTGGACAAGCGCGTCGTGCTGAAGCTCGACCGCCGCCTCGCGCCGGTCAAGGTCGCGGTGCTGCCGTTGTCGCGCAACGCCGACCTGTCGCCCAAGGCCCGCGACCTCGCCACGGCCCTGCGCCGCAACTGGAACGTCGACTTCGACGACGCCGGCGCCATCGGCCGCCGCTACCGCCGCCAGGACGAGATCGGCACGCCGTTCTGCGTGACGGTCGACTTCGACACGCTCACCGACCTCGCCGTGACGGTGCGGGAGCGCGACACGATGTCGCAGGAGCGCGTGGCGATGGACCAGCTGGAGTCGTACCTCGCGGCACGCCTCGTCGGCTGCTAGTTCAGCCTGTTTTCGGGCCCGGTGGTTCTCCGCCGGGCCCTTTTGCTGTTTGAAAGGCAACAGAACGGCGCGGTTGTGCGTGCTGAAGGCATGGGTGCGCAGAGGTTGACGCGGATCGGGGTGGGGCCTCTTCGTGACCCTCGGTTGTGCGGTCGTGGGGACCGCCAAGCATGGTCGGCGAGGTGGTCGCACCCCGGAGACGTTCATCCCGTGATCGCGGGTTTCGCGCCGCGAGCAACATCGTGAGACGTTCCCGCGTGTCCAAGACATGACGGGGGAACGCGGGCAGGCTGCGGCGGGGGTGGTGCTGCTCGCCTGGGTGGTGGGGTTCGCGGCGCTGACCGAGGTGGGGAACCCGAGGGTGCTCCTGGCCACGGCCGTGAGCGGCGGGCTGGTGTGCCTGTGCGCGGTGGCGGGCGGTGTGGTGGCGACGCGGGTCGCGGACGGGGAGTCGGCGGCTCGGTTGCGGCACGTGTTCGTGGTGCTGGAGGGCACCGCGATGGCGATCTTCTACCTGTTCTACGGGTTCGCGTTCAGCACCGAGCCGGTGGGCAGGCCGGGGGACTTCGCGGTCGTGGTCCTGCTGGGGCTCTCGGTGCCGGCGCTCGGTGCGCTCGCGTTGGTCATGTGGCGGAGCTACGCCGTGCACAAGGTCGTCGTCGAGGCCTTCGGGCCGCTCGTGCCGGAAACCGGTGCCGGGGTGCCGTTGCAGCGGATCAGGGTGCTCGGGACCGTGCTCGTCACGGTGGGGCTGGCCCTGGCGGTGTCCGCGATGACGGTGGCGCTCGTGACGCCGCTGTACCGGCCGGCGCTGCTGGTCGTCGGTCTGCTGGTGACGCTCACGCCCGTCGTGCTCGGGGTGAGCCTGGCTCGGGTGACGGACGTCTACTCCGCACGGCGCCGCAACGTCGGCAACTACGTCATCGTCCTCGCCGCTTCCGGGTTCGCCGTCTCCGAGTTCTCCTCCGGCGCGGGCGTCGCGGGGGTGTTGTTCGGGGCGCTGGTCTTCGGTGCGGTGGTGCTGCTCGTGATCGCGATCCTCGTGATGCGCGAGTTCACCGGCGAGTGGGACCGGCCGTGGCGGGAGCGCCCGGCCAGAAGGGTCAGCCGTTGACGCCCAGCTTCGCGAGCACGGCCGACGTGACGGCGTTGATCGACTCCCTGGCCGTCGTCCAGGAACCGGTCGGGTTCGTGGTCAGCACGGCGACGGCGTAGCGGCCGTCGAGCACGCCCGCGCTGTGCAGGTAGACGTCGCTCGGCAGGTAGTACATCCAGCCCTGCTTGGCGTAGACGCCGGTGACGCCGAGCAGGCCGAACGCCTGGTCGAAGCCGTCGGCGGCGGTGGCGGGGGCGGACGACAGGGCCGCGACGACCGCGTCACGCGCCGGTGAGCCGAGGATGCAGTGGTAGAGCCGCACCATGTCGTTCGCGGTGATGACGACCTCTCCCCACTGCGACGGGTCGTCCGGCGCGTGCGTGCCGGTGAGGCCCGCTGCGGCGGCGACGCGGCCGATGGCGTCCATGCCGTCGAACCTCGTCCACAGCACGTCCATGGCGTTGTCGTCACTCGCGCTCAACGCGCGGCGGATCAGGTCCTGGTCCTCGTCGGAGAGCTGCTGCTGCAACGCGTCCACGGCGAGGATCAGCTTCGACAGCGACGCCGAGTAGAACGGCTTGTCGCCCTGCTCCGAGACCGCCTGGTCCGTCTGGAGGTCCAGCACCGCGACGCCGACGTCGGACGCACCGCCCGCAGCGGCGACATCCGACAGGTCAGCGGCGGACATGTCGGACATCGCCGAGGACGGGCCGGTACCGGACAGGTCGGCATCCCCCGGATCCAGTGATCCGTCGCCGGTGTCCAGCACGTCAGGACCGCGCGCAATGTCAGCGGAAGGCTTCCCGTGCGCCAGGCACGGCGACGCCTCCGGGACGGCGAACACGGCCGCCACGAGGAAGAGGATCAGGGCCCAGCGCACACTTCCAAGGTCCGCCTCACAGGAGCCGGGTGTCGAGCTCTTCCTCCTGTGCGGTTCCTGAAGAATCATCCCTGACCACCACGTATGCGCCGGAACCCCGCCGTTCCGTCACCGCCTCGACGAGCTCGGTGCCGCGGTAGAGCAGGCCGGCGCCGTCGTCGGTGCAGTACGTCTTCGGCAGCACTCCGGCGGCCACCGCCGCGTGGATCTTCGGGCGGCGCTGCTCCTCCGAGTCGTAGTGCACGCCGTTGCCGTGGGGAAGGAAGCCCAGGCCGTTCGTGACGATCCGGAGGTCCGGGCCGAACGAGTCCGTGGCGCCCCCTGTGTGCCAGCAGATCGAACCCGCCGAGACGCCGCTGAGCACCACGCCGGCCTCCCACGCCGTGCGGAAGACCGCGCCCAGCCCGTGCACCTCCCACACCGCGAGCAGGTTCGCCACCGAGCCACCGCCCACCCAGATGACGTCGTGGGACAGGACGTAGTCCTCGAGGTCGTCGGTCGGCGGCATCGTGAAGAGGTTCAGCACCGACACGTCGACGCCCGCGACGCGGCCCGCCTCCGCCATGTTCGCGTTCATCGCCCGCTGGTCGCCCCCGGCGGTGCCGACGTGGCACAGGCGCGGTGTGCGGCCGTCCACGCCGGACAGGTCGAGAGCGAAGTGGATCAACTTGTTGAACTCGACGAAGGTCCGGCTGCCGGAGCGCAGACCTCCGGACGTCGCGAGGATGGTGGGCTGCTCAGCAGGCATGACGATGATCCTCGCAGGGGCGTCAACGCGACACCCGTGCGGTCTGGGAGCATGCGTGGTGTGCGAACCACGCCGTTGAGACCACTCGCCAGGATTCGCCGAATCGTGTTGCGCCTCGTTTTCGGGGCGCTGGTCATCGGCATGCTCGTGGGCGGCGGCACGGCGTTCCGCGTCTGGCAGGTCGCGCGCGTGGACGACTGGACGAAGGCCGACATGGCGATCGTCCTCGGCGCCGCGCAGTACAACGGCGTCCCGTCCGACGTGCTCGCGGCACGCCTGGAGCACGCGCTCGGCCTCTACGAGGAGGGCGTGGTCGGCTACATCGCCACGACCGGCGGCCGCCAGCCCGGCGACAACTTCACCGAGGGCCAGGTCGGCAAGTTGTGGCTGGTCAAGCGCGGTGTGCCGGAGGACAGGGTGCTGCAGGTCGGCGAGGGCGCGGACACGCTCGGGTCGTTGCGGGCCGTCGCGTCGGTCGCGAGGGAACGCGACCTGAAGACGGCCGTGATCGTCAGTGACCCGTGGCACTCGCTGCGCGCCCGCACGATGGCGGAGGACGCCGGTCTGCACGCGTGGACGTCCCCGACCCGAAGCGGCCCGAACGTGCAGACGCGCGAGACGCAGTGGTTCTACATCAAGCGCGAGACCGGAGCCTTGCTCTACTACCGCCTGATGAAGGCGCACGCCGGCGTGTTCGACGAGCTCAAGCTCCCTAAAATCGGCTGATGGGATACACCGGCCACGACACGGAGCGCCTGCTCCCCGAAGAGCCCAAGAGCGCAGCGCTGCCGGGTGCCCGCACCGACACGCGCACGCCGTTCTCCCGTGACCGGGCCCGTGTGCTGCACTCCGCCGCGTTGCGCAGGCTCGCCGGCAAGACCCAGGTCGTCGGCCCCGGCGAGGGCTCCGAGGTCACCGGTGTGCCGCGCACGCGCCTCACGCACTCGCTGGAGGTCGCGCAGATCGGCCGCGGCATCGGTGAGGAGCTGGGCTGCGACCCCGACATCGTCGACACGGCCGGTCTCGCGCACGACATCGGGCATCCGCCGTTCGGGCACAACGGCGAGAGGGCGCTGAACGAGCTCGCGGGCCCGTGCGGTGGCTTTGAGGGCAACGCGCAGACGTTCCGCATCCTCGCGCGCCTCGAACCGAAGACCGCGCACGGCCTGAACCTCACGCGCGCCGTGCTCGACGCGTCAACGAAGTACCCGTGGAAGCGCACGCCAGGCACCGTGAAGTTCGGCGTGTACGACGACGACCTCGAAGTGTTCGAGTGGATGCGTGCGGGTGCACCGGACCGTGAGCGGTGCATCGAGGCGCAGGTCATGGACTGGTCCGACGACGTGGCGTACTCCGTCCACGACGTCGAGGACGGCGTGCTGGCCCACCGCATCAGCCTCGGCGCGCTGGCCCGTCCCGACGAACGCGCCGCCATCGCGTCGCTCGCCGCGAAGACGTTCTCCGACGAGTCCGTCGCGACGCTCGAGGCCACCGCCGAGGAACTGCTGAAGCTGCCGGTGATCGCGTACTGGACCGACCGCGAGTACGACGGCTCGCTCGGCGCGCAGGTGGCGTTGAAGAACCTCACCAGCGAACTGGTCGGCCGCTTCGCCTCCGCCGCCGTCACCGCGACCCGTGCTGCGCACGGCGACGGGGCGCTGACGAGGTACAACGCCTCGCTGGAGGTCCCGACGCAGGTCGCGGCGGAGGTGGCGCTGCTCAAGGCGATGGCCGTCCGGTACGTGATGAGCGACCCGGCGCGCCTGGCCATGCAGGCGGAGCAACGCGACCTGATCACCGATCTCGCCGGCCGCCTGATGGAGCGCCCGACGTTGCTCGACCCCGCGTTCCGGCCGGTGTTCGCGGCCGCTTCCTCTTATGCGGCAAGGCTTCGCGTCGTCGTTGACCAGGTCGCGCTGCTCACCGACGCGCAGGCCGTGGCCTGGCAGCGCGCATCGGCGTAGGTTCGAGGACGCGGCGGACGAACCGGGACCGCCGGTCACCGCCAGGTCCACGCCGTTAGGGGAGTGCTTCCGTGACCGACCAGGCCGACTTCGCCCTGACCCTGCACCGCGTCGCCGTACCTGATCCGTCCGCGAACGCGTGCTGGTCGCCCTTCTCCGTGGCCAGTGCGCTCGCGCTGGCCCGCGAGGCAGCGCGCGGCGAGACCCGCACGGAACTGGACGGCCTGCTCGGGGACTTCGACGCCTCCGACGCGCTCGACGTCCCCGAACTGGCCGTCGCGAACACGTTGTGGGCCGACGACGACCTGACGATCGACCCCGGCTTCTCCCTCGCCGGCTCGGTGCGGCGCACCGCGTTCTCCGACCCCGCGACGGTCCGCAAGCTCGTCAACACCGACGTCGCCGAGACCACCCGCGGCCTCATCACCGACCTGCTGACGGACCCGCCGCCGCCGGACGCCGCCGCGATCATCGTGAACGCCCTGTACCTCAAGGTCGGCTGGCTCAACGCGTTCTCCGCCTTCGAGACCGCCGCGAAACCGTTCCACGCGCCCGGCGGCGACGTGGACGTGCCGACGATGAAGGTCACCGAGAAGTTCCGCTACGCCCGCCACGACGGCTGGCAGACGATCGTGCTGCCCGCCGACTCCGGCGTCGAGGCCGTGGTCCTGCTGCCGGACGAGTCGCTGGAGCAGCCGCTGAGCCCGTCCGTGCTGACCGCGCAGGACTTCACCCGGCTGGAACTTTCCATGCCCAAAGTGGACGTACGGGCGAAGTTCACCCTCAAGGACACGTTGCGGCAGCAGGGAGTCGAGCGGATGTTCGCGCGCGACGCCGACTTCTCCGGCCTCTCGCCGGACGAGCGGATGTTCGTGGACGACGTCGTGCACGAGGCAGTGCTGCGCCTGGACGAGGAAGGCCTCGAAGGCGCGGCGGCCACCGCCGTCACGTTCCGCACGGTGTCGATGGAGATCCCGGTGGACCCGATCGTCGTGACGGTCGACCGGCCGTTCCTCGTGGCCGTCCGGCACGCGCGGTCCGGTGCGATCTACTTCCTCGCGCAGGTAGCCACTCCGTAATCATTTCCGGCAGCATTCGCCCTGTAGAGCGGGCGTTTCGCACGGCAAGATCATGATCATGGGCTTACCGTTCCACGCATGACCCAGCACGGTGCAGGTGAGCAACTCGTCGTGCTCGCCGCAGCGGGCGCCACCCAGATCACCTGCTTCAGCGGCGTCACCATTCCCGTCCTGCTCAGAACCGAGTGCTACGCGAAGGCGCTGGCCAGGGCCCTGGGGTTCGCGCCGACGCCGGAGCTGCAACGCGACGGCGTGTTACCGCAGTGCGTGTTCTTCATCCACGAGTACGCGCTGCGCACCGTCGTCGGCGGCAACCGGCTGATGGAGGACCAGGTCCTGCACCTGCTGTTCCACGCGCGGTCGATCCGGATCGTGCCGGCCAGCGCGGGCGGGGCGGCGGCGGTCGGGCTCGACTACGCGCTCGTGCAGTACGAGCACGAGCCGCCGCTGGTCTACCTCGCGAACTGGACGCTCGCCAGCGACGCGGCGACCGTCGAACGGGCCGTGGCCATCTTCCAGCGCATGCACGCCGTCGCGCTCGACAACGAGAAGTCGCGCGATGTGCTCATGGAGTACGTGGCCGTTTATGACTGCTAGGCCCTGTCCTGCAAGTCCGTCCGCGATAGTCGCGGCCGAGGGCCCCGGAGGCGGCACCGCCGCAAAGCCCGAATACGCCCGGTATGAGGGCATTGCGGCGGCACCGCCTCCGGGACTCTCGACCGTGACTCTCATCGAACAGACTTGCAGGACAGCGCCTAAGGCGTGTTGCGGCGCAGGAACAGCCGCATGCCGTCCTCCCCGGGCAGCGCGCACAGCAGCAGTTTGACGTTCTGGTGCCGCACCGGAACCGCACACGAGTCGCCTGCCAGCAGCGTTCCCGCCAGCAGGCCGGCCGACTCGTGATCGATGTCCAGCACGAAGTCGTTGCTCATGCAGGGACCCTATGAGTAGACCGGCTCGCGCCCCAGTCACCCAAAGGTGTCACGTTCTGGCGGGCCGCCTCGTCCATGGGGCATGACGAGGATCAAGGGAGTCACCAAGAAGAACACGGGCCTGCTGCTCAAGGCCGTGTACTGGTTCGCGCGGCGCGAGTTCGGGGCGGTGCCGGAGCCCGTCACGGTGATGGCGCACCACCCGAAGCTGCTGATGGCGAGCGGCCGGCACGAGCTGGCGGTCAAGAAGGCGATCCACGGGCCGTTGTTCGAGCTGTGCGTCTACCGCACGGCGGTGAAGCTCGGCTGTTCGTGGTGCGTCGACTTCGGCGCCATGCTGATGAAGCATGGTGGCCTCGACGTCGAGCGCCTCGAGCACATCGACTCCTACGACACGTCGCCGCTGTTCACGGACCTCGAACGCAAGGCGCTCGCCTATGCCGACGCGATGACCGAGACGCCGGTCGCCGTCACCGACGAGCAGGTCGCCGAGCTGGAGGAGCTGCTGGGGCGCAAGGAACTCGTCGCGTTGACCTACCAGATCGCGCTGGAGAACCAGCGGGCCCGGTTCAACAGCGCGTTCGACATCAGGGACCAGGGTTTCACCAGTGGTGACGCCTGCCGCGTGCCGACAAACTAGAGGCGTGGAGAAGATCGCACTGACAGGTGCGCAGGAGACCATGCTCGCCACGCTGTACGGCCGGGCGCTCGACAGCGAGCGCCCCGCGTCCGTGCTGCACGACGACGAGGCCAAGCGCGCCGTGGACCGCATCGACTACGACTTCACCAAGACCGGGATGAACACGACCAGCGCGGTCGGCGTCGCCATCCGGGGCAGGGTGCTCGACGACTGGACGCGCGAGTTCCTGCGGCACAACCCGGCCTGCACGGTGCTGCACCTGGCCTGTGGGCTGGACACCCGCGTGCACCGGATCGAACGCCCGGACACCGTGCGGTGGGTCGACGTCGACATGCCGGACGTCGTCGCGTTGCGGCACAAGCTCTTGCCCGTGCCGCGAGGTGACTACCGGCTCGTGGCGTCCTCGGTCACCGAGGACTGGTGGCTCGCCGAAGTACCCGCGGACAGGCCGGTCGTCGCCGTGTTCGAAGGGCTGTCGATGTACCTCACGCAAGCGGAGGGACATGCGTTGATCAGCAGGATCACCAACCGGTTCGCCGGCGGTGAGCTGCTGTTCGACGTCTACGGCCCGTGGGGGATCAAGCTGCAGAAGCTCGTGCCGGCCGTGCGCAACGCCGGCGCGACCCTGCACTGGGGGGTCGACGATCCGCGCGAGATCGAGGCGCTGCGCCCCGGACTGACCACTGTGGACTCCTGGCGCAGCGTGGACCTGCCGCACCTGGACGCGTTGCCCAGGTCCGGCAGGATCCAGATGAAGGTCGTCAGCGCGATCCCGAAGCTCCGCGACGTCGGGAAGCTGCTGCGAATGCGGTGGTAGTTCAGGTGTCCAGGACGAAGTCGAACTTGGCGGTGTAGCGGTTGCCGACGAGCGGGCCGAGCTCGACCTCGCACTCGCGGTCGAGGTAGGCGTCGCGCCGGTTCAGGTAGGGCATGTTCATCCCGTACGCCCTGAGGTTGTCCGGGAAGAACAGCTGCGTGGTGAGGATCCGGCCACCGCGTGGCTGGGCCTTGACGTGGATGTGCGGTGTGCGGCCGGGGTAGTCCTTGGGCACGATCGTCTCCAGCACGTACGCGCCGGAGGCGTTGGTGAACTGGTGGCCGCGCATCTTGAACGTGGTGTTGTCGTACACGCCCCGGTCGTCCGACTGCCAGAAGTCCAGCAGTGCGTTGGCGATCGGCTGGCACTTCATGGTGTAGACGAACCCGGTGATGCTGAGCACGATCCCGGTGACGCCGGGCGTGCGCAGGTTCGTGCGCTGCGGGGAGTTCCGCTTGAAGTAGGGACCCTCGATGTTCGACGGGGTGTCGTCGTCATCGACGCAGGTCGGGGTCAGGGGAAGGGGCGCGCTGCGCGCCGTGGTGGCGCCGGCGGCGGTCAGTGCGACCACAGCGGCCGCACCGGTCGCCAGGAAGGCCCGGCGTGAGGGGATGTCGTGTTCGGGCATGTTCGGACTCCGGTGGTTGCAACCCGCGGCAGGGGGCTTGGGCTGGACCAGCGGGCCGAACGTTAGCCACGGAACGATCCCGGTTCCAGTTGCGGTCCAGACCAAAACCCCGGTCAGAACGCCACGTGGGTCAGCTTGTCCGGGTTCGCGATGTCGTAGACGGCTTTGACCTTGCCCTCGTGCACGGTGAACGCCGTCACACGCGCCGTCACCTCGCCGTACGCGGGCATGAGCACACCCAGTTCGCCGTTGACGAACATCGGCCGGTGCTCCTCCGGGTAGCCGTACTTGCGCATCAGGCCGAGGAAGAAGCGAGCGACCTTGTCCGCTCCGGAGACCGTGTTGACCGCCGTGCGCACCTTGCCGCCACCGTCGCCGATCATCACCGCGTCGGGGTGCAGCAGTTCGAGCACGCCGTCGATGTCCCCGCTCGCCATGGCCCGCAGGAACTTCTCCAGCACCTCCTGCTGCTCGGCCAGCGCGGCGCGGGGCGGCGGATCGGCGTCCGCGACGGCCTTGCGGGCGCGGGAGGCGTGCTTGCGCGCGGCGGCCTCCGAGACCTGCAGCACGTCGGCGATCTCGTTGAACGGCAAGGAGAACGCGTCGTGCAGCACGAACGCCACGCGCTGGTCCGGTGTGAGCCTGTCGAGCACCACCAGCGCGGCCATCCGCACACCGTCGGACTGCACCACGCTCGCCAGCGGGTCGTCCTCACCGGTCGTGAGCAGCGGCTCGGGCAGCCACGAGCCCACGTACGTCTCGCGGCGCACCGCGGCGGAGCGGAGCCGGTCGAGGCAGATGCGGCTGACCACGGTCGTGAGCCAGCCGCGCGGGTCCTGCACTCCCTCGGCCTTCGCGAACCGCGGCCACGCCTCCTGCACGGCGTCCTCGGCGTCGGCGAAACTGCCGGTCAGCCGGTAGGCGACGCCGATCAGGTGCGTCCGGTGGAGTCCGAAGACGTCGGCGGTGGTCACGGTTGGCAGTTTGCCAGGGGATTAGACTCGGAGGCGTGGCAGGACGCATCAGGGAGAGCGACATCGCATTGGTGCGTGAGCGCAGCCGTATCGACGAGGTCGTCGGTGACCAGGTCTCGCTGAAGCGGGCCGGCGGCGGCGCACTCAAGGGGTTGTGCCCGTTCCACGACGAGAAGTCGCCGTCGTTCAACGTGCGCCCGTCGCACGGCACGTTCCACTGCTTCGGCTGCGGCGAGGGCGGCGACGTGATCGCCTTCGTGATGAAGGTCGAGCACCTGTCGTTCGTGGAGGCCGTCGAGCGGCTCGCGGACCGGGTGGGCATCCAGCTGACCTACGAGGGCGGCGGCGCCACGATCCAGCGCGACCGCGGCACGCGCGGCAGGCTCATCGAGGCGCACAAGGCGGCCGCCGAGTACTACGCGGAACAGCTCGCGACGCCGGACGCGCAGGCGGCGCGGGAGTTCCTGGCCGAGCGCGGCTTCGACGAGGCCGCCGCACGCCAGTTCGGCTGCGGGTTCGCGCCCGGCGGCTGGGACAAGCTGACGAAGCACCTGCTCGGCCGCGGGTTCGAGCTGCAGGAGCTGATCAAGTCGCAGCTCACCAAGGAGGGCCGCCAGGGGCCGATCGACCGGTTCCACCGGCGGTTGCTGTGGCCCATCAAGGAGATCAGCGGCGACGTCGTCGGGTTCGGCGCGCGCCGGATCTTCGACGACGACCCGATCCAGGCGAAGTACCTCAACACCAGCGAGTCGATGATCTACAAGAAGTCGCAGGTGCTGTTCGGGCTCGACCAGGCCAAGCGCGAGATCGCCAAGCGCAAGCAGGCGGTCATCGTCGAGGGCTACACCGACGTGATGGCGATGCACCTGGCCGGCGTGCCGACGGCGGTCGCGTCGTGCGGCACGGCGTTCGGCACGGACCACATGAACGTGCTGCGCAGGCTGCTGATCGACGACGACGTGAACGGCGAGGTCATCTTCACCTTCGACGGCGACGAGGCGGGCCAGAAGGCCGCGCTGAAGGCGTTCGACGGGGAGCAGCACTTCTCCGCGCAGACCTACATCGCGGTCGCGCCGGACGGCATGGACCCGTGCGAGCTGCGGCAGGCCAAGGGCGACGTGGCGGTGCGCGACCTGGTGGCGCGGCGCATCCCGTTGATCGAGTTCGCGATCAAGGCCCAGCTCAAGTCCTACGACCTCGACTCCGTGGACGGCCGCGTCGAGGCGCTGAAGAAGATGGTGCCGTTCGTCGCGCAGATCAAGGACAGGGCCAAGCGCGACGGCTACGCGACGCGACTGGCGTGGTGGGTGGGCTGGGACGACGAGGCGATGGTCGTGCGCCGGGTCCGCCAGGTCTCCGGGGGCAAGGCGCCGGTCGCCACCCAGCGCGCCGACCCGAACCAGATGGCGCTGGGCGTCGAGGTCGACGGCCCGCCCCGGCCGAACCCGCGCGATCCCCGGCTGGTGCCCGAACGCGAGGTGCTCAAGATCGCGCTCCGGCTGCCCGAGTACGCCGGTCCGATGTACGACTCGCTGCCGGACGAGTCCTTCACGGACCCGGCGTACGTGGCGTTGCACCGGGCGATCCGCGAGGCCGGTGGCGCGTCCTGCGGGCTCGAGGGCTCGGCGTACCTGGAGGCGATCTCGCAGGCGTGTTCGCACGCGTCGGTGCGGTCGGTGATGACCGAGCTCGCCGTGGAACCGCTGGCCGTCAAGCAGAACGACGAGTTCCGCTACGTGTCGATGGTCATCGCGCGGTTGCAGGAGGTCCAGGTCGGCAAGCAGGTCGAGGACGTGAAGTCGCGGTTGCGGCGGCTGTCCCCGATCAAGGACGCCGACGAGTACCGGGCGCTGTGGGGCGACCTGGTGGCGCTGGAGGAGTACCGCAAGGCGCTCCTGCAGCAGAGCGCTGGAGTGCTGTAGTGGGCTTGTTCCGACGGTTGTTCGGCAACGGTGCGCCGGACGGCTTCACCGGTTCGCTGGAGAACGACGAGACAGTGATCGCGCACGTGCCCGTGCAGACGGGCGGGCACCTCGTGGTGACGTCGCTCGGGCTGTGGGTGCCGGGTGACGAGCCGCGGCGGATCGGCTGGCACCTGATCAGCAAGGTGAAGTGGGAGGGCGCGCTGCGGGTCGTGGAGGCGGTCGAGGCCTCCGTCGAAGGGCCCGTCGTGCTGCTGGAAGACCTTCCCGCGCAACGGTTCGCGCTGGACGACCCGCGGCGCGTGCTGCGGGCGATCAGCCAGCGCGTCGAGGGGTCGATCCGGGCGCGGGAACGCCTCGAGTCGCCCGGTGTGTGGGTCCTGCAGCGCAAGATCCCGGGCCGTGACGGCGTGGTGTGGCAGGCGCGCGGGGATGCCGGCGTGGGGCTGGAAGCCGTGCGCGAGGCCGTCTCGGGGCTCGCTTCGAAGCTTGCGGGCTAGCAGTACGCGTGTACTGTTAGCCGTATGTGGGATCCGGCGCAGTACCTGGCCTTCGCCGATCACCGGGCGAGGCCGTTCTATGAACTCGTCGGGCGCGTGCGGGCTTCGGAGCCTCGTCGTGTCGTCGACGTGGGCTGCGGGCCCGGCAACCTGACCTCGTCGCTGTCCGAGCGGTGGCCTTCCGCGGTGGTCGAGGCGTTCGACTCGTCCCCGGAGATGGTCGAGGCGGCGCGTGCGGCCGGGGTCGACGCTCGCGTGGACGACGTGACCACGTGGGAACCGTTGCCGGACACCGATGTCGTGGTGTCGAACGCGGTCCTCCAGTGGGTCGCGTCACATCCCTCGATCGTGTCGAAGTGGGTCGGCGTGCTGCCATCCGGGGCGTGGCTCGCGTTCCAGGTCCCCGGCAACTACGCGGACGCCTCGCACCGCCTGATCCGCGAGGTGGCGGGAGAAGGGTTGGCGCACGTCTTCCGTGCGGACAAGCCGGTTCTGAGCCCTGTCGAGTACGCGGACCTGCTCGGCGACTGCGCCGTCGCGGACGCCTGGGAGACCACCTACGTGCAACGGCTGTCCGGCCCGGATCCTGTACTCGAATGGGTGAGCGGCACGGCTTTGCGGCCTGTGCGCGCGGCACTGTCCTCAACGGACTGGGACGCCTATGTGGCGGAACTGGCGCCGCGGCTGCGTGAGGCGTACCCGCAGCGAGCCGACGGCACCACTTGGTTCCCCTTCAGGCGGATCTTCGCGGTCGCCCAGGTGTGAAGCGCGTCACTTCCGGGGCGTCACCGGGGGAGTGGCGATCTTGCCGTTGGTCTCCTCCTGGTGGCGCCAAGGAGCCTTCTCGGCCGCCTTTTCCGCAGCGTCCGTGGCCAGATCCTTGGCCTGAACTGCGGCTTCGAACGCCTTGTCCTTGGCCTGCGCCGCAGTCTTGCGCACCGTCGGGTTGGCGGTGAAGCGGTGCCAGAGGCGCACGATCTGGTCGTAACGCTCCCGTCCGGCCTTCGCGCCGAGCACGTAGCCGATCGCCGCACCCACCAAGATGCCCTTCATGTGGCGTCTCCTCTCGCATCGTGCCTGGTCAGAGCCTGTGTTGCCGCCAAGTGGGGGGTCCTTGAAAAACCCCTTCCGCGGCTCATGTAGAGTTACCCACTGTCAGGAGGAACCAAGCCTGACAGGCGAGAACAACCGAACATTCCCCCATAGCTCAATTGGCAGAGCATGCGACTGTTAATCGCAGGGTTACTGGTTCGAGTCCAGTTGGGGGAGCTTAGCCACTAGGCCCCAGTCATCCGACTGGGGCCTAGTGCTTTGTCCGGCCTTGAGCCAGCTTGGACGGATGGCCGCCCGCTTCGCGAACCTCCGCCGCATCTCCGCGCTCGACCCCGTGGCCGACCACGAGGAGATCATGCGGATCTCCGCCGGCCTGGAGTTCCCGTGGGACTACCAGAAGTCCCTCGAAATGGCGCTCTTCCGCACGTACTGCGTCCCGACGATCTCAGGTCTGCTCGAACGCACCGGGGAGTTCGAACGGCGCCCGCAGAAGCGCTACGACGACACAGCCGTCCTGATGGCCGAACTGGTCGAGCACGGCTACGACTCCCCGCGCGGCCGTGAGGCGCTCCGCGTCGTGAACCGCCAGCACGGCCGCTACGACATCTCGAACGACGACATGCTCTACGTGCTGTCGACGTTCATCTACGACCCGATCGACTGGGTGCGCCGCTACGGCTGGCGTCCGCTGACCCGCAACGAGGAACTGGCCGGGTTCCACTTCTACCGCGCGGTCGGCGCCCGCATGGGCATCCGCGACATCCCGGCCGGCTACGACGAGTTCCTGGCCTTCAAGACGGCCTACGAGCGGGAGCACTTCGTGTTCGCGCCGTCGAACCGCCGCATCGGCCAGTACACGCTGGACCTGTTCTGCTCGTGGTACCCGTCCGTGGCGCGCCCGGTGGTCGCACGGGCCGTGATCGCGATGCTGGACCCGGCGATGGTGCGAGCGTTCGGTTTCACCGCGCCGCCCTCGTGGGTCGGCGCCGCAGGACGGCGTGCGTTGCGCCTCAGGGCTTTCGTGGTGCGCCGGATGCCGGTGCGCAAGGCGCTGAAGCTCACCAGCACCCCCAACCGCACCTACCCGGGCTACCCGCGCGGCTACCGGCCGTCGGACCTGGGCGCGACCTCCAGCACGGCCCGCTGACCGTCGAACACGAAGCCCATCGCCTTCAGGAACTCGTTGCCGGGCTTGAAGTCGTCGAGCCCGACGTGCACGCGCGTGACGTCCGGGAAGCGCTCGGCCAGTGCCTTCGTCATCTCCGTGCCGATGCCCCACCGCCGCAGGTCCTTCGGCACCAGGAAGAACCCGATGCTCGCCTCACCTCGTGCGGGGTGGCCGACCACCAGGTCCACGAACCCGATCATGCCCTGCGCCTGCGCGACCAGCAGGTGCTTCTGCTCGAACGCGGCCCCCTCCGGCAACGCGTAGAAGAGGCTCTGCACGTCACCGGGCCCGGACGGGTGCCCCGTGGCGGCCTGGAACCAGTCGTCGCAGTCGGCGAACAGCGCCAGCACTTCCGGCTCGTCCGCCGGGGTGAAGTCGCGGAGGGTCAAACGCACGCGTCCACCCTATGTGTCGCTCGCCACGGGGGTGTGCAAGGCCCGATCGGGCTGATCGGTATCCTCCATCACGCGGTGTTAGCGGTAGGGGGCGCCGCGGCTGCGAGGGGGCAGTAGCTCAGTTGGTCAGAGCAGCGGACTCATAATCCGTCAGGTCGTGGGTTCGAGCCCCACCTGCCCCACCACTCTCACCGGCATGGACAGTGTTTTTCACGATCTACAAGTGATCGCTTGTCCATGTTGCTGTCCATTGGCAGTGGTCATGACCAGGGCAGACGGCTCCGGAGACCGTCGGACGCGAGGCAGCGTCCGTGTTCGCGGCAGCTCGCTTCAGGTCCGCGTCTTCGCAGGCAAGGACCCGGTTACGGCCACGGACGTCTGTCTCACCGAGTCGGTGAAGGGCACGGACAAAGCTGCCTACAAGGCAGCAGACGAAGTGCAGACGCGGCTACTCGCTGAGGTCGACGCACAGAGGGCCGCCAGCACCCACTGTAAAACCCACCAAATGCGCCGGATCGCGCTCGACACCGAGACGGTCGTGTTGCTCATGGAGCACCGGCAGCGATGTGAAAAACGGTTCGCTGAACCCGGGATCGAGCGGACGGACGACATGTACGTCTTCACCGGCGTGCGGAAGATCGATCCGACCTTGCCCTATTCGCCGCACGCCGTGTCGAGCCACTACAAGGACATGGCGGAGCGGTTGAGGATCAAGACCCACATTCACGCGCTGCTGCACCACTCGGCATCCGACCTGCTCACCGCTGGATCTGAGGACCGTGGCCGGACGACTGGGCCACGGCGGCGGTGGAGCAACGACATTGCGCGTCCACGCGGCCTGGGTTGCCGCATTCGACCGGAAGGCGGCCGAACTGCTCGGCTCCCGCAGCCGGAGCGGAAGCCGAAGAAGTCAGCCGACTGGTGTTGTGTCCATGACGTTGGCCGGGTTGGCGACACCGGTCGGTCACTTCACCACTCAGTAGCATTCCGATGTGGACGAGAACCAGGGCCGCTGGGCCGCGATGGTGGAGCAGAGTCAGTCCGGCCAGGACGCGTACGTCTGGGCGGTGGGCCCGATCCAGCTTGCGGACAGCCGGGAACATGCCAGGGCTGTCGCGGCCGAGCTCGCCAAGACCTATCGGCCGACTCACCCGCGACGGCTGCGGCGCCGGTCGGTGTTCCGGCATGGCGAAGACACCCTGTTCGTTCTGCTGGAGGGCATGAGCAGCAAGTTCCACCTGCGGATCACTGTGGTCCAGCTGGTCGCCGATCTCGACGCCGAAGGTAGGCCGTTCGAGGGCTGAAACGGCGGGCCGTCTTGCCGCGCATCTCACTGCACCCCCTTGTTGCACCCGCTGCCGCCGCTGACCTTCCTGATCGGTCGGCCGACGCACTCGTACTGGTTCTGCCATTCGCCCAGACTGCTGTCCGAACGATCGAACAGCCGAAAACGTCAGCCGCTGCGTCGCCAACCCGGCCAAAAGTTCATGGACACAGCACAAGCGCTGCAGGACGTTTGCGCTGACGCACCGAACCCACCTGAGCCGCCAGCAGCTGTGCACGTTCCATGTGCGCGGATGATGCGTCTTTCTCGCCACTCGAGATGAACGCCTGAGCAAGGTCAACCCGCAGCGTTGTCCCGGCACGCGTAAAGCTGCGGTCGAGCTGCTCCAGCACGTCGGAGAGAACGCCGATCGCTTCGCGTACCCCGAGCCGGGCAACCGTGGCCCAGGTGGTATCGGGTTCGTGATTGCGGACACCGACTGACCGCGATGCGTCCTACTGTGCCTACATGAATGACAAGCAGGCACCAGAACCTGAAGGGCGGAACACCGTCAACGGCTTCGTGATCACGGACCACGCGGCCGATCTCATCGAGTTCCTCCAGCACGTATTCGACGCCGTCGAAGACCCGGAGGCACGAACCCCCGACTATGCCGCTGGCGACGGTTCCCTGATCCACACAGAGGTCAAGATCGGGAACTCCCTCCTGATGGTTCGCGGACAGGAAGGCGGACTGGTCGTTCACCCCTGCATTCACACAGGTGTACGTTTCCGACCCCGTCGCCGTGCTCACCCGAGCAAGCGAGCGGGGAGCGACCGTCATCACGGACGTGTCCCCCTTCTACGGTGGCTACGACATCGCGCGGTTCCGAGACCCGTGGCACAACTTGTGGTGGCTGTTCGCGCCAGCCAAGCCCGGCCGGCCCGCTGAGAACTGGGATGAGGGCGACGGGGACTGGGAAAACGCGGAATCCAACCCGGTGTACACAACACTGGTCGAGGCGATGCGCACATTGACCGATCCGCGGGGCGCCACACCGTCAGCGCCGGAAAGCTGATTGGCGGAAGTCGCTCTCTGCCCGATCTCCTCCCAGGCATCAGGCGGGCCGTGTACGCCGCTCAGAACATGTACAACCGACTCTCACAACGCGTGGACCAATCTGCGGGGTCCCCAACACCAACTTCACGGAATCAACCGTCCAGGGGGACCCTGACACCCTCGCGCAGCAGTTGCGCGCGGGCGTCAGGGCTTAGGGACGGGGCGGGTATCAGGCCCTAGGTGCCTTCCAGGCGCTGAGGAATGGGGTGTCGGTCGGGGTCAGGGCGAAGAGTTCGCCGACGAAGTTCGGGCTGTTGTAGGTGTTCGCGATGGCGGCTAAGCCGGGCAAAGAATCGGCCTCGCGGATCTGCTCGCCGACGCTGGACGGCCCGGTCTGGCGCTGGCCTTGCGAGGGATCTGGGGCAGGCCGGCGAGGCCCATCGGTGCGGGCGAGGTGCGGGCGCTGTGCGAGGACCGCGGGCAAGGCTGTTTGGCATGGATGGCCCGACGGTCCACCACTCTCACCAGCGGGTCCGGCCGTACTCGCGCCAACCCGGCCCACGCCACCCCGCGACCCGCCTAAGGTGCCGGAATGGCGGACGACGGGTTCATAAGCGGGGTCAACCGGGGCCACAACGTGTTCCTGCACCTCTTCGCCGTGGTGGTGATGGCCACCGGACCGATCGTCTACGCGTCCAACGATGGTGGCGCCGTCGGCATCGTGCTCACCGTGGTGCTGCTGCCGCTGGGCGTCGCCGTGTGGCGCGGTATCGCGCGCGCCAAGCGGCGGCTGCTGCGCCTGGACGAGGTGGGTCTGCCCGCGACCGCCGTGGTCCTGTCCATGGAGCCGATCAGCGAGGACGCCACGGTCCGCGTCCGGCTTCTGGTCAAGGGCCCGGACGTGCCCGAGTTCGTGATCGAGCACGACACCAGGTACGACGCGAGCCTGAGGCCGGGGAACAAGCTCGTCGCGTCGGTCGACCCCGACGACCACCGTGACTTCGAGCTGGACTGTTAGGACACCTCGACCAGTCGAAATCGCGTGCGGGCGTGGCTTTTCGGTGGTTACAGTGCGCGGGACAAAGGGGGTGCGGCATGACGAAGCTGAACCAGATCATCGCGGTGGAGAAGAGTGTCAAGGGGGGCACGCTTCGGGACCTCACCGACGCACACCACGGGCTGCAGAAGCCCGCGCTGCTGGCCGGCATCTCCCGGACGTACCAGCCGAAGGACGAGGACGGCGAGGTGCTGCCGCCGGAGTCCACGCGCGTGCAGATCAAGGCCGAGGACGTGCTGCGCAAGACCGCGGCCGTGATGACCCGGCTCTTCGACGTCACGGCTACCAAGGACTGGGCGAACTGCGTCGCGAAGGCCGATGTGGTGGTCGACGGGCAGACGTTGCTCCGCGACGTGCCGGTGTCGTACCTGCTGTTCCTCGAGAAGCAGCTGACCGACCTGCACACGTTCGTGAAGAAGCTGCCGTTGCTGGACGCGGCCGAGGACTGGAACTTCGACGAGTCCGCCGACTACTGGCGCACCGAGCAGGTCCGGACCATCCGCACCAAGAAGGTGCCGCGCAACCACGTCAAGGCCGAGGCGACGGAGAAGCACCCGGCGCAGGTCGAGGTGTACTACGAGGACATCCCGGTGGGGTACTGGACCACGGTGAAGTTCTCCGGTGCGCTGCCCGCGCGGCGGGTGAACGAGCTCGTCGACCGGGTCGAGAAGCTCCAGCACGCGGTGAAGTTCGCGCGCGAGGAGGCCAACGGCCTGGAGATCACCGACCAGCGCGTCGGTGAGGTGGTCTTCGACTACCTGTTCCGCTAGCGTCCACAGACTCCCCCGCTGGAGCGCGGGGGTGCGCTCCCTCCAGGGAGCGTGAAAGCTGAAACTGAAACGTCAGCCTGAACCACTCGGTCACCAGTGGAGGTTCGAATCCTCCTCCCGGCACCACCGCGCCGGGGTAGCCCAATCGGTAGAGGCAAGCCGGGATCACACTCAGACTCTCGCTCCAGGCTCAGCATTTCCGCCGAACGCCAGATCACCCGAGACCGGACAAGACTCGCCGAGGTGCAGGTTCGAATCCTGCTGGCCGCTCCACTTCATGCGGCCGTAGCTCAACGGAAGAGCGCGGCGACCTAAGGACTGATCCGACTCTTAAACGTCGCTGGTGTGCGCAAATGGGCGGCAAAACGGGGCCCTGGACTGGACATGTCCGGGGCCCCACCCGCGTTTCTGGGGAGTTCCCCCTACGCGCGCAGGCCTTCCACGTAGATCGACAGGAAGCGCCGCCACTCGCCGGGCGAGTCGCGGATCACCTGGGCCATCGCCCTGGTCAGCGTGGCGAGGTCGGTGATCGAGTAGTCGGCGCGCAGCACGCCCGCCGCCAGGGCTCGGTCGATCAGGATTCCCGCGTGGCCGGCTCCGCGGTGGCACGCCGAGACGACCTCGGGGGCGTTCGGCAGGTCACGGGCCAGCACGTCGTTGAGGCCCCGGTCCTCCGCCTGCAACGCGTAGAGGTCGTCGAGGTAGCCGGCGAAGGCCTGCCACGGGTCCTGTTCGGCCAGGGCCTTGTCGCCGATGACGTCCAGGGCGGCCAGGCGCTGCGGGAAGATCTTCGCCACGAAGTCCTCGCGGGTCGGGAAGTGCTTGTACAGCGTGCCGATGCTGACCTCGGCCCTGCGGGCGATGTGTTCCAGGGGCACGTCGAGGCCGCGTTCCGCGAACAGTTCCGTGGCCGCTACCAGCAGCTTGTCCCGGTTGCGTGCCGCGTCCGCACGCAGGGGCCTCGATGCGGTGACCATGGGCGGATCCTACTCGGGCGTTAAGTCGAGGGTGCCCTCGAATTCTGTGGTAGCGTCGGCGAGCGTAAGTCGAGGGTTGCCTCGAATTAACGTTCGGAAGGACGAAACCCATGTCTCCCACCGCTGTTGTGCTCGGGGTCGGTCCCGGGCTCGGCATGTCCATCGCGCACCGGTTCGGGCGTGAGGGCTACGACGTCGTGCTGCTCTCGCGGCGCGGTGACCGGCACGGTGAGTACCTGAAGTCCCTCGCTGACGCGGGCGTGCAGGCGCGGGCGTTCGCCGTCGACGTCCGTGACCACGAGCGGTTGCTGTCCATTTTGGACGAGATCGGGCCGGTGGACGTCGTGTACTACGGACCCGGTGCCACCGATCTGAGCGACGTGCCCGGTGAGATCACGACGACCACGTCCGACGACGCGCGTGCCGCCATGAACTGGCTCTACCCGGCCGTCGACGTGGTCCAGCACGTGCTGCCCGGGGTGGTCGAGCGCGGGGGTGGCCTGCTGTTCGCCGGTGGGCTGAGCGCGGTGCGGCCGATGCCGGTGCTCGGTGCGCTGGCGCTGTCGAGTGCCGCGTTGCGCAACTACGCGGTGACGCTGAACGCGGCGTTGGCCGAGAAGGGCGTGTACGCGGGCACGCTCACCATCGGTGGCGTGGTCGAGCGCGGCGACATCCACCAGACGGTGAAGTCGATGCCGGAACGGTTCGGCTCCCTGGCCGGGCACACCCTGGACCCGGACGACATCGCGGAGACCGCGTGGCAGATGTTCGTGAAGCGGGACCGCGCGGAGGAGGTGTTCTCGGCGCTCTAGAGGTACGAACCGGGGGTGTGGCCGAGCGAGCGGCGGAAGACGTCGATGAACGCGCTCGCGGTGGCGAACCCGCACTGCAGGGCGACGGCGGTGACGGGCTGGCCCTCGGCGAGCAGGCGCAGGGCGTGGTAGAGCCGCAGTTGCGTGCGCCACTGGGGGAAGGTCATGCCCATCTCGTCGCGGAACAGCCTGGTCAGCGTCCTGCCGCTGGCGCCTGCCTCACGGCCGAGCGCTTCGAGACCGCGGGTGTCCGAGGGGTCGGTCTCGAGCGTCGCGCAGACCGCCGCGAGCCTGGGGTCGTGGGCGGCGGGGACGCGCACCGGTCGTTCGGACGCGGTGGCCAACTGGTCGAGCAGCACCGAGCGCATTCGTTTGCTCGCAGGGGTTTCTCGGTCGGCGAGCTCTGTGTAGGTGATGAGCAGTTCACGCAGCAGAGGGGAAACGGTGAGTGCCGTCGGCTCGTGGAGCTTCAACGGGTTCTGTGTGAGTCCGAGGAAATGCAGCCGTGTGACGCCGTACGCGCGATGTGAGTGCACGGCGCCGGACGGGATCCACAACGCACGGTGCGCGGGCGCGATCCAGCGCGATGTCTCCGTGTGCACGGCCACGACACCACGGCTGGCGTAGACGATCTGGTGTTCGTCGTGCCAATGCGCGGTGACACCACTGGCGGCCGCCAGGTCGCGGCTCGTGGTCGGCGCCGCCGGCAGATGGCGAGAAATCGACATACATCGGCAGAATATCGGAATCGCGAACGCGCTGGCGGGCACGACGATCAGTGCGTGGACAACTCCCGCCGTCGCATGTCGGTCCTGGTCGCCGGGCACGCGGTGAACGACCTCTACCAGGGTGCCGTGCCGGCCGTCGTGCCGTTCCTGGTGCTCGAACGCGACTACAGCTACGTCGCGGCGGCCGGCATCACGGTCGCCGCGACGCTGCTGTCGTCGGTCGTGCAGCCGTTGTTCGGGGTGCTGACAGACCGGCGTCCCATGCCGTGGCTGGTGCCTCTCGGCATGATTCTCGCCGGTGCGGGCATCGGTCTGTCCGGGCTGAGCGACTCGTACCTGGTGACGTGGCTCGCGATCGCGTTGTCGGGTCTCGGCGTCGCCGCGTACCACCCCGAAGCCGCCCGACTCGCGCGTCGCGTCGCGCAGGACAGCCACGTCGGCATGAGCTGGTTCGCGGTGGGCGGCAACGTCGGGTTCGCCCTGGGCCCCGTGCTCGTCACACCGGTGCTGGCGTTCGGCGGGCTCGCGTGGAGTCCGTTGCTCGCGGTGCCCGCGCTGGTGGGAGGCCTGTTGACGACGGTGGCGCTGCGCGGGGTGCACGGCGCCGACGCAGCGAACCAGGCATCGGCGGGCCGTGACGACTGGGGTCAGTTCAGCAGGCTGACGGTGGTGATCGTCGCGCGGTCGATGGTGACGTTCGGGCTCGGCACGTTCCTCGCGATCTGGGTGACCGGCCGCGTCGGCGGCGGCCCGGCGGCCGGAGCGGCGGCGCTGGTCGTGCTGTTCGGAGTTGGTGCCGCGAGCACGTTGCTCGGCGGCGTGCTGGCCGGACGGTTCGGGCGCGTGCGTGTTCTTCAGGTGTCTTATGCGGCCGCGGTACCCGCGGTCGCCGGAGTCGCGTTGGTGCCCGGTCCGGCCGTGTACCTGATGGTGGCGCTCACGGCCGTGGCGCTGTACGTGCCGTTCTCGCTGCACGTCACCCTCGGCCAGGACTACCTGCCCAACCGCCTTGGCACCGCCGGTGGCGTCACGCTCGGCCTCGCGGTCAGCATCGGTGGCCTGGGATCTCCGGTCGTCGGTGCCATCGCCGGCGTGTGGAACCTCCAGTGGGGCCTGCTGTCTCTCGTGGTGCTGCCCATCGTCGCGTGGGTGGCAGCACGCGGTCTGCGCTCACCCGTGCGCGTCTAGCTCCATGCGGGCTCTAGCTCGTTTGACTACCGTGGAGCGCGTGCGAGTGGCGACCTGGAACGTGAACTCCGTCAAGCAACGCGTGCCCCGCCTGCTGCCGTGGCTGGACCAACGGCAGCCGGACGTCGTGTGCCTGCAGGAGACCAAGCTGGCCGACGACGCCTTCACCACGCTGCTGGGCGACTCCCTGAAGGAACGCGGCTACGAGTTCGCCCTGTTCGGCGAAACGCAGTGGAACGGCGTGGCCATCCTCTCCCGCGTGGGCCTGGACGACGTCGCGGTGGGCGTGGCCGGCGCACCGGGTTTCCCCCACGTGGAGGCCCGTGCCGTAGCCGCGACGTGCGGCGGTGTGCGCGTCCACTCGCTGTACGTGCCGAACGGCCGTGAGCCGGAGTCGGACCACTACAAGTACAAGCTGGAGTGGCTGGCAGCACTGCGCGACGTGCTGGAGGCGGGCCCTTCGGACGCGCTGGTGTGCGGCGACATCAACATCGCGCCGACCGACGCCGACCTGTTCGACCCCGAGGCCTACATCGGCCACACCCACGTCACCGAGCCCGAACGCGCCGCGTTGCAGGCCATCAAAGCGTTGGGGTTCCACGACGTCGTGCGCGACCGGTGGCCCACCGAGCGCATCTTCAGCTACTGGGACTACCGGGCCGGCATGTTCCACCGCGACCTCGGCATGCGGATCGACCTGATCCTCGCGTCCAGCTCCGTCGCACCGCGGGCCAAGGCCGCGTGGATCGACCGGCAGGCGCGCAAGGGGACCGGGCCCAGCGATCACGCGCCGGTGATCGTGGACCTGGACGAGGCCCCTGACGGGGACATCGGGCCCGTGGTGCCGCCGCCTTCGTCGCCGGGTGCGAAGAAGAAGGTCAAGCTCCCGCAGGCGAAGTGACCGTCACAGGTTGCCTGGCCGCAGCGTCACGGTGAACGCCGCCCCGCCCTCCGCCGCCGGTCCGGCCACGATCGTCCCGCCCATCCGCGTCACCAGGCCGTGCACCAGTGCGAGCCCCACGCCGGTCCCGACCGGGCGCGACTCCTGGTACCGCGCGTGCAGCACGCCGCGGTCGAACGCCACGGGGTAGTCCTCGGAGGCCAGGCCGGGGCCGCCGTCGCGCACCTCCAGCACGGAGGACAGGGCGAGCACGACCGGCCGGTCGGCCGGGGTGACGCGCAGGGCGTTCTCCAGCAGGCCGTCGATGACCTGGCGCAGGCGGCGCGCGTCCGCCCACACCACCGGTGAGGACGAGACCCCCAGCACGAACCGCACTCCGCGGGCGTGGCAGCGGGCGTGCCACACCTCGGCTGCCGAGCGGACCACCGGTTCCAGGGAGATCGCCGCCATGTCCAGGCGGAAGTCGTCCGCGCCCAGGCGGGCCAGGTCCAGGAGGTCGGTGACCAGGCGGTCCAGGCGGCGGGACTCCTCCAGGATCACGGTGCCCACCGGGGCCACCTGTGCGCCGGAGACCACGCCGTCCGCCAGGGATTCGGCGAAGCCCGTGACGGCGGTCAGGGGTGTGCGCAGTTCGTGGGAGACGGAAAGCAGGAAGTCGCGCTGGCGGGATTCACTGCGTTGCAACGCGTCCGCCAGGGAGTTCACCGCCTGGCTCACCTCGGCCAGTTCGTGAGGGCCGGAGACGGGAACGCGGAGGTCTCGGCGGCCCGCGCTCATCGAGTGGGCGACCGAGGCGACCCGGCGCAGCGGGCGCGCCAGGAAGGTGCCTAGGGCCAGCCCTGCCAGACAGGCGACGGCCAGGCCTATGCCCAGGGCGCCGAGGACGTTGCGCACCAGTTTGCGGTAGGTGCCGCTGGTCTCGGTCTCCTGCACCAGTGCGAAACCGCCCGCCCCCGACGGACGGGCTTCCACGTTCAGACGGCCGCTCACGCCGGACACGGCAGAACCCGACAGCACCCCGCGGTAGTCGACCGCACGGACCGCACGGACGGCGGCGCGGTCGGTGCCGGTGACGTCGCCGGACGCGGTGATCCGGACGATCGCGATGTCCTGGCCCTCCAGGATCTGCTCGACGCGGTTGTTCGAGATCTGGCCCGCCACCACGTCTGCCTGGGAGCGCAGGAACTCGCGGCTCACCTGCTGCGAGGTCGAGAGCACCAGGCGGATCGACACGAAGCCCGCCACGGTCACGGCCACGAACGCGACTCCGAGGCACAGCAACGCGATCCTGCCAGCGAGGTTCACGACGCGTCCGCCGAGTAGCCGACGCCACGCACCGTCCGAATTGGACTGAGCGGACCGAACTTGGCGCGTAGCTGGGCCACGTGGACGTCGACCGTTCGTGTACCGGCCACGGACGAATACCCCCACACGGCAGAGAGAAGTTGCTCGCGCGAGAACACCTGGCGCGGGTTTCTCATCAGGTGCGAAAGCAGTCCGAACTCCGTCGAGGTCAAGGAGACCTCCGTGGCACCGGCGAACGCGCGCCGTTCGCCGACATCGAGTCGTACGGAACCCACCTGCAGAACGTCCGGCACGGTGCCGGACGAACGACGCAGCACCGTTCGCACGCGCAGGGCCAGTTCGCGCGGGCTGAAGGGCTTGGTGATGTAGTCGTCGGCGCCCAGTTCCAACCCGAGCAAGCGGTCCACCTCGTCGTCACGGGCCGTCACGAACAGGACCGGCGTCCAGTCGCCGGCCGCGCGCAGGGCCCGGCAGACCTCGATGCCGTTCAGCACCGGCAGGCCGACGTCCAGCACCACCGCCACAGGCGAGAGCGAGCGGACCGCGGCCAGTGCCGCGTCCCCCGAGGACTCCAGGTGCACGCCGAAGCCGTCGCGCCGCAGGTACAGCGCCA
Organism: Lentzea flaviverrucosa; assembly: GCF_003350445.1. Classification (NCBI taxonomy): domain Bacteria; kingdom Bacillati; phylum Actinomycetota; class Actinomycetes; order Pseudonocardiales; family Pseudonocardiaceae; genus Lentzea; species Lentzea flaviverrucosa. Next base: position 81,383 of record NZ_QQAU01000015.1, read on the forward strand.
TCAACTCGGCGATCGCCGGTTCGTCCTCCACGACGAGCACCAGGCCACGTTCCACGCGTTCACCCCGGCTGGTTGATGTCCGACTCGATGCTGTTCAGCGTTGATTCCACATCATCGAGGTCCGGCGCCGGCTCCTCGCCCCGGCACGCCGTCAGGGCGAACAGCAGAACGACCGCGGCGGCCCACCTCACTTCGACCCGCAGTGCTCGGACTTGAACTTGGCGACGCGCTCGCCGGACTTCGCCAGCTTCACGAGCTGCGCGTCCCGCAGCTTCAGCCGCGCGTCGAGCACGTCCGCACGCGCCGTGTTGCCGGCCTTGCGGGCGTCCGCGGCCTTCTGCTCGATCCACTTCTTCGAGCCGAGCGTCTCCGCACCGCCGTTGATCCTGTCGGTCAGCGCCTTGACCTTGGCCTCGACGCGCGGGACGCGGTTCGAGCAGATCTGCTGCACCTTCTCCGGGCTGATCGTGATCGGTTCCTGCGCCGACGCGGTTCCCGCGCCCAGCAGCAGCATTCCGGCCACGAGCCCACCGATTCGCGAAATGTTCATGGCACAGAACGATGACCGGCCATGGTCAGGACGAGGTCCGCCGAATGTTCGGGTTCTGCAAAGATCAACGCAAGGCTATCCCGCGCACGGCCGCCGCCCGCGTCATCGGGCGCATCCGGTCCCACACCCGTTCCGACTTCAGCTCCTCCGCCGCGCTCATCGCCCGCGTCCCCACGCTCTGGCCCTCGTCGAGGTCGCCGTCGAGGAAGTGGCACGTGGCCAGGGAGATCAGGCAGAACGTCCGGCTGCGCGCCATCGCCGGCCCGAAGTTCTCGATCGCCGCCAGCAGAGCGGGGACCGCGGCACGGGTGTCGCCGAGCTCGGTGTGGATCGTGCCGGCCATCGCCGTCAGGTCGGTCTCGTCGTGGAACCGCGCCCAGTCGGGCACGCGCGACAGGTCCGCGGACGCGAACGAGTCCTGAGCCTTCCCCAGCGCGCGCAACGCCTCGTCGGAACGGGTCTGGTACGCGTACGCCCACGCCTCGTTCGCGTACATGATGCTCGCCGCCAACGGCGCGAAAGCACCTCTCTGGAAGTAAGCCAGCGCATCGCCTGGTGCGCCGTGATGCAGATGCACGCGCCCACGCCGATAAACGATGTTGGTGATCAGGTCTTCGTCGTGACGCGCGAAGTCCAGCGCACGGTCGAAATGGTGGTACGCCGCCCCGACCTGACCGCTGTCGAACGACGTCCACCCGGCCAGGTTGTGCAGATCCGCGACCGCGGACAACAGCCGCGCCCGCACCCCCTCGGAGGCTTCGGCGGCCAGCAGCTGCTGGGCCCAGTAGATCCGCACCACCACGGCGTCGCGGCACGCCCCTCCGCCGTACTGGTAGTCCACCGACCGCAGCGAACGGGTCTGCGACTCCAGCTGCTCCACATCGCTCGCGCCGATGCGGCTGGAGTGCGGGGGAGGGAAGTACGCAGGATCCGCCATGGAATACACCTCTGCGCCGCCGTTGGTTTCCGAGGGTAAGGCGCCCAGGCCCGGCTGAGAAGAGGTTCTGCGCCAGGTGGAATTGCCTGAAAACGGCGATTAAGCAGGTAGTAATGCGGGTAGGCAGGACGAAGCCCGGGAGAGCAGGCTTTGGTCATGAGGCGACGCGCGCACCTGCGGCTGGTGACCTCCTCCGAGGTGGAGGACACGACGCTGACAGCAGTCCTCAAGGCGGAGGACCTGGCTGAGGAACTGGGCCTCGACCCTTGCTCGCGGGTGACATGCGCCCTGCACCGTTGCTGGCTGCACCAGTGCGTCGGCCCGTCGGAAGCGGCCGCGGACCGCCAGGTCCTCAGGGCCTACCGCACGAGCGTCGCGGCGACACTCGCCCGGTAGGACGGTCAGTAGAACGGACCCCCAGAACGACCCGGAAGCGTTAAGCCTGACGGGTGAAGACGGCGGTCTCCGGAAGGTGGATCGGCGGCCGCCGGCTGTCCTCCGGCACGTCGAGCAGGGCCCAGATGACGTGCCGCCCGCCTCCGGCCGGTGTCTCGCCCATCGTGAAGTTGCAGACGGCGATGGACGCGACGTTGTGCCGCATGATGTGCCACTGCTTGAGGTCGAGACGTGCGGTCGTGCGCACGGCGACGGACAACTTGTCCCCACGCATGCGCAGCAGCAGCGCGAGTGGGCTGTCGTCCTCGATGTGCGACACGAGCTCGACGGCTACCTGCGGTGCGACGTCGAGCATCGCCTGGACGCCCCACCGCTCGCAGGCGCGTTCGGTGATCCGCTCGGCCACGTGGGGCAGGCAGCGGCACGTCGGCAGCGGCGCGTCCACCCGGTCCTCGTGCTTGAGGCGCACGACCGCGCCCACCGCGGCCGCGGTCGTCGAGTACATCGGGATGTGCCGGGGGAGTCCGCGCGACTCCAGCGTGGAACGCAGCCGGTGGTCACTGACGACGATGCTCAGCGAGATGCCCGGCCAGCGCACCGAGGACAGCCACACGACGTCGAACAGCACGAGCAGCGCGGGAGACTCGGCGACGAGCTCGTCCAGCTCCACCACGACTCCGACGAGCTCCTTGGTGGCGTGGTCGAGCAACACGTCCTGCGCGCGCATGTACGTCGCCCAGTCGAGCCGTCCGCTGAACCGGACGACGAGCACGCCGTTCTGCTCGCGGACGTCGACCTCGAGGTTGCTACCGGCCATGATCCCGTCCCCTCCCGCGGCCACGTCCCCAAGCCTTCAAGAGTGGCGAGGTGACCGGATGCGCCCTAGGGGGTAACTACCCGTGTTTCAGCGTTGGTGCCTCCGGGGGACCGCATTGCAGCGGGAGATCCAGCAGACCTAGGGTGCGGCTGTGGGCGGTTCGCTGTACCCAGGTCGCAAAGGCAATTTGCCTGCTGACACAACTACTTTCGTCGGCCGCAAGCACGACGTCGCCGAGGTGAGGAGGCTGCTGTCCGAGTCGCGCCTCGTCACTTTGACGGGCGTCGGTGGCGTCGGCAAGACGCGGTTGGCGTTGCGTGCTGCCGCCGAGACGAGCAGGGCGTTCCGCGACGGGGTCTGGTTCGTCGACCTGGGCGTCGTCACCGACCCGGAACTGGTCGTGCACGCGGTTCTGGAACAGCTGGTCATCCACGACGACACGGTCCGCATGCACCGCACCGTCCTGGTGGAACACCTGCGCGACCGGCAGATGCTGATGGTCCTGGACAACTGCGAGCACGTCATCGGGGCGACCGCGGACCTCGTGGACGCGCTGCTGCGCGGGGTTCCCGGCCTGCGTGTGCTCGTCACCAGCCGCGAACGCCTGGGAATCGACGGCGAGCACCTCTGGCAGGTCACGCCCCTGGCGCAGGACCCGGCGCTGGCGTTGTTCGCCGAACGGGCCGCCGCCGTCGACCCCGGATTCGTCCTCGACGCGCGCAACCACGGGCAGGTCAGCCAGATCTGCGCGCTGCTCGGTGGAATCCCGCTGGCCATCGAACTGGCCGCGGTGCGCCTGCGCGTGCTCGGTCTTGACCACTTGTCGTCCAGATTGGACAACACCTTCCGGGTGCTCGCGGACGGCAAGCGCGGCGGCGACCCGCGCCACCAGACGTTGCACGCCGCGGTGGACTGGAGCTTCCACCTGTGCACGCGGTCCGAGCAGATCCTCTGGGCGCGGGCGTCGGTGTTCTCCGGCACGTTCGACCTCGAGGCCGCGGAACGCGTCTGCTCCGGCGACAGCGTCCCGCCCGACGAGGTGATGCACTCCCTGATGGGTCTGGTCGACAAGTCCGTCGTGGTGGCCGAGCAGCACCCGTCCGGCACCCGCTTCCGGCTGCTGGAGCCGTTGCGCCAGTACGGCCTGGGGAAGCTGCGCGACGCCGGTCGTGAACAGGTGATGCGCGAACGGCACCGCGACCACTTCATCGAGTGGGCCGAGCGCCGCGAAGAGGAGTGGTTCGGGCCGGCCCAGCCGCAGATCTTCACGCGCACCCGCCTGGAACAGGGGAATCTGCGGTCCGCCCTGGACTTCTGCTTCGACCACGGCGGCGAGCACTGCGTGCACCTGGCCAGCACGCTGTGGTTCTACTGGGCGGGCTGCGGCATGCTCGGCGAGGGCCGCCACTGGCTCGACCGCGCCGTCGCGAGCGCGAAACCGGGCCCCCTGCGGGCCAAGGCGCTGTGGGTCAACGGCTACGTCTCGACGTTGCAGGGCGACCTGGCCGCGTCGGTGCGGATGCTGGACGAGTGCCGCGAGTACGCCGTCGAGTCCGGCGACGGCTCCGCGCTCGCCTACGCGACCCACCGCATCGCCTGCACGCACCTGGTCGGCGACGACCTGGACCTCGCGGACAGCGGGTTCCAGGAGGCCATGCGCCTGTACCGGAGCCAGGGCACGGTCAACAGCCACACCATGCTCGCCGGCATCGAGCTCGCGATCTCGGCGACGTTCCGGCGCGACTTCGCCTCCGCCGAACGGCTCTGCGTCGAGGCCAAGGCCGTCGGTGAGGAGCACGGCGAACTGTGGGCGCACGCCTACGCGATCTGGGTGCTGGCGTTGTGCGCGTGGGTCAGCGGCGACCTGGCCCGAGCCGACCTGCTCGGCCGCGAGTGCCTGCGGATCAAGCGCTCGTTCCACGACCTGCTGGGCATCGTGCTCGCGATCGAGTTGCTGGCCTGGATCTCCGCCTCGAAGGGCGACGCGGAGCGCGCGGCCACGCTGCTGGGCGCCACCAACGAGATCTGGCAGTCGGTGGGCTACCCCATGTTCGGGTCGCGCCACTTCGGCGCGCCGCACGGCGACTGCGAGTCCGCGACGGTCTCCACGCTCGGCGAGCAGGAGTTCCGGGCGGTGTTCCGCAAGGGCATGGACCTCGAGCTGGACGACGCCATCGCGTTCGCGATCGGCGAGGAACAGGCGCAGGACCCGGTGCCGGTCCTGCCCCTCACGCCGCTGACCCGGCGCGAGCAGCAGGTCGCCGACCTCATCGCCGGTGGCATGTCGAACAAGGAGATCGCGGCCAGGCTGGTGATCGCGCGGCGGACCGCGGAGGGGCACGTGGAGCGGATCCTGCAGAAGCTCGGCTTCAGCTCACGCGCGCAGATCGCCACCTGGGTCACCGAACGCCGCGTCTAGTCGATGCACGGAACGCCGTCGCCGGGTGGCGGCGGGGGCGGTGCCTTGGCCAGTTCGGTCACCTTGGCACGCACCTTGGCCTGGTCCACCTTGTTCACGTCGAGCCCGCCCAGGTGCGCGCCGCCCTCGATCGGCAGCGTGTCGAACCGCACCTCGGTGGGGATGTCGCGGGCGAACTCGGCCAGGTCGAACCGCGCGTCCAGCACGACGTCCTGCTTGGCCATGTCGATCATCGCCTGCACCGCGCCCACGTCCGCGCCCTTGAGCCGCTTGGTCACGGCGGACAGGAACGCCTGCTGCCGCCTGGTGCGGCCGATGTCGCCGTCGGGCAGGCCGTGCCGCTGCCGCACGAACGACAGCGCCTGGCCCGCGTCGAGGTGCTGCGGCCCGGCCGGGAAGTCCGCGCCGGACAACGGGTCCTTCGTCGCGTTGCGCAGGCACACGTCCACGCCGCCGAGCCCTTCGGCGATGTGGAAGAACCCGATCAGTGAGATCTCCACGAGGTGGTCGATCGGCTGGTTCAGGAACGACGACACCGTCCGCACCTGGGCCCTGCGCCCGGCTTCCCGCCCGGCGCGTTCCAGCTCGCGCTTGTCGTGCGTGCCGGCCGCGCGCAGCCGGTCCTCCTCGACGATCTTGGCCCGTCCGTAGGCCTCCTTGATCTTGCCCTCGCCGCCCGACGACAGCGGGACGAGGTTGTCCCTGGGCACGGACATCGCCACGGCCGGTCCGGAAACGGGGATGTGCAACAGGATCAGCGTGTTCGCGTTGTAGCCGCCGCGGTCGCTCTCGCCCGCCTGCATGCGCCGCAGCACGTCGTCCGGCAGCGGTTCGCCGTGCAGGTCCAGTCTGGTCGTCAGGCCCATGATCAGGATGTTGCGGCCGGACTCCGAGCGCGGTGCGTCGTCCGGGATCGCGTAGGACCGCTCGACCCCCGCCGAGATGGTGGACACGGTGGTCCAGGCGAACGCGGAGGCGGCGAGGACGACCGCGCTCAGGGCCGCCCACGCGGTGCGCGTGAGGACGAGGAAGACCGTGCGGTGATAGCCGCCACGTGGTTGCATGAACAGGACACCCCCTGAACTATTCTAGGTGGTCATGGGGGTTCAACTGCCCACTCTCGCCGCGCTCGCGATGCTGGCGGTGTTCACGCAGACGGGGGTCTGGGTGGACGGGGGCAACTTCGGGTGGCCGTTCGGCGTGTGGCTGGTGGGCGGCACGCTCGTGGTCTCCGCACTGGTTCGCCGGGTGGGGTTGTGGACGGTGGCACCGGCGCCACCTCTCGTGTTCGTCGTCGTCGCGGTGGGCGACGCGGCCTGGGAACGGCAGACGAAGAGGTACGCGCCATGGGGGAGCAGCAAGGAGTTCGCCGCTGACGCGGTCCCGTTGCTCGTGAACGGGTTTCCGTGGATGGCGGCGGCGGTCGGCGTGGCCTTGGCGGTCGCGGTCGTCCGCGTCATCACTGGGGGGAAGAGGAAATGCAGGTCTTCGTCGACAGAACCGGCGGTAGACGGGTAGCGGCGAGGCTGGTCAGCTGGACCGTCGCGAGTGGACTGATCGTGTTCGCCGCCGTGGTGGGCGGCACGCTGCTGGGAGCGTGGTGAGGCGCACACCGCGGTTGCACTGGATCTCCATCCTGCTCGGGCTGCTGGCGCTGATGTGCGTGGTGTCGTTCCACGCCTACGCCGCGACCAGGCCCGAGCCCGTCCCGGTCGCGGGCGGGCACCGGGAACTGCCGGACGGCGCGCTCGCGCTGGCGTTCCACGGCGGCCCGGACCCGAAGTGGACGCCGCGGACCCTGGAGAGGCTGGACGCCGCGGGCGTCAAGGCGACCTTCTTCGTCACCGGCGCCCAGGTCACCCGGCATCCGGACGTCGCGCGCCGGATCGTCGCCGAGGGGCACCGGATCGGCATCGACGGCTTCCGAGCCGAGGGCGACCACGTCAACCCGCTGAACCTGGCCTTCGCGCAGGCCGCCCTCGCCGACGCGCTGGGTGTCCACACGCGACTGGTGGGCGCTCCGGCCGAGGTCGACAGCGGTGACCGCGAGTACCAGGACATCGGCACGCTGGTGCGGATGTCGCTGGGGCAGCGGGGAGGCGTCGTCCGGCTGCACGACGACGGCAGCATCGGCGGCGACATCGCGAGGGAGCTCGCGAAGCAGCCGGGCTACCGGTTCGTGTTCGTCAGCGACGAACCGCCGGAAGAGGCCTCCGCACGCGAACGGTTCACCGGCGCGGTCACCACGTGGTCCCAGCGCAACGGCGGCGTCGTGCTCGTGCTGTTCGGCACGGCCATCGCGATCGCCGCGCTGCTCGGCCTGCTGCGCACCCTGATGCAGCTGGGCCTCGCGCACACCGACCGCCGGTTGCGGCGCGAGAACGAGCCGCCGCCGTGGTTCGCGCCGCCGGTCTCGGTGGTCGTCCCCGCGTACAACGAGGCGCTCAACATCGCCGCCACGGTCAGGTCCATCGCCGCGAACAACCACGTCGCCGACGTCGAGGTGATCGTCGTGGACGACGGCTCGACCGACGGCACCGCGGACGTCGCCGAGGAGCTGGACCTGCCCGGCGTCACCGTGATCCGGCAGACCAACCAGGGCAAGCCGGCGGCGTTGAACGCGGGCGTCCGCGAGGCGGCGCACGACGTGCTGGTGCTGGTGGACGGCGACACGATCTTCGAGCCGGACACGATCGGCCAGCTCGTGCAGCCGTTCGCGGACACCGGGGTCGGAGCGGTCTCCGGCAACGCCAAGGTCGGCAACAGGCAGGGCCTGCTCGGGCGCTGGCAGCACCTGGAGTACTGCGCGGGCTCCAACCTGGACCGGCAGATCCTGCACGCGCTGCGCTGCATCCCGACGGTGCCGGGCGCGGTCGGGGCGTTCCGCAGGGCCGCGCTCACCGACGTCGGCGGCGTCAGCGACGACACGATGGCCGAGGACACCGACCTCACGATGGCCGTCACGCGCGCGGGCTGGCGGGTCGCCTACCGTCCGGAGGCCAAGGCGTGGACGGAGGCACCGGCCAGCGTCCACGGCCTGTTCCGGCAGCGCTATCGCTGGTCGTACGGCACTTTTCAGGCGATGTGGAAGCACCGCGGCGCGTTGGTGGAGAACGGGCCGATGGGCCGGTTCGGGCTCCTCTACCTGTTGGCGTTCCACCTGTTGTTGCCGCTGCTCGCACCGGTGATGGACCTCTTCGTGCTGTACGGGTTCCTCGTCGCGGACGCACCACTCGGGCTGATCGTGTGGACGGTGTTCCTGTTGATCCAGACGGCCAGTGCGGGCTACGCGCTGCGGCTCGACGGCGAGTCGCTCAGGCCGTTGTGGGCTTATCCGTTGCAACAGCTGGTTTATCGGCAGCTGATGTACGTCGTGGTGATCCAGTCGTTGATCACGGCGTTGCACGGCACGCAGCTGCGCTGGATGTCGGTGAGGCGCACGGGTCGGCTCATGGACGCGCCCGGCGGTACGGTGCACGTCACCTGAGCCTCGGGAGACATGGTGGGCCGCACGCCGTTGGACGCGCCGGAGCGTCAGCAGGAGGTCTTCGCCGCCGTGCTCGGTGTGCTGGCCGAGGTCGGCTACGCGCGGTTCAACATGGACCTCGTCGCCGGCCGGGCGCGTGCCAGCAAGGCGAGCCTCTACCAGCGCTGGCCCTCCAAGGCGCGGCTGATCACGGACGCCCTGAAGGCGAACCTGCCCGAGCTGGCCCAGCCGGACGAGGGCACGTTCGCCGAGGACGTCCGCCAGATCCTGCTGGCGTGGGGCGAGCCGATGCCGTTCGACACCGCCGGGATCTTCCTCGGGTTGCTCGAAGGCAGCCGTCAGGACGCCGACCTCGCGTGCCTGCGGGAGGAGCACGTCGACCGCGCCTACACGGAGCACCTGCGGGTCGCCGTGGACCGGGCGAAGGCGCGTGGCGAACTGCCGGAGCGGCTCGACGCCGACGTCCTCATCACCGCGCTGATCTCGACCTTCGTGCTCAGGTCCGAGGAGCAGGGCGTGATCGAGGGCATCGTCGACGGCCTGTTGAGACCGCTGATCGGGACCTTTAGGGCCAAATAACTCGTCAAAGCGTAGTTTCTTCGCTACGTTCGGTCATGGAAGTCAAAAGAACAGTTTTGTTCTGTTGAGGGGAACTCCCGTGACTGAAGCTGCTGTCTGCCCGGTCCACCACGAACGCGAACACCCGCTCCACCCACCGGTCGGTTTCGCCGAGGCCGTCGCCGGCGGGCCGGTCAAGATGGTCTGGCCCAACGGTGTCGAGGCCTGGATGGTGTCCAGTTACGCCGGTGTCCGGCAGGTGCTCTCCGACTCGCGGTTCAGCACCCGCAAGGGCGGACAGCCGGAGATGCGCACCGACGACGGCGACGAGGTGCTCGACCCCGACCAGCCCGGCAACATCAACGGCATCGACGGCGCCGAGCACATGCGGTTGCGGCGTCCTCTCTCACGCGGCTTCATGGTCAAGCGCATGAACGAACTGCGGCCGCGCATCCAGCAGATCGTCGACGAGCACCTCGACGTGATGGAGGCCGAGGGCGCTCCCGCCGACCTGGTCGCGTCGCTGTGCCTGCCGCTGCCGTCGCTGGTGATCGCCGAACTGCTGGGCGTGCCGCCGGAGCACCAGGAGTTGTTCCAGGTCACGGCCGGCGACCTCTTCGGCAAGAACGGCTCGAAGGACGAGTACCTCGCGCACGCGACCAAGCTCGCGGAGGTGCTCACGCCGATCGTCGAGGAGAAGCGGGCCGCGGGCGCGAACGACGACATGATCGGCCTGATGGCCAACGACACCGACTTCAGCATGGAAGAGCTGATCTTCCTCTGCATCGGGCTGCTCGCCGCCGGGCACGAGACCACGTCGAACTTCCTGGGCCTCTTCACGTTGCACCTGTTCGAGAAGCCCGACCAGCTGGAGGTCCTGCGGCGCGACCCGAGCCGTGCGGACGTCGTGGTCGAGGAGCTGATGCGGTACACGGTCGGCTCGCTCGGCGGCCCGGGACTCACCCGCAGGGCGACCGAGGACGTCGAGGTCGACGGTGTGCTGATCAAGGCGGGGGACTGGGTGAGCGTGTCGCTCATGGCGAACCTCGACGAGGCGCTCTGCCCGCGGGCCGAGGAGCTGGACCTGGAACGCGACGCCGTGTCGCACCTGGGCTTCGGGTTCGGGCCGCACCAGTGCCTCGGCGCGAACCTGGCCCGTGCGGAGCTGCAGATCGGCCTGCGGACGCTGTTCGAGCGGTTCCCGAACCTGCGTCCCGCCGTGCCCGTCACGGAGATGAACTACCGCAACGACATGATCACCTACGGCGCCGCCGAGATCCCGGTGGTGTGGTGACGTGACGGTCCGGATAGACCAGACGGGGTGCATCGGATCGGGCCAGTGCGTGCTCGCCGCACCGGACGTGTTCGACCAGTCGGACGACGACGGGCGCGGCATCGTGCTGGTCGCCGACCCCTCCGACGACCTCCTGCCCGGCGTTCGTGACGCGGTGGACAGGTGCCCCGCCCAGGTGGTGACCCTGCAAGAGTGACCTGATCGGCCGTTCCGGTGAGGAGTCGTCACGGGAAATGGATTCAGTTCCCGTGCGCTGACACCTCGTTGGCCCCTTTCCGTTCACCACGGCCGTCCGTAATCGTAGGCGCGACCACCACGGCGTTGTGGCGGTCGCGCCGGCGTGCCCGGGGAGAGTCGAAAGACCCTTCCCGACCAGGCCTGACAGCGAGATGGTGTCGTCGGCGCGGGTGAGTACCGGCGGTGTGCAACGGGTATTCCCGAAAGGGGTGCGCTGCGCACGTCAGGAGGGCCGACTTATGTTGAACGACGAGGCGTTTCCAGATCGTGTGGACAAGACCGACGTGCGGCATGTCGAAACCTTGACGAGTGCGTTGCGGGCGCTCGACCACGAATACGGCGGCGGTTCCTGCCGTGACGCCTGCGTCGCGTTGCTGAACTGGGCGAACCCGCTGATCGACACCAGCTCGTCCGGGCAGGTGCTGCACCGGCTCCAGGTGGCCATCGCGGACCTGCACAACCTGGCCGGCTGGGCGTCGTTCGACATGGGCCTGCTCGAATCGGCGCACCTGCACTTCGGCCGTGCGATGGGCCTTGCGCGTGCGTCGGGCAACAGCGCGTTGGAAGCGAACATCCACTACCGCATGGGGCGCGTGCACCTGCACTACGAGCTGGCCGAGGACGCCTTGTCGTCGTTCCAGCGGGGTCTGCCCATCGCACAGGCCAGCGGGTCCACACTGGCCGTGTCGATCCTGCACGCCAACGAGGCGTGGGCGTTCGCGAAGATGGGCGCGGAAAGGCAGGCGCTGCGCCAGTTCGCGCGCGCCGAGGACGAGTTCCACCGGTCCGAGGCCGAGGACGCACCGCCGTGGGCGCGGTTCTTCGACCTGGCCGACCTGGTGTCGATCGGCGGCATGGTGCACACCGAGCTCGCACGCACCTGCGACGTGAAGTACGCGCGGTCGGCGATCCCGCTGCTCACCAGGGCGATCTCCTCCGGGGGAGCGGAGGCGTCGCGCAGCCAGTCGTTCCGGCTGGCCGCGCTCGCGATGAACTACCTGGTGCAGAACGAGGCCGAACAGGCGCGGGAGATCGGTGAACAGGCGATCGCCCTGTCCGGCCCGATCCGCTCGGCCCGCACGCGCGACCGCATGCGGCCGTTGAAGCAGGAGGCGGAACGGTTGCGGGGCAACGAGGCCGCGGACGACCTGGCATCGAGCCTGGGGAAGTTCATGACGACGTCGCGAGGCGCGGCCTGATCTGGAAGATGCCACCGGGGCCCGAGGAGAGGTTTGGGCTTCGGGCCCCGGTGACACCGTCTGAAGAGGAGCGGCGCCCCGCTGGGGGGCCAAGACGCCGCTCCAGCCCTGTGCCTCAGCAGCGGATGTCGGTGCGGACCCGGTAGGTCGTCGCGCCGGAGTTCCACTCCACGTAGGCCGAGGTGCAGTCGTTGAGCGTGTTGGTGCCGGCGGACCAGAGCTCCTGCTGGCGGTAGCGGCCCTCCCGCAGGCCCACGCGCCCGTACGGTTCGCGGGCGTCCTTCGAGTTCCACTGCTCGATCAGAACGAGCTCCGGGGTGTACGGAGCACCGCCGTTGTGGACGCTCGACCAGGTGTAGACGTAGGCCCAGTTCTTGCCGCAGCCCTTGAACTGCTTCACCGACGCCCACCGCTGCCCGTGGTCACCGATGTAGGCGGTACTGCCGATCTGGGGGACAGGTCCGCAGCCGGGGGCGCTCTCGGCGACCGCGTTGGTGGCGGTGACCAGGCCGAGAAGCACGGCACCTGCGGCGATCAGTGCTGACCTCTTCATGAGCTGTGAGCATCACGACGGCCGCTGACATTTCGCTGACACCTCGGGTTACCGGCTGGTTAGGATCGGCTCATGCAACGGCGGTGGGGGTTCGGGGTTCTTGGATCGTTGCAGGTCATCGACTCGGGCCGGGTCGTGGAGCTGCGTTCGGCCAAGCAGCGCGTCCTGCTCGCCGCGTTGCTGATGAAGGCGAACGCGCCGGTGTCGTCCTATGAGCTGATGGAACACCTCTGGGGCGAAGAACCGTCCGGTGCCGCGCGCGCGACCCTGCAGACGTACGTCATGCGGTTGCGGCAGTCGCTGGACGACCTGGCGGACCGCAAGATCATCCGCACGTGGCCCACCGGCTACTCGATCCACGTCGAGGACGACCAGCTCGACCTGCTGACGTTCCAGCGGCTGCGCGCCGAGGCCCGCCGCGCGCCCGACCTGGAGACCGAGGCGCGCCTGCTCGGTGAGGCCGCGGCGTTGTGGCGCGGCCCCGCCCTGGACCAGGTGTCGTCGCTGCGGATGGAACAGACCGACGTGCAGCGGCTCAACGAGCAGCGCTGGGAGGTGCTGGAACGCCGCAACGACGCCGAGCTGCAACTGGGCCGGCACGACCAGGTCGTCGACGAACTGCGCTCGCTCGTCGCGGAACACCCGCTGCGCGAACGCTTCTGGTACCAGCTGATGCTCGCCCTGCACCGCACCGGCCAGCAGGCGCAGGCGCTGGACGTCTACCGGCGGGCCAGCGACGTGCTCGCCGACGAGCTCGGCATCGACCCGAACGCCGAACTGCGCGCGCTGCACATGGAGGTGCTGGCGGGCTCCTCGGCGCCGGTCGCCGTCCAGGCCGGACCGTCGTGGCTGCCGCCCGCGGTCGGCGACTTCTCCGGGCGCTCCGACGAGGTGACCCGCCTGACGGCCGGGCTGCGCGCCGGCGGGACGTGGACGATCACCGGACCCGGTGGCGTCGGCAAGACCTCGCTGGCCGTGCACTGCGCCCACGCCGTCCGGGACACGTTCCCGGACGGGCAGCTGTACCTGAACCTGCGCGGCGGTGAGCAGAGGCCCGTCGACCCCGCCGCGGCGCTGGACCGGTTGTTGCGCGGACTCGGTGTCTCCGGTGGCGCGATCCCGTCCTCCGTGGAGGACCGGGTCGACCTGTACCGGGACCTGTTGTCGGACCGGCGGATCCTGGTCGTGCTGGACAACGCCGTGAACGAGGCCCAGGTGCGGCCGTTGCTGCCGGGAACCACCTCCGGTGCCGCACTGGTGACCTCTCGGGCGGCGTTGGCCGGTCTGGAGGCCGCGCACGTCGTGCCGCTGGACGTGCTGCCCTCCACCGATGCGCTGGCGTTGCTGCGGGCCGCTGTCGGCGAGGCCCGGTGCGCCGCCGAACCCGTTGCGGCGCAGGAGATCGTGAACTACTGCGGCAAGCTGCCGCTGGCGTTGCGGGTGGCGGCGGCCCGGCTGGTCGCGCGCCCGCACTGGCAGCTCGCGAAGCTCGCCGGCCGGCTGTCCGACGAACGCCGCCGGTTCGACGAGCTGTCGCTGGGCGACCTCGACGTGCGGGCGTCGCTCGCGCTGTCCTACGACGGCCTGGGCGAGTCGCACCGGACCGCGTTCCGCCTGCTGTCGCTCGTCGACACACCGGACTTCCCCGCCTGGGTGGCGTCTCCGTTGCTGGGGCTGGACCTCGACGACGCGGAGGACCACGTCGAGGCGCTGGTCGACGCCCGGCTGGTCGACTACGCGGGCCGCGATGCGTTGGGGCAGGTGCGTTACCGGCTGCACGACCTCCTGCGCGCCTTCGGTCGTGAAGCCGCTTCCGAGGACCCGGCCGTCGCCCTGAAGGCGTTGTTCGAGCAGTGGCTCGACCTGGCGATGCGGGCCGACGTGGAGCTGCCGCACCAGGGCGTCAGGCTGGAACCCCTTGCGCTGGAACGGTTCGACCTCGGCGACGCGGCCGACTGGTTCGACGCGGAGTGGCTGAACGTCCACGCCGTGATCACCCAGGCCGCGGCGCTGGGCCTCGGATCGCTGGCCGCCGAGCTGGCGATCCGGTCGGCGGCGTTCTGCGACCTGCGGGCCCGGTTCGACGACTGGGAGCAGATCAACGCGCTGGGGCTTTCCTGCGCGCCTGCCGCACGCCGGCCGATGTTGTTCCAGCAGCGCGGGATCCTGCGGGCCCGGCTGCACGACTACGGCGCCGCGTCCGCGGACTTCCAGGCGGCGCAGGAAGGGTTCGCCGCCGCCGGTGACGTGTGGGGCGAGGCCTACGCCTGGTACGGCATGGGGTGGATGCACGAGTGGAGCGGGCGTTCCGCGGAGGCCCGTGAGGCCCATCGCGAGGCCATGACCCGGTTCGTGGCCTCCAGCAACCCGCACGGCGAGATCGAGGTGCTGTGTTCGCTGGGCGCCATCGAGCGCCGGGCCGGCGGGCTGGCCGCCGCCCAGGAGTACCTGGAACGCGCCCGGCACGTCGCCGGGCAGCTGGGGGACGAGCAGAGCGAGCTGATGGCGACCCTCGAACTGGGGCGGCTGCACCAGTTCACCGGCGAGCTGGTCGAGTCCGCCGCGTTCCTGCGGGCCTCGCTGGCCGCCGCGCAGAAGCTCGGCGACCCGGACCTGGCGGCCAACGTCCGGTTGTTCCTGGCCGACACGCTGGTGCGCTCCGGGCAGGGCTCCCTGGCCGAGGAGCAGCTGCGGCAGGCCTGGGAGTTCTTCGAGGAGCACGACGACCGGCAGGGCCGCATCTGGGTGTGGCGCCTGAGGTCCGGGATGGCCTCGTCCGCAGAGGAGGCCCTGAGCCTGGCCTCGCTGGCCATGGAACAGGCCAGGAAGATGGGGTCACCGCCGGAGCTCGGGCGGTCGTTGAGGGTGCTGGGCAACGCCCTGGAGCGGTCCGGCCGGGGCGAGGAGGCCCGGGAGTACTGGCAGCTGGCCGAGGAGACGCTGACCGCGGCCGGGTTCCAGGCGGAGGTCGACGAGCTCCGCCACGCCACTAGCCCTGGTTCTGGCTGAGGACCGTGTCGACCGTGACCCCGGACGCGACGATCATGCTGCGCAACGGGTCCGGCACCTGGTGGTGGAACTGCACGACGTAGTTGTCGGCGGTCGAGAACATCGCCTTCGCCATGCCCTGCCACGTCTTGGTGATGCGCGCGACCTCGGTGCCGGCGTGGTCCTGCAGCGAGAAGTTCCACGCGCGCCAGTTCTCCGCGTGGATGCCGCCGACCTTCACGCCGTTGCACACGTAGGCGAAGCGGACCTTGCCGAAGACGTTCTCCTGGACGATCTCGCCGATCGGCGTGCCGTCGCCGCGCTCGACCAGCACCTTCGACTTCCACATGGTCGCGGGGCGGGTGAGGCGCAGCAGGGGGAGGCCCTGCGCGTCGCGGATCTCCAGGCGGACGTCGAGCATCGAGTCCATCTTGGTGAAGGCGCGCAACGCTTTGGCGGCGCCGGACTGGCCGACCTGCTCCACCGTGCCGATGGGGCGGGCGTGCTGGTCGTAGACGACGTAGGAGTTCGACATCTCGATCAGCTTCGCCTTCTGGTTCACAACCAGGACCGGCTCGGTGAGCAGGGTGCCGCCGCCTCCGGGCACGGCTCCCTGGACGCCCGCGCGCTGCACCTGCCGCGCGACCCGCTCCTGGCCCGTGCCGCCCATCTCCACCTCGGTGTGATGGGCGTCGGACCGCTCCTGGCGCGGCTGCACGTGCGGCGTCCACTGCGCGCCGTCCCACCACCGGACGAAACGCGGGTCGGCGTTGTCCGGATACCAGCCCGGCGCGGTGCTCATGCCGTGAGCGTACGACTTCCTGCACGCGCCGGCGCCAGGCGACAGGTGTCGCCCGGCGCCCGCGCGTGGCGGATCAGCTGATCGTAATCGCGCCCGCCGGGCAGAGGTTCGCCGCTTCCTTCGCGGTGGCCTCGTGCGCGGCGTCCGGGTGCTCCTCGAGCAGCACGACCGTGCCGTCCTCGTCGCTCTGGTCGAACAGGTCCGGGTCGGTCAGCGCGCACATCCCCGAACCGCAGCACTTCGTCTGGTCGACGGAAATCTTCATGCCGACCACGCTACTGGCAGCGAGTGGACCCCGTAGATCCCCATGTCGGTGCGCAGCGGCACCTCCTCGGGGTCGACGTCGAGGCGGAGGTCCGGGAACTCCTGGAACAGCTTGGAGAAACCGATCCGCATCTCGATGCGGGCCAGCTGCTGGCCCAGGCACTGGTGGATGCCGTGCCCGAACGCCACGTGGCCGCCGGCCGGGCGGCGCAGGTCCAGTTCGTCCGGGTTGCCGGGGAACTTCTCCGGGTCGCGGTTCGCCGTCGGCACGTGCATCAGCACGGTGTCGCCGGCCTTGATGAGGTGGCCCTCGACCTCCACGTCCTCGGTGGCGGTGCGCACCGGTCCGAAGTGGATGATCGACAGGTACCGCATCAGCTCCTCGACGGCGTTGTCGACGACCTCCGGCTCGTCGCGCAGGATCTTGAGCTGGTCCGGGTGCTGCAGCAGCGTGAACGTGCCGAGGCCCAGCATGTTCGCCGTGGTCTCGTGGCCCGCCAGCAGGAGCAGCAGCGCCATGTTCGACGCTTCCTCGTCGGTCGGTTCCCCGGTGGCGAGCAGGTCGCTGATCATGTCGTCGCCCGGGTTCGCCTTCTTGCGGACGATCAGCTCGCGCATGAACTCCTGGATGCGTCCCATGGCCGCCATGGCCTCTTCGAACGTCGAGTCCAGGCTCAGCAGCTTCGTCGTGTCGTCCTGGAACCTGTGCCTCTCGTCGTAGTCGACGCCCAGGAGCGCGCAGATCACCAGTGACGGCACCGGAAGCGCGAACTCCTTCACGAGGTCCGCCTTGCCGCCCAGCGACCGCAGGTGCTCGAGCTGGTCGTCGACGATCGTGCCGATCCACTCGGACAGCTGGTTCATCCGCCGGACCGTGAACTGGCCCTGCAGCATCTTGCGCAGCCGGGTGTGGTCCGGCGGGTCCTGGCTCAGGAACATGCCCGGTTCGACCTTGCGGCGCTCCTCGGGCACCTCGCCCTGGAACCTGAGGTCCAGCAGGTGGTGCTTGGCCGGGTTGGTCGTGAACTTCGGACTCCCCAGGATCTCGCGGACCTGGTGGTGACCGGTGACGAGCCAGCCGAGGTGACCGTCGGCGAACTTCAGCCTGCTGATGCGGGCCTGCTCGCGAATCGCGGTCACCTCGGCGGGCGGGTCGAACGGGTTCTGGCGCGTGGTGGGCAGTTCGTCGGAAACCAGTTCGTCGGAGATCAGGTCGGTCATCTCGCACACCTCCCAGTGCTCGGCAGAAGACCTATTTCGAAGCTACAGAATTTTCATGACTTCGTGAAGGTGAATCGAGGGTCACGGACCGCCACGACCCGAAATCTGTCCGCATCTGCCGGTCGTGGGTCGCGACGGCCACGGCGGCCCTGGTCTGGTCGAGCGCCTCGGTCAGTTCGTCGACCAGGGCGATCGACAGGTGGTTGGTCGGTTCGTCTAGCAGCAGCACGTGGGGCGAGCCGCTCAGCAGGATCGCCAGTTCCAGGCGCCTGCGTTGACCAGTGGACAGGCGGCCGACCGGACGCACCAGGTCTTTCCCCCTGAGCAGACCGATGTCCTCCACGCGCGAACAGAGCTGGACCGCGGTGGCGTCCTCGTTCTCGAACGCCGACTCCTGGGCCAGCAGGGCGACCCGGCCGGCGTGGTGCACCGTGCCGCGGGCAGGTGTGACGCGGCCGGCGAGCACGCCCAGCAACGTCGACTTGCCCGCCCCGTTCGGTCCGGTGACCAGCAGCTTCTCGCCCGCGCTGAGCGAGATCGGCTCGGTGAGGCGCAGCCTTCCCGGTACTTCGAGCGGGGTGGCGTGCAGCAGGTCGCCGCTCGCCTCCAGCTCCGGCGGCGTGAAGCGCAACGGGGGCGGGGGAGCGCCGACGCGCTGGTCGCCCAGTTCTTCGAGCCTGCGGGCGACGTTGCGCATCTTGTTCGCCGCACGCGTCGTGCGCTGGTGCCTGCCCGTGCCCTTCGGAGGGCGCCAGCCGTCCTTCAGGCGGGACTGAGCGCGTTCGACCTTCTCGGCCAGCTCGTCGTGCTCGGCCTCCTCCTGGGCGAACCGCTGCTCCCACCGTTGCCGCTCAGCGCGTTTGGCCTCCTTGAACGCCCGGTAGCCGCCGCCGTGCAGGTGCACCTGGCCGTCCGGGGCCGGGTCGAGGTCGAGCAACTGGGTGCAGACCTCGTCCAGCAACGTGCGGTCGTGGCTCACGAGCACCACGACACCGTGGTGTTGTTGCAGGCGTTCGGTCAGGAAGGCCAGCGCGCCCGCGTCGAGGTGGTTGGTCGGCTCGTCCAGCAGCAGGACGTCGGCGCGTTCGGCGAGCAGGCACGCGAGCCTGACCCGATAGCGTTGTCCCACGCTGAGGCGTGCGAGTGGTGTCGCCCGGTCGTGGTCGGCGTCGAGGGCCTTCAGCGCGATGTCCGCGCGGCGCTCCGCGTCCCAGGCCTCGATGTTCTCGGCGTGGGCCAGGGCGTCGGTGTAACGCTGCTCGTCGAACGGCTCCGCCGCACAGTCCATTTCGGACAGTGCCTCGCGGCTTTCGCGCAGCGCCTCTGACAGCAGGTCCCCCACCGTTTCGCCCTCGTGAAAAGGCATTTCCTGTTGCACGAGGCTCAACGAACCGTGGCGGGTGACGGTTCCCTGGTCCGGCGGCAGGTCTTCGGCGAGCAGGCGGAGCAGGGTGGTCTTGCCGCGGCCGTTCTCGCCGATGATGCCGAGGCGCTGGCCGGCGGAGACCGTCAGTGAGATGCCGTCGACGACGGGCCCGGCCTCATAGCCCTTGGTGAGATCTTGGGTCGTCAAATGAACATGCGAACGCACGGGGATCCTCTTCTGGGTACGCGAAATCAGGACGTGTTGCGCGGTGGCACACGTCCGTGATCAGAGGTAGAAGACCCCGTACCCGAATCCCATGAAACCCACGGTACCTACGGGCGCAACGCTTTTTCGACGGCCGTCGTCAGGTCCCGCACGCTCTCCTCGGTGCCGGGTGCCGGCCCTACCGTGCTGCCGCCGCCGACGAGCCGGTAGAAGAGCAGGCCCTCCAGGAACGCCGTGAGGTGCGCGCCCGCCCGTTCGGGATCCTCGTGGCCCAGCGCCTTCGCGATCGCGGTGGCCTGCTCGCGCGGCGAGTGGGCGAGGATCGACTTCAGCTCGGTGTGGTGCGTGGCCTCCAGCATCGCCGCGTACCTCGCGAGCGTCCTGTTCCGCTCGACGAGCCAGCTGTCGAGCGTCCTCGCGATGCTGCCCGCGACGTCGTCCGGATCGGGCACGACGTCCAGCCGTTCCTGGTCCGCGAGCCGTTCGACGAACCCTTCGATCAACGCCTTGCGCGTGCGGAAGTACGCGCTGGTGGAGCCTTCCGGCAGGCCGGCGCGGCGGTCGACCGCGCGGTGGGTGAGCCCGCGCATGCCCTGCTCTGCGACGAGTTGGATCGCGGCGTCGGTGATGAGGTCTCTGCGCACTGTGGTCCCACTCTCTCTCTACAGATGTAGTCTACAGATGTAGAGTCCTCTACATCTGTAGAGGAGGAAGCGATGAAGGCGATCGTGGTGGGTGGCGGCATCGGCGGGCTGGCGGCGGCGGTGTCGTTGCGTCGCGTCGGCTGGGAGGTCGTCGTGCACGAACGCGCGGCCGCGTTCAGCGAGATAGGCGCTGGCGTGGGAGTGATGCCGAACGCGCTGCGGGCGCTGGAGTGGATGGGTCTCGCCGACGAGGCCCGCAGCCTGGGCACGCCGCGGGTGTCCGGTGGTGTCAGGGCCTCCGACGGGCGCTGGCTCGTGCACATGCCCGACATCGGCCAGGAGAAGGTCATCGCGATGCACCGCGCCGACCTGCACGGCGTGCTCCTGCGCGCGTTGCCGCCCGAGATCCTCTTCAACAACGCCGAGGTGACCGGCGTCGACGAGCTGGACGCGGACCTCGTGGTGGCGGCGGACGGCATCAACAGCCGCCTCCGCGCGGCACTGCTGCCCGACGCGCCGGGACCGGTGTACGCGG
Source organism: Lentzea flaviverrucosa (assembly GCF_003350445.1). Lineage (NCBI taxonomy): Bacteria > Bacillati > Actinomycetota > Actinomycetes > Pseudonocardiales > Pseudonocardiaceae > Lentzea > Lentzea flaviverrucosa. The sequence goes on from NZ_QQAU01000015.1 coordinate 101,875, forward strand.
GGGCCACGGCGTGGCGAGGGGTGGCGCCAGGGCCTTACGAGCTGCCCATCTCTCAGACACTCGGTCCCGGCGCCGAGGCGGGCGTCCTGCCGCTGGGCGACGGCCGGGTCTGCTGGTACGTCGCCGCCGTCGCGCCGCCGTCGGCCGACCTGGACCCGGTGGAGCTGTTCGCCGGCTGGCACGACCCGCTGCCGGAACTGCTGGCGTCGACCCCGGACGTGATCCGGCACGACATCTACGAACTGCCCTTGCTGCCCACGTTCGTGCGCGGGCGAGTGGCGCTGCTGGGCGACGCCGCACACGCGATGACGCCATACCTGGGACAGGGTGCGTGCATGGCGCTGGAGGACGCGGTGACGCTCGCCTCGGTCGGCGGTGATCTCGCGCGCTACGACGCGTTGCGGCGGCCACGCACCCAATCCGTGTGGAAAGGCTCGCGGATGGCGGGGAAGTTCGGGATCGAGCTTCGGTCACCCACGGCGCTGGCGCTGCGGAACTTCGCCTTCCGCGTGATGCCGCCTTCCTTGGCGACAAGGGGGATGACTCGCTTCACGGCGTGGGAGGTGCCCACCGAAATTCACTCGAACGGGTCGAGTCCGGCGGTGAGCTGAATCACTGGTCAATGTTTGATGTCGGCGCGATAACGGCTTAGAACCACCCTTTGTCGCGCCCTTTGTCACCCGGTTGTAGGATCAAGTACTTGCTGAGCGTGTCGGACGCGGTCCAGTGATCCAGATGGCGTAGCGCGACAGGCGGTTCCTCCTCCACGAAAGCGCAACTACGGTGCCTCGCCATGACCCCCGTCCCGACTGACGTGATGCCCCGTTCCCTCACGGCGCTTCCCCCGGCGCAGGTCGAGAACACCGGCGAGATCGACATCGCCGAGGCTGAGGACTTCGTCCGGCAGCACCACACCGAGAACCCGGACCTCGGTCCCGTCGAGGCCAGGCTGGCCGAGGTCCACGCGGAGATCGCCGCGACCGGCACCTACCGCCACACCACCGCCGAACTGACCTTCGGCGCCAGGGTGGCCTGGCGCAACAGCTCCCGCTGCATCGGCCGCCTTTACTGGCGGAGCTTGAAAGTGCGCGACCAGCGGGACGTGTCCGCTCCCGCCGACGTGGCCGAGGAGTGCGTCGAGCACCTCCGCGTGGCCACCAACAAGGGCAAGATCCGGCCCGTCATCACGGTCTTCGCCCCCGCCGAGCCCGGCATGGACGCACCGCGGATCGTCAACGAGCAGATCATCCGCTACGCCGCCTACCGAGGCACCGACGGCGGAGTGCTCGGCGACGCCCGCAACCTCGCCCTCACCGAGCTCGCGCTGAAGCGAGGCTGGCAGCCGCCGTCCACACGAGGCCCGTTCGACGTGCTGCCGCTCATGGTGTCCTGCAAGGGCCAAGACCCCGCGCTCGTCGAGATCCCCGCCGACGACGTGCTGGAAGTCCCGTTGTCCCACCCGGACTTCCCGTGGCTGGAGGCACTCGGCGTGAAGTGGCACGCCGTTCCCGCCATCAGCAACATGCGCCTGCGCATCGGCGGGATCGACTACCCGTCCGCGCCGTTCAACGGCTGGTACATGGGCACCGAGATCGGCGCCCGCAACCTGGCCGACCACGACCGCTACGACCTGCTGCCGTACCTCGCCAAGCGAATGGGCCTGGACATGTCGTCGGAGGCGACGTTGTGGCGCGACCGAGCTCTGGTGGAGCTCAACCGCGCCGTCCTGCACTCGTTCGCGGAGGCCGGGGTCACGATCACGGACCACCACACGGAGTCGCAGAGGTTCCTGACGCACCTGGAGAAGGAGGAGGCCGCCGGACGCACCTGCCCCGCGGACTGGTCGTGGATCGTGCCACCCGTGTCGGGCGGGATCACGCCGGTGTACCACCGCTACTACGACACAGGTGAACTGCTGCCGAACTTCTTCCCCGCCGCCAAGCCCACCGGATGCCCTGTGTCTCATTGATTTGGCTGCACAATGACCCGGTGCAACTGACCCGGAGCCTCACCCTGACCGACGCCGTCTTCGTCGGGCTCGGCTCGATGATCGGCGCCGGAGTGTTCGCGGTGTTCGCCCCGGCCGCGGCGGCGGCCGGGTCCGCGTTGCTCGTCAGCCTGGTGATCGCGGGCGTGATCGCCTGCTGCAACGCGTTGTCGAGCGCCTGGCTGGCGGCCCGCTACCCGCAGTCCGGCGGCACGTACGTCTACGGCCGCGAACGACTCGGGCGCGTGTGGGGCGACCTGGCCGGCTGGGCGTTCGTGCTGGGCAAGACGGCGTCGTGCGCCGCCATGGCACTGACGGTCGGCGCCTACGCCGGCGCGCCGAAACCCGTTGCGGTGGCGGCGATCGTGGCGCTGACCGTGCTGAACCTGACCGGAGTCCAGAAGTCCGCACTGCTGACCAGGGTCATCGTGGTCGTGGTGCTGCTCGTGCTGGCGTTGACCGCGGTGACGGCCCGCGACGCCGTGCAGCCGGCGGAGGTCCTGCCGACAGGAATCCTTCCCGCCGCCGCGCTGCTCTTCTTCGCGTTCGCCGGCTACGCGCGCATAGCCACGCTGGGAGAGGAGGTACGCGAACCCGCACGGACGATCCCCCGTGCCGTCGTGGTCGCCTTGTCGATCACGCTGGTCGTCTACGCGATCGTGGCCCTCGTGGCGTTGAACGCCCTGGGCAGCGACCTGGCCGTGTCGACCTTGGCCGACGTGTCGCCCTCGCTGGCACCCGTCATCCGGATCGGCGCCTGTCTCGCCGCGCTCGGCTCGTTGCTCTCACTGCAACTGGGCGTGAGCCGGACCGCGCTGGCGATGGCGCGCGACCGCAGGCTGCCGGGGTTCATGGCCGACCTGCGTGCCGCCGAGGTCGTCACCGCCCTGGCCGCGATCGGGCTGGTGGTCACCGTCGACGTCACGCGCGCGATCGTGTTCAGCTCGTTCTGCGTGCTGCTCTACTACGCGATCGCCAACGCCAGCGCGTGGACGCTCGGTAAGCGCTTCGTGCCCGCAGTTGGGCTGGCAGGGTGCCTGGTCCTGGCCGGTTCAGTGCTCTGGCAACTGTGATGTGGCCCAGGTCACCTTTGATCGCGTAACGTGCGTACGGTGAGAGTGGGAACCCCCGCAGAGTCGCGGCCCGCCGAGCGCCGAGTCGCCTGCGTACCGGAAACGGTGTCGTCGCTGGTCGACGCTGGACTGACCGTGCAAGTACAGGAAGGCGCCGGGCGTCACGCCCACGCCCTCGACGCCGCGTACCGCGCGGCCGGGGCGACGGTGACGCCCGAGGACCCGACGCCGGAATCCGACGTCGTCGTGTCCGTGCAGCCGCTGACCACCGCCCAGGCCTCCGCGTTGAAACCGGGCGCCATCACCATCAGCTTCCTGCAGCCCCAAGGCGAACGGGAACTTCTAGAGGTCTATGCGCGGCGGAACGTCACGTCGTTCAGCTTCGACCTGCTGCCCCGGGTCACGCGTGCCCAGAGCGCGGACGCCCTGTCGTCGCAGGCGTTGGTGGCGGGCTACCGGGCGGTGCTCGTCGCCGCCGAACGACTTCCGCGCTTCCTGCCCATGTTCACCACCGCCGCCGGTACCGTGCCGCCGGCGAAGGTGCTGGTGCTGGGCGCCGGTGTGGCGGGCCTGCAGGCCATCGCGACCGCACGCAGGCTCGGCGCCGTCGTCGAGGCGTACGACGTGCGCAAGGCCGCGGGGGAGGAGGTCCGCAGTCTCGGGGCGAAGTTCCTCGAACTCGAGCTCGAGACGCAGTCCGGCGTCTACGCGTCCGTGCAGTCCGAGGAGTTCCTGGAACGCCAGCGGGAACTCATCGGTGAGCACGTGGCGGCGTCCGACGTCGTGATCACCACGGCCGCCATCCCCGGCCGCAAGGCGCCGGTGCTCGTCACGACGGACATGCTCAAGGCCATGGCGCCCGGCTCCGTCGTGGTCGACCTGGCCGCGGAGTCCGGCGGTAACTACGCCGGTTCCGTTGCGGGCCAGGAGACCTGGGTCGGTGACGTGCTCGTGCACGGCGCGCTGAACCTGCCGTCGTCCATGCCGGTGCACTCCAGCAAGCTCTACTCCCGCAACGTGCTGAACCTGCTCAAGCTGATGATCGCGGACGGGTCGGTGTCGCCGGACCTCTCGGACGAGGTGCTCGACGGCTGCTGCCTCACCCACGACGGTCAGATCCGCAAGGAGTTGCCGTGATCGACCTGCTGACGATCTTCGTGCTGGCCGTGTTCGTGGGCTTCGAGGTGGTCTCGAAGGTGTCCACGATCCTGCACACGCCGCTGATGTCCGGTGCGAACGCCATCCACGGGGTGATCCTCGTCGGCGCGATCCTGATCACCGGGTCCGCCGAGAGCACCCTGGAGCTGGTTCTGGGGCTGGTCGCGGTCTTCCTGGCCACGGTCAACGTCGTCGGCGGGTTCGTGGTGACCGACCGGATGCTGGAGATGTTCAAAAGATGACGGTCCAGCTGATGTACCTCGTCGCGTCGGTCTGCTTCGTCCTGGCGCTGAAAGGCCTGAGCTCGCCCAAGTACGCGCGCTACGGCAACTTCATCGGCGCGTTCGGCATGCTGGTCGCGGTCGTCACCGCGTACGTGCACGGCGTCGTCCACAACGGACTGTGGATCCTGATCGCCGTCGCGCTCGGTGTCGTGGTCGGCATCCCGGCCGCGCGGTCGGTGAAGATGACGGCGATCCCGCAGATGGTGGCGCTGTTCAACGGGGTCGGTGGCGCGGCGGCGGCTCTGGTGGCGCTGGCCGAGTTCTTCGCGGTGCCGGACTCGACCGTGCTGTTCCGGCTCGCGACCGTGCTGACGGTGCTGATCGGCTCGGTGAGCTTCTCCGGTTCGGTGGTCACGTTCCTGAAGCTGCAGGAGCTGATGACGACCCGCCCGGTGTTGTTGCCCGCCGGGCAGCAGCTCGCGATCGCGGCCGCCGCGTCGTCGATCGCCCTGTGCGCGTTGACGATGGCGGTGCCGAACGGGTTCCTGCTGTGGTTGCTGGCGGTCGTCGGGCTCGCGCTCGGCGTGCTGTTCGTGCTGCCGGTCGGTGGTGCGGACGTGCCGATCGCGATCTCGTTGCTCAACGCGTTCACCGGTCTCGCGGTCGCCGCGTCCGGTTACGTGCTGGCGAACACGCTGCTGATCGTCGCCGGCACGCTCGTCGGCGCGTCCGGCACCATCCTGACGCGGTTGATGGCGCAGGCGATGGGACGGTCGCTCGCGAACATCCTGTTCGGCGCGTTCAAGGCGACGACCGTTGTCGCGCAAGGGGAAGAGCAGCGCACGGTCAAGTCGGGCACGGTCGAGGACGTCGCGATCCTGCTGGGGTACGCGAACAACGTGGTGGTCGTGCCCGGTTACGGGCTCGCCGTCGCGCAGGCGCAGCACGCGGTGCGTGAGCTCGTGGCGCAGCTCGAACGGCGTGGTGTGTCCGTGGCGTACGGGATCCATCCCGTGGCGGGACGGATGCCGGGGCACATGAACGTGTTGCTGGCCGAGGCGGACGTGCCTTACGAGCAGCTCAAGGAGCTCGACGACGTCAACCCCGGCATCACGTCGGTCGACGTGGCCGTGGTCGTCGGGGCCAACGACGTGGTGAATCCGGGTGCGCGGGACGAGCCGTCCAGCCCGATCTACGGCATGCCGATCTTCGACGTGGACCGCGCGAAGTCCGTGGTGTTCATGAAGCGGTCGATGCGGCCGGGGTTCGCGGGCGTGGACAACGAGCTGCTGTACAACCCGAAGACGACGCTGTTGTTCGGTGACGCGAAGGACTCGCTCACGAAGCTCCTGGCGGCCGTGAAGCAGCTCTGAGCAGTTCGGTGACCTCGGCGGCGCTCAGGGCGGGCACCAGCCCGATCACGCCGTCCGCGCCGGCCTGCCGCCAGTGATCGGCGTCTTCGAGGGTGTGCACCTCGTCGACGCCGAACCGCACGCCGAAACTGTGCACGGTCTCGATGAGGGCGCGCATCGCCTGGTGCAGCGGGGAGTCCGGACTGGGCGCGGGTGCGCGGGTGATCACCGAGCGGACCGGTACCTCGGTCAGCACGGCCAGTTCGTCGTGGCCGCCGTGGAACCCGTCCAGCGCCGTGACGATGCCGCTGTCGTGCAGCACCAGGGCGTTGTCGTCGCCGGCCAGCACCGACGAGATGTCCAGCGCGATCCGCAGCCGTTGCGGCGGAAGTCCCGTCTCGTCGAGCGCCCGCTTGACGTCGGCCACCAGGTCCTCGTCGCGGGACTGCAAGGCGCCCAGTGCGATGTGCAGCGTGGGCGCCCCGTCACCGAACTCCGCGGCCCATCTCGCGGCCTGCTCGCACGCCTCCCGCAGCAGCCAGCGGCCGATCGGCAGCGACAGCCCCGTGGAGTCGGCCAGCGCCATCGTGTCGTTGTGGCTCAGGTCGTCCCAGTGCAGGCGGGCGACGGCGCCGAGCACCTCCTGGGATTCCAGGTCGTGCACGGGCGCGTAGACGATCTCGATCTCGCCGTGCTCCCACGCCCCCGGCATCGACGCGGCCAGCGCGTACTTGCCCCGGCGGCGAGCGTCGTCGTGCGGGTCGTGCAGGGCCCATTGCCGCTTGCCGCGCGCTTTCGCCTGGCGCAGCGCGGCGTTGGCGCACCGCATCAGCTCACCCGCGGTCGCGAACGCGGGCGGACGGTCCACCACCCCGATGCTCACCGACAGCGCGATGCCGTGATCGTCCACAAAGGTCGGTTCGCCGAGCGCGGCCTGGATCTCCTCGATGGTCGAGGTGACGTTGTCCGAGAACGTCATCAACGCGAACTCGTCGCCGCCGATGCGCGCCAGCACGGCCTTCTTCTCCGCGGCGAGCTCGCCCAGGCGGTTCGCGACGATCTTGAGCAGCTTGTCGCCGGTCTCGTGGCCCAGGCCGTTGTTGACGACCGAGAACGCGTCGAGACCCAGGTGGTAGAGCGTGATCGGGTCGCCGTCGAGCTGCCGTTCGACCTGGGAGATGAAGTGCTGGCGGTTCGACAGGCCGGTCAGCGAGTCGTGCAGCAGCTGGTGGTCGAGGCTGCGCTGCAACAGGTGCAGCTCGCTGATGTCCTCGACCATCGTCACGTGGTGCGTCGGCCGGCCGTCCGCGTCGCGCAGCACCGAGACCACGAGGTGCACCCACACCGGCTCACCGTCCGCGCGGATCAGCTTGCGCTGGTCGCGGAACCTGTCGACGTGGCCCTCGCTCACCTTCCGGTACGAGGCGCCCAGAGCGGCCAGGTCGTCGGGGTGGTAGAAGTCGCGCAGGTCGCGGTCGGTGAGGTCGGCGCCCGAGTCGAGGCCGACGATCTCGGCGAGCGTGTCGTTCGCCTCGACGCACCTGCCGGTGAGGTCGGTGATCGCGATGCCCAGCGCGGCGGAGTCGAACACCTCCTGGAACCGTGCCTGGCTGACCTGCAGCGTGCGTTCGACCCGCTGTTTGGCCCGCACGATCGCGACCTTGATCTGCTCCTGCTGGTCGAACGCGTCCAGTCGCATGGCCTGCGCGTACGCGGAGCTCAACCGGGCCAGCACGGGTAGGTCGAACGTGGGCGAGAGGACCTCGATCGTGGCCCGCAGCGAGTCCGGCCCGGTCGCGTGCAGTGACACCAATCGATTGGCAACCGATTCAGGTGACGCCGGCAGCTCACGCAGCGAATCGAGCAGCGCCTGCTTGATTTCGGCGTGGGACAGCGGGATGTACGCGGTCGACGTCAGCGCGTGCATCCAGCGGGCGGCGAGTTCAGGAAGTTCCATCCTGTGCACAGAGCGTACGGATCCGCCGCCTCGCGGCCAAGAACGACAGGCCCGTCACACCTTGCGGCCGACGGCGGCGTAGATGCCCGCCTTGTCCGGATCGTCGGTGTTCGCGCCCTCGGGCCGCCACAACGGCGTCGGCACGATGCCGGGCTCCACCAGTTCGAAACCGTCGAAGAGCGCCTCGATCTCGCTCTTCGTCCGCGGGTACATCGGGTTCTGGCTCTTCTTCATGACCTCGACCACGCCCGCCATCTCCTCGGGCTGCAGGTCCTGGGTGAACTGCGAGACCGCGAGGTAGCTGCCCGCGGGCACGGCGTCGCGGTACGTCGCCACGATCGCGTTCGGGTCGGCCTGCGGCGGCACGAAGTGGAAGACACCGGCCGTGAGCACGCCGATGGGCCGGGCGAAGTCGAGAAGACCGCTGTGCCGTGCCGCCTGCAGCACCGCGTCGGGCTTCGTCATGTCCTCCTGGATGACCGTCGCGTTCGGGTCGTGCTCCAGGATGAGCTGGCTGTGCGCGACCGCGACCTCCTCGAAGTCCACGTAGACGACACGGGACTCCGGGTCGGCCTTCTGCGCGATCTCGTGCACGTTGCCGACCGTCGGGATGCCGGAACCGAGGTCGAGGAACTGGCGGATGCCGCGGTCGACCATGAACAGCACGGCCCGGCGCAGGAACGAACGGTTCAGCCGCGCGATCGTGCGGGCGTTCGGCTGTGCCTGCAGGAACTTCTCCGCGAGCGCCCGATCGGCCGCGAAGTTGTGCCCTCCCCCGAGCAGGTAGTCGTAGAGACGCGCGGCGCTCGGCTTGCCCGTGTCGACGCCATCCGGAACCCAGCTCACCCGTTCAGACATGCGACCAGGCTACTGAGCCGCCACACGCGTGCGGCAGGGGTCCGAGGACGATTGGTACAGCAGAACCGCTGCTGTCACTGGAATGTGTGAATGAGCAGCGTTGCAACGGCGACGCCCAGCGCCGTTCCGAGCCCACGCGCGACGTTCACGAGCCCGCTCCCGACCCCGGCCGAACCTTCCGGCAACGCACCCATGACCCGTTTCGTGCAGGCCGGCGCGATGATCCCCAGCCCGATGCCCATGACGACGAGCTGAACCACCTGCGGCACGGGCATCATCAGCGCGATGCCCGCGATCAGCGCCCCGGTCCCGACGCCGGGCCTGCTCAGCAGCGTCGCCGCGATCGCGAACCCGAGCGGCAACGCGGCGACCGTGAGTCCTATCTGTGCCAAGGGTTGTGCCATGGTGAACGGCAACAACGTCATCGGCGCGAACAACGCGGCGTAGGTGAACAGCACGCCGAGCAGCCCGGGCACCACCTTCCACGTCGGCTTTCCCTTGTCCCGCGAGGTCTTCGTGCGGGGGAGCAGGTAGTGGCCGGCGATCACGGCCACGACGCCGATCGGCACGTTGATCGCGAACACGGCCTGCCACCCGAAGTTCTCGGTGAGGTACCCGCCGAGCAACGGCCCCGCCGCCAGCCCGGCCGCCTGCGCCGCGGCCTGAACCCCGAGGGCCTTGCGCCGCTGCTCCGGCGCGACCGCGGTGGTGACCAGCGCGACGCTGTTCGCCTGCAACATCGCCGCCCCTGCGGCCTGAGCGACCCGCGCCGCGATGAGCGCGTCGAACCCCGGCGCGTACACGCACGCGACGGACGCCCCGGTGAACAACGCGAAGCCGTAGATGTAGACGATCTTGCGCCCGACCCGGTCCGCGATCCTGCCCATTGGGACGAGCAGCGCCACGAGCGTGATCAGGTAGCTGAGCGAGATCCACTCCGGATCAGCCTGGAAGTGAGCGCTCATCGCGGGGAACGCCAGCGTGACGATCGAGGCGTCGAGCTGCCCCATGAAGGCACCGAAGCAGACCGTCGCGATGACCAGCCAAGGCGCGTACGACCGGCGCGCGATCCACGCCGGTCTGGGCGACTCCGTGACGAACCAGTTCATCGTGGTCAGATTATATCTGACACAGAGCTATTGCCTGAGGTTCAGTAGTATTTCTGCATGTCAGACGAAGCCCGCACGCTCACCGACGTCGTCACTCGTCTGCGCCGGGCGTTGCGGACGAGCATCCGGGCCGACTGGCCGTGGGAATCCCTGCCGATGGCGCAGGTAGAGCTGCTGCAGACCCTCGCGGAGCGCCCGCCGATGAAGGTCGGCGACCTCGCCGCGGCGTTGCGCCTCGCCCCCAACACGGTGTCCGGACTGGTGTCCCAGCTGATCGACTCGGGCCTCGTCGTCCGCGGCGGAGACCCCAGGGACAGACGGGTAGCACGGCTATCCGTCTCACCTCGCGGACACGAACAGCTGCTCGTCTGGCAGCGCGAACACGAGAAGCGGATCGGTGCCGCACTGGGCAAGCTGGAGTCCTCCGAACGGGAGGACGTCGTGCGCGCGTTGAAGGCCCTGGACCACCTGGTGGAGCACCTTGCCGAGCCCACGACCTGAGTCTCGGCCGCTCGCTTTCGTCTCGCTGGTGTCGCTGGGCGGCGGGCTCGGGGGCGTGGCGCGCTACGGCCTGTCCGTGTTCGTGCCGGGTGCCTGGGGGCTCTTCGTCATCAACGTGCTGGGGTCGTTCCTCATCGGGGTGTTGATGGGGTTGGTGCCTCGGCCGTTGGTGCGTGCCTTCTTCGGGGTCGGGGTGTTGGGCGGGTTCACGACGTTCTCGTCGTACGCGGTGTCCTGGTCTTGGGCGTTGTTGGTCACGCCCGTTTGTGCTGTGGGGGCGGCGTTTCTCGGGTTGCGGGTGACTCGGTGACGGCGCTGGTGGTGTTCCTCGGAGCCGCTCTCGGTGCGCCGACCCGTTATCTGCTCGACCGGTTCGTGCAGTCGCGGCACTCCTCGGACTTCCCGTGGGGCACTTTGACGGTCAACGCCGTCGGGTGCCTGCTCATCGGGTTCGTCGTCGGCACGTCCTGGATGCCGTTGCTGGGTGTCGGGTTCTGCGGTGGGCTCACGACGTACTCGACGTTCAGCTACGAGACGGTGAAGCTGCTGGAGGCGGAGAAGTACCGGGCTGCCTTGCTGAACGTCGTCGTCAGTGTCGTGCTCGGGGTCGGCGCGGCGTCCGTCGGTCTTGCTCTGGCGCACTGACTTCGCCGCGGTGAGCCTGGGGGCGTTCCGGTCGCCACCCAGGCTTCCGCTCGATCGCTACGAAACGTCCTTCAACCGGGACAGCACGTCCGGCAGCGTGCCGGTGTGCACGACACCGAGCCGTTGCGTCGCACGGGTCAGCGCGACATAAAGGTCCGACGCGCCACGCGGCGACTCCGCGAGGATGCCGTCCGGGTCGACCACGACCACCGAGTCGAACTCCAGGCCCTTGGCGTCGGTCACGCCGAGCACCACGACCTGGGCCTCCTCCAGTTCGTTGCCCACGGACGAACCCGCCACCGCGGCGGCGATCGAGGAACCCACCGACGGCAGCAGCGCGGCCGGCACGATCACCGCGATCTTGCCGTCGCCCACCGCGGCGATCTCGCGGGCGATCAGCTCGGGCACCTCGGACGAGTACGACGACACGGTGGAGACCCAAGGTGCCACACCGGTTTCCCGCACCGACGTCGGCGGCACCAGGGAGACGTCCACGGAGGCGAGCACGTCCGCGGCCACCTCCATGATCTCGGCCGGCGTGCGGTAGTTGACCGACAGTTCCGTGAGGCGCCAACGGTTCTGCACGTACGGCGACAGCACGGAACCCCATGAGGTCGCGCCGCCGATGTCGCCGGTCTGCGCGATGTCGCCCACGACCGTCATGGACTTGCTGGGGCAGCGGCGCATCAGCGTGCGCCACGCCATCGCCGACAGTTCCTGGGCCTCGTCCACGATGATGTGGCCGAACGTCCAGGTGCGGTCGGCCGCGGCGCGTTCCGCCGCGGTCTCGTAGCGGTCGACGCCGTGGCGCTCTGCCAGGCGGTACGCGTCCATCAGGTCCGAGGCCATCAGGATGTCGGGGTCCGCGTCGTCCTCCAGGTCGAGGATGTCGAGGACTCCCTGGGCGTACTCGGCGGCCTGGCGGCGCTGGCGTTCGGCGCGGGCCTTGGCCTCCGTGTCGTCCTCGCCGAGCAGTTCGGCGGCCTCGTCCAGCAACGGCACGTCCGCCGGAGTCCAGTCGTCGTTCGAACGCTGCAGCAGGTCGCGCTCTTCGCGGGTGAACTTCGCCATCGCGCGGGCGCGGCGCTTCGGGTTCCGGTAGAGCTCCGAGAGCAGCGAGAACGGTGTCAGCACCGGCCACAGCGACGAGATCGCCGCCTGGACCTCGTCGGACTCGCGCAGCTCGCGGCGGATGTCGTCCATGTCCGCCTTGTCGAGCAGGTGCCCGCCGAGGCGGTTGGCGACCATGCCCGACAGCGAGGAGATGATCTCGCGGGCGAACGTGCGGCGCGCCTCGTTGTGCGCGCGGCGGGTGCGGCGCGCCCTGCCCCGCGCCTCCGCGATCACGCGCCGGTCCAGGCGCAGCACGTCGTTGTCGAAGCGGATCTCGACGGACGGCGGCGCCTCCTGGCGGTCCCGCACCGCCGCGGCGATCACGTCCGCCATCTGGAGACGGCCCTTGACCGCTGCCGCCGCAGCCGACTCGCGGCCGGTGGCGGTCAGGTTCGGGTACAGCTCGCCGACCGTGGACAGCAGCACGCCCGTCTCGCCCAGCGAGGGGAGCACCTGGCTGATGTAGCGCAGGAACGTCGTGTTCGGGCCGACCACGAGCACGCCGCGCTTCGCCAGCTGCCGGCGGTGCGTGTACAGCAGGTACGCGGCCCGGTGCAGGGCCACCGCGGTCTTGCCGGTGCCCGGTCCGCCCTGCACGACGACGACGCCGTTGAGCTCGGACCGGATGATCTTGTCCTGCTCGGCCTGGATCGTCGCGACGATGTCGCTCATCTGGCCGGTGCGCGACTCGTTCAGCGCCGCCAGCAGGGTCGCCTCGCCGGTCAGGCTGTCCTTGGACGAGCGGTCGACCGAGTTGATGTCGAGCACCTCGTCGTCGAGGCCGATCACCTTGCGCGAGCGGGTCCGCAGGTGCCTGCGCCGACGCACGCCGTCGGGGTTGGCGGCGGTGGCGAGGTAGAACGGCCTGGCGGCGGGAGCCCGCCAGTCCATCAGCAGCGGCTCGTATTCCTTGTCCTCGTCGAACAGACCGATTCGGCCGATGTAGAAGCGGTCTTCGTTGTGGAAATCGAGCCGGCCGAACGCGAGGCCGTTCTCGACCGCGCTGTACTGAGCCAATTGATCTGTGTACATCGCGACGGACGTGTCGCGCTCGGACCGCATCTGGTGCGTGCCGCCGGTTTGTCGCAACGATTGTGCGAGTCGTTTCGACGTCTGTTCACGGAGGTCGTCGAGCCGGCCGTACAACATGGCCACGTATTCCTGCTCCGGCTCCATTTCGGCGAGCCGGAGGTCATCGGAGGGGCTTGACAACTTGCCTCATTTCTCGATATCATGCGTCGTCGGATTTATTCCGATTCGCACTGTCCTGCCCGCGCTGGGTCCCTGAGCGCAGACTGTCTAATCTACACGCATATCGGCGTGGTGCAGGTACGCCTTACGCAGCAGTGTGGCCAACGTATCGCGCTCGTGCGCAGTCAACGGCGCCAGCAGCTCTTCCTCCTGAGCCCGAGCCGTCTCCAGCCGCTCGCGCAGCGCCCGTCTGCCCCCGTCGGTGATCGACACGCTGAACCGGCGCCGGTCCCTCTCGTCGCGTCTGCGCTGCGCGAACCCGAGCTCTTCCAGCTCGTCGAGCACCGACACGAGGTCGCTCGGGTCCATCCGCACGCGGTCGCTGATCCGCTTCTGCGCCACGGCCTCCTGCTCGGACAGGTACGCGAGCACCGTCAGGTGGGGCCCGCGCAGACCAGCGCGCCCGATCCGGCGAGCTTCGCGCACCAGCCCGAGCATCAGGTAGCTGGGAAGACGCAGAAGCTGATCAATGCTCATGTCCCTCAGTCTAGAAAAGATCTGTCCCCCGATCGTGGATTGCGCTGCGTGATGAACGCGCCCGGACGAGGGCCGACAGGGTGAGCGATGGGGTGACGTTTCTCCGCAAACCACCAGGGAGCGGCAAGGTGGGGGTATGACGCGTGCGGAGATCGTCCGGCTCGCCCAGTGCGTGGTGCGCCGGCCCCGGTGGCAACTCGTCCTGGCCGTGCCGCTGTCCGCGTGGACGCTGGCCTGGGTGCTCGGTCAGCTCGCCGCCGATCCCCCCAGACCGCTCGGTCTGCTGGCCTGGACCGGCATTCCCCTCGATTCGGCATCCCTATGGGCTCAGGAACGTGTCGGCGTCCTCGTCTGGCTCGCCACACTGGGCGGCCTGAGCTGGGCGGCCACCACGGAGCGGGGTCAGCTGCCCGCTCTCGCCGGGTGGTTCGCGGTGCTGGTCGCGGGAGAAGCGGCAGGGTACGAGGCCGCGGTGCAACGGGCGATCCTCAGCCTGGTCGTGTTCCTGGTCGTCCTCGCGGCCGTGTCGATCACCGGGCGGCGCGCGTTCGTCGTCGACCGCGTCGCCGTCATGCCCGAGGACGTCGTGCGGGCGGGCATCACCGCCGCCGTGCTGACCGCCGTGGTCCCGCTGATCGCCCCTGGCCTGGCCCTGACGCGCCTGGTTCGTCCCTACGTGACGAAACCGCCGCGGCGGCTCCGGCCGGTTGAGACCCAGTTGCTGCGGGAAACCGGATGAGGTGAGCGACTACCTGCCACCCCCTGCGCCTCCGCGCAGTGCGCTGACCCTGCGGTTGTGGCTGGCCGGATTCGGCCTGGTCTTCAACTCGGTGGCCGGGTGGCTGGCGCTGCGAGCCGACTTCGTTTGGCTAGGTGTCGTGCTTTTGCTACTCGCCGTCGTATGTCTCGTCGACTTCGGCTGGGTGGTTCATCGCAAACGTCGCGGAGACCCGGGCTGAAACCTGTCGGGAACCTGTGCTTGGGCTTGAGCGCTGTTATGGATAAAGATGTCGGCGTGCATGAAGATCCGGCAAAAGTCAGGTTAGCCAGGGTGATGCGTCGGCAGCCTGTGCAACAGCGCGGCGCGGCAACCGTTTCCGCGATCCTGGACGCTTGCGCGGACCTGCTGAACGAATACGACTACGACGACATCACCACGGCTCGCATCGTCGATGTGGCCGGAGTGCCCATTGGTTCCTTCTATCAGTACTTCCCCGACAAAAGATCCGTTGTGCACACCCTCGCGCTTCGCGGTATGGAGACCTATCTCCGCGAGGTGGAGGAGTTGTTCACCGCGGATCTGATCGCGGACACGTGGCGCGAGGCCATGACGCAGGTCGTCGCGGTGTACATGCGGATGCTGCACGAGGTGCCCGGCTTCGGGCGGGTGCGGTTCAGCGACATGCTGGACAGCCACCGCCTCGACTCCAGCGTCGACCAGTACGAGCTGATGGCCGAACGGCTGGCGGAGATGTTCGTCGACCGGTTCGGCGCCCACGGCGACGCCCCGGTGATGCTGACGTTCCGGATCGCCGTGCAGACCGCGGACGCGCTGTTCAAGCTCGCCGAACGAGTCGGCGAGGACGACCGCGCGTACGTGGTCGGCACGGCGAACGAGCTGCTCACCAGCATGCTCGGATCCGTGCTGGAACGACCTCAGGACCCGGTTCAGAGCCCGTAGGACTCGAGCAGCCGCAGCCAGACCTCGCTGATCGTCGGGTACGAGGGCACCGCGTGCCACAACCGGTCCACGGTGACCTCTCCGACGATCGCGACGGTGGCCGAGTGCAGCAGCTCGGCGACGTCCTGACCGACGAACGTGACGCCTACCAGCGTCCGCGTGCGCTCGTCCACGACCATCCGCGCCTTGCCCTTGTACCCGTCCGCGTGCAGCGACGACCCGGCGACCGCGATGTCCAGGTCGACGACCTTGACGTCACGCCCCGCAGCCCGTGCCTCCGCCGCGGTGTGCCCGACGAACGCCACCTCGGGGTCGGTGAACACGACCTGCGGCACCGCCACGTGGTCCGCCCACGCCTGCCCGGCCGACCACTGCTTCGGCTCGAACCCGCGGGACCGCTCCAGGATCGCCGTGCCGGCCGCCCTGGCCTGGTACTTGCCCTGGTGCGTCAGCAACGCCCGGCCCGTGACGTCACCGGCCGCGTACAGCCAGCGTCCGTCCACACCGGACACCAGGCCGGAGTCGTCGATGGTCAGCGGCTTGCCGTCCTTGGTCGCGGGCACCCGCCCGGTGGCGACGAGGATCTCCGAGCCGCGCACGACCCGGCCGTCCTGCAACGTCAGCTCACCCGGCTTGATCGACGAGGCGCGCCCGTTGAGCAGCACCTCGACGCCGTCCTCCCGCAGGCCCTCCACGACCAGCGGGCCGACGAACTCCTCGAACTTCGGCAGCGGCCGGTCACCCGACACCACCAGCTTCACCTGCGCGCCCAGCCGGGCCCACGCCTGCGCCATCTCGACACCGACGACGCCACCGCCGAGCACGACGAGCGACTCCGGCACCTCCCGTGCCGACGTGGCTTCGCGCGAGGTCCACACGGGAGTGTCGGCGAGGCCTTCCAGCGGCGGCATCTTCGGCACGCTGCCGGTGCACACCACGACGGCCTGGCGGGCGCGGTGCACCTCGCCGCCCACGGTGACCTCGCGCTCGCCGGTGACCTCACCGTCGCCGCGGATGACGTGGATGTTCTCCGACTCGGCCCACTTGACCTGGCCGGCGTCGTCCCAGTTGGAGGTGAAGCCGGTGCGCCGCGCGAGCACCTCCTTCGCGTCCAGCGAACCCGCGTTCACGCCCTGCACGCGCCGGGCGGCCGCGAGCGCGTGACCGGGTCGCAGCAACGCCTTGGAAGGCATGCACGCCCAGTACGAGCACTCGCCGCCGACCAGCTCCTTCTCGATCATGGCGGTGGACAGGCCACCCGCGGCCGTCCGCCAGGCCACGTTCTCACCTACGGGGCCACCACCGATGACGATGACGTCGAAATCCATGCGGCCCACAGTAGGCCTGGATCAAGAAAGCCACACGAGGCAGAAGGGGTGCCCCACCGGGTCCGCGTAGACCCGGAACGTGTCGTCGTTGTCCTTCTGCACCAGCCGGGCACCGAGGGCCAGCACCTTCGGCTCGGCCTCCTCGATGTCCTCGACCAGCACGTCGAGGTGGAACTGCTGCGAGCCGTGCGGATCGGGGAACACGGGTGGCTGGTACTCGGGGGCGAGCTGGAACGCGACCCGCGTGCCGTTCGCGACGATCACGACCCAGGTGTCGTCACCGCCGGCCAGGCGCTCGGCGCCGAGCAACTCCTCGTAGAACGACGCGAGCTCGGAGGGGTTCGGGCAGTCGAGTACGACAGAACGAAGTTGTCCGACCATGCCCTCCACCTTGCTACCGGGTGGCGGGCAGCCGCAACGCCTGCTTGGCGATCGGGTCGAGCGACGGGTCGCCCGCACCGCCGGACCACACCGCGAACGCCAGCGTCACGTGGCTGCCCTTGGTGCCGTTCGCGAACGCCGCGCTCTCCAGCGGTTTGCCGTCCAGGCCGTGCACACCGCCGGACCCCGGCAGCGCGACGACCGCGTGCAACGCCTTCGCGCTCGGGGCGTCGTACAGGTCCATGTCCGCCACCAGCACCGTGACCGGCTTGCCCTTCAGCGTCGTCTCGTAGGTGGCGCGCAGCAGCACTCCGCAGTCGTTCGCGATCAGCCACGCCTTCACGTCGCCGAACGCCTGCGCCTGGCACTCCTGGTCCTTCTTCATCTCCTTCGGCACGAACGTCGTGCCGTCCACGACCACCGACGTCGGCTGGGTGGAGGTCGGCGCGGGCGTCGCGTCGGCCGGCTTGTCGTCGCCGGGCAACGCCACCACGAGCCACACCACGAGGATCAGCGCGAGCAGTGCGGCTCCCGCGAGGTAAGGCCAGGTCAGCTTGCTGGGCAAGCGCTTGCGGCCGATCACCTGCAGCAGCTGGGCCTTGGGGATCAGCATCGTGCTGGCGGCCGCGAGGTCGGGGGAGACGGCGTCGCTGAAACCCTCCGCGATGAACGCCTTCGCGTCCGGCGGCGAGCCGGTGTTCTGCAGGATCGCGAAGAGCTTCGCCGCGTGGTCCGCCGTGCAGGGGACCGTGGACGTCGCGAGCTCACGGGCCGCACTGAGCACAGTGGACGGTTTGGGGTGCAGCACCCGCACGCCGCGGTTGAGGTCGACCGTCGGCTGCACGACCTGGCTCACGAACGGGCCGACCGCCACGACCGTGCTGACCGGGAGCGGTTCCGCGCGCATCGCCTGGATCCGCTGCGCCACCGCGGTCGCCGCCGCCACGGCCTCGGTCGCCGGGTTCGCCGTGCCGTCCTTGGCGACGAGCGGCCAGCCGTCGATCTTCCACTGGCCGCCGAGCGGCGCCTCGAGCTTCATCCCCGGATCGGGCAGGTCGACGCCGACGATCACGAGAACGCCCTTGGGCAGCACGACGATCGCGTCCAGCGGTATGGGGCAGTCAGGCGGTTGCACGCCGATCAGCGCGATACCACCCAGAACCTCGGTGCCGACGCCCCACGCCGTGAGGGCGGCACGGACGTCCGCCCCAATGGCCGAGGGTTCAGCGCCCAGACGGATCAGCCGCACGAGTCCCTACCTTTCCGCACGGGGGGACACCGTAGCCGTCCGGGGTCGGCCAAACGCACTCGGTCGAGACATTCGGTGATGGCCGTCACCGATAAGTGGATCACTCGTTAGATGGATTGCCTGCCAATGTTCACGGAGGGTCCATGTACAAACGCGCTGCATCGCTCGCCGTACTGCTGGTGGCCGTCGCATCCCCTGTCGCGACGGCCGCTCCGGCCTCCACGGTCTACGTCCACGGAGCCGACATCGCCGCCGCGGAACAGGCTGTCGAGGCAGCCGGTCTGCGGAAGCTCACGAGCTTCCGCAAGATCGGCGTCGTAGCCGCGCGGGGCGACTCCGCGCAGATCTCCTCCGCGAGGACCAGGGCGGGTGTGACGCGCGTCGAGGTCCAGAAACCGATCAGGTTCCTCGGTTCGACCTCGCACACCGCCACCCGCGGCCTGGACGCCCGCAACAGCCTCGGGCTCACCGGCGCGGGCGTGTCGGTCGCGGTGATCGACTCGGGTGTGGACCCGACGCACCCGTCGTTCGGCGGCCGGATCGTCCGCAACCTGAAGAGCCTGTGCCTGGACGGCTCGACGCAGACGAACTGCATCGTGCCGGTGCCGAACTTCCTCGACACCGACACGACGTCGCTGGGCGGCCACGGCACGCACGTCACCGGCATCGCGATCGGCGGCGACGTGCAGACCACCGGCGGACCGGTGATCCGCGGCGCGGCGCCGGGCGCGAAGGGCGTCGTGATCTCGACCGGCGCGGCGATCCTCATCCTCGGTGCCGACGCGGCGCTGAACTGGGTGCTGGAGAACCACCGGGCCCCCTGCGGCGCCGGCGTGCCCGCCTCGGCCTGCCCGCCGATCAAGGTGATCAACAACTCCTATGGTCCGTCCGGCGGCGGGGCGTTCGACCCCGAGTCGGTGACCGTCAAGCTGCAGCGGCAGCTGGTGGCCGAAGGCGTCGTCGTGGTGTGGGCGAACGGCAACGACGGCGGCGATGGTTCAGCGAACCTGTCCAACCCGCCCGGCGTCGACCCGACCCCCGGCGTGATCTCGGTCGCGTCCTACAACGACCAGGAGACCGGTACCCGCGACGGCGCCGTGTCCGACTTCTCGTCGCGCGGGCTCGCCACGGACGCCGCGACCTGGCCGGACATCTCGGCTCCGGGGGAGAACATCGCCTCGTCCTGCCGGCTCCACCTGCCGATCTGCGCGACCGGCCTGAAGCCGCAGAACGGGCCGGGACTGCTCGACCTCGGCACGTTCAACACGATCAGCGGCACGTCGATGGCGGCACCGCACATCGCCGGGATCGTCGCACAGCTGTTCCAGGCCAAGCCTTCCGCGACCCCCGCCGACATCGAGCGGGCGCTGAAGTCGACCGCCCACAAGTACGGCACCGGCTACGGGCCCGCGGGCCCTTACACCTCGTCGTTCGACAAGGGCACAGGTCTGGTCGACGTGGTTGCCGCGGTAAACGCTCTGTAGATCACGATCAGGCATCGCTCGGCCGGGGAGATCGGGACTTAAGACCTGTATCTGCCCCGGTCGGGTGATGATCGAGCTGGTTCTTATGGCGGACAGGCCTCAAGTCGAGGCAGAATGCAGCGAACGGGTTTTCGCGGTGATCACCTCACACTCGGCGCAGGCGTAGGGGAAGACGTCCCTCGTCGAGTAGCGGAGGTCAGCAGTGAGCACCCGTGGCAGCACCAGTGGCGTGGTTTACGTCCACTCGTCGCCGTCTGCGGTCTGTCCGCACGTCGAGTGGGCGATCTCGGGCACCCTCGGTGTCCGGGTAGACCTCAGGTGGGCAGCGCAACCAGCGGCACCAGGCCAGTTGCGCGCCGAATGCGCATGGACCGGAGACGCCGGCACCGGCGCCAAACTCGTGGCTGCGCTGCGCGCGTGGCCCATGCTCCGGTTCGAGGTGACCGAAGAACCGTCCTCAGGTCAGGACGGCGAGCGTTTCTGCTTCGCGCCCGTTCTGGGGCTCTGGCACGCCAGAACCTCGGCCAACGGCGACATCGTCGTCAACGAGGACCAGCTGCGTTCACTCGCGGTGCGTGCTCGTGGCGGTGAGTCCTTCGCGCACGGCGTCGACGAACTGCTCGGTGCCGCGTGGGACGACGCGCTGGAACCGTTCCGCCGCGCGGGCGACGGCGCCCCGGTGACGTGGCTGCACCGCGTCGGATGAGTCCTGAGTGGACCCCGCTCACCGTTTGGGCAGCGGGGTTTCTTCTCGGTGCGTTGGGTCCCAGGCCAGCATGAGCTGCCCGTAGAGCGCGGAGGTCTTGAGCAGGTGCTCGTGCGTGCCGAGCAACGGCCTGCCGCCGTCCATGACCAGCACCCGGTTCGCTCGCAGAGCCGAGCTCAGCCGGTGCGCGATCACCACGAGAATTCCGTTCCGGCGCGCGAAAGCCCGTTCGACCCGGGCCTCGGCGGCGGGATCGAGATGTGAGGTCGCCTCGTCGAGGATGACGACGCTCGCGGACGTGACGTAGACCCGCGCGAGCGCCAGGAGCTGCGCCTCACCAGCGGAAAGTCCTTCGCCGCCGTGACCGAGCGCCGCGTCCAGCCCGCCGAGGCGGTCCAGAAGTGGTTTGGCACCAACCCTTTTCGCGGCTTCGACGAGGTCCTCGTCGGTCGCCCACGGCGCGAGAAGCGTGAGATTTTCCCGCACGGTGCCGGTGAACAGGTAAGTCTCCTGCGGGATCAGTGCGATCGCGTGGTGCCGGACCGCCGGCGTCACCCGGTCGACGGGCGCCCCGCCGAAGAGGACGGTGCCGTTGTCCGGTGCCATCAGGCCGGTGAGCAGACTGGCCATTGTGGACTTGCCGATGCCGGACGGGCCGACCACGGCCAGGTGGTCGCCGGGACGCAGGTCGAGCGACAGGCCGCGCACCACCGGTTCCGCGTCCGGGCTCCAGCTGAACGTGACGTCCCGCAGCACGAACTCCCCGTTGGACGGGGTCTCGGTGCCCACGTCCCGGTCGGCGGGCGGCGCCGCTTCCTGAAGTCGTTTGAGCGCGACCATCAGCCGCATCACGACAGTGCTGGTGGTGCGCGCCAGGCCGTGCAGCGCGGGGTTCACGCTGTTGGTCAGGTAGACGACGGCCGCCAGGACCGCACCCGTCGTGAGCTGCCCGGACGCGACGAGCGGGGGAGCGAACGCGACCAGCAGGGCGATCGGCGCGAAGCCTCCCAGAGCGATCACCGTGGCGCGCAACGAGTTCGCCCACGCGACGGTGATCGTGGCCTTGGCCTGCAGGTCGATCTGCTTCGCGACGTCCCCGTACGCCTCGGCGGCCGCGTCGCAGGCGGCGACGTCACGCAGGCCGGTCAGCACCGACCCGGACGCCTCCGCGGTGTGTTCGTCCGCCATCACGGCGTCGCGTTGCCGTTTGGCGAGCGACGGGAGCATCAGTCCGAAGAGCACCAACGCGGCCACGATCGGGAGCACTACCAGCCAGATCAGCGCGGAGGCCGTGGTCGCGACACCGATGAGCGCGGCGAGCGTCGTGACCAGGAGGGCACGGGCCTGCACCAGCACGCCCGCGGTGGCGTCGCGGACCACCTCGACGTGCCGGGTGATCATGGCCACCGCGCTGGCGTCCGGTGTGCGGCGGTGCGACGGGTCGTTCAGCACGCCGTTCACGACCCGGGCGACCAGGGCGTCGCGCATCGGTTCGACGACGGAGCCGAGCCGGGCGAACACCTGCCGCTGGCCCAGAGCGCCCACCACCGCGAGAGCGGCGAACGCGAGCAGCCACAGCACGCCGGCCAGCGGATC
Source organism: Lentzea flaviverrucosa (assembly GCF_003350445.1). Taxonomy (NCBI): domain Bacteria; kingdom Bacillati; phylum Actinomycetota; class Actinomycetes; order Pseudonocardiales; family Pseudonocardiaceae; genus Lentzea; species Lentzea flaviverrucosa. Next base: position 124,005 of record NZ_QQAU01000015.1, read on the forward strand.
GCCCGCCGCGAAGCCCTTGTCGACGGCGGTGCCGACGAACCTGCCGCCGAAGAACGCGGGAATGCCCTCGAGCAGGGACCAGCCGAGCAGGACCAGGACGCCTCTGCGATGTCCCGCCAGCGTCGAGAGGTAGAAACGCATCACTCGCCTCCGGTGAACACGGCTCGGTAGTCCGCGTTGGTCCACAGCTCCTGGTGGGTGGCGGTGCCCCTGACGCGGCCGTCTTCCAGCCACACCACGAGGTCCGCTCTCGCGGCCGTCGCCGCGCGGTGCGTCACGACGACGCGGGTCCGGCCGGGCAGTGCCGTGGTGAGCGCCTTGTCCACTTCGGCCTCGGTCACGGTGTCCAGACTCGCCATGGCGTCGTCGAGCACGAGCACGTCGGGATCCCGGATGATCGCGCGGGCGAGGCCGATCCGTTGCGCCTCACCGCCGGACAGCGGGGCGTCGGCCACCGGTGTCTCATAACCCCGCGGGAGACGGATCAGCACGTCGTGGACCTGGGCGGCAACCGCCGCGTCCCTGACCTGGACCTCGTCCGCGTCCGTTCCATAGCCGATCGAACGGCCGATCGTGGTGCCCAGCAACGCCGGGCGTTCGAACGCGTACCCGACCGAGTCGTGGCCGGTCACCTCGCCCGCGTCCACAGCGGACAGTCCGCCGAGCACCGCCGCCAGCGTCGACTTGCCCGCGCCGGAGCTGCCGACGATCGCGGCGAACGTGCCGGCCGGGATCATCAGGTCCACGTCGCGCAACGCTTCGCCGACGCTGACGCCCCGCAGTTCGATGACGCCGTTGGACCGCTTGGGAGCAGGGCGTTCCGGTGCTTCGGTGTCGAGGACCTCGACGATCCTGGAAGCGGACGCGCGGGTCCGTTCGAGGACGGTCAGCTGGGTCATCTGGCCGACGATGCCCATGCCGAGCGCCGAGTAGCCGAGGGCGGCGAGCACGTCACCGGTGCTCAGCCTGCCTTCCATCACACCGAAACCGGCGGCGGTGAGCACCGCGACCTCGACGGCGGGCAGCAACAGCCCGGCTCGCCACATCATCCTCGCCTGGGTGCGCCACATGCCGGCGCCGGCCGCGGCGAGCCGGGGCAGCGGCTCCAGCACGCGGTCCGTCTCGCGGTCGGCGATGCCGGCGGACGCGATCGTGCGCAGACCGGACACCGAGTCGAGCAGCCGCGCGGACACCTCACCGGACACTTCCTGGTAGGTCAGCACGTCGTCGGCGGTCATGCGCATGTGGGTGCGGATCAGCAGGCCCGCCAGCGGGACGCTCAGCACGAACACCGCCGCGAGCCGCCAGTCCAGCAACGCGAGCGCGACGACGGCGCCCGCCGAGGACACGGCGGTGACGACCAGCGTGATCAGCGTGACCGCGATCCCGCCCGCGTTGCCGCAGTCACCCGTCACGCGGCTCACCGCGTCCCCGGCGGCGAAGGGGGAGGGGTGACCGAGTTCGAGCAGCTTTCTGGAGAGCTTGCGCCGCAACCACGCCGTGGCACGGCTCGTGGTGCTCGCGGCGAGCACGATGCCGATCGCGTCCCCGATGATCTCGGTCGCCGCCAGCACGAGCAGCCACACCACGGTGAACAGCACGAACGTGCCGCTCAGCGCCATGTCGACGGCATCGGCGAGTGCGGCCGGGAGCAGCAGGCCACCGGTCGTGGCGACCGCGGCGTTGAGCATCAGCAACCACGGGCGGTGGTCGCGGCGGACGACGGAGAACAGCAGGGCGTCACCGGGTTTGGCCATCGCCTGTTCCTCCGGGGGTCACGAGGGCGCATCATGAGGCAGGGCCCGACAGCTGGCCGGCTGCCGGGCCCTGCAGTCGGAGGGTGAGCGGCATACTTCGCCTATGCCGCTCACTCACCGCGGTGTTTCAGTTGAGGCGCAATCAGCAGGCGAGCAGGCTGACGGTGCTGTGCGAGCACGGCAGCAGCAGCGACGCGTTGGACGCGGTCGTGGAGCCGCCGCCACCGCCGCCGCCGTGGCCCGACGCCATCGCGTTGCTCGGCGCCTCGGGGGTCTCGAGGTCCTGCATGTCGAGGATGAAGCCCATGACTGTCTCCTAATTTCGAGGGATCTTGCTACCGGTCCGAGAGGACCGGGGCCTGGGCCCTTCCGAGGAAGGGGAGTGGTGGACGTTCGTCCACAGTGGAGGCGATGGCGAGCAGAACGCCCGCGCCGCCGGTGTTGAGGTCCATGGAGAGCCGGCGCAGCTGCACACCGGGGAAGGCGAGCCCTCCGCCGTAGCGCACCGCGTGCCAGCCGAGTGCCTTGAGGTGCTGCCGCACGGAGCGTTCGAGACGCTCGTCCGGCCGGTGCCTGGCCGCGTGCGCCAGCGTCGCCATCAGTCCGGCCCTGCCCAGCGTGAACGCCGGCTGGATGACGAACTCGCCGGTGCAGCCGCCGAGCAGCTCGGGAAGCTTCGCCACGCAGGGACGTTCCGGCGCGACCTTCGCGAACTCCGTGAGCACCAAGGCGATTCCCGCGCCGCCGATGCCGACGTACGGCAAGCTTCGGAACGTGCCGTCGCGCACCTGCAGCGATCCGTCCAGCGCGACCATCGTCTCGGCCAGGTCGCGTTCGAGCGCCTGTTCGGACAGGTCGAGCCAGCGCGGCTGCGCGGTCTGCTCGAACATGCGCAGGAAGAACAACGCGGGACCCGACCAGCCGTGCAGCAGCCCGGCCTTCGCCTTGTCACCGGGCGGCGGCGCCTGCTCCAGCTGCTTCGCGAGCCGTTCAGCCAGTTCCTCGGCCTGTGCGACGAAGTTCTGGTCGTCACGCGAGTCCGCGAAGTGCAGCAGGTTGAGGCCGATGCCGGACAGGCCGGCGCTGAGCCCGTGGTCCTGCGTGGTGCGCACGAGCGGGACGTAGCTCTCGACGAGCTCGGTGGCGACGTCGTGGTGACCGAAGTTCTCGAGCACGTGGGCGATGCCGTGCGCGCCGACGTAGAAGCCGGGTTGCTTCGGCGGGTCGTTGCGAACCGACCTGATCAGCCAGTCCTCGTGTTCGGGGTAACGGCCCTCGCCGCTCTCCGCGAGTGCGTGCAGCACGCCCGCGGCGCCGTGGCCGAAGCCCGCGCCCCCGGTCTCGAACTGCTCGATGTCGCCGGGGAACAGGCGGTCCTTCCGGTGCGGGGTCGCGCTGTGCAGGATCGCCGTGGCGATCTCCTTGCGCACGACCGTCCAGTCCGGGTTCTCGTCGTCGAACGCGGTGAACGCGGGATCGGCCGGCGGGTCGACGCGCGGCGTGAGCACGTCGAGGATCTGCCGCTGGTAGTCCTCGCCCAGCCCGAACCGTTCCGCGACGACGTGCACGTGCTGGCGCAGCTTGGCCGGTGCGAGCTCCAGCACCGCGTTGAGCGGCAGGAAGATCCACAGCTTGAGCGCGGCCAGGGGGTAGGCGTCGATGTCGAAGCCCTCGCGGTCCTTCGGCGCCTGGAACCCCGGCGCGCCGAGCGTCGGCCGGTGCACGTCCTCGATCGTCGACGACAGCTCGAAGTCGATGAGCGAGACCTCGTCGTCCTCGCCGACCAGGATGTTCATCGTGTGCAGGTCGCCGAACACGACACCGCGTTCGTGCACCCGCGCCACCAGGTCCTCGACCTTGGCGATGAGCGCTTCGGCCCGGACGCGGTAGTTCTCGAGGAGCTCGCCGGTGGTGTCCCTGTGCGTCAGCGGGTAGTTGTGGCCGAGCCACTGCCCGAGCGAACGCCCCGGCATGAACTCCATGGCCACGAACAGGTGCTCCCACTCCGTGAAGCGGTCGTACACCTCGGGAACACCGTCGACACCGTGCAGCTTCGTGAGGATCTGGTGCTCGAGCTCCAGCCGCGCCACGGCGTCACGGCCCTCGCGGTCGAGCCCGGCGTGAGGCCGTGCCTCCTTGAGCACGACCTCCTTGCCGTCGCTCTTGCGAGTCGCGAGGTAGACGCCGCCACCGTTGGAGAAGTGCAGCGAACTCTTGATCTGGTACGGGAACTTGTCCGCGTCGCCGGCGTTGCGCTCGGCCAGGTGCGGCTTCAGGAAGGCCGGCAGCTCGATCCACTCGGGCAGGCTGAACACCGGCTTGCGCTTGTCCGCGACGAGCTCGCCGTCCGGACCCGCGATCGCCAGCACCTGCTGCCCGTCGACCTCGAGCCACTGCTCGGCGAACCCGCCGTAGCGCACGTACAGCGGCCCCTTGCCGAAGCGCAGGTCGCTCAGGATGTAGGCCCCGTGCTCGCCGTCGAGCACCTGCGCCAGTTCGGTGCAGATGGTCTCGAGCTGCTCGGTGTCCTTCGGGTAGATCGTGATCAGCTTGCCGCTGCCGTCACGGGGCGCGTACTTCGAGTTCCTGGCCAGCACGATCGAGATCGTCTGCAGGTACTTGAAGGGAATTCGCCGCTCGACGCAGTAGTCGAAAGTGGCTTTGAGAACCGCGCCGGCGTTGTCGAGCCCAGCGGAAACGTGGATCTTCCACCCCTGGTTGGGCAGTTGCGCCCCGGCCGGGTGGTGGTGCCGCCACACGTTGCGCTCGACCGTCGTCCAGTCGGGCGGCAACGCGGGGAGCTCGACCGAAAAGTCGTCGTTGGGAGTGCTTTCGGTGCTGCTCTGCAGATCGTAGAACTGCCGATCGGCGAAGCAGTACGCCTCGTATCTGAGGTCCACCGAATTCCCCTCCCTGACTCGTTTTTGTTTTCTTTGACGCCGCATATTTCCGCACAATCTCACGGCTATGGGGAATCCGCCGTTCGAGTCATATGGGTCGCCCGTTCGTGTCCGAAAGACCATTGGTTACCGGTGCGTATGTGACTTGCCGTGATGAGGTTTGGGTCCATCTCACCCGGTTGAGATGTTTGCTCGGATGTGCCTGGGAGAGGATGTGCAGCGGTTCCGCTAAACGGCACTGAGACGTTCCTGATCTTGTACGCCTCTGAGCTGCGGTATTCCAGGCGGAGCTCGACGTATAGTTAGGAGGGCACAAACGTCGTGTACGCGCTGTGTCGGTTGCTCTTTACGAGTGAAGCCTTAATTGGCTGCTATTGCGTGTTTGATACGGCCGAATGGCGGTATGGGATACGCCATTGGCACTCATTCATAGGATTAGATTGGCGCTCGCCTTTGTGTAGCAAACATTGTCTTGCTACATCCAAGTCGCCAAATTCTTGTGTGATGTAATCGTTCGAGTGAAATTTTGTGTTTCGATGTAACGGGACACGTTCTGTGAGCGGCCCTCCACTGCTCGCGTGTCGTGCGGCTAGGCTTGCGCGCGTGGGGAGCGTGGCAAGCCGCTGGCTGGTGCCGGCCGTGGTCGTGATCACCGGTGCCGCGGTGGCGGCCGGGATGGTGGGACGGACCGTGTACTCCCGCCCGGCCGAGGCTCGTGGGGCGCCTGCCGTTGCGTCTTCGTCTGTCGTTGGACCCTTGCCCGGGTCTTCTGAGGTTCGGTTGAGCCCGGACTCGTTCACCCATCCCGATCGGACTGCCGTGCAGCGTGTGCTGCAGAGGTACTTCGACTCGATCAACTCGCTGGACTTCGACGGGTGGCGTGAGGTGGTTTCGGCTCGGCGGGTTTCTTCCACGCCTGAGGTCGGGTGGGTTGCTGCCTACGAGACCACCCGGGATGGCGGGGTGGTGGTGCAGCGGGTCGAGTCCGATGTCGTGGGGCGGCGGTTGCGGGTTCTGATCTCCTTTGTGTCCACTCAGGACGTTGCCAAGGCTCCGCCTGCCTTGCCTGAGGGGTGTATTCGGTGGCGGGTGGTTTATGTGTTGGTTTGGGAGGGTGGGGTGTTGAAGGTGGATGAGGCGCCGGAGAACCGGAACCCTCAGATGGAGAAGTGCTGATTCGCCTCGCCTCGCCTCGCCTCGCCTCGCCTCGCCTTCGGCTTCGGCGTTGGCGGTTTGTGTCGGTGGTTGCGTTGCTGGCGTGTGGTTGCGCTGCTTCCTGGGGGACTCCGCCCCCCAGACCCCCCACGATCTGATCGAAGACCGGCCCGCGCCACGCGTGGGTAGATGGCACGCCTGTTGCTTTGGGCGGAGTTGCGTTGCTTTGAGGGGTGCGGTGGTGGGGTGGTCCCGTCACGAGCCGCACCTGAGCGAGCCACATCTGAAGAGGAGGGTCAAGTCGACGAAAAGCGTGTCGACTTGACCCTCCTCTTCAGATGCAGCAAGGACTGAGGTGCGACTCGTGACGGGACCACCCCACCCAGACCGTGCGGTAAAGACGGCTCGCCTTCGGCGTCGCGTGCGATCAGGTGGGCTCGCCTTCGGCGTCGCGTGCGATCAGGCGGCTCGCCTTCGGCGTCGCGTGCGATCAGGCGGCTCGCCTTCGGCGTCGCGTGCGGTCTGTGTGATCAGAGCGCGGGTGTTGCCAGCCAGCCCAAGTTCCAGTCGCAGACTCAAGTCCCTGGCCCAGGCTCAGATCCCGGGCCTAGCTCGCGGTGCCTCGCCTCGTCCGCCGAAGTCCCCCGCCCAGTCCCAGACCGAACTCTGGCCGAGTCCTGCCAGCCGAGCTCTGGCCTCGCGCAGCCGTGCCTCGTCCTGCCCTGGCGCCATGCCTGTCGTGCCCCAGCGGTCACGCCCACCCTCGCCCAGCCCGCGTCCTCGTTCCTCCCTCACCCTCGCCGCCCCCCCCGCACCCGACCGCACCCGACCGCCCCCCGCACGCTCTGCGGCCGACCGCACGCTCTGCGGCCGACCGCACCCGACCGCACCCGACCGCACCCCCCGCACCCTCTGCGGTCGCCCCCCACCCCCCGCCCTCTCCGCGGCCGTACCCCACCCGCGGCCGTACCCGCACTCGCGGCCCTGCCTCCCTGCCCCTGCCCGCGCTTCGTCCTCGACCTTGCCTTCCAGCCCAGTCCCGCGCCTCGTGCGCGGCCCGGCCTTCCAGCCTTTGCCCGCGCCGTGCCTCGTCCTCGTCGGCCTCGTCCTCGTCGCTGGACTGTCAGACCTGCTCGCTAGATTGGGTCGCGGGGGAGCCTCAACCCGAGGGGACCCCTGCGCGAGCGTGCCGGAATCGTTGGCGGGCATGCACAAGGCCCCGGTCCGCGATGCGGGCCGGGGCCTTGTGGTGGTGCTGTGTGGTGCTTAGGCCGGGGTGAAGGCCAGGGCCACGTTGTGGCCGCCGAACCCGAACGAGTCGTTCACCGCCGCTTCCAGCTTGATCTTGCGTGGTTCGCCTGCCACCACGTCCAGCGTGACGGCCGGGTCTAGGTTCTCCAGGTTGAGCGTCTGGGGAACGATGCCGTCGCGGATGGACAGGACGGTCACGATCGCCTCGACCGCTCCCGCTGCGCCCAGCAGGTGGCCCAGTGCGCCCTTCGGGGCGGTCAGGACCGGGTGGTCGCCGATCGCCTTGCGGATCGCCACGGTTTCCGCGACGTCGCCCACCGGGGTGGACGTTGCGTGGCAGTTCACGTGGCCCACGTCGGACGGGTCGATGCCGCCGGAGCGCAGGGCTGCGGCGATCGCTCGTGACTGGCCCACGCCCTCGGGGTCCGGGGCCGTGATGTGGTAGCCGTCGGCCGAGGTGCCGATGCCCGCGAGGCGGCCGTAGATCTTCGCGCCGCGGGCTTCCGCGAACTCGCGGCGTTCCAGGACCATGACGCCCGCGCCCTCGCCGAGGACGAAACCGTCGCGGCCCGTGTCGAACGGGCGCGAGGCCTTCTCCGGCTCGTCGTTGCGGGTGCTCATGGTGCGGGCCTGCGAGAAGCCCGCCACCGGGATCGCCGTGATGCACGCTTCCGCGCCGCCTGCGACGACCACGTCGGCTTCGCCGGACATGATCATGCGGTAGGCCCACGCGATGGCTTCCGCGCCTGACGCGCAGGCGGAGACCGGGGCGTGCACGCCCGCCTGTGCCTTCAGTTCCAGGCCCACGTGCGCGGCCGGGCCGTTCGGCATCAGCATCGGGACGGTCAGCGGCGACACCTTGCGCAGACCGTGCTGTTCCAGGATGTCGTCCTGGGTCAGCAGGGTGATCGCGCCGCCGATGCCCGTGCCGATGATGACGGCGAGGCGCTGGCGGTCGACGGTGTCGTCGTCGTGGCCCGCGTCGGACCACGCCTGGCGGGACGCGACGATGGCGACCTGCTCAGAGCGGTCCAGGCGGCGTGCCTCTACTCGGGGGAGCACCTCGGTCGGGTCCACCACGAGCTGGGACGCGATCTTGACCGGCAGGTCGTACTTCTCGACCCAGTCGTGGGTCATGGGGCGAACCCCGCTCTTGCCGGCCAGAAGGGCGTCCCAGGTGGACGTGACATCACCACCGAGCGGGGTGGTGGCACCCAGCCCGGTGATGACGACCTCGATGCCCGAAGTCACTTGTTGCTGGTGATGTAGTTCACCGCGTCACCAACGGTCTTGAGGTTGGCCAGCTCGTCGTCCGGGATCTTCACGCCGAACTTGTCCTCAGCCTGGACGGCGATCTCGACCATCGACAGCGAGTCGATGTCGAGGTCGTCCACGAAGGACTTGTCAGCGGTGACGTCGTCGGCGGCAACGCCGGCGACCTCTTCGACGATCTCGGCAAGGCCGGACAGGACGTTCTCGCTCACTGAAGTTCCCTTTCGATTGAAACGATGGAAAAACTCTGGGTGGTACTCACGGGCACCGGACCACCTGCCCCGCGTAGGACAGGCCCGCGCCGAAACCGACCATCAGCACCACGTCTCCGGAGGAGATCTCGCCCGCCGACCGCATGTGGTCCAGCGCCATGGGGATCGAGGCCGAGGAGGTGTTGCCGGATTCGACGATGTCTCGAGCGACCTTCAGGTCCTCTCGCGCACCATTCTTGCGCAGACGCTTGGCGATCGCCTCGATGATCCTGAGGTTCGCCTGGTGCGGGGCGAAGACGTCCACGTCGGACAGTTCGACCCCGGCGAGTTCGGCTGCGCGGATCGCGACCGGTGCGATCTGCGTGGTCGCCCACCGGAAGACCGTCTGGCCCTCCTGGTGGATGAACGAGTCGCGGTCGTCGATCCTGATGACCTCGGACATCGAGCCGTCCGAGCCCCAGGCGACGGGGCCGATCTCGTTCGTGTCACTGGCGCCGACCACGACGGCACCCGCGCCGTCCGCGAAGATGATCGCGGTCGAGCGGTCGTCCTGGTGGGTCCAGTCGGTGAGCTTCTCCGCGCCGATGACGAGGATGTTGCGCACCGAGCCGCCGCGGACGATGTCCGCCGCCGTCGCGACGGCGTAGCAGAAGCCCGCGCACGCGGCGTTCAGGTCGAACGCGGCCGCGGCCTGGATGCCGATCTTGGTGGCGATCTGGGCGGCGGCGTTCGGGATGGTCGACGGCATGGTGCACGTCGCCACGATGATGCCGCCGATGTCGGCGGGCGTGAGGCCCGCGTCCTCGATCGCCTTGGTGCCCGCGATGACGGACATGTCGACGACGCCCTCGTCCTTCGCCGCCACCCGCCGGTTGACGATGCCGACCCGCTCGCGGATCCACTCGTCCGAGGTGTCCATGCGCTGGGCGAGGTCGTGGTTGCTCACCACGGTCTCGGGCTGGTAGCTGCCGAGACCGAGGATGCGGCTGCCCGCGACTGCCTGCGGGGCCTGGAAGGCTGTCACTTATCGGCTCCAGCGGTGTCGAAGAGCTCCGCGACCTTCTCCAGCTGGTCGGGCGTCTTCAGGGCGAGGGTCGCGGTGCCCTTCATCGCACGCTTGGCGAGACCCGTCAGCACGCCGGCGGGCGGCAGCTCGACCGAGCCGGCGATGCCCTTCTCGACGAAGGTGGCCTGGCAGAGGTCCCAGCGCACGGGGCTCGTGACCTGGGAGACCAGGCGCCGCAGCACCTCGGCGCCCTCGGTGACGACCTGACCGTCCTTGTTGGACACCAGCGGCAACGACGGGTCGTGCGTGGTGACTTCGGCGGCACGCGCGCGCACCGCGTCCTCCGCGGGCGCCATGTACTTGGTGTGGAACGCGCCCGCGACCGCGAGCTTGCGGATCTTCGCCGGGCCCGGTGGGTTCGCCGCGAGCTCGTCGAGCGCGGCGTGCGGACCGGCCGCGACGATCTGGCCCGCGCCGTTGCGGTTGGCGGGCACGAGGCCGAGCTCCTCCAGGCGGGCGAGCACCTCCGGCTCGTCGCCGCCGAGCACCGCGGCCATGCCGGTCGGTTCCAGGGCGCACGCCTGCGCCATCGCGGCACCGCGCACGGCGGCCAGGGCGACGGCGTCGTCGGCGCTGATGACGCCCGCGACCGCGGCGGCGGCGAGCTCGCCGACCGAGTGGCCGCCGACGATCACGGCGGAGGGCAGTTCGACGCGGCGGCGCAGCTCACCGAACGCGAGCACGGCGAGAGCCACGACCAGTGGCTGGGTGATCGCGGTGTCGACGATCTCGTCGGCCTCCGCGGTGGTGCCGAGACGCACCAGGTCCAGGCCCGTGATCTCCGACCACGTCCGCACCTGCTTCTCGGCACCCTCCAGTTCGAGCCAGGGGGCGAGCATGCCGGGCGTCTGGGACCCTTGTCCGGGCGCGAGGAGTGCGATCACGTCGATTACTAAAGCTGGTGAACCCACCCGCACCCCATGCTGTGAAGAACGAAGTACTGCGATCGTATTTGTAGAGACCCTACAAAAGTGTCTGTCAGGTGAACGCTCCGCGACGTAAGGCCAGCTCAGCGCTGTGGAGGGTCGTTTGGCCCTCACCCCAACGGATGTGTGCGAAGTCCGTCACAGCTCGCTCGCTACCACAGGCCACGGGAGCGCGCTAGGCGTCCTACAGACAATGCGACGCGAAGCACAAGTGCGTCTCGAGCGTCATGTGCATTTCTTCCCGTCATTTCCTGAACGCGCCGAAGACGATATCTGACCGTGTTCGGGTGGACGAAGAGTCTTTTCGCGCACGTCTCCAGCACGCCGCCGACCTCCAGGAAGGCGTCGACGGTCTCCAGCAGCGCGCCGCCCGCGTCCTCCAGCGGCCGGGCGACCCTGTCGACGAGCTGCCACTCGGCCTCCGGGTCGCCGGCGAGCGCCCGTTCCGGCAGCAGGTCGAGCGAGCGGACCGGACGAGGGGCGGCGGGCCAGCCCACCACGGCGCGCAACCCGCTCAGCGCGTCACTCGCACTGCGATGGGCCTCGGCGAGGCTGGCCACCGTCGGCCCTGCCACGACCGGACCCTCACCGAAGCCCTCCGAGATGCGGCCCAGCACGTCCTCGCCGGTCTCCGTCGGGCCGCCGAGCACGACGACCAGCCGTGAGCCCTGCACGGACAGCAGCACCGGACGACCCGCGCGGGCGGCCTTGCTGCGCACCGAGTAGATGATCGCGGGCGGGTCCTCGCCGCCGGGGTTGCCGACGAGCACCGTGGCCTCCAGCGCCGGGTCCCAGCCGAGCGCGGCGGCACGGGACAGCAGCGACTCCTCCGGGTCGCCACGCACGACACCGTCCACGACCAGCGCTTCCAGCCTCGCGTCCCAGGCACCGCGCGCCTCGGCGGCGGCCGCGTAGGAGGTGGCGGCCGAGAAGGCGATCTCCCGCCCGTACCGCAGCACGCCCTCCATCAGCAGCGCGCGCTCAGCCTCGTTCGCGGCCATCAGCGGCATCTGCTCCTCGAACAGCTCCAGCGCTATCCGGACCAGCTCGACGGTCTGGCGCAGGCTGACCCAGCGGGAGATGTCCTTGGGGGCGCTGCGGAACGCGTCCGCGGTCAGCCGGATCGCCTGCTGCCGGTCGTGCAGCCACTCGACGAACCCGGCCACGCCGTTCTGGATCAGCAGCAGAACGCTCGCACGCTGGTCGGGGGGCATCCGCGCGAACCACGGCAGGCGCCGCTCCATCTCGGCCACGCTGGCGGTCGCGAGTGAGCCCGATGCGCGTTCGATCTTGCGCATGGTGCGGGCGGAGAGCGTCGGCGGGTGCTCCTCCTTCACCTTGCTGCTGGTCATACCCGCAGCTTAGGCGTTCGAGCGGACATCACCGGGATGGGTGACAGAACCCATGTACCTGAATGAACAGTCCTACCTTCGGGCAGCAGAGGTCATGGTCGTCCGGTGCGGAGGTTTCGTCTTGCGTAGGTTCCCGGCACTCGCCCTAGGGGTCGTCGCTCTCCTGACCACGAGCACGACCGCCTCCGCCGATCCACCCGATCCACTCGTCGAGTTCCACTCGCAGCCGGTCAAGTGGGCCCCGTGCGAGGGAAAGCTCGCCGAGCTGGAATGCGCGGTGCTCGTCGCGCCCCTCGACTACACCAAACCGGCCGGCGACAGGATCAACCTGACGATCAGCCGCAAGAAGGCCGTGGCGGCCGATCGCCGTCGTGGCGTGCTGTTCACCAATCCGGGTGGACCCGGCGGGTCGGGGCTCGGCCTGCCCCTGTTCTTCAGGAAGTCCGAGCTCGTCCAGGTCTACGACGTGATCGGCATCGACCCGCGCGGTGTCGGCGGTTCGACGGCGCTGAACTGCCGCGCCGCGCCCGCGATCGCCGCACCGGAGTCACGGCCCGCGGACGGCGAGTTCGGCAAGTGGGCCGCCGAGGCGCGCGAGGCCGAGGAGGCCTGCCAGAAGTCCGGCGGCGGGATCCGGCAGTTCATCAGCACCGCGAACACCGCGCGCGACATGGACGTGGTGCGCGCCGTGCTGGGCGAGCAGAAGATCAACTACCTGGGCTACTCCTACGGCACGTACCTGGGCGCGGTGTACGGGACGCTGTTCCCGAACCGGCTCGACCGCAGCGTGCTCGACTCGGCCGTGCACCCGGAGTGGATCTGGCACGAGCAGTTCCGCCAGCAGGCCATCGCCTACCGCAAGGACGTCGAGACGTGGGCGTCGTGGGTGGGGGAGCGCAACGAGAAGTTCGGGCTGGGCAAGTCGCGTGACGAGGTGCTGGCCGAGGTCGAGAAGGTCGCCGCGAAGCTGCACGCGACGCCGGTCGGCGAGCACAACCGGTCCTCCTTCGACGGCGCGATGGGCGTCGGTGCCCGCTACCGTCCACTGTGGTCGGACCTGGCGTCGATCGTGACCAAGCTGCGGTCGGGGGAGCAGCCGGCGAACGCCGAGGGCGCCAAGGCCGGCCAGGTGCTCGCGAAGACCGGACTGGACGAACTGCGGTCGGGCGTCTTCGACACCGTCACCTGCGAGTCGGACTGGCCGACCGACCTGCACAACTACTTCGAGGACATGCGGATGTTCCGCGACCGCTACCCGTACGGCTTCGGCATCGTGCGGGCCGCTCCCATGACGTGCACGTTCCGCTCGTTCACGCCGCCGGAGCCGCCGGTCAGGATCGGGCGCAACGGCTACCCGGTCGGCGTCGTCGTGCAGTCCGAGGGCGACACGCAGACCCAGTACGCGAGCGGACCGGCGATGGCGCAGCGCCTAGGGCACAACCTGATCACCGTCACCGACGAGGGCAAGCACGGCCTCTACAACGGTGGCAACAAGTGCGTCGACGACAAGGTCAACCGCTACCTCATCGACGGAGGGCTGCCGGGCAGCAGTTCCGAGTGCACCGGCGACCCCCGGCCCGAGGTGCCGAAGGACGGTCAGGGAGGCGCCGCCCCGGCGTTGTCCCCGGAGGGGATGCAGGCCTATCTGGACGGCCGCGGCTTCTCCGCGAGGCCTTAGGTCAGGGCCAGGAAATGTGGAAGCGCCCGCCACGGAGCGTGGCGGGCGCTTCCCTCTCCCCGGTCCCCACCGGTAGTTCCACTCTGGACTGTATTGCGACAAAAATCCACGTCAGCCACCCTTTCGTGTAGCAGTGTCGAAGTTGTGGAGCGGTGTGATCCACGAAACGATCACCGCGTCTGATCTTCACTCACCGCAACTTTGTTCAAGGAGGGCCCGTGGGCTCGCAAATCACCGAGGGCCTGGGCCAGGCGTGGGCGATGGTCGCCACGTTCGTGCCGAAGCTGCTCGGCTTCCTGCTCGTTCTGGTCATCGGCTGGTTCATCGCCAAGGCACTCGCCAAGGGTGTTCAGTTCCTCCTCAAGCGCGTCGGCTTCGAGAAGCTCGTCGACAAGTCGGGCCTCAACGGCGCGATGCGGCAGTCGTCGATGGACGCGTCCGGTCTGATCGCCAAGATCGTGTACTACTTCGTGCTGCTCATCGCGCTGCAGCTGGCGTTCGGCGTCTTCGGCGCCTCGAACCCGGTCAGCACGCTGCTCAACGAGGTCATCGCGTACCTGCCGCGCATCGTCGTCGCGATCGTGCTCGTGATCGTCGCGTCGGCCATCGGCACCGCGCTCAAGGGTCTCGTCACCGGTGCGCTGGGCCAGCGCTCGTACACGAAGCTCATGGGCAACATCACCTACGGCTTCGTGATGGCGCTCGGCGTCATCGCGGCGCTCAACCAGCTGGGCATCGCCATCTCGGTGACCATGCCGGTCCTGATCGCCGTGCTCGCCACCATCGCCGGCGTGATCGTCATCGGTGTGGGCGGCGGCCTGGTCCGCCCGATGCAGGCGCGCTGGGAGGGCTGGCTGACCCGTGCGCAGGAGGAGGCGCAGGTCCAGTCGCCGATGCCGCGCGCGTCGCAGGAGATGCCGCAGACCGTGGGCGGCCGGTTGGGTGACATGGCCACCCCTCCGTCGGGCACCCCGATGTCCGACAAGTAGATTTCGGGAAAGTAGTCCTACCTCGTAGGAAGGGGCCGTGCGCAAACATCTTGCGCACGGCCCCTTTCTGGTGTTCTGACAGTTCTCCAGTTCCGGTCCAGCGCCCGCACCCAGCCTCATGTCCACCCGAACTGTTCCGTCGCGGTGGAGGACCTATGAAAGCCCTTGTGCTGTCCGCGGGCGTACGCCCGGCCGGATACTCGCTGCCTCGACAGATCGTCCCCATCGCGAACAAGCCGGTGCTCGAGTACGTCGTGGAGAACCTGCGGGACGTCGGCATCACCGACATCGGCATCGTCGTCGGCGACGGTGCCCAGGAGATCTCCGAGCTGTTCGGCGACGGCTCGTACCTGGGGGTCTCGATCACCTACATCCAGCAGGACGTGGCTCTGGGCCTGGCGCACTGCGTGCGGATCGCCCGGCCGTTCCTCGGCGACGACGACTTCGTGATGTACATGGGCGACAACGTGCTGGTCGAGGGCATCGGCCAGATCGCCGACGAGTTCGCGCGGCTGCGGCCGTCCGCGCAGGTGCTCGTGGACAAGGTCGAGGACCCGCGGCTGTACGGCGTCGCGGAGGTGGACGAGAACTCGCGCGTGACGCGGTTGATCGAACACCCGCAGGAGCCGCGCAGCGATCTCGCGATGATCGGCGTCTACTTCTTCACGCCCGCGATCCACGCCGCCGTCGACGCGATCGAACCGTCGTGGCGCGGCGAGTTCGAGATCACCGACGCGCTGCAGTGGCTGGTGACGCACGAACGCGACGTGCGGGCGCGGATGTACTCGGGGTTCTGGAAGGACACCGGGAAGGTCGAGGACGTGCTGGAGTGCAACCGCGAGCTGCTGATGGGGCTGCGGACGGACATCCAGGGCATCGTCGACGACGAGTCGCGGCTGATCGGTGACGTCGTGGTCGAGGAGGGTGCGCGCGTGGTGCGGTCGTGCATCGTCGGGCCCGCGATCATCGGCGCCGGGACGCTGGTCGAGGAGTCGATCATCGGCCCGTACACGTCGATCGGCGCGGACTGCCGGATCGTCGACTCCGGGCTGGCCGACTCGATCGTGCTCAACGAGGCCACCGTGCACAACGTCTCGGGCATCGAGACCTCGTTGATCGGGCGCCGGGCCCGCGTCGGCTCCGCGCGCCAGCACCGGCTGGTCGTCGGTGACGGCGCGCACGTCGACCTCGCCGCCTAGCGGCGCGACCCGGAACGTTGGCGAGGTGATCCACGCTCAGCAGGGCGCCTCGCGGCGCCGCCCCCACACCCCCGTACAACCAGTACGACGACGTGGGGGCGACACCACGACGCACCCGTCCGACCGCGAATTCGCCCGGCAACCATCCGAGCCACACCACTAGTTCTTCCTGATCCAGTCCTGAAGGCGGTCGCACTCCTCGGCGACCGCCTTCTGCCTGCTCCTCGGTTGTTCGTCGATGTAGTCGACGGAGATGGTGCGCTCCTTGGAGACGGCCCAGGTGGCGACGACGTAGCCGTCGACGAGGACCGTGGGCTTGCCGCCGATGACGACGCCGAGCCGGTCGTCCGCGATGACCCTCCTGCGGTCGGCGTGGGCGAGCAGGATGTTGTCGAACTCGGGCAGGAGCCGCACCGGGACAGGGGTTTCCGGGTCGGGGCGCGGGGCGTCGGGGAGGTCGAAGAGCTCCTTGCCCGCCTCGTTGCGGAACGTCACGAGGTCGGGCTCGAGCTGCTGGAAGACCTCACCGAGCCTGGTGAGACCCGACCACTGCTGTGCGTCCATCACCGTCGCCGGGCCGAAAGCCCTCAGGTAGCGCAGAACCAGCTCTTGCCTGTCCATCGCCTGCTGCGGCCGGCCCAGCCAGTTCTCGACGGTGGTGCAGACGGCCCTGCCGCTGCTGTGCCACAGGCCGCGCGGCGGGAGCTGGACGAGGGCGAGCTTGTTGCGCAGGGCGTTGCCGAGGACGGTGTGCTCGCGGTCGGGCCAGCGTTCCTCGAGCTGCCTGCCGGCGTCCGCGGTGCCCTGCGGGGTCTCGTCGAGGATCTTGCGGCCGGCCTCGGCGATCTCGTCGAAGTCGAGGCCCTTCAAGCGGGCCGCGAACGGGCCGCTCTGCAGTTCGCGGTCGAGCTTGAGCTGGGTGTGGGGCCGCAGGCCGAGCGCGTCCCGTGCGCTGACCAGGTGGATCGTGCCGCGCATCAGCAGCATGCGGACGGCTTCGCGGTCGGTCAGGAGGTCTTCGAGCTCTTTCGGCTGGAAGTCCCGCAGGCGGGTCCAGAGACCGATGTAGGGCGACTTCGGTTCCTGCGCCTGGATGCCGAAGAGGTGTTCGATGGTGGCGAGCGCGCTGAGATCGGCGCGCTCGCGCAGCATCTGGCGTTCGATCAGTGCTCTGTTGAGCTGGTCCTGGCTGAGCGTCCCCATCGGGACAGACTAGAACCTGATGAACGCGAACCCGGTGCCGTTCGGACGTTCTCCGTCGTGGACGACGAGCAGGTTGAGCTTGCCCAGCACGATGTCGGCGCCGTCGGAGTGCTCGACATCGGCGATCTTGAAGTCCTGCAGCGGTTTCATGTCCGCCTTGCGGTATGCGACGAACCGCGAGTCACCCTGGCTGGACGCGAGCAGCACGTCGTCCGCGATCGTGAGGCCCTCGGCGTCCGCTTCGAGCCACTTGCCGCCGAAGCCGGGGTTCGGGCCGTCCGCCTCGCATTCCTCCGTCTCGGGGTTGTACTTCTGCGGCGCGCCCCACGTGCGGACCTTGTCGACGAGCTGCGGCTTGCCGAAGCCGTTGTTCCGCAACGGGATGCGCCAGATGCCGACGTCCTCCTGGGCGGCGTACAGGGTGTTCGTGCGTTCGTCGATCACCATGCCCTCGACCTGCGGGCCCTCGCCGGGCTCGCCGCACACCGTCCACGCCCTGCCGTCGGGCAGGGTGAAGGTGCTCGGGAGGTCCAGAGTGGACACCTTCCTGGTGTCGTACCGGTCACCCTTCACCACCTGCAGGAGCGCGATGCTGGTCTCGTTGCGGCGGCTGGTGACGACGACGTCCTTGCCGCCGACGCGCCCGGCGGCCAGGCCGTAGACGGTGTGCTGGTCGTCGACCTCGGCCTCGGTCTTGGAGAACACCGGCTTGGTGGCCGGGTTCGTGACGTCCCGCACGCCGCGTTCGTCCACTTGGAACACCCGGATGCGGTCACGGCCGCGGTCGCTGACGAACGCCAGGTCGCCGAGGACGTCGACGTTGTTGAAGCGGCCGGGCTTCGCGTCCGGAGTCGGCGGCAGCGGCGCCGGATGGACGCCGATCGTGCGGCCGTTCAGGTCGAACGCCGCCAGACCGCCTTCCTTCAGCGTGCCCAGGACCACACTGCGTTCGGTGTTGCGCGGGTTCACCCAGATGGCAGGGTCGTCCGCGTCGGCGGGTTCCTCGAACGTCTGCGTGATGACCGTCGGTGTGATGACGGGCGTCGCGGGGGCGGTGAGGAACAAAGGCACGAGCGCCAGTGCTAAGGAAGATGACATGGTGGGACCGTAGGAAACACCGGTGTACTGCGACTGAACCGCGGGGGAACAAGCCGTGTGGTACGAGATGGGACTGACGATCTTCGGCCAGAAGATCGCGTACACGGAGCTGGTCGGGCAGGTGCTGGCGCTCGCGGTCGTGTTCCTGGCGCAGCGCCGTTCACTCTTGACCTGGCCCGTTCAGCTGGTCTCGGTCGCGCTCCTCTTCACCGTCTACCTGTCGGCGCACCTGGGCGGCCTGGCCACCAGGCAGGTCGCGGTCGGTGCGATCGCCGTCTACGGCTGGTACGCGTGGGTGCGGCGCCGTGACCCGGTCTTCGGCGTGGTGGTGCGCAAGGGTTCCCCGCGCGAACGGCTCGCGATCGTCGGCGCCTTCGTCGTCGGCACCGTCGCGTTCGCGCTGGTCCTGGACGCGCTGGACGCCTCGTGGGCGCCGTGGCCGGACGCCGCGATCTTCATCGGCACGATCCTGGCCTTCGCCCTGCAGGGCCTCGGGCTGGTGGAGTTCTGGCTGGTGTGGCTGGCGGTCGACGCCGTCGGCGTGCCGCTGCAGATCCAGTCGGGCCTGTACTTCAGCGCGTTCGTCTACGTGATCTTCGCGGGCCTGGTGGTCCACGGTTTCGTCGACTGGAACCGCACCGCCCGCCGGTTGACACAGGCGGCAAAGTCTCCTCTATGAGGGGACTGTTGATCGCTCTGCTGACCGCCGTCTCGTCGCTGGCAGCCGTTCCGGCCGTCGCCGCGCCCGCGCCGCGAACCGGATTCGAGCTCACCGGCAAGTGGACCACCGAGTCCGAGGAACAGGCCTACCTGCGCGCCACCGGCCTGCCTGTCTCCCAGATCGGGACGACCGCCCAAGGCCGTCCGATCCAGCTCGTGCGCGTGGGCTCCCGCTCCGCGCGCACGGTGGTTCTTCTCATCTGCTCCCAGCACGGCGACGAACCCGCCGGCCGCGAGGCGTGCCTGATCCGCATGCGCTCCCTGCCACGCTCGTCCGGCACGACCTACCTGTTCGTGCCGAACGCCAACCCGGACGGCCGCGCGGCCGACACCCGCGGCAACTCGGCCGGCGTCGACATCAACCGCGACCACCTGCTGCTGCGCACCGCCGAGGCCCGCGCGATGGCCTCCGTGATCCGCGACTGGCAGCCCGACGTCATCCACGACCTGCACGAGTTCGGCCCTTCCGAGCCCTACTACGTGAAGGACGTCCTCTGGCTGTGGCCGCGCAACCTCAACGTCGCTGATGGCGTGCACGACCTGTCCGAGACGCTCTCCCGCTCGTACGTCAGGCCTTCTGTGGAAGCGGCGGGCCGGACGTCCGGCGTGTACGGCATCTACGTCGACCCGGTGACCGGCGAGCCCGTCCGCCAGGTCGCGGGCGACGGCCAGGAACGCATCCTGCGCAACACGGGCGGGTTGAAGCACGGCATGGGGTTGCTGGTCGAGACCAACGTCGACAACACGCCGCTCTTCCGCGTCGACTCGCACCTGAAGGCGCTGGACGGCACGCAGTCGTTCGTCGGCTCGAACCGTTCCGCCATCGAGGCCGCCAACGCTCAGTCGCGTGCGGTGCGGTCCGGGCCGGTCTACTTCGGCGGGGCGGACAACCAGGCGCCTGACCCCTCGGACGTCGTGGCGACGCCTCCGTGCGGGTATGTGCTGACCGGGGCCCAGTACCGGGACGTGCAGGACGAACTGGCTCTGCACGGCGTCAAGTCGCAGTACCTGCGCGGCGGTGATCGCATCGTGCCGCTCGAGCAGGAGGCCCGCGCCCTGGTCCCGTTGCTGATGGACGCCCGAGCCGACGAGCCGTTGCTGAAGGCCCAGCCGGTCGCCCAGTGCTAGCGGAGGGCATGGAGCAGAACCTCGCCGAGCACGCGTGCCACCTGCACCGGAGTCTCGCGGGCGCGGCCGTGGTGGAGACCGGCGACCTGCTGATCGCGGACAGCGGTCTGCACGACGACACGTTCAACATCGTGGCCGCGGCCCGGTTCTCCCCGGAGGCCACCGCTCGCGTCGCCGAGACGGTGAGCGCGCTGAAGGCAACGGGGCGGCCGTTCTCCTGGTGGGTAGGTCCCGCCTCGACACCGGCCGGCCTCGGCGCTGTGCTGGTCCAGGCGGGTCTGGAGGCGGCGGACACCGAGGCCGCGATGTGGATGGACCTCGCAGACGCCACGTTGCCCGAGCTACGCGTTGAGGGGTTGGAGATCCGCCGGGTGACCACGGAGGCGGAACTCGCCGGCTACGCCGTGGTCCTGGCGGCCAACTGGGACCCGCCCGCCGAGACGGTCCGCCGCTTCTACGCCGAAGCAGCACCGCACGCGTTGACCAGCCAGGCGCGCTACCTCGTCGGGTACGTGGACGGGCGTGCGGTGTGCACGGCGGAGGTGTTCCTGCACGCGGGCGTCGCCGGGATCTACAACATCGCGACCCTCGCCGGAGATCGCCGGCGCGGCTACGGCGGTGCCATCACCGTGGCCGCGTTGCGCACCGCACGCGCCGAGGGGTACCGCATTGCCGTCCTGCAGGCCTCTGAGGACGGCGAGACCGTCTACCGGCGTCTGGGGTTCGGGATCGCCGGTCAGTTCACCGAGTACGCCCTCAGGGCGTGAAGAAGGGCCGCCCCGCGCGTGCGGAGCGGCCCTTCGGTTCAGCGAGTGACTACGCGAGGCCCGCGTCGCCCGTGGACGGGCCGGCCGCCTGCACGTCGTCGATACGGTACTTGCGCGCCGCCTCGACGACCTTGGCCTGCTCGACCTCGCCGCGGCGGGCCAGTGCGGCCAGCGTGGCGACGACGACGGACTCCGCGTCCACCAGGAAGTGGCGGCGGGCGGCCGGGCGGGTGTCGGAGAAGCCGAAGCCGTCCGTGCCCAGGGTCGTCATGTCGGTCGGGACGTACGGGCGGATCAGGTCCGGGATCGCCGACGCCCAGTCGGACACGGCGATCACCGGGCCCTGCACGTCCTTCAGCACCTGCGTCACGTACGGCACGCGCGGCTCGGCGTCCACGTGCAGCAGGTTGTGGCGGTCGGTGTCGACGGCGTCGCGGCGCAGCTCCGAGTACGACGTCGCGGACCACACGTCCGCGGACACGCCCCACTCCTCGGCCAGCATCTTCTGCGCCTTGAGAGCCCACGGGAGACCCACGCCGGAGCCGAGGATCTGGGCACGCGGACCGTCGGTCTGCGGGCCGTCCTGGTACTTGTAGAGGCCCCGCAGGAGGCCCTCCACGTCCAGGCCCTCCGGCTCGGCCGGCTGCACGTACGGCTCGTTGTAGACCGTCATGTAGTAGAAGATGTTCTCGGCGTTCTCGCCGTACATCCTGCGCAGACCGTCCTTGACGATGTGCGCCACCTCGAAGGACCAGGCCGGGTCGTACGAGACGACGGCCGGGTTCGTGTGCGCCAGCAGCAGCGAGTGGCCGTCGGCGTGCTGCAGGCCCTCACCGGTCAGCGTGGTGCGGCCCGCGGTGGCACCCAGCACGAAGCCGCGCGCCATCTGGTCCGCCGCCGCCCACAGGCCGTCGCCCGTGCGCTGGAAACCGAACATCGAGTAGAAGATGTAGATCGGGATCATCGGCTCGCCCTGCGTGGCGTAGGACGTGCCGACCGCCGTGAACGACGCCGTGGAACCCGCCTCGTTGATGCCCTCGTGCAGGATCTGACCCTGCTCGGACTCCTTGTAGGCGAGCATCAGGTTGGCGTCCACCGAGGTGTACGCCTGGCCGTTCGGGTTGTAGATCTTCTGCGTCGGGAACATGGAGTCCATGCCGAACGTCCGTGCCTCGTCCGGGATGATCGGGACGATGCGCGGGCCGATCTCCGGGTCCTTCGCGAGGTCGCGGACGAGCCGGACGAACGCCATCGTCGTGGCGACCTCCTGCTTGCCGGAGCCGCGCTTGATGCCGTCGTAGACCTTGTCGCCCGGCAGCACGAGCGCCTTGGACTTCGTGCGGCGCTCCGGCAGGAAGCCACCCAGCTGGCGGCGGCGCTCCAGCATGTACTGGATCTCCTGGTTGTCCTGCCCGGGGTGGTAGTACGGCGGCAGGTACGGGTCCTTCTCGAGCACCTCGTCGGAGATCGGGATGCGCAGGCTGTCCCGGAAGCCCTTGAGGTCGTCCAGGGTCATCTTCTTCATCTGGTGCGTCGCGTTGCGCGCCGCGAAGTGCTTGCCGAGCGAGTAGCCCTTGATGGTCTTCGCGAGGATCACGGTCGGCTGGCCGACGGTCTCGGTCGCCGCCTTGTAGGCCGCGTAGACCTTGCGGTAGTCGTGGCCGCCGCGCTTGAGGTTCCACACCTCGTCGTCGGTCATCGGGTCGACGAGCGCCTTCGTCCGCGGGTCGCGGCCGAAGAAGTGCTCCTTGATGTACGCGCCGTCGTTCGCCTTGTACGTCTGGTAGTCGCCGTCGGGCGTGCTGTTCATCAGGTTGACGAGCGCGCCGTCACGGTCGGCGTGCAGCAGCGCGTCCCACTCGCGGCCCCAGACGACCTTGATGACGTTCCAGCCCGCGCCGCGGAAGAACGACTCCAGCTCCTGGATGATCTTACCGTTGCCGCGGACCGGGCCGTCGAGGCGCTGCAGGTTGCAGTTGACCACGAACGTCAGGTTGTCGAGCTGCTCGTTCGCGGCGAGCTGCAGCAGGCCGCGCGACTCGGGCTCGTCCATCTCGCCGTCGCCGAGGAACGCCCACACGTGCTGGTCGGACGTGTCCTTGATGCCGCGGTCGCGCAGGTAGCGGTTGAACCGCGCCTGGTAGATCGCGTTCATCGGGCCGATGCCCATGGAGACCGTGGGGAACTCCCAGAAGTCCGGCATGAGGCGCGGGTGCGGGTACGACGGCAGGCCGCCGCCCGGACCGGCGTGCGAGTACTCCTGGCGGAAGCCGTCGAGCTGGTGCTCGCTCAGCCGGCCCTCGAGGAACGCGCGGGCGTAGACACCGGGGGAGGCGTGGCCCTGGATGAAGATCTGGTCGCCACCGCCGGGGTGGTTCTTGCCGCGGAAGAAGTGGTTGAAGCCGACCTCGTAGAGCGACGCGCTGGACGCGTACGTCGAAATGTGTCCACCGACACCCACGCCGGGCCGCTGCGCGCGGTGCACCGTCATCGCGGCGTTCCAGCGGATCCACGCACGGTAACGGCGCTCCACCTCCTCGTCACCGGGGAACCACGGCTCCCGCTCGGTGGGGATGGTGTTGACGTAGTCGGTGCTGATCAGCGACGGCATGCCGACGTGGTTCTCACCAGCGCGTTCGAGCAGGCGCAGCATCAGATAGCGAGCCCGCTGCTGGCCGCCGCCCTTGAGCACCTCGTCGAACGACTCCAGCCATTCCGAGGTCTCTTCGGGGTCGATGTCCGGCAGGTGCGCTGCCAGACCGTCGCGAATGACACGCACCCGCTCGGGGCCGGTGTTCTGCGGGCTCAAGGTGTCTCCTCGGCTTCGTTGGCGGTACTCGCGCTGGCCCGGAAACCGTGCCACGCACCCCTATCGTTGTCCTTGCGCGACGACTTCGTCATGGCTACCGGTCGGTAGTTCTGGATCGTGTCGCTCACGCGCGCGCGATAAGAGGTATGTAGAGCGTGCCTCATGCCAGTGCGGAGATCTTCACAGGGGTACCTGTTACGGCGTGTCACGTGGTCAACAGTTGCGCCGGAGGTAGCTGACAGTGTTCGCTAGCCGGAGTAACAGACTTCAGCGACAGTCTCAGGGCTGTCGCTCTTGCGTAGTTGGAGGAGTGAAAACCGTGGTCGCCGCGGAAGACGCCGGCAAGCTCGGCGTCGCCGACAAGCTCGGGATCGAATCAGGCATGGTCGTCCAGGAACTCGGCTGGGACGAGGACGTCGACGACGCCTTGCGTGCCGCTGTCGAGGAGCGAATCGGGGGCGACCTCCTCGACGAGGATGCCGACGAGACGGTGAGCGTCGTCCTGCTCTGGTGGCGGGAGGACGACGGAGACCTGGTCGACGCCCTTCTCGAAGCCACCGGCGTGCTCGCCGAGGATGGCGTGATCTGGGTTCTCACCCCGAAGACCGGCCGCCCCGGCCACGTGGAGCCGAGCGACGTCGCCGAAGCGGTCCCGACCGCCGGCCTGTCGCAGACCTCCAACATCAGCGTGGGCGATGACTGGGCCGGAATCCGCCTGGTGTGGCCGAAGTCGGCCAAGGCCAAGCGCTGACCTCTCGTTGACATAGGGTTGAACCACGGGCGCTCACCCGCCCGTGGTCCTGCGCCTTGCTGGAGGGGTGTGTTCATGGCGGTCGAGATCGGTTCGGAAGCCCCGGACTTCACGCTCAACGACTACAACAAGCAACCCGTGACGTTGTCGTCGTTCCGAGGCTCCAAATCCGTGCTGCTGGTGTTCTACCCGTTCGCCTTCAGCGGCACCTGCCAGGGCGAGCTCTGCCAGCTGCGCGACGAACTGGCCACCTACGAGGACGAGAACGTCCAGGTGCTGGGCGTCTCCGTGGACTCGCCGTTCGCGCTGAAGGCGTGGGCGAACCAGGAGGGCTACCAGTTCCCGCTGCTGTCCGACTTCTGGCCGCACGGAGCCGTCGCGCAGTCCTACGGCGTGTTCAACGAGGCCGTGGGCATGGCGCTGCGCGGCACGTTCCTGGTCGACGTCTCCGGCGTCGTGCGCTTCGCCGAGGTGAACGCGCCCGGTCAGGCCCGCGATCAGGACGCCTGGAAGAAGGCCGTAGCCTCTCTCAGGGCATGATGTAGCTGTACCCCTGCGCATTGCGGTGCCGGGGTTGGGGCGTGTAGCTCAGCGGAAGAGCACTCGGTTTACACCCGAGCGGTCGCAGGTTCGAACCCTGTCGCGCCCACCAGCCAAAACGGCGCCTCCGATAGGTCCGAAGGCGCCGTTGACATCACCGATTGACATCAGTCGGGCTCTGAAAGCCGGTCCATCCGCGTGGCCAGCCGTCGCTTTGCCTCGTCCAACACGTGGCCGTAGATGTTGGCCGTGGTCGAGATCGACGCGTGGCCGAGCTGCTCCATCACCTCCCTGATCGTCGCTCCGTCCACCAGCAGCAGCGTTGCCGCCGTGTGCCGGAGGTCGTGCACGCGTGCCGTATCCAGCTCGGCTCCCTTGAGCAGCCGCCGCAGCATCGTGTTCACGTTGCGAGGCTCGATCACTCTGCCCGTTGCGGTGACGAAGATCAGGTCAGTCGGCTGACCTGGTGCCGGGTTGAGCTTTGTTCCTTTCCGCTTTGTGGTCTCCTCTCGATGTTTTGCCAGAGCGGCCAGGCAGACGCGGCCTAGGTAGAGCGTCCGAGTGGACTTCTTCGTCTTCGTTTTTCCGAAGAGCAATTTTCCTCGGACGCGCTGTACCGTCCTGCGGACTTTGAACGCGCCCGTATCAAGGTCTACGTCCGACCAGGCGAGCCCAAGGACCTCACCCTTACGAAGGCCGGTCGTAATGAGGATCAGCCATAGCGCGTACAGCCAATGTTCAGCAGCAGCCCTCACGAACTTGCGAGCCGCGGACTCAGACATCGGATCCACCTCAAAGGTTCCCCGTTTTGGAGTCTCAACCAGCTTCGCAACATTGCGGCCGATCAGTTCTTCGCGCACTGCCGTGGTGAGGGCGCTCCGCAAAGTTTCGAAGACGTTCTGTACGTACCTGTCTGACAGCGGCTCTCCGAGAACGGTCTTCGCCTTGCGGAGCTTGGCGATGAACTGGCGCACGTGGGTGGGCGTCAACGCGTTCAGCTTCTTCGAGCCCAGGTTGGGCTTGATGTAGCGACGTACGACGATCTCGTAGCCCGAGTAGGTCGACTCCCCGCGCTCCACCTTGATGACCTCTTCCAGCCACCAGGTGAGGTAGTCGTCCAGCTTCATGCTCGATGAGATCGACGGCACGCCTTTTCGGTTGTTGTCGAGCATCTCGACGCGCTTGTTGTTCGCGTCTTCCCAGCTCGACCCGTAGACGTACTTGCGTTTGCTCTCTCCGGTGGAGGTGAGCACGTAGACGGCCGCCTGGTAGCGGCCGTCTTTGCGCTTGACGATCGTGCCCATTCCATTTGCTGCGCGACCAGACATTAGGCGGCCTCTGGTTCCTGGAGAAGCGTCTCGATGTACGCGTGGATTGACGTGAGAGGAACTCGGCGGGCGCCAAAGATCTTCACGGACTTCAGTTGGCCCGTTCGGATGAGGTCAAAGACGCGGGTCCGTCCGATGTTGAGCAAACGTGCAGCCTCCTCAACCTTCAATAGCAGGGGAGGGGGAATGACGGCGTTCGGGCTTTCGGCCACGGCTGTGTTCCGATCTGTGAGGTGGTGCGGTGTGGTCGTCCGGGCGGTGCGTGATTGGCGGTTCGAGCCGTCCGGACGGGTGAGAGGTTGGCGAGCACGGGTGTGTGCGGGGATCGGCGGTAGAAACCCGGAAACCCGGAACTGCACCTTGGCAGGGCTGTGACCTGCGGTGATGGGGGCCGGGTTTAGCTCTGGGCTAAACCCGGTGCAAACCCGGTGGAAACCCGGCGGCGGGTCTAAACCCGGTGGGGTGGCCCTGCTAGCCGCGGCTAGATCAGGGCGGTCTGTTGCTTGTCGGCCGGCGTCTGGTCGTGCTCGGCGTGGTCGGGTTCGGTGTTGGTCTCGACCCAGAACACGAGGGAGTTGGCGCTCTTGTCGTGGCGGCTGCGCAGGACGTGCGGGCCGTGCCAGCGTCCGATGTGGCCGGTGAGGAGTTTGCCCAGGCTTTTGGATGAGGGGATGCGGTCGCGTTCGTCGGTGAGGAACGTGCCGTCCCAGCGGTCGGTGACCTTGGTCCCGTTGATCTCGGGTTCGGCGCTGTGGCAGAGCACTCGCGCGCGCATCTCGGCCTTGCCGTGCAGTTCGTGCCAGCGGGCGAGGAACGCGGTCCATTCGGTGTTCTCGTCGTCGGCCTCGCGCATCTCGGCCACGTTGTCGAGGAAGCCGTCGACGCCGTGATGGGCGAGGAATCCGCCGGCCGCACCGGCCCAGGTGCTGAACTGGCGCATGGTGTGCCCGGAGCGGGGTGCTCCGGCGTTGATCCAGTCCATGACCAGGATGAGCAGGTGCCGCAGCACGGTGACGCGGTTGGCCGGCTTTTTGAGCCACTGGTCCAGGTGCGGGATGCCGAACCCGGTCTGGTCGCGCTGGTCGGGGTGCGGGTCGTTGGGGTCCAGGCGCACCAGGGCGGTGCGGGTGGCCATGTCCCCGCCCAGCCGGATGTTGTTGCCCGTGGCCAACCACAGCCGGTCGTTGACTGCCTCGAACCCGGCACTGTTGGAACCGAGGTTGCGGTCGTCCCACTTCGGGCCGGTGAGCAGCTTGGCCAGCACCGCAGAGGAGACCTCGGTTCCCTCGGCGAGGTTGTCCCACAGCATCACGGCGGCGGTGCTGTGCAGGGCGCTGGTGATGGACTTCTGCAGCTCGTTCTCGTCGTTGTTGCGCCACACCAGGTGTTTGAGTCCGTAGATGTAGCCGGGAATCTCGGCCAGCAGCGTCTTACCGCTCGATTGCGTGGTGGCGGAGATCAGGCCGAACGGGGTCAGGCACCCGAGGTAGGGCCGCAGGATCGGGGCGATCATCAGGCCGATGTGGTTGGCCTTGTCTGCGTCGGCGACGAACGGGAAGTTCCGCAGCAGCGTGCTTGTCACGAACTCGAGCGCTTCGCTGACCTGCTCTTGGGATGGTTGCGCGGGAATGGCCGGCATGGCCACGGTGGGCGCGTAGTACAGGCCGGTTCCGGTGTCGTATCCGGCGGTCTGCAACAGGGTGCCGTCGGGGCGCAGCACGGGTGAGGTGACGACGCCGACCAGCGGGCGGACGTCGGGCCAGTACCGCGAGGACAGCACCGCGGACAGGGCGGCTTTGGTGGGGCTGGCCTCTACCTCCTCCCACTGCTCGGTGTCCTTGTTCTTCTTGCGGCGGAACACGAACGCGTGGTGCGCGAGCAGCCATGCCAGCGACGGCGAGGTGATCGGATCGGCCTGCACCGGTAGCGCTCCGGCGTCGACCTGGTGGGCGTGCTCGGCTGCGCTGGCGGCCTTGCCCGACACCCGCGACAGGTGCACCAGCTGCCCGCCGGAGACGTAGACGTCGGGCAGCGCGCCCTGCCCCATCGCGGTGGTCAACGCCCGGATGGTCTCGGCTTCCCCGCCGATCTGGATGGCCGGCTTTTCGTCGGGCTCTCCCGCCGACACGTCGGTGGTGCTGGTGGTGCCGGTCATGAGGGCGGTGATCTCGTCGGGGTCGGTGAGGTTGCTGGTCATCGGCGGGTCCTCCTTCCGTGCTGGTGTTGGGCTGCTGGTGCGGTTTCGGCTCATGCGGCGGTTCCCTTGGTGCGTGAGCGATAGGCGGCCTGTCGGCAGGCGTGTGAGCAGTGTCGGGGCCACCGGCCGGTGGCCGGCCGATGCAGCGGGGCTCCGCAGTGGCAGGTGCGGGCGGTGACGCAAGAGGTGAGCTCAGGGCCGTCGAGCTCACCGGTTGCGTCACCGGGTGACGTTTGCGGCTCGACTGCGCGTGACGTTTCCGTCCTGGACGCTTGCGTCACGCACGGTCGAGCCGCTTGCGTCACCAGGACTCGAGCCGCTTGCGTCACGTGCTGGCGTGCGTGGCCGATGAGCTGAACGCCGATCCACGCGGTGTAGGCGGGCGGGATGGCTTGGGTGAGGTCGGTCCATGGCATCCAGTCGATGCCCATCGCTTCCCGCGCCACATCGGTGGGCACAGGCGAGTCCTGCCACCGGGGCCTGCCGTACACGGGCACGGCGGGCGTGCCGCGGTCGTGGTGGCAGGTCGTACCGAACAGAGAGAGGTTCGACTCGAACAGCCGGTGCCGTCGCACGCCCAGCCGCAGCGTCTCGCCGCAGATGGTGATGGGGTCGCGCATGGGTGCGCCGGGCACGTTCTCGATGACGTAGCCCCAAATCTCGCCGCGTTCGACCGCCTCACGCAGCCGTAGACGGACCGGGTCGAGCAAGTCGGGGTGTTCATGCCTGCGGGCATGCGGAGTGGCACGGGAGAACTTCTGACACGGCGGCGATGCGGCGACGACGTGGAAGCCGGACAGATCGATGGTGAGCGCGTCGGCCTGGACGAAGTCGAAGGGGTAGTGGGGTTGCGGGTTGATGTCGACACCGATGACGTCGAACCCTGCCGCGTGGTAGCCAGCGGACGCACCGCCTGCACGGCAGAACAGATCGAGCAGCCGTGGACGGCTCATGCAGCGCTCCGGATGTCGGGAACGGGAAGCGGGCGGCCGAACCCGGACGCCAGGACGTAGCGGATCTCTGCGGCTGGGAGTCCGGCGTGGCGGGCGGCATCGGCCAGGGCGGCCTGGACCACGTCGCGGTCAATCCATCCGGCCTGCGCCATACCGGCGAGGCGGGTGGTGGAGCGGAACAGCTTGCGGTTGCGGCCGGTGTCGGGCTCCATCGCCGCCAGCTCGGCGCACGCGGACCGCAACGCCCCGGCGGCGAACCGGGCCTGACGGCTGTCTCCGTGAACGAACGCGGGCACGGGTGCGGCCGTGGCGGGCGGTGCGGGGGTGGCGGTGCGGTCGTGGCCGGTGCGGGCGAGGGCCTCAACCAACCAGGGGTCGAGGCGCCGGGGCGTGGTGGTGGTCGAGCTGCGCCGGTACTGGCCGGCATCGCTGGTGGAGCCGGGCAGCACGACGTACCCGCCGTAGGCCTTGATGTCGATTTGCCAGCCCAGGCCGGTGCGCACGGTGTCGTCGCCGGGGCGGGGTTTGCCGTGGCTTCCCTTCCACCGCAACGGTTCCGTCCCGTAGACGAGGTGCAGGCCACCGGAGGGGGTGTCGGTGGTGAAGGTGTCGGTGCCGACCGTGCCACCGGACAGGGCGGCGAGGGTGGCGTAGGTGTCGAGCCCATCGGCCGGCGGCGGTTCATCGGCGGGCCAGGCCAGGCCGTTGAGCGGTTGGCGTGGCGGCGGGCCGGGCCGGGTGTCGAGGTCGACGGCCAGCAGTCCGGACACTCCCAAGTGGACGGCCCAGACGGAGGTGTGCCAGCGCTGCGCCCACCGTGCGATCACGCCGGGGTCGGTGGTGGCGGCCCACACCCCGTGGCACAGCGCCCCCTCGGCGCGTGCCAGGCACGGGCAGGTCTGCGGGGTGTGGTCGGTGTGCTCGGCGCGGCAGTCCACACATCCGCCCAGCGGCCTTTTGGTGCCGTAGTTGAGCGGCAGGACGTGCCAGCCGCGGTGCACCGCCAGCCACAGCGCGACATCGGCGGCGGTCTGGACAGTCCGGTTCGTGGTCATGATCGCGGGTCCCTTTCAGCCGTGCTGTGGTTGGGGTGCAACGGGAGCGGGGGCACGGCCTGGTGTGGCCGTGCCCCCGCGTCGGTGGGGTGGTGGGGTCAGCTCGTCAGCGACGGCGGCGGGTCGCTGTCGAGGCGTGGCGTGCTGGTGTCCAGTCGGGTAGCCCTTGCGCGGATGAGGCGCGCGGGCAGAACGGTTGCGGTGACGTAGACACGGCCCAGCACCGACGCGCCCCGGTTGGGGTAGAAGCCGCTGACCTCCTGCACGTCGAAGCCCAGCGCGAGAGCCTGCGCCGCCGTCTCGACCTCGTCGGGGGTGCCTTCCAGCCGGATCCTCATCGCTGCGCCTACTGCGGGGTGTCCACGTGCAGCACGACGGCGGTCATGTTGTCGAGCGGTTCGCCGTCGCGCGCCGTGTCGAGGACGGCGGCCACCAGCTCGTGTGCCAGCTGGTCGACGTCCTCGGGGAAGGCGGTCATCACGGCGGCGATCTGGTCGTCGGTGAGGACCTTGTGGATGCCGTCGCTGGTGAGCAGCACGCGCTGCGCCACGACGTCGACCACCGGGATGCTGGCCACGGTGGCGTTGCCGATGCTGGTGCGTACCCAGTTGTCGTGCAGGGCCGCGTGGTGCTCGGCGACTCCGACCATGCGCAGCAGCTCGCCCACGGTGTGGTCGGTGGTGTGGCAGGTGAGCACCCCGCCGGTCATGGAGTAGACGCGGCAGTCTCCGACGTGCGCGATGACGGTCGCCCTGTCGGAGGGGTAGACCACGGCGACCGCGCCGACCGCGTTGGGCTTGGGTGACTCCGGGCCGGGAGCGGAGATGAGTTCGTGCGCGGTCAGCAGACCGGCGACCGGGCCACGGCGGGCGGCCACGCGGGCGGCGACTTCGGCCAGCAGTGCGGCCGTGTGCTCGACCTCGGCGGTGCTGCCGATGCCGTCGATGAGCGCGGCGGCCGTCGTGGAGGCGGTGGAGTGCACGGCGGCGGCGTCGCAGTTGTGCGACCGGCCGCCGATCGCGGTGGCGGTGCCCACCGTGACGGTCATGTTCGGGTGGTGAAACTGGATCACAGGTTCTCCTGGTCGTGGTCGTGGATGGGTGCTGCGGGTGATTGCCGCAGCCCAAGGGCAGGCCCTACTAATCCGCGCGGGGTAGTAGGGCCTGCCGGTGAGCCGGGCGGCCGGAAGGTGCTGCGAGTGGGCGGGCCTGACCGGGTTTGCGGGTTTGGTGTTCCGGGTCCGGGTTTGGTGCCGCCGTAAACCCGGACCCTGTTTGCGCAGATCAGAGGCTGCGCCGGGGTGCGTTTCCGGGTTTACGGGTTTGTTTTCGACTCTTGAGAAGGGTTGTTGTTGTGGTTAGGCGTGCACCGCGTTCGACAGCGCGCACGCGGTGCACATGACCTGGTCAAAGCTGGTCACCGCGCCTTGTTCCGGGCCTCGCAGGTCGAGCACGTGGGGTTGCTCGACAGCCACGCGAACCAGATGGTGTGCGGCTTGGGGATCGTGATCCCGCACAGGGTCTTGGCGGAGCCGTTCCAGATGGACCGGGACGCTTCGATGTGCATGACCTCATGTGCCATTAGAAGACCTCATTCTGTCACTGTGAGTGACCGTCTGTGGGTAGATGAGAGCAAGGGAGGGAGCCGCTGCAGTGGCTCGATCCCCTGGTTTCCGGGCTGTTCTCGCTGGTGGGAGACGTGGCCTCCCTCGACTCCCTGGCCAGGGTCGGTGCTGGTCAGGTGAGGGAGTCAGGGGCGGGGAGGCAGTGAGGGAGTTCTCCCTGCCTCCCCGCCGCCTCCCTCACTCGCCGTCCTCGTCGCCATCGCCCGTGTTGTCGCGCTCGGTGATGGCCTCGGTGATGCGGTCGGCGCCGACCTGCATGTAGCCGCCGGTCTTGTACGGGGCGGCGCCCAGCGGGGTGAGGTAGCCGCTGAGGTCCTCGAGCGACCAGCCGGTGTAGTAGCTCGGGTTGAGCGTGGCCAGCCGTTGCAACACCTCGGTGGTGCGCATCCGCTTGGCCGGGGCGAGCACGCGGGCGATGTCGGCCAGCGTGTCCACCACGACCGGCGCCGCATCGGCCAGCGTCTCGGTGAGGCCCGCGGCTTCCCGCAGGGCCAGGGCGCGTTCGACGACCGGGGTGACCTCGTCCACGTCTTCGGATTTGCGCAGGTAGCAGCTGCGCACGAGGCCGGGCCGGGCCATCAGCCCGCGGGTCATGGCCGTGCCGATGTCGCCGGGACCTTCGGCGGTCTTGGGTTCGAGCGACACAGCGGAGATGCCGGCCTTGTACGAGCCGGTGCCCAGTACGGCGTCGTTGGACTGCTGGTCACCGATCGCGAAGCACAGCTTGATCGCGGTCACGGCCATGAGCTTGCGCGGCAACGCCGCGGTGGAACCCTCGGGCGTGGCCCAGACCAGCACGATTCCGTACTTGCGGGCCGCGTTCTGCAGCAGCACCGCAACGTTGGCGGCCTCTTCGCCGTACTCGGCGTCCATGAACAGCGCCTGGCACTCGTCCACGACCACCACGCGGGGCCTCATCTGCGGGTACTTCTCCGCGAGCTTGCGGGTCAGCGCCCGCTCACCGTTGGCCTTGAGCAGCTTCCCGCGCTCTTCCAGGCTCATGTACAGGGCTTTGAGGTTCTCCAGGCAGGCCTTGACCGTCTCCGGACTGGCACCGGTCTTCAGGGTGCGCAACCGGGGCTCGAACGGGTCGTAGTCGGCGTTCTCCGCCAGCACGAACACGTCGACATCGACCAGCGGGTCCAGGATCGCCCCGGCTACCAGCGAGATGACGAACGTGGACTTGCCGGAGCCCATCATCCCGGCCACGGCGTAGTTGACCTCGAACAACCGGGCGGTGACCAGCTCACCGCGGATGTTGAAGCCGCCCGGCACGCCCTTGAAGAAGTCCGTGGTGCCCTCGTGGCGCAGCGGCCACGGCTCGACCGGCCCGGACAGCGCGCCCTGATCGGCCACCCACAGGTCGAGCACACCGGGCTTGTCCTTGGGTTCGGACGGCCAGACCTCGACCGGCAGGCGCACGAGGTTGTGCGCGAACACGGTCTTGCGCCGAACGATCTCCTCCACCGGCACACCTGCGGGAAGCACCAGGCGCATCCGCCAGCCCTTGCCGTCACGGTGCGGGACATCGATCCATGTCGGTGTAACCGTTGTGCCCCAACCCTTCTTGAACGCCTCACGCAACAGCGGCAGGCCTCCCAGGTTGCGCAGCGCGGCCAGTACCGCGCCCTCATCGGGCACGACGTTGCGGCCATCGGCGGGCACGGTCTCGGCAGGCGCGGCCCACACGGGCAGGGTGCCCAGCGCACGCCCGGCCAGGTTCGAACGCACGGCCCAGGTGCCGACGCCGGCAACAGCCCAGGCCCACCAGTAGCCGCCGACCGGAGAGGCCTCGACCACCGTGGACCAGAAGTCGACGATGCCGTGCCACCGATCCGTCAGCGACCCCGCGCCGATCACCGCCTGCACAGCGGCGATACCGAGCAGGACCACGTGACCGGACGCGAGTACGACGATGACGCCACCGGACCAGCGCAGGATCTCGATGCGCCGTTCACGGCCACGCTCCGCGGCACCGTTGCGGCGAGTCTCCAACGCCGCTTCCAGTCCAGCTAGGACAGTGAAGTCCTCGGCGCCCTTGGCGTTGAGCCGCAACGTCTTGATGGCCTGTTCCAGGTCGAGGTGCTTGCGGCGGGCACGGCGTTCCGCGCGGCGTGCCCGCGATCCCACGAGGGTGTATCCGGCGTTGCGCACGACCACGCGTCCGGCGCTGCGGGTGCGCTCGTGGGTGACTCCGGTGCGCACCACGCGGGCGACCGCGCCATAGGCAGCACCGGCTTTGGCCCGTGCCTGTTCGGCCAGCCGCTGATCGACCTCGGCGGACTGCTCGGGGGTGAGTACCTCACCCTCAAGCGCGTCGTCCACGGTGAGGTCGCCGCGCACGGTGAACCGGTTCGGCCCGGCGGGCAGCGCGGGCACGCCACGGTGCGCGGACAGGTCGTACACCCGCGCGCCGTTCTCGTCGGGGTCGGTCTGTGTGTTGTCGGGCGTGGTCATGCCTTCACCTCCTGGCGGCCGTCGTCGTCGGGGCCGTGGTTGAGCACGCGGTAGACCACCGCGGCGTCGTTGCTGCGGATGCGCAGGAACTTGCGCACCTCGGTCTGACTCGGGCGGTCGGGAAGCTTGTTCTCGTCGATCGCGCGGCGCACCCGCGCGACGTACTTGCCGACCTTGTCCGCCAGCTCCGCGGGCACTTCGGCGAGCGGCGTTTCCGCATTACCGGTGGGGTGCGCGGTCGTCGCGCTGATCGGCGCGGCCGGGGCGGGCAGGGCGGCGAGGTAGGCGGTGACCTCGTCGGCCAGGCCCTCGCGCAGCTCGTCGCCGGGGGCGTCGACGGGAAGACCGGGAACGGTCGCCGGGGCCAGCCGCAGGCGGCCGAACCGGCCGCGCAGGGTGAATGTGCCGGGCCGGTAGAGCAGGGTCGCGGTGCCATCGGCGGCGACCTGCGCGGCGGCCTGGCGGACAGCGGCGCGGCGTACGCGCTGCAACCGGCGGTGTGCGTCGCGCTCGACCTTCAGCGCGGCACGCTCCGCCGGGGTGCGGCGGGTGCGCAGGGGGTTGGCGTGCACCAGCTGGTGGACCACGACACCGCCGACCGACACCAGCGCCATGACCACGCCGTGCCCGACACCGCCGTTCTCGACATCGAGGCCGTGGGTGAAGTTGAGCGCGGCGGCGACAGCGGCGAACACCCACGTACCGGCCTTGAGCCACCCGGTGGGCCGGTTGGCGCGGGCGGCGATCGCGACGGCGAACGCGAACACCCACATCGCGCCCTCGCTGAACAGGGGCAGCAGCACGCCGGGGCCGCCGAAGATGGTGTGGCCGTAGTCGGCCATCGCCTTCCACGCCAGCACCGCCGGGACCAGGATCACCGGCAGGAACATCAGGTCCAGCACGTGAGCGCGCGTCCAGCCGGTCACCTTGTCGAGCGTGGCGGCACGGTCGGCACGGGCCTTGTCGGCGGCCTCACGGCGCAGCTGCGCGTCGGCGGCCTTGTCGGCGCGGCGCTGCTCGAACACCATGCGCTGGTTCTCGCGTGCCTGCTCGGCGGCGGCCACGCGATCAGCGCGGCGAGTCTCGGCCCAGTCGCTCATGCCATTGCCTCCCAACGGATGTGGCGCGCACGGCGGCGCGGGTTGAACGAGGTGGATGCGCGGCGCAGGTGCGTCCGCGAGGAAAGGCCGGCCTTGCCCGGCAGGTACATCAGCGCGCATGCCGCGAGCAACGCGGGCAGCGCGTAGGCGACGGCCTGCACCGCCGGGTTGTCTGCGAAACCGGTCACCATCGCCCACTGCATCGAGGCGATGCCCCCGGTGAGCATGAGCAGCTTCCACAGCAGCACCACGACCATCAGCGCGAGGCCGGAGCCCAGCAGTGCCAACAACATCAGGGTGTTCATCGCTCACCTGCCGTTCCGGCCTCGCGCAGGGCCAGGGCGTCGTGGGAGTTCTCCTGGGCCAGCGCGCACGCCTCGGCGTGCTGCGGGTGAGCGGGGTTGCTGGTGATCGGGGTGAGCAGCCGCACCGACAGGGCGAACCAGTCGGCGACAACGGCGTTGGTGGCGTTCATCGGTGGGGCGCTGTCCTGCCAGGTGGCCAGCAGGTCACAGATCGCCGGTTCGGGTGCCGCCGTGGTAGCGGAGGTGGTCGAGGGCATGGCACATGGGTCCTGTCTCGCGAGGTGAGGTGGTGGGCACCGCCAGGCGGGCGGGGCGCTATGGCCAGGGCGGTTCGAGCCACCCGCCTGACGGGAAGAACGCCGGGGTGCCGAGGTCAGCAGCAGTCGTTGAGGCGCCGCACGGCCGCGGTGAGCAGCGGCAGGTGCGCGCCGTAGAGACGCCCGCCGACCTTGTCCAGGCCATCGGCGAGCGCGCCCAGGTCGGCGAAGGGGAACCAGGCGGCGGCCAGGGCGTCATCCGCGCCGACCGCGAGCACGGTGTGGTCCAGCTGGTACAGGGCGGCGGTGGTGCAGACCCAGGCGTGATCGGAGTTGCGCGGGTCATCGACGTAGCCCGCGTAGACGATCGTCGGGGTGTGGCCGGCCAGGTCCACGCCGGTCTCCTCGAGCAGCTCCCGCACCAACGCGGCCGGGGCGGTCTCGCCGGGATCGACCATGCCGCCGGGGATGGCCCACTGGCCGGTGTCGCTGCGCTGGATCAGCAGCACCCACCGCTCACCGTCGCGGTCGAGGTCACCGGCCACGACGATCGGGTCGGCGGCACAGTTCTCGCCCCACTTGCCGAGGTTGCGGCCGGTCTTGCCGGTGCGCCCGGTCGGGTTGAGCGGCCAGTGGTAGGCGTCGAACGTGAACGGCACCAACGCCATCGCCGCACGCGCCGGCCAGTTCGGCACGTCCTCGGGGGTGACGTGCGGCTCCGCCCAGCCCTCGGCGACGCTGGCGGGCAGGCCCTTGCGGGTCAGCTCGGGCGGGGTGATGTCCACGGGCGTGTAGTAGGGCCACGGCGCGGACCACGGCCGCAGGTCCTCGGGGACCGGGATACCTGCGGGCGTGTGCTTGTTCTTGGGCATGGCAAAGAGCCCTTTCGGGTCGAGTGAAGGGGGTGCGCCTTTGCCCGCGTGCACGTGTGTGCGGAACACTGTGCGGGCCTGCGCTCGGTCCTAGCGGACCGTGTG
This sequence comes from Lentzea flaviverrucosa, assembly GCF_003350445.1. Lineage (NCBI taxonomy): Bacteria > Bacillati > Actinomycetota > Actinomycetes > Pseudonocardiales > Pseudonocardiaceae > Lentzea > Lentzea flaviverrucosa. Next base: position 161,031 of record NZ_QQAU01000015.1, read on the forward strand.
AGGTGGTGAACCTGGTCCGGCGGTGCGTGCTTGGCGGTTCGAGCCGCCGGGCCAGGGCGTGAGTGGAGCTACCTGGGCTACTGCCGAACACCATCGACGTACGTGCCGCCGTTGGTGTCGCACTTCTCCGTCTTGCCGGTCCTCGGGTTCTCGTGTTCCTCGCGGTAGGCGCCGAAGTCGCTGTCCCAGCTGAACTTCCCGCAGACCGAGCACTTCTTCTCCGTGAGCGCCATAGCTGATCTCTCCTCAGGCTGGATCGGTTGGTGTTTCAGCACTTCTTGGCTGCAAGGTCAGAGCTCCCCGTTCTCACGAGCCCAGTTCTCGCAGCCGGAGCACAGCAGGCTCTGGTCCTTCTGCTTGTTGAGCACGACACCGGTCTTGCCGCAGCACTCGCAGGACGCGCCGACGATCTCGACTCGCTTACCCATGTCAGGTCCCTTCGTTGATGTAGCGAACTTCGCTGGTCAGTGCTTGTCGTGGGAGTCGGGGATGGGACGGGCGCCGCTAGGAGGCGCGGGGCACTGGTACTGGTAGGTGCCGGCGTGTACCCAGACCGGATCACCGAACCCCGGATCGACCTGCACGGTCGGCAGGTCGCAGCCGGACGGGCAGTCGCGCACGGTGTCGGGCAGGGCTCGCACGAACGACACGCTCATGACGTCACCGCCCCTTCCGGCGTGCCGGTGTCGGTGTCGGTGTTGGCCTGGCACCAGGCGTTGAGCCACGCGGCGACTTCGTCCTTGGGGCTGGTCCAGGACACCTCAGGTGCGGAGTGGAAGGCCTGGCACAACCGCACTGCCAGCGCTTGATCCGTGGTTGAGATCGCCAGCGCCGCCCACCGCTCGCCATCGAGGTAGGCAGGCGTCCACCGGCTGACGTCGATGTGGACGCCGGTCTCACCTACGGCGTGCACTGCCGGAACGATGATCAGGTCTCCGCCGATGGGCAGGAACGGCAGCGGAAACTGCACCGAGGAACCGTTGCCCAGCACAACGGTGACCAGCATGTTGCCGACGCGGACACCGCCCGGCACCTGGTTGACGCGGTGACCGTGCAGTTGAACGAAAGTCGTCATGATCAGCACTCCTGAAAGGTCAGACGAACAGGTGAGCCATGAGCGGCAGCCGCGGCTGTTGTCATCGCGCGACCGCTCGTGACTCGGGGACGGTGTGTGGCTCCGCCCACGGCCACAGCGCCGCGAACGTCATCGCCGCCGCGGTCACGACGTCATCGCCGGTGGTTGGCCATCGGCCTTCCCGCAGACGCAGTCACGTTCGACCGCGTGGCACCAGCCGCACGCCAGGAAGGTGTCCACGGCCCGCTTGACCTGGTCTCGAACCTCGATGAGCTTGCTGATGAACGCCATCACGCAGCGACCAGCACGGGCGCCCCGGCCTTGTTCGACGCGGCCCAGAACGCATCAGCCCGGACCTGCGCCCGCTGCCATCGCTGGTAGGCCAGGCGAGTGCGCTGCTCGGCGTCGAGCTGCCTGCCCACCAACTGACCCAGCACGGCGCGGTAGTCGGCGCGGCTCGGGTGCTCCCTGACCAACTGAGCGATCGAGGCGACCTGTGCCGCAAGACGGACCATCGCCTTACGGGCCTTCAGGTAGCCACCGCACGCCTGTTCTTCAGCCAGGCGGTACGCGGCGAGCGGGGACACGGTGCTCTTGACTTCAGACATCGAAGAATCCTTTACTTTTGCAAACGACAAAGGGAAGCGCCGACCTGCGGAAACAAACGTCTCCGCAGGGGCTGAAGACCGTTGGGTCCCGGAGCCTCACCGGCCGGACAAGTCGCGAACGATGAGGAACCGGCACACAAGAACGGGCTTGAGTGCTCTGTCTCAAGGGGTCAGCCTCGGCCGTGGATCTCCTGGCATTGGCGTCCAATGCCTCACGTCGCTCACCGCGCAGAAGCTGCGCGGGTCATTGCGGGCTTGCGCCAAGCCGTGAGGCCCGACGTGCTGCCAGGGGTGCGGGTTTTGCTGACCCTGTTCAGTTCTCAAAGAGCAAGACCTGCGACGGCGGTGTCCGACGTGAAGTCCGGTCCTGGTGCCGAGTCCGTGTAGCTGCGTCGCCGGTGACCTGTGATTCAGGTCGCTGTGGCGACAAGACAGAAGCTAACAGTTGATATGTGACCTGGTCAACAGATAGGTAAAACTTGCCGGAAACTGGGCATCTACCTGCGAAAACACTGAACAGGCATCTGTTAGGTCCCTGATAGGCTGCCCGTTGTTGTCGATGGACGGAGGTCCGATGGCGGGCGAGAACCCACGAGCCGTGCGCAAGGAGTCGTTGCGGCAGCAGGTGGTGCGCAACATCCGCAACCAGATCGACGCCGGCGTGCTGCGTCACGGTCAAGCGCTGCGCTCAACGCGTGAGCTGGCTGAGGAGTGGGGCGTAAGCGTGTTCACGATCAACGAGGCAATGCAGGACCTCGTCAAGGACGGAGTTGTGGTCGCCAAGTCACGGTCGGGTCGGATCGTTCATGCCCCCGACCAGGCGGAACATCACGAGATGCGGACGGCCACGCCCCATGTCCTCCTGATCGGCGGATACGCCGGAAGCGGGAAGACCGAACTTGGGCGCATCTTGGCGCGGGAAACTGGTTGGCCGATGCTCGACAAAGACACGCTCACTCGCCCTGTGGTTGAGGCTGCGCTTGAGCTCTTGGGGTCTTCTCCGAACGATCGTGAATCGGAATCCTATCTCGCCAAGGTGCGTCCGCGTGAGTACGAAGCATTGGTCAACGCAATGACCGAGAATGTGCAGTGCGGCAACAGCGCGATCGTGACCGCTCCGTTCATAAAAGAGTTCAAAGACACGGCTTGGCTAAACAGGATCGCAGCCAGTTGCGCCGACCTGAACGCAACAGTGACGGTAGTGTGGGTCCACTGTGATGCAGATACAATGAATACCTACATCCGCCATCGAGGCGCAGCGCGTGACATGTCGAAGCTTGAAGACTGGTCGGCTTACCTGAACGTCATCGACGTTGATTTTCGTCCACCGGTGCAGCATGAAGTCATCAATAACAGCGCATCCGGCGCGCCGTTGCAAGCCCAAGCACGCGACTTGATCTATCGCATTACTCAGCCGACCTGAACCAACTCTCGAAAGAACGGAATCTAGGATGCCTGCAACGATCCTGGTCAGCAACGAACCTGACGACAGGGACGGATACGAGTATCTGAAGGCCGTTCCCGGCTTGATGCTTTCAGAGTACGATCCAAATAATCTTCGGATCGAAGATTCGCAGCGCGAGGCAGAACTGCTTATGCCGCCCTATCGCGGAAGTCATCGACCACTCGCGCTCATCGGGGAACTGCCGAGCTTGCGGATGGTCCAGCTTCTCTCGGCGGGCGTAGACGAGTGGCGCCCGCATGTCCCAGAACACGTAGTGGTTGCGAGCGCACGCGGGGCACATGCAGGGCCGGTTTCCGAATGGGTTTTGTCAGCGATTCTTACTCAGTACCGCCAGTGGCCTGCCCTCGTGCGCTTCCAAGATGAGCAAACGTGGGCACATCGTCGTTTCCACGCTGACACCCTCTCCGGCAAACGAGTGCTCATTCTGGGGGCAGGAAGCATTGGTTCTGCGGTCGCCCGAAAGCTGGAGGCATTCGGCACTGTTTCGACTCTGGTTGCAAGTCAGGCGCGGGACGGCGTCTATGGTCCGGCGGACCTGCTCGAACTCGTACCCGGTCATGCAATCGTTGTCGTGACAGCACCATTGACCGACAGCACATTGGGTATTGTGAGCGCTCAATTCCTTGCTGCGATGGATGACGGCGCTCTTTTGGTCAATGCTGGCCGCGGCCAGATTGTGGATACCAGCGCACTGGTCGGCGAGCTTCAAACGGGACGTCTTCGGGCCGCCCTCGATGTGACCGACCCTGAACCACTGCCGTCCGATCACCCGCTATGGCGCTGCACGGGTGCGGTCATCAGTCCTCACGCTGCTCGTACAGTTCCTGGCACCAATCGGCTCTGCTACGAGGTTGCGGCCGGACAGATCGCCACCTTCCTCGAAGGCGGTACCCCAACGAATGCGGCTTACCTGTAGCTCCGCAAGATATCCGGCAGAGTCAGCGTTCAGGGGCGGCATCCAAGGCATCGGCACCCCCGTTGGGAAGCGACCCTCGTGCTGCTCTGTTCAGGAAGTTAACAAGTCCAAGTGAAAGCCAGCACAGATTACAGCGAAGGCGGTCCATCTTAATTGATGGGTCGCACTGTTTGCTTCAAGCAGCTTGATTATGGGTCTCGAAAGTTTATCGGCAAATCGAAGTAGGAAGCCTGCTATGAAAATTGCCCCCGAGAGAGCTAGAAATAGGTAGAGATCGGTCTTTGATCTAGGCAAAGGGGTGATGGTTGCGTAGACGTAAAGGGTGACCGTGAGGGCTATTCCTAGCAGTGTGAATGCGAGATTCATCTTAGACGGCTTCAGGGCTGCTGCGATCATTCGTGACTTTCGGGAAGTTTGGCGAGTGATATGCCCGATCCTTTGCGGTCCGATCAAGTCAAGGACGACAACGAGGCCGCCTATGAATTGGAGTAGCTTTCCTGTTCTGGCCCACCAGAGCATGGAAATTCCGGCCATGCTGGCATTATCCAATTTTTGGCCGGACCACCAGAGGCTCCATGCTTCCCAATATCCGATTGATTGCACTCCACCACCTCCCTGCAGAGGGAGTCGGAAATCAACGCAGATCGTTACCCCTGAGGGGAAAGAGTGCCGGATCGCGCACGCGCTCGACGGTGTCGCCGACCTCGTCGACCAGCTCACCGCCAGCGGGGTGGTACTCGATCCACGAGGGATGTCGGCGCAGCCAGGCGGCCATGTCCGGCACGAGGTCGAGGTCGTCGAGAACGCCGTCGACTAGCGGCTCGCCGTCCGGGCCGGTCTCCCCGGTCGGTACCGCACGGCGCGGCCCGTGCGTCTCCCACAGTTCGCGGACCCACGTCGACAAGGTGTTGCGCAGGTCGTCGCGCACCTCAGCCGCGCCGAGGTTGAACGGCAACCCCGTCTCGGCCGGGCATGGACGCCGAACGCGTATTTACACTCGAGCGGTCGCAGTGGCGGTCCACGTTGTGAACGAGCGTGAAGAGACACGACGAGTACTTACCCCGGTCGGCTGCCTCCATGCCCACTCTGCAACCCGTCGCTCACTTCTGCTCCAACCAGCACCACCGGTACTGGCACCAGCGGCAGCGTGCTCGGTGCATCACCACGTACCGCAGTTCCCTGGGGGCGATCGTCAACCGTCCATCCTGTCGGCCACATACACGACTGGGTGGGCGCAGCCGTAGCTCCCGCCATCACCGCGTCGCCGGTGAAGGTCGCCTTGCCGAACCACGCGTAGCCAGTGAACGTCGCCTCGCCGAACCAAGTGTCGCCGATGAACTTTGCCCTGATGAAATCGACGTCGCCGGTGAGGGCGTTCATTGGAGGGCGAAGCAGCGGTAGTCGTCACGCACACGGCATCGTGAACTCACCCACTGTGTTACCGCAGCCACGATCGGCGGCGGGCGCGTAACGAATGCCAACTGCAGCTCGCCGGGTGCGAGCAGCAGATCACGACGGACGCGATCACCGTTCTGTCGTTCAAGGACGAAGCAGCCGCGGAGAAGTACGCGGACACGGCGAAGGAGAACGCGCACCGGAACGGGCTTGTCGTCCTGTACTACGCGGCGGCACGAACGCCTGAGGCCGAGCGGCCCAAGTACCAGGCGGAGCTGGACAAGCTGCTCGGCTGACGTTCACGCGAACCAGCCCCCTAGCCGTTCTCACGACGAAGGGCCCCGTCGGTTGACGGGGCCCTTCGTCGTATCGAAGCTGTCGCAGTACACCCTTATGAGAGTCGACTGAACACATTTCAATTGAGTGATTTGGAACCATGAAATCGCAGGTCAAGGCACTTGTCTTAATGTGAGCCTGAGATTCACCTGTCTCTCGCCGCGTGTGCCCTCTACCTGCGGAAACGTCACGGTGAGCATGTATCTGTGCAGGTCAGAGGCCTGACAACGCCGCGCAAAACTGTCAGACCCCCGCCCTATGCTTCTCGAAGTGGGTCGGCGTCGGTCGATCCGCACCGAGGACGGTCAGCTCGTGACTCGCATGTCTGCTTCCTGCAGGGCAGACATGTCGTCTGCCCTTCTGGTGAAACAGAAGGGAGCAAGCGTGACCGCGCCACGGAAGCGACGCTCAAAGCGTCGCAACGAGAGGCGGCGCTCAGTGCGTCGCGAGAAGGGTCCGAGACGCAGGCCGGTGGCTCGATCATGGTGGAGTAGAGGCTCCACCGTGATTGCCCACCTAGCCCGCGCCGTCGGATTGCTGAGGATCGGTATCGAGTTCCTTACCTGGCTCTCCGGTACCTGATCCCGTTCCTGAGTGCGGTGCGGCGCGTCCAGCGCCGCGCCGCACTCAGCCGGAATGACTGTACACCGGTTATGTACATATGAGGACCGATACGCAAGCCCGCCCGCAAAGAAACCGCAGGTCACAGGCTTGCGTCATCGCATCATCGCACTAATTACACCGACCGGGTGCCAGGCTGAGAGCAACGCTCAGTCCATGACCTCACCGAGCACGTAAAGCGGCGCGTGCCACCTCGGATCGAGCACGACCTCAGCGCGATCACCGCGGCCGCGAGCGGCCTGGAGCACGCGCCACACGAACGCGCCGGCGCGCGCCGAGGTCGGGCGCGGGTCGTCCGGCTGCCAGCCTGCGGCGTCGACCCCGTTCGTCCACACCCAGCCAAGCTGGGCGCCCTCGTCGTCCATCAACCGTCCACGATGGACTTAGCAGTCTCAAGGGCAGTCTCATACATGGTCGTTCATAACCGTCTGGCCGCTGACTCGAGAAGCCTGTGACCAGCACGAAGAACGTCGGCGAACATGCCTGAACGGTTATGCCAGCTCCTTGAAAGCGGGGGAGGGACGCTGGCGTACTCGTTCACTTTCGGCGATAGCCTCAGTGTGCGGCAGTTCTGGGCTAGAACGGCGGTTCGTCTTCATCTGGCATCCGCTTATGCAGCGCGTCCCGAGCGACGAAGCTCTCCGCGGTCGATGCGCTTGTCATAGACCTGCGGGCTGCGTCATGGCGGTGGCGCAGCCCGCAGGTCACGGTCAGTAATTCAGCCGGTGGAGATTGAAACTCCGGGCTCAGTATCTGCGCTTTGGATGACATCGACTACGGCAGGTGGTATTGCATTAAGTGACCGCGCAACGACGAAGTCTGTGTGAAGGATTCTTTGCTCAAAGTGCGACAAGAGAGCGACATTTTTGGCGCTGTGTAGATCTGCGAGAAATTGACGTGTGGCAACCTCGTCTGCGCACGATTCGCATAGTTCTAGGTGGGCAATGGCGGCAGAGTGTGCCCTTGGAGAAAGCTCGTTCTCTATAAGGGCAGACACGGCCTCTGGCGATAGATGCTGACCGATGGGGCGCCATTGAGAAGCGGAGCTTCCCAGGTTCTTGATTATCCTTGCCAATGTCGTGGTGCAAAGCTCGAACTGTGTTATCCGCGCAGTCTTCCTTGCTGGCTGACTTGGTACCGCTACGAAATCTCCGGCCTGTGTGAGCGTTTTCGGGGAGCGGAGATCAAGGTGTTGTTCGGTGCAAACGACGAGGGTGAACTCATGCTTAAACTGGAACCGCTCGAAATCGAATTCACGGTACTCGCTGAAACCGTCTGGATCTTCGCTGGTGGGAGCTTGAAGCCAACTGTATTCTAGGCTCTCGGGAAAATCGAGTGAGGGGAGTGCGGCTACTGGAAGGAAGTCCATCTTTGTGTGTTGGGATGGGTACTGGACGACCGGCCCAGATTGACCAAAGCTGGTGCGCTCCAGCGTCTCGACCCTGGTGGCTGCCCTGGCTTGCGCCTCAATTTCAGCAGCTTCTTTGATCTCCTCGGCTAGCTGCAAAGTTCGAGCTGCGTAGCGCGCCGTTCGCTCACGCTGCTGCATCAGCTCTTGCGCGGTCTGTTCGCGCATTTGCTCGACCTCAAGTTCGGCGGCAAGTCGGATTTGTCGCGCGTGGTGCAGCTCTGTCTCGGCCGAGAAATGAAGAGTCCGTGCGTCGATGCGGATTGCATCGGCATCTTCTTGAGCCCTGCGTAGCTTCACCTGGGCATTCAGTTTCGCTTGATGTACCTGGTCTTGCGCGTCAGCGATAAGTATGGCTGCTCGCGCCTTGGCTTCGGCTACGATTTCTTCGGCGGCGACTCGTGCTACTTCCATCATGTTTTCGGAAAGCGCCGAATCGACATCAGAAGAATCGCCGTCTACTCCCAGGAACGAGAGGTTCAGGTATCGTGTTTCGTCTAGTTCTCGCTCGATATTGAGTGTGCGGTTCTTTGTGGCGGATTCGGCGATTTCTAGAAGTCGGGCACTTTCCTCGGGAGTGAGCGCCGGAAGTCGTTTTTTGGTCTCGTCGACCATCGCCGCGATTTTCGCCATATCGATTTGGTCGCGGTCGTGCTGGTCGCGGTTCACTGATGCCCTCCCTTGGAGACTCCGTAGTTAGCCAGGTGCCGAGAACCCTTAAGGAGCTGTATTGCGTCGCCGACCATCTGGCTTATGCGCTGGGGGGTGACTCCCAGTACGTTTCCAATTTCTTTTGTGTTCATTTGGTCGATGTAGCGCATCATCAGTGCTCGATGCTTATCTTCGTCTCGCTCCTTCAAGCGCGCGAGCGCAAGTCCAAGGTCGATGCTGTGCACGACAGAGGCGAGCGAAGAAGGAAGGTCGGCGGCCAACAGCAGTTTCATGTCCTCCAGCGCGACCATGTCTTTGGGGCCGCCTGCCTGAGCTTCTCTCTTAAGGGTCTTGTAAGCCCTTTTGTAGTAGTCTTTGCGGGTCCACTCCGCGAGATTAAGGAGGAATCCCGTCAGGCTATCTACGGGTGTGCAGGGGTTCTTCGCGCGCCATACCTGGTACGCCTCCCAGTTTGCCTGAGTGAGGTCCCAGGCTATTTCTCGATTGGCGACGCGACTCGTAAACCAACGCAGCACTGCCGCATTGGACGCGAGGACATCAGCATGTGAGTCCTCAGGTTGGAGCTCCCCGCGATTCTGAGCGGGAAGCTCGTCGGGATGGGTGGTCACGGCTGCGCGGCCTCCACAGTCCCGACGCTGAGGGTCCATTCAGTGCCGTTCGCCTCACGCGCGATGACCGTCGCAGAACGGTCCTGGGTGGACAGAGTTTCGGCAAGCTCAGCCATGGTCCTGCCTCTTTCGGCGGTGAGCCGAACATCCCTGCGCGCGAGCAAGGCGGTCTCGGCGAGGTTGAGCAGCCGCCGCGGCGCGGCGGTGACTTCGTCTTCGAGACCGAGGGAGAACGGGTCCAACGTCACGGCGCTGCTCCTTGCAAGTCGGGGGGCTTCACTCTGTGCGTAGACGTGGCCGCCGAAGTTGAAAGGACAAGACCAGTCACAGTCGTGTGACGTGGCTCACGATAGGTCCTGAAGGTGTTGATGTTCGGGATGCGACCGTAGCGCCAGGCCGTGTTGAACTCGGTGAACGACTGCCCCCGGTAATCACAGAGTAGATCGCACAGCTCTGCTGGGCTTCGGGGCACGGCGTTCAGAGTCGCGCGGTTGCAGTCCCGGTGGCATTCGCCGGTGCTCGGAGGCGTGTACAGGGGACCGCGTGGTATCGGTGAACAGGCAAAACCTCACTGGTGGTCTTGGGCGGTGAGTCACTCGCAGACCTCGAAAGCGTGGAAGGCGCAAGCCTGTGGGAGACCGAGAAAACGGCCGACTCGGCCAGATCAACACAGGCGAGGGCATGGCCAGTCACCGGCGGCGGAACGCAGTTGACATAGCACCGCCGAACGGCCACTGAGTATGGGAAGACACTACGAGTGTTCACTTCGGCCGGCTGCCGCCACGATCACTCCCACACCCGTTGCTCGGTTCGGGTCCAACCAGCACCGCCGGTACGGGCACCAGCCGCAGCATGTCAGGTGCATCACGAGGTACCGCATGTCCCTGGTGATGATCGTCAACCGTCCATCCTGTCGGCCACACGGATGACTGGGTGGATGCAGCCTCAGCTCCCGCCATCACTACGCTGCTGGCGAAGGTCGCCTCGACGAACCACGCGTCGCCGGTGAACGTCGCCTCGTCAAACCAAGCGCCGCCGGTGAACGTTGCCCTTTTGAACCGCGCGCCGCCGGTGAAGGTCGCTCCGCTGAACCACGCGCGGCCGGTGAACGTCGCGTCGTTGAACCACGCGTGGCGTGTGAACGTCGCGCTGCTGAACCGTGCGGAGCCAGTGAACGTCGCCCTGCTGAACCACGTGTCGGCGAACCTAGCTCCGTCGAACAGCGCGGCGCCTGTGAACATCGCCGTGTTGAACCACGCGTCGCCGGTGAACGTCGCCGTGTTGAACCGCGCGTCGCCGGTGAACGTCGCCCTGCTGAACCACGCGCGGCTGGTGAACGTCGCGTCGTCGAACCACGCGCGGCGTGTAAACGTCGCCCCGCTGAACCACGCGCGGCCGGTGAACGTTGCCCTGCTGAACCGCGCGTCACCTGTGAACGCCGCCCCGCTGAACCGCGCGTCACCGGAAAAGTGCACTTCGGTGAAGGTCGCTTGTCGCACCATGAGGCCGGCGGCGTGGAAATCGATGAGAGTGGCACCGGTGAGGTCGAGGTCGTAGTCCTCAGCCCAGTAGCGGGAATTGGACGGCTGGCCAGTGGTGCTGTCGGGGCCGAGGCATAGATGGGCGGTGAGGATGCGTTGCGCGGTGAGCCGGACCTCGCGTTCCTGCCGCAACTGTTCGGACGCGACAGTCGGTGTGGGTGGTCTGAGGCCGATATGGCGCACGGCCGTAGTGCGAGCAGCGACGCGGTCGGACTCGCTGCTGCGGCGTGTGGCCGCGGACAGTCCGGTCCGGCTGGCGGCAGGCCGCTCAGAGGGCGGGGTGTAGGGGCTGCGTAGGTAGGCGCAGATCACGTTGATCACGGTCTGACGCTGGTCGGGGTTGTCCTGGGCGACGCGTTCCAGTGCGTACAGGCCGCCGTGGCGGACTGCGGCCTTGTCCGAGCCCAACTGCTCGACCGCCTTCAGATATAGCTCGGTGATCCGTCGCGCCGCCGCGTCGTGCGCGGTGTCTGCAGCGGCCTTGTGCTGCACGGCCAGGGACAGCTCGGCCGCGCGTTGACGGCGGGCGGCCAGCAGCAGCGCGGCGCCGCCGCCGGTGCCCACCAGCAGCGTGGCCGCGGTCCGGATCGCGTCCAACCGGTCGCGTGGCTCGGTACCGGAGAAGTTGACCAGCAGCAGCACCGCCGCGGTGACACCCAAGCCCAGCAGTACGAGCGCGCCGAGCAGGATCGCCCGCGGTGTCAACGCCGGCATCACCTCCGTCCCCGGCTCAGCTATCGGGCGGGGTGGCGAGACCGGGTGACGAGACCGCAGTACTCCGAGCACTGCCGCGGCGACCAGCAGCAGTACCGAGATTGGCACCATCCACCACCGGCTCAGCCACACCCACACCGCAGACCACCAGGGCCAGGATCTCGCCATCCACACCGCCATACCCAGGCCCGCAGCGGCCAGCAGCCAGGCCAGCACCCCCAGTCCACGTCGTCCGGTCACCGCCCCTCGGATACTGGCCACCCGTCCAGCAGGGCGATCAGGAGAGGGCGATGTCGTAGCAGTCGTCACGCACACGGCATCGTGAACACATGCACTGTGTTACCGCCGCCGCGATCGGCAGCCGGACGGGCCTACGCGATGCGGTGAGGCGTCCCGACGCAGACAGGGAAGTGACGTCCAGGAGACACTCAGCAGAGATCAACCCAGGCGATTTCAAGCAGATCGCAGGTGTGCCCACAGCTACGACACCTACGTCCGCTCGGATCGACCATGTGTTCGACCGTGCATCCCTGAACGCCGTAGAGCAAGTTTGATATCAGGCTGCTAGAGCCGACGTCCATGACGGATCGTCGAAGGTATATCTGCACTAGCCGTAGGATCGGCGAATGAGTGATGAGGCCGTTGTGCAGAATGTCGAAGAAGGTTCGCCGCTACGTGGTCTTCGTGACGGGTTCGCTGCGTACGAGATGGTCCAAACCAGTGAATACTCAGAACTCCTCGACACCGGCCTCATCGTTTTCGATACCAATGCCCTTCTGAATTTGTATCGATATACGCCTCAAGCCAGGGCTGACTTCTTTTCGGTCATGCAAGCAGTGCGCAATCAGATCTGGGTTCCACAACAGGTAGCGGTCGAGTTTTGGCGGAATCGTGAATCTGCGATAGCTGATTTCGATAGGGCTACCACTCAGGCGACGACGGCGTTCTGGAAGGCTTACGAGAACCAAATCACGGCGCTCAACACCTGGGCAAATCGAGTCTCTCTCTCCGGTGCGCAAAAAGAGAGATTGGAGACTGTGCTCAAAAGCGCGGTCGAAAATGTGGCTGAAAAAATGCAAAAACTTCGCGACGTAGACCATGCTGTCGTGGTGGACATCACCGCAGACCCCGTGCTTGCGGAGCTAGATATACTTCTGCGCGGGCGCGTCGGTTCGCCGCTGTCAGCGGAAGCTCATGCAAAGGCTCTAAAGGAGGGGCAGAGAAGAGTCGCGGCAAACATTCCGCCTGGTTATGAAGACTTCAAGAAGCCGGGTGATCGACAGGTTGGCGACTACCTCGTTTGGGAGCAGATTCTCTTGCGGGCTAAGGAGATCTCTCGCGACATCTTAATTGTGACGGGCGACGTTAAACCTGACTGGTGGCGCACAGACGAAAAGAAGCGCCCCAAAGGGCCGCGTGTCGAGCTATATGAAGAGGCGTTGCTTCGCACAGAAAAGAAGTTGCGCATGTTGGTGCCTCAGGAGTTTCTCGAAAAGGTGCGGGCAATCTACAGCGTGCCGGTTCAGCCGGAGTCGCTTACAGATGTGGCGACAGTCAGTGTCAGCCGATCAATGGATATCGCTTTTCCTGCTCAGGAAATCTATGTGCAAAATGAGTTTGACTCACGCCTTGAGTATGATTATGCGATCTTTCTGAGGAGTATGGGCTTTGAGGTGCATGCGATGCCTCCCGGCGGCCCTTTTGATTTGCGAGCGTCGAAGCCGAGCCTGGGAAGAAGTTTCCGAATTTCCTTTGTTCCGAAATATTTCTCGGATCAGCTATTTGATAGATGGATGGTCGGTGAGCTGTCAGAATTCCTACAGGCTGCGGATGAAGATTACAGAGTCGTTCTAGTTTTTAGCTCAGATCCCGGTGTTCGGGTCCAAAAATTGACGGCGGCTAATAATCTCATATCTGTTTGGCGGGACCGTGTGTGGTTGGGAACTGCGGGTGCGTCATCGGCAGGTCTGGCCTTCCCCTTCTAGCTGTTCGGTCGAGGGAATGGTTGTGACGAGTGTGGCCGCAGTCGGATGGCTGCTGACATCAGCGCTCGACATCAACGGGTCTGAACGGCTGTGAACTGACCTGGTGTTCTGTGGTCATAACAGGACGGTGTCGTTCGACAGATGTGCACGTAGAGCAAGTGAACCACCTGATTTACACCCGAGCGGTCGCAGGTTCGAACCCTGTCGCGCCCATTCGTCTCGGGCGACGTGTGTCTGCGGACAGCGCAGACCACGTCGCCTCAGTGCTTTCTGGGGGTGCAACCCCCAGACCCCGCCCGGCGGGCTTCGCCCCCGGACCCCCAGCGGTGGTCACGTGGTGTGAACGGCCCACCACCGCGTTCGTCCGGCCGGGCGCCGGACACGTCAGCAGTTGCGTGGCATCCGAAATGGTCGTGCCGTACCTTGTTCGAGTTCGTCGGGGACGTTTGGACCCGCCAGCTCCGAAGGACGCCACCTGTGAGACGCAAGTCCAAGGCCGCCAAGCCCGACACCACCACGGTCACGCAGGAGCAGGTCAAGCTGCTCGCGCTGGTGGAACAGGGAGGCGTGCACCGCGGCGCCACGAGCTGGTACCTGGAGCACCGGCCCGCCAAGCAGTGGGACGCGGACGACCTGGAGATCATGCGGCTCCGCGACTGGATCACCTGGGAACAGCGCGTGGACCACGGGATGGCCGCGCCCGTCGACATCACCGCGCAGGGCCGGGCCGCGCTCCGGCACCACCTGCCGGAGTGGGTGCTCGGGCGGAAGGCCATTGCCGCCGAGCCGCCTCGGTTGCCCTCCGTCGAGACGATCAGGGCGTTGGACGCGCTGCAGTAGCCCGGTAGAACGGTCTTAGTCGAATCCAAACGGAGGCGGAGACCGGCCATGTCGAACCTGTTGACCGGCGGCGACTTGCGCGCACGTGACCACCATCGGATTGAGGACGACGCACGCGAAGAAGGTCCGCTGCACCTCGTGACGTTGCCCAACGGTGTGAGGATGCAGGTGGTCACGGTCGGGCTTGAGCTCACCCGTCAGCTGCTCACCGACCAGCGGCTCTCCAAGGACAGCGCGAAGCTGCAGCGCGAGATCAAGCGGCAGCTCGCCGAACGCGGGAGTGCGCAGGAGAACCTTGCCGGGCTGTTCGGGCCGAGCATGCTCAACAGCGACAACCCGCAGCACGCGCGGCTCAGGGCGCTCGCGGTGAAGGCGTTCAACGGCAAGGCGGTGCAGCAGCTCGCGCCTCGCATCGAGGAGATCAGTGCGGAACTGGTCACCGGGCTTGCCGAGGGCGAGGAGATCGACCTCGTCAAGGAGCTGGCCGTGCCGATGCCCATGCACGTCATCGGTGAGGTGCTCGGGCTGCCGGCCGAAGATCGCGCGCGCGTCCGCACGTTGATCGAGACGATGATGTCGATGGAACCCGCGGTGTCGCAGCCGGCGAGTGACGAGCTGGGCGGTTACTTCCACGGGCTGCTCACGAGCAATGGGCTGGATTCGCGGTCGTTGTTCGGTGTGCTGGCCACGGCTGCCGACGACGATGGTGACCACCTCAGCCACGACGAGCTGATGGCGATGGCGTTCCTGCTCGTGGTCGCCGGTCATGAGACGTCGGCGGGCCTCATCGCGAACGTTGCGCACGACGCGTTGGACAACGGGCTGTGGCGGAAGGCCGCTGAAGATCCCGAACTGGTGCCGCGGCTCGTGGAGGAGACGCTGCGCCACAACTCGCCCGTCCGCAGCGCCACGCATCGCATCGCCACCGAGCCCGTCGAGATCGGTGGGGTGACGATCCCCGAGAACACGCTGCTGCTGATCAACCTCGGTGCCGCCGGGCGTTGCCCGCAGGCGCACGAGAAGGCTGACGAGTACCGGCTGGACCGGGAGACGACCGGCCACGCGACGTTCGGGCACGGCCCGCACTTCTGCCTCGGGTCGGCGCTCGCGCGCTTGGAGACCGAGACCGTGCTGCGGCATCTGACCAGCCGGTTCCCACGCACCGTCTACGCGGGCGGCGAGCAGCCCGAGGTGACGCACAACGACATCATGGCCAGCCTCAAATCGCTACCGGTCGTGCTCATGCGCTGACAGGCTGGCTCGCATGGAGATCGTTCAAGGGGGACCCGAAGACGTCGACACGGCCGCGTTGCTCTGGGCGCACGCGGTCGCCGCGAGGGACGGCTACGACGAGGTTCCGTCGCTCGCACTGGCGCGGCCTGGTCTGGAGAGTGCTCTCGCGAAGGAGCCCTCGCTGTTGCTGCTCGCCCGGGAAGGCGGCCGGGCGGTGGGTTTCCTCGCCGGGGGTCCACAAGAGACGAACACCGCGTTCGTGAACTACGTCGGCGTGCACCCCGACGCGTGGGGCAAGGGCGTCGGTGAGGCGTTGCTGCGGGCGTTGCCCGAAGTGTTGATCAAGAATGGATACGAGAGGGCGGAGTTGATGGTCTACGTCGACAACGTCCGGGGCGTGCGGCTCTACGAACGCCTTGGGTGGATCAAGGTCGGCCACCCTGTGCCGCATCCGCGTGACGGCCGGGTGGAGCAGCGGTACGCGTTTTCGCCCGCATCGTGGGAACCGGGGGTGTGAGAGCGTTCAGCGGGGGATTAGGGGATCAACCCCAATGCGTCTGACCAGGGCTATCCCAAAGTCCATTTGAGACGTAACTTTTGCTCATGTCAGTGCGCACGTTCGCCGTGGTGGTCGGTCTCGCGTTCTTGCTCGGCGGGGGTGCGATCCTGCTCGTGATGCTGGCCGTCGAGGCGCCGAGCGGTGCGCTGATCCCGTGCGGCAACGGCCTGGGCATCGGGTTCGAGGAGCCGGCGGTGTCCGCGGCCGGTCCGGCCTATGTGGACATCTGCGCCGACCTGCGGCAGCGGCGGCTGCTGTGGGGGGTGCCGGTGGCCGGGCTCGGCGCGGTGCTGCTGATCGGCTCTTTGGTCGGTTCCCGACGGGCTACTCGCCGGTAAGGTCGCGGCATGACGTGGATGGTCTACGGCGCCAACGGCTACACCGGACGTCTCATCGCCGAGCTCGCGGTCCAGCGCGGGGAGCGGCCGATCCTCGCCGGTCGCTCGCTCGAGAAGGTCGAGCCGATCGCCGCCGCGCTGGGGCTCGAGCACCGTGCGTTCGACCTGGACCGGGCACGGGCGAACCTCGAGGACGTCGAGGCCGTCGTGCACTGCGCGGGACCGTTCTCGCGCACGTCCGGCGCGATGGTCGACGCCTGCCTGAACACCCGCACCCACTACCTCGACATCACCGGTGAGATCGACGTCTTCGAGTCCGTCGCGCTGAGGGACGCCGACGCGCGCAAGGCGGGCATCGTGCTGTTGCCCGGTGCGGGGTTCGACGTCGTGCCCACGGACTGCCTCGCCGCGATCCTGAAGAACGCCCTGCCGTCCGCCACGCACCTCGACCTCGCGTTCGTCGTCGGAGGAGGAGCGAGCGCGGGCACGACCAAGACGTCCGTCGAGGGCGCCGCGGTGGGCGGGCGGATCCGGGTGAACGGCGAACTGCGGAGCGTCCGCATCGGCCACCGCAGGCGCACCGCGCACTTCCGGTCGGGGCCGCGCGAGGTCGGCAGCATCCCGTGGGGCGATGTGAGCACCGCCTACCGCTCGACCGGCATCCCGAACATCACCACGTTCACCACCGTGCCGGGCATGCTCGGTCAGCTGCAGCAGCTGTTCGCGCCCGTGCTGCGGACATCGCTGGTGCAGAACGTCGCGATGACCGTCGCCGGCAAGGTCAAGGGCCCGGACGAGCGCAAGCGCGCGAACACCAGGGCCGAGGTGTTCGGCGAGGCGTGGGACGCGCAGACGAAGGTCGAATGCGCGATCACCACCCCGAACGCCTACAGCCTCACCGCGGACTCCGTGCTCCGCGCCGTCGCGAAGATCGACGGCGTGACGCCCGGCTCGCACACGCCGTCCAGCGCGTTCGGCGCCGGCTTCGTGCGCGAGCTCGACGGCGTCGTCGCGAGTGAGGTCCGCTTCACTTCTTGAGGTGCTTGGCGACGCTGTCGACGACTCCGCCGACAGCGTCCTTCACCTTCTCCACGCCGTCCTTCACGGCCGCCTTCGCCTGATCGGCGCGGCCCTCGCCTGCGAGCTGCTCGTCGCCGGTGACCTCACCCGCGGTCTCCTTGGCCTTGCCGCCGAGTTCCTCCGCCTTGTTGCCGATCTTGTCCGACAGCGACATCGCGTCCTCCTGGGCTTGAGTTCGTCTGACGCTAGTTCGATACCCGTCGCTTCGCTTTCGTCATGCCACCGTCGGGTGAAAAACAGGTGAGCGTGCTCACGAGCGGGGAATCGTTGAACCGCGTGACATTCCGCGGTCGAACGTGTCCTTCAGGTGACGAAGCAAATGTGGGCGGGGGTGTGCATGAGCGTGGCCGAGGCAGCCGCACTCGACGATGCCACGCTGGTGGCGAGGTCTCGTGACGGTGACATGCGTGCCTATGAGCAGCTTGTTCGGCGTTACCAGGGGCCGATGTACCGGCTGGCGTTGCGCATCGTGGGCAGCAGGGGTGACGCCGAGGACGCGGTGCAGGACGTGTTCCTGACCGCGTGGAGGCGGCTCGGACAGCTCAACGACGACGGTGCGTTCCTCGGCTGGCTCTACCGCACCACCACCAACCAGTGCCTGAACGTGCTGCGCAAGCGCAAACCGCACGCCGACACCGAGCTCGACGAGCAGGAGTCGGCGGCACCGCGCACCCGGCCCGAACGCGCGGTGGAGGTGAACGCGCAGCTCGACGCGCTGCATGCCGCACTGCGCGGCCTCACGCCGGAACAGCGGGCGTGCTGGGTGCTGCGCGAGGTCCACGGCCGGTCGTACGACGAGATCGCCGAGGCGATCGGCACGACCCAGCAGTCGGTGCGCGGCAGGCTCGCGCGGGCACGGGCACAACTCGCGGAGGTGATGGCGCCGTGGCGGTGACGTCCGACTACGTCCTGCCGTGCGGGCGGGACGTCGAAGAAGTCTGGGAGGCGATCGACCTCTCGGACGAGCACACGCGCTCATGCCCGCACTGCGCGGCCGTGAGGGAAAGCCTGCTGGTGTTGCGCGCGGCCACCGACGAGCTGGTGCGCGAAGAGGTCGAACCACCGTTCGACCTGGTCAGCCGTGTGATGTCCGCTGTCCGTGCCGATGCGCGGCGTTCCGACGTCGTGCCGCTGCCCGGTGATGGCCTGGCCCGGATCAGCACACGCGCCGTCGCGGCGGTGCTGCGGTACGCGGCGGACGGCGTGGACGGCGTGCGAGCGCGCGCGTGCCGTGTCACGGAAGCGCCGGAGTCGACGGTGTCGGACCCGGTCATCGAGGTCGAGCTGACCATCGCGATCACCGCGGAGCTCGTCACGCACCAGGCGTACGACGAGGTGCGGCGCCGGGTGCTGGCGGCGGCCTCCGCACGGATCGGTGTGCGGCTCGCCCGCCTGGACCTCGTCGTGGCCGACGTTCTCGAAGGATGAGCGAGTGATCGAAACAGTCGTGTCCGCCCCGGCGGTGGCGGCGGTCGCGGTGCACGCGGCCGAGCGGGTCGCGGGCGTGCGGGTGCAGCCCGGCGTGGCGGGCCTGGTGAGTTCGGTGGTGCGCGCGGCGCGGCAGCAGATCAAGGGGTTGCAGCCGGCGCCGGTGGAAGGTGTGCGGGTGCGGTGGTCCGGTGCCGCCGTGGCGCTGGAGGTGGACGTGGTGATCTCGGGCCAGGACCAGGCCGCGGCCGTGGCTCGTGCCGTGCAACGGTCGGTGCAGGCGCTTGTGCCGGAACTGACCGGTGTCGCGGTGGAGTCCGTTGTCGTCACGGTGGTGGACGTCGCATGGTGATCGTGGCGGAGTTGTTGAAGGCGCTGGAGAAGGTCGACGGACTGCGGCCGTCGGTGCCCGAGCCCGCGCGTTCCTGGATCTCCTGGGACGTCGACGCGCTGGCCGTCGACGTCGAGGACGGCCTGGTGTGCGTCCGGGTCGTCGCCACCCGCCTCCCGCTGGCGATCGAGGAGGCGGGCGCGGCACTGCGTTCCGTTCTCCTTGGCACGCAATGGGAAAGCGCCGTCGTGCGCATCGTTGTGACCGATGTGGACAAACGTGCCCTCGATCACCTGAACGGGTCGTGACGTTTCGTCCTCGGCCGATGTCTCTCTGTTGTGGACGCTTCGAAGGAAGGAATTGCGATGAGCACGCAGACTGCGGAGAAGAACGGTGTCACGGGCGGGAAGCTGGTGACCGACAAGGGATCCACGACCATCGCGGACGTCGTGGTCCAGAAGGTCGCGGGCCTCGCGGCGCGGGAGATCCGCGGCGTGCACGCGTTGGGCGGCGGCGCGACCCGTGCGCTGAGCGCGTTGCGCGACCGCATCCCCGGTGCCACCGCGAGCGCGGGCCAGGGCGTGTCGGTCGAGGTCGGCGAGAAGCAGGCGGCCGTCGACCTGGAGCTCGTGGTCGAGTACGGCGTGCCGATCGCGGACCTCGCGAAGTCGGTGCGCACCAACGTGATCACCGCCATCGAGCAGATCACCGGCCTCGAGGTCGTCGAGGTCAACATCAACGTCAACGACGTGCACATCCCGAGCGACACCGAGGGCGAAGAGCCCGAAACCGCCCGCGTGCAGTGAGGGGAAACGCCATGAGCACCACCGCACTGGGCCTGCTGACCGGGCTCGCGCTCGGCCTGGCCGCCGCGTTCGGGGGCTTCAGCGCGTTCCTGCTCGTGCTCGTCTTCGGCGCGCTCGGCCTGATCGCGGGCCGGGTCGCCGAGGGCAAGCTCGACCTCGCGCAGCTGCTGGGCAGGGATCGGGACTGACGATGACGACGCTCACCGCACAGCCTGGATTGACCACCGTCGCGGACCGCGCGGTGGGCCGCATCGCCGGACGGGCCGCCATGGAGGTCCCGGACGTGCTCGACTGCGCCGTCACCGCGAGGGTGACCGGGGGAGTGGCGACGCTCGACGCGAGCCTCGACCTGCGCTACCCGGCACCGGTCGCGGCGACCGCAGCCCGCGTGCGTGCGCACCTGGTCGCACGGGTGGCCGCGCTCACCGGACTGCAGGTCTCCGTGGTGGACGTGTCGGTCGGCGTGCTGCGGGCGGACGTGGTCCCGGTGAGGAGGGTCCTGTGACCCGCCGCTCCCGCCGGGCCCTGCCCGCCACGCTCACGGCGTTCGTCCTGCTGGCCGTGTCGGTGCTGGTCGCGGTGTGCGCGATCCAGCTCGCGCTCGGCGAACGACCGTTGCTGCCCTACGACTCCCTCGTCGGCTCGCTGCACGACACGACGTGGACGGCGCGGGAGGTGGGCGTGGCGGGCGGGGTCGTCGCGGCCATCGGACTGCTGCTGCTCCTCGTCGCGGTGGTGCCCGGGAAGGCGCGCACCGCGGCACTGGACGAGCACACCGCCGTGTCGGTGCGCGGCCTGCGCAACGCCCTGCGGTCCGCCGCCCAGGTGGACGGCGTCGAGTCGGCGGCGGTGAAGGTGCGCCGCCGTCGGGTCCGCGCGGTCGTGCGCACCCGGCGCTCCGTGGCCGACGGTCTCGACGACGCCGTCCGCACCGCGCTGGAAAGCCGCGTCAGCGAGTTCGCCCTCGCCCGGCCGCCACAGGTCGTGGTGCGGGTCAAGGCCCTCAGGAGCGCGTCATGAACCGGTTCTCACTAGGTCTGCTGGGCTTCGTCCTGCTGGTCGCGGGTGGCGCCGCGGTCGCCGTCCACCTGGGTCGTGTGCCCCAGGTGGACCGCAACGCCCCGGTGCTGCCCGGCACCGCGTTGCCGCCTGCATGGGTGCTGTGGGTGGTCGCCGCCGCGGCGGTCGTCATCGCGCTCCTGTGCCTGCGCTGGCTCGCCGCCCAGATCCCGCGCCGCAAGGTCGCGTCCTGGCGCTGGGCCGACGAGGCCGGCACCACCCGCATCACCACCGCGACGGCCGCCGCGCCGTTCGCCGAAGAGGTCACCACCTACCCCGGTGTGCGCAAGGTCGAGGCCGCGCTGACCGGTCCGCACACCGCCCCACGCCTGGCCCTCGTCGTCCGCGCCCACGGCGACGCCGATCTGCGGGGGATCCGCCGCCGCATCGACGACGAGGGCCTTCCTCGCCTTCGCGAGGCGCTCGGCACACCCGATCTCCACGCCACCGTGGAGTTCCGGATGTCGGCCTCCAAGGCCGTCGCCCGAACGCACTGATTTGCCGGTTGTTGTAAAAAACGATTGCGGACGTCCCGCAATCGTTTTTTGCATCCGATGACAAAACAGCTGGTCACCCACGATGGGTGACCAGCTGGTGTTTCGGTTGCTCCGCCGTTCACGCCGCCTAGCGCGGGGCGAGCAGGCTCGTGATCTCCTGGGACGCCGACACCGTCAGCAGGTGCTGGAGGTTCTCCGGGAGGTGTTCGCCGCGCTTCTGCTTCGCCTGCGCGAAGAGGCGGCCGGCGCGGTAGGAGGAGCGGACGAGCGGGCCCGCCATCACACCCAGGAAGCCGATCTCCTCGGCCGTCTCCTTGTGCTGGACGAACTCCTCCGGCTTCACCCAGCGCTCGACCGGGTGGTGCCGCGGCGACGGGCGCAGGTACTGGGTGATGGTGATGAGGTCGCAGCCCGCGTCGTGGAGATCGCTGAGCGCCTCCGTGACCTCCTCGGGGGTCTCGCCCATGCCGAGGATCAGGTTCGACTTGGTGACCAGGCCGAACTCGCGGGCCTTGGTGATGACCTCGAGGGAACGCTCGTAGCGGAACGCCGGGCGGATGCGCTTGAAGATCCGCGGGACGGTCTCCAGGTTGTGCGCGAGCACCTCGGGACGCGACTCGAAGACCTCGGCCAGCTGCTCCGGGACCGCGTTGAAGTCCGGGATCAGCAGCTCGACGCCCGTGCCGGGGTTCATCTCGTGGATCTGGCGCACGGTCTCGGCGTACAGCCACGCGCCGCCGTCCTCCAGGTCGTCACGGGCGACGCCGGTGACCGTGGAGTAGCGCAGGCCCATCGCCTGGACCGACTCGGCGACGCGGCGGGGTTCGTCGCGGTCGAGGTCGGCGGGCTTGCCCGTGTCGATCTGGCAGAAGTCGCAGCGCCTGGTGCACTGCTCGCCGCCGATCAGGAACGTGGCCTCGCGGTCTTCCCAGCACTCGTAGATGTTGGGACAGCCGGCCTCTTCGCAGACCGTGTGCAGGCCTTCGCGTTTGACCAGACCTTTGAGCTCCCGGTATTCGGGGCCCATCTTCGCCCGCGTCTTGATCCACGGGGGCTTCTTCTCGATCGGCGTCTCGCTGTTGCGGACCTCGAGCCGCAGCAGCTTCCGACCCTCTGGCACCACAGTCACGTTCCCACCCTACGCTGCGCGCTCAAGTGTCCGGGGTCACGCACTCCCAGGTCAGACTAAGTGCCGGAACCGGGCTCCCGCTGGAGCGCTCGTTGTTCACGATCTGTTGTCGACGCAGGTCACGTCGAACATGAACAACCCCGCAGGGCCGAAGATGTTCCCGGCCCGGAGGTGACGACCGGGCCCGTCGGCGCCCTCCGCGGTGAGGGCGCCGACACCCCTACGGAAGATCTGGAGCGATTCCGGTCAGCTTGATCGTGAGCTCCCAGAGGCGGTTCGCGGCGAGGTCGTCGCGCGCGGCGGCGGTCATCCGCGCGGCGGCGGGGTGGCCGCGCAGGCCCTTGAAGCCGCCGGGGCCGTAGTACTCGCCGCCGCGTGCCTCGGGTGACGTCGCCGCGTAGAGCTGGGGGAGCGCGCCCATCTCCACCGGCTGCGAGATCAGGCCGCCGATCCTGCCGCCGATCTTCATGACCGCGGACTTGTGCGCGTCGGCCATGTTGTTCGTGAGCTCGGTGGCGGTCATGCCGGGGTGCGCCGCGATGGACGTCACGTCCGGCGACCGGCGTTCCAGCTCCCGTGCGAAGAGGATGTTGGCGAGCTTCGACTGCCCGTAGGAGCCCTGCAGGCTGTACGGCCGCCGGTCCCAGTTGGGGTCGTCGAAGTCGATGCGGCCGGCCCGGTGCATCAGCGACGAGACGGTGACGACGCGTGCGCCGGGGCGTTGCCTCAGCGCGGGCAGCAGCAGCCACGTCAGAGCGGCGTGGCCCAGGTGGTTCGTGCCGAACTGGCGCTCGAAGCCGTCGACGGTCCGGCCGTTCGGGACGGCCATGATGCCGGCGTTGTTGACGAGGACGTCGAGCGCTTCGACCTGTTCGGCGGCGGTGCGCACGGAGGAGAGGTCGGCGAGGTCGAGTTCGAGGACCTCGGCCGAGCCCTTGACCGTGCGTCGCGCGGTCTCACCGCGCTGGACCGAACGACAGCCCATGATCACGTGGGCCCCCCTGGCCGCGAGCACCTGGGCGGTGCGCAGGCCCAGGCCGGAGTTCGCACCGGTCACCAGGACTGTGCGGCCGGTCTGGTCGGGGATGTCGGCTTCGGTCCAACGACTCATGGAGTCATTCCTACCGTCCGGTAACTGCTGAGCGATAGGTGTGCGTCGAGTACTGCTCGCAACACCGGCTCCTCGGCGGCGAGTTCGGCGGTGACGCGGTCCTCGTCGACGTTGCCGTCCAGCCGGGCGCTCTCCATGCGGGCGGTCAGCTTGTTCTGCCAGCGGTGGTCGAGCGCCAGCAGCAGTTCGTGCAGCGAGCCGAAGACGTCCGGATCCACGATCAGCGGCGCGGACGGGTCGCGGCGAGCGTCGTTCAGGACGGCGTCGAGCGCGTCACGGCGGCGGTAGTGGTCTGCCCAGCCCATGTCTCGTACCCCCGGTCTCTCGCATACTGTCGGTATGACACGACCATACCACCGGTACGTACCGGCGGTATGTGAGATACGTTTCGTGTGTGCGAACACGACGCGCCGAGTACTCGGAGTCGACCAGGCAGGCGCTCGTCGACAGCGCAGTGCACCTGTTCACCAAGCGCGGCTACGCCGGCACCTCGCTCGACGAGGTCGTCAAACGCGCCCGCGTGACGAAAGGTGCGCTCTACCACCACTTCAGCGGCAAGCAGGCCCTGTTCGAGGCGGCCTTCACCCAGGTCGAGACCCAGTCGATCTCCTCGCTGACCGCGCTGATCACGGCGGACGGCGACCCGTGGGAGACCGCGGTGGGAGGCCTGCGCGCGTACGTCCGCAAGTGCCTGGAGCCGGAGTACCAGCGGATCATCGTCCACGAGGCGCCGGTGGTGATGGGCTGGGAACGCTGGCGTGAGGCGGAAGAGCAGTTCAGCTTCGGTCTGCTCCGCACGGCCGTGCAGTTGCTGGTCGACGCGGGCGAGATCGAGGAGGCACCGGTCGAGATCATGGCCCGGCTGCTGTTCGGTGCGCTGTCCGCGGGCGCCAGCACCATCGCGAGCTCGTCCGACCCGAAGCGCACCGGGCGCGAGGTCGAACGAGCGATCCTGCGTGTGCTGGAAGGTTTGCGCAAGAAGTAGTCGAGTTCGGCCCTAGCGGTCCGGCGCAACGTCGATCACCACGCGGACAACAGAGGTGGTCGGCATCATGATCGAACCTGTCAACACGCGCCTGGGACTCGACGGCAAGATCGCAGTTGTCACGTCGGGAACGCACGGGCTCGGTCTCGCCATCGCGAGCAAGCTCTGCGACAACGGCGCCCACGTCATCCTCACGACCTCCGACGACGACAACGTCGACCTGGAGCGCGCGAAGACCGTGCTCGCGGGCAAACCCGGCTCGGTGGCGGTCACCAAGCTCAACATCCACGACGAGCACTCGGTCCGGCTCCTGCTCGACCGGGTCAAGGAAGAGCGCGGCCAGCTGGACGTGTTCGTCCACCACGCCGTGTCGCCGGACCTCACGCCGTTGCTCAACATCGTGGAGCCACTCGCCAAAGCCCTCGTCGACGGCGGCCGCGTGGTCATCGCCGGCTACACGGTGACGCCTGTCCACGGCGTCATCCGGACACTGGCGCTGGAAATGGCCTGGTACAAGGTCGCGGTGAACGCCGTCGTCACCACCGTCGTCGACAACGGCCCCATGAACATCGACCCGGACCTGGTCGACCGGCTCGCGATCAAGAGCCCGTCGGGTCGCGTCACCGTCCCCCAGGACATCGCGAACGCCGTCTCGTTGCTCTGCACCGACGAAGCCGCGTGGATCCAGGGTCAGGTGATCACCGTCGACGGCGGTCTGGAACTGCTGGAGCGGTGGGGCGAGACGCGCTGAGTCGCGTCACCGCGCAAGCTCCGGAGCTCGCTCCAGGGACCGAATCGCTTGTACCGCTTTGTGCTCGGGTACTGCTCGAGCCGTCCCGGTTCCCGATTCGGTCCCTGAGCAATCTGTGAGCGCGCGGTGACCCCAAGTCATCCGCCGATTGCGCTTATTAATTGCTCCTAGCGCATTCGGAGTAACGCTGGGCGCAGCCGGGCTCAATGCTTGTCCTGCATGGTCACCGAGTGTAAGACTCAAAATGGTGACCTGGGGGCAAGCAAGGGGGTCGGATGATCAGAGTGCTACTAGCCGAGGACGTGCAAATGGTCCGCGGTGCTTTGGTCGCCTTGTTGAATCTCGAACCGGATATTGAGGTCGTCGCGTCCGTCGCGACGGGTGACGAAATCATCTCCGCAGTGGAGAAGAACAAACCGGACGTGGCGGTGCTCGACATCGACCTGCCCGGTATGGACGGCCTTTCCGCCGCCACCGTCATCCACGACACCGCACCGGAGACGCGCACTCTCATTCTCACGAGCCTCGGCAGACCGGGCACTCTGCGCCGTGCGCTCAACGCACGAGTCAACGGGTTCATCCTCAAGGATGCTCCGGTCGGAGAACTCGCCGACGCCATTCGCGGCGTCTCAATTGGGCGGCGCGTGATCGACTCGCAACTCGCGCTTTCCGCCTGGGACACCGACGAGTGCCCGCTGACACCTCGCGAACTCGAAGTGCTGAGACTCGCATCGGACGGCGCGGACGCCATGGAAATCGCCACGACGCTGTTCCTGTCGGTCGGCACGGTCCGCAACTACCTGACGGCGGCGACGGCCAAGCTCGACGCCCGCAACCGGGTCGACGCGGTCCGCATCGCCCGCAAGTCCGGCTGGTTCTGACCCCGCTCGTGCCGCCCGTCCTGGTCTTCACCTGACCCTTGCAACGACTCTTTTGCCGACGAAGTCCAAAGAGTCATTGCCAAGGACCAGGTCAGAAGGCTGCGCGAAGATCGTCTTCGGGGTGAACGGCGGCGGAGCCCTGGGAGCTAGGGCGTGTCCCGCAAGTCCGTTCGATGAGAGTCACGGTCGAGAGACCCGGAGGCGGTGCCGCCGCGGCGCCCTCATACCGGGCGTATCCGGGTGTTGCGGCGGCACCGCCTCCGGGCCCTCGACCGCGACTGTCGCGGATGAGACTTACGGGACACGCCCTAAGGCTTCGGGGCGGCGGCCGGGATGGCGGCGTGGACGTGGAACGAGCCGTCGCCGATGTGGCGGGCCGTGAAGGTGCCGCCGGCCGCCTTGACGCGTTCGGCCTGGTTGCGGACGCCGTTGCAGTCGGCCGAGACCGGGCGGGCGGCGGCTCCGTCGTTGATGACGTCGAGCAGGATCGTGGCGCCCAGCTGGTGCACGCCGATGGTGCAGGTGCTGGCGTCGCTGTGGCGCAGGACGTTCGTGACGGCCTCGCACAGGACGGCGGCCAGGACGGTCTCGATCGGCTCCGGGAGCGGGTCGTGCGCCAGTTCGACGCGGACGTCGATGTTCGACGCCGCCAGCATCGCCTTGGCCGAGTCCGAGGTGTCCGCCAGGGACAGCGGGCGGTAGGCGCGGGCCAGGGAGCGCACGTCGGCCAGGGCGTGGTGGGTGATGTCCAGGATGTCGGTGATGTGCTCCTGCATGAACTCCCAGCCGTGGTCCGGGCGGTCGGCGACGATCCGGTGGGCCAGTTCGCTCTTGAGCTTGATGGCGCTGAGGCTGTAGCCGAGCAGGTCGTGCAGGTCACGGGCCACGCGGACGCGTTCGGCGGTCACGGCCGCGGTCGTGGTGACCGTGATGTCCGGGACGGCGATCTCCGGGGCGGCTGGAGCGGGGGACGGCGCGAGGCCGGGGGCGGCGGGCCAGTCGCGGTGGGTCGCGAAGCCCGTGGCCAGGCCCGCGAGGAGCAGCGCGGTGGCCGCGGTGGCCATCATCGCCTCGCCGTGGACGGCTTGGGCCAGGCCGGTGGCGACCACCGTCAGGACGAAGATCGACCAGCCGAAGACCGGGCGCAGGACCAGCAGGGCGTTGCCGGCCACCAGGCCCGCGACGCCCGCCCAGGAATGGCCGAAGAGGACGTAGGGCAGGACCAGCAGTGCCGCCTGGGCGGCCAGTGCGAGGTGCCGGCGCAGTGCGCTCAGAGGCCGGAAATACGACACTTGCAGCAGGACAAGTACCGCTAAATCAATGACCGACACCGCCAATTCGGTGACTTCGCCTGCGAGAAGTAGCGCGCGGGTCAGGTCGGTCAGGCAGACCGCGGCGAACACCGCGACGATGATCGCGCGGTATCTCGGTATCGCAGGCGAAGCATTCACGTGCCCCCCAAGAGCAACCGCTCCAGAGCAAACTCTGGGAGTCAACGCCGGTCAAAGACCTCGCACGGCGCGCGCCCAGGCCGAATACTAGACATGCGAAGGCAGTTCGGGACGGCAACTGAATCGGTTCAGAATGCGAACTCGCATTGACTCGCCGCTCAATTTCACGCCAATGGACGAGTATTTCTGACTAACGGTCACGGCATGTGTTCATGCGATTACCGGCCGGGACGGTTTGGGTTCGTCCGAGTATATGAATATCTCACGCCGGGCGCAGTAGTTCGCCATCCGAGAGTCATGCCCGCATACGTGGCGTTCGATAGCCCCGCTCAGGTGAACTTGGTGGCACGACCAAGTCGTCCGCCGCTGAGCAGGGGAGCTCCAATGGAGATCAAGGTTCTTGGACCGCTGGAGGCACGGGAGAACGGCGTCTCGATCGCGCCGAGCGCGGTGAAGCCCAGGCAGGTGCTCTCGCTGCTCGGACTGCAGGCAGGACACGTCGTGACGGTCCCGACGCTGATCGAAGAGCTTTGGGGAATGACACCGCCACGCAGCGCACTCACGACTCTGCAGACGTACGTGCTGCAGGTCCGCCGGCGCATCGAGGCGGCCATGCCGGGGGAGGGTCCCGGTGTCGCGAAGAACGTCCTGGTGACCCGCTACGGCGGCTACATGCTGGACGTGCCGCCGGAGAGCGTCGACGTCCGCAGCTACGAGCGGCTCGCGAGTGCGGGTCAGCGGGCGTTCGAGATCGGCGACCTGGAGTCGGCCAGCAGGTTGCTGCGCAGCGCCGCCGAGGTGTGGCGCGGACCGGTGCTCGTGGACGTGCAGATCGGCGTCCGGCTCGGCATGGAGGTCACCCGGTTGCAGGAGAGCCGCCTCGGCGTGCTGGAGACCCGCATCGAGGCCGACCTGCAGCTGGGCAAGCACCAGTCGCTGCTGTCGGAGCTGTCGGTGCTCACCGCGCAGCACCCGATGCACGAGAACCTGTGCGCGCAGTACATGCTCGCGCTCTACCGGGCGGGACGGCAGTGGAAGTCGCTGGAGGCCTACCAGTCGCTGCGCGACACGCTGATCGAAGAGCTGGGGCTTGAGCCGTCCGAAAGGCTGCGTCAGTTGCAGCGGGCGATCCTGAGCTCCGAGCCGTCGCTCGACAAGCCGTTGTCGCCTCGCCAGCTGGAGCGCCAGCTCGCGGGCTGAGATCCGTTCGGGGAGCAACCGTGGATACCACCGGTGCAGGTGCGTTGATCAAGGCGCTCGAGGACGTCGGCTGCGAGGTGATCTTCGGGATGCCGGGGGGCGCGATCCTGCCCGCGTACGACCCGCTGTTCGACTCGAAGATCCGGCACGTGCTGGTGCGCCACGAGCAGGGCGCCGGGCACGCCGCCCAGGGGTACGCGCAGGCGACCGGACGAGTGGGCGTCTGCATGGCGACATCGGGGCCAGGAGCCACAAACCTGGTGACGCCTCTCGCGGACGCCTACATGGACTCGGTGCCGATCGTGGCGATCACCGGCCAGGTGGCACGGTCGGTGATCGGGACGGACGCCTTCCAGGAGGCGGACATCCGCAGCATCACGCTGCCGATCACCAAGCACAGCTTCCAGGTGCACGACCCGGCCGACATTCCGCGGGTGATCGCCGAGGCGTTCATGCTCGCGTCAACGGGGCGGCCGGGCCCGGTGCTGGTGGACCTGCCCAAGGACATGCTGGCCACCGCCACCACCTACACACCGCCGAAGCTCGCCCTGCCGTCGCGGCCGGTGCTCTCGCCGGTCCAGATCCGCAACGCCGCCCAGCTCATCGGGTCGTCCCGGCGGCCGGTGTTCTACGTCGGCGGCGGCGTGATCCGCAGCGGCGCGGCGCAGGAGCTCCGGAAACTCGCGGAGAGGACCGGGATCCCGGTCGTCACCACGCTCATGGCCCGCGGCGCGTTCCCCGACTCGCACCCGCTGCACCTGGGCATGCCCGGCATGCACGGCACGGTGCCCGCCGTCGCGGCACTGCAGCGGGCCGACCTGCTGATCGCGCTCGGAACCCGGTTCGACGACCGGGTCACCGGTCTGCTGCCGGAGTTCGCCCCGCACGCCGCGGTGATCCACGCCGACATCGACCCCGCCGAGATCTCCAAGAACCGCAAGGCGGACGTCGGCATCGTCGGCGACTGCCGCGACGTCATGGCAGCGCTCTCAGCGGTGATAACGCGGAAAACCGACCTCACGGAGTGGTGGAACTACCTCGGCGGCCTGGTCACGACCTACCCGCTCGGCTACGACTGGCCGGCGGACGGCATGCTCGCGCCGCAGTACGTGATCGAACGCATCAGCAAGCTCGCGGGTCCCGAGGCCATCTACACCGCGGGTGTCGGCCAGCACCAGATGTGGGCGGCGCAGTACGTGAAGTACGAACGCCCCGGCTCGTTCATCAACTCCGGCGGCGCGGGCACGATGGGCTTCGCGGTGCCGGCGGCGATGGGCGCGCAGACCGGCGCACCGGACCGCACGGTGTGGGCCATCGACGGTGACGGCTGCTTCCAGATGACCAACCAGGAACTCGCGACGTGTGCCGCCGAAGGCATCCCGATCAAGGTCGCGATCATCAACAACGGCAACCTCGGCATGGTCCGCCAGTGGCAGACCCTCTTCTACGAGGGCCGGTACTCCAACACCCGGCTCGGCACGCACCAGCGCCACCCCGACTTCGTGAAGCTGGCCGACGCGCTCGGCTGCGTCGGGCTGCGGTGCGAGGACCAGTCCGAAGTGGACGGCACCATCCTGGAGGCGATGGCGGTCCGCGACCGGCCCGTCGTCGTGGACTTCGTGGTGGGGCAGGACGCCCTGGTCTGGCCGATGGTCGCCGCGGGCACGGGCAACGACGAGATCATGGCCGCACGGGGCATCCGGCCCCTGTTCGACGAGGAAGAGTGATGACCAGACATTCGCTTTCCCTTCTCCTGCGCAACGAACCGGGCGCGCTGGCACGGATCGTCGTGCTGTTCTCCAGCCGGGGCGTCGACGTCGAGTCGCTGAGCCTCGCGCCGGCCGAACGGGGTGACCTCTCCCGCCTGGACGTCATCGTCGACCTGCAGCCGGGCCGCACCGTCGTCCAGCTGATCAAGCAGCTCGGCCGGGTCGTGGACGTCAAGAACGTCGTCGACCGCACGCACGACGAGGCTCTCGAACTCGGAGCTTAGGAACGCAAGAAGAATCGGCCGCCCCGGAGGCTTGGGGCGGCCGATTCTCTGTTCGCCTGAGGAACTTCCGGGGTTGCTCAGGCAGCCTTCGGGATGTGCTTCTCGATGACGCGGGCGTACGTCTCCAGCGTCTCGCCGGGGGAAGGACCGTCCAGCGCCTTGTGGATGCCCTCGGCGATGTCGCCGTGGCGGTGCAGGTCGGCGTGGGTCAGCGTGACCTTCGTCGTCGTCGGGCCGACGACCTCGAAGTCCACCTTGATGAACGAGGCCTTCTCGTCGTCGAAGATCGGCTGCCAGTAGGGGCCCACCCGCCACGTCATGACGAGGCGCTTCGGCGGGTCCCACTCGGTGATGGTGCCCCAGGCGATCTCCTCGCCGTCCGCGCCGCGCTCGAAGTAGCGCCCGCCGACGAACGGTTCGATCGTGATGGCCTGCCGGTCCTTCACGAACACGTGCGACTCCGGCCACCACTCGATCGGCTTCGACGCGAAGATCGCGAACGCCTGCTCGATCGTCGCCTCGACCGTCACCGACTTGGCGACATCGGGAGTTGAGGCCATGTGGCCCTCCTCGCGAAATAGAAAGGGAGATGTCTCGCAAGACCGTGCCCGCTTTGTCTCAACCCCACCTGGAACCGCGGTCGAACCAGGACGGCTCGACCGGATGTCCAGCGGCCGCACCCATATTCGCGGGTAGCGAAACCGGCAGACCGAGGAGTTGTCGTGCCCCCAGTCAATGTTGCGGTCCACATCGAGGTCCAGACGTTCTACGCCCAGCAGATGCGGCTGCTCGACGCGCTGGACGTGGAGGGCTACGCCCAGACGTTCACCGAGGACGGGGTCACCGACCACGCCCACCGGAGCGAGAAGGTCGAGGGCCGGGCGGCCCTGATCGCCGGCGCCAGCGCCGCGCTGCCCCGTTACAAGGGCGTCGCCGTGCGGCACTGGAACGACCACTACCTGATCGAAGAGGTCGATGAGAACACGCTGAACGTGAGCTACGCGTCGCTCGTCACCCGCACGACCGCCGAGGGCGTGGTCAGCTTCGAGCCGACCTTCTCCATCGAGGACGTGCTCGTGCGCATCGACGGGGAGCTCTACACCAAGTCCCGCACGATTCACCGCGACCTGCCTGTTCAGGCTGCGTGAAGCTCATCAGGAGGTGACGAGGTGACTGCTCAAAACACCGGGCTGGCCGCAGCCGCGGAGAAGGTGAAGCTGATCGCCGCGGAACACGCGGCCGAGGCCGACGCCACCCGCAGGCTGGCTCCCGAGGTCGTGGAGGCACTGCGCGAAGCCGGGTTCGCGCGGCACTTCGTCGCCGCCGGGCGTGGTGGCTCGGAAGGGACCTTCGCGGAACTGACCGAGGCCGTCCTCACCGTGGGCCAGGGCTGTTCGGCCACGGCGTGGTGCGCGTCGCTGTCGGCTTTGTCGTCGCGGTTCGCGGGGTTGTTGCCGCAGCAGGGCCACGACGAGATCTGGGCGGACGGCCCGGACACGTTCGTCGTGACCGGCCAGCCGCCCATGGGCAAGGGCACCGTCGTGGACGGAGGGCACCGGCTCAGCGGCCGGTGGGCCTACGTCAGTGGCGTGGACTTCGCCGACTGGGCGTTGCTGTGCGGGATGATCGGCACCGAAGGCCGCTTCTTCGCGCTGCCGCGCAAGGACTTCACCGTCCTCGAAACGTGGGACAGCGTCGGGATGAAGGCCACCAGCAGCCACTCCGTCGTGGTGGACGACGTCTTCGTGCCGGCGCACCTCTCGTTCGACCGGGTGGATCTCATCACGGGCACCAGCTGGTCACCGGTGCCGAGCCACAACGTCCCGTTCCAGGCGGTCGGCGGCCTCACGTTCGCCGCTCCGGCCGTCGGTGCGGCGATGGGGGCACTTGACGCGTGCGTCGCGGTGCTGTCGGGGAAGAAGCAGTCCGTGACGTCCGCGGTCGACCTGGTCCGCGCGTCCGGCCAGATCGAGTCGGCGAAGCTGCTCGTGGAGCAGAACGCCAAGGTGCTCGACGACCGCGAGTTCACCCCGGCCGCGATGGCGCGCAACGAGCGCAACGTCGCCTACGCGGCCGAGGTCCTGGTCGACGCGGCCGGCGGCCTGGTACGGGCCGCCGGTACCAGCGGACTCGCGGAAGGCGGTGCGCTGCAACGGTTCTGGCGTGACGTGGTGAGCTGCTCCAGCCACGTCGCGCTGCGGTACGAGACCGCGTCCGTGCGCACCTATCCGGCGTCGCTGTACGGCTGACCCGGAATCGACAGGCCCTGGTGCCCACCTCCCCGGCACCAGGGCCTTCGGCATGCGCCCGAAACGCTCCGCCGCGACCTGACCGGGACTCAAGCGGAGGGGATCACCCTGGGGGCATCGACCGGCAGTCGTTTTTTCAGGCAGGAGGTGGGACCTCGTTCAACTCGACCGGCATTCCGCCACAACGAGTAGTCCTGAGCCATCGCCTGTCGTGCGCAGCGAAATCAAGTCCTCTGAGGAGAAATCGTGACCTCCACCAACACCAACCACGACCTGGAGTCGCCGTCGGCGACTGCCGGCGCGCAGGCGGCTCCGGTCGTTGACGCGCCGGCGGCCGATCCGCGTCGCTGGATCGCGTTCATCATCATGACCGTCGCGACGTTCATGGACATGCTGGACGGCAGCATCGTCAACGTCGCGCTTCCCGCGATCCAGCACGGCATGGGCGCGAGCTTCGTGCAGCTGCAGTGGATCACCGCCGGTTACGTGTTCGCGTTCGCGCTCACGCTGATCACCGGTGGCCGACTCGGCGACATCTACGGACGTCGCAAGATGTTCCAGCTCGGCGTGCTCGGCTTCGTCGTCACGTCGTTCCTGTGCGGTATCGCCACCAACCCCGAGATGCTCGTGGCCTCCCGCCTCGCGCAGGGTCTCGCGGCCGGTCTGATGGTCCCGCAGGTCATGTCGATCATCCACGTCACCTTCCCCGACAAGGAGAAGGGCGCGGTCTTCGCCATCCAGGGCACCATCGGTGGTCTCGCCGCCACGATCGCACCGCTCGTCGGTGGCGTGCTCGTCGCCGCGAACGTCTTCGACTGGGGATGGCGGACGATCTTCCTGGTCAACGTCCCGATCGGGATCATCGGCTACGTCCTCGGCTGGAAGTACATCAACGAGTCGAAGGCGCCGAGCCGCATCAGGCTCGACCTGATCGGTGTCGTCATCGCGACGCTGAGCCTCACGGCCCTGCTGTTCCCGCTGACCTTCGGCCGTGAGATGGACTGGCCGGCGTGGGGCTTCGTGCTGATGGCCGCCTCCGTGGTGGGCTTCATCGGCTTCGTCGCCTACGAGCGCGCCAAGCAGCGCAAGGACGGCATGCCGCTCGTGCCGCTGAGCCTGTTCAAGTCCCGCAGCTTCTCCGCGGCCCTCGCGCTGATGCTGGGCATGTTCAGCTTCACCGGCATGTTCATGCTGGCGCTCTACCTGTACCTGCAGGAGGGTCTGGGCTTCTCGCCGCTGCGGACCGGTGTCACGCTGCTGGCGTTCTGCATCGGTGCCTTCATCACCGCGTCGGCCTCGGTCATCGCGCTGGTGCCGAAGTTCGGCCGCGCCGTCCTGCAGGTCGGTGCCGTCGTGATCGCAGTCGGTGTCGCGGTGATGCTGCTGACGATCAGCCCCGACGTCACCAGCTGGGGCCTCGTGCCCGGGCTGCTGCTGATCGGTCTCGGCTTCGGCATGACGGCCACCCCGATTGCGCTGTTCGCACTGCAGGAGGTGCCGCACGAGGACGCGGGTGCGGCATCCGGCCTGATCAACACCAAGCAGCAGCTCGGTTTCGCGGTCGGCATCTCGATCGTGACCCTGGCGTTCTTCGCACCGCTGGCCTCCAACGGCGCGAGCAACGCGGAGTCGCTGGCACCGCAGGTCCGCCAGGAACTGGTGGCCGCCGGTGTCGCCGACGCCAAGGCCACCGAGCTCGCGGGTGCCTTCCAGTCCTGTGCCGCCAGCACGTTCGCCGGCAAGCCCGAGGCCGCGGCGTGTGCGACGGTCCAGAACGACGCGCAGGCCAAGGCGATCGCCGACAAGTACACGCACCAGGCCGCGGGCCAGTCCTTCACGGACGCGTTCAGCACCACGCTGTACGTCGGCTTCGGCTTCGCCGCACTGGCGCTGCTGCTCGCCTCCTTCCTGCCTCGCTGGCTGAAGCAGGAGGAGTGGGGCGCGCCGGCCGAGGAAGCCTCTGAGGAGGGTTCCGAGGAGACCGCCAAGGCGTAGTTCCTCCCAGCTGGAACACCGGGGCCCCAGGCGATCCGCCTGGGGCCCCGGTGCATGTCCCCGGCACCCCAGAAGGCCCCTCGCGGACTGCGAGGGGCCTTCTGGGGTGTGGACGCTCAGATGCGGAACGCGGCGCCCTCGATGTCGACGGGGCCCTGCCACGGGGTGCCGTCGTTCATGTCGATGTAGGTGTGCGCCTTGGTGCTGAACTTCTTCTTGTTGGTGCTGATCTTGCCGAGGTGGCTCGCGTTGATCGAGCCGACCGGGTTGCCGTTCGCGTCGCGGTGGGCGTGGTGCGTGATCCAGAAGCTGAACTGGCCGTCCTTGGCCATCGTCCAGATCCCCCGGCCCTCGAGGTGGTCGGGGTAACCGGGCTTGGTCTCGCAGTGCAGCTGGTAGTCGGCGGTGAAGTCGCAGAACAGCGGTGTGAGCAGCGGCGGTTCCTCGATGTGGATGGTGACGGTGAGGTCCCAGCGGCCGACGAGTGCCGTGTCGTAGTTGGGCTTCGCGGTGGCACCAGCGGCGGCGACGACGGGGGCGGCCAGCACGCAGGCGGCCACGGCGGCGATTGCCTTCTTGCGGACGTTCATGGGGGATGCCTCCGGTGAGGTGGGCAGCGGACGCCTGAGTGTTGTTCGAGCAGCTCAAACACCCCTGTAGCGCCAGTTGTGACCCGAGCTGGTTTCGAGGCGGGTTGCGGAGGATGGGCGAAATGAGAGGAGCTGGCGCATGTCTGCAACGGTGACCGACGCGTTCCGCTGCCGGGCGGCCAGAACGCCTGACGCGGTGGCGCTGTCCGCGGAACAGGGGTCCCTGACCTATGCCGAGCTGGACAGGTGGTCGGACGCCCTGGCCGGTGAGCTCGTCGAGTCCGGGGTGCGGCACGGGGACCGGGTGGCGGTGTGCCTGGAACGGTCGCCGCAGCTCGTCGTCGCGCTGCTGGGAGTGCTCAAGGCCGGCGCGGCCTACGTGCCGATCGACCCGGAGGACCCCGAGTCACGGGTCTCCATGATGCTGGCGGACGCCGACGTGTCGCTGGTGATCGGCCAGTTCTTCGCCGGCTTCACGACGATCAGGGTGCCACCGCCCGCGGGCCGGTCCACTGTGGAGCTTCCCGTGGTCGCGCCGGAGGACCTCGCCTACCTCATGTACACCTCGGGGTCGACGGGCAGGCCGAAGTCGGTGATGGTCGAGCACCGCAACATCACCAACCTCGTCACCGGCCCGAACTACGTCGACATCACGGCCGAGGACCGGATCCTGCAGCTCGCGCCGGTCGCGTTCGACGCCGCCACGTTCGAGATCTGGGGCGCGCTGCTCAACGGCGCCCGCGTCGTGCTCGCCCCGCCCGGCGTGGTGCAGGCGGAGGAGCTCGGCGACCTGCTGCGGTCCAACGAGATCAGCGTCCTGTGGCTGACCGCGGCGCTGTTCCACCGGCAGATCGACGTCGACGTGGCCGCGTTCAAGGGCCTGCACACCGTGATGACCGGCGGGGACGTCGTCTCCGTCCCGCACGTGCGGCAGTTGCGGGAAGCCGTGCCGGAGCTGCAGGTCGTCAACGGTTACGGGCCCACCGAGACCACGACGTTCGCCACCTGCCACCGCATCGGAGCGGAGGAGGACCTGGGCGGCGCCGTGCCGATCGGCACGCCGCTGCAGAACGTCGAGGTCGTGGTCGTCGACGCGGACGGGAAGCCCGCACCGGCGGGCACGCCGGGGGAGTTGTGGATCGGCGGCGCGCAGGTGGCGCGCGGCTACTGGAAGCGGCCGGACCTCACGGACGAGAAGTTCGTGCGCGGCAGCTGGAACGGCGAGCGCTACTACCGCACCGGCGACCAGGGGCGGATGCGTGCGGACGGCGTGGCCGAGTTCCTCGGCCGGATCGACGACCAGTTCAAGCTGCGAGGATTCCGGATCGAACCGGGTGAGGTCGAGAACGCGCTGACCGAGCACCCGCAGGTCCGCACCGCCGCGGTCAGCCTCCGCACGCACCCCGGCGGGGACCGCAGGCTGATCGCGTGGGTCGTGAAGTCGGGTGAGGAGCTGGACAAGCGGGCGCTCAAGGCCCACATGCGAGCGACCATGCCCGAACACATGGTGCCGGCCGGGTTCGTCGTCGTGGACGAACTGCCGATCACGAGCAACGGCAAGACCGACCGCAAGGCGCTGCCGGAACCGGACTGGAGCTCGAAGTCGCTCTACGTCTGAACCCACGCCGAAGGGGCGGGCTCGCAGGAACAACTCTGCGAGCCCGCCCCTTCCGCGTTCTCTAGACCCAGGAGGGAACTTCGAGGATCTCGATCACGGCCGCGGTCCAGACGTACCCCGCGCCGGAGGACTGCAGGACGACCAGGTCACCCGGCCGCGGGTCGCGCTCGGCCAGCACGTGGTCGAGTCCCAGGGCGATGTCCGCGGTACCGACCATGCTGTACTGCTTGGCCCAGTCGTACGTGGTGGAGGCGCGGTCGACGCCGAGCAGTCCGCAGATGCCGTGCGTGACGATGGTCTCCGCGAGCTGCTGGTGCAGGAAGAAACGTGCGTCGGCGAGTTCGATCTCCGCCTCGTACAGCGCCATCTTGAGCGAGTGCCGCACTCCGCCGCCGATGCGCGCGATCATGTCGTCGAGGTCGACGTCGGCGTTCTGCAGGAAGTCCTCGACGCCGCTGTTGAGCTGCAGGGTCTGGCCGTCCGCGAACGGCCCCGTGGTCCACTCCTGGTAGCCGCGCGACATCTGCTCGAGCGTCGAGTCGGCGTGCGAGTGGATCGAGCGGATCCGCGCGAAGCCGGAACGGTTCGACAGGACGAACGCCCCCGCGCCGTCGCCGTTGACGTTCTGCTCCTCCGAGGCCCACCGGTCGAAGTAGGGCAGGTGGAACGCGTCGCCCGCGGTCACCAGCGCCGCCGGCAGGTCCCGGTGCGAGGAGAGGTAGGAGGCGGCCAGGTCCACGGCGGCCATGAAGCCGTTGCAGCCCTGCTTGACCTCGAAGGCCGGTCCGGTGCCGCCGACGGTGTTGGCCTGCACGTAGCTCGCCGGCGTCCACAGGTCGAGGCCCTGGTGGGACAGGGAGGCGTGCACGGTCAGGCCGAAGTCGAGCGGGCTCAGGCCGGAGCGCTCCACCGCTTCCAGACCGGCCTTCGCGGCCATGACGGGCCCGGTCTCACCGGGAGCGGCGACCCGCAGCTCCCGGTAGCCGTTCATGGCCTTCTTCTCTTCTGTGTACCGGCCGGCCGCGATGGCGTCGTCCACCGTCTCGACCTGCTCGGGCAGATATGTGCCCACACCGGCGATGTACAGGTCATTCCATCGCATCTCGAACTCCTAGGCTGCCTGGTCCAGCTGCTTGGCGACGGCGCGCGCCGTCGGGTCCTCGTAGAAGCTGCGCAACGGGACGCGGACGCCGTACCGCTCGTGGACCTGCTTGACCAGCTTCGACGCAAGCAGCGAATGGCCTCCCAGATCGAAGAAGTGGTCGTCAGGCTCGATCCCCGGTACCCCGAGCACCTCCCCGAACAGATCGCAGAGCTCTGTCTCGCGTTCGGCCACGGCGTCCTCCCTGTCAGCTCATGAGTAACGAAAACTTTGCGTTACCCGAGTCGAGATGAGCTTGGGCCGCAACGGAAAACCGCGCGTTCGAGCCGTTCTGAAGTTTGCGTCGAGGAAGGGCGCCCACGGTAGCGCGCGTCCGTCGCACGCAACCCGGATCAGGAGCCACGCAGATGCAGACGTTCACTCCGAAACGTTCGGCCTTCGCACGCACAGGAGCGATCACAGCCGTGGTCCTGCTCGCCTTGACGGGCATGACGACCGCGGCGCACGCGACTTGCACACCGGTCGGCACGTGGACCGGGTACGTGACCCGGACGGACGGGGACCACCCGACCAAGCTGCAGTTCAAGGCCAACGGCAAGGTGTTCGTCACCAATGAGCAGAACACCACCACCCAGGGCACCTGGTGGCCGACCGGCGTGAACACGTTCCACTACAAGTTCCGCGGCGAGAAGGTCTACGACGAGAACGGAGCCTACTTCGCGTACGTGGACTTCGACCAGGACGCCGTCCAAAGTGGACCGAACAACTTCACCAGCTCCGGCCCGTCCACGTTCTTCCTCGCGGACGGCACGAACCTGGGCACCTCGAACATCACGTTCACGATGGCTCGCGTCTAGCGCACGCGCGGACGGAGTCGGGACGGGTCCGCCGCCCTCGTCCCGACTCCTGGTCCGCGCGGGTCACACCAGGAACGAGGCGTGCTCTTCCACCCACTGGCGGAACGTGCGGGCCGGCTTGCCGGTGATCCGCTCCGCCGTGGCGCTGGTGTCCGCGACGACGCCGACCGCGGCCTCCCACTGGTTGAGCAGCGAGGTCAGCACGGGCGGCGGCACGAAGTTGCTCATCTGCGCCTCGCCCTCCTCGCGCGTCAGCCCGTTGATCACGAGCTTGCGCCCGAGCACCTCGCCGACGATCTCCAGCTCCTGGCGGAACGTCAGCGACTCGGGACCGGTGAGGTCGACGATCTCGTCCTGCAGCTTCTTCTCCGTCAACGCGACCACGGCCACGTCGGCGATGTCGTCCTCGTGCACCGGGGCCACCTGCGCCTCGGGGAAGACCTGGTCGATCGTGTCGCCCTGCTGCAGCGAGTAGCTCCAGCCGAACGCGTTGCTCATGAAAGCGCCCGGCCGCAGGATCGTGTAGTTCAGACCCGAGCCGACCACGGCCTCTTCGACGAGCACGTGGTGGTGCGCCAGCGGGTCCTGGTCCGCGCCCGGCAGGCCGACGGTGTTCGACGACAGCAGCACGATCTGCTCGACGCCGGCCTTCTCGGCCTCGTCGAGGAACTTCACGATGCCGTCCGGCTCCGCGTAGAGCAGCACCTTGGAGACACCGGCGAGGGCCGCGACGAACGTCTCCGGGTCGTTGAGGTCGAGCGCGACGGTCTCCACACCTTCTGGGACGTCGAGTTCCGCGGGGTTCCGGCCGGACGCGCGGAGGCTGTGACCCGCCGCGTAAAGCCGCTGGAGCACGCGACGGCCTACGTTGCCGCGCGCCCCGGTGACGAGGATGGTCATGTGAATCTCCCGGACTGGGTGGGTCGCCTGGAATGGGCGATCACGCTCAGCGTTCACCCGGTCACTCGAACGGCACTAGATCGGGCTTCAGGCCAAGGCTCCTAACCTGCGGAAACATTCCCCAGAGTCGCGAGGAGCGCACGGTGGTTTCCTTTCCCGTTCCCGGATCCAGCTACCGCGGTCCGGCGCCGGAGTTCGCCGGGTTCCGCGCGTCGAGCCCTGTCGTGCGCCTGCCCGCGAACGGCGGTGGTCACTGCTGGATCGCCACCACGCAGGACGCGGTCCGCGTGGTGCTCGACGACGTGCGGTTCTCCCGTGCGGCGTCCTACGAACCGGCGGCGCCGACCTTCCCCGGACTGTTCCAGGCGCCGCCCGGAATGATCATCTCGCTCGACCCGCCCGCCCACACGAGACTGCGCGACCTCGTCTCGCAGGCGTTCTCGGCCGACCGCATCGAGTCCATGCGACCAAGAATCGAGCAGCTGGTGGCAGCGTTGCTGGACCAGGCCGACGAGGAGGCCCTCGAGGGACCGGTCGACCTGCTCGGCAAGTTCACGTTCCCCCTGGCGATCATCGCGATCAGCGACCTGTTGGGTGTGCCCGCCGGCGACCGCGACACGTTCGCACGGCTGATCCGCGAGTTCGCCGCCGTCGACGCGCCGGAACTGGCGGCCGCGGCGGGCGAGCAGCTCGGCGAGTTCATGGCCGGGCTGGTGTTCGGGAAGATGGCGGCACCCGGTGACGACGTGCTGTCGGCGCTGACCGAGGCGCGCATCGGCGACGACAAGCTGGAGGTCGGCGAACTCATCGGCCTCGGATACACGTTGCTGGGCGCCGGCGGCGACTCCACGGCCTGCCACCTGGCCAGTTCGGTCCTGACGTTGCTGGGGCACCACCGCGACACCTGGGTGCGGCTGGGGGAGCGGCCGGAGGAGGTGCCGGCGGCGGTCGAGGAGCTCCTGCGGTGGATCACGTTGTCCACCAACGACACGACCGGCCTGCCGCGGATCGCGACGGAGGACGTGACGCTGTTCGGGGTCACGATCCCCAAGGGCGACGCGGTGTTCGTGTCGACCAACTCGGCGAACCGGGACGAGACGCTGTTCACCGATCCCGACGCGCTCGACTTCACGCGGACCGACAACGCGCACCTCGCGTTCGGGTACGGCATCCACCGGTGCCTCGGCGCCCCGCTCGCGCGCATCGAGCTGACCACGGCGTTCGAGGAACTGACCCGGCGCTTCCCGGCCGCGCGGCTCGCCGTCGCCGAGGAGGACCTGCAGTGGCAGCAGGCCGACATGAACCACCGGCTCGTCGCACTGCCGGTCGACCTGCACGGCAAGGGTTTCTGAAACGCGGAAGGCCCCCGGGACGACCGGGGGCCTTCTACCGTGCGGACTACTTCTTGCGGGGCACGGCGAGTGCTGCCAGCGCGCCGCAGAAGGTGAAGGCGGCGGCGCCGAGCAACGCGAGCCCGTAGCCGGAGCCGAGCGAGTGCCGCAGCGGTTCGCCCTGAGCCAGCAACGAGTCCGCGCGGGCCGACGACATCGTCGCGAGCACGACCAGGCCGATCGCGCTGCCCATCTGGCGGATCGTGTTGAGCAGACCGGACGCGAGGCCCGCCTGCTCGCGCGGCACACCGGAGGTGGCGGCGTTCGTGGTCGCGTTGAG
Source organism: Lentzea flaviverrucosa (assembly GCF_003350445.1). Classification (NCBI taxonomy): domain Bacteria; kingdom Bacillati; phylum Actinomycetota; class Actinomycetes; order Pseudonocardiales; family Pseudonocardiaceae; genus Lentzea; species Lentzea flaviverrucosa. The sequence continues at coordinate 203,029 of NZ_QQAU01000015.1, forward strand.
CACCGCGCCCATCCCCAGGCCCAGCAGGGTGGTCGGCACCAGGATCGAGCCCAGGAACGTCGAGTTCTCGTCCGCTGTGGACACCCACAGCAGGCCGACGGTCGCCGTGAGCAGACCGGCGATCAGCACCGGCCGCGGGCCGATCTTCGGCACGATCCTCGCCACGCCGAAGCCGCCCAGCGCGATGCCGATCGACAGCGGCAGGTAGCCGAGGCCGGTCTGGAGCGCGCTGAAGTCCATCACCTGCTGCAGCACCAGGGTCAGGAAGTAGAAGGTGCTGAACAGCGCGGCGATCGCGAAGAACGCCACGATGTTCGTCGCCGTCACCGCGCGGTTGCGGAAGATGCCCAGCGGCATCAGCGGGTGGTCGGACACCGTCTGCTGGCGCAGGAAGAACGCGAACAGCACCACGGCCAGCGTCAGCGAACCGGCGACCTGCCAGGAGCTCCAGCCCAGCTCGTGCGACTGCGCGATGCCGTAGACCAGCGCCATCAGGCCGAGTGTCACGGTGAATGCGCCGGGGACGTCGAGGGCCTTGCGCCCGCCGTTGCTCGGGGTCTCCGGCACGGCGCCGCGGATCATGGCCACCAGCGCGATGCCGAGCGGCACGTTGATCAGCAGCACCCAGCGCCAGCCGAGGGACTCGGTGACGATGCCGCCGAGCAGCACGCCGGCCGCCCCGCCCGTGCCGGACACCGCGCTCCACCAGCCGAAGGCCTTCGCGCGGGCGGTGGGATCGCGGAACGTGGTGCCGAGCACCGTCAGCGACGCCGGTGCCATCACGGCCGCGCCCAGGCCCTGGAACCCGCGGGCCGCGATCAGGGCGCCGGGCGAGGTCGCCATGCCGCCGACCGCGCTCGCGACCGTGAACAGGGCGGCACCGAAGAGGAACACCCGGCGCTGGCCGAACAGGTCGGCGAGCCGTCCGCCCAGCAGCAGGAAGCCGCACACCGCGATCGTGTACGCGCTGTTGACCCACTGCAGGTCGTGCCGCTCGAACCTCAGCTCCTCGAAGATCGAGGGCAGGGCGACGTTCATGACCGACGCGTCCAGCACGTTCATGAACTGGGCCAGGCAGCAGACGGCCAGCACGAGGCCGAGCTTCGTGCCCGGCTTGTCGAGGGTGGCCGTCATGAGCGCACCAGGCGGAAGAACGTCCGCAGCTCCTCGACGAGGACGACGGGGTTCTCCAGCGCGGGGAAGTGGCCGCCGGACGGCATCTCCTTCCAGTAGCGCAGATCGGTGAAACGGTGCTCCGCCCACGCCTTGGGCATCCGCGCGTCGGCCGGGAACACCGAGAAGCCGGTCGGCACGCCGACCTGGGTCAGCGGCGACTTGTTGTAGCTCTCCCAGTACAACCGGCCCGACGACGCGGCCGTGGCGGTGAACCAGCACACCGAGACCATGTCGAGGATCCGGTCGCGAGAGATGATCTTCTCCGCGTCCCCGTCGTGGTCGCTCCACGACCAGTACTTCTCGCCGGCCCAGCCGAGTTGACCGATGGGGGAGTCGGTCAGGCCGTATGCCAGCGACTGCGGCTTGGTGTTCATGACCGCCGCGTAGGCGGACTCCTTGGCGGCGAACTCCTTGAGCGCACCGAGTCCTTTGTAGTCCTCTTGCGTCAGCTGGACTTCGGCCTCGGGCGCCGGAGCGAACGGCATCACGAGGTGGATGGCCTCGACGTGGTCCGGCGCGATGTGGCCGAGGATGCCCGTGATGAACGAGCCCCAGTCGTTGCCGTGCGCGTAGAACCTGTCGTAGCCGGCGCGGCCCATCAGCGTGACGAACGACGCGGCGATGCGTTCCAGCGTCCAGCCGGTCCCGGTCGGCTTGTCGCTGAAACCGTAGCCGGGCAACGAGGGCGCGACGACGTGGAAGGCGTCGGCCGGGTCCGGCGGGTTGGTGAGCGGTTCGATGACGTCGAGGAACTCCGCGACCGACCCCGGCCAGCCGTGCGTGAGCAGCAACGGCTTCGCGTTGGCGTGCGGCGACTTCGCGTGCAGGAAGTGGATGCCGACGCCGTCGATCTCCGTCTTGAACTGGGGGATGGCGTTGAGACGGGCTTCCGTGGCGCGCCAGTCGTAGACGCCTGCCCAGTGCTCGGCCAGTTCCTTGGCATAGGCCAGCGGCATGCCCTGCGACCAGTCGTCCACGGTCTCCGCGTCCGGCCACCTGGTCGCTGCCAGCCGCCGGGTGAGGTCCGCCAGTTCGGAGTCGGGAACCTCGACCCGGAACGGCACGAGTGCAGTGTCCATGGCGCGAAGGTAGGTACGGGGGCTCAAATCCCGGTCGACATCCAGGTTTCGAGCCGCCTTCGAGGTGCGCGTAGCACTGTTCGGCGCGAGGCCAGGCCGACAGTGATCCCCGGAGGTGTTCTGCGTGCTGCCCCTTGAACTGGACGAGGAGTTCCCGTTCAGCGGTTCCTCCTACCGCGGCCCGGACCCCAAGTACGACGAGCTGCGCGCCGAGTGCCCCGTTGCCAAGGTACCCACCAACTCCGGCACGCCGACCTGGGTGATCACCAAGTACGAGGACGTTCGCGCCGGGCTCGCCGACTCCAGGCTGAGCCGCGCGTTGACGTGCGTCGAGGGTGCTCCCCAGGTCGGCGGCGCCATGACCACCACGCCCGAGATGATCATCTCGCTGGACGGGACCGAGCACTCCCGGCTGCGCAAGCTGGTCATGGGGGCGTTCACCGTCCGCAAGGTCGAGGCGATGCGTGCGGGCGTGCAGAAGGTGGCCGACGAGCTGCTCGACGCGATCGAGCTCAAGGGCGCGCCGGTCAACCTCGTCGAAGCGCTGTGCGTTCCGCTGCCGCTCACGATCATCGGCGACCTGCTCGGCGTGCCGACCGACGACCTGAAGATCTTCGAGACGGACGCGCGGGCGTTCGCGACGTTCGACGAGAACGACCCCGAGGCGCCGATGCGCGCGTTCGGGCGGCTCGCCGGGTACGTCATGGGCCTGATCGCGCAGAAGCGCGAGAAGCCCGGCCAGGACATGCTGTCCGACCTGATCTCCGCGCGGGACAACGACGACAAGCTGAGCGAGCAGGAGCTGGTGACGTTCGCGTTCACCCTCATCGGCGCCGGCTTCGACACCGCCGCGAACCAGATCTCCAACTCGGTGCTGGCGTTGCTGCACGACCACCCGGACACGTGGCAGCGGCTCGTCGCCGACCCGTCGCTGATCCCCGCGGCCGTCGAGGAGCTCCTGCGGCACGTCAACCTCTTCGCCACCGACACCACGGGTTTCCACCGCATCGCGGCGGAGGACCTGGAGCTCGGCGGGCAGAAGATCGCCAAGGGCGACGCGGTGTTCTTCGTGCTGTCGTCGGCGAACCGCGACGAGGACGTCTTCGAGAACCCTCAGCAGCTCGACATCGACCGCGCCTCGAACCCGCACATCGCGTTCGGGCACGGCGTGCACTACTGCCTCGGCAAGCAGCTGGGGCGCATGGAGATGGCGATCGCCATCGAAGGCCTGACCCGCCGGTTCCCGGACCTCCGGCTCGCCGTGCCGTACGAGGACCTGGTGTGGCACCAGGGCGAGATCAACCACTCACTCGTCAGCCTCCCCGTCACCTGGGGATAGACAGAAGGAGAGCCATGAGCATCCCCGAGAAGCAGTGGGAGGTCAGGCTCGCCAAGCACGTCGAGGACGACCTGACCCTCGAGCACTTCGACGTCGTCGAGGTGGCCGTCCCCGAGCCCGGTGACGGTGAGGTGTTGGTGCGCGTCGACTACGTGTCGGTGGCCGCCGCCTTCAAGGAGTTCATGAGGTCCGACTGCCAGATCCCCGGTGTGCCGCCGTGGAAGGTCGGCGAGCCGGCCGGTGCCGGCGGCGTGGGCACCGTGGTCAAGTCGAACAGCCCCGACCTGGAGGTCGGGGACCTGGTGCAGTCGTTCGGGCCGTGGCAGGAGTACTGGTCCGGGCCGGCGCAGCAGTTCATCAAGCAGAACCCGCACTACGTGCCTTCTCCGGTCTACTTCCTGTCGCAGGGGCCGACGGCCTACTACGGCATGGCGACCATCGCGCAGGCGGGCGAGGGTGACGTCGTGTTCGTCACCGGTGCCGCCGGTGGCGTCGGGTCGCTCGCCGGGCAGATCGCGAAGGCCCGTGGCGCCAAGGTGATCGGCTCGGCCGGCAGCCAGGAGAAGGTCGACTGGCTGGTGAACGAGCTCGGCTTCGACGCCGCGTTCAACTACAAGGACGGCCCCGCGGCCGACCGGCTGCGCGAGCTCGCTCCCGACGGCATCAGCGTGTTCTTCGACAACGTGGGCGGCGAGCAGTTCGAGGCAGCCATCCAGGCGGCCCGCCCGCACGCCCGCTTCGCGTTGTGCGGCGCGCTCGCCAACCAGAACGACGGCACGGCCGAGCACCCGCGGATCGACCTGATGACGGCGATCACCAAGCACCTGGAGATCCGCCCGTTCGCCTGCTACCACCTGCCGGAGCAGATCCAGGACTGGGTCGTCCACTTCGGACAGTGGTTGCAGGAGGGCAAGTTCGTCTTCCCGCACACGATCGTCGACGAGGGCGGGGTCAAGACCGCGCCGCAGGCGCTGCTGTCGCTGTTGGCGGGCAAGTACACCGGCAACGTGACGGTCAAGTGCTCCTGACGCGCGTGTTGTAGAAGGGGGCGCCTTCACTGGCGCCCCCTTCGAGGTCATCCGAGCCTTTGCGCCGTGATCCGGATCGCGGCCTCACGTGCTGTCGTGCCGTTCGCGAGGCGCACCACCGCGTTGCCGTTGCTGACGAACTCGTCGCCGCGCAGCACGGCGTCCTGTGCGATCTCGATCGTGCCCGGAGCCTCGGTCAGCTCCTCCTGGATCCGGTAGCTGAACGTGTCGGGACCCGTCTGGGTCCACGTCCCGGCTCCCTTTCCGCCCACGACCAGCGCCGCTGTGCCGTCGCGCGCGAACTCGAACTCGCTCTCCGTGTCGCCGCCGGGTCTGCCGACCCGTGCGCGCCACCTGCCCACCGCAAGAATTCCCATGCTCCCCAGGGTTTCCGCCCCAGCTAGACCTGGACTCAAGGTTCAACCAGCAGGGTTGACGGTGACTGCCCTACCGAGTGGAAAGAAGCTGGAGGCGTCATGTCGGACGCACCATTTGCCGGACAGCAGGTCGTCGTGACGGGTGGGGGAACCGGCATCGGCCGCGCGGCGGCGCTGGCGTTCGCCGACCTCGGCGCCGGGAACGTGATCATCACAGGCCGCCGGGAGAACCGGCTCACCGAGGTCGTCGCACTGCACCCCGCCATCACCGCCGTCGTCGCGGACGTGACGACGGACGAAGGCGCCCAGAAGGTCGCCGACGCCGTGAAACTGGGCGGCGGCAAGGTGGACGTGCTGGTGCACAACGCCGGTATCTTCCGTTTCACGCCGGTCGCCGGTTTCGACCTCGCCACCGCGCGCGACGTGCTGGAGACCAACCTGGTCGGCCCGCTGGTGCTGACCGCCAAGCTGTTGCCGCAGCTGACTTCGCCGGGCGGCAGCATCGTGTTCGTCTCGAGCAACGCCGGGCACATCGCGGTGCCGGGCGGTGGCGTGTACGGCGCCAGCAAGGCTGCCGTGGACAGCCTCGTGCGCAGCTGGGCCCTCGAACTGGCCCCGCAGGGCATCCGCGTCAACGCGGTCGCCCCTGCCGCGGTGCGCACGGAGGTCTACTCCGCCAACGGTTTGAGCCCCGAGGAGGTCGAGGGCTACTTCGGCTTCCAGGCCTCGCAGACGCCGCTGGGGCGCACCGGCGAGGTCGACGACGTCGTTCCGTGGATCACCCGCTTCGCCGAGCCCGCGAGCTCGTGGGTCACCGGTCAAGTCATCACGCTCGATGGCGGCGCTGACCTGGCGTGAGCCAACTTCTCGACTAGGAGGAAGACCCAGATGACCAGCAGCGCCACCGAGCCAGGTGTGGACACGTTCCCGTACAAGCGCACATGCCCGTTCACGCCGCCCGCGCAGTACACCGAGATGGCCGAGGAAGACGTCGTCGAGGTGACGCTGACCGGTTCCGGGCTCCGGATCTGGACGATCAGCGGCTACCACACGATCAAGCAGCTCCTCACGGACCCGCGGATCAGCGCCTCGCGCAAGCACGACAACTTCCCGTTCTACTTCATCGCGCCGCCGGAGTTCCGCACCGAGACGTCGTTCATCGGCTACGACAACCCGGAGCACACCAAGACCCGGCGCAAGGCGGCCGTGACGTTCACCAACCGCCAGGTGAAGCGGCTGCGCCCGCGCATCCAGGAGATCGTCGACGAGTACATCGACAAGATCCTCACGATGACGCCGCCGATCGACTTCCACCGCGAGTTCTCGCTCGCCGTGCCGATGACGGTCATCTGCGAGCTGCTCGGCATCCCGCAGGACGAGCACGACTTCTTCATCGAGCACGGCACGTGTCTGCTCGGCGGTCACTCGACGCCCGAGCAGCGCCAGGCCGCGATCGTCGAGGTGAACGCCTACGTCGACAAGCTGATCACGCAGAAGGAGCAGGAGCCCGGCGAGGACCTGCTCAGCCGCGCGATGGCCGAGTACGCCGCGTCCGGCGAGGAGTACACGCGCCGCGACCTGTTCAACATGATCCGCCTCCTGATGAACGGCGGCCACGAGACCACGGCCTCGATGCTGTCGCTCGGCACCGCCGCGCTGCTGGAGAACCCCGACCAGCTCAAGCTGCTGCTGGACGACCCCGAGGGCATGATCGAGCCCGCAGTCGAGGAGCTCGTGCGCCTCGCGACCATCGGTGACACGGCCATCCCGCGCGTCGCGCTGGAGGACATCGAGATCGGTGGCAAGACCATCAAGGCCGGCGACGGCATCCTGTGCCTGGGCCTCAACGGCAACCGCGACCCGGAGATCTTCCCGGAGCCGGAGAAGCTGATCCTGGAGCGCGGCACCCGCAAGCACCTCGGGTTCGGCCACGGCCTGCACCACTGCATCGGTGCCGACCTCGCCCGCCTGGAGATGCAGCTCGTGTGGTCGACGCTGTTCCAGCGCATCCCGTCGCTGCGCCTGGCGAAGCCGTTCCTGGAGATCCCGCGCAAGGAGGGCGCCGTGATCTACGGCCTCTGGGAGCTGCCGGTCACCTGGGACCTCCCCGCCGAGGACTAGAGAACGCGAAAGGGGCCCCGCACCTCGGTGCGGGGCCCCTTTGCGTTGTGCCGTCAGTCCTTCGGGATGTTCGGGCGCTGCACGTGCCCGGGAACCCTGGTGTGCTTGCTCGCCGGCAGCGCACCGTCGACGAGGTAGTCGTCGACCAGCGAGTCGAGAACCTCGTTGCCCGCCAGCCCGTACACCTCGTGGTCGCCGGAGTCCTCGACGAGGACGAGCGGGTGGTCCAGCAGCGCGGCCAGCTCGATGCCGCCCTCGACGCGGTCCATCGGGTCGCCGTCGGCCTGCACCACGAGACCCTTGGGGTAGCCGGGCTGCGCGAGCTTCGTCGGCGGCTCCAGGCTCTCGAACGTCCGGAACGCGCCGACCCACGGCTGGGCCCGCAGCACGCCGTAGCCGTACGGGTGCTGGGCGCGGTGCTTGCGGACGTCGGCGTAGTAGACCTCCAGGTCCTGCGGCCAGTAGGTCTCCAGCGTGATGGCCTCCAGCACGCCGACCCGCAGGTCGCCCTCCGAGTCCTGCGGCCGCCACGTGGCCTGCCCGACGATCAGCGACCGCGCCTTGTCGTAGTTGGCGTCCTGCAACGTGGTGCGGAGGTCGCCGATGAGGTAGCCCAGCGAGTCCCACTGCGCCCGGTCCGTCGACCGCGTGCCGACCGCGCCGTCGAACAGCGTGCGGAGCTGGATCTGGTCGCCTTCCTCGAGCTTCTCGACGACGGCCTCGATCTCGGCGATGACCTGCTCGGAGCTGGTGCCGAGGTGGAAGTGCCCGTCGCGCTGCGCGGTCCACTCCGCCCACAGCGCGACGTTGCGGTAGACCGCCTCCGCCTGCGTGACGAACTGCTCGCGCCACGTCCACTGTGGATTGATGCACGAGTCGAGGACCGTGCGGTCGAGGTTCTCCGGGAACATCGTGCCGTAGACGGCGCCGACGTACGTGCCGTACGCGTACCCGACGAACGAGATCTTCTCCTCGCCCAGCACGACCCGGATCAGGTCCATGTCCCGGGCGGTGTTGCGCGTCGTGATGTGCGGGCGCAGCTCACCGCCGCCCTTCTCGCAGCCGAGCTCGCGCAGCCGCATGTCCTCGGCCAGCTGCTCGAACAACGAGTCCGGCGGCCGGGAGTCGAAGGGCGCCTTGGGAATCGTCACCTCGCTGTACAGCTTGGTGGACTCGCCGTAGCCGCGCGGGTCGAACCCGATGAGGTCGTAGGCGGTCCGCACCCGCTTGCCGAGGCGCTTGATCAGCCCGAGGCCGTCGCCACCGTCACCGCCGGGTCCGCCGTTGACGGCCAGCAGGACGCCGCGCCGCTTCGACGGGTCCGTCGCCTTGAGGCGGGCGACGGCGATGGTGAGCTTCGGGCCGTCCGGGTCGGAATAGTCGCGTGGCACGACGACCGTCGCGCGTTCAAGGCCGTCCTCGAACGGCGGTGACCAGTTCACCTGCTGGTCGTAGAACTCCTTGAGGGGCACGGTGGAACCTCCGCGTGTGGGTGTACGCCGACACCGCAGAGTCGCAAGAAGGGCTCGAATGCCAGCGGAGCAGCACGGGCACAACGCTCAAGGTGGTCTCCACCACGTGCAAAGCGCCGCCGTTCAAGGTGAACCTCGTCCGGCGAGCCGCAGATCCGTGGGAGAACTGCCATGCCAAAGATCACTTACGTAGCGCACGACGGGGTTGAGACCGTTGTCGACGTTGCCCAGAACGACACCGTGATGCGCGGCGCGGTTCTCAACGGCATCAAGGGAATCGTCGCCCAGTGCGGTGGTGGAGCCTCGTGCGGCACGTGCCACGTGTACGTCGACCCCGAGAACACCAAGCCGCTGTCGCAGATGCACCAGGTCGAGGACGAGCTCCTCTACTTCACGGCCTGTGAGCGCAAGGAGAACAGCCGGCTGAGCTGCCAGATCCCCGTGACCGAGGAGCAGGACGGGCTCGTCGTGCACATGCCTGAGAAGCAACTCTGAGGGAGAGAAGAAGCATGAGCCAGCGACGGGTCGCCCTGGTCACGGGCGCCACCAGTGGAATCGGTCTCGAGGTCGCGCGCAGCCTCGGCAAGGAGGGGCACGCGGTCTTCGTCGTGGCCCGCAACGCCGAGAACGTCCAGACCACGGTGAAGCAGCTCCGTGAAGAGGGCATCGAGGCGGACGGCGCGTCGTCCGACGTGACGTCCACGGAGGAGATCCGCGCCGCGGTGCAGAAGGCCGTGGACGTGTTCGGGCCCATCGAGATCCTCGTCAACAACGCCGGACGCGGTGGCGGTGGCATCACCGCCGAGCTGGACGAGGACCTCTGGCTGGACGTCATCGACACCAACCTCAACGGTGTCTTCCGCTTCACCAAAGAGGTGCTGTCCACCGGCAAGATGGTCGAGCAGACCTGGGGCCGGATCATCAACATCGCCTCCACCGGCGGCAAGCAGGGCGTCGTGTTCGCCGCGCCCTACTCGGCGTCCAAGCACGGCGTCGTCGGCTTCACGAAGGCCGTCGGCATCGAGCTCGCGAAGTCCGGCATCACCGTCAACGCGGTGTGCCCCGGCTACGTCGAGACGCCGATGGCCAGCCGGGTGCGCCAGGGGTACGCGAACCACTGGGGCGTCACCGAGGAAGAGGTCCTCGAGAAGTTCAACGCCAAGATCCCGCTGGGTCGGTACAGCACGCCGGAAGAGGTCGCCGGTCTCGTGACGTACCTGACGACGGACACCGCGTCCTCGATCACCGCACAGGCGCTCAACGTCTGCGGCGGGCTGGGCAACTACTGACATGCGCGGCGAGTCGGTAGTCGTCGTCGGGGCCGGGCAGGCGGGTTGCCAGGTCGCGGTGTCCCTGCGCGAGCAGGGACACCGCGGACCGATCACGCTCATCGGTGACGAGCAGGCGGCGCCGTACCAGCGGCCGCCGCTCACCAAGGCCTACCTGGCGGGGGAGACCGACCTCGCCGGGCTGGTGCTCAGGCAGGACTCGTACTACGAGGACCACGGCATCAAGCTCGTGCGCGGCGAGCGGGTGATCGGGGTCGACCGCCAGGCGCGGGTGGCGGTGCTGGGTTGTGCCCGGACGATCAGCTACGACCACCTGGTGTTCGCGACGGGAGCGCGGCCGCGGCCGTTGCCCATCCCCGGTGCCGAGCACGTGCTGAACCTGCGCACGGTCGCCGACGCGGACGCGATCAGGCAGCGGCTCGACGGCCAGATCGGGCTCGACGTCGTCGTCATCGGCGGCGGGTTCATCGGGCTCGAGTTCGCCGCCGTGGTGCGGAAGCTGCGCCACGAGGTGACCGTCGTCGAGGCGCAGCCGCAGGTGATGCAACGGGCGGTGTCCGCGGAGACGGCCCAGCACCTCGTCAGCCGCCACCGCAGCGAAGGCGTCCAGATCCTCACCGGAACGGGCGTCGCCGCCGTCAGGGAAGGCCTGGTGGAACTGGCGGACGGCACGGTGCTCGTCGCGGACCTCGTGGTCGCGGGCATCGGCGTCATCCCGAACACCGAGGTCGCCCAGCGCGCCGGGCTCTCCGTCGACAACGGCATCGTCGTGGACGCGCACCTCGGCACGGTCGACCCGCGCGTCTACGCGGTCGGCGACTGCGCGCGGTTCGCCAGCACGCACGCCGGCGGCCTCATCCGCCTGGAATCGGTGCAGAACGCCACGGACCAGGGCACCACGGTCGCGGCGGCCATCATGGGCAGCGCGGAGCCCTACACCGCCCTGCCGTGGTTCTGGAGCGACCAGTACGACGTGAAGCTGCAGACCGCGGGCCTCACCAACGGCCACGACCGCACGGTCACCGTCGGCGACCCGGCGGAGGGCCGGTTCTCGGTGTTCTGCTTCAAAAATGACAGGTTGATTGGAATCGAGGCCTACAACCGGCCGATCGACTTCCTGATGGGGCGCCGGATCCTCGAGGGCGGCAACTCGCTCACCCCTGAGATCGTCGCCCAGCCGGGCTTCGACCTGCGCGCCAGCCAGCAGAAGGCAGCCTGAGAGATGCCGTCCGCAGAGCCGTCAGAGCCAGCCGGCTTCCTCGGCGATGCGGATGGCGTCCACCCGGTTGCGCCCGTTGAGCTTGGTCATGATCGTCGTCATGTAGTTGCGGACGGTCCCGACCGAAAGCGACAGCGCGACAGCGATGTCAGGCGCGTCGGCGCCGTTCGCCGCGAGCCGGAGGACCTCCAGCTCGCGGTCGGTCAGCGGGCACTCGCCGCGGTCCCACGCGGCCAGGGCGAGCTGGCTGTCCACGACGCGTTCCCCGGCGGCGACCCGGCGGATCGCGTCGGCGAGCTCCGTCGGCGGCGCGTCCTTGAGCAGGAACCCGTCCACGCGGGCCGCCAACGCCCTGCGCAACGTCCCCGGACGGCCCAGCGACGTCAGCATCAACGTCCTGACCTGCGGCATCGTCTCGCGGATCGTCGACGCGGCACTCAGCCCGTCGAGGATCGGCAGGTCGATGTCGATCACACAGACGTCGGGACCGTGCTGGCGAGCGGCCGGCACGATCTTGTCGCCCGAGCTCACCTCGGCCACGACCTCGATGTCCGGTTCGAGGTTGAGCAGCGCGATGAGAGCACCGCGCACCATGTGCATGTCCTCCGCGAGCAGAACCCTGATCATCGCGCCCCTCCGCGCGACACCATATCTCCCAACGTTCATGTCGCGCTCCACGCCACATCAAGGCGGCCCGGCAAGGGTGAACCGAGCTGCCTCGCGAAGGGATGCGTCATGGAACGCAGCGTCAACGTGACAGTCGTGTACTACTCCTCGACGGGAACGATTCACCGGATCGCCACGGAGATCTCCGAGGCGGCCGAGAAGCACGGCGCCGAGGTGCGGCTGGTACGGGCTGCGGAGCTGGCTCCGGAGGCGGCGTGGCGGTCCCGGCCGGCCTGGGCGGCGCACCTGGAGGAGACCGCGGACGTCCCCATCGCCTCGGTCGACGACGTGCTGTGGGCCGACGCCGTCGTCTTCGGCACGCCGACCCGCTTCGGCAACGTGTCCGCGCAGCTCAAGCAGTTCATCGACACGCTGGGGCCCGCCTGGTTCAGCGGCCTGCTCGCCGACAAGGTGTACAGCGCCTTCACCTCCGGCGGCAGCCTGCACGGGGGCATGGAGACCACGCTCGTGTCGATCTACAACATGGTCTGCCACTTCGGCGGGATCATCGTGCCGCCGGGAGGAGACCTGAACCCCTACGGCACCTCTCACGTCCTGGGCGCGGGCAACGTGCCGGTCGACGAGATCGCGTTGCAGGCGGCCCAGATCCAGGCGGAACGCGTCGTGCGCGTGGCACGCGCGCTGAAGGAGGTCTGACCGCGGTGCGAGTGAAGGATGTTTTCGTCAACGGCAGCGGTGTGCGCCTGCCCTCGACGCTGAACGTCGCGGACGCGATCGCGTCGGGGGACTGCGAGCCGAAGCTCGTCGCGCGCACGGACGTCGAGTCCGTGTCCGTGTCCCCGCACGAGTCCGCGGCCGAGATGGCGGTCGAGGCGGCACGGGTCGCGTTGGCACGGGCGGGATCCGCTCCCGACGACGTCGACCTGATCCTGCACGCCACCACCTACCACCAGGGCCAGGACCTCTGGCCGGTCGGTTCCTACATCCAGCGCGAGACGGTGCGGAACTCGTGCCTGGCGCTGGAGATCCGGCAGATGTCCAACGGCGGCCTGGCCGCGATGGACCTCGCGGTGTCCTACCTGATCGCCCGTCCCGGCAGGGACGCCCTCCTCACGTCCTCCGACCGCTTCTGCCTGCCGGGGATCGACCGCTGGAGGACCGACCCCGGAACGCCCTACGGCGACGGTGCGTCGGCTCTCGTGCTGTCCACCCGCGGCGGCTACGCGAAACTGCTTTCATTGGCCATCAACGCTGATTCCGACCTGGAGCCGCTGCACCGCGGCGACGTGCCGTTCGGCCTCGCGCCGTTCTCGCACCGCATCCCGGTGGACTTCGAGGAGGCCAAGCACACGTTCAGCCGCGAGTTCGGGCTCTCCTACGGCATCAACAAGGCCAACGCGGGCCAGGCGCTCGCCGTGGAGCAGGCGCTGTCCGACGCCGACATGAAGATCGGTGACGCGGACTGGATCATCCTGCCGCACTTCGGCCGCCGCCGCCTGGACGTGAACTACCTGCGCCCGTACGACATCGAGCCGGAGCGCACGACGTGGAGCTGGAGCCGCACGGTCGGGCACCTCGGCGCCGGCGACCAGTTCGCGAGCTTCGACCACCTCGTGCAGACCGGCAAGGCGAAGTCCGGTCAGCGGATCGTGATGTTCGGCGTGGGCGCCGGTTACAGCTGGGGCTGCGCGGTCATCGAGATGCTGTGACGGGCAACGGGATCTCGGCGCGCAGCCGGTAGGTGTGCTCGGGGGTCGGACCGGCGCGCAGGTCGCCGCCGAGCGCGCGGACGCGGGTGGTGAGGTTGCCGATCCCGTTGCCGTCGGAGGACTTCCTTTCAACGGCGGGGATTCCGTCGTTGGTGATGTCCAGCGCGACGAGGTCCGGTGACGACGACAGCGTGATCTCGCAGTGTTCGGCCTTGCTGTGCCGCAGTAGGTTCGTGACGCCTTCGCGCAGCACGGTCGCGAGCGTCACCTGCACGTCGCCGGGCAGTTCGTGCGCGTCGATCCGGACCGTCACCTCGATGTCGGCCGCGGACAGCAACGCCTGTGCCGAAACGGTTTCCTCGTCGAACGACAGCTCGCGGTAGCTCAGCGCGACCGACCGGACGTCCGCGAGCGCCTGCCGGGAGATCTCCGCGACCTCGGCGAGCTCCCGCCTGGCCCGGCCGCTGTCGATCGAGGCCAGCCGGTGCGTGAGCTCGCTCTTCAACGTGATGGCCGAGAGGCTGTAGCCGAGGAGGTCGTGCAGGTCGCGCGCGAACCGCAGCCGTTCCCGCGTCACCGCCGCCGTCGCGAGCTCCTCCCGTGCCTCGTGCAGTTCGGTCACCATCGACCGCAGCCGGGTCAGCGCGTACAGCACGAGTCCGTGGTTGGTCGTGGCCATCAGCGCCCACACCACGTCGCTCTGGGGGTAGCCCCACACGGCCTGCAGCACTCCCTGGCCTGCGACGACCACGGCGAACGCGGCCCAGCCCGCCCATCGCGGCAGGAGCAGCACCGCGGCGCCCGCGAGGAAGCCCGGCACACCGCCCAGGTACGGGTGCCCGTAGGCGAACTGGGGCACGTACACGCAGACGGCGATCCCGGCGAGCGCCGCGTGGCCGAGGGCCGGGCGGACGTGCGGGCGGCTCACGAAGCCCAGCACGAGGGCCCCGGTCACCGCGCCGCTCACCGCGCAGACCAGGATCCCGCCGAAGCCGATCGCGGGCAGGTAGTACGCGGCCAGCAGCGTCGCCATGACGCCGTACCCGGCCACCACCGCGGCGAGCAGCACCCGCGCGAACCGGGTCGCGATGGGCGGACCGGCGAACAACGGCCGCCGCGCCGGTTCCGTCGTGGCCGGCACCTCGGCGTGCAGCCGGAACGTGCCGTCGCTGACGACGTCGATCGTCACCGTCCGGCCGTCTCCGCTGATCGTGATCTCGCAGCGGGTCGCCCCGCTGTGCCGCAGGAGGTTCGAGACGCCCTCGCGCAGCACCGTCGCGACCGCGGTGCGCGACCTCGGTGACGGCTCTGGGGCGTCCGACTCGATGGTCGTGACGATCCCGGCCGCCGTCAGCACGGACCGGGCCGACTCGATCTCGTCGGCCAGCGACGACCCGCGGTAGCTCGACGCCACGGCCCGCACGTCCGTGAGCGCCTCGCGGGAGGCGGCGATGATCCGCGCGGTCTTCTCCAGCGCCCGGCCGGTGTGGTCGCCGATCATCCGGCGGGCCTGTCCGGCCTCCAGCGCGATCGCGGCGAGGCTGAGACCGAGGAGGTTCTGCACGTCGTGGGCGAACCCGAGCCGTTCCTGCGTCACGGCCAGGTCGGCGACCTCCGAGCGGGCCGTCTCCAGCTGGGCCACGAGCGACGGCAACCGGGACAGGCCGTAGACGGCGAGACCCGCGGTCAGCGAGGACGCCGTGTAGTAGCCCAACACGCTCGGCGGGATGTCGTACGAGGTCTTGCTCAGGGGGTTGGCCACCGACACGGCGGCGAACGCGAACCACCGCGTGCCGCCGCGCAGGACCAGCAGCACGCTGCCCGCGAGGAACACCACCATGCCGCTCCACGCCGTGGGGAAGAACGGCACCGGCGCGAACACCAGCAGTGCCTGCGCGCCCAGTGCCGCGTACGCCCAGGGGGAGTGCAGGTTCGTGCCCGGCCGGGAGAACACCCCGAGCTGCAGGCAGGCGATCGCGAGCAGGACCGCGAGTGAGCTCGCGATCCGCACCGGCGTGGCACCGGCTTCCAGGACGTAGAGGAACGCGTTGCCGAGGTAGTTCGCGAACACCACGCTCACGACGGCGTACGCCAGCCGGGAGGACACCGCCGAGTGCTCCGGTCTTCGTGCCACGGCGGCATGATAGGCCCGCGACCTGCGGATTCACCCGTTCCGCAGGGGCCTCAGTTGAACGGCAGCGGGATCTCGGCGCGCAGCCGGTAGGTGTGCTCGGGCGTGAGCCCGGCGTGCAGGTCGCCGCCGAGGGCGCGGACGCGCGTGGTCAGGTTGCCGATCCCGCTGCCGTCACGGGACCTCCGCTCGATCGAGGGGATCCCGTCGTTGACGATGTCCATCGTGACCAGGTGCCTCGAGCTGGAGAGCACGATCTCGCAGTGCTCGGCCTTGCTGTGCCGCAGGAGGTTCGTGACGCCTTCGCGCAGCACCGTCGCGAGCGTCACCTTCACGTCCGTGGGCAGCTGGTCGCACGCGTCGATGCGGACCGTCACCGCGATGTCGGCCGCGGACAGCAGCGCCTGCGCCGACTGGGTCTCCTCGTCGAACGACAGCTCGCGGTAGCTCAACGCCACCGACCGCACGTCCGCCAGCGCCTGCCGGGAGATCTCCAGCACCTCGGTGAGCTCCTGGCGGGCCCGGCCGGGGTCGATCGAGGCCAGCCGGTGCGTGAGCTCGCTCTTCAACGTGATCGCGGACAGGCTGTAGCCGAGCAGGTCGTGCAGGTCGCGCGCGAACCGCAGCCGCTCCTGCGTGACCGCCGCCGCCGCCAGCTCCTCGCGGGCCTCGTGCAGTTCGGTCACCATCGACCGCAGCCGGGACAACGCGTACAGCACCAGGCCGTGGTTCGTCGTGGCCATGACGCCGTAGGCGATGTCCACCGCGCCGAACCCGTAGGCGCCGAAGATGACGCCCTGCCCGGCGACCACCGCGATGGCGGCGGGCCAGCCCGCGCGCATCGGCAGGATCAGCGCCACGGAGCCGGCGAGGAAGCCCGGCAGACCGAGGTACGGATTGCCGTACACGACCTGGGGCACGTACACGCACACGGCGAGCGCCGCGAGCACCCCGAAGCGCCTGGCCACGCTCAGCCGGACGCGCGGACGGCTCACCAGACCCAGCACGAGCGCCGCGGTGCCGGCGACACCGGCCGACGCCAGCACGATGCCGGTCGTGCCGATCCGGACGTACTCGTTGAGCACGAGCGTGGCCGTGGTGATGACGTAGCCGACCACCACCGACGTGACCAGCACCTGGGCGAACTTCGTGGCGATCGTCGGGCCCGCCAGGCGCCGGCGCCGTCCCGAAGGTTCCTCCGGCACCGGGTCGACCGGCACCTCGGCGTGCAGGCGGTAGGTGCCGTCCGGGTTGGCCTGCGCGAGCAGCGAGCCGCCGATCGCGGTGGTGCGGGTGGCGAGGTTCGCCAGGCCGCTGCCGCGCTCGGTACCGACTTCGGCAGGCGCGCCGTCGTTGACGATGTCGATCGACACGAACTGGTCGGTGCCGCTGATCGTGATCGAGCACCGGGTCGCGTCGCTGTGCCGCAGGAGGTTCGTCACGCCCTCGCGCAGCACGGTGGCGAGCGCGGTCCTCGACCGCGGCGACAGGTCGGCGTGGTCCGTCTCGATCGTCGTGCCGACACCCGCGGCCGTGAGCACGGACCGCGCGGACTCGATCTCGTCGGTGAGCGACAGCTCGCGATAGCTCGAAGCCACCGCACGAACGTCCGTCAGGGCCTCGCGGGCGATACCGAGGATCTCCGCGAGTTCACGCAACGCCCTGTCGGTGTGCTCACCGATCAGCCTGCGGGCCAGCTCCACCTTCAGCGTGATCGCCGAGAGGCTGAACCCGAGCAGGTCGTGCAGGTCGCGGGCGAATCGCAGCCGTTCCTGCGACACCGCGAGCTCGGCGAGCTCCGAGCGGGCCGTCTCCAGCTGCAGCACGAGCGACGGCAGCCGCGACAGGCCGTAGACGACCAGGCCGGCGACCATGGGTGTCACCACGTAGTACATCTGGCCGAGCAACGGCAAAGCCGGCTGGTAGAACGTCTGGATCAGGCTGTTGCTGAGCGCCACCAGGGCGAACGCGAGCCATCTGACGCGGTTCGGCAGCACCAGCAGCGCGCTGCCCGCGAGGAAGCCCGGCATGCCCGGCCAGGCGGCGGGGAAGAAGTACATCGGCACGTAGACGAGGGCCGCCATCGCGCCCAGCGCCAGGTACGCCCGGCCCGAACGGAGGTCCGCTCCCGGCCGCGAGAACACCCGCAACTGGAGGAACCCGATCGTGAGCAGGCAGGCGAGCGAGGACACGATCCGGGGAAGCGTGGCCGACACCTGCAGCACGTAGAAGAAGGCGTTGCCGAGGTAGTTGGCGAACACCACGCTGATCACGACGTACGCCAAACGACGGGACACCGATGAGCGTTCCTGTCGTTGCGTCACAGCAGCAGCTCCCACGCGAGGGTCGGGACGCGGCCATGATACGGGCGCATCCTGGGAATTCTCGCGTTTTGCGATCCGCGATCGGAGCAACATGGCGACGGCTCAACACTCCCGGACGACTACGAGTCCCGCCCCCGCGAGATAAGCGATGACATCTCCGACCAGCGTCTTCTCCACCTGCAACGACTCCGACACCTGTGCGATCGTGCTCTCGGTGTGCAGCAACGACTTCGCTATCTCGGTGGCAGGCGCGCCGTGCAGGATCACCTGGTAGGAAAGGCCGGGACAGGCGAGTGCCTGGTCGCCGTTGAGGCGCTCGATCTCGGTGCGCGGACGCATGCTGACGACCGTGCCCTCCTCGACGTGCGGCAACGCGAACACGGCGTCGCGCGTGACGGCGACGACCGAGAGGATCGGGCCGGCTCCGTCGTTCAGACCGAGCGAGGGCACGACACAACCACCCAGTTGGTCGAGCGTGTTCTTGAGCTTGCGCCAGATCAGGCACGGGCCGGAGCCGGTCTTCCACCGCACGAAGTTTTCGTGCAGGGCGGAGATGTTCTCCAGCGCCACCGGTCCGAGGCTCATGCGGTGCAACGCCTCGCGCACGAGCGGGCTCGTGTCCGCGATCTCGATCGCACCCCATCTGCCGTGCACGGTCAGGTGCTCGACGCCTTCGTCGACGAAGGCGTCCTCCAGCAACGACCACAGCGGCCGGCCGGCCGGGATGTGCGACTGCGTGGGCACCACGGCGCCTCCGCTCTGGCAGGTGAGCATCACATGAACAGCGGGATCGGGTTGAGCTCTTCGTAACGTCTGGGGCGGGTCAGTCGCCCCATTTGTACCGGCACGTCGTAGAGGCGCCCTTGAGCGAACCTCGACCAGAAGTGCCGCAGGCCCGGCACCACGACCCGCACGACCGGAAGTTCGATGTCGGGCCTGGTCTGGTCGAGCACGAGAACCTCCATGCCCCGCTGCTCCAGAACGTGCTGGAGCGCGCGGACGTCGTCGGTCAGGTCCTGGCGGAACAGGTAGCCGTGGTGGAACGCGTCCCGCGGTGGCGCGGACGGGTCGGGCGCGAGCCACGGCTGCTCCGCCAGCTTCGTCGTCTCGAACCAGCGCCGCATGTCGACGTCGAACGTGCCGAGGTCCATCGGCCCGCACACCATCGGCATGCACTGGTTGAGCTCGGTGAGCGCCCGGCGCGCGGCGAGCCGCGGGTCCAGGTGCGAGCCGCAGCCGAGCATGATGTCCTCCCGCTCGCCGCCGGTCCGCCTCGAGATCGCGACCATCGTCGGCACACCGAGGTCCGACGTGACGTCGAGCAGCCACACCTCGCGGCCGAGGCCCGCGTGCACCTGGCGCAGTTCGCGGATCCACGAGTCGTGGAACGAGTCGAGGTCCACACCGGGCACCGGCGTGCGGTTGTACCACCAGATCGCGACGGCGTCGCGTTCCACCAGTTCCAGCAACCCTTGCAGGACCGCGTCTTCGAGACTGCTGCCGGCCGCGCAGCCGTTGGAGTTCGACACGATGCTCGGCGGACAGGGGGCGCCGAAGTAGACCATGCCGGTGGGCAGGAACTTGTGGCGTCGCTCGGTGAGCGACCACAGCGGGGTCCAGTCCATCACCTCGTGCTCGTCGAACGGCGTGGTGACGTACTGGAAGTCGGCGTGCTCGGAGTTCCACTCGTCGCGGGTCTCGAACTGGCGCGGGTGGTACTGCTGCACGGAGTCGGGGTGGATCGCGCTCTCGGCCAGCGAGGTGAAACTGCCGCTGACGCGGGCCTCGTCGCCGAAGAACGCGCCACTGCGGCGTTCCACGGCCTCGCACAGCGCGCCGACCTCGGCGTCGAGCGCGGTCACGCCCTTGCCGCCGGTGTCCGCGCGCAACGCCGAACGCAGACCCTCGAGGCCCTCGCCGCCCGCCGCGATGTTCGCGCCGGAGCGGTAGGAGTTGAAGAACGCGGGACCCTCCGCCCGGCGGATCTCCCGCACGACCCCGGTGACGGGGCCGATGAGGTGGCGGTACCTGTCGAGCATCTCCTGCGGCGGCGACGCGCGGTGCCCGCCGCCGTCGCAGGAGCGCTTCACGCGACTCGTGAGTTCGACCGGCTCGAACGCCGTGCGCGCGACAACTTCCGGGTCACCGCAGCCGCCGCACTGCGGACGGTGCCGCACCTCGTGCTGGGTGACCTTCATGCTCAGGCTGTCGTAGCTCCAGATGGAGCGCTGTGTCTCGTGCCGGAGGCCGGCGAGCCACTTGGCCGCCTCGACCGACGCGATCTCCACCGCCATCGCGTGCAGCGACGGCAGGCCGATGAGGGGGCGAGGGGCCGGGCCCTTCTGCCCGCACCGCGCCCGTACGTGCGCCTCCGCCGTCCGGTTCGCGGACAGGCGGGTGGCGAGGCAACGCCAGCACGGGCCGTCGCCGGGGGTGAAGAACGGGCCGACGGCGACCTGCGCGCCGACCGGCTTGACCAGCAACCACGGTGTGCCGGACGCGCGGTGGGCCTCGTCGATGGCACGGAGTTCTGGCTCCAGGTAGTCCGCACACGCCACGACCGTCAGGTCACCACTCCCCGAGGCGACCGTGAGTCCGTTGCGGTGCAGAGTTTCCGCGAGCGCGTCGCGATCGATGTCGCCGATCGCGACGACGGAGACCAGCGACGTCGTCGTCGCCGCCACCGCGTCCGCGGGGTCGAGACCCGCCGCGTCCCAGTACGCGAGCGAGGCCTCGGTCGTGGCCGAACCGTCCTCCGTGCCGCGCCTGCCGATCAGGCCGGCCGCGGCGAGCCGGGTGAGCATCCGCTCGACCCTGTCCGCGGTCAGGCCGGCGGGCACGTCCCGCAGCAGGGCCGTGAGGTCCCTGGTGCCGTCGAGCAGCGGTGCCAGTGCCTCCACGTGCGAGCCCTGGATCGCGGTGACCCCTGACTCGCCGATCAGGTAAACGGCCTCGCCGTGCACGATCTGCGGGCGGAGATGGCGTTTGAACCCAATTCTTTGTTCGCCGGGTTCGGCCAGTTCGGGTCTCATGCCGCGAGGACCTCGTCGTAGGCCACGCAGCCCTGGCCGGAACCGGTCGTGGTGCACCAGCCCCACGGGAACAGCCAGTCCATCGAGGCCTCACGGTCGAACTGGTAGATCTTCATGTCGTCGGAGTCGTCTGTGGCGGTGGTGACGGAAGACAAGTGCTCCACGGTGACGGTGGGGTACATGTTCAGCTCCGATGTTTGCGTGTGATTTGTTGTGGGTAATGATGCGGACCAGCGCTAATGGATCGGTAGTTACCGGCTAATGCGCCTTCGTATGAAGTTTTCATACCCGGCACGGGCAGAACTCACCTGACATCGATGGCCTGTGCACTAACGCCGCGCCGTTGGGCCGAGCAGACTAATCCCGTGCTCGGAACCGAAGGAGGGGTCGCGATGCAGATCAAGGTCCTGGGGCCCGTCGAGGCCAAGGTGAACGGTCGCTCGGTGACGCCCACCGCGGCCAAGCCACGGCAGATCCTGGCGCTGCTCGCGCTGCACTCCGGGCAGGTGGTGTCCGTTCCCACGCTGATCGAGGAGCTGTGGGGCGACCGCCCGCCGCGCAGCGCCCGAACCACCCTGCAGACCTACATCCTGCAGCTGCGCAAGCTCATCGGCGACGCGCTGGCGACGTCCGGTGAGGGCGAGGCCAAGGAAGTGCTCGTCACCCGGTACGGCGGCTACCTGCTCGACGTGCCGCCGGAGGCCGTCGACGTGCACGAGTTCGAACGCCTCTCCCGCGCGGGCCAGCAGGCCTACGACGTCGAGGACTACGCTTCGGCCTCCCGGCTGCTGCGCCAGGCGCTGGAGATGTGGCGCGGCGCCGCGGTCGTGGACGTGCGGCCCGGCATGCCGCTCGGCATCGAGATCGTGCGCCTGGAGGAGGCACGGCTGGGTGTGCTCGAAGCACGCATCGACGCCGAGCTGCGGATGGGCAAGCACAAGGCGTTGCTCAGCGAGCTGTCGGTGCTGACCGTGCAGAACCCGATGAACGAGAACCTGTGCGCGCAGTACATGATCTCGCTGTTCCGCGCGGGCCGGCAGTGGCAGGCGCTCGACTCGTTCAAGGCCCTGCGCAACACCCTGATCGAGGAGCTCGGCGTCGAGCCGTCGTCGCGCCTGCAGTCGCTGCAGCACGCGATCCTGACGTCCGATCCGCGCCTCGACAGCGCCGAAACCCGTCAGTTGCAACGCCTTCTCGCCTGAAGCAATGCTCCAACGGCCCGCGCCACACTGTGGCGCGGGCCGTTTTTGCTTGTCGGGCAACGGTTTCTTCGAGAATCTCTCCAGTGGCTTACAGGTGCGCGGTGACAACCTCAGTCGTGGGCGCGCGGAAACCGCCCGCTGGAGGAAAGGAAGCTAGCCGTGAGCGCACTGACCATCGAGGGCCTCAAAGAGATCCTCAACGAGGCCGCGGGCGACGACGACTCGTTCAAGCCGGGCCAGGACATTCTCGACCTCCCGTTCCTCGAGCTGGGCTTCGATTCCCTCGCCCTGCTGGAGACGGTCGCGCTGATCAAGCGCAAGCACGGTGCCGCCATCTCCGACGACGAGCTGGCGTACATCGAGACGCCGCGTCAGCTGCTGGACAAGGTCAACGGACAGATCGCGGCCTGACGCCGGCGACTCGGATACGGAGACGGACATGACGCACACCACCACGCACACGGTCATGATCGGGGCTCCCGCCAAGGTGGTGTACGACCTGGTCGCGGACGTGACGACCTGGCCGTACATCTTCGGACCCACGGTTCAGGCCGAGGTGTTCGAACGGGACGGCTCGACGGAGCGGTTGCGGTTGCACGCGTTCGCCAACGGTGACGTGCGCACGTGGACGTCCCGGCGAGAGCTCGACCCGGCGAACCTGCACATCAAGTTCGAGCAGGAGCGTTCGGCTGCCCCGGTGAAGACGATGGGTGGGGAGTGGCGGATCGTCCCGATCGCCGATTCGGCGACCCGGGTCGATCTGCTCCACCACTTCACCGCGGCGCAGCCCGAGGCGGTCGACCTCATCCTGAACGCCGTCAACAACAACAGCGACGCCGAGCTCGCCGCCCTCAAGCGGGCGGCCGAGTACGGCGACGACTACGACAAGCTGGTGCTGTCGTTCTCGGACAGCATCACGATCCACGCGAGCCGCAAGGACGTCTACGAGTTCCTGTACCGCTCCGACCTGTGGCCGGAACGCCTGCCGCACGTCGCGCGGCTGGACCTCACGGAAGCCGTCACCGGCGTGCAGTCCATGGAGATGGACACGCGCAGCCCGGACGGGTCGATCCACACCACGCACTCGGTGAGGGTCTGCACCCCGTACGACGGCATCGTCTACAAGCAGACGCACACACCGCCGATCATGGCGGCGCACGTCGGCCGGTGGACGTTCAGGGACATCGGCGACGGCATCGAGGCCGGCATCGAGGCGACGTCGCACCACACCGTCGTCATCCGGCCCGAGGTCATCCCCGACGTCCTGGGGGCGGACGGGACGATCGAGCGCGCTCGCGAGCTCATCCGTCACGCGCTGGGCACCAACAGCCTCACGACGCTCCGGCACGCCAAGGAATTCGCCGAGAACGGATGAGGTGACGCGATGGGGTTGGGTGGCGCGGACTTGTTGACCGCCGCGGCACGCGCTGCAAGCCGCAACGGACTTTACGTGGTCTCCATGTACCTGGAGAAAGCCGCGGTCGAGCACCAGCGCAAGGGGTGTCCCTCGGAAGTGGGGCACTGCGCTTACGAGATCGAGGCTTCCCGAGTGCTGCTGTCGGGCTTCTGAACGTCGAAGCGCGAGGGGTTCGCAGATGAAGCTTTACGACATCTCGCTGCGTCGCACCAGCCTGTCCATTTCGGACAGACTGGTCGCGGCGCGGCGCCTCGACGCGCTCGGAGTCGCGTTCGTCGACGGAGGCAGGCCCGCCCGGTCGTTCTACCCCAGAGGATTTTTCGGCAGGGCGGCGATCGAACTCCGGTTGCGGGTCGCCACCCTCATCGCCTCGGGCGGTGCGGAGGACCTGACCGCACTGCTGGCCGCGGAAACCCCCGCGGTGGCGGTAGTCGTCCAAGGGCACGGCATCTCGATGGTCCGGGAAGCCGTGCGTCAACTCGTGCGCGCCGAACGACGAGTGGTCGTCGAGGCGCGGGACTTCTTCGACGGCTGGCTGATCGACCCCGAACACGCTTTGGAGGTCGTGCTGACAGCCGCGGAGGCTGGGGCGGAAACCGTGTTGCTGCACGACACAGCGGGAAAGCTGTGGCCGGACCAGATCGGCGAGATCGTCGAGTCGGTCGCGGAAACCGGTGTACCCCTTGGATTTGGATGTCACGACGACGGAGGAACGGCCGCGAAACAGCTGTTCGCTGCCGATGCGGGGGCGGGACTCGTACAGGGGTCCTACGCCGTCGTTCGAGGTGGCCTCGATCGGGCCGATTCACCATCGGTTCATTCGGCAGAGACAGGTATCGCTCCCGTGCCCTGTCCGAGATTGGAGCAGACCGTGTCCGCACAGAAGGCGATTGGAGGTGTCCGATGAGTCGTCGCGCCGTCATCACCGGGGTGGGCGTGGTCGCACCTGGTGGCATCGGAACGAAGGCGTATTGGAAACTGCTGTCCGAAGGGCGTACGGCGACTCGCAACATCACGCACTTCGACGCGTCTCCGTACCGCTCCCGCATGGCGGGGGAAGCAGATTTCGATCCAGTGCGCGAAGGCTTGACGCCGCAGGAGATCCGCCGTCTCGACCGGGCCGCGCAGTTCGCGGTCGTCGCGGGTCGTGAGGCGATGTCCGACTCCGGCATCGAGTTCGACCAGCTCGACCCAGGCCGCATCGGTGTCTCGCTCGGCACCGCGGTCGGCTGCACGACCTCGCTGGAGCGCGAGTTCATCGTCGGCTCCGACCGGGGCAAGTACTGGGAGGTCGACCAGTCCTACGCCGTCCCGCACCTCTACGACTACTTCACGCCGTCCTCGATGGCGACGGAGCTGGCGTGGACGGTGGGCGCCGAAGGACCGGTCTCCGTGGTCTCCACGGGCTGCACCTCGGGTCTCGACTCGGTGGGTTACGCCGCCGAGCTGATCATGGAGGGCTCCGCGGACGTCGTCGTCACCGGCGGCACCGAGGCCCCGCTCTCCCCGATCACCGTGGTGTGCTTCGACGTGATCCGTGCGTCCAGCACCCGCAACGACGACCCCACAACGGCGTGCCGGCCGTTCGACAAGACCCGCGACGGCCTGGTGCTGGGCGAGGGTTGCGCGATCATCGTGCTCGAGGAGCTGGAGCACGCCCGCGCTCGCGGTGCCCACATCTACGGTGAGGTCGCCGGCTTCGCCTCGCGGTGCAACGCCTACCACATGACGGGCCTGCACCCCGAGGGCATCGAGATGTCCGACGCCATCAACATCGCGCTGAAGCAGGCGCGTGCGGATGCCACGGACGTCGGTTACATCAACGCGCACGGGTCGGGCACCAAGCAGAACGACCTGCACGAGACGGCGGCTTTCAAGCGTTCGTTGGGTGCGCACGCCTACAAGACCCCGGTCTCCGGCTTCAAGTCGATGATCGGGCACTCGCTGGGCGCGATCGGTTCGCTGGAGATCGTCGGCTCGCTGCTGGCGTTCGAGCAGGACCTGATCCCGCCGACGGCGAACCTCCACGAGCAGGACCCCGAGTGCGACCTCGACTACACGCCACTGGTGGCGCGTGAGAAGAAGGTCGACACCCTCCTGACCGTGGGCAGTGGCTTCGGTGGATTCCAGAGCGCGATGGTGCTCAAAAAGGTGGAAGGGGCAGGCCGGTGACTCGGGCGGTGGTGACGGGAATCGGCATTGCGTCGCCGAACGGTTTGGGGCCGACCGCGTACTGGCGGGCGACCCTGCACGGGGAGGCGGCGATCAAGCCGATCACCCGGTTCGACAGCGCGAACTACTGGGCGAAGATCGCCGGTGAGGTGCCTGGCTTCGAGGCAGGGCGGCACCTGCAGGGTCGCCTGCTGCCGCAGACGGACCACATGACGCGGCTGACACTGGTCGGCACGGACTGGGCGTTGCGTGGTGCGGGTGTGCAGCCGAACGACATCCCCGACACGGACATCGCGGTGATCACCGCGGCGACCGCCGGCGGGTACGAGTTCGGGCAGCGCGAACTGCAGAAGCTGTGGCACCAGGGTCCGGAGTACGTCTCGGCGTACCAGTCGTTCGCGTGGTTCTACGCGGTCAACACCGGCCAGATCTCCATCCGGCACGGCACGCGTGGTCCCGGCGCGGTGGTGGTGTCCGAGCAGGCCGGTGGCATCGACTCCATCGGTCACGCCCGGCGCCAGCTGCGCAAGGGTGTCCAGCTCGCCCTCACCGGCGGCATGGACTCGTCGCTCTGCCCGTGGGCTTGGGTGGCGCACCAGGCGTCGGGTTGCCTGTCGCGCAACAACAACCCGAAGCGCGCCTACCTGCCGTTCGACCGCGACGCCTCCGGGTACGTCGCGGGAGAGGGCGGCGCGATCATGGTCGTCGAGACGCCGGAGTCGGCGGCGGGACGTCCGGGTACGCGCATCTACGGTGAGATCGTCGGGTACGCCGCGACGTTCGACTCGAAGATGCCGTCACGGGAACCGGGTCTGAAGCGGGCGGCCGAGCTGGCGCTGCGCGACGCCGGCATGGACGCCTCGGAGATCGACGTGGTGTTCGCCGACGCGGCGGGCATCCCCGAGCTCGACAAGGCCGAGGCCGAGGCGATCAAGGGCATCTTCGGGCCGTACGGCGTGCCGGTGACGGCGCCGAAGACCATGACCGGGCGTCTGTTCGCCGGTGGTGGCTCCCTGGACGTGGCGTCGGCGATCCTCTCCATCTACTGGAGCGCGATCCCGCCGACCGTCAACGTCGAGAACCTCGTGCCGGAGTACGAGCTCGACCTCGTGATGAACGAGGCGCGGCACGGCAAGATCAAGGCCGCTCTCGTGCTCGGTCGCGGCAAGGGCGGCTACAACTCCGCCATGGTGGTCCGCGAGTACAGGTGATGTCATGCCTCAAGGCCGTGAAGGTGTTCCCTTCACGGCCTTGAGCCGTTTCTGGAGGCGTGTTGTGGACGTAGCACTGATGTTTCCGGGCCAGGGATCGCAGTACCCGCGGATGGCGGCGTCCCTGTACGGCACGGATGCCGTGTTCACCTCGGTGATCGACGAGGTGTTCGAACTGTTCGGCGAGGTCGGCTCCCTCGCCTGCGAGGACTGGCTGTCCGGGGCCGACGTCGATCACGTGTCGCGGGCGCAGCCGTTGCTGTTCGCGATCGACTACGCGCTGGGGCGCACCGTGCTGTCCTGGGGCGTCAAGCCCGTCGCGTTGATCGGGCACTCCGCGGGGGAGGTCGTCGCGGCGACGCTCGCCGGGGTGTTCACGCTGGAGGAAGCCGTGTCCCTGGTGCGGGACCGGGTGTTGTCCGCCGTGCCGATCCCTTCCGGCGGCATGCTGGCCGTCGCGGCCTCCGAGGCCGACCTCTTGCCGTACCTGGAAGGCGATGTGGCGATCGCGGCGGTGAACTCGGCCCGGCAGACGATGCTGGCCGGCTCCGACGAGCCGCTGGCACGGGTGCGGGCGCGGCTGGAGGCCGACGAGTACATCGTCGTGACGGTGCCGGCGTCGACGCCGTTCCACAGCCCGGCGATGCAGCCCGCCGTGGACGAGGCACTGGCGTCGTGGAGCGCTTCGCCCCGTACGCCGCAGATGCCGCTGTACTCGGGTTACACGGGCAAGCTGATGACTCCTGAGGACGCGTTGTCCGCGCGCTTCTGGACCCGGCAGCTGACCGACGCCGTCTACTTCGGACCGGCGCTGAACGAGCTCGTGGCGATGTACGACGTGCTGCTCGTGGAGGCCGGACCCGGCCAGACCCTGACGTCGTTCGCGCGCCGCACCAAGGCCGTGCGGTCCGGTGCCTCGCAGGTGTTGCCGTTGCTGGACTCCTCGGACACCGTCGACGCCGCCCGTGCTCGTCTGGTGTGACCGGGAGATATAAAAGGGCCGCCCTCTCCTGGAGGGCGGCCCTTTAACTGCTTCTAGTCGATGCCGCGGACGATGTGGTCTTCGTTCTCCGGTGGCCAATCGCTGTTTTCCATACCTACGAAGGTAAGTACGGTGATTCAGCTCTCACTTGAGACCTAGTCGTCGAGCAGGGCGACGGCCCTCGTCCAGCCCGCGCCGGCGCCCTTGATCTTGACCGGGAACGCGACGACGGTGAACCCGAAGTCCGGCAACGCCTCCAGGTTCGCCAGGCGCTCGATCTGGCAGTACTCGCGGTCGCGGCCGGCGAAGTGCGCGGGCCACAGCACGCTCTCGTCCTTGGTCGCCAGGTAGCGCTTGACGATGTCCGGGAACGGCGCGTCGAGGCTGAACGCGTCGGTGGCGATCACCTTGACTCCCAGGTCCAGCAGGAAGTTCGTGGCGGGACCGTCGAGTCCGGTGTAGTCGGTGAAGTAGGTCTGGGTGCCCGCGTGCTCGGCGGCGCCGGTGTCGAGGATGACGATGTCCATCGGCTTCGGCGTGTAGCCGATGCGGGCGAACTCCTTCTCCAGCACCTCCACGCCGATGACGCCGGTGCCGTGGCCGCGGACGTCGAGCTTCACGCCGGGGTTGTGGAACCACTCCAGCGGCATCTCGTCGATGTGGCGGGGGATTCCGTTGCCGTACGTGGTCTTCGAGCCGTAGTGGGACGGCGCGTCGACGTGCGTTCCGGTGTGGGAGGTGAGGCTGATGCGGTCCAGGGTGAGGAACTCGGAGTCCCGGAGCACGGAGACGTCGAACTCGATGCCGAGCCGCGCCCTCAGCTGCTCGGCCATGTGTTCGGCACCCTGGGCGGCCGTGAGCACCTCGTGCGTCACCGGGTCCGCTTCGTACGCGGATGCGTCAATGTGGGAAGACAGATCGATGATGCGCATGCAGCAGAGCTTGGCGGGCGTTCCTTGAGCACGTCTCAAGAGGCGGTGGGCAGAGTTTTCCCCAGTCTGACACCGTTTTGAGGAGCTTTCTCATGATCACCTTCCTGAACCGCTTCACGCTCACCGGTGACCCCGAGGAGTTCGAGAAGGCCTTCGACGAGACGGCCGCCTTCCTGCGCGAGCAGCCGGGCCTGATCCAGTACACGCTCTCGCGGCAGCTGGACGACCCGGCGTCGTACATCAACATCGCGTTGTGGGAGAGCGCCGACGCCCTGCGCGCGGCCCTGGCCCACCCGGACTTCGGCAACCACGCCAAGGCCATGCGCGGCCTGGCCGAGTCCACGGGCGCGATCTTCAACCCGCGCCTGTCGTTCGAAGCCTCCGCAGAAGCCTGATGGGTCCGCTCGACGGGCTGAAGGTCGTCGAGTTCGGCGGCATCGGTCCCGGCCCGCACGGCGCGATGCTGCTGGCGGACCTCGGCGCGGAGGTCGTGCGCGTCGAACGTCCGTCCGGCGGGCTGTCCGTGGTGCCGGACGCCTCCCGCGACTTCCTGCTGCGCGGCAGGCGTTCGGTGTCCGCCGACCTGAAGTCCGCGGACGGCAGGGCCGCGGTGCTGGCGCTGGTCTCGTCGGCCGACGTGGTGATCGAGGGCTTCCGCCCCGGCGTGCTGGAACGGCTCGGGCTCGGGCCGTCCGACTGCCTGGCGGTCAACCCCGGCCTGATCTACGCGCGGATGACCGGGTGGGGCCAGGACGGTCCGCTGGCCCAGCGCGCCGGGCACGACATCAACTACCTGTCGGTCACCGGCGTGCTGCACGCGATCGGCAAACCGCCGCTGAACCTGGTCGGCGACTTCGGCGGTGGCTCGCTCTACCTGGTGCTGGGCGTGCTGGCGGCGTTGTGGGAACGGCAGCGCACCGGCCTCGGCCAGGTCGTCGACGCGGCGATCGTCGACGGGGTGGCCTCGCTCGCGCAGATGATCTGGTCGATGAAGGCGCAGTCGGTGTGGGAGGACGCGCCGGACTCGAACCTGCTCGACGGCGGGTGCCCGTTCTACTCGATCTACGAGTGCGCGGACGGCCGGTCCGTCGCGGTGGGGTCGCTGGAGCCGCAGTTCTACGCCCTGCTGCTGGCCGGTCTGGGGCTGACCGCCGCGGACCTGCCCGAGCAGATGGACCGGGACTCCTGGCCGTTGCTGCGCAAGACGTTCGCCGAGGCGTTCCTGACCCGCACGCGCGACGAGTGGTCGGAGGTGTTCGCCTCGTCCGACGCCTGTGTGACCCCGGTGCTGAGTCTGGAGGAGGCGGCCTCACATCCGCACCTGGTCGCCCGCGGGGTGTTCACCACCGAAGGGGCGGCCGTTCCTGCACCGCGCTTTTCCTCGGACTAGATTCGGGTTCGTGGAACTGCGCATCTTCACCGAGCCCCAGCAGGGGGCGAGCTACGACGACCTGCTCCGGGTGGCCAGGACGGCCGAGGACGCCGGCTACGGCGCCTTCTTCCGCTCCGACCACTACCTCCAGATGGGCTCGGGCGACGGACTGCCCGGCCCGACCGACCCGTGGATCACGTTCGCCGGGCTGGCCCGCGACACGTCGACGATCCGACTGGGCACGCTGATGACCGCCGCGACGTTCCGCCACCCCGGGCCGCTGGCCATCAGCGTCGCCCAGGTCGACCAGATGTCGGGCGGCCGCGTGGAGTTCGGCATCGGTGCCGGGTGGTACGAGGCCGAGCACAACGCGTACGGCATCCCGTTCCCGTCGCTGGGGGAGCGCTTCGACCGCTACGAGGAGCAGGTCGCGATCATCACCGGCCTGTGGGAGACCCCGGTCGGCGGCACCTTCTCGTTCGAGGGCAAGCACTACACGCTCACCGACTCGCCCGCGCTGCCCAAGCCGGCGCAGGAGCGCGTCCCGGTGCTGATCGGCGGCATGGGTGCCAAGCGGACGCCTGCTCTGGCCGCGTCCTACGCCACCGAGTTCAACCTGCCGTTCGTCGGCATCGACGCCGCCGTTGAGCAGTTCGCCCGCGTCGACGCCGCGTGCGAGGAGATCGGCCGCGATCCGAAGGAACTCATCCGCTCGGTCGCGCTCGTCGCGTGCGTGGGCCGCACCGACGCCGATGTCGCCCGCCGTGCCGCCGCCATCGGCCGTGAGGTCGCCGAACTCAGGGAGAACGGCCTGGCCGGCTCCCCGGCGGAGGTCGCCGACCGCATCGGCGCGTGGCGCGAGGCGACCGGCGTCCAGCGCGTCTACCTGCAGACCCTGGACCTGGCCGACCTCGACCACATCACCGAGATCGCGTCGGACGTGGCACCGCAGTTGGCCTGACCGAACTGAAGTCTCGGATGTCAGGCGAGCGCTTTGCGCACCGCTGACGGCATCGGCAGGACGTGGTTCGCGAACCGCCGCCGGTATCCGATGTAGCGCAGCTGCAGGCCGGGCTCGTCGAAGTAGCGCTTCTCCAGCCCGTCCTGCCCCAGCACCAGCTTCAACCCGCGTCCGAGCATCGACGGCGAGTCGAGGTCGAAGCGGGCCCGCAGCACGTCGGCGGCCGCGTGGTCGCCGAACTCCAGCGCGGCCCGCCGGACGGACTCGACCGGCACCAGCAGGTACTGCTCGTCGGCACGAACTCCGTCGCGATGGGCGATGCCCAGCGCGCTCAGTGCCTTCTGGTGCGCTCCGCCGTCCAGTCCGAGGTAGTGCTGCTCCCAGTCGCTGACCTGGATCTCACCGCTCCACGTCCGCACGGGAGCGGCCGCCGCCACCGACCCGGTCGAACTGGTCACGCCTGCCAGCGCCGTTACGCCGGCCGCCGTGAACAACTGGCGTCGGGACAACCTCACGACGCACCCTCCTCCGAATTCCCCCGGGAGACGCCGCTGGTCCCGCCGCGGGGCTACGGAATGCTAGCGAAGGTGATACCCGGAGCAACGGGGCCAGTGCGGGCCAAAGTGCGGTCCGTCAGGGGGAGCGTTCCGTCGAGCGCCGCGAGCACAGCGTCACGGGCGAGCGGCAGGACCTCGGCGACGGTGACGTCGCGGCCCAGTTCGTGCGAGAGGGAAGCGACGCCCGCGTCCTTGATCCCGCAGGGGATGATGTCGCCGAACGCGTCGAGGCTCGCGTTGCAGTTGATCTCGAAGCCGTGCATGGTCACGCCGCGCTGCACGCGGATGCCGATGGCGGCGACCTTGCGTTCCGGGCCCCGGTCGTCGGCGGGCAGCCACACGCCGCTGCGGCCCTCGATCCGGCCGGTGTGCACGCCGAGCCGGTCGCACACGTCGATCAGGCCCTGCTCGACGCGCCGCACGTACTCCACGACGTCGATCGGATCGGCGAGCTTGACGATCGGGTAGCCGACCAGCTGGCCCGGACCGTGCCAGGTGATCTTGCCGCCGCGGTCGACGTCGATGACCGGGGTGTCGCCACCGCGCGGGCGCTCCTCGTCGAGGGTGCGCCGGCCGCAGGTGTAGACGGGCGGGTGCTCGAGCAGCAGGAGGGTGTCCGGGCTGGTGCCGCCCGCGCGCGCCTCCGCGATCTCCTTCTGGAGGTCCCACGCCGCCATGTAGTCGATGAGCCCCAGCTCACGGATGACGACGGGGTCTGACGAGGTCCGGCACGAGTTCACGACCCGACGTTACCAACCCCAGGAGCATGGCCGCCAAGAGTCCGACGCCCGTCACACCCAGCACGGCGCCGACGACGTCGGTGACCCAGTGCATCTCCAGGACGATCCTCGCGAACCCCGCCACCAGCACCGCGAGCACCGCCCACAGCACACCGCGCTTCAGCAGCACGACCATCGTGAAACCGACCGACGCGACCGCCACCGTGTGCCCGCTCGGATAGCTCGGCAGGTGGTACTCGACGGGCCGGACGCGGTCGAACAGGAACCGCGTCAGCAAGGTCGCGCAGCACAGCGCGTGCAACGCCAGGGCCTTCCACAACCGCGGGTCGCGCCGCCGCCAGGCCAGCACGAACAGCACCGCCGCGAACGCCCACCCGATCGTCGGCCCCAGCACGAGGCTCACCACGAACGCCGTCGCCCGCAGCCACTCGGGCCGCGGCAGCCCGTCGTGCACCCACACGTCGAGGCTCGTCATCTCGGGAAGCCCCAGCAGGACCCACGAGATGACCAGGACCGCCGCCACCGCTCGCGTCATGCGACCGCCGCGTTCAGGGCCGCCGGCAGCGTGGGGTGCAGGAAGTGGAACCCGTTTCGCTCCAGCACCTTCGGCGTCAGGCCCGGACCGCTGAGCAGCAGTTCCTGCGCCATCTCACCGCCGAGCAACGTCTTGAGCGCGAACGCCGGCACCGTCCAGGGTGCCGGCCGGCTCAGCGCCGTCGCGACGGCCTTGGTGAACTCGGCGTTCGTCACCGGAGCCGGGCCCGCGACGTTCACCGGCCCGCTGACCTCCTCGTGCTCGACGACGAACCGGTAGGCGGACACGACGTCGTCCAGCGACACCCACGGGAAGAACTGCTCACCACTGCCGAGCTTGCCGCCCAGGAAGAACTGGAACACCGGCTTCAACCGGCCGAACACACCGCCCGACGGAGAGATGACGACAGCGGTGCGCATGAGCACGACGCGCACGCCGCCTTCCCGCGCCGCGGACGTCGCCGCCTCCCAGTCCTGGGTCAGCCGCGACATGAAGGTGTGGCCGCCCGGCGCGTCCTCGTCCACGAGGCGCGACGCGGTGTCGCCGTAGAAGTGGGCGCCCGACGAGCTGACCAGCGCCGGCACCCCGTGCTCGACGCAGGCCGCCGACAGCACCTCGGCCGGCACGACCCGGCTGTCGTGCAGCACCTGCTTGCGCGCGTCGTCCCACCGCTTGTCGGCGATGCCCGCACCACACAGGTTGATGACGGCGTCGACGCCCTCGAAGGTTCCGTCGTCGATGCGTCCGGCGTAGGGGTCCCAGCCGCGTTCGTCGGGCGCGGCGGCTTTGCGGCGCACCAGCCGCAGCACCTCGTGGCCGGCGGCGCGCATGGACGCCACCAGGCTCGTTCCGATCAAGCCCGACGATCCCGCGATGACGACTCGCATAGGTAGATCGTTCCCCACTCACGCACCGCGTGCACAGCCACTCCCGGTACATCCGACCCAGGATGTGCCGAAGGCCACCCCGGCAAACCGGGGTGGCCTTCAGGTCACACGTTCTGCTGATGTCCGACATATCGGACATCAGTCCTGCTCAGGCGTTCAGAGACCGAGATCGGCCTCGAACGCGCCCTCCTCGAGACGGTTCTTGACCGTCGTGAGGAAGCGGCCCGCGTCGGCACCGTCGACCAGGCGGTGGTCGTAGGTGAGCGCGAGGTACATCATCGAGCGGATCGCGATGGTGTCGTTGCCGTCCTCGTCGGTCAGGACGACCGCGCGCTTCTTCACGACGCCGACGCCCAGGATGCCGACCTGCGGCTGCTGGATGATCGGGGTGTCGAAGAGCGCGCCGTTGCTGCCGAGGTTGGTCAGCGAGAACGTGCCGCCGGCGAGCTCGTCGGGCGTGAGCTTGTTCGAGCGGGCGCGCGCCGCCAGGTCACCGATCTTGTGGGCGATGCCCGACAGGTTCAGGTCACCGGCGTTGTGGATCACGGCGTTGAGCAGGCCGCGCTCCGTGTCGATCGCCAGACCGAGGTGCTCGGCACCGTGGTAGGTGACTTCCTTGCGCTCCTCGTCGATCGACGCGTTGAGCACCGGGTGGGCCTTGAGGGCCTCGATGGCGGCCTTGGCGAAGAACGGCAGGAACGTGAGCTTCGCGCCCTCGCGAGCCTCGAACGCCTTCTTGGCCTGGTTGCGCAGCCGGGCGATCTTGGTCACGTCGACCTCGAACACCTGGGTGAGCTGGGCCGAGCCCTGCAGCGACTCACGCGTGCGCTGCGCGACGATCTGACGCAGGCGCGGGAGCTTCTGCACGGTGCCGCGCTTGCCCGAGTTGTCGACCGCGGCCGGAGCCGAGGTGCGCGAGGCGGGAGCGGCGGCCGGAGCAGCGGCGGCGGGCGCGGGAGCCGGGGCCTTCTTGGCCTCGACGGCGGCCAGCACGTCCTGCTTGCGGATGCGGCCACCGACGCCGGTGCCCTTGAGCGAGCCCAGGTCGATGCCGTTCTCCGACGCGAGCTTGCGCACGAGCGGGGTGACGTACGGCGCGCCGTTCGCGTCGTCCGAAGTGGACTGCGCGGCCTGCGGAGCCGGAGCGGCCGGAGCCGCCTGCTGCGCGGGGGCGGCCTGCTGCGGAGCAGGTGCGGACTCCTGCTTCGGAGCCGGGGCCGGAGCGGACTCCTGCTTCGGCTCGGGCTTGGACTCCTGCGCGGGAGCGGCGGCCGAGGCCGCGCTGCCCGAACCGATGACGGCGAGCTTGCCGCCGACCTCGACGGTCTCGTCCTCACCGGCGCTGATCTCGAGCAGCGTGCCCGCGACCGGCGACGGGATCTCGGTGTCGACCTTGTCGGTGGACACCTCGAGCAGCGGCTCGTCGACCTCGACGCTGTCGCCGACCTGCTTGAGCCAGCGGGTGACGGTGCCCTCGGTGACGGACTCGCCGAGCGCGGGCATCGTGACGTCGGTGCCCTCGGCCGACCCACCGGACTGCGCGGGTGCCGGAGCTTCCTGCTCTTCCTCGGCGGGCAGCTCCGTGGACGGCTGCGTCTGCTGGGGCTCCTCCTGGGGTTCGGGCGCGGACTCCTGGGCAGGAGCCGGTGCCGAGCCGGAGGAACCGCCGTCACCGTCACCGATGACCGCGAGCTCACCGCCGACCTCGACGGTGTCGTCCTCCTGCGCGACGATCTTCTGCAGGACGCCGGCCGCCGGGGACGGGATCTCGGTGTCGACCTTGTCGGTGGACACCTCGAGCAACGGCTCGTCCACCTCGACCCGGTCGCCTTCTTGCTTCAACCACCGGGTGACCGTGCCCTCGGTGACGCTCTCACCGAGTGCGGGCATCTGGACGGAGAAGGCCATTGTTCGCTGACTCCTCGTGCTCTCGTGTGGCTGACTTTGTGTGGGGAACGGTCAGCCGTGCACGTGCAGCGGCTTGCCGGCCAGGGCGAGGAACGCCTCGCCGAGGGCTTCAGTCTGGGTCGGGTGGGCGTGGATCAACGGAGCCACGTCTTCCGGGTAAGCCTCCCAGCTGTAGATCAGCTGTGCTTCACCGATGAGTTCGCCGACGCGCTCGCCGACCATGGTGATGCCGACGACCGGGCCGTCGGGAGCCTTGACGAGCTTCACGCCACCGGCGGTCTTGAGGATCTGGCTCTTGCCGTTACCCGCGAGGTCGTAGACGAAAACCTCGGCGGAGCCGTACTTCTCCTTGGCGGCGGCCTCGGAGAGACCGACGGAGGCGACCTCGGGCTTGCAGTAGGTGACGCGCGGGATGCCCGCCTCGTCGATCACCTTCGGGTTCTGGCCGGCGATCTCCTCGGCCACGAAGATGCCCTGCTGGAACCCGCGGTGCGCGAGCTGCAGGCCCGGAACGATGTCGCCGACGGCGTACACGTTCTCCAGGTTCGTGCGCAGGCGCTCGTCGGTGACGACGAAGCCGCGGTCGATCTTGACGCCGGCCTCCTCGTAGCCGTGACCCGCGCTGTTCGGGCCGCGGCCGACCGCGACGAGCAGCAGGTCGGCGTCGAGGACGTCGCCGTTCTCCAGAGTGACCGACACACCCGAGTCGGACTGGGTGGCGCCGGTGAACTTCACGCCGGTCTTGAACTTGATACCGCGCTTGCGGAACGCGCGCTCCAGCTGCTTGGAGGCGTACTCGTCCTCGGCCGGGACCAGGCGGGGCAGGGCCTCGACGATGGTCACCTCGGCGCCGAACGAACGCCACACGCTCGCGAACTCCACGCCGATGACGCCGCCGCCGAGGACGACGACCTTCTCCGGGATGAAGTCCAGGTTGAGCGCCTGGTCGCTGGTGATGACCCGGCCGCCGATCTCCAGGCCGGGGAGGCTGCGGGCGTACGAACCGGTCGCGAGGACCACGTTCTTGCCGACGTAGCGCTGACCGTTCACCTCGACGGTGTTCGGGCCGACGAACGTGCCCGCGCCCTCGACGAAGGTGACCTTGTTGGCCTTCGCGAGACCCTGCAGACCCTTGTAGAGCCGCGAGACGACGCCGTCCTTGTACGAGTTGACACCGGCGATGTCGATGCCCTCGAGCGAGCTCTTCACGCCGAACTGGTCGCCCTCGCGAGCGTTGTCCGCGACCTCGGCCGCGTGCAGCAGCGCCTTGGTCGGGATGCAGCCGCGGTGCAGGCAGGTGCCGCCCAGCTTGTCCTTCTCGACCAGGACGACGGACAGGCCGAGCTCTGCCGCGCGGAACGCGCAGGCGTAGCCACCTGAACCACCGCCGAGGATGACGAGATCGGCGTTGGTGGCCGACTCCAGTTCCGGCGAAGTCACTTCGGATCTCCTCGGGATTACTTACTACGCGCGGGTGCGCGCGAGGTACGCGGCCATCTTGTCACTAGTTGCCGGACCGTGGTGATCCGGCATCCGACACCATGCCCGATGCTGATCATTCACCTACTCATAACACCCTTACCTGGCACCATGGTGGAGGGAAGCACAGGAGGTGCTCGATGGGGCTGTTCGATCGTTTCCGCAGGAAGCCACGCCCAGGTGTGCTACGCACCGCCTCAGGCCAGGACACGAGCCATCTCGAACAGTGGACGAAGAGCCGGCACGGTGTCGAGGCCTATGTGGAGCCGAAGACCACGGTGACCGAGACCACTGTGGTCCTGGTCGCTCACGACGGGGAGTGGACCCGCCGCCGGGTCGCGTCACCGGACGCCGCGAGGTCGTTCGCACGCAAACTCGGCATGCCGATCTACGACGCGGGCATCGTGGGTTACCCGAAGCGCATGCGCGACTACACCGCGCGCAAGAAAGCCTCGGGCGATCTCTAGAACTCCACGGTCGGTTCGTGCCGCACGGGAAAATTGACGCTCGCCGCGATGAAGCACAGCGAGTGCGCTTTCTCGTGCAACGCCTGCGCCGTTTCCTTGGTGGCGGGGTCCGCGACGGTCACGACGGGGTTGAGCAGCACCTCGGTGAACCGCCCGGACCCGTCCGGGTGCTCGGCCATCGTGCCGGTCGCGTGGTCGCGGTAGCCGGTCACGACGACGCCGTTGGTCGACGCCAGGTGCAGGTACCAGAGCATGTGGCACTGCGAGAGCGACGCGACCAGCAGTTCTTCGGGGTTGTAGCGGCTGCGGTCGCCCCGGAACGACGGGTCGGACGAGCCGAGGATCGTCTCCTTGCCCTCGATCCGGACCTCGTGCGCGCGCTCGTAGGAGTTGTACCCGGAAGTGCCGCTCCCGGTGTTGCCAGTCCACACGACGTCGGCCTCGTAGTGATGCGTCCCCATGTGGAAATCCTCCTCTCTCTCCGGGCTGTCGGCAACAGTCCACATAGGACTTGGATTTGGGGATCATTCCCTTCGTGGAACAAGGAATTCGGATGAACGCTCCTTTGTGCACCATGGTCGTCTACTTGGGACTGCGATGAGACCCGGCCGGTTGCCCGTCGACGAACAGGTCGAGGCGTTGCGGGCCGTCCTCGGGCGCAACGAGGTGCTGACCGACGTCCTCGCCGGAGCGGCCGGACTGCGCCTGCCGGGCTGGTACCTGACGGCGGGATGCGTGTTCCAGACGGTGTGGAACGTCGTGACCGGCCGGCCCGCGGCCGAGGGCGTCCTCGACTACGACCTGTTCTACTTCGACGCGTCCGACCTGTCCTGGGAGGCCGAGGACGCGGTCATCCAGGCCGGCCGGGAGCGGTTCGCCGGAGTGCCCGCGACCGTCGAGATCCGCAACGAGGCGCGCGTCCACCTCTGGTACGAGGAGAAGTTCGGGGTGCCCTGTCCGCCCCACGACTCGACTGAGGCGGCCATCGACTCGTTCGCCGCCACCACGTGTTGCGTCGGCATCCGGTCAGAACCCGATGGGCGGTGGCGGGTCTACGCGCCGCATGGTCTCGCGGACGTGTTCAACCTCGTCGTGCGACCCAACCCCGTGCTGGCTCCCCGCCACGTCTACGAGACCAAAACGTCCAGGTGGCGAGCCCAATGGCCGACCCTGACCGTGCTCCCGTGGCCCTGAAACGCCGAACGGGCGGAGACCCCTTGAAGGATCTCCGCCCGTTCCGCCGAGAGCAGGACTCAGCCGTCGAAAGCAGGACTCAGCCGTTGGCCGCGATGTCCGCCAGCACGGCCGCGATGGTCCGCACCGGAACACCGGTGCCGCCCTTCGAGGTGTAGCCGTACGGGCCGCCCGTGTGGAACGCCGGGCCGGCGATGTCGATGTGCGCCCACTGCACGCCCTCGGCCACGAACTCGCGCAGGAACAGGCCGGCCGCGAGCATGCCGCCCCAGCGGTGCCCGGTGACGTTCGCGAGGTCCGCCAGGCGCGAGTCGAGGTCCGCGCGCAGCTCCTCGGGCAGCGGCATGGCCCACGCCGACTCGCCGACGGCGGTGCCGATGGCGGCCACGCGGTCGCGGAACTCGTCCGAGCCCATGACGCCCGAGGTGCGCTTGCCCAGTGCCACGACCTGCGCGCCCGTCAGCGTGGCGGTCTCGATCAGGTAGTCCGGGTTGTCCTCGCACGCGCGCACGATGGCGTCGGACAGGATCAGGCGGCCCTCGGCGTCGGTGTTGAGCACCTCGACGGTCTTGCCGCCGTACATGGTCAGCACGTCGCCGGGGCGGTACGCGTCACCGGACGGCATGTTCTCCGCCATCGGGATCGACGCGATGATCTCCAGCGGGTACTTGAGCTTCGCGGCGAGCACCATCGTGGCGACGATCGCGGCGGCACCCGACATGTCCGAGGTCATCTCGTCCATGCCCGCGGCCGGCTTGATCGAGATGCCGCCGGTGTCGAACGTGATGCCCTTGCCGACCAGGGCGACCTTCTTGACGGCCTTCGTGCCCTTGTACGAGATGCGCACGAGGCGCGGCTGGCGCGTCGAACCGACGCCGACGCCCAGGATGCCGCCGAAGCCCTGCTTCTTCAGCGCCTTCTCGTCGAGGACCTCGACGTCGAGGCCGGCCGCGGTGGCGAGCTTCTCCGCGCGGGCGGCGAACGAGGCGGGGTAGAGGTCGTTCGGCGGCGTGTTGATGAAGTCACGCGCGATGGCGACGGACTCGGCGATCGCGACGGCGGCCTTCAGTGCGGCCTTGTTCTCCTTGGAACCGGCGGCGTGCAGGTCGACCTTCACGACCGGGCCCTCGCCCTTGTCGGACTTGTACTCGGTGAACGAGTAGGCGCCGAGCAGCGTGCCCTCGGCGGCGGCACCGACGTGCAGGGCGGCGAGCGTGTTGATCGCGCGCTTCTTGCCGCCCAGCGCGCGGGCGGCGACACCGGACGCGCGGCGCACCTGCTCCTCGCCGGCGGTCTTGCCGAGGCCGACGGCCAGCACGAGCGGGGCGGTGATCTTGCCGAAGGTCGGCACCTTCACCAGTTCGTCGGCCTTGCCGGACGCGCGCAGGGTGCCGAGCACGTCGAGCAGCGCGCCGTCGAACGCGGCGGCGACAGCTTCGGCACCGGGTGCGAGCTCCAGACCGTCCGCACCCTGCAGGGTGCCCACGACGACTGCGTCCGCGGCGGTGGTGCTCAGGTCACCCTCGGTGAGGGCCAGCTTCGGGGCTGTCACGTGCTGCTCCAGGGTTGTTGCGGGCGGGGCTCGGAATCGTGACTCATGCTAAAGGTCGGACTGTCCCACCAATGCCCAGCCCCGCCACGATCGCCGCAATCCGTGACGTTGACAGTTGCGCACAGTGGCGATTCGCCCGTTTCACGCGTCAGTCGACCGGGTGGTTACGGCCGGATGCCGCATCTGAGAACGTGTACCCGTGACCCACACGCCTCGCGAGATCGTCACGACGGTCGCGCTCGGTCTCCCCGCGGTGCTCGGTGCGGGGGTCTTCGCCGGATTCGCCCCAGCCGCAAGCCTTGCGGGCTGGTGGGTGCTCCCGGCGCTGGCCATCTCCGCGCTCGCCGCCC
Organism: Lentzea flaviverrucosa; assembly: GCF_003350445.1. Taxonomy (NCBI): domain Bacteria; kingdom Bacillati; phylum Actinomycetota; class Actinomycetes; order Pseudonocardiales; family Pseudonocardiaceae; genus Lentzea; species Lentzea flaviverrucosa. The sequence continues at coordinate 243,870 of NZ_QQAU01000015.1, forward strand.
TGTGCTGCGCCTTCTCCACCGCCGACCAGTCCCGGGCCTATCCGGACATCGGCGGCGGTTACGGATACGTACGAGCCCAGCTCGGCGTGTGGCCCGCAAGGATGACGGCGAGTGCGCACCTGCTGGGCCGGTGCGCCATGGCCGCGGCCGTGGCACTGATGTTCGGCGCGTACGTGGTGCCGGACCAGCCGATGATCGGCGCGGTCGCCCTCGTCGTCGCGACGGCGCTGCTCGGCGCGGCCGGTTTCCGCTTCACCACCGGTGTCAGCGTGCTGGTGTCGGTGGTCCTGCTCGGCGTGCTGGCGCTGGTCGTCGCGGCGAGCTTCTCGATCGCGCCCGTGCCGTCGGCGGGGGAGGCGGGCACCGTCAACGAGCTCGTCGGCGTCGCCGGCCTGATGTTCATGGCGTTCGCCGGCTTCGAACGCGTCACCGCACCGCACCGCGGCGAGCAGCCGCACTCACCGGCCGTGCTGAAGATCGCGATCCCGGTCCTGGTCGGACTGTCGTTCGCCGTCTACCTGGCCGTGGGCGCGGGTGTGCTCCGCCAGCTCGGCAGTGCGCGCCTGGCGTTGTCACCTGCCCCGCTGCGGGACGCGCTCGTCGCGGCGGACTCGGCCGCGCTGGTGCCGCTGGTGCAGGTCGCCGCGGCGGTGGCCGGCGTGGCCGCGCTGCACTTCGTCCTCGCGTCCGCGCACCGCACGCTCACCGGGCTGGCCGAGGACGGCGACCTGCCGACTCGCCTCAAGCCCGGCGCGCTGTCGCTCGTCGTGGTCGTCGCTTCGGTGCTCGCCGTGGTGCTGATGCCGCTGGGGCTGGCACTGGGCGTGGCGGCCTGCGGGACGTTGTTCTACTACGCCTTCACGAACGCGTCGGCCCGGGTGCTGCTGCAGAACGACCGCACGTGGCCCATGCGCACGGCCTGTCTCGGGCTCGGCCTCTCGGTGCTGCTCGCCATGAGCCTGCCGGTGCCCGCGATGCTCGTCTCGATCGCGGGCTTGGGCGTCGGCACGGGTCTGATCGGGCTTACAGCGTCACTGAGAGGAAAACGAGCAGCGTCACGGCAACACACACGGCAAGCCCGATGATGCGGCCGTTGGTGGACGGCTTCTCCTTGGTGATCGACCAGTAGCAGAACAGGAAGATCCCGGCCACGAACACCGCCGTGACGATGCCGCCGCCACCCCAGAGCACGTAACCGTCGAGAAACGTCATGCCGGTGCCCAGCACGAGCAGTGCGGCCTGTAAAACGGTGCGGACGTCAGCACCCTTCGAAGATCTTTCCGGCGCGGTCATGGCCGGGGACTCTATCGAGGTTCAACTAGTAGGACGTCCGAGTTTTGGGAAGAGGATTTTCCGTATCCCCACCTGCGGGTTACCGTGCTCCCATGACGAGCGAGTTGCCTTTCACCCGGACTCCCCACCCGCACCCGGCGACCCCGGAGCGCGTAGCGGAGGTACTTGCCAAGCCGGGCTTCGGGCAGCACTTCACCGACCACATGGTGACGATCCGCTGGAACCGCGAGAAGGGCTGGCACGACGCTGAAGTCGGCCCGTACTCCACCCTCGCACTGGACCCCGCGGCAATGGTGCTGCACTACGGCCAGGCGATCTTCGAAGGGCTCAAGGCCTACCGGCAGCCCGACGGTTCGATCGCGTCCTTCCGCCCTGAGGCCAACGCCGAGCGCTTCCGCGCCTCGGCCCGCCGCATGGCGATGCCCGAACTCCCCGACGAGCTCTTCCTGGAGTCCGTGCGGCAGATCCTCGCGGTGGACGACCGCTGGGTGCCCTCGGCCGAGGAGGAGTCCCTCTACCTGCGGCCGTTCATGATCTCCACGGAGAAGGGCCTCGGCGTGCGACCCTCGTCCGAGTACCTCTACGTGCTGATCGCCTCTCCCGCCGGCTCCTACTTCGCGGGCGGCGTCCGCCCCGTGAGCGTGTGGCTCTCGACCGAGTACGTCCGCGCGGCCCCCGGTGGCACCGGCGCGGCCAAGTTCGCGGGCAACTACGCCGCGTCCCTCGTGGCGCAGGCGCAGGCCGCCGAGAAGGGCTGCGACCAGGTCGTCTGGCTCGACGCGGTGGAACGCCGCTGGGTCGAGGAGATGGGCGGCATGAACCTGTTCTTCGTCTTCGGGGACAAGGTGATCACGCCCGAGCTGACCGGCACGCTGCTCCCGGGCATCACCCGGAACTCGCTGCTGGCGCTGGCCTCCGACCTCGGCCTGTCCGTGGAGGAGCGCCGCATCTCGACCGACGAGTGGGAGAAGGCCAACGCCTCCGGTGAGCTCACCGAGGTCTTCGCCTGTGGCACCGCGGCGGTCATCACGCCGGTAGGCCACGTCAAGCACGCCGGTGGCGAGTTCGACATCGCCGACGGCGGCACCGGCCCGGTGACGAAGAAGCTGCGCGAGAGCCTGACCGGCCTCCAGCACGGCCACGTCGCCGACACCCACGGGTGGATGACGACCCTCAAGGCCTAAGCGATCACCAGCACGGCCAGAAGCGCGATTTCGGCGGCAGCACCGAGCACGTCACCGGTGATGCCGCCGAAACGCTTTCCGGTGTGCTTCACCAGCAGCCACACGAGCGCGAACGCGACGACGACGGCGACGACCGCGCGCCAGCCGAGCGGAATCGCCGCCGCGGCGAGCAACACCCAAGTACCGATGACCAGCAACGGATGCTGTGTCCCGGCCACGAGCGCACCAAGCCCCTCGGGCCGTGCCGCGGGCACGCCGCGCAGGCAGCAGATGCCGAACGCCGCCCGGCTCGTCGCGAACGCCAGCAGCACGACACCCCAGTGGGCGTGGGGGAGAGCGGCGGCCTGCGCACCCAGCACCACGATCAGCGAGACGACGCCGAACGGTCCCGCGCCGCCGTCCTTCATGACCTCGAGCGCCCGCCCCGGCGGCCCGTAGCAACCGAGCCCGTCGGCGACGTCGGCGAGCCCGTCGAGGTGCATGCCCCGCGTTGCCAGGGCGACGGCGCCGACGACCAGGAACCCGGCCACGAGCGCCGGCACGTCGGACACCGCGAGCAGCTCGAGCACGCCGACGACGAACGCGCCGAGCACGAGGCCGACGAGGGGTGTGGCCGCGATGGCCCGTCCTGCCGCCTTGCGGTCGACGTCGTCGACCCGCAGCGGCAGGACGGTCAGCCAGGAGAACGCGAGCTTCACTCAGCCGGGTCTTCCGGGGCTGGTTCTTCCCGGGTCAGGTCTTCGCGGTTCGTCACACCGGCGCTCTCGAACGTCGCCATCTCCGCGAGCACCTTCACCGCCGAGATCAGCAACGGCAGCGCCAGCACGGCACCGGACCCCTCGCCGAGCCGCATCTCGAACTCCAGCAGCGGCTTCAGGTTCAGGTGCCCGAGCGCGATCGCGTGCGCGGGCTCGGCGGACTGGTGCCCGGCCACCCACCACTCGCGCGCCCCCGGCGCCATCTCCTCGGCGACGACGGCGGCGGCACCGACGACGACACCGTCGAGCACGACAGGGGTCTTGCGCACGGCGGCCTGCGCGAGGAACCCGGCCATCGCGGCGATGTCGGCGCCACTGGCCGTGGCGAGCAGCGCGACCGGGTCGCTGATCACGAGGCGGGCCCGGCGCAGCGCGTCCCGGATCGCCGCCGTCTTGCGCATCCACGCCTGGTCGTCGATACCGGTGCCGCGCCCGACGACCGCGACGGGCTCCGACCCGGTCAGCGACGCGATGAGCACGGCGGCGGGCGTCGTGTTGCCGATGCCCATGTCGCCGGCGACGAGCACGTCGGCACCCGCGTCGACCTCTTCGTCGGCGAGTGCGCGACCGGCCGCGATCGCCAGTTCGCACTGCTCACGGGTGAGCGCGTCCTCGCGGTCGATCGACCCGGACGAACGCCGCACCTTGTGCTGGCTGACGCCGGCCGGGGTGTCCGCGTCGACGGCCATGTCGACCACGCGCACGGTGGCGCCCGCCACCTGCGCGAGCACGTTCACCGCGGCGCCGCCGGTCATGAAGTTCGCGACCATCTGGCCGGTCACCTCGCTCGGGAACGCCGACACGCCCTGCGCGGTGATGCCGTGGTCGCCCGCGAACACGACCACGCGCGGCCGCACGAACGGCTTCGGCGGCACGGAGCCCTGGCAGGCGGCGATCCAGTTGCCCAGCTCTTCGAGCCGCCCGAGGGAGCCGACCGGCTTGGTCAGCACCGCGTGCCGGGCCTCGGCCTCGCGCAGAACGGTCTCGTCCGGCGGTACAACCGGCGGGAACTCGGTGCTCACCTGGTCGCTCCTATCGCAGTTTCAGGGGGATGCCGGCGACGAGGAGCGTGACCTCGTCGCACACCTCGGCGACGCGCGCGTTGAGCGCACCGAGGTGATCGCGGAAGAGCCTGCCAGAGCGCGTGGACGGAATGACGCCGAGCCCGACCTCCGCCGTCACGAGCACCAGCCGCGCCCGGCACGTGGCGACCGAACGCACGAGGTGGTCGACGTCGCGCGCGATGGCCTCGGCGCCGTCGCCCTCCCACGCCTGGGCCTCGTCGAGCACGCCCACCAGCCACGTGGACAGGTCGTCCACCAGGATCGGCGGGTCCTCGTACTGCGTCGCCGTGAGCAACGCGGGCAGGTCGGCCGGCGCGGACGCCTCGACCGTGTGCCAGGTGGACGGGCGCCGCGCGACGTGCAGCGCGATGCGCGCGTCCCAGTCAGGGTCGTCCGGGTACCGGCGCGCGGTGGCGACGTAGGTCACGGTCGCCTCGGTGAGCAGACCTTCCGCGTGCGCTGACTTGCCCGAACGTGCTCCGCCGAGCACGAGCGTGCGAGGTGACAAGAGAGTTAGCCTTCGTCCGTGGAATACCGCTGGCGCTACCAGGATGCACAGGGACGCGACGTCGCGGGCCCGGATGTGATGTTCGCGGACCAGACCGAGGCCGAGGAGTGGTTCAGCGCCGGGTGGCGTGACCTGCTCGACGCCGGGGTCGAACAGGTCACGCTGCTGCGGTCGGAAACCGAGGTGTACGGCCCGATGAGCCTGCACCCCGCCCAATGAGCTGGCTCAGCCCTGGGCGGTGAGCCTCGGGTCGTCGGTGATGACGCCTTCGAGGACCTTGTCGATCTGCGTGAGCACGTCGTCGCCGAGCTCGACGTCGATGGCCTTGACGTTCTCGAAGACCTGCTCGGGACGTGACGCGCCGATGATCGCGGACGCGACGTTCGGGTTCTTCAGCACCCACGCGACGGCGAGCTGCGCCAGCGTGATGCCCGCCTCCTCGGCGATCGGCTTGAGCGCCTGAACGGCGTTGAGCACGTCGTCCCGCATCCAGCGCGCGATCATCTGCGACCCACGCGCGTCCGCCAGGCGTGACCCCTCCGGCACCTCGGCGCCCGGCAGGTACTTGCCGGTCAGGATGCCCTGCGCGACGGGGGAGAAGACGATCTGGCTCAGACCCTCGCGCTCGCACGCCGGAACGACCTGCGGCTCGATGACGCGCCACAGCATCGAGTACTGCGGCTGGTGCGACACGAACGGGACGTTCAGCTCGCGGGCCAGCGCGGCACCGCGGGTGATCTGCTCGGCGGTCCACTCGGAGACGCCGACGTAGAGGACCTTGCCCTGCCGGACGAGGTCGGCGAACGCGAGCATCGTCTCTTCGAGCGGGACGCTGTAGTCGTACCGGTGCGCCTGGTACAGGTCGACGTAGTCGGTCTGCAGGCGCTTGAGCGACGCGTTGGCCGACTCCATGACGTGCTTGCGGCCGAGTCCGCGGTCGTTGGGACCACCGGGACCGGTCGGCCAGTAGACCTTGGTGAGGATCTCGAGCGACTCGCGCCGCTCACCCCGCAGCGCCCGGCCGAGCACCGACTCCGCGGCCGTGTTGGCGTAGACGTCGGCGGTGTCGAAGGTCGTGATCCCCGACTCCAGCGCCGCCTTCACACAGGCGTGGGCCTGTTCCTCCTCGACCTGGGAACCGTGCGTGAGCCAGTTGCCGTACGAGATCTCACTGATGGACAGGCCGCTGCGGCCGAGTCGACGGAACTTCATACATCGGAGCTTAAACCGAAATCGTTCGTGCTGCTAATGAACTTCGGGAGCGTGCCACACCATGGAATACCGCCAGAACAGGCGCCGGCGGATCCGCGCTCCCGGCACGATCTCCGCTGCCGCCGCCCGGATCTCGTCCAGCGTCGGCGCGGTCATCACCACCGGCATCTCCGCGTCGTGCGGCGTGCCGCCGGTGCCGTTGAGGGCCTTGGCGAGCCCGACGACGGCGTTGGCGGGCAACGTCACCAGCTCCATCGCCCGATCGGCCCGGCTCGCCGTCATGTACAGCCCGATGACGATCAGCGTTCCGCCCGGCCTCGTCAGCGCGGCGAGCCTGGTGAGACCTTCGCGCAACGGCAGGTGGTGCAGGCTCGCCTCGGCGGTGACGACGTCGTACCGCCCGAGGTCGTGGGTGAGCACATCGCCGTGAACCCATCGGACCTCGTCCGTGGTGGCGCTCGCCCGTTCGATCATGCGGGCGCTGGCGTCGATCGCGGTGACCTCGTCCGCCCTGATCCGCCGCGCCAGGTCACCGAGGCCGCAGCCGACGTCCAGCGCCGATGCGGCCCGCGACGGCAACTGCCGGAGCAGCCAGCGGCGGTACCACTCGTTGTGGTTCCACCGCAGCTTCTCCGGCAGCTGGAGCTTGCGCTGCTTCTCGCGCACCGCTAGTCGATCACCGGCTACTTGATCGCGTCGCCCGGCTTCACGCGCGGCTTGGGCACGCGCAGCTTGCGGATCTGGCTCGCGCGGATGAACGAGTACCAGCCGATCGACAGGCCCTTGATCGGCTCGGTCGGGAACTTCGCCCGCACCTTCCGCGTGACGAGGCGGCCGAGCACGATGCCCTCGATGACCATCGCGATCAGCATGAACGTCGTCGCGAGCGTCGCGTACCGCTGCACGGCCAGCGACGGCGTCAGCAGCGCCACGAACACCAGGATCGCGAGCGGCATGAACAGGCCCATGAGGTTGCGCCGCGAGTCGACGAGGTCGCGGATGTACGCCTTCACCGGACCGCGGTCGCGCGGCAGCAGGTACTTGTCCTCGCCCGCCATCATGCGCTGACGGCGCTCGGTGGCCGCGGCACGGCGCTCTTCCTTGCTCACCTTGTTGCCGCGCATGCGCTTGAACGCCTCGCGCTGCGTGCGGGGAGGAGGGGGCACGGGCCCGGAACGCCTGCCCTGCGCCTCACGCCGCTTGGGCGTGGGCCTGCCCTTGCCCGCGGAACGGGTGGAGTCGGCGACCTCGTCGGTCGACTCGGTGGCCGTGGCATCGGTGTCGGCGGCGTTGCGGCGCAGGAACCTCACGACGACAGGGTAGGACAGTGGTTCTTCTGTACCTTTCGCGAGGTGCGCGTACTCATCGCTCCGGACTGCTTCGGCGGCACCCTGACCGCCCGCGAGGCCGCCGACGCCATCGCCACCGGCTGGCGCGAGGCCAAGCCCGGCGACGTCGTCGCCGAGCGCCCACTGGCCGACGGAGGCCCCGGCTTCGTCGACGTGCTGCACGCCGCCACGGGCGGCGACATCCGGCATGTCAGCGTCACCGGCCCTCTGGGCGAACCGGTGGAAGCGCGCTGGCTCAGCGTGCACGCCGACGGTCGACGCGTTGCCTACGTCGAGTCCGCGGAAGCGTGCGGTCTCCACCTGATCCCCGCGGAGCTCCGCCCGCAGACCTGCGAGACGGCGACCACGCGCGGCGTGGGCGAGCTCATCGCGGCAGCGGCGGCTGACAACGATGTCGTAACGGTGGGCCTGGGCGGTTCCGGCACGACCGACGGAGGCGCCGGCATGCTCGCCGCGTTGTCGGACGCGGGTGTGGACCTGACCGGCACAGCGCTGGTCGCCGCCTCCGACGTGGAGAACCCGCTCCTCGGCCCGCACGGCGCCGCGCGCACGTTCGGCCCGCAGAAGGGCGCGTCCCCGGAAGCCGTCGAACGCCTCGAAGTGAAACTGGCCGCCATGGACGTCCTGAAGCCCGTGTCCGACATGGCGGGTGCCGGGGCAGCGGGCGGCCTGGGCGCCGCGCTGCTCTCGCTGGGCGCGACGATGACGTCGGGCGCGCGCCTGGTCCGCGACCTCACCGGTCTCGACGCCGCCCTCGACGACTCCGACGTCGTCATCACCGGCGAGGGCAGCTTCGACTGGCAGTCGCTGCGCGGCAAGCTCGTCACCGCCGTCGCCGGGGGCGCCGCCGAACGCGGCATCCCGTGCATCGCCATCGCGGGCCAGGTCAGCGTCGGCCGCCGTGAGATGGGCGCCGCCGGCGTCCAGGCCGCCTACTCGGTCTCCGAGCACGTCGGCTCTGTGCACAAGTCGATTGCGGACGCCCGCAAAAGTCTCATCGCAACGGCGCAGCACGTGGCGCGGCAGTGGTCGCGCTGAGGTGCGAGAACCCGGTTGGAGGGTGTAGCTGATATATCGGCTCGCTCGAGCGTGGTCTACGTGACAGTCGACACCTAGGGCGACATGAGCCGTCGTTGTGGGACCATGGGAAGCGGAACAAGGCGGGGAACGCCCGTGTTGTTGATGGGTGAACCGCCCGCAAAGGACCTCTTAGGAGAGCCATGACGACCGCTCAGGATGCCGCTTCGACCACTGAGGCGCCCAGCCACGGCGTGACGCTGACCGATGCGGCCGCCGTCAAGGCCAAGGCGCTGCTCGACCAGGAGGGCCGCGATGACATGCACCTGCGCATCGCCGTCCAGCCCGGTGGTTGCGCTGGTCTTCGTTACCAGCTGTTCTTCGACGAGCGCGCGCTCGACGGTGACGCGATGGTCGACTTCAACGGCATGAAGGTCGCCGTCGACCGCATGAGCGCCCCGTACGTCGAGGGTGCTGTCATCGACTTCGTGGACACGATCGAGAAGCAGGGCTTCACGATCGACAACCCGAACGCCGGCGGGTCCTGCGCCTGCGGCGACTCGTTCCACTAAGGCGAACACGCGGAGAGGCCGCGTTCCCGCATCGACGGGAACGCGGCCTCTCCGCGTGTGAACGTGAAAATTTTTCAGGTATTGCCCGGACGGACCCGTGAGCCGACGCTAGACACCGTATTCGGCGAGGCCTTCGACCTGGTGGGCGCACCGCTCGTCGACCTGCCAGGGCGCGGCGTCGCGCGGGGCGGGAAGGGGGTGCTCGGGGTGGGTCAGAGCGAAGGGGAGCTGCGCGCAGTCCTCGATCAGTTCACTCATCGTGGTCGCCTCTGGGATCGTCACCTCCCGACCGTATGACGGCGGTCTGACCTGCGGTAGCCCTACCAAACAGTAGTCTTCACCGCGGTACTCGTCCGGGTGAGTTGTCACGTAGCGCAACAAGAAAAGAGGAGCCGACGTGCCCCTAGCCGTGTGCGGCAGCATCGCGACCGACCATCTCATGCACTTCCCGGGTCGTTTCGCGGACCAGCTGGTCGCGGAGCGTCTCGACCGCGTGTCACTGAGCTTCCTGGTCGACGACCTCGTGGTCCGTCGTGGTGGCATCGGTGCGAACATCGCGTTCGGCCTCGGTGTGCTCGGGGTGCGGCCGGTGCTCGTCGGTGCCGTCGGCAAGGACTTCGACGACTACCGCTCGTGGCTGGAGCGGCACGGCGTCGACACGTCCGGCGTGTACGTGTCCGAGGTCGCGCACACCGCGCGGTTCGTCTGCACGACGGACGACGACATGTGCCAGATCGCCTCCTTCTACGCCGGTGCGATGGCCGAGTCGCGCAACATCGAGCTCGCGCCGATCGCGGACCGAGTCGAGAACCTCGAGCTCGTCATCATCAGCCCGGACGACCCCGCGGCCATGCTCCGGCACGCCGACGAGTGCCGTCAGCGCGGCTACAGGTTCGCCGTCGACCCGTCGCAGCAGCTCGCCCGCATGGACGGCGAGCAGGCTCGCGCGTTCGTCGAAGGCGCCGAGTACCTCTTCAGCAACGACTACGAGTGGGAACTGCTGCTGCAGAAGACCGGCTGGACCGAGGCCGACGTCCTCGCCCGCGTCGGCAAGCGCGTCACCACGCTCGGCGCCAAGGGCGTCGAGATCGTCGACCGCGACGGCTTCGCGCTGCACGTCCCCGCCGTCCCCGAGGTCGCGAAGACCGACCCGACCGGAGTCGGCGACGGCTTCCGCGCGGGCTTCCTCGCCGGCATCACCGCGGGCCTGAGCATCGAACGCGCAGCTCAGCTCGGCTCGTTCATCGCGGTCGAGGTGCTCGAGACCGTCGGTACGCAGGAGTGGGTGATCGAGCGCGAGGCGGCGCTCGCCCGCATTCGTGGCGCGTTTGGTGCGGAAGCCGCTGAGGAGATCGCTCCCGTCCTGCCATGATCGGACAATGGGGACGTACCTGTTCGGCGACACCGGTGAGTCGCTCGATCCGAAGTTCGACGCGCTGAGCTCACTGCTCGACGCGGGCACCTTCACCCGCGTCGAGCAGCTGGGCGTCTCGGACGGCTGGCGCTGCCTCGAAGTGGGAGGTGGCGGGGGATCGGTGGCGAACTGGCTGGCCGACGTCGTCGCCCCGGCCGGGCACGTGACGGTCACCGACATCGACGTCACCAGGCTCGAGGAACGCGACAACGTCACCGTCCTGGAACACGACGTGGTGTCCGGCATCCTGCCCGGCAACGCGTTCGACCTGGTCCACGCCCGCCTGGTGCTCTTCTACCTCCCCGCCCGCGACCTCGTCCTGCGCAAGCTGCGCGACGCGTTGCGGCCCGGCGGCTGGCTCGTCCTCGAAGAGTTCGACTGCCTGCCGCTCGAAGTCCTCTCCGCCGCTCCCGACGACGCGAAGCTGATCATGCGGGTCAAGAACGCCCTGCTGACGATGCTCGACCACGCCGGAGCCGAGCTGGCGTGGGGCGCACGTGTCGAGAGGGCCCTGCGCGACGCCGGTCTGAACGACGTCAGCGGGTCCCGCGACGTGCAGGAGTGGGAGGGCGGCTCCGCGGGGTGCCGCCTGCTCGCCACGACCGCACGCCTGGTGCGCGCGAAGCTGCCGCTCACCGACGCCGAGTTCGACCGCTACCTGGAGCTGATGGAGTCCCCGGAGACCGTCGTCAGCTCGTACGCGATCTGCAGCGCGCAAGGCCGTCGCTGAAAACGAAAGGGCCCCTCCGAGGAGGGGCCCTGACGCGTCGGACCTAGAGCTTGACCGGGTAGTGCGGTTCCGGCACCACCGGCTGGATGCGGCCCTCGACGAAGATGCCGTGCCAGATCATGAACACCAGCAGCGCCCAGATGCGGCGGCTGTGGTCGAGCACGCCGGAACGGTGCTCCTCGATCAGCCGCAGCACCGCGTTCTTGTCGATGTACTGGTCGGTCTGCGACCTGCGCACGATGTCGACGGCCCAGTCGTGCATCTCGTCCTTGAGCCAGTGCCGGATCGGCACCGGGAAGCCGAGCTTGCGGCGGTTGAGCACGTGCGCCGGCACGATGTCGCGGATCGCCTTGCGCAGCGCGAACTTCGTGGTGTCCTTCGTGATCTTCAACTCACTCGGGATCTGCGACGCGATCTTGAAGACCTCGGGGTCGAGGAACGGGACCCGCAGCTCCAGCGAGTTCGCCATGGTCATCTTGTCGGCCTTGACCAGGATGTCGCCGCGCAGCCACGTGAACAGGTCGACGTGCTGCATGCGCGTGACCGGGTCCCAGTTGCGCGACTCGCGGTACGGCCCGGCCGTCGCGTCCATGTGCGACACCGCCGGGTCGTACGTGCGCAACACCTGGCGCAGGTGGTCGTCTAGGAAGATGCGCGCGTTGCCGTAGTAGCGCTCCTCCAGCGTCAAAGCGCCACGGCGCAACAGGTCCTTGCCTCGCACGCCGTGCGGGATCTTCGTCGAGACCTTGCCCATGGCCTTGCGCAGCGCGCCCGGCACCTTCTCGAACCCCGCCAGCGACAACGGCTCGCGGTAGATCGTGTACCCGCCGAACAGCTCGTCCGCGCCCTCACCGGACAGCACGACCTTCACGTGCTGGCGCGCCTCGCGGGCGATGAACCACAACGGCACCAGCGCCGGGTCGGCCACCGGGTCGTCGAGGTACCAGGTGATCAGCGGCAGGGAGTCCATCATCTCCTGCGCGCTCACCGTGCGGACCACGTGCTTCACGCCGATCAGCGCCGCCGACTCCGCGGCCACGTCGACCTCGGAGAAGCCCTGGCGCTCGAACCCGGTGGTGAACGTGATCAGGTCCGGGTTGTGCTCCTTGGCCAGCGCCGCGACCACGGTGGAGTCGATGCCGCCCGACAGGAACGAGCCGACCGTCACGTCCGCGCGCATGTGCTTGGCGACCGAGTCGCGCAGCGCGGCGGTGATCTCGTCGTACAGCGCGTTCGCCTCGGCCTCGCTGCGGACCGTGCGGATCTTGAACTCCGCCGGGAAGTAGCGCTCGAACTTCGGCGCCTCACCCGGTACCAGCGTGAACGAGTGGCCGGACTCGACGCGGTGGATGTGGTCGTGCAGCGAGGCGGGCTCCGGCACGTACTGCAGCGTGAGGTAGTGCTGCAGCCCCTTGACGTTCATCTTCGGCGCGATGCCGATGGACGGCGCCAGCTCCAGCAGGATCTTCTTCTCGCTGGAGAACGCGACACCGCTCTGACCCTGCGCCCAGTACAGCGGCTTGATGCCGAACGGGTCGCGGCCGCCGAACACGATCTCGCGCTCGGAGTCCCAGATCATGAACGCGAACATGCCGCGCAGCTTCGTGATCGCCGCGGGCCCGTAGTAGTGGTACGCGGCGACGATGGTCTCGGTGTCGCCGTCGGTGTGGAACACCGCGCCGTGCTTCTCGGTGAGCTCGGCCCGCAGTTCCAGGTAGTTGTAGACCTCGCCGTTGAAGTTGATCGTGTACCGGCTCGGCGACTCCGCCGGACCCCAGGTCAACGGCTGGTGGGAGTGCTCGATGTCGATGATCGCGAGCCGGTTGAAGCCGAACACGACCTCGTCGACCCGCCTGGTGCCGCTCTCGTCCGGTCCGCGGTGCCGCATGCAGCGCAGCGCAGCCTCCACGGCCGGGCGCGCGTTCTCGGCCTCGTTCTCGCTAGGGCATACAAGTCCTGCCAGGCCGCACAAGGCTCTCGCACCTCTCAAAAGACATGAAGGGGAAGACCACGGGGAAGTCCCCAGTATGCCGAAGGGGCTCTGTGTGACCGAAACTGCACCGCAGCGGCGGTGCCCCCAAGGGGTGAGCGCGGTTGCGCTGGGCTACGCTCCCGCTTGATCCGTTGGCATGGAACGAGGAGGCGGGCGAGCAGTGGGCCTGAAGGAGGGCACCAGGGCATCCCGGCTGGTGAAGACCGCTGGGCTTGTGAGCCTGGTCGGCATCGGGGCCACCGGTTGCTCCACGGACGAGGTGCTGCGCTTCGGATGGCCGAAGGCCGTCACGCCGCAGGCCGAGGCGATGCGCGAGCTCTGGACCTGGTCCGTGATCGCCGCGCTCGTCGTCGGCGTCATCGTGTGGGGTCTGATCCTGTGGTCGGTGGCGTTCCACCGCAAGAAGTCGGAGGAACTGCCGCGTCAGACGGCGTACAACCTCCCGCTGGAGATCGTGCTCATCGTCGTGCCGACGGTGATCGTGGCGGTGTTGTTCTACTTCACCGCCGTGACGCAGAACTACGTCACGGACAAGTCGGGCAAGCCCGACGTGAATGTCGACGTGATCGCGTTCCAGTGGAACTGGGAGTTCCAGTACCCGGACCACAAGACCGAAGAGGGCAACGTCGTCAGCACGGTCGGCACCTCGGGCGAGGTCCCGGTCATGGTGCTGCCGGCCGGCAAGCGCATCCAGTTCACGCTGCGCTCGACGGACGTCATCCACTCGTTCTTCGTGCCGGAGTTCCACTTCAAGCGGGACGTCTTCCCGGAGCCGAAGAAGAACAACCAGGACAACGTCTTCCAGATCGACCAGATCGACCGTCCCGGTGCGTTCGTCGGTCGTTGCGCCGAACTCTGCGGTTCGTACCACGCGGTGATGAACTTCGAGGTCCGCGCTCTCGAGGAAGCCGACTTCGAGAAGTACATCGAGCTGCGCAAGCAGGTCAACGAGAAGACGGGCAAGCCGTACACCACGGCCGAAGCCCTCTCTCAGGTGAACTGTGACGAGTGGTGCTCACCGCTGGCCACGACGACGACCCCGTTCAACACCGACCGGACGGCCCGCGAGGCCTCCGGCGCGGGCCAGAAGTAGGGACACGCCCCGCGATGAAGATCGAAGCTCGCGTATTCGACCTGGTGATGGCCTTCTCGTTCCTGATGGCCGTCGTCTACGGCTACTGGACGCACCTGGCGACCGGCCACGTCGAGCCCACCGGCACGGTGGCGCTCGCGCTGACCGGCGGCCTGGCCCTCATCACCGGCACCTACTTCCGGTTCGTCGCCCGCCGCATCGAGGTGCGGCCGGAGGACAACCCCGACGCCGAGGTGTCCGACGGCGCCGGTGAGCTGGGCTTCTTCAGCCCCGGCTCGTACTGGCCGGTCGGTCTGGCCGCCGCGGCGGCGACCACGGGTGTCGCGGTGGCGTTCTGGCACGTGTGGCTGCTCGTGATCGCCATCGTCCTGGTGCTGGTCGCGGTCGGTGGCCTGGTGTTCGAGTACCACACCGGTCCGAACCACGACTGATGCAGCACGACCGAGGCCCCCTCCGCTGCGGAGGGGGCCTTCGTCGTCTCCGAAACCGACGCCCAGCACGTGACACGTCGCACGAGAAAGGCCCCTTCCCGTCGTCGCGGGAAGGGGCCTTCGCAGGTCTTGCGCGGGGCTTACGCCGCCGCGGCGACCGGGGTCTTCTGGTACGCGTCGACGTACTCCTGGCCGCTCAGGTCGAGGATGCGGTAGATGATCTCGTCGGTGACGCTGCGCAGCACCGGCAGCGAGTCCTGCATGCCGTCGTAACGGCTGAAGTCGAGCGGCTCACCGAAGCGGACCGTCACGGGGACGATCTTCGGGAACCTGCTGCCGACCGGCTGCACCTTGTCGGTGCCGATGATGCCGACCGGGATGACCGGGGCACCGGACTCGAGCGCCATGCGCGCCACGCCCGTGCGGCCGCGGTGCAGCCTGCCGTCGAGCGAGCGGGTGCCCTCGGGGTAGATGGCGAAGGCGTCCCCGCGGGCCAGGATCTCGGCGGCCGTGTCGAGCGCGGCGCGGGCGTCACGGCCGCTGCCGCGGTGCACCGGCACGTGGCCGAGCGAGGAGAAGAACCGGCGCGACAGCGAGCCCTTCAGGCCGGTGCCCGTGAAGTACTCCGCCTTCGCGAGGAAAGACACGCGGCGCGGCACGACCATCGGGATGACCACGCTGTCGATGAAGCTGAGGTGGTTGGCCGCCAGGATGACGGGGCCGTCGGTGGGGATGTTCTCCAGACCGTCCACCACAGGGCGGTAGACGAGACGGGCAGTGCGCGCGACGACGTGCTTCATCACCGGGTAGAGGAGGGCCATGTCCCCAGCATTCCAGGTGGCGATTGCCACGGCGTTACCACGTGGCGCGCATCTCGGGCCCATCACTCGCTCGGACTACGCCGATGCGGCGGCCGTGCGAGCAGGGTCACGCGTCGGCGACGACGCGTGACCGCAACCACGTTCTAGGCGGTGTCTGACAATTCCGTCGGGCGATAGTGGCGGCCGAGGGATCCGCGGACGGCGCCGCCGCAACGCCCGAATACGCCCGGTATGAGGCCGTCGCGGCGACACCGTCCGCGGATCGCTCGCCCGCGCCTCTCACCGAACGAATTGTCAGACACCGCCTAGCCCTTCAGAGCCTGGGAGAGCTCCACCCACCGGTTCAGCAGCGTCGCCGCCCTGCCCGAGTCGATGGCGTCCGCCGCGCGGCCCAGCGAGGCCGTCAGGTCGGCGTGCAGGTCGTCGGAGAACCCGCCGTGCGCCGCGATGGCGCCCGCGGCGTTCACGAGCACCGCGTCCCGCACAGACCCCGTCTTGCCGGCCACGAGGTCGCGGACCACCTGGGCGTTGACCGACGAGTCGCCACCCTTCAGGTCCTCCTCGCGGGCGGGCTTCACGCCGAGCACCGCCGGGTCGATGGTCTCCGTGCGCACCACGCCGTCCTGCGCGAGCCACGCGGACGTCGTCGTGGTCGTGGTGATCTCGTCGAGGCCGTCGTCACCCCGCACCACCAGCGCGGTGTTGCGGCGGCGCGCGAACACGCCGGCGATCAACGGCGCCGCCGACGCCCGTGCGCAGCCGATCAGGCCGACCGTGGGCTGCGCGGGGTTCGTCAGCGGGCCGAGCAGGTTGAACGACGTCGGGATGCCGATCTCGCGCCGCACCGGGCCCGCGTGCCGGAAGCCGGGGTGGAACACCGGCGCGAAGCAGAAACCGATGGCCAGCTCGCGCACGGTCTCCCGCACGCCGTCCGCGGGCAGGTCGATCGCGACGCCCAGCGCCTCCAGCACGTCCGCCGTGCCGCACTGCGACGACGCCGCGCGGTTGCCGTGCTTGACCACGGGCACACCCGCGGCGGCCGTGATGATCGCGGCCATCGTCGAAATGTTCACCGAACCGGAATGATCGCCTCCGGTGCCCACGATGTCGGTCGCCCGCACGTCCACCGTGAACCGGTTCGCGTGCTCGAGCATCATCGTCGCGAGGCCGTCGACCTCCTCCGGCGTCTCACCCTTGGCGCGCAACGCGACGATGAACGCCGCGATCTGCGCCGAGGTCGCCTCGCCCGACATCACCTGGTCCATGCCCCAGGCGGTGTCGTCCGCGGTGAGGTCGACGCCGTCGAGCAGGCGGTTGAGCAGCGAGGGCCAGGTGCGCTGGCTCATGGCCGATCAGCCCTTGACGACGGGCACTGCCGAGCCCCGCAGCACCTCGGCCACGGTCTCGGCGGCGGCCAGCGGGTCGAGCGGGTGCACCAGCACCGCGTCCGCCTGCGACCAGGTCGCGAGCCACCTGTCGTCCTTGCGGCGCACCGCGACGACGACCGGCGGGCAGTTGGTGATCTCGTCCTTGAGCTGGCGGGACAGGCCCATGCCCCCGGTCGGCTGCGCCTCGCCGTCGAGGATCAGCAGGTCGACGGTGCCGGCGTCCGCCTCGTAGAGGACGTCCGCGATCGTCGCGGCCTCGACGTAGTCGACGCGCGCGAGGTCCGGCGCCGGGCGGCGGCCGACCGCAGTGATGATCGTCTCACGCACCTCGGGCCGGTGGCTGAACACCAGGATCTTCGTGGTCTGCGTGCTCATCTCTGGATCCTCCGCTGCGACTGCCGACTGCGGTCCCTGAAGAAAGTGACCAAGGTCGCCGTGATGCTATCGGGCCGGTTCGGGTGCCTTCTGCAGGGCGTCCCACCCCAGGGCCTCACCGCCGAGCCGTTGCGCCAGCGAGGCCATCCGCGACCGCTCCTGGGCGCAGTGCAACGCGTCCAGCTTCTGCACCCGGCTGATATGCGATATCTCACCGGCCACCAGGACCCAGCCGTCCGGCGTGAGCAGTTCGCGCGCACGTTCTACCTGTTCAGCGGGGATGCGCACGTGGTGCCGCAGCACCGCGAGCTCGTCCGCGCGCCACTGCGGGGAACGCGCCAGAGCGGCCGAATCGGCCTCCGCGATGTCGAACGCCTCGACCACGACGACGAGCGCCGGGTCGTCCACCGACAGCGCCGGCTCGTCCTGTCGGTGCAGCAAGTCCCGCAATCGGCTCAGCAAGCCCATTCGTTGATCTCCTCGCGATGACCCTGCGTGTGACCCAGCCGACCCATGATCTGCCCAGGACCCGATGGGCGGACGGAAATAGCGCAGGCAATAATGCTGCTCGTGACCACGGCAGCGCCTTCAATCGGCCAGCGCGTGCACTCGCTGAACCGCCCGAACATGGTCAGCGTCGGCACGATCGTCTGGCTGTCCAGCGAGCTCATGTTCTTCGCTGGCCTCTTCGCCATGTTCTTCACGGTGAAGGCCCAGAACGAGGGGCCATGGCCTCCACCTCCCACGCACCTGAACATCCCCTACGCGTCGGTCTTCACGATCATCCTGGTCGCGTCGTCCTTCACCTGTCAGTGGGGCGTGTTCGCGGCGGAGCGAGGTGACGTCTTCGGTTTGCGTCGCTGGTACATCGTGACCCTGATCATGGGCGCGATCTTCGTCGGCGGGCAGGCAGGCGAGTACATCGAGCTGGTCGAGAGCGGCACCACGATCCCGTCCTCGGCTTACGGCACGGTCTTCTACCTGACGACCGGCTTCCACGGCTTGCACGTCATCGGCGGTCTGATCGCGTTCGTCTACCTGTTGATCCGGACGAAGCTCAGCAAGTTCACGCCGGCACAGGCCACCTCCGCGATCGTCGTGTCGTACTACTGGCACTTCGTCGACGTCGTGTGGATCGGGCTGTTCGCCATCATCTACATCGTGCCCTGACCTGCTCCCCAGCCACGAGCTCCCGAACTGACAGCAAGGGTTGCCGCACACCATGACCACCACGACGAAACGCCCCCGCGGCGCCCGCACCAAGCTGCGCCGCCGGGTCGCCGGACTGCTCGCACTGGGCTTCGGCCTGCTGAGCGCCGGCATGCTGTTCGCCGCCTTCGCGCCCCAGGCGCAGACCGCCCAGGCGCAGCAGCAGGACGCCCTGGTGCGCCAGGGCGAGCAGATCTACCTCAACACCTGCCAGAGCTGCCACGGCAAGTCCCTCGAGGGCGTGAAGGACCGCGGGCCGAGCCTGATCGGCGTCGGCGACGCCGCGGTCTACTTCCAGACTTCCTCCGGCCGCATGCCCATGGCGCGGCAGGAGGCACAGGCCATCCGCAAGCCCGCGAAGCTCTCCCCCGAGGAGATCAACGCGCTGATGGCCTACATCGACGCCAGCGGTGGCGAGGGTCCGAAGAAGCCCTCCGAAACCGGTGAGGGCCTGCGCGGCGACAACCCCGCCCGCGGCGGCGAGCTGTTCCGCCTGAACTGTTCCAGCTGCCACAACTTCACGGGTCGTGGTGGCGCGCTGTCGTCCGGCAAGTTCGCGCCGGCGCTCGACGGCGTGTCCGAGGAGCAGATCTACACGGCGATGCTGAGCGGCCCGCAGAACATGCCGAAGTTCGGCGAGCGCCAGCTCACGCCGGAAGAGAAGAAAGACATCATCGCGTACGTCAAGTCGGTCACCGACGGGAACAACAACTCCGGAGGTAACCCCCTGGGCGGGTTCGGACCCGTTTCCGAGGGCTTGATCGCGTTCATCGTGGGCATCGCCGCGCTCATCGGCGTGACCCTCTGGATCGGAGCCAAGGCATGAGCGGCGACAAGCCGATCGAGCTGCCCAGCGAGGCAGAGCTCGCGGAGATGAGCCGGGACGACCTCGTCAAGCTCGGCACGAAGATGGACGGCGTCGAGCTCGTCCACTACGAGGAGAAGTTCCCGGTCCCCGGCACCCGTGCCGAGCGCCGCGCCCAGCGCGCGGTCGCGCTGTGGTTCGTGATCTCCGCGGTGGCGGGCCTCGCCTTCCTCGGCGTGTTCCTGTTCTGGCCGTGGCAGTACGAGTCCCCCTCGAACGCCGAGGGCCACCTGCTGCACATGCTGTACAACCCGCTGATCGGCCTGTTCCTGGGTCTGTCGGTGACGGGCCTGGGTGTTGGAGCGCTGCTCTACACCAAGAAGTTCATCCCGGACGAGCTCGCGGTGCAGCAGCGCCACGACGGCCCGTCGGCCCAGGTCGACCGCGCCACGCTGGTCGCCGAGCTCGCCGACGCGGGTGAGCGCAGCGGCATCGGCCGCCGCAGCCTGATCAAGCGCACCGCGGGCCTCGGCGCCGGCGTGCTGGGTCTCGGCGTCACCGCCGTTCCGCTGGGCGCGCTCATCAAGAACCCGCACTCGGACAGCGAGACCAAGAACTCGCTGTGGCACACCGGCTGGAAGGCCGAAAAGGGCGAGAAGGTCTACCTGCGCCGCCACACCGGCAACTTCCACGAGGTCTCCCTGGTGCGTCCCGAGGACGTCGAGCCGGGCGGTTTCGAGACGGTGTTCCCGTTCCGGGAGTCCGAGCGCGAGGACGAGCACGCCCTGGTCGCCGCCCTCAAGCGGGCCGACGCGCCGGTGATGCTCATCCGCCTGCGCCCGAACCAGGCGGTCACCAAGCGTGCAGGCCAGGAAGACTTCAATTACGGTGACCTGTACGCGTACTCGAAGATCTGCACGCACCTCGGTTGCCCGACGTCGCTCTTCGAGCAGCAGACCGGTCTGCTGCTCTGCCCGTGCCACCAGTCGCAGTTCGACGTCTTCGAATACGCCAAGCCGCGGTTCGGTCCGGCAACCCGTCCCCTTCCGCAGCTTCCGATCACTGTGGACGAAGACGGATACTTGGTAGCCCGCAGCGACTTCATCGAGGCTGTGGGTCCGGCGTTCTGGGAGCGGAAGTCATGAGTGCCATCACCACGCCGACGAAGCCGGCCAACGCCGCCGCGCGCGTCGC
>NZ_QQAU01000016.1:0-242914 GCF_003350445.1 Lentzea flaviverrucosa
ATAAGGATTGTGTTTGATCGCTCCAGACGGAATATGTCTGGCATCAATCTAGTCTTGCCTCAAAGGAACTACCTCGACGAGGAGGTAATTCATATATTACTGGCTGTGTTTCGGCACGCTGTTGAGTTCTCAAAGAACACGCGCACACCGCAGTCACATCAGCTTTTCGCTGACTTACTTCCGGGGCTTGTGTTGCTGAAGCTTATTTGGTCTTGCTCGCCGGTGTCAAATCGGCCTCTAGGAGGCTTTATCTCTCCGGTTTTTGCCAGGCTCGTTCCGGTCTGTCTTTCCGGCCCGTGTCGCTCTGACATGGAGAACATTACACGGGGCTGTTTCGATCTCCAAATCGGGGGGTCCTGGTGACCGCGAAACGTGCGATCACCAGGACAAATGCGTTCGTCAGGGTGCGGAGACCCCGACGTCGGCCTTCGTCAGCGGCTTCCTCACCGCAGAAGAGTTGTACTCATCGGCCCCGACATCGGGCTTGCCCGAGCGCGACTGCAGGTCGAAGTCACGCGTCACATAGGAGTAGGTGCCGGCCGAGGTGTCGACCGCCGGGCTTCCGGAGGCGAGACGCAACAGACCGTTCGAGTCGCGCACCAGCTTCGGGTCCACCGACCTGTACCCGGACGGGATGCCGGCGGTGCCGCCCCACACGATGTTGCCCTCGTACTTCACGGTCGAGCCGCTCATCATGTCGATCAGCTTCGACGACGAGCCCTGGATGACGTTGTTCGCGAGCACGCAGTCCTTGGGTGCATAAGTACCGGTGTCGCTGTCGACCACGGCGCCCGTGCCGACGAGGGTGTTGAACGCGACCGTCACGCGGTCGGGACGGTCGTGCGACGTGGAGGACGGGCCGCTGTCCGTCTCCGAGCCCTTGCCGAACACGATCGCCCGGTCCCCGGTGTTCTGCACGTAGTTGTTGAACACCTTGTGGTCGTTCCCGTGGAACCGGATGCCACTGCCGAACAGCAGGTTGCCCTCGACGGTGGTGCGGTTGCCGTGACGAAGGACGATGTAGCCCTTGCTGTCGCGGATCGTGTTGAAGCGGACCGTGTTGTCGGAGGCCTTCACGGAGATCGCCTCCGGGTCGCCGTTCGCCTTCTCGAACAGGTTGTGCTCGATGACCGCGTACGCCGACTTCGACTGCTTGTGGCTGTACCCGAGCCGGATCGACTCGCCGCCGTTCGCTCCGGTGAAGCTGTGGTTGTAGAAGTAGTTGTGGTGCACCCAGGTCCGTTTGGCGATCTCACTGCCCGGACCGGTGATCTGCAGGTAGACGCCCTCGTTGCTGCGGTTCGAGAACGTGTTGTGGTCGATCTGGACGTCGTCGGCGCTGACGGAGAGCGAGGCGCCGTCCTTGTTCCCGTTGTACGTGTTCCGGGTGATGCGCGTGGCCTGCGCCTCCACCGGGACAGAGAGCGTGCTGCTCCCGTTGAAGACGAAGCCTTCGATCGTCACGTCTCGAACGGCCCCTAGTTCGAAGCCGCCCCGCGTGAACACCGTGCGACCGACGTTCTTCGCGGCGACGGTGACGCCCGGCGTGGTGATCTTGATGGGCTCGGCGGGAGCGTGCACGCCGTCGGCCAGCACGATTCGCTGACCGGGTCGCGCGGTGTCGAGCGCGGCCTGCAAGGAGGACACGTCCGACACGCCGACGACGGCAGCGAAGGCAGGCACTTGGACGAGGGACGACAGCAGGGCGGCCGCGCCGACTGCGGCCAGTGATCGGATCATTCGCCAACTCCGATGTTGGGTCCGCGGCGGCGGTAGATCCAAGCTAGCGCAAGATTCCGGCAGGTGGGGTAGTTCGGTACAAACCAAGTGCCGTATCGAGCGACGGCACCCGCTCCAGTTGTCCGATGTCTGCGAGGGGGAACCACTGGGCGAGGTCGGTCGTGCCGCCCACCTCGTTGCGCAGCTCGCCGCCGGCGATCCGCACCTCGTACATGATGCGAAGCGCGTGGTAGTCGCGGTCGGGCTCTTCCCGGAGCTCGGAGTCGATGCCGAGCAGGCGGACCACCTCCGCGAGGTAGCCGGTCTCCTCCTCGATCTCCCGGACGACCCCGTCGTACGGGTGCTCGCCGTGGTCGATGCCGCCTCCGGGCAGGATCCAACGTTTGCCCTTTGGGCCAAGCCAGCGCGCCAGCAGGATCTCGTCGCGCTCGTTGATGCAGACCCCGTACGCCGCCACGCGCTGCTTCTTCGCCCTCATGCGATCCAGCGTAACTGGCGGTCACCCCGGAAAAGTGATATCACTTAGATAGTACTTCGACAGGGGGTTCGGATGAGCGCGACAGTGGAGACGACGGTGCAGATGCCTGCACCGGTGGTGCGGGAGAAGCGCGCACGGGACTTGTCGGGTCTGCCGATGTTCTTCGCAGGATTGGCGGTGTACGCGGTGGGCGTGTGGCTGCTGGTCGACGGCGTCATCGGCACGGCGGCCGACGGCGGTGACCCGGCCGGCGCGATCATCGTGATGATGGTCCTGCTGTTCCTGGCGGGATCGCTGGTCTGGAAGGGGCTCTTCACCGTCGCGCCGGGTGAGGTGCGGGTGCTGCAGTTCCTCGGCCGTTACGTGGGCACGGTGCGCACGGACGGTCTGCGGTGGGCGAACCCGTTCACCACGCGGGAGAAGATCTCGACCAGGATCCGCAACCACGAGACGGCGACTCTCAAGGTCAACGACGCGGACGGCAACCCGATCGAGATCGCGGCCGTGGTCGTGTGGCAGGTCGAGGACACTGCGCGCGCACGGTTCGAGGTCGACGACTTCGTGCGGTTCGTCGGCATCCAGACCGAGACCGCGGTGCGGCACATCGCGAACAGCTACCCGTACGACAACCACGAGGAGACCGGTCTGTCGCTGCGGGAGAACGCGGACGAGATCACCGAGACGCTCGCGATCGAGATCTCGGCACGCGTGCAGTCCGCCGGCGTGAAGGTGATCGAGTCGCGGCTCACCCACCTCGCGTACGCGCCGGAGATCGCCCACGCCATGTTGCAGCGGCAGCAGGCCGGCGCGGTCGTGGCGGCACGGACGCGGATCGTGGAAGGCGCCGTCGGCATGGTCGAGCTCGCGTTGGAGCGGCTCGCCGAGCACGACGTCGTCGACCTCGACGAGGAGCGCAAGGCGGCGATGGTCTCGAACCTGCTCGTCGTCCTGTGCGGTGACCGATCCACCCAGCCCGTGGTGAACGCGGGATCGCTTTACACCTGATGGCTGAGCGCAAAAGCGTTCTGCTCAGGCTGGACCCGGCGGTGCACGACGCGTTGAGCAGGTGGGCGAACGACGAGCTGCGCAGCACCAACGCGCAGATCGAGTTCCTGCTGCGGCGTGCGCTGGCGGAGGCGGGCCGGTTGCCCAATGAGGCAAAGAAGATGCCGCGTCGGGGCAGGCCACCGAAGGATCCCGAGGAGAACACCGAGGCCGGACCAGAGGGTTAGTGCGTACGGTGGAATCGATGACGGATCTCCACACATCTGACGCACGATCGCTCGCGTCGGCTCTGCAGGGGTTGTTGGAGGAGGCCAGGAAACTGGTCTCCGACGGCGCGGAGTCGACGCTGGTCCGGAAGGTCTCCGGGCACATAGGCATTCCGATGGCACAGGTTCCCACGGTCACGGCCAAGTTCATGGCCTGGGAACACGTCAACGTCCACCGCGGGATCGAGACGTACGTCGCCGAGCACTCCCCGGGATCGGAGTGGTTCGGCATAGCGGGGAAGCGCGCGTTCCAGTACCTCGTGGACATGTTGAGCGGGGCGGTCCACGACGGCAGCTTCGGGCTCGGTCCCGTCGACTACGCGACGGTGGCCACCGGCCCGGACACCGCGGTCGAGGCGGTGCAGCTCGGGCTGGTCCTCTCCCGGTCACCGGACGGCGAACCGGTGGTGATCGCGCTGCAGGGTCCAGGCGAGGACTGCGACTCCCAATGTTCGCTGCAGGTGCTGGCGGGGTCGCGAGAGACAGCGACGGCCACCCGCGAGGCGGTCGAAGGACACATCGCCCGCCACAACCTGTTCCAGGGCAAGGTGATGGCGTTCGGCCTCAGCGAGCACCGGCGCAACCAGCTCCTCACCTTCCTGCCAAGACCGTCGTTGCGGCCCGAGGACGTCGTTCTGCCAGAGGGCGTGCTCGACGCCATCGAACGCCATGTCGTGCGCACGGCAGAACAAAGCGCACGGCTGAGAGCACACGGACAGCATCTGAAACGCGGACTGCTGCTTCACGGCCCGCCCGGCACCGGCAAGACGCACACGATCCGGTACCTGATGGGACGGCTGGAGTCCACGACGGTGATCGTGCTGAGCGGCGTCGCGATGTTCAAGCTCCTGAAGGTGGCGACGTCGATGGCGCGGAAGCTCGCGCCGTCAGTGGTGGTCGTCGAGGACGTCGACCTGATCGCGGAGGACCGGCGGCACACCGAGTTCGGCAACCCGGCGCTGTTCGAGCTGCTGAACGAGATGGACGGCGTCGGTTCCGAGGCGGACGTGACGTTCGTGCTCACCACGAACCGCGTGGACGTGATGGAGCAGGCCCTCGCCCAGCGGCCCGGCCGGATCGACCTCGCCACGCACGTGCCGTTACCCGACGCGGAGGCCCGCGAACGGTTGCTGCGGCTCTACGCGTCCCGCACGGATCTCGATCTTCCGGACGCCTCGGCCATCGTGGCGGCGAGCGAGGGCGTCACGGCGTCGTTCGTGAAGGAGCTCGTGCGGCGGGCGACGCTGCTCGCGTTGGACGAGCAGCCCGGCATCGAGCGCGTCCGGCTCGACGAACCGACGATCTCGGCCGCGTTGGCTGAGATGACGGACGAAAAACAGTTGCTGACGCGCACGATCCTGGGCGGCTGAACAGGCGTTTCACCAGCATGAAAACGCTGTCATTGAGTTCAGCCGTTCGGGGGTGTGCTGGCTGACTCCTCCACGCGATCGTGTGCGGCGGGCGCACCGGGAACGTGGAGGAGTCTTGACTTTGTTCTCCCGCAAACGCGCCGGTCTCGGCGTGCTGGGCGTGGCTGTGGTGATCGCGTCGCTGACACCGGCGGGCGGTCTCGCAGCGGGTAGAGAGATCTATTTGGACAGTCGGGCGTCAGCCGAGCGGCGGGTCGAGGACCTGCTGCGCAGGATGACGCTCGAGGAGAAGATCGGGCAGATGGCCCAGATCCGCGTCGGGAAGCTGCGCGGTGACTGCAACAACGTCAACGGGCCGTTGGTCGACTCCTGCCTGAAGGCGGTGCTGGCGGACGCGCACGTGGGCTCGATCCTGTCCGGCGGTGGTGACGCGCCGCTCGACAACACGCCCAGGGCGTGGGCCGAGATGAACAACGCGATCCAGCGCTATGCGTTGGAGAACAACAGGTTGAAGATCCCGATCATCTACGGCTCGGACGGCGTGCACGGGCACAACAACGTCATCTCCGCGACGATGTTCCCGCACCAGATCGGGCTCGGTGCGACGTGGGACCCCGGGCTGCAGGAGAAGATCGGGGTGTCGGCGTCGAAGGCGTTGCGCGCCACCGGTGTCTTCTGGAACTTCGCCCCGGTGTCCGACATCGCGCGGGACACGCGCTGGGGCCGTTACTACGAGACCTACAGCGAGGACCCGTTCCTGTCCGGGCAGCTGGCGGCGGCGAACGTGCGCGGGCAGCAGGCCAGGGTGGACGACACCGCGCAGCTGACCGCGACGGCGAAGCACTTCGCCGGGTACTCGGCGCCGGCGAACGGGCACGACCGCGCGGCGGCGCAGGTCCCGATCAGGCAGCTGCAGGACCTCGTGCTGCCGTCGTTCCAGGCGCAGTTCGACGCGGGCGTGAAGACCGTGATGATCAACTCCGGCTCGCTCAACGGCGTGCCGGTGCACGCGTCGAAGTACATGCTGCAGACGCAGCTGCGCGACCGCATGGGCTTCAAGGGTGTCGCGGTCTCGGACTGGCAGGACATGAAGTACCTGGTGGACCGGCACAAGGTCGCGCCCGACTACAAGACGGCGATCGCCATGAGCGTCAACGCCGGTGTGGACATGGCGATGGAGCCGTCGAACGCGGCCGAGTTCACGTCGTTGCTGCTGGCGAACGTGCGCGACGGTTCGGTGTCGCGCGGGCGGATCGACCAGGCCGTGCGGCGGGTGCTGAAGCTCAAGTTCGACCTCGGGCTGTTCGAGAAGCCCTACGTCGACCCGGCCAAGGCCGACGGCAACGTGGTGAACGCGGACCGCTCGCTGGCTCGCCAGGCGGCGGCCGAGGGCACCGTGCTGCTGAAGAACGACGGCGTGCTGCCGTTGTCCTCCGCAGCCAAGAAGATCGTCGTGACCGGTGAGACGGCGGACGACGTGCGCCGTCAGCTCGGTGGCTGGACCGTCGAGTGGCAGGGCGTGCCGGACGACTCGCCGTTGCCGCCGACCGCGACCGTGCTGACCGGTGTTCGCGAGGCCGTTCCCGGTGCGTCCGTCGTGCACGCCCCGACTCAGGCCGCGGCGGTGGCCGAGGCGGACGGCGCGGACGCGGTCGTCGTCGTGCTGGGCGAGAAGCCCGGCGCGGAGGGTCCCGCCGACACGGAGAACCCGGTGCTCACGGCCGAGCAGCAGGCGTGGGTGGACGCGGTGCAGGCGACCGGCAAGCCGGTGGTCGTGGTGCTGCTCACCGCTCGTCCGCAGGTGCTCGGTGCGGCGGCCGACGCGAACGCGCTGGTCGCGGGCTGGTTGCCGGGCAGCGAGGGCGGCCGGGCGATCGCCGACGTGCTGTTCGGCGCGGTCAACCCGGGCGGCAAGCTGCCGATCTCGTGGCCGAAGGCGCTGGGCGACCCGACGCTGACCTACGACCAGCTGCCAGGTGCGAACACCTCGGCGGGTGCGAAGTACGACCCGCTCTACGCGTTCGGGCACGGACTGTCGTACACGTCGTTCACGACCTCGGGGACCACGGTGTCCGTCGATCGTCGTGACGGCGTGGTGAAGTTCACGGTGGCGAACACCGGTGCGCGTGCGGGCACCGCGGTGGTGCCGGTCTACGTGCGCCAGCCGGCCTCACCGGTGCTGACCCCGGACGCCCGCCTGGTGGGCTTCACCCGCGTGGAACTCGCTGCGGGGCAGTCGAAGCAGGTCGAGGTGTCGTTCAAGCTCTCGCAGCTGGCCCTGACCGTCGGCGACGTGGACGGTGACGGGCGCCGTGAGGTCGCCCGAGGTGGCTACGAGGCGGTGGTCGGTGCCGAGAAGGCCACCTTCACGGTGCGCTGAGCTGGCCTGATATCCTTCGTCGTCGTGAACGCGCGGCTCTCCGCCGTGGAGGAGACCTGGCCCTTGTGGCCGGTGCCGACATAGCGCGTCACGAACTCCGGTTTCGACAAGAAGGGTGATGTCGCATGGCGAACATCAAGTCCCAGCTCAAGCGGATCAAGACCAACGAGAAGGCTCGCCTTCGCAACAAGTCGGTCAAGTCGTCCCTGAAGACGGCCATCCGCAAGTTCCGCGAGGCTGCCGAGGCCGGTGACAAGGCGAAGGCCCTGGAGCTGCTGCAGGACGCGTCCCGCAAGCTCGACAAGGCCGCCACCAAGGGCGTCATCCACGCCAACCAGGCCGCCAACAAGAAGTCGGCGATGGCCCTGCGCGCGAACTCCCTCGAGGGCTGATCTCGCTCGTAGCGCTTCCAGCTTCTGCAAAGGGCTCCACCTCCTCCGGGAAGTGGAGCCCTTTCGCATGGGGCCTCGGGCACGGTAGGCGTAGGTCCATGGAATCGCTTCCGCGGATCGACTTCTTCGAGCTGCACGACCTCGACGGCACCCCGCCCGTGCTGCGGACCCTGCACACCGAGTCGATCATGACGATCTACCGGCTGACGGACGCCGCGCGCGAGTACTCGCGGCCGCTGGCTCTGGCGTTGCGGTCGGGCGCGGACCACCGGATCGTCGACCTCTGCGCCGGTTCGGGCGGACCGGTGCCGCTGATCCAGCGGCGGCTGCACGCGCAGGGCGTCCACACGCAGGTCACGCTGACGGACCTGGTGCCGAACGTGCCCGCGTTCGAGCGCGTCGCCGCGCGGAACCGACGTCGGCTGCCCGACCCGTGCTGCTCGGTGGACCACGTGCCCACGTCCGTCGACGCCACCGATTGCCGTCTCGAAGGGACGCGGACGATCTACGGCGCCTTCCACCACTTCCCGCCCGCGCTGGCCGCGCGCATGCTGCAGAACGCCGTCGACACCCGGCAGCCGATGGTCGTCGTGGACACCAAGCGGTCGTGGCTCTACGTGCTGGTGTTCCCGTTCTTCCTCACGCTGGCCGTGCTGCTCGCGGCGCCGTTCCAGCGCAACCCCCTGCCGCGGTACCTGCTGCGGCTGGCGCTGACCTACCTCGTGCCGGTGCTGCCGTTCATGATGTTCTTCGACAGCGTCGTGTCGTTCCTGCGCATGTACGGGCGCGCGGAACTGCGGCGGATCGTCGACGGCCTGGACGGCACCGAGTCGTTCGAGTGGACGATCGGCGTCGAACCCGGCTTCACGGGTGCCCAGTACCTGATCGGGATCCCGCGCCAGTCGTGATCTGGCGAGATCAGCGGCGGCTGTGCGCGGCCACGATCCGGAGCACGGCACGCTCCAGCGCGTAGTCGGCGTCGGCCGCCACACCCTTCACGTCGGCGTTGAGCCCGGCGACCACCTGCATCGCGTCGGCGAGACCCGACTGGTCCCAGCCTCGGGACTGTGCCTGCGCCTTCTTGATCTTCCACGGCGGCATGCCGAGCGGCCCGGCCAGGCTGAACGGGTCGGCGCGGCCCACCGCGGACACGCGCGCGACCGTGCGCACCGCGTCCGCCAGCGCGTCCGCGACCAGCACGTGCGGCACGCCGAGCTGCATGGCCCAGCGCAACGCCTCCATGGCGCCCGCCCGGTCACCCACGACGGCCTTCTCCGCGACGGCGAACCCCGTCACCTCGGCCTTGCCCTGGTGGTAGCGGCGGATCTCCTCGACCGTCACCTTGCCGTCGGTGTCGGAGACGAGCTGCGACGAGGCCGCGGCGAGCTCACGCAGGTTCGTGCCGACGGCGTCGATGAGCGTGGCGACGGCCTCGGAGTCGATCTTGCCGCCCGCGCGCCGCACCTCGTTGCGCACGAACGCCTCGCGATCACCCTGCTTGGTGACCTTGGCGCACTCCGTGACCGCGGCGCCGGCCTTCTTCAGCTGCCCGGGCAGGTCCTTGGCCGCCTTGCTGCGACCACCGCCCGTGTGCAGCACGACGAGCGTGACACCGTCCGCGGGCGCCTTGACGTAGGAGAGCACCATGTCGGCGACCTCCTTGCTGATGTCCTGCCCGTTCTGCAGGACGATCACGCGACCCTCCGCGAACAGCGACGGACTCACCAGTTCGGCCAGCTCGGGAGGCGTGAGATCAGTCACCTGGACGCGGGTCAGGTCGGCGGTCGGATCGACCTCCCGTGCCGCCTCGAGAGCCGCCCGAACAGCACGTTCGACCAGCAACTCCTCCTCGCCGACGACGAGGTGCAGTGACTCCGGTGCGCTCACGCTCCGCATCTTCCCACGTCCCGGATCGTGGACGTCTGTGGATGCGCAACGGCCTGTTGCCGTAAGTTGACGGCCACAACTGAACACCGCTCATCCAGAGGGGCAGAGGGAACGGCCCGAAGAAGCCCCGGCAACCGGCGTCAGCGCTATGTGCACACCTGTGCGCACAGCTCCGCGCAGACGATCACGGTGCCAATTCCGACCCGTTCGATTTCGCGGGAAAGATGAGGAGATACCTCGCGATGACTGCTGTCACTGTGCCCACGAGCACGAAGTTCGACCTCGGCCCTGCCCGGGCACTGCTGTGCCGGGAGTGTGGGAACGAAACCCCTCTCGCTCCTGAGTACGCCTGTCTCGAGTGTTTCGGGCCGCTGGAAGTGGCCTACGACTTCGGGAAGATCCGGCGCGAGGACATCGAGGCCGGCCCCAGGTCCATCTGGCGCTACCGCGGCCTCCTCCCCGTTCCGTCCACTGTGGAACAGCACCCGAACACCGATCCCGGCGGCACCCGCCTGGTCGAGGCGCACAACCTCGCCAAGGCCCTGGGCGTCCGCAAGATCTGGGTGAAGGACGACACCGGCAACCCCACGCACTCGTTCAAGGACCGCGTCGTCGGCGTCGCACTCGCCGCCGCCCGCGAACTCGGCTTCAAGGTGCTGGCCTGCCCGTCCACCGGCAACCTGGCGAACGCCGTCGCCGCGGCCGCCGCCCGTGCGGGCTGGAAGTCCGTCGTCCTCGTCCCCTCCAACCTCGAGCGCGCCAAGATCCTCATGAGTGCGGTCTACGACGGCGCCCTGATCGCAGTCGACGGCAACTACGACGACGTGAACCGCCTCGCCCAGGAGCTCGCCGCGGAGAACGAGGACTGGGCGTTCGTGAACGTCAACGTCCGCCCGTACTACGCGGAAGGCTCGAAGACGCTCGGCTACGAGGTCGCCGAGCAGCTCGGCTGGCGCCTGCCCGACCAGATCGTCGTGCCGATCGCGTCCGGCTCGCAGCTCACCAAGGTCGACAAGGCGTTCCGCGAACTCGGCCAGCTCGACCTCGTCGAGGCCACGCCGTACAAGGTGTTCGGCGCGCAGGCCACGGGATGCTCCCCGATCTCCGCCGCGTTCAAGGCGGGCCACGACGTCATCCGCCCGGTCCGCCCGGACACGATCGCCCGCTCGCTGGCGATCGGCGCCCCGGCCGACGGCCCGTACGTCCTCGACGCGGTGCGCCGCACCAACGGCGCCATCGACGACGTCACCGACGAAGAGGTCGTCGAGGGCATCAAGCTGCTCGCCCGCACCGAGGGCATCTTCGCCGAGACCGCCGGCGGCGTGACCGTCGCGACGGCGAAGAAGCTGTTCGAGTCGGGCCAGCTCGACCCCGACGCCGAGACCGTGCTGCTGATCACCGGCGACGGCCTCAAGACCCTCGACGCGCTCGGCGACACGATCGGCCCGCGCGCGACGGTCCCGCCGTCGGCCGAGGCCGTCATCAACGCACTGGGTTAACCACCTCCCTCCGGCTCGGGGACGCACTCGCGTCCCCGAGCCGTTTCACGTCTGAGCAGCGCGGCGCGCGAACCGAAGGCTCACAACGTAATCGCGTCCGTCTTGAGCCAGCCCGTGCGCGGAAACCGTTGCAGGCCCTCCACCACGTGCGGCCCGACCGGTTCCACGGCCGCTCGCCACGCCACGATCCGTTGCGGCCACGGGGCTTCCGCCTTGAGCGCGTTGTAGTGGTAGTCGTGCCAGACGTCCGGTGCGACCCGCAGAGCGTCGTCGAACACGTGCTCCGCGGCGAGGTCGTACGCCTCCTCCGGTGTCGCCGCCTTCGTCGGCGGCAGCACGTGCGTGGTCGTCGCCTTGTACGTGACGGCGCGGGTGCCGTCTTCGAGTGTTTCGCAGATGTAGTAACCGAAATCGGGTTTCAGCTCGTCGTGCGGCCACGGCGTCGCCTTGTAGTTCGTCTGCCACAGCGCCCACGCAAGGCCCGGCGTGCCGCCGGGAAGCGGGTAACGCGCGTTGAACAACCTGACCCAGACCATCTCTTCTCCTTCGTACGATTCGGCTTCCTGGCAACACCGCCAGGTCGCCGTCCTTGTCCGTGCGCAACACCAACGCACCTCCCGTCCGCAACACGTCGATGACGTGTGGACTCGGGTGCCCGTACCTGTTGCCCGCGCCGACGCTCACCAGCGCCACCCGAGGCCGCACGGCCTTCAGGAACGCGGGCAGCGAGTACCGCGATCCATGCTCACGCCGAAACTCAGGTTTCGGGGGCAGGGGCCTCATGAAGCGGCCCCGCCGGGTGCGGTAACACCAACAGCGGGGCCTAGATCGGACGTGGAGGTCCGACGTGCCCTCATTCTGCCGTAGTTCTCGTTCACCGGTGGTGGCCTGGTGAGCATCGAAAGCATCGTCTGGGCGTTGAACGACGCCCCGATCCCCCGCGACCGCCGCGACGCCTCGTCGCTGACGGTCGTGCTGCTGGGCCTCGCGAACCACGCCGATCCGTTCGGCCGCAACGCTTTCCCGTCGCTCGGCACCCTCACCCGCTACACGCGTCTGTCGGAGCGGTCCGTCCGCTACGCGATCCGCGCGCTGGAGGACCTGGGGCTGATCCGCCCCGCTGACCCGGACATCGTCGCCGCCTACGTCAAGCGAGCCGACCGACGCCCGAACGGCTATGACCTCGCGATCGAGCGCCGCGAACCTGTGCACAACTCCAGCGGGGGGCAGACTCTGCCTCCCGCTGACCAGCACGGGGGGCAAGCAGCGCACGAACGAGGGGCAAGCGGCGACGCCACGGGGGGCAAGCATTGCCCCCGAACCGTACTTAATCCTTCCAAGAACCGTCCTTCGCGCGAGCGCGCGCCTGAGGCGCGCTCGCGGCCGGAGTGCGGGCAGTGCGACGCCCGGCCTGGCGACCCGATCAGCGCCCGCGTCGTGTGGCTCGACGCCGACCGCGTTCGCTCGACTCCATGTCCTATCTGCTCTCCGGCGGTGACCCGATGAGCACCGACGCGAAGCGCCTGGAGCGCACAGGCCGGATCATCGCGATGAGCACGTGGGCGATCGCGGCCGTGGTGATGGTCTACGGCGTGCTCACGGTGACGCCATGGCTAGTCGCGGAAGGCATCCCGGAGTGGTCCGCCTGGATGCTCCCGCCCGCCGTCGATGCCGCTCTCGTCCTAGCCCTCGTCGGTGATCGCACGCTCGCCCAGCATGGCCGCACCACTGGGTGGGGCACGACCCTGCGGGCCGTCACCGGCCTGGTGACGCTCGGCCTCAACATCGCCCCGAGCGCGCTGGAACGCAACATCGTCGGCGTCGCCCTGCACGCGGTCGGGCCGGTGCTGCTGTGGGTGGCGACCGAAGCCGCCGGGGCGTATCAGCGCGAGTTCACCAGCCTGGCGCGCGAGCTGGCGAACCAGGCTGGCGCACCTGGTGAGGACCTGGCGGCACCTGGTGGTCACCAGGTGGTGGCGGACCTGGTGGAGCCGATGCGCCAGGCTGGCGCCGACCTGGTGACCACGCCGGACGCGGCACCTGGCGAAGTCGACCACCAGCCTGGTGACCAGGGCGAACCAGCTCACCAGGTCAAGCCCACCAGCCAGACGGACCAGGCTGGCGCCGACCTGGTGGCGGTGCCGCGCCAGGCTGGCGCTACCAGGCCGCACCAGGTCCACCAGGCACCTGCTGGCGACCTGGTGGACCGGGCGCGCCAGGTGCTGGCGACCGCACGCGACGAGGGCCGCCAGGTTGGCCGCACCAGGCTGGCGCGCGAGTTGGGCATCACCGAGAGCCAGGCCCGCCAGGTGCTCACCGAGGCCCGGCGCCCGCACCTGGCAGCCGTCCACATCGAACCCGCCGAGGAGGTGGCCGCACATGTCTGAGCCGATGCCGACCGACGACGCGATGGGCAAGCTCGTGCCGTTCCCCGGTCCCGTGCCGGAGCCGGTGACCTCGGGCCCGGCCGCCGAGGTCGAGCCCGCCGGGCCGGTGCTGGACGCGGAACTGATCACCGATGAGGAGTACCGACGCTCGAAGGCCCGGCAGCTCGCCGAGTCGGCCGTGTCCCGCCTGCCCGCGCAGTGGCAGACGCGCGAGTCCGCCCGGCAGGCCGGGGCCGAGTTGGCGGGCCGCGCTGTCCTGGCACCAGTGCAGTTCCCGGCCGCTGTCGGCCGAGGCCTGGCGGTATCCGCCCGCGCCTGGTGGCAGTGGGTGCGCGTGGCGGACTTCTATGACGCCTCGAAAGCAGCGGAGAAGCTCGCCGACCGGTGGCAGGAAATCGCGGTGATCCGTCGCCGACGCGGCGTGATCACCGTCGTGGCCAGCAGCGCGACCGCGCTCGGCGGCCTGATCACCGAGCTGACCGCCGGGTCCCTGCCGCTGCTCGTCACCGGTGGTGCGGTCTCCACCGCGCTGGCGGTGGCCGGCCGACGCAAGGACGGCGCCGGTGGACGCAGCACGCAGCTCGGTTCGCGGTCGCTGGCGTGGCTGATGAACGGCGATCACCTGGTGGTCGCGTTCCGCGACGCGAAGCTGATCGGCAAGGACGAACGCCTGATGCTGGTCAAAGCTCCTCGCCACGATGGCACCGGCTGGGCGCTGACGATCGACCTGCCGCCGTCGCGCAAGGCCTCCGACGTGATCAGCAAGCGCGAGTCGCTCGCGTCCGCGCTCGCCGTGGACGAGGTGCGGCTGATCGTGGAGCGCGTGCGCGGCGACGACGGCCACGCCGGACGGCTCGCGCTGTGGGTCGGCGACGCGGACCCGTACGCGGCGGCCCCGATCGCGAGCCCGCTCGGCACGGCCGCGTCCTGGGACCTGTGGAACCCGGTGCCGTTCGGCACCACGGCCCGGGGCACGGACGTGCGCCTGCCGGTGGTGTGGACGTCGTTGCTGATCGGCGCGATTCCCCGCCAGGGCAAGACGTTCGTGGCACGCCTGCCGCTGACGGCCGCCGCGCTGGACCCGCACGTGCGGATCATCATCGCGGACGGCAAGGGCGGCAAGGATTTCCGTCCGTTCGAGCAGGTGGCGCACCGGTTCATCCGGGGCGCGCGGGAAAGCGACGCGCGTCGGCTGATCCGCGTGCTGGAGGAATGCGCGGCCGACGTCGCCGACCGCTTCGACCGGCTGTCCGAAATGGACGACGAGCTGTGCCCGGAGTCGAAGGTGACGCCGGAGATCACGCGCGACCCCGCGCACGGCATGCCGTTGACGGTCGTCGGCATCGACGAGGTGCAGAACTTCCTCGGCATGGACGTGCCGCTGGACGAGGACGAGCCCAAGGGGAAGAAGATCGGCACGCGCATCTGCGAGCTGCTGACCTACATCGCGAAGACGGGTCCGGCCGCCGGGTACTCGCTGATCCTCGCGACGCAGAAGCCGGACGCGAAAGTGATCCCGGACGGGCTGCGCGGGCAGCTCGGCACGCGGTTCGCGCTGAAGGTGATGACCTACCAGGCGTCGGAGACGATCCTCGGCGCGGGCACGTACAAGGCCGGGATGGACGCCTCGCGGCTGCTGACCAGCCACAAGGGAGTGGGTCTGTTGCTGGGCGCGGACGGGGAGACGGAGCTGGACGCGGGCACGGCCACGACCGTGCGCACGCACCTGCTGCACATCCGGGAGATCCGGCAGGCCTGCGAGCGCGGCCGGGCGCTGCGTGAGCAGGCCGGGACGCTCACCGGCGACGCGGCAGGGCAGCGCGAGCTGTCCGAGATGGACGCGGGCATGGCCGCGCGCCTGGCGGACGAGGTCGTGACCACGGGCGGCGAGAACGGGCCCGTGGACGCGGAGATGGTCGAGTTGCCGGAGGTGCTCGGGTTGCTGGTCGAGGTGATCGAGGACGAGGAGCACGGCGTCATCGCGACGGAGGAGTTGGCGGGCCGCATCGGCTGGACCGCGAAGGCTCTCGGCGAGGCCCTGCGACGGGCCGGTGTGCCTGCGCCGTCCACGCCACGGCAGCGGGTCGGAGGCTCGGTACACGCGATCAGCGTGACGGACCTGGACGCGATCCGGGCCGCCGTGGTGGAGCTGAACGACGGCCACTAGGTCCGCACACCGACGAGCGGGGTCCGCACACCACGTGCGGACCCCGCTCACGTGTTTGTGCGGGCCGGAAAGCCGCTCCGAGCTGCGAAGAGGGGTCACCGCGGCTTCCGTGCCGAGCGGTCCATGACGGTGCCCACAGGCCCGCACGACCGGTGGCCGGCCACGGCGCTTCACGGTGTGCTCGGACTGTCGGGGTCCGGTCGTACTCTGCTCCGCACGACAGAGATGCGCCGAACAGACGCGGCGCGGCAAGGAGCAGCCTGTGGACGCAGCAAGCACGGCAGCCTGGATCGCGGCGGCGGTCGCCGGGGGCGCGGCGTTCATCGCGCTGATCGCCGCCAACTACTCCAGGCGCCAAGCGGCAGCCGCCGAGACGCAGGCAGCCATCCTGCTCGCCGATCGAGAGGACCGAGGTCGGCAGGAGCAGCGGGACGCCGTACTGGAGTTGCTGCGCACCGGGCGAACCTACGCGGGGTCGATCAACGGCCTGATCCTCTTCATGGGCGTGATCGCGGACCAGATCGAACTCACCAACTCAGACACGTGGAAAGCCTTCGAGCGCGCCAAAGACCCGTACACGAAGGCGTTGCTCCACGCGCGCTACACGGTCGAGGCACCCGAGATCTCCGCCGTGATCGACGACCTGGAGATGGTCGGCACGAAGATGACCGAACGCACTACCAAACTGCTCCAGAGCAAGCGTGACGCGCGCGGGCACGCGGCGACGAAGGACATCGTGGACGCGACCGTCATCCCGAACGCGACCAACGAACTGTTGGACCAGCTGGAAAAGCTCGCCGATCAGCATCTCAAGAAGCCCGGCAACGCACGCTGACACGGCACATCAGCGACAGCACGCCGGACACCACGGCCAGCGAGGTCGCATCGAGCCGATCAGCGGCGCGCAGGCCGCCCCGCAATCCGCGAAGTGCATGGGGACGCCCCGGAAGTCGATGACGCGGCTCTCCGGGCCGACGAGGTGCGTCAGGTGGCGGAACACACCGATCGCGGGCCGGGCCGGACCCTCCACGTCAGCGCGGCCCGTGGCCCCGCGCCAGACGCGGCGCAAGCCGGTCGCCGGGATGCGGCAACACCATGAACTCGTGCACGACGTCCGCGAGCGACCCGGCGAACTCCCACGTGATCGAGTTGTCCCGGTCGGTGCGGATGCCCAGCGCGTCGCCCTCGTCCTTGACTCGGAGCGAGTCCCTCCAGCCGCCTCCCCACGCATGGAAGCCGTCCAAGTAGTCGTGCCCCGGCTCCATCGGCAGGAACTTCCACCCACCGTCCTTCAAGTCGAGAAGGTGTTGCAGCACCGGATAGATCGCGACGAGCGAGGAGCCGGGAACGATCAGCGTCATGCCGCACGCTCGCTGATGGAACCGCGCGCAGCGGCAGGGTCGGGGGCCGTGACCGCCGCGCGCGGGGCTGGGAAACGAGCCAAGGAGTCAGCGCCGCAGCGCTCGCGAAGCTCGGCCACGGAGGTTTTGCCGGCCAACGCCGCCCGGACTCGGTCGACCTGGCGTCGGCGCAGCGTCTCGCGGCGCACGTGGTGCCCGCACCACACGCAGGTGGCTACGGCGACGGCACCGAGCAAGGCGAGGATGACGACCATGCGCAGACCATAGAAACGCCTGGTCAGCGCGGATTAACAGCTAGTTAAAACCGGGCCGGTTTCACCCGGTCGGAGCGATGCCCATCCGCCACGCCAGACCGCGAAGATCACGGCCGCCCGCGTCACGCCGCGCCTGCCGGAGCAGGTCCGCCACCGCCTCGCGCAAGAACACGTCACCGCGGATGTGCTGCGGCGCGAGCTGCTCGGCCTTCAGCACCAAGTTCAAGCCGGACGCGGTCGACTTCTTATCGGACAACAACGCCCGGCCCACGTTCGCGAAGAACACCGCGCGCCGGGCCGGGGACGGGATCGTGTCGATGTGCACGCTGCGCGCGTCCTCCGCGACCTTCGCGCCGTCGCCGAACTCCAGCCCGAGCGTCGTCCGCCAGATGCCGACGTTCGTGCGGCCGAACCACACTTGCGCGAAGTCGCCGACCTCGGTGTCCAGCCGACCAGCGACCGCGTCCGCTTCGCCGAGGTGCGTCATCGCCGTGTCCCGGTCGTCCTGAGCGGCGGCGGCGAGCGCGGCCGACAGGTGCAGTTGGCCATAGGCCTGCACCACCTCGGGGTCGTCCAGGCCCGACACCAACGTGTCGGCCTTCGCCACCGCGCGCTCGTACTGCTTCGCCCTGTTCAAAGAGCCGGTCGTGACGCCGCGCAACCACGTCGTATAGCCGCTCCACGGCGACGAGCCCAGCTCATCGGCGCACTGCTGGGCGCGGATCGCGGCCATCAGCGTCAGGCCGTCGCTGCCCAGGATCTTCGCGACCCACGTCGCCGACGAGTAGCAACGGGTCAACGCCAGCAGCACGTCCGGGCGGTGCTGCGGGTCGCGCAAGTAGAGGGCGTGCAACTCGCGCAGCAGGCCGGGAAGCATCTCGCCCTGCGTCACGTAGTCAGCGGTGATCTGCATCAGGTGGACCAGGCGGTCCACGTCGGCGGCCACGGCCGGCCAATCCCTCACCTCGCCACCGGGATCATCGCCCAGCTCGAACGCGTCGAGCGACGCGGCCAGCGCGACAAGGTCAGGATGGGCCTCGCTGCCCCGTGACGTCGGCTGATCCCACGGCCTACCGGTCAGCTCGGCGGGCGAGACGCGCAAGGCCTGGGCCAGCGACTCCAGCGTCTGGCGACGGGCGACCGGCCGCAGACCGCGCTCCAGCATGCTCAGGTAGGCGGGTGTGATCCCGGCGAGCCCGGCGACGGCCGTCAGGGACAGGCGCCGCCAGGAGCGGACCTCTCGCAGGCGGCGGCCGATGTGGGCGTCCTCGATGTCCATCCGCGCCTCCCCTCGTCACTTCCAAGGGTAACCGGGTCGGCTCGGAGCATCATCGGTGCGCAGTTCGTCTGCACAGGATGAAGTTCGGCTGATGCGCACCGGAACCACGGCCGGTCCCATCGGTGTCGCTGATCAGCCTCCACTGGGCCCACAAGACCTACAAGTGAGACGGCGTCGCGACGGCCCCGTTCGGCGGGTAGGCCGTCAGCAGTGGGCCGTCAGCGCACAGAACCGCAGGTAGAGCGGTATGTGCGCAGCGGCCAGCGCAGCCGGACGGCGCCGCAGAAGTTCCTGTGAAGGTATCTAAGTTCGAAACTAATCCCAGAAACTACTGGTGCGTTAATGTGCGTTAAAGAGAGTTGGTGTGCGTTAGAGATACTAAATGAGCGTTTAGAAACCTGGGTTAGTCGGCTGGAACGACAGACCGTGTCGGCAACCATGACAGTTATAAGTGCAACGGTGCGATGATGTCGCCCCGGCAACGGGCGCCGGTACTCATGGGACGCGTACCGCACCTCACCTGCAAGAACCTGCTATCAAACGGTATCCACTCTTTCAGGTGATAACTCAAAGTGATCAAAGTAGATTCACTCGGGCCAGTTGACGATCCGAGGTGACACGGCACATCTCGATCGTCTAGATTCGTCCTCCTAGAGCGCGTGCCGGACGTCGAGGCCAGCCTGCGCCACACGGCAAAAGGACGCAGGATGGCAAGCTCACCACCCACGCTGCACGCATTCATCGACGAGTCCGGTCAGCGCTCGAAGTCCAAGGCTTCGAGCGACCACTTCGTCATGTCTGCCGTGATCATCGGGGACGAGGATCTACCCACGTCAGCGGCGGTCCTCGACCAGCTCCGGACGGCCCTCGGTCGACGGCCCGGAGATGCGCTGCACTGGAACCAGATCAAGGCACACTCCCAGCGCCTGCACCTCGCCAAGACCTTGGGCGCTCAGCCGTGGCTGACGGCCTCCAGCGTCGTCGTGGCCAAGCGCCACCTCGACGGCGGCGACATGAACGACGACCAGGTGTACTGCTACACGCTCCGCTACCTGCTCGAACGCCTGTCATGGTTCGCGCGTTCCCAGGGTCGCGTCCTGGACTACACGCTGGCACACGTCGTGCGCTTCAAGCTCGCGACGCTGCGCGAGTACGAGGCGAAGCTGCGGTCGTCCTACGGGTGCCAGATCGATTGGGCGTACCTCGACCCGAGCGGCGGCAAGCTCAACCAGCCCGGAACGCTCGAACAGCTCCAGCTCGCGGACGCCGTGGCATCCGCGACGGCGGCGGCGTTCAACGTCGACTCCTTCGGCAACACCGAGACCCGGTACCTCACCGAACTGGCACCCCGCCTGTACCGACGCGGGAACGCGCCTCTGACGTCCTACGGCCTGAAGATGCATCCGTGGCGTGACAGCACAAAGGCCGCGTACCCGTGGGCAGCGGCCTTGTGAAGCGCGTCAGCCGCCTTTGCCGCCCTGTCGGCGGGTGCCCATGTTTCCATCAGCAGACGACTATCCACGCAGGTCACAAGTGTAGGGTCACCCGATCGTGACCACAACCGCACAGTCGAACATGTGTTCGATTTTGACCCCCGAATCGTTGTGAATTGAGCGATAGTTCGGCTTATTGCGAACTTGTCTGCAAGCGTCTGAACAGGGCAGATGCCGGATGAGGTGATGTCGTTCGAGCATCCGTTCGACAACATCGCCTCTTCGGTTGTTAAGACTGGCCGGCCAGCATCACGCCACGATTCAGCCCGACTGCTGCTCCTGCCGCTGGACGATGTTGCGGACCGCCATCGCCGACCAGGCCGCCGCCCTGCGCGGCTTGTGCCCCTCCGCGTCCAGCGTGGACGCGATCACGCGGTACGACGCCCCGGACTCGCGCAACTCCACGATCCTGCGGACGGCGGCCTGCTCGGTCGGCTCCGGCGCGGCGTCACGCTCGCGCCCCTGACCCTGCCCGGCGAAGCCGTACGCGTACTCGCCGACCGCCTTGCGGCCGGTCTTGGCCTTCTCCTTGCGGCCGTCGCGCAAGCGCTTCACGACGGTCTTGCGGTCCAACTCGGCGAAGACGCCCTGAACCTGGCGGATCGCGGTGCGCATGGGGTCGTCCGGGTCGTCCTGCTGGACTTCGCCGTCCTCGGCGGTGAACACGCTCGCGCCCTCGCGCCACACGAGCGCCAAGATCGCCTCCTGCACGGTGAGCGCGCGGGCGAGCCGGTCGAGCTTGCCGACCACGATGCCCTCGGCCTGAGCCGGGCGCCGGATCATCTGCACGGCGTCGGTGAGGCCGGGACGGTCGGGGGCGTCGTACTTGCCGGTGACCGCATCGGTGAACCACTCCACGATCTTGTGGCCGTTCGCCTTCGCCCACCGCTCGATGTCGGCGCGCTGGACGTCGAAGCCGTAGCCGTCGAGCTGACCGGTGGAGCTGACGCGGAGGTAACCGGCGAGGCGCATGTTCAGAGCCTAAACGCCCTGAACTGCGGTGTAAATATTTCCACAGAACTTTTTACGCTCGCGGGGCTCCAAGAGGTCTGGAGCGAGCGACGGCGGCAAGCCGAGCACCGCCTCCACGGCCGTGATCGCCCCCTCCAGCCGGTGCCGGTACTCCGCGCCCACCGGCAACTCGCCAGACTCGGCCGCCGCGAGCAACTCCCGAAGCTGATCGAGAAGCGCGGTTGCGTTGCGGCGGACCTCCGTCGCCGACAGACGCGGGGACCCTTGGCTCACTCCACACCCCAACCAGACGGGCCACCCGCACACCAACGGCACAACCAACCGCCCTCGATCCGGTGACCACCCCACACCGGACCCGCGAACGTGTCGCACAACGTGCAGACCGACCGGACGAGGTTGCCGCTGGAGTCCATGCTCCACTCCACGTCGTCCCGGACCGCGTCCCCGAAAACCGCCTCTGGTGCCTCCAGACCCGCAGCCTTGAGGTCGAACACGCTCAGGTGCGTCCGACGCTCACGCGCACGCTTGTGGCAGCCGGAACACACCCACAGATCGGACGGCCGGATATGCGCCACTGACCGGCCGTGCGAGGAATGACCGCAACGCGCACACGTCGCATGGCCCCATGCCGCGCTCTTGACGGCGAACGTCTCGCGGTACAGCTCCGCGTCCGGCACGTGCGAAATCGGCCGCGCCTTCATCTCCCTGGTCACGCTGCATCACCTCCGAACCACACGAACTCGGCCGCCGGGCCCGCCAACCGCAGCGCGCTCGTGTCGATCTCACGCGGCTCCGTCGTCGGCAGCACCCCGGACGGCAGCAGGTCCGGCTCTAGCCACGTCAGGCCGCCATCCGCTTTCCCAGCCTCGAAAATCGCCATGGCCCGATGATCACCCTCGCGAGGAACGGTTCTCGGCCGCCGCGCCGTCCAGCTCACGCAGCGCGTCACGGAGCAGCGCATCAGCAGCGAGCCGATCACGAACGCGGCGACGACCGACGCGACGCGCGTGACGCAGAAGCTCGCGGCCGGCCAGAGCCTCCAACTCGCGATCAGACGGCGTCGGCGCAGGCCAGCGGCCCCGCAGCTCGCTTCCCCGCTCAGACACGAGGCTCCTCCAGCAGCCGGAGGAGGTGGTCCGTATAGGGATCGGCCCCGTCTGCCCGTGCGGCAGCGAGAGCCACAGCGTCAAGACGATCGCGCCGCCGCCGCGTCCGGTCAGTGACACCACGCAAGCTCGCCCCCGCCGCCTCGTGCAACGCGACCTCCAACGCGAGCACCTCGCGCTCACCACGTCCTGTGCGAAGCGCGCGGGACAACCGCCTGCACATCGAACTCGTCGGCCGCACACGGCCCGCCTCTAGCCTGCTGACCGCCGTCCGGTCCGTCGCGAGCAGCTCCGCGAGGTCGACTTGCAGCAGCCCACCTGCGAGACGTTCACGACGAACGAGACGGCCAAACCCTGCGCGAAGTGCTTCGCGTTCGGCGCCGACGACCTCGCCGCGGTGAGGTGCCGAATCGGGCCTGGTGGTTGGCGTTGCGTCACCTCTTGGCATAGGTCCAGGCTGCGCCCCGAAGGCTCCAGGGCCAGCTAGCCACGCCGCACAGCCCTAAGTCGATCAAGGATCACCGCTGACCAGAGGGTGGGCAGAAGTGCAAGGACCTTATATATGGTGAGAGAGAGATTCAATATAAGAGGCTCACAGTGAGGGCGGGCCCGTGTACGGGCCCCTTGCGCTTCTGCCCACCCCCTGAGCAGTCAGAAGCCCCGCTACCCGGGATGGGTGGCGGGGCTTCTGACAGGTAGGCGGCTATGCCGTGATGCGGACGGGCGCGAGGAGTACCCGCCGGAGGTCTTCGGCGTAGTCGGGGGCGAGTCGCCACGTGCCGGAGTCGATCTCGAACTCGTTGGACTCGCTGACGGCCTCGACGACGCCGTCCTCGATGACGGCGAATTCCTCCAGGACGCGGCGCACCACGCGCCGGTCGAGGCCGATCTCTCGTGCGAGTGGCGCGAGCCGAGTGCTTCCCGCGTGCCCCTTGTCGGTCCCGTCCCATGCGACGGCGGCGAGACCCGCGAGGACCCGGTGCCGCTTCGCTGGCATCGAGTCGAGTGCAGCGCGGCGCGCGAGCGTGGTCACCTCGTCCTCGGTGAACCCGAGGGCGGTGAGCCCCCGGGCCAGACCTGCGAGCTGCTTGAGCAGGCGGCCCGCGCCCTCCACCGATGCCTCGCCGATGATCTCCATCTTGCCGACAGAGGACCGAGGCACGCTGGCCCGGCCGAGCCGTGCCACCTGGTCGGCGTCCTCGATCGCGTCCAGCACGTGGTCCGACAGCTCCACCTCGTGGTAGGCGGCCTGCCCAGAGAGCACGAACCGGGTCGCGAGCTGCTCGGCGTCGGCTCGCGCCCCGTTGTGGCGGTCTCGTGCCTTGCGGGCCGCCGCTCGCTGGTCGGTGCGGCTGGCGTCGGGCACCCGCACGTAGAGCCAGCGCTCGCCGAGCGCCTGGTGGAACGCGAGCTGCCGATCGATCTCGCCGGTGACGGCACTAATGATCGTGAGTCGTCCCTTCCAGTGGAGCTGGCCGGGAGCGTTGCCGCCGGGTGCTTGAACGTCGCGGGTGACCTCGCCGTCAAACACGCGGCGCAGCAGGGCGAACGTCTCGTCTTTGCCGCCGCGCTGCGCTCCGGCGAGCAGCGTGCTGAAGTCCGAGAACGTCACGATGCCGTGCTTTACGCGGGACAACAGCCCGGTCGGCTTGGGTACCTTCCCGATCTTGCCCCAGGTCAGCAAACCGCCGGGCGTGATCTCGTCGAGCTGCTCGACCTGCACGCCCTTGAGCAGCCGAACGACCTCGGTCTTGCCGCTGCTACTGGCGCCGACGACCTGAATCCACACAGGCTCTTGGTCGTCGTCGTCCACGGCGGTGACGGCCGCGCCGAGCGCGATCCAGAACGGCGCGAAGTCGTTGACGTGCAACCACTTCCGCAGTGCGGTGACCAGTTCGCACCGCAGCTCTGCCGGGTCGCCGACCGGGACGACCGTGATCCCGGCTGCGTCGGTCTCGTCGGTGCTCGACGTGACGCCGAAGAACTCGCGCGCCTCGTCCTCGGTCGTGCCGTTGATCGCGGCGTACGCCGCGATCTCGACAGGCGTCACGCGGAAGCCGTTGAGGTTCTCGCGGTCCTGTGGTGGCCACGGGGTGCGAGGTACCTGCACTCCCGCTCCCAAGCCGGATCGGATGGCGCTGGCCGCGCGGTCAGCCGGATGGTTGCCCTGACGCGCGGCGTCGGTGAGTGCGTTCTCGGCCTCGGTTTCGGTGAGCGCGCCGACTGCGACGAGCTGCCCGAGGGCGAACGCCGCCGAGTTGATCGCGTTGTTCTGCGTGCCGTCCGG
Organism: Lentzea flaviverrucosa; assembly: GCF_003350445.1. Classification (NCBI taxonomy): domain Bacteria; kingdom Bacillati; phylum Actinomycetota; class Actinomycetes; order Pseudonocardiales; family Pseudonocardiaceae; genus Lentzea; species Lentzea flaviverrucosa. Next base: position 24,324 of record NZ_QQAU01000016.1, read on the forward strand.
GGCGGTGACGATCGCGTTGCACTCGGCGGTGACGACTGCGTGCACGTACGCGGCCACGCGGTCGTCACCAGCGGCGATGGGCAGCCGGGTCACGGTGGCACCGGCCTGCGGCACTTCGGCCGGCAAAGGCACCGGAGCGTCCAGCAGGTCGAGCACCCACTCCGGCACGTCCGCCAGCGGCGCGTCCACGGCGACCGCGTAGGCGCCCTTCGCCGATACCGAGGGAGGGGCGACAACCTGTCCTCCGGCGCCTCGGGTGTCCAGTCCGGGCCCGAGCTTGCCCGCGCTGTTGCGCCACTCGCGGCCGTCACGCCGTACGCGCTCCGGCCACTTGAAGCAGTAGTGCGTGCCGCCGCTGCCAGTGATCACGGTCCGCGTGATGGGCAGCGGCCCGTACGTGCGCTCCAACGCGGTCAACGTCGCGTCCCCGCCGTGGTCGGGGTCGATGTCGAGCACGAACAGGTCCGACTCTGGGCCGGTCGCGAGCCCGACCCCGGTGGACGGCGTTGCCGCCCACCACGCGGTGATCTGGTTCGCGTCGGTCGTCGCGGTGATCTGCCACTGACTCAGTCGCGGGTGCTTGCCTTCTGAGCCGCATTCCCGACCGCACGAGCACATGCCGTGATCGCTGACGTGGTGCAGGGGAACGACCCGCCATCCGCGTGCGGCGTAGTCCAGCGCGGCTCCCAATCGCTCGTTGCCGGGCGCCACCAGTGCCGCGCTCATCGCGCGTCCTCTCCGTGCGCGGCCAGGAAGGCCTGCCCACGCAGTGCCAGCGCGACGTCCCGCGCCACCTGGGACGGGACGACCGTGTTCGGCCCGAACGCGTTGCCCTCGCGTCCCAGCGCGGCGACTACTTCCGCCGTGATCTCGACGGTGGCGCCCTCGTACGGCACGGGGCGGCCCTTGTCATCGAGCGTCGGTTCCCAGCACAGGCGCGCTGAACCGAAGAATTCGAGCAGTTGCTTCGACTCGTACCGTCGCCGCAGGTCGGCTCTTTCGCTTACCATCGGATAGTCCAATCCCGGACACCCGCCCTTTTTTAACCGAGTTGTCTCGGCTAGAATCGAGGCAAGGTTCCTGTCCGTCACGTGGCTGAAACCTCAGGCCCCGCTCCCTCGGTGCGACCAACACCGAGACCAGGAGCGGGGTTCTTGCTTATGCGGCGCTGTTACCGTTCGCCGCCTCGTACTCGGCCAGCAGTCGGCGCGCGAGGGCCGCACGCGCCTGACCAGCGCGGCTAGCCCTGGTTGCTGCCTCTCGGCGCTGCTCGGCAGTGGTCCCGACCCAGCGGGCGCGTCCCGCTTCCGCTCGCTTCGCTCGCAGCTCGTCGCGGTCCATCGCGTTCTCCGTTCACTCCGGTGGATGCCGAAAAACTAGATCGAAATTTGCTCGATGTCGAGCAAATCCAGCAATGTTCGGGAGCCATTTTTATCCGGCGCATCAAGTTGCCAGAAAACCGCAGGTCAAAAGAATCGAACCGAATTAACTCGGCTATTCAAATAGGTGCGCCCCGGCCAGAACCGGCCGGGGCGCACCCTCGTCAGCTCCGTCGCCAGCGCTTCGGCGGCGGCCCCGGCACCGGCCGCACGTCCGCTACGGGCGCGGACGGCGGGGTGTCCAGCTCCGCCAGCTCGCGCAGCAGCCGCGCGCGCTTCTCGGCGACCTCGACGTCTTCCGCCAGTTCACGGCGTTCGCGGTCGGCACGAGCGTCAGCGGCCACCACGTCGCGCTCCCGTTCGGCTTTCGCGCGGCGGGTGACGATCGGCAGGGCCGCCGTGATCGCCGCGTCGGTGATCTGGACGCCGAGCTGCGTGACGACGTTCGCCGTCCGCACGTGCTGCCGGATCGTCGGCACGGTGAGCTGCACCGTGGCGCCGTCGAGGCGTCCGAGCAGAGAACCGTCGTCACCTGCGGTTACGGGCGCGAACCATGCGCCTAGCAAGTCGGCGAGCGTCGCCGAGAACGGAACCGCGGAGGCTTTGCCGGCCACGGCTTCGATGCTGGCCCGGAAGTCTCGATCGGACTCCTCGCCCATCCAGTCGGGACGGTCGCAGTGGCCGTAAGCGGCGTCCGGGCGGGCCTGCACCGGCGGGGTGTTCGCGCTGAAGAGGCTCACGCCGTCACCGCCTCTTCCAGATCCTCAGCCGCGTACTGGGCGGCCCTGGCGAGGACGCGTTCGCGGTCGCGTGCGCGGTCGGCGAGCACGCGCTCGCGCTCCGCCGGGGCCAGGAGGGCGAGGGAGGCGGCGACAGACGCCCGTGCGGCGAGGCGCCAGCGGGTACGGGCCTCAGCGGCGGCAGGGCTGTCGGTGCCGTGTTGGCGGACGACGGCGACGTAGGCGTCTCGTTCGGCGCGTGCGTGTGCGGCTTCGGGGATGTCGAACCTGATCCAGTGGCTCATGCTGCCTCCTCCGTACCGGACGCGACAGTGACCGGCGCGAGGATCGCGGCGATCCTGGCGCGCTGCTCGGAGGTCAGCGGCGGTGCGTCGGCGACGGCCGCACGGACAGCGGCCATATAGCGCTCTGAGCGGAATTCGGCCTGTGCCGCCTGGGTTTCCGGGTGGTTAGGGCCGAGTTCACGGGTGCGGGTCGCATAGCGCGACTGAGCCTGCCGAACTTCGGGGTTGCTGTGGGCCATCGGGTCCTCCGTGGACAGCCGAAAACGCCGCCCGAAGGAGCAGAAGCTCGTGGGACGGGATGCTCGGTGGTCAGCGGCCACCGGCCCGCATCCAGCGCATAAGCGCTGGTCGTGAACTGCAATCTATCAGGCCGTAGATCCGTTGTGCGCCAACGCGTTCAACGTGTTGAGGTCGATCCGGTCCAGACCGTTCGCCTCCAACGTGTCGAGCGTGGACGCGATGAGCGCCATCGAGACGCGCGAGTTGACCCCGCACCTTGGGCACTCGAACCGGTAGCCGGTGCGCGTCTGCTCGACCCCGCCGCGCTGACGCGCGTGGCCCAGCACGGCGTTGCCGATGCCGCCGTGCACGTGGGCGTACCAGGCTCCGTCCACGCGCGAGAACCGCTCGATCAGCTTGGAGTCATGACGTGCACCGCCGGTGCCTTCGCAGTGCACAGAGACCCACAGATCGCTCACGACTGGGCCTCACGCTTGCGGAAGTCCACAAAGACGCGCGGCGGCGGCTCGTCCGCCGAGTACTTCGGCGGCCTGCCGTTGCGGCCAGAGCCGACGCGGATCGTCGCCAGTGTGGTGATCAGCGCCTGGCGCATGGCGAGCGTCGTGCCAGGGTCCTCCCAGACCTCCACCGGGTCACGGCCGGTGCCGACGAAGCGCGCGACGATGTCCGCGCGGCCAGCGTCCGTGACGATCCGGTCGATCTCGCCGAGACGCTCGTTGACGGCGTCACGCGCGGCCTCGACTTCGTCCCGTGTGCGCTGCCCCAAGGCTTCGAGCCGGGCCATGTCCCGCAGCCGCTCGCGCATCGCGGCCCCCTCGTCCCGCAGCGCGGCGAGGTCGACACCTTGGGCGCGCACCTGCACGAGGTCGATCGCGTCGGGCTGCCGGAGCCGCTCCAGGATCACGGCCTCCACGAAGTCCTCCACGGCGTCCGCGCGGCGGCACACGTGGGTGAGCGCGGGGCAGAACAGGTTGCGGGACTTGTTGTTGGTCTTGTTGCGCAGCACCAGGCCGCACCCGTCCACGGCGCACACGGCGATGCCGGAGAGCAAGTGCTTGCGCGTGCAGCCTTTGTAATGCTTGCGGCGGACGGGGTCCTTGAGCTTCGACACGGCCGCGCGCCACACGGCCTCGTCCACGGCGGCAGGCCAGACGGCCTTGCCCACAATCTCGTGGAACTGGGAGCGCTGCTGCTGGCCGTGCTCGTTGAGCACCGGCCGTCCGTCCTCGTCGCGGGCTAGCCAGCGGACACCGCGTAGGGCCGCGTTGCGAGGGTTGAGCAGCAACGCGCGCATGGAGGACGTCTTCCACGTGTTGCCGCGCGCCGTGGAAGCGTTGCGCTCATTGAACAAGCGGCAGATCTCGCCGAGCGTGGCGCCGCTGTTGAACCGGTCGTACGCCTCCGCTACGAGCGCGGCCTCTTCAGGCTCCAGGTGCAGCCCGTCCTTGGTGTAGCCGAACGCCCGGACACCCCCGCTCGGCTTGCCCGCTTCGGCGCTCTGCTGGAATTTCGAGGCCGCCCGCTGGGACTTCCGCTCGATCTCGGCCCTGGCGACGGAGGCGAGGATCCGGGCGTTCTGCCGACCATCCACAGTGGACAGGTCGAGATCCCCGCACACGGTCGCGAGCTTCACGCCGTGCATCTCGCAGGCGTTGATGATCTCTTCCATCTCGATGATTTGCCTGGTCAGCCGGTCGATCGCCCAGATGACGATCACGTCGATCTCGTGGCTGGCGATGAGTTCGAGCAGCCGATCGAAGCCGGGGCGCCGCCCCTTCGTCGCGGACCGGTTGTTCTCGGTGATCACGTCCGCCACGGCCCAGTTCCGGCGCTCACACAGGGCGCGGCACTCGGCCTCTTGGCGCTCGACACCGAGCCCTTCACCGGTCGAATCCTGCGATATCCGCAGGTAGAGGCATGCGCGGAGTGTTTTGGCTCTGAGGCTTCTGGGCGGCATGAAATCAAGGTACTCTGCGTGAGTACCGAGAACCGTGGTGCGGCACCTTGAGCACCTCGGCGCTCAGGTCCCGCTCCCCCAGCAACGCCGCCTGGCCGGCCAGTTCCACGTCGCCGGTGAGCAACACCCGGCCGGCCCTCGTGTGCGCTCTGAGCACGAGCGAGTAGTCGTTCACCGTCGTGTTCTCGGCCTCGGCGATCGGCGGCCGCCGCGGTCCCATCACCTCCAACTCCAGTCCTGGCAGGGCGAACCGCTCGCCCGCCTTCGGCTCCACGACCCGCACACCATGAGCGCGAGCCCGTTCGCCGACCTCCCTCCACGCCCACGCGGGCTCCTTGAGCGGCCCGACCGCGACCGCCCCCACCGCACGCCCGGCGAGCACGGCGTCGAGACCGCCGACGTGGTCCGCGTGCAGGTGCGTCAACACCACCAGCGGAATCCGCTTGATCCCCAACGTCTTCAGACACCGGTCGACCGCACCGGGATCAGGCCCGGTGTCGACCAGCACCGCCGTGTCGGCGTCGTCGGTCGCGAGGACCAGCGCGTCGCCCTGACCCACGTCGCAGCTGACGACCTTCCACCCGTCGGGCGGCCAGACCGGCGCCACGACCCTCAACGGCACCAGCACCACGAACCCGCCGACGAGCACCGCGACGACCAACGTCCGCGTCTTCTTGAACCGCAGCAACAACACGACCACCGCGGTCACCACCGTCAGCGCGACCGCCCCGCCCCAGCCGTCCGGCCAGCCGACCGCCGCGCCAGGCACGGCCGACGCCTGCCGCCCGACCGTGATCAACCAACTCACGGCGGGCCCAGCGACATGGGTGACCACCTCGGCCACCTGAGGCGAGAACGGCGCGAAAACCGCCGCCACCACACCCAGCACCGTCGCCGGCGCGACCACCGGCCCAGCCACGAGGTTGGCCAGCACCGACACCAGGCTCACCTGCCCGGAGAGTCCGGCCACCACCGGAGCCGTGGCCAGACTCGCGGCCATCGGCACGACGATCGCCTCGGCCAACCCGTTCGGCACACCACGCCGTTTGAGCGCCCGCGCCCACTTCGGCGCGACGAGCACCAACGCCGCCGTCGCCACCACGGACAACGCGAACCCCGGATCACCACCCAGCGCCGGATCGTGCAACACCAGGACGAGCACCGCCGTCGCCAGGCTCGGCACCGCGGACCGTTGCCGCCCCAGCACCAACGCCAGCAAGGCAACGGCACCCATGACAGCGGCCCTGAGCACGCTCGGCTCCGGCCCGGCCAGGACGACGAACCCGACCAGCGCCGCCAGGGCGGCAAAGGCCGCCGGACGTGGGCCGAGACGTCTGGTGAGCAGGTAGACCGCTCCGCAGACGATGGCCAGGTTCGCCCCGCTCACCGCGAGCAGGTGGGCGAGGCCGGCGGTCCGGAACTCCTCCACGATGCGCGGCACCATCTGCTCGGTGTCGCCCACCACGAGGGCCGGCAAGAGCCCGGCTTCCTCGTCGCCGAGGACTTCGCTGGCCTCTCTCAGGCCGTCGCGCAGTTCGTCGGCCCAGGTCTGCCAGACCGGCGCCGGCAGCGGGTTTTGCGGCGGCCCGCGCACTCTTAGCAACGCCGACGCCAGGTCGCCGCCCCTGGACGGCGCGAGGGTGCCTTTGACCGTGACCTTCTGACCCGGCAAGAGATCTCGCCACTTGTCCGCCGGAGCCAGCAGCACCAGCTGGGCGCCGTTGGCCGTCGCTCTGATCACGACGTTCTCCACGCCTGCCTGCGTTCCGCCGAAACCCGCGGCCCGGATTCCCTTCGGTCTGGTGGTGAGTTCGACGGTGAGGGTGGTGCTGCGGCCTTCGTCAGCGGCCAGGCGGAGTGGGTGGGACTCGGCTCGCAGGACGGTGCCGCCCACCCAGGCCGCGGCGACCGGGCCGGAGATCAGGAGGGCTATCGCGCAGGTCCTGTTCCACCAGGATCTTCGCCATGCCAGCAGGCCGACGGCTCCTGCTGCCAGGCCGGTGAGCACTGCCACCTGCCAGCTCAGGAAGAGACCGGCCACGGCGGTGGCCCAGACTGCCGCGGCCGCTGGGACCAGGCGGTAGTCGTGGGCTACCGGGTGTTTGCGGGCCATCTGGGCCTCCCCTGTCCGGTGGGAGGTCTTGGGTCATGGGTGGGGCTGCCTTGGCGTGGCTGCGGACGCTTTGGGGTGCCGTGTGGGAGGGATTGCGGCTGCGCTTGGGGATGCCTGGCTGCGGGGTGGTGCCAGGCGGTGTCGATGCGCGGGTGTCGGGTGGTGCGGACTGAGGGCATGGCTGACTCCGATCGGTGACGGGAAGTGGCTTCCGGGCTGGGACCGCGGCTCAGAACGCAGGCGAATGCAGGCCAGTAGTGCCTGGCCGTGGTGAAGAAGGTTGGAGGTGTGCGCCCGTTTTGTTGGTACAGCTGAGGTTCAGGGCTGGTGCACGGTTGCGGCGCACATGCGGCACTGCCGCTGCGTGGCGACGGGCGGAGAAGCGAGCGGAACGTGTGGAGCCGCGTGCGGTGGTGGGGCGGCGCCGAGGAAGCGGCCAGCAAGTGGCGGCGAGCGATGCAGGGGGAAGGCGAGGGCCAATGGGCGGGGTAGGCGGTTGTGGTCGGTTGGGAAACGGGATGGGCTGGTCAGCTGGAGGTACTGGGCCCTGGAGCGGTGATAGAGGGCCAGGGCCTTCGCGGCGAGGGTCATGTGTGGACCAGGTCGGCCAGCTTGGCGAGCTTCGATTCGCCGATGCCCTCCACGTCGCGGAGTTGGTCCACCGAGGCGAACGGGCCCTTGCGGGTGCGGTGGTCGACGATGCGTTGAGCCGTCACCGGGCCCACTCCGGGGAGGCCGTCCAGTTCGGTGGCGCTGGCGGAGTTCAGGTTCAGCTTCGGCTGGGACCCGCCGGCCTGGGCCGCGCCTGCCTGGAGCGGGGGTGGGATGCCCACCGCTATCTGTTCGCCGTCGGTGAGTTTGCGGGCCAGGTTCAGGTTGTGGAGGTTCGTGCCCGGCTTCATGCCTCCGGCGAGACGGATGGCGTCGGCCACCCGGGCGCCTGACGGTGCTGTGACCAGGCCTGGGGTGGCCACCTCGCCGACCACGTCCACGACCAGTTCGGGGGCCGGGGCCGTGGTGCTCACCAGAGCCAGGTCCGGGGCCGGTTCGGCGGCGGGGCTCTGCCACCAGCTGCCCAGGCCTATCACCGTGCACGCCACGGCCACGCCTAGGGCGAGCAGGCCGCGGCGCGGGAGGCGTGGCAGGCGGAAGCGGCGGCGGGGCGAGCCGTGTTCGTCCGAGTCCTCTGATCGTGCGTAGACCAGGGTCGGGTCGGCTCTCACCTTGTCGGCCAGCGCGGCCAGGCGTTCGGTCGGGAGGGAGTCCTGGTGGGAGCGGGGGAACATGCGAGGGACGTTACGGAGCGGGGTGGGTGGGGAGGTGGGGTGAGCTCCGGGGCTGTGGATTACTCGCGGGTTGTGGACAGGTCGCGATCACTCGGGCTTCGGGGACGGGGAATTGTCGGGGGTCTGTGGGAGGCTGTCGGGTCCTCCCGGCAGCACCACGACGCCCAGCACGCCTGGGCCCGTGTGCGCGCCGATCACCGCGCCCACCTCCGAGATCACGCATCCCGTCGACCCGGGCAGCCGTTCGTCCAGGCGGGTCGCCAACTCGGCGGCACGTTCGGGAGCGGCCAGGTGGTGCACGGCCAGTCCGACGGGACCATCGCCCGCCGCAGCCGCCGCCAGGTCGACCAGACGGCCCACCGCGCGGCTGATCGTGCGCACCTTCTCCAGTGGGACGATCCGGCCGTCGTCCATGTGCAGCAACGGTTTCACGGCCAGCGCCGTGCCCACCAGCGCCGCCGCCGTACCGATCCGGCCGCCCCGGCGCAGGTGGTCCAGCGTCTCGAGGCAGAAGAACATCCGCGTCTGGTGAGCAGCCGAGGAAGCAGCGGCCTCGACTTCGGCGGGTGAGTGCCCTGCGGCCACGGCAGCACAGGCGCGCAACACCGAGAACCCGAGCCCCATGCCCGTCGACCGCGAGTCGACCACACGAATCTGAGAAGGACCGACCTCTTCCGCCGCCAGCCGCGCGGCCTCCCACGTTCCGGACAGCTCACGAGAGAGATGCACGGACACGACCGCATCTGACGACGACAGGGCCTCGCGGTACACGGCGGCCATCTCGCCAGGCGTGGGACGTGAGGTGGTGACCCGGCGGTGCTCGGCGAGGGCACTGGCCAGTTCGAAAGGACCGAAGTCGACGCCGTCGAGGCGTCCGGCACCGTCCACCGCGACGTGCAGCGGCACCACGGTGATCGCATGGCGCTTCGCGAACCCCTCGGGCAGGTATGCCGTGGAGTCGGTGACGATGGAGATGCGCACGAGCGACGAGCCTACGGGGCTCACTCCTCCGAGGGACTCAACGCCACGGACGAGATCAATGCGGCCATCGCCTTGCCCACGAGCTCGTGGCCCTCCCAGCCCCAGTGCATCCCGTCCGGGTTCCCTGCACCGGACCGCACGTGCTCCCCGATCACGGCGGGCAGGTTCAGCAACGGCACGTCCGCACCCGCGGCCCAGCCACGCACGGCCGCAACCGCAGCCGCGTGCCCCTGATGGGCATACGCGTACGTAGCCGCGCGATGCACCGACGGCACGATCCCGACCGCCGGCATCGTGTACTGGAGGTTGCGCACGGACTGCAGCATGTCCCGCAGATAGCGCGCGGTCAGCGCGGGAGGCAGCGACGCCCGCGTATAAGGCGCCAACCGGGGCTGCACGAACTGATAGCGCGCACGCACCCACCGCCGCAGCCAGTCCGGCCGCACATAACGCAGCCCCTCGCGCAGGTACGTAGGCAACGGCGAGGGCAGCGTGTCCATGCTGCCCACCGCGAACACCAGCACGTCCGTACGGGGCAGCAGCGACCAGATCCGCGGATCCCCGGTCAACGCCCACCAGGCGTCCCGCGCCGTCCAGCCGAACCCGGCCGCCAGCTCCGCCGAACCACCCAGCGCCTCGGCACAGATGTTGTGCCAGAGCTGTGGATGATCAGCGGGCAGCGGACCGGAAGGCCCGAAGAACGACAGCGAGTCCCCGAGGACGAGCAGTCTCAACGCGTGGTGCCCGCGTTGTAGGACGACAGCCGCCACCGGTCGTTGCGGCGGGTGAACACCGTCCAGTGGCAGTTCGAGATGCCGCCGAGCTGCGACCAGCTCTCCACCGGCAGCTCGAGCAATCGCCCGGTCAAGGCGCTGATCAGGCCACCGTGCGCGCAGAGCAGGACCGTCTCGGAGAACTCCGCGTCGACCTCGTGCACGACCTGGATGGCCCGCTCGGCCACCTCGACGCGCGACTCGCCTTCGGGCGGCGTGTAGGTCGGGTCGGTGCGCCACACGGTGATGGCGCCCGGCCACTCCTGCTCCACCTCGGCGGTGGTCAGGCCCTGCCACTTGCCCAGGTGGGTCTCGCGCAGCCGTTCGTCGATCCGCAGCGGAACGTCCGTCGACGACGTGAACACCCCTGCGGTGTTGCGCGCCCGTTGCAGGTCGGAGGCGACCACCATCTCCGGTTCGAACCCGGCGAGCACCGGCACGGCGAACCTGGCCTGGTTCAAGCCGGTCTCGGTGAGCGCCGAGTCCAGATGACCCTGCAGACGACCGGTCGCGTTGTAGTCGGTCTCACCGTGCCGCCACAGCACGAGCCGGCTCAGGGCCATCAGCTACCTCATTCAGCCGTGGACTCGGCGGGGACGTCCGCTTCGAACTCGATGCGCGGGCAGTCCTTCCACAGCCGCTCCAGGCCGTAGAAGCTGCGCTCCTCCGTGTGCTGGACGTGCACCACGACGTCCACGAAGTCCAGCAGCACCCAACGGCCCTCGCGGGCCCCTTCGCGGCGCACCGGCTTCGTGCCGGCCTCCCGCAGCTTCTCCTCGATGTTGTCGACGATCGCGCCGACCTGCCGCTCGTTGTTAGCGGACGCGATCACGAACACGTCGGTGATCACGAGCTGGTCGGAGACGTCGAGCACCGTCACGTCGTGCGCCTTCTTGTCGGCCGCTGCGTTCGCCGCGACCAGCGCCAGCCGTCGTGCCTCGTCGGTGGCTGCCACGTCACTCCTCTGACTTCCGGCAGGCGTCGATACGCCCACACGAGTTACTGAGGGTACCGGCGCGCGCCAACGGGTACTTCACACCCACGCATGACGAAGGCCACCTCAGCGCCCTGAGGTGGCCTTCACCGGTGCCGAAGCCTTAGAGCGGGCGGACCTGCTGGGCCTGCGGGCCCTTCTGGCCCTGTCCGACCTCGAACTCGACCTTCTGGTTCTCCTCGAGCGAACGGAAACCCTTCGACTGGATCTCCGAGTAGTGCACGAAGACGTCGGCCGAGCCGTCGTCGGGCGCGATGAAGCCGAAGCCCTTTTCGGCGTTGAACCACTTCACGGTGCCAGTAGCCAAAGTCTTGCCTTCCACGAACCAGCAACAACCCGCTGATTGTTGCTCCCCGAGCGCTCCAATGCACGCAAAATCCACTCGAACGTGGTTACGACTCGGAGTACAGGCCTGTTTTTGCGATGTATTGGACGACACCGTCGGGGACCAGGTACCAAACGGGCTGTCCGGATGCAGTACGCGCGCGGCATCCGGTCGAAGAGATCGCCATGGCGGGGACCTCGACGAGCGACACCGAGCCGGGCGGAAGGTGGCGGTCGTTCAGCGTGTAGCCCGGACGGGTGACGCCGATGAAGTGGGCGAGCTCGAACGCGTCCGCCGCGCGCTTCCACGACAGGATCTGCTCCAGCGCGTCCGCGCCGGTGATGAAGAACAGGTCGGCGTCCGGGTACTGCTTCTTGAGGTCTGAGAGCGTGTCCACGGTGTACGTGGGGCCGTCGCGGTCGATGTCGACCCTGCTGACCGAGAAGCGGGGGTTCGAGGCCGTGGCGATGACCGTCATCAGGTAGCGGTCCTCGGGGGCGGAGACCTCCCGCGACGCCTTCTGCCAGGGCTGACCCGTCGGCACGAAGATCACGCGGTCCAGGTCGAACCTGGCCTGCACCTCGCTGGCGGCCACGAGGTGGCCGTGGTGGATGGGATCGAACGTGCCACCCATGACGCCGATGCGCATCAAAACAGCGTAGACCGGCGTCGGGCCGCTCCCGTGGCCCAACGCCGGTCGTGCTGATCACACCGCACGGCTCAGGGGGAGGACGAGCCGTTCGGGTCGCGGCTCACCCCGAAGCAAAGCCGCGCGCACAGGAGGAACGCACGGACCGCTCCCCCATTACGCGACTGGCCCAAGATTTTTCTCACCAGGCCACGACGAGCCTCAGCGGGCCCCTGACCAGGGAACCCTTGCGGAACTCGACGGGCTCGGCGAGCCGCAAGCCGGGCATGCGGCGCAGCAGCGTGCCCAGCGCGACCTGCAGTTCCATCCGCGCGAGCTGCGACCCGAGGCAGAAGTGGATGCCGTGCCCGAACTGCAGGTGCTGGCCGACCTCACGCTCCAGGTCCAGCTCGGCGCCGTTGGCGTACATCGCCTCGTCGCGGTTCGCCGACGACGCGACCACCAGCACGGTGTCGCCTTCCTTCACCAGCGCGTTGCCGACCTGGACGTCCTCGGTCGCGATGCGGGGGAAGCCGGCGCCACTGCCCAGCGGGATGAACCGCAGCAGCTCCTCGATGGCGTTCGGGAGCTTGTCGGGGGACTCACGCAGGCTCTTCATGGCGTCCGGGTGCTCGAACAGCGTCACGACGCTGTTGGCGAGCATGTTCGCCGTCGTCTCGTGGCCCGCGACCAGCAACGTGATGCCGAACCGGACGAGTTCGTCCTCGCTCAGCCGGTCCTCGTTGTCCCGCGCGGCGACGAGCGCGCTGATCAGATCGTCCATGGGGCGCGCACGGCGTTTCGCGACGAGTTCGGTGAAGTAGGCGTACAGCTTCGCCACGCCGTCCATCGCCTCTTCCGGCGTGTGGCCACCGATCGTGGACAACGCCTGGTTCGACCACCTGCGGAAGTCCTCGCGGTCCTCGAACGGCACGCCGAGCAGCTCGCAGATGATCGTGATCGGGAACGGCGTGCTGAAGCCCTCGACCAGGTCACCGGGGTTGTCCAGGCGGTCGAGCAGGTCGTCGGTGATCTGCTGGGCACGCGGCCGCAGTTCCTCGATCCGGCGCACCGTGAACGCCTTGGACACCAGCCTGCGCATGCGCGAGTGGTCCGCACCGTCGTGCGTGAGGATCGACCCGCCCGGTGCGATGAGGGGCTGCATCCGCGGCACGTCCTAGCCGACCGTGCGCGCACGGCTGAACCGCGGGTCGCCCAGGACGAACTTCGTCTCTTCATAGGACGTGACGAGCCAACCCTCGCCGCCGTACGGGTACGTCACGCGCGAGACGGGCTCATCGCGCCGTAACCGTTCATAGGTCGGATCGAGGGTCAGGCCGTCGGTTTCGGAGAACGGATAGGTGGGAGCCATGTCTCCGAACGTAGAGCTACGCCTTCGGCCGTGTGTGTCCTTCGCCCCATACGACCCATTTAGAGGACGTCAGCTCAGTCAGGCCCATCGGACCGCGTGCGTGCAGCTTCTGCGTGGAGATGCCGATCTCCGCGCCCATGCCGAACTCCGCGCCGTCGGTGAAGGCCGTGGAGGCGTTGACGAACACCGCCGCCGCGTCCACACGGGCCGTGAACCTGCGTGCTGCCGTGACGTCGTTCGTGACGATCGCCTCGCTGTGGCCGGAGCCGTACGTCGCGATGTGCTTCACGGCTTCGTCCAGCGAGCCGACGACCTTCGCCGCGATGTCGAGGCTCAGGTACTCGGTGCCCCAGTCGTCGTCGTTGGCGGCGACCACGTCGGACTCCTGAGCGAACTGCTCGTCGCCGTGGATGGTCACGTTCTCCTGCTGCAGCGCCTTGGTGATGCGCGGCACGAACTCCGCCGCGACGTCCTTGTGCACCAGCAGGGACTCCGCCGCGTTGCACACGCTCGTGCGCCGCGTCTTGGCGTTGAGGACGATCGCCTCGGCCATGTCGAGGTCGGCGTGCGCGTCCACGTACACGTGGCAGTTGCCGATGCCGGTCTCGATCGTGGGAACCGTCGCCTGCTCGACCACGGCGTTGATCAGTCCGGAGCCGCCGCGGGGGATGACCAGGTCCACCAGGCCGCGCGCGGTGATGAGGTGGGTGACGGACGCGCGGTCGTGGCACGGCAGGAGCTGCGCGCAGTCCGCCGGCAGGTTCACGCTTTCGAGTGCGTCGCGCAGGACGGCGACGAGCGTCGTGTTGGAGTGCTCGGCGGTCGAGGAACCCCGCAGCAGCGCGGCGTTGCCCGACTTCAGCGCGAGACCGGCGGCGTCGACCGTGACGTTCGGGCGGCCCTCGTAGACCATGCCGACGACGCCCATCGGGACGCGCACCTGCTTGAGCTCCAGCCCGTTCGGGAGGATGCCGCCGGTGATCACCTGACCGACCGGGTCCGGAAGGCCCGCAACGGTTTCGAGGCCCGTGGCGACGCTGTCGATGCGGGCTTCGGTGAGCGTGAGCCGGTCCAGGATGTTGTCCGGGAGACCTGCTGCCCTGCCGGCTTCGAGGTCCTTCTGGTTGGCCTCGATGATCTCTGGCGCGCGCTTGCGGAGCGCGGCGGCCATCTCGAGCAGCGCGGTGTCCTTGCGCTCACGGGTGGCGAGGACGAGTTCGTCGGCGGCGACACGGGCGCGGCGAGCTGCCGCGTGCACCTGATCGCGCAGGTCATCAGTCACACCGCACAGCTTACGACCTGCGACAATCACAATTGTCAGAGTGGCCTGGCAAGCTTGCGCCTCATGGACGACATCGCGTTGCGAGGACTGGCGGAGGAACGGCTCCGGGCACTGGCGGGCCCTGGGGCGGTGCTGCGCGAGGACCAGTGGACCGCGATCCACACCCTCGTGGCCCAGCGGCGCAGAGCGCTCGTCGTCCAGCGCACGGGCTGGGGCAAGTCGGCCGTGTACTTCATCGCGACGGCGTTGCTGCGTCAGCTCGGTGAGGGCCCCACGGTCATCGTGTCGCCGTTGCTCGCGTTGATGCGCAACCAGATCGACGCGGCGGCGCGGGCGGGCGTGCACGCGGTGACGATCAACTCGGCGAACCCCGGCGAGTGGGACACCGTGCAGGAGCAGGTCGCGGCCGGCGAGGTCGACGTGCTCCTGGTGAGTCCGGAGCGGCTGAACAACCCTGATTTCCGCGATGCGGTGCTGCCGTCGCTGACGGCGTCGGCGGGCATGCTCGTCGTCGACGAGGCCCACTGCATCTCGGACTGGGGTCACGACTTCCGGCCGGACTACCGCAGGCTGCGGACGTTGCTGACGGAGCTGCCACCGGGCGTGCCGGTGCTGGCGACGACGGCGACGGCCAACAACAGGGTGGTCCACGACGTCACCGAGCAGCTGGGGCTCGGCGCCGACGAGGGCACGCTGGTGCTGCGCGGGCCGCTGGACCGCGACAGCCTGCGGCTGTCGGTCGCGTTGCTGCCGACCGCGGAGTCACGCCTCGGATGGCTCGCCGAGCAGCTCGACCGCATGCCTGGTTCCGGGATCATCTACACGCTCACGGTGGCGGCGGCGGACGACATCGCGGCGTTCCTCTCCTCGCGCGGGTTCGCGGTGGCCGCGTATTCGGGCAAGACCGAACCCTCGGAGCGTGAGCGCGCTGAGGAAGACCTGCTGAACAACAAGGTCAAGGCGCTCGTCGCCACCTCCGCCCTCGGCATGGGGTTCGACAAGCCGGACCTGGGGTTCGTCGTGCACGTGGGCGCCCCGTCCTCCCCGATCGCGTACTACCAGCAGATCGGCCGTGCGGGCCGCGGTGTCGAACGGGCCGAGGTGGTCCTGCTGCCGGGCCACGAGGACAAGGACATCTGGGCGTACTTCGCGTCGCTGGCGTTCCCGCCCGAGGTGGTCGTGCGGCAGGTGCTGTCCGCGCTCGACGGCGCGGGCAGGCCTCTCTCGACGGCGGCGCTGGAGCCGATGGTCGAGCTGTCCCGCGGCAGGCTCGAGGTGGTGCTGAAGGTGCTGGACGTCGACGGCGCGGTCCGGCGCGTGCGCGGCGGCTGGGAGTCGACGGGCCGGCCGTGGGAGTACGACGGCGAGCGGTACGCGCGCATCGCCCAGGCGCGCAAGGCCGAGCAGCAGGTGATGATCGAGTACCTGCGGACCGACGCGTGCCGGATGAAGTTCCTGCAGGACCAGCTCGACGACCCGACCTCGCACGAGTGCGGCCGCTGCGACAACTGCACCGGCGAGCGGCTGTCTGTCGAGGTGTCCGAGGTGGCGGCGGAAGCGGCTCGCGAACGGTTGCTGCGTCCCGGCCTGGACGTGGCGCCGCGCAAGATGTGGCCCACCGGCATGAGCGCCATCGGTGTCCCGTTGTCCGGCAAGATCCCCGCGACCGAGGTGGCGGCCACGGGACGGGCGCTCGGCAGGCTCACCGACATCGGCTGGGGCAACCGGCTGCGCGACCTGCTCGCGGACGGTGCCGACCGCGAGATCCCGGACGACGTGTTCGCGGCGTGCGTGAAGGTGCTGACGGCGTGGAACTGGGACGAACGGCCGGTCGGCGTGGTGACGGTCGGTTCGCGGCGGCGTCCAGAGCTCGTCGGCAGCTTCGGGCACAAGATCGCGGCGATCGGCCGGCTGCCGTTCCTGGGCACCGTGTGGCTCGGCGAGTCGACGCACCGGGCCAACAGCGCGCAGCGGCTGGCCGGGCTCGTGCGGGCCGGTGAGACACCGGATGTGTCCGGTGTGGACGGTCCGGTCCTGCTGGTGGACGACCACATCGACACCGGGTGGACCATGACGGTGGCGGCTCGGATGCTCAGGAAGGAGGGGGTGTCCGCCGTGCTGCCGTTCGCGCTGGCGGTGACGAACTGACGGTGCCGAACTGACGGTGCCGGACCGGGCCTGCTGTGTGGCACTGTCAGCGGCATGACTCCGGACGTCGTGCGGTACCGGCAGGCCGATCTCCTCGCGGGCCTGTACCGGCGGTTCGGACCGGTCGTGCGGATGGGTCCGTACACCTACCTCCTCGGGCCTGAGGCGAACCGGTTCGTGTTCGGCCACTCCGAGTTGTTCGAGGTGGAGCGGGCGTTCCAGTCGCTGGTGCCGGTGGACGGGCCCACGTCGTTGATCGTGAGCGACGGCGAGGACCACAAGCGGCGGCGGCGGTTCGTGCAGCCCGCGCTGGCGCACCGGCAGATCGCGAGCTACGTGCCGGTCATGCGGGCCAACGCCGAGGCGACGATCAACGCGTGGCGGCCTGGCGACACGGTCGACGCGTACCAGGAGTTCCGCCGGGCGATCCGGCGCAGCACGATCCACGCGTTGTTCGGCGAGGAGCTGGCGCAGGATTCCGACTTCTTCGGCGCGCACCTGCAGGTGCTGATCAACCTGATCGACCGCAACCCGGCGGTCGTCAAGATTCTCAGGACGATCAGGGCCCCGGCTTGGCGCAACGCGATGCGGGCGCGCAGGGCCGTCGACGCTCGGGTGTACCGGGCGATCGAGGAGACTCGGCAGGGCAACACGGCCGGTGACGTGCTCACCTCTCTCGTGGAAGGTGACGGGCTGAGTGATCTGGAGGTGCGCGACCAGATCGTCACGCTGATCGCGGCCGGGTACGAGACGACCAGCGGCGCGATGGCGTGGGCGGTGTTCAACCTGTTGCGGCACAACGGGGTCTGGGAGCGTGCCCAGCAGGACGACGACTACCTGGGCAACGTGGTCAACGAGACCCTCCGGCTCTACCCGCCGGCGGTCGTCTCGGCGCGGGTCGCGACTCAGGACTTCAAGTTCGCCGGCAAGAAGATCAGGCAGGGCACGTTCCTGTTGTACAGCCCGTACGTCACGCACCGGCTGGCCGAGGTGTTCCCGGACCCGCTGAAGTTCGACCCGGACCGCTGGGAGACCAAGCCTGCGCTGCACGAGTTCCTGCCGTTCGGCGGTGGCCCGCACCGCTGCGTCGGCGCCGGGCTCGCCACGACCGAGCTGACCGTGATGCTGAAAGCGTTGTTGCAGAAGCCGAAACCCGAACTGCTCCCCCAGCGCCTCACGCCGACCGGACTCGCCGCGATGCGGCCCAAGCACGGTCTCAGAATCCGAGTAGCAGGGTGACCGTCGAGGCGAGACAGGCAACGGCGCGCACGTGGTTCCAGATCGTCCACGTGCGCAGGTACTGCGGCCAGTAAGCGTCGTCGGTTTGTTCGAGGCGGTTGTTCATCGGCACGTTGACGACCATCGTGAGCAGGACGCAGCCGACGACGTAGAGCAGACCGCCGGCGATCCTGCCCTGGAAGACCTCGATGCCGCACAGCACGGCGTTGCCGAGGAACACCAGCAGGAACAGCGGGTTCTGGATCCGCACGTTGATCCGGCGCATCGCTTCGCGCGCGGTGGAGGCGGGCAGGTCGGCGAGGCCGGGCATGACAGCGACGGAGAAGGCGAAGAAGAGCCCGGCCATGAGGCCGGAAGCGGCGGCTGCGATCAGCGTGATTGTCCCCATGGCGCTCACTCTGACGCTCCAGGCCAGGACTCTCAATGACAATTCATCGCGCGGGCTTGCTCGTTCGTCCAGAATCAACGGCATGACGGACGCGCTGGGCGAGGCACTGCACCTGTTGAGGATGTCCGGCACCTTCTACTGCCGCAACGAGCTCACCGAGCCGTGGGGCGCGACGATGCCCGACATGGGCGACTGCCTGTGGTTCCACGTCCTGACCAGCGGCCGGTGCGACGTCGAGGTCGACGGCCAGGTCGTCTCGCTCGAACCCGGCGACGTGTTGCTCGTCCCCGGTGGCCAGCGGCACCGGCTGTTCTACGGCGAGGCGGAGTCGCCGGTCGTCACGACGCTGCCGCACGAGTTCGAGACCGACAACTACGCGATCCTGCGGCACGGTGGCGGCGGCGCGGTGACGCACCTCGTGTGCGGTGCGGTCCGCTTCGACCACCCGGCCGCGAAGCACCTCATCACCGTGCTGCCGAACGTGCTGTACGTGCGCCGCGCCGACGACATGCGCGCCACGATCGACCTGATGGCCACCGAGTCGCAGGCCGTGCGCCCCGGCGGCGAGGCGGTCATCACCAGGCTCGCGGACGTGCTGGTGATCCAGACGATCCGCTCGTGGCTCGCCAACGACCCGGCCGCGCGCACCGGCTGGCTCGGCGCGTTGCAGGACCAGCAGATCGGGCAGGCACTCGCGCTGATCCACCGCGATCCCGCGCAGCCGTGGACCGTCGAACGCCTCGCGCACCAGACCTCCATGTCGCGGTCGGCGTTCGCGGCTCGGTTCACCGAACTCGTCGGCGAACCGGCCATGCGCTACGTCACGCGGTGGCGCATGCACGTCGCGATGAACCGGCTGAAGGACCGCGACAGCACGGTCAGCGAGGTCGCCCGCGGCCTCGGCTACGAGTCGGAGGCCGCGTTCAGCCGGGCGTTCAAACGGATCGTCGGGGTGTCGCCCGGTCAGGCGCGGGCGGGCTGAAGCAGGTCCCAGCGGTTGCCGTAGAGGTCCTCGAACACGGCGACCTTCCCGTAGACCTCCTCGCGCGGCTCCTCGCGGAAGTGCACGCCGTAGGCGACCATGCGGGCGTGGTCACCGTCGAAGTCGTCGGTGTTCAGGAAGAACCCGACGCGGCCACCGGTCTGGTCGCCCACTCGTGCCTGCTGCTGACCTGTGTCAGCCTGTGCCAGCAGCAGCGACGTCCCCTCCCCCGCCGACACCACGACCCAGCGCTTGTCGCCCTGCGGCAGGTCCTCGACCAGCGTGAACCCGAGTCCCTCCACGTAGAAGCGGATCGCCTCGTCGTAGTCGCGGACCACCAATGTCACCAAACCAATAGATCGCACGGCGATGAGTATCGACGACGAGAGGGGTCTGCCCGCACATGACTCTCGTACTCCTGCACCCCGGCGGCGCCGACCCGTCCGCGTTCAGCCCGCAACTCGACGCACTCAGCGGCTTCGACGTGCACGCGCCCCATCGTGTCGACCAGGCCACTCAGGACCACACAGAAATGGCCCAGGAGACCGTGGCGTTCCTGGAGAAGACCGGGCCCGCCCACCTGCTCGGCTGCAGCGACGGCGCCACTGTCGCACTCCTCACCGCCGTGCTCAGACCAGACCTCGTGCAACGCCTTGTGGTCGTGTGCGGTGTCTTCCACCACGACGGCTGGGACCCGGCCACGGAACTGACGGCGATGCACCGCCGTTCGCCCGCGCTGACCGAGGAAGAGCTCGGGACGCTGCCGAACCGGACGCTGATCATGATCGGCGATGACGACGAGGTGACGCTGGAGCACGCCACGGCCATGTACCGGGCGTTGCCGAACGCCGAGCTCGCAGTCGTCCCAGGCACGTCACACGGGCTGCTGCACGAGAAACCCGCGCTGTGCAACGCGATGATCGTCGACTTCTTGACCAATGAACCGGTTGAGACGTACGCGCCAATTCGTCGCCCTATGTGATTGGGTGCGTCTATGGCGGTTACTTCGGAAACGCATCGACTGCCCGTGCGCACGCTCGTCGCTTCCAGCGCCGGCAACGCGGTGGAGTGGTACGACTGGGGCATCTACACGGCGTTCAGCATCTACTTCGCCACGCAGATCTTCCCCTCCGGCAACGAGGCCGCCGCGCTGCTGAGCACGTTCGCGACGTTCGCTCTCGCCTTCTTCTTCCGCCCGCTCGGCGGCTATCTGCTGGGCCGGTTCGCGGACCTCAAGGGCCGTCGCACCGCGATGCTGTTCACGATCGTGCTGATGTCCGGCGGCTCGGTCATGATCGGCCTGCTGCCGACGTTCGAGCAGGTCGGCTGGCTGTCACCGGCGTTGCTGGTGCTCGCCCGCATCGCGCAGGGCATGGCGCTCGGCGGCGAGGTGTCGAACGCCTCGGCGTACCTGGCGGAGATCGCTCCCGCCACGCACCGCGGCCGGTACTCGTCGTTCTTCTACATCTCGACCGGCGCGGCGGTGCTGATCGCGTCGCTGCTCGGGTTCTTCCTGTCCCGCAACCTCGACAAGGCCGCGATGGCCTCCTACGGCTGGCGCGTGCCGTTCCTGATCGGTGGTGTGCTCGGTCTGGTCGGGCTGTGGCTACGGCGGGAGCTCAAGGAGACCGAGCAGTTCGAGGAGAACAGGGCCAAGGCCGAAAGCCTGCGCAACCCGCTGCTGACGACGTTGAAGGAACACCCGAAGGCCGTCGGACAGCTCATCGGCATCACGCTGCTCTCGACGCTGAGCTTCTACACGTTCTTCAGCGCGCTGACGCCGTTCGCGGTGAAGACCAAGGGCGCCAACGACATCGACGTGTTCCTGGCGCTGTCGATCGGCACTGTCGTGTTCATCGCGCTGCAGTACCCGATGGGGTGGACGGCCGACCGCTACGGCCGCAAACCGCAGATGCTCGTGTGGTCGGCGGCGATGGCGTTGCTGGTCGTGCCACTGTCGACACTGGTCAAACCCGGGCTGGCGAACCTCGTGATCGTGTTCGCCGTGGGACTGGGGCTGTACACGGCGATCACGTCGATCGCGCCCGCGATCATGAGCGAGCTGTTCCCGACGGAACTGCGCGGGCTCGGCATCGGGGCTTGGTACAACCTGACCGTCGCGGTGTTCGGCGGTACCGCGCCGCTGGTCATCCAGGCCGTGGGCGGCACCGTCTTCTTCTGGTACGTGGCGGTCGCCGCGGTGATCACGTTCCTCGTGGTGCTCACGCTTCCGGAGACAAGGGGTGTTCGGTTGAGCTGAGGCAGAACTCGTTGCCTTCGGGGTCTGCCAGCACGAACCAGATGCCGTCGCGGCTCACCACCGAGGCACCGAGGTCGACGAGCCGCGCCACCTCGGCCTCGACGTCGTCACACCACAGGTCGACGTGCACCCGGTTCTTGACGGTCTTCGGCTCCGGCACGCGGTTGAAGAAGAACCGCGGCGACCCGTCGAGCAGCACGGACGGGTCGTCCTCGGGGTCGTCGACTCCCATGGCGCTGAGCCGCGTCAGCTCAGGCTCGTCGTACGGGGCGATCTCGTGGTCGTCGAGCGCCTGCGCCCAGAACCGGGCGAGCGACGCGGGATGAGCGCAGTCGATGACGACATCGTGCATCCGGGCCATGCACCCGACCCTAGCGATGCAAGGGCACCAGATCATCGGCGTGCACGACCTCGCGGCGCTGTTCCTCCGGCAGGTCGTGGGTCTTGCGGCCGATCAGCGACGGCAGTTCGGCCGAGTCGTAACCGGCCACGCCGCGGGCCACGACCTCGCCCGCCAGGCTGACCAGCTCGACCACGTCGCCTGCCTCGAAGTCGCCGTCCACGCCGGTGATCCCGGCGGCCAGCAGTGAGCGACGCCGGCCCACGACCGCGGCGACCGCGCCGTCGTCGAGGTGCAGGCGGCCGTTGGCGTCGGTGGCGTAGCCCAGCCAGAAGCGGCGGGCGGTGAGACGTGATCCCGTGGCGGCGAACGCGGTGCCGACATCGGCGGTGGTCAGCGCACGGCCTGCCTCGGCGGAACCGGTCAGGAGCACCGGGATGCCCGCGGACGAGGCCAGTCGCGCCGCCGCGAGTTTCGACGCCATCCCGCCGGTGCCCAGACCCGAAGCACCCGCCGTGCCGGCCTGCACACCGTCCACATCGGACGCTGACGCGACCTCGGCGATGCGGACGGCTCCCGGCTTGCGCGGGTCGCCCGAGTAGAGGGCGTCCACGTCGGACAGCAGGAACAGCGCGTCGGCACCGACGAGGTGAGCGACCAAGGCCGCGAGACGGTCGTTGTCGCCGAAGCGGATCTCTTCGGTGGCAACGGTGTCGTTCTCGTTCACGACCGGGACCGCGCCGAGAGCCAGCAGACGCGAGAACGTGCGCTGGGCGTTGCGGTAGTGCGCGCGGCGCACCACGTCGTCGGCGGTCAGCAGCACCTGGCCGACCGTCAGCGAGTAGCGGCCGAACGAGTTCGCGTAGGCGTGCGCCAAGGTGAGCTGGCCGACGCTCGCCGCGGCCTGCTGGGTGGCGAGGTCGCGGGGGCGGCGGGAGAGCTTCAACGGAGCCAGACCGGCGGCGATCGCACCCGACGACACGAGCACGACCTGGCTGCCTGCTGCGGCACGCGCGGCGACGGCGTCGACCAGCGCGTCGAGACGCGCTGGGTCGAGACCACCTTCCGCTGTGGTCAAAGAAGAAGAACCGACCTTGACCACGATGCGGTTCGCCGAAGCGACCGCCTGCCGAGCCTGTGAGACCACGGGGGCCGTCACTGTGTTACTCCTCGCTGAGATCACCGTAGTCGCCGGGCGCACGGCGGGCCTTCTTCAGGGCCTTGCGCTCGTGGGCTCCGATGCGGTCGTTCTGCTCGAGACGGATGTCCGTGCCTCGCCCGGTCATCGTCATCGCGATGCCGGCCGGGGTGGTCGGTTCCCAGTCGAAGATCAGGTCGCCGATGGTGACCTGGCAACCGGGGACGGCGCCCATCTTCACGAGCTTCTCCTCGACGCCCAGCCTGTTGAGGCGGTCCGCGAGGTAACCGACGGCTTCGTCGTTGGAGAAGTCGGTCTGGCGGATCCAGCGCTCGGGGCGTTCGCCCTTCACGATGAAGCCACCCTCGACCGAGGGGTCCTCGGTCACGGTGAAGCCCTGGTCGTCCACGGCGGTCGGCCGCAGCACGATTCGGGTCGACTCCTGCTTCGGCTTGGCCGCGCGGTACTCGCGCACGACCTCGGCCAGCTTGAACGTCAGCTCCCGCAGGCCCTGGCGGGACACCGTCGACACCTCGAAGACCGGCAGGCCGCGGGCCTCGATCTCCGGGCGGACGATGTCGGCGAGGTCCTGGGCGTCCGGGATGTCGACCTTGTTGAGGATCACCACGCGGGGGCGGTCCTCGAAGTTGCCGCCGAGCGCCGGGGTGTACTCCGAGAGTTCCTTCTCCAGCGCGTCGATGTCCGCGATCGGGTCGCGGCCCGGCTCGTACGTCGCGCAGTCGACGACGTGCGCGAGGACGGCGGTGCGCTCGATGTGGCGCAGGAAGTCGAGGCCGAGGCCCTTGCCCTGCGACGCGCCGGGGATCAGGCCGGGGACGTCGGCCATCGTGAAGATGGTGTCGCCCGCGGTGATCACGCCGAGGTTCGGGACCAGCGTCGTGAACGGGTAGTCGGCGATCTTCGGCTTCGCGGCGGAGAGCACGGAGATCAGCGACGACTTGCCGGCCGACGGGAAGCCGAGCAGGCCCACGTCCGCGACGGACTTGAGCTCCAGCACCAGGTCCCGCGTCTCGCCCGGCTCACCGAGCAGCGCGAAACCGGGAGCCTTGCGGGCCCTGGACGCGAGCGAGGCGTTGCCCAGGCCGCCACGGCCACCGGCCGCCGCGATCAGCTGGGTGCCCTCGCCCACGAGGTCCGCGACGATCTCGCCGGCCTCGGTCAGCACGACGGTGCCGTCCGGGACGCGCAGGACCAGGTCCTCGCCGTTCGCGCCGTCGCGGTTCGCACCGGCACCGGCCTTGCCGCTGGTGGCGGAGGCGTGCGGGCGGAAGTGGAAGTCCAGCAGGGTGTGCACCTGCGAGTCGACGACGAGGATGACGTTGCCGCCACTGCCTCCGTTGCCGCCGTCCGGGCCACCGAGGGGCTTGAACTTCTCGCGGTGCACTGAAGCACAACCGTTGCCCCCGTTGCCGGCGGCAGCGTGGATCACCACCCGGTCTACGAAGCGGGCCACGGAAATACTTCCTCTCAAACGAACAACCAACGTTGGTTGCGGGCAACCAACGGTCTGGACAAACAACGAGGGGCGGAGCCGGATGACCGGGCCCGCCCCTCGCAGAGGTCTAACTACGTTGCGGAAACGGTCCTCAGACCGCGACCGGAACGATGTTGACGGTCTTGCGACCGCGCTTCGAACCGAACTCCACCGCACCGGGCAGCAGGGCGAACAGCGTGTCGTCCTTGCCGATGCCGACGCCGACGCCGGGGTGGAACTTGGTGCCGCGCTGGCGGATCAGGATCTCGCCGGCCTTGACGACCTGACCGCCGTACCGCTTCACGCCCAGGTACTGCGCGTTGGAGTCACGGCCGTTGCGGGAACTGGATGCACCCTTTTTGTGTGCCATGAGAAGTCAGGTCCTCACTTACCGGTGATGCCGGTGACCTCGACACGGGTCAACTTCTGACGGTGACCCTGTCGCTTGTGGTAGCCGGTCTTGTTCTTGAACTTGTGGATGCGAATCTTCGGGCCCTTGGTGTGCTCGACCAGCTTGCCGGTAACCGAGAACTTCGCCAGGGCCGCCGCGTCTGCGGTGACGTCAGTGCCGTCGACCACGAGCAGCGCCTGGAGGGAGATTTCGGTGCCCGGCTCGCCCTCGAGCTTCTCGACCTCGACGATGTCGCCGACAGCGACCTTGTACTGCTTGCCGCCGGTCTTGACGATCGCGTACATCAGGACGGAAGTCTCCTGCTACTCGATGGTGACGGGCCGCGCGCCAACCAGTCTGGGAAGGTGTTTCCACCAATAGGCACCAGAGGAGGCACACGACAGGACCCGTCGGATGGCGGGCCGTCAACAAGGTTACGGGAGTGGGTGCTCCCGGAGCAAACCGGGGTGCCCCGATCACGTTCCCGCAGGCTGTGCGGTCCCTCACAACGTTGTCCCGCAACGCAAAACCGGGGCCGCCCGCAGGCGACCCCGGTTTCGCTTCCTCGCGTCAGTCCTCCTGGACCGGCGGTCCCGCGGGCCGCGACACGGCGCGGCGCCTGCGGGTGGTGGTGACCACCGGTGCGGGCATCTGGACCTCGGGCTGCTTGGGCACCTCGACCACGATCGGGGCGGGTGCCTCGGCCGCGGGGGCACCGGCGGCGCGCTTGGCCGCGCGACGCCGTGGACGTGCCGCAGGGGGCTCCACCGCGGCCACAGGGGCAGCGGCGACGGGCTCGGGTGCGGAGACCGGCTGCGGGGCCTCGGCGGGCTCCTGCTCGGGCTCGGCGGCCGGAAGGGGCCGCTGGGCGCCGATGCGGCCGGTCACCGCGGGCTGCTGAGCGCCGATGCGACCCGTCACGACGGGCTGCTCCTGCTCGGGCTCGGCGGGCCGCTGGGCACCGATGCGACCCGTGGCGACGGGCTGCTCGGCGACGGGCTCGACGAGCTCCTCGGCCGTCTCCTCGATCACCTCGGGCTCGGCGACCACGGGGTCGAGCTCGACGGGCGCCGGGTCCTCGGCGACCTCGTGCGGCACGTGACCGTTGAGCTCCTGCTCCTCGACCACGACCGCGTCGACCACGGCCTGCGGCTCCTTGTCGCGGCCACGACGGCGGCGGCGGCGACGGCCGTGGGCCTCCTGCTCCTGGTCGGCGGCCACCACGTCCTCGGTGGTGTCCTCCGGGTCGCCGGGCTCGAAGACCTCGACGACCTCGGGTTCGGCCGGCGCCTCGACGGCTGCCTCGACGACCTCGGTCGTCTCGGCGGTCTGCTCGCCACCGCCCTTGTTGCGGCGCGACTTGCGGCCACTGGTCTGCTGCTGCTGCTGCTGCTGGCCGCCACCGTTGCCACCGCCATGCGAGTGCATGGGCTCGGTGGACACGACGACGCCACGGCCGCGGCAGTGCTCACACGTCTGGCTGAACGCCTCGAGCAGGCCGGTGCCGACGCGCTTGCGGGTCATCTGGACGAGACCCAGCGAGGTGACCTCGGCGACCTGGTGACGCGTGCGGTCGCGGCCGAGGCACTCGGTCAGGCGGCGCAGCACCAGGTCGCGGTTCGACTCCAGGACCATGTCGATGAAGTCGATGACGATGATGCCGCCGATGTCGCGCAGCCGGAGCTGGCGGACGATCTCCTCCGCCGACTCCAGGTTGTTGCGCGTGACGGTCTCTTCGAGGTTGCCGCCCGAGCCGGTGAACTTGCCGGTGTTGACGTCGATGACCGTCATCGCCTCGGTGCGGTCGATGATCAGGTACCCACCCGACGGCAGCCAGACCTTGCGGTCCAGGGCCTTCATCAGCTGCTCGTCGATGCGGTACTCGACGAACGCGTCGTTGTTGCCGACGTGCTTCTTCAGGCGGTCCTGCAGGTCCGGCGCCACGTGGCGGACGTAGGAGTCGATGACCTCCCACGCCTCGTCGCCCTGGACGACGAGCTGGGCGAAGTCCTCGGTGAACAGGTCGCGGACGACCTTCACCAGCAGGTCCGGCTCTTCGTAGAGCAGCGCCGGCGCCTTGGTGGAGGAGCTGGCGGACTTCTCCTTGATGACCTTCCACTGCGCCTGCAGACGGGTGACGTCGCGGCCCAGCTCCTCCTCGACGATGCCTTCCGAGGCGGTGCGGATGATCACGCCGGCGTCCTCGGGGACGACGCGCTTGAGGATGTCCTTGAGGCGCTTGCGCTCGTTGTCCGGCAGCTTGCGGCTGATGCCCGTGGCACCGCCGCCCGGCACGTACACGAGGAAGCGGCCGGGCAGGCTGATCTGCGTGGTCAGGCGGGCGCCCTTGTGGCCGACCGGGTCCTTGGTGACCTGGACGAGCACCGAGTCGCCGCTGGAGAGCGCCTGCTCGATCTTGCGGGACTTGCCCTCGAGACCGGCGGCGTCCCAGTCGACCTCACCGGCGTAGAGCACGGCGTTGCGGCCGCGGCCGATGTCGATGAACGCGGCTTCCATGCTCGGCAGCACGTTCTGCACGCGGCCGAG
The DNA here is from genome assembly GCF_003350445.1 of Lentzea flaviverrucosa. Taxonomy (NCBI): domain Bacteria; kingdom Bacillati; phylum Actinomycetota; class Actinomycetes; order Pseudonocardiales; family Pseudonocardiaceae; genus Lentzea; species Lentzea flaviverrucosa. The sequence continues at coordinate 51,606 of NZ_QQAU01000016.1, forward strand.
GTAGACGTTGCCCACGATCGAGCCGGAGCCCGACGACGTGACGAAGTGCTCGACCAGCACGCCGTCTTCCAGCACGCCGATCTGGGTGCGGTCTCCGCGCTCGCGGACGACCATCGTGCGGGCCACTGCCTCGCGGCGGGCCAGGAACTCGGCCTCGGTCAGGACCGGGGCACGGCGGCGGCCGGCCTCGCGACCGTCGCGGCGGCGCTGGCGCTTGGCCTCCAGGCGCGTGGAGCCGCGGATGCTGCGCACCTCGCTCTGCGCGGCCTCGGAGTCGGCCTTGTCGTCGCGCGCGTCCCGCGTCTCGCGGACGTGCACGACCGTGTTCGGCGGGTCGTCCTCGGACGTGACCTCGTCCTCGGCGCCGGTCTTGCGGCGACGACGGCGGCGGCGACGGCGGGTCGAGCTCTCGTCGCCCTCGTCCTCGGCCTCGGCGGCGTCGTCGCTGTCGGCGCTCTCGGTGGCGTCCTCGGCCGGAGCCTCGTCGCCCTCCTCGTTGCCCTCGGCGTCCGTGCCCTTGCCGCGGCCGCGGCCACGACGGCCACGGCGGCGGCGACGGCGGCTGTCCGCCTCGTCGTCACCGTCGACCTCGGCGTCGGTCTCCGCCTCGGCTGCCTCGGCGGCGTCGAGCTCGTCCGCGGCGATCTCACCGACGGACTTCTCCTCGACGACCGGCTCCTCCTCGACGACGAACGGCGAGGGCGGGGCCTTGGGCCGTTCGATCGGCTGAGGCGGCAGGAACACCGCGCTCGGCGCGGCGAAGATCGGCGCGAGCGCCGGTGCCTCGAACGCCGGGATCGCGGGCGCCTCGTAGTCCTCGGTGACCTCACCGGTGACCACGTCGTCCCAGTCGACGAGTGTCTCGGCGACCTTCAGCGCGACGTCGCGGCTGACGCTCGACTGCGCGCTCTTGGGGACCTCACCGAGGTCCGCCAGCGCCGTCATCACGTCCTTGCTGCTGACGTCCAGCAGTTTCGCCAGTGCGTGGACCCGCAACTTGTCCGGCAGGTCCGCCAGTTGAGGGCGTGCGGCAACCACGCCCTGCCCGCCGGTGACACCGGCAGGCTTGTCCTTGTTCGACATGCAGCTCCTCCACCCCCGGGCGCGTCCCGTGAGGACGCGGCCGCGCAGGGGCCTCTCTTGGTCTCTCTCCGCCGCTGCTCGCGGCGGGAATCCTTGCCTCGCGCGCAGCGGCGTGGCGCCTCACTGGGCGCACGCTTGCGCAGGTCCCACGACGACGCCGCTGTCAGCGCCGCTCCTCCTGTTTGCGCGTCACGGTTGACGTTCCTGCGCTCGTCAGGACTCTCTGTCCTGCTGGAGCGGGTCCACCAGCCTGCCCTCGCCGTCGAGCCTTCCCTGCGCCATCCGGGTTGCTCTCGCAGGTACCGGCGGCACGAGATCGGCCACGACTCGAAGCGCATTCAGCACGTCGTCGGGTCGCACGGTAGGCGTTACCTGCCGTACAACCGTCATGAGTATCCCACACGGTCGTGACAAAGCGGTGTCATCGTGTCCGGCGTCGCTCGAACGGGGTTCGACCAGCGCTGACACGACGGCGGGCCGCACGTCGAGCATCTTCGTGCCGTTCTTGGTGAGCCGCTCGACCTCGACGGACTCGGCCGCGAGGAAGACGCTCACCGCCTTCGCGAGCTCGTCGGGCTCGACCCCGTCGAGCTCGATCCTCCACTCGCTCGCGTCGATGCGCTCGGTGAGGTTGCCACCTCGCGCCTGGACGATGTCGACGACGTCGATGCCAGGTGGCAACGCCTCGTCGAGCACAGCCCTGAGCGCCACCGGGTCGACGAACTCGACCACCGAGACCTCGACGTACTCGGCCTCGCTGGCCACCCCGGTCGGCGCGGCGCCGACCCACGACACCTTCGGGTGAGGGCTGAACCCCTGGGAGTAGGCCATGGGTACGCCTGCCCTGCGCAGCGCACGTTCGAACGTGCGAGCGATGTCGCGGTGCGAAGTGAAACGCAACCTCCCCCGCTTGGTGTAGCGCAGGCGCAGTTTCTGCACCGCGACAGCGGAAGGGTTGTTCGGCAGGTTGCGGCTCAGCGGTGCTCCCGAGTGGTGTTCCGACGGGTGAGCGGTCCCATCGGCGCAGGCTGTTCGTCCATGAGGACGGTACCGTGAACCTGATTCAGAACGTTCAGCTTGTCTAGATCGTTGCGCGTGGCTACGGTCCGGCTGACTGGACGCCCTGCCGACCTGGAGGTCCCTGGTGCCTCTGCCCCACCGCGCACGAGCGGCGGCGATGACCGCGTTGCTCGTGGCCGGGTGCTTGGCGGCATCCCTGCCCGCAGACGCGGAACCTGACCCGGTCTCCGCGGCGCCCACCTGCATCCAGCCCGGTCCCCTGCTGCGCTACCTGGTGGTGTTCCCGCAGGCCACGCCCGCTGAGACGGCGAACTCCGAGATCACCGAGGCGTGCGGCCTGACCACCGTCTACTACCCGCAGATCTCGGTCGCCGTGGCCACCTCGCCCGACCCCGGATTCCTGGATCGGATCGGCCCGCAGCGCGCGTACAGCGCCCAGGCCGAGGGCATCGCCAAGCGGTCCGCGAAGCGCAAGAAGGACGACACGGAGCTGTTCCGGCCCTCGGGCGGGCGCTCGGCCGAGCAGTGGGACATGGATCTCATCAACGCCCCGGCCGCGCACGAGATCACCACGGGCTCCAAGTCCGTCGTCGTGGGCGTGCTGGACTCGGGCGTCGACGCCCGCCACCCCGACCTCGTCGACGCGCTCGCACCGGAACTGTCCGCGGGGTGCCTGACCGGCAAGCCCGACACGTCACCCTCCGCCTGGACCCCGACGACCTCGCCCCACGGCACGCACGTCGCCGGCACCATCGCCGCCGCGGACGACGGCCGCGGCACCACCGGCGTCGCGCCGGGCGTGCGCATCGCGTCCGTGAAGGTCGTGGACGACGAGGGCTTCATCTACCCCGAGTACGCGGTGTGCGGCTTCATGTGGGCCGCAGCGCAGCAGATGACGATCACCAACAACAGCTACTTCATCGACCCGTACCTGTTCACGTGCCAGAACGAGCCCGGCCAGCGCATCGTCTACGAGGCCGTGCGCCGTGCCGTCGACTACGCGACCTCGCGCAACGTGCTGACGGTCGCCGCCGCCGGGAACGCGGCCGCCGACCTGTCCCGGCCGGGGCGCGACTCGATGTCGCCGACGAACGGCGACGCGCGGACGCGGCCGGTCGACTCGACGTGCGTGGTGCTCCCGGCGCAGCTCAAGAACGTCGTGGGCGTGTCCGCGGTCGACTCGACCAAGACCAAGGCCGGGTACAGCTCGTACGGGCTGGGTGCGATCGACGTGACGGCGCCGGGTGGCGACTCGCGCACGCCGAACGGGTGCGTGCTCTCGACCGTGCCGTCCGGCTACGACTACTCGTGCGGCACGTCGATGGCGACCCCGCACGCGGCCGGGGTGGCGGCGCTGATCGCGTCGGTGCGTCCCGAGACGGACGCGGTGTCGCTGGGCCGCATGTTGAACGCGCAGGCCCAGACGCTGGCCTGCCCCGCCGACTACGACCTGAACGGCACAGGTGTGCAGGACGCGTTCTGCACCGGCTACTCGGAGTACAACTCGTTCTACGGCCACGGACTCGTGGACGCACGCGCCGCCGTCACGAAGTAGCCGCTCGTCCGCTGGTGTGCCTGTGGGGCCCGCGCACGGCCCCACAGGCACTCAGGTCACGGCGTGAGCGAGGGGTTCTTCACCGGCGAGCCGACGCCGACCGGGGAGATCGGCAGCAGCTTGCGGCCCGTGGGACCGACCTCGATGTCCGTGCCCATCGCCGGGCAGACACCGCAGTCGAAGCACGGGGTCCAGCGGCAGTCGTCCTGCTCGCGCTCGTCGAGCGCGTCCTGCCAGTCGGCCCAGAGCCATTCCTTGTCGAGGCCCGAGTCGAGGTGGTCCCAGGGCAGGACCTCCAGCTCCTCGCGCTCGCGGGTGGTGTACCAGGCGAGGTCGACGCCGAGCGGTTCCAGCTCCCGCGCGGCCATGGTGGTCCAGCGGTCGTAGGAGAAGTGCTCGCTCCAGCCGTCGAACCGGCCGCCGTCGCGCCACACTGCCTCGATGACCTTGCCGATGCGGCGGTCGCCCCGGCTGAGCAGGCCTTCGATGAGGCTCGGCTTGCCGTCGTGGTAGCGCATGCCGATGTTGCGGCCGAGGCTGCGGTCGCTGTTGACGGCCTCCCGCAGCTTGCGCAGGCGGTCGTCGACGACGTCCGGGGCGCACTGCGCGGCCCACTGGAACGGCGTGTGCGGCTTCGGGACGAACCCGCCGATCGAGATGGTGCAGCGGACGTCGTTGCGGCCGCTCGCCTGCCGGCCCGCGCGGATGACGTTCTTCGCCATCTCCGCGATCTGCAGGACGTCCTCGTCCTCCTCGGTCGGGAGGCCGCACATGAAGTAGAGCTTCACCTGCCGCCAGCCGTTGGAGAACGCGGCCGACACCGTCCGGATGAGGTCCTCTTCGGACACCATCTTGTTGATGACGCGGCGCATCCGCTCGCTGCCGCCCTCGGGCGCGAAGGTGAGACCCGAGCGCCTTCCGTTGCGGGACAGCTCGTTCGCGAGGTCGATGTTGAACGCGTCGACGCGCGTGCTCGGCAGGCTCAGGCCCGTGTTCGTGCCCTCGTAGCGGTCCGCGAGGCCCTTGGTGATCTCGGCGATCTCGCTGTGGTCCGCGCTGGACAGCGACAGCAGGCCGACCTCTTCGAAGCCGGTCGCCGCCAGGCCCTTCTGGACCATGGCGCCGATGCCCTCGATGGACCGCTCGCGCACCGGGCGGGTGATCATGCCCGCCTGGCAGAAGCGGCAGCCGCGCGTGCAGCCGCGGAAGATCTCGACGCTCATCCGCTCGTGGACGCTCTCGGCGAGCGGCACCAGCGGCTGCTTCGGGTACGGCCACGCGTCCAGGTCCATCGTGGTGCGCTTGAAGACGCGGTACGGGACCCGGTCGCGGTTCGGCACGACGCGCTGGATGCGGCCGTCGGGCAGGTACTCCACGTCGTAGAAGCGCGGGATGTACACGCCGCCGGTCTCGGCGAGGCGCGTCAGCACCTCGTCGCGGCCGCCGGGCGAGCCCTCGGCCTTCCAGTTCTTCACGATCTCGGTGATCTCGAGGACGGCCTCTTCGCCGTCGCCCAGCACCGCCGCGTCCACGAAGTCCGAGATCGGCTCGGGGTTGAACGCCGCGTGCCCGCCGGCGACCACGATCGGGTCGGCCTCGGTGCGGTCCTTCGCGTGCAGCGGGATGCCGGCGAGGTCCAGCGCCGTCAGCATGTTCGTGTAGCCCAGCTCCGTCGCGAAGCTGATGCCCATCAGGTCGAACGCCTTGACCGGGCGGTGCCCGTCGACCGTGAACTGCGGGACGTCGTGCTCGCGCATGAGCGCCTCGAGGTCCGGCCACACGGCGTACGTGCGCTCGGCGAGCACGTCCGGCAGCTCGTTGAGGATCTCGTAGAGGATCATGACGCCCTGGTTGGGCAGGCCCACCTCGTACGCGTCGGGGTACATCAACGCCCAGCGCACGGACGCCTCGTCCCAGTCCTTGACGGTCGCGTTGAGCTCGCCGCCGACGTACTGCACCGGCTTGGAGATCCGCGGCAGCAGGGGCTCCAACCTGGGGAAAACAGACTCGGCACTCACACGACCAGAGTAACGGCCCCCGCGGGCGCCGACCGAATCGCGGGTTCAGTCGAGCAAAAGCTTCCCCAATCGCCGTGCCGCCACCACCGTTCCCACGGCCGCGAGGACCGCGAAGTACGCGACGTGGCCGAGCATGCCCCAGCCGACAACGCCCAGCGTGAGGCCCCGCATCAGCTCGATGGCGTGGTAGAGCGGCGTCCACGTCACCACCGTCTGCAGCCACCCCGGGTAGACCGACAGCGGGTAGAACGTCGTCGAGAACAGGAACAGCGGCAGCACCGCGAGCTGCACGAGGTCGAAGTCCTGCCACGACCTCATGAACGTCGTCGCCGCCATGCCCACCGCCGCGAACGCGAACGCGACCAGCAGCGCCGCCGGCAACGCGAGCAACGCCCACGGCGAGAAGATCAGCCCCATTCCGAGCATGACCGCGAGGAACCCGGCCGAGTACAGGCCGCCCCTGAGCAGCGCCCAGGCGATCTCGCCGATCGCGATGTCCATCGGCCCCATCGGCGTCGTGAGCATCGCGTCGTAGAGCTTCACGTACTTGAACTTGAAGAACACGTTGAACGTCGCGTCGTACACGGCCCCGTTCATCGCGCTCGCCGCCAGCAGCGCGGGCGCCACGAACGCCGCGTAGCTGATCGGCCGCCCGTCCGGCCCGGCCACCGCCGACACCATCTGCCCGAACCCGAGCCCGAGCGACCACAGGAACAGCACGGGCTCGAACGCCCCGCCGACCAGCACGAACCACGCGCGCCGGTTCACGACCGCAGCGCGTTCGACGAGCATGCTCGCCTTGCCGCCGTACAGCCCCGGCGGAATCACGCGCCACAACAGCCCCACGCTGGCGGGCACGGCCTTCTCGCGATCGAGGGTCTGCGTCATACCGCCAGCCTCCGGTGGAAGAACTTCACGGCGAGCGCGATGCCCGCGGCCGTGAGCGCCACGAGGTACACGAGGTGCCCCAACGCCGGTAAGAAGTCGACAGTGCCGAACGTCGCGCCTCTGGCGAGCTCGATGCCGTGCCACGCGGGCGTCAGCCACACCAGCGGCAGCAACCAGTCCGGCAGCTGGCTGACCGGGAAGAACGCACCGGTGAACAGCGTCATCGGCATCATCACGAACCGGAAGATGGTCGTGAACCCGTCCGGCTTGTCCAAGGTCGCGCTGTACGCGACCAGGGGCGCGCTGAACGCCAGCGCCGCCACCGTCGCGACCGGGATCGCGACGAGAATGCCGGGCCCCGCCGCAGCGCCGAGCACGACCGCGATGCCCACGAACACGGCGGACCGCACGAACATCTGCGAGCCGATCCACAACATCTGCCCGTAGAGCACCTGCGCCGGGGTGATCGGCGTGGCCACCATCCCGACGTACGTCTTCTGCCACAGGAACGCCGACATGATCGCGTAAGTCGACTCGAACGTCGCGCCTTGCAGCGCCGTGACGACGACCAGCGCGGGCGCGAGGTACTCCAGGTACGGCACACCGCCGATCAACGCCGTCGACTGCACCTGCGACCCGAACCCGAGCCCGAGCGCCAGCAGGAACAGCACGGGTGTCAGGAAGCTCGACACCACCGTGGCCCGCCAGTTGCGCCGGTACCACGTCCAGTGCTTCTCGAACCCGAACCAGGAAGCCCTCAGCGTCTGCATCAGTCCACCAACGTCCGGCCGGTGAGCCGCAGGAACACGTCCTCCAGCGAACTGCGCCGCACCAGGCTCTGCACCGGCTGCACCCCGTGCTCGTGGACTCTCTGCAGCGTCGCTTCCCCGTCCTGCGTGTAGAGCAGCAACCGGTCCGGCAGCACCTCCACCCGGTCGGCGAACCTCTCCAGGTCGGGCTTCTGCGCGCCGGGCTGGAACCGCAGCTCCAGCACCTCCCTGGTGGAGTACCGGTTGATCAGCTCGCTGGGCGACCCCTCGGCCGCGATCCGCCCGCCGTCCATCACCACGAGCCGGTCGCACAGCTGCTCGGCCTCGTCCATGTAGTGGGTGGTGATGATGAGCGTGACGCCGTCCTGCTTCAGCCGGAACAGCCTGTCCCACAACAGGTGCCGCGCCTGCGGGTCCAACCCGGTGGTCGGCTCGTCGAGCAGCAGCAACTCCGGGTCGTTCACCAACGACCGCGCGATCGTGAGCCTTCTCTTCATCCCGCCGCTGAGCGGCTCGACCTCGTGGTCCGCCCTGTCGGTCAGCTGGGCGAACTCCAGCAGCTCTTCCGCTTTCTCCCGGCACTTCTGCCGCGACATGCCGAAGTACCGCCCGTAGATCTGCAGGTTCTGCCGGACCGTCAACTCCGTGTCCAGGTTGTCGAGCTGCGGCACCACCCCGAGCCGGGCCCGGATCTTGGGCCCCTCGGTCCCCGGATCCATCCCGAGCACCTTGAGCTCGCCACCGGTCCGCCCCGACACGCACGAGATCATCCGCATGGTCGACGACTTCCCGGCCCCGTTGGGCCCGAGAAACCCGAACGCCTCCCCCCGCCGCACCTCGACGTCGATGCCGCGCACGGCCTCGAACGACCCGAAGTGCTTGGTCAGAGCCTTGGCCTCAACAAGGTTGTCCACCCGCCCGACGTTAACGAACAGGTCTGACAATTCTCGACGCATTTACGATCACCCCATGCCCACGACGAACCTGCTCTGGCTCTCGGAAGCCGACGACGACCTCCGCGCCGAGATCCACGCGGTCGTGCACGACGTGGTCGCGGCAGGCGGCGCCGTCGGCTACCACGAACCCCCGACCTACGACCGCATCTCGACCTGGCTGGACACGGTCCTCAAACAGGTCCGCGACGGCGACGCCGCCTTCACCGCGGCCACGGTCGACGGCGTGGTGCGAGCAGTGGGCCTCTGGCGCCGCGGCTCGACCGCCGTCTTCCAGCACCGCGCCGAAGTGCAACAGATCATGGCCCACCCCTCGGCCCGCGGCCTGGGCCTGGGCAAGCGGGTGATGGAGGGCCTGGTCGCGAACGCCCGCGAACAGGGCATCGAAATCGTCATGCTCGGCGTCCGGGGCAACAACCACGGCGCTATCGAGCTGTACGAGAGCCTAGGGTTCCGCGAGTGCGGGCGGATGCCGAACGCGATCGCCGTGGGCACCGAACGGTGGGACGACGTGTGGATGTACCTGCCGCTCGGCTACCCGGAGGGCACCACCCTGAACGGCGACAAAGCAGGCGGCCTGGGCAGCAGCCCGCGACGGACCTGACCTCTCGCACGCGCCTGATCGCACGCGAAGCCGAAGGCGAGCCGTCCTTACCGCGCGGGCTGGGTGGGGTGGCTTCGTCACGAGTCGTGCCACAGCTCTTGCTGCATGCAAGAAGGGGTGTCAACCCGACACGCTTTTCGTCGGGTTGACACCCCTTCTTGCATGTGGCCCGCTCTTGGTACGGCTCGTGACGCAACCATCTACGCAACGCGCCTCCGCCCGAAGCAACAGGCGTGCCATCTACCCGCGTGGGGCGTGGACCCCGGCTTCGGATCAGATTGGCGGGTTCTGGGGCGGAGCCCCAGAAAGACAGCCGAGAAGATCAGAGGTTCGGGAACCAGATCTTGATCTCGCGCTCAGCCGACTCGGCCGAGTCCGACCCGTGCACCAGGTTGAACTGGACCTCGGTCCCGAAGTCCCCGCGAATCGTGCCGGGCGTGGCCTTCTCGACGGGGTCGGTCCCACCGGCGAGCTGACGGAACGCCGGCACGGCCCGAACACCCTCGACCACGATGGCGACCAGAGGCCCACCGGTGATGAAGTCGACGAGGTCGGCGTAGAACGACTTGCCGTCGTGCTCCGCGTAGTGCTGCTCGGCGGTGGCGCGGTCGGCGGTGCGCAGCTCCAGAGCGGCGAGCTTGAGGCCCTTGCGCTCGATGCGGGCGATCACCTCGCCGACGAGACCACGGGCAACGCCATCGGGCTTAACGAGAACCAGGGTGCGCTCGGACACGACGGTGTGACTCCTCGAAAACAGGTACGGGATGTGCCAACAGGGTAGCCGCGCACGTCGGGAGGGCTGTGACCCGGGATACGTCATAGTTCTGCGCGTGAGTTCAAAGCACACCGGATCAGCTCTGACCGGCGCCGCCGTCCTGTTCGTCCTGCTCCGGCTCCTCGCGGTGTCGCACTACGACTGGCACACCGCGTTCGCCCTGCTCCACACCCTGGAACTGGACGACGCGCCCGGTCTGTTCCTGGGCACGTTCATGGCGGACGACAGGATCAGCACGGTGCTGCTGATGATCGTCACCCCGGCGACGTTCTTCTTCTACTTCCGCACCCGCGAAGACCCGGAACGCGCGAACACCACGGCACTTCTCACGCTGATCGTGCTCATCGCCCTGATGGTGTCCCACACGCTGACGTACCACCGTTGGTGGCTCTCCGCGGGCGCCGTCGCGATCGGTGCGGCCATGATGCTGGCCATTCGCAACGCGCGTTGGCTGCTCAAGTGGTTCGCGTGGCTGCTCGCCGGTTCCGCGCTCGCGGTGGCCGCCATCGTCAGCACGCCGTGGGTGCCGAAGGAGAAGATCAACGACGCCGAGGAGGTCTACGTGTTCGAGACGAGCCCGGGTTTCCTCAAGGTCCTCAAGGCGAAGGACCGCGAGTTCACGATCCTTCGCACCGAGGACGTCCGCAAGCGCGTGGAGCTAGCCGATCACTAGTGCACCAGCACCGGCTGGGCCTCGCGGTCGACGGTGACCTGCCGCAGCACGAACACCGCCAGCCCGAGCGCCACCGCCACGAGCGTCGCCGAGATCCAGAACGCCAGGTGGAAGCCCGAGGTCAGCGCTTCCAGGCGGCCGACGCCCGAGGCCAGCAGCGACGAGGTGTAGGTGGTCGAGGTCGTGGCCAGCACCGCCAGTCCGAGGGCACCGCCCACCTGCGCGGTCGTGTTCACGAGGCCGGACGCGAGGCCCGCCTCGTCGTGTGCGGCGCCGGACATCGCCAGCGTCATCAACGCGGGGAACGACAACCCGAGTCCGATGCCCAGCGGTGCCACGGCGGGCAGGATGTGCGCGACGTACGAGCCGTCGACCGGCACCTGCGTGAACACCACCATGCCGACGAGCATGAACAGCAGGCCCACGATCAGCATGTTGCGTTCGCCGAAGCGGATGTTCAGGCGGGCTGACAGCGACACCGAGAACACCGCGATCGCGCCGGCGACGGGCATGAACGCGAGGCCGATCTGCAACGGCGTGTACTGCAGCACGAGCTGCATGTAGAGGGTGCCGAGGAAGAACAGGCCGAACATGCCGGCGACCATGGAGATCTGCACCAGGTTCGCACCGGTCACGTTGCGGGACTTGAACACCCGCAACGGCAGCAAGGGCTTCTCGGCGGTCCGTTGACGCTGCACGAACCCCACCAGCAACGCCAGCGCGACGGCGCCCAGTCCCAGCGTGTGCGCGGAGCCGAAGCCGTAGTGCTCCGCCTTGACGATCGTGTAGACGCCGAGCATCACCGCGGCCACGATCAGCAGTGCGCCGAGGACGTCCGCGCCTTCCTTCAGCCCAAGACCAACGGAGTCGGGCACCAGGCGCACGGCGGCCACCGCGGCCACGATGCCGATCGGGATGTTCACGAAGAAGATCCAGTGCCACGACATGGCGTCCGTCAGCACGCCGCCGAGCAACAGGCCGAGGGACGCGCCCGCCGCCGCGACGAAGCTGAACACGCCGATGGCGCGCCTCTGCTCGTTGGGCTCGGGGAACATCGTCACGACCATGCCCAGCGTCACGGACGTGGCGAGCGCACCGCCCGCGCCCTGCACGAACCTCGAAACGATCAGCATCTCGGCGCTGAACGAGAGTCCGCACAGCAGCGACGCCACCGTGAAGACGCCCAGGCCGATCAGGAACACCTTCTTGTGCCCGATCAGGTCGCCCAGCCGGCCCGCGAGCAGGAGCAGACCGCCGTAGGCGATCAGGTACGCGTTCACCACCCAGGCGAGACCCGCCTGGCCGAACTTGAGGTCTTCCGCGATCGCGGGCAGCGCGACGTTCACGATCGTCTGGTCCAGCACGATCATCAACATCCCTGCGCACAACACGATCAGCGCGAGCCAGCGCGAATCAGTTCTCGATCCCCCTGAAGTCATAAGAGGAACCGTAACAGATAGTTTTGTACGGGACTATCTTCTACCCAACGGCATGACGCAGCGCACGTTTGCGGGGAGGCTTCTCGCACGCCACGGGAGTGCCCAGACGACCCTCGACCAGTCTTGTCAGGCCGTTGACCAGGCCCGCGCGCTCGTCATCGGGCAACGAACCCAGCACGCTGCCGACCACGTCCGCATACAGGTCGTCGGCCTTCGCCACGATCTCGCGACCCTGCTCGGTCACGACCACCACGCGGGCGCGGCGGTCTGTCGGCGACGGCTTCCGCTCGGCGTAGCCGGCGGATTCGAGGGCGTCCATCGTCACGACCATGGTCGTCTTGTCGATGTTGACCACGTCGGCGATCTCGGTCTGCGTGAGTCCCGCGTCCAGCGCGCTGGACAGAACGCAGCGGGCCCGCGGAGTCAGTCCGATCTCCGCGAGCCTCGCCGTCAGCTCTGTCTCCAGCGCGTGGCCCGTCCGATGCAGCAGCATCATCAGGTCAGTACACCCCGTCGTGCCCATGGACACGACGGTACCAAACTAATCTGGAACGAAACTATTTCTCAGCGGGACTATCGCTCCAGCACCACGACCGAGCGTGCGGCTCCCACCTTCTTCTCCCTGGTCAGCGGCTTCCAGTCGCCGGCGGGCAACGAGACGAGACGGTCCGTCTCGTAGGGGTTGATCACCACGAGCACTCCCTTGCGGGCGCCGTCCACGTCAGGGCCGGCCGTGTCGTCGACGTGCATGACGATCACACCGGACTCCGCGGCGGGGAAGGACACCTTCTGCTGCACCAGATCGGCCGACCCCAGCGAGAACAGGGGCGACGACTGGCGGATCCGCAGCAGTTCCAGGGTCGCGTCGAGCGAGGCCCTCATGTCCGCGGACGAAGGCTTGGCCATGCCCAGCAACGGCTTCGCGTACGGCCACTTCGACTCGTTGTCGGCCTTCGGCGGCAGGCCTCGGCCGAAACCGTTGTCGCGCAACGACGGGTCGTACGGGTTGAACCAGTCACCCGAGTCGTAGCTGTTGCGGTCCAGCGACTTCGAGCGCAGGAACTCGGTGCCCGCGTGCACGAACGGCCGCCCCTGCCCCAGCAACGCCGGCGCCAGCGAGACCGTCTGCATCTTCACGCGGTCGGCCATCGAGGTCTCGGGCTTGAGCTTGTAGGCCAGCGCGTCGAACAACGTCTCGTTGTCGTGCGCGTCGACGTACGTGATCGCCTCCAGCGGCTGCCCGGTGTACCCGGCGGGCGAACCGTTGTACTGCACGTCCCGGCCCGACACGACCGGCCCGGCCGTCGACCGGAACCGGTACGAGGCCATGTTGCCGGCCATGCCCAGCTTCACCAGGTCGCTGTAGTTCTCCAGCCGCGCGGCCACGTTCCCGTTGGCGGGCGAGGAGTTCACGCCGCCTGCCAGTCCGGAGCCGATGCCCTGCACGCGCGGGTCGTCGTCGAACGGGCCGCCGCCGCGCACGGCGTCGCGCAGCCGGTCGCTGAACGTCCCGATGCCCGTGCCGGCCATGTTCGCCTGGGTGGCCTGCTCGAACCGGGCGTTGCCGGCGACCTCGCCGAAGTCCCAGCCCTCGCCGTAGACGCCGATCCTGCGCCCGTCCACGCCGTCACGTTCGACGGTCAGCGCGTCCAGAGCCGCCCGCACCGCGAGGATGTTCGCCTTCGGGTGGTGGCCCATCAGGTCGAAGCGGAACCCGTCGACCTTGTAGTTGCGCGCCCAGCGCACCACGGAGTCCACGACGAGCTTGCCCATCATGGCGTTCTCCGTGGCCGTGTTCGCGCAGCACGTGGAGTTCGCGACCGAGCCGTCGAGGTTGAGCCGCTGGTAGTAGCCGGGCACGACCTTGTCCAGCACGGACGTCGGTGCGTCGCCGAAGGCCGCCGTGTGGTTGTAGACGACGTCCACCACCACGCGGTTGCCGTTGTCGTGCAACGACTTCACCATCTCGCGGTACTGCTTCGAGCGCGCCTGGCCGTTCTGCGCGTCCGCCGTGGCGTACGAGCCCTCGGGTACGTCGTAGTGGAACGGGTCGTAACCCCAGTTGAAGCCGTCCTTCGCCGCGATGGCACCGACGCAGGCCTGCTGCTGTTCGGAGTCCGCGGGGAGCGCCGGCAGGTCGCAGGCCGGGGTGGCCTGGTCGGAGCGCTTCTCGGGGATCGTCGCGATGTCGAACGTCGGCAGCAGGTGCACGGTGTCCATGCCCGCCGCGGCCAGCGTCTTGAGGTGCTTCATGCCCGTCGAGTCGCGGTGCGTGAACGCCTTGTAGGTGCCGCGGTCCGCCGCGGGGACGGACTGGTCGTTGATCGAGAAGTCCCGCACGTGCAACTCGGTGATCGCGCCGCCCATGCCCTTCGCGACGTCACGGGACCACCCGGAGGGCATCGACCTGGCGTCCGTCAGGTCAGCGAACTGCGAGTGCGTCGAGTTCACCGACAGGGCGACGGAGTACGGGTCGGTGACCACGACCGTGCGCTGCCAGTCCGTGACCTCGAACTGGTAGTACTCGTCCTTCCAGTCGCCCTTGCCGGTCCACGAACCGGAGGCGTCGTCGCGCTTGAGCTGCACGACCTTCCTGGGCTCGCCGGAGGGCCGGTCGAACAGGCGCAGCTTCACGTTCCGGGCGGTGGGCGCCCACAACCTGACCGACGCACGGCCGTGGTCGAAGGTCGGTCCGAACGTCAGTTTCGTCGCGGCAGCGGCATAACGGTCGTCGAGCACGCCCGCGATCTGCACGCTCGTGCGGTGCCGGATAGCGCCACCCGCGTCGACGTGCACGGCGGAGAGCTTGTCGCGCAACGCCTCGTCGACGAACCCGCGAACGGCGAAGACCGGCTTGCCCTTGAGGTGCGGGAACTGCGCCGGCACCTCCTCGGTCGTGGGTGACAGCCGCAGCACGCGCGAGCCGTACTCCAGCCGGTAGCCGTCGGACTGCACGGACGGAACGTCCCAGACGACCTTGTCCTTCGAGATCCAGATCGCCTTGGCCTTGGTCAGGTCGTCATCGGCGGCCGGACCGGCGTTGGGCGGCAGCAGGTAGGTCTCGTTGCCCTGCAGCTGCCACACCTCGTTGCCCTTCTGCCCCAGGTCGAGGAACTGGTCGGGGCCGGGGTCCTTGGCGTCGCCGCGGTGGAGGATGTAGCTCAGCCCCGCGGCACCGGCGGCGAGCGGCACCGACCAGTAGACGCCGAACTGGTCTTGCCCGTCCGGCACCCGCGACTGGTTCCAGCCCGGTGACGGCTCCGCGGATCCCGTCCAGTGGTACATCGTCCAGCCCGCCGAAGTACGTTCCTCAGCTGAGGCGGCATTCAATGCCGCGTAGTCGCCGTCCGGGCGGTTGTAGTGGATCACCGCCCGGTTCTCGGCCGCCGCCTTCGTGGCGTGCACCTTCCCGCCTGCGACCCACGCGTGGCCGCCCGCGAACTTGCCCGAGGCCTCCACGGTCGTGCCGCGCACGACGGAGAAGTCGGTGGTGGGCGGCAGTTCCGCAACGCCGTTGACGAACGGCACGTCACCCCGTCCGGCGACGCGCACAACGGCTCCGGTGGCGTCACCGACGTAGTGCACGACCGCCTTGCCCGTGGCCGCCTGCTCGGAGGCGTACACGGCCGGGTCGCCCTGCTTCAGCCAGATCTCGGGCGTCACGCTCGGGTCGACGAACCGGTCGACCGACGTGTCCTTCTCGTCGCCCTTGTGGGCGATGAGACCGACCGACTTGGCGCCGGGCTTCAGCTTGATCCACGCGAAGCGCCCGTAGGCGTCCTCCCCCGCGAACGGCAGCGGCGCGTTCCACTCGGTCGGCGTCTCGACGTCGCCCCAGGCGTGCAGGCCCCAGCCGTCGTAGTTGTCGCGTGCGTAGTGCACGACCAGCCAGTCCGGGTTCTTCGTGCCGGGGTCCGGGAGCGGCGGTGCGGCCACGAGCGACACGAACGCGCCGTCCGCGCCGATCTCGCCGGACTTCGCCACCACCCGCAGTTCGACGCGCTTGCCGACTGCCGCACCCGGAAGTGCCGACAGGTCCGCGAAAACCCGGTACGGAGCGGCGTCGTCGGTGCCGAGCACGGTCCAGTCGCGGGTGCCCTCGACACGGGCGGCGAACGTGGCCGCCGCGTTGGGCGCGCTGATGCCGTCGGCCCTGAGCTCGACGCGTTCGTCCAGCACGGTTCCGGCCGCCGGGGCGACCAGGACGGGCGCGGGCTTGGACTTCACGACGTCGCTGGTTCCCTTGAGCACCAACGAGGACAGCGCGGGCACGGTCACCGTGACGCGGCCGTTCTGCACCTGCGCGTTCTCGAAACCGGACGAGGACACCGGCACGGTCACGGTCGCGGGCGAGGTGCCCGCGTTCGCGACGACGAGGTGCTCCCGGCCGAGGATGCGGCTGAAAGCGAACACGTCGCCGTCGGCGTACCGGAGGACCTGGTTGCCGTCACGCCACACGGGGTCGCGGTCGACCTGCGCGGCCAGCGCCTTGAGCTGCTGGTACAGCGGGTGCGCGGTGGTGAAGTTGTCCTGGGCGCCGGTGCGGTCGCTCCCGACCAGCTTCTCGGCCATGTACTCCGGCGTCTTGGAGGCGAACATGTCCTGGCGTGCCAGCTTGTCACCGCCCGTGCCCGCGAAGCCCTGCTCGTCGCCGTAGTAGACGACCGGGTTGCCGCGCCACAGGTACATCAGCTGGTTGCCGAGCTTGAGCCGCTCCAGCAGTTCGGCGTCCGAGATGCCGGGCCGGTCGTTGCGGATCATCCACGCGATGCGGCCCATGTCGTGGTTGCCGAGGAACGTGGGCAGCGAGGACGCGTTGGAGTCGGCGTCGGTGTAGCGGTCGTCGTCGAGCAGCACCTCGCCGAGCCGCTGGGAGCCCTTGCCGGACAGGAAGGTCAGCGCGCTGCTCTGGAACGGGAAGTCCAGCGTGGCCTGCATCCTGCCGTCGGTCGTGTACTTCGAGGTGTTCTCGGGCGAGGAGTCGAAGACCTCGCCGAACACGAAGAAGTCCTTCTTGCCCTTGCGGTTCGCGTACTGCTTCACGTGCGGCGCGAGGGCCTGCCAGAACTCCAGGTTGACGTGCTTGACGGTGTCGACGCGGTAGCCGTCGATGTCGAGCGTGTCGATCCAGCTGGTGAAGATGTCCTTCATGCCGTTGACCACGCGCGGGTGCTCGGTCATCAGGTCGTCGAGACCGGAGAAGTCGCCCTGCTCGCTCGACTCGCCGGAGAACGTCGAGTCGCCGCGGTTGTGGTAGAGCGTGGAGTCGTTGAGCCACAACGGGTACTTCGTCGGACCGTCCTTGACCGGCGTGTACGGGAAGGACTTCTGGGCGTCCAGCTTCGGGAAGTCCTTGCGGCCCGCGTAGTCGGCGAGGTCGAACGGCTTGCCGGAGGCGTCCAGGTACGGCTGCGCGCCCGTGCTGACGTACTGGGTCTTGTTCTCCGCGTACTTGATCACGTCGGCGGTGTGGTTCGCGACGATGTCGAAGAAGACCTTGATGCCGCGCCGGTGCGCGTCCCTGATCAGGTCTCGCATCTCCTGCGTGGTGCCGAAGTGCGGGTCGAGCTTGGTGAAGTCGAGCGTCCAGTAACCGTGGTAGCCCGCGCTGTCGCCCTGCACCCAGCGGTTCAGGAACATCGGCGTCATCCAGATCGCCGTGATGCCCATGCCGTCGAGGTAGTCGAGCTTCCGGTGCAGCCCCTTGAGGTCACCACCGTGGTAGAAGCCCTTGTCAGCGGGGTCGAAGCCGTGCTCGGCGGCGTTCGAACGACCCCGGTCGTTGCCCGTGTCCCCGTTCGCGAACCGGTCGGGCATCACGAAGTAGAAGCGTTCGCCCCGCAGGTCGTCCCGCTTGGGCGGTAACGCGAGCCTCGAATCTCCGTCGCGCACACCGGGCGCTATGTCCACCACCTCCCCCACGGCCAGGCGTTGCGATGGTGCGGCAACGGCCTGAACGGGTGTGAGAGGGAGCAAAGCCAGTGCAGCGAGCGCGGCGACGACCCGACGCATCGCGACCTCCTTGTCGCAAACTCTTGCAGGGTTGCTGCACGAAACCACGACAAACAGCGGGAAACAATACGTCGAGCACCGCAAATGTTTGCAATCAGTCTGCCGGACGCCGGTAGGTGATCGCCATCCGCAGCGGATGTGAGCGCCACTCGTTGACCGCGAGCCCGGCGATCACGCCGATGCCCTCGACCGACTCCGTCGTCGCGGGTGCGCTGCGGCTCGGCGAACCCGCCAGCGGCCCCTCGGTCGGCGGCGGCGAGAACTGGGCGATGACCATCGGCTGGCCCTCGTGCGGCTGCACGGCCAGGAGGATGTGCGGATCGGCCTGCTCGCCCTGGTTCTCGATCGGTTCCAGGGACAGGAACTCACCGCGTTCCGCCGCCGCCCCCGCCATCCGGCCGGCCCACTTGAAGGCGTCCATGACGTCGTCGTCGGAGAGCGCCGCGTTGGCCTCGGGCAGCGTGACCCGCTGCAAGCGGGTGCCGTGCGCGGTCATCTGGCCGTTGGTGGTGAAGCGGTCGGGGATCATCGCTTCGCCGGTCTCGACGTCAATGAGGAGCATGTCGCGGAACCGGGTCTCGGCGAGCGGCGACCGGCCCATGAGCCCGCGGCCGAGCATCTCCCCGAGCTTCGGGTCGGTGGTCCGCCAGTACGTCGTCTGCTCGCCGATCTGCAACCCGATGAAGTCCTTGACCGGCAAGCTCGGCAGCGCCGTGATGAGGCTTTGACCAGGTGCGACCGGCGGCGGCGGCGCCTGCACCCGGAACGGCGGCAACGAGGCGAACCCCGGATCCACCCGCGCCGTGCGGACCACGTGGTGTGCCCACGCCCGCACGCGCGACAACGGGTGGTCGGGGAACCTCACGTCGTGGCGGGGGTCGTCGCCCGCGTGGAACGGCAGCACGCCTTCCAGCTCGGGCGCGTACGGGTGCGGCTTGACCCAGCTCTGGAACCCGAGCTCGGCGGCGAGGATGGCCTCCCGCGTGCCCGTCATGCCGCGTTCCACCGCCCCGAGCTGCAACACGGCGCTGCAGCTCTCCTTGGGGATGGTGAAGGAGCCGACGAACACCTGCCCGTTCGGCTGGTTCGGCAGCGGCAGCTTGACGATCCGCAGCAGCGCCGGCGCCCCTCCGAGCTGGACGACGTGGGCCTCGATCAGGCAGCCGGTCTCGCCGTGGACCAGGGCGAGGTCGTGCCGGAGCCTCGGCAGGTCGTCCAGCCCGGCCGGGAGGTCGGGGACCAGGCCGTAGTAGGCCAGTTCGGCCTGGTCACCGCTGGGGTGCTGCCAGGTGTTCTGGTCGAGCTGACGGAAGCCGGTGGTGTCGAACGAGATGGGCACCCACCGACCCTACGACTCCCGTCAGGCGGCCCTGAGCGTTTTGGACCAGAGGGAGGTGCCGGTCGCGTCACGCAGCCACACCGTCAGCTCGTGCCGCGAGGCCTTGACCTCGCCGACGTGCTGGAACCCGTCCAGCGGCGAGGTGTTGGCGGCGGGCGGAGCGTGCACGAACACGGCCTGCGGACCGAACGTCGGGTCGAGCGTGTTCGGGCCGAACGCACCGGCGTGCAGCGGACCGGACACGAACTCCCAGAACGGGTCGAAGTCGCCCACGGCCGCGCGGTCGGGCGAGTAGTGGTGGGCGGCGGTGTAGTGGACGTCCGCCGTGAGCCACACGGTGTTCTTGACGCGGCGGCGCTTGAGCTCCCTGAGCACCCACGCGATCTCGTGCTCACGGCCGTTGGGCGCGCCCGGCAGGCCGTTCGCGACGCCCTCGATGTCGGTCCCGTCCGGCACGGTCAGGCCGATCGGCAGGTCCGCCGCGATGATCTTCCAGGTGGCGGTGCTGCGGCTGAGCCCGTCGACGAGCCACTTCGCCTGCTGCGCGCCGAGGATCACGCCGGGCTTGTCCTTGGGCGAGGTGTTCTTGTCCTTGTAGGTGCGCATGTCGAGCACGAAGATCTCGACGTTGCGGCCGTAGGAGAACTTCCGGTAGACGCGACCGTCCACCGCGCGTTTCTGGTCGATCGGCATCCACTCGTGGAACGCCTGGAAAGCCCGCTGCGCCAGCACGTCCACGCGCTTCTCGGTGTAGAGCGGGCTGTCGAGGATCTCGCCGGGGTACCAGTTGTTCGTGACCTCGTGGTCGTCCCATTGCGCGAAGACCGGCACCTGGGAAGCGAAGCGCTTCACGTTGTCGTCGAGGAGGTTGTAGGCGAACTGGCCTCGGTACTCGTCGAGGGTTTCGGCCACTTTGGACTTCTCGGGCGTGACGACGTTGCGCCAGATCCGGCCGTCCGGGAGCGTCACGCTCGCCTGCATCGGGCCGTCGGAGTAGACGCTGTCGCCGCTGTGGATGAAGAAGTCGGGCCTGCGGTCGGCCATCGCCTTGAAGATCGGCATGCCGCCGATGTCGGGGTTGATGCCCCAGCCCTGGCCCGCGACGTCGCCGGACCACACGAAGCTGACGTCGTCGCGGCCGAGCGGGGCGGTGGTGAAGCTTCCCGTGACGGGTGCGCTGCAGGTGCGGCCGTGCAGGTCCTCGGCCGTGACGCGGTAGTAGGCGGGGCGGCCGGGCAGCAGGCTCGACACCCTGACCTGGCCGGTGCCCCCTGTCTCGGGGGTGAGCAACGGGCCACGAACGCGGCGCGAGAGGCGGAACCTCGGGTCGTTGGACACCTCGACGAACATCCGCGAGGGACGGTCGGCGCGCGTCCACACGATGCCGCCGTCCCAGGTGACGTCGCCGGACTGCACGCCGTGGGTGAGGATCGGGCGGTCGGACTTCGCGAGGCTGATGCCCGAGGGCACCAGCGCCGCGGCCGTACCGAGTGCGCCTGCCTTGAACAACGTACGACGGTCGAAGGTCATGCGCGGTTTCTAGTCGCCGGTTCTGGCCGGTGCTGAAACCCGAGGTGAACTTCAGCAGCGCAGGTCGGTCCAGCCGCTCACGTAGCCGCCGCCGGGGACGGTGACGCTGGCGACCGCGCGCGTGCACTTGTTGAGTGTGGCCGCCCCGGCGCCCCACAGCTCCTGCTTGTTCGCGGCCTCACCGCCGCCGCGCGGGTACTCCTCGCCGTTCTCGATCACCGCGATCCAGTTCGAGACGCGGTAGGAGTGGCTCTTGGCGTAGGAGTCCCAGACCCAGGTGTAGGCGTAGTTCTTGCCGCACCCGGCGAACTGCTTGACCGACGCGATGGTCGCGCCCTGGTACTTCACGTGGCCCGTGGTGCCGATCTGCTTGGCAGAGGCACAACCGGGAACGGTCTCGGCGTGGGCGGTGCCGGAGCTCAGACCGACGGACAGCAGCGTCGCGGCCAGTGCGGCGGCGATGGCGAATGGCTTTCTCACAGCCGCGACGCTGGTGCACGTCGGTTAGGTGGCGGTAAATCCGTTATGTGAGGCGCTTGAGCCAGTCGGTGATGATCTGGCGCGACGCCGGGGTGGCGTGCACCCACGTCTGCTGGTTCTGGTCGGTGTACTTGACCACGAGCCAGCGGCCGTCCTCGAAGTCGATCGTGGTGAGGAACGTCTTGGCGCGCTGCCTGCCCTCGCCGTTGCGCTTCGCCGCGTACAGCTTCGCCGTGCCGTTGCGGGGCTGGGCGAGAAGCTGCCGCAACGAGATCGACGGCGACGCCTTGCCCGGCTGGTGCAGGTTGATCTCGGTCTCGTGCACGTTGATCGACGCGCCGCGGCCAGCCGGAACGTCCGGCAGCTGCATCGCGAGGACCTCCGGGGCGTTGTCCGGCCGGATCGGGTGCAGCTGCACGAACCCGTTGTCGTGCAGGGCGAGCACACCGTGCTGCGAGTTCGCCGCGACCACCACGGGCTTGGTCGCGTTCGGCGTGACCGCGATCCAGGCCGAGTAGTCGTGATCCGCCTTGGCGATCAGGTGCAGCGTGCCCCGGACGTCCGGGTGGTCGAGCCCGACCCGCCGCAGCTCACCGATGACGTCGCGCTCGATGAGCGCGCGTTCGTCCTCGGTCTCACCGGGCGAGTCGACGGAGAGCGCGGGGTGGTACTGCCCCAGCTTCTCCTGCTTCCACAGGACGTCGAAGGCGAGGTCGGACAGTTGGATCGACGACCGAAGCACGTCAGCCCCCGATCGTCGGCGGTGCGACCATCGGCATGTCGCCGATGATCTCGTTCGTGTTCTCCTCGGTGATGAGGTAGTCGGCGGACTTGTGCTCCAGGTCGTCCTCGCCCTGACCCTTCTGCCCCTGACCGCCCATCCCACCCATGCCGGCCGCGCCACCGCGTCCGGCCGCACCCGCCGCGCCACCGCGGGCCGCGTTCTGCCCGGTCTCGCCCATGCCGCCGAACACCCCGGCCTTGCCACCGGGCTGCTGGGCCGCCGTGCCACCGGCCGCCGCGCTGCTGCCACCGAGGCCGCCGCCACCGAACTTGCCCCCGGCACCGCCGGCGCCACCACCGGCGCCTCCGCCGAACTTGCCGCCCGCGCCACCTGCACCGGGCCCGCCAGGACCGCCGCGGCCACTGCCGCCCGGACCGCCTGGGCCACCGGGGCCGTTCGGACCGCCGGTGTTCGGGCGGACGGGCACGCCGATGGGCGGGAGGCCCGTGTTGCCCGGCCGGTCGATCACGCTGCCGACCGGGGGCTTGCCGGTGAGGTTGTCGACGCCGGGCTTGCCGGTGTTGTTGGTGTTGCTGGTGTTCGTGGTGTCCGACGAACTGGTGGTCGTCTGGTCGCCGTTGGTGGTCGGCACGGTCCACGGGGTGCCGACCGTGCTCTGCGGCGTGCTGGTCGAGGAACTGGTCGAAGTGCTCGACGTCCGCGTGTTCGTCGTGTTGTTCGACGTCTTCTCTTCACCGTTGTGGCCGCCGGTCTCGGCGATCTCGACCACGAGGCTGTCAGTCATGACGCCGGGGAACTCCTTGGGCAGCTCACCGCGGTTGGTGTTGCTGGCGCTCTGGAACTCCTTGTAGACCTCGCGGTTGTGCTTCTCCTCGGCGTTGTAGCTGTTGACCTTGTCCTCGGTGTCGGTGTCCCAAGGAGTCGCGTCGTCCCAGAAGTTCGTGTCCGGCTTGGACGCCGGCATGTCCTTGAGCTGGTTCTTGTTCAGGGTGAACTGGTAGACCTGGTTCGAGATGGAGTGGTCGGCCTGCCGCAGGGCGTCCTGCATCTGGACCATGGCCTGGTTGATCGGGTTCGCGGCGGACTGAGCGGCACTCGCGCTCGCACCCGTCCACGCTTCGCCCAGCGTCTCGCCGACCCGCTTGAGCCTGGCCTCGATGCCGGCGTAGCTGCGCTCCAGGTTCTTCGCGGCCCTCGCCGCGGCATCGGCCGAGACCGTTCCCGGCCCGCCGGTCATCTGGGAGTAGATCTCCGCTCCCGACAACCCTTCGGCTCTGGTGTTGTCCTCGGTGAAGCAACTGGGCGCGGGCCGTGTCATTTCGCACCTGCCTTGATCGTGGTGATGGCGAGATTCGCGAACTCGGTGATCGCGGCACACGGGTCAGCCAGCTTCGCACTGCCCTGGGTGCTCTGGAAGGTGAAGGTCAGGGCCTTCTCGTCGGAGACACCGACGAGAAGCGCGCAGTCGCCCTTCTTGCGGTCGTCCGCGACGAGCGAGAGGTAGGTCGGATAGCCCTGAATCGCGGGCTGCACCTCGAAGACCTCGTAGCTCGAGTCCTTGTTGGGGAGGATCGTCGAGAGGTTCGTACCGTCCGGCAGGAACGCGAGGCCGGGAGACATCTTCGCCGGCGTGCTCGCACCCAGCCAGACGCAGCCCTTGCTGAGAGGGGTGTCGTTGACCCTTCCGGCGACTCCCGGCAGCCCGAACGCCTGCACCTGAGCCGGGGTGACCGTACTGCACGGGTCGGCTTCGAAGGCCTTGACGTCGAGCGGGTTCTCGATCTTGGGGCCTTCGCCGGCGTTGCTGGAACTGGTCGGCTGAGAGGCGGTCGTCGGCGTACCGGTCGTGCCACCGCTGTCGCCACAGCCGGCCAGCAGTGCGAGTGCGGCCGTACCGATGGCGATGCTTCGGATGCGCAACAGCTCAGTCCTTCTACTTGAGGTTGTCCCGGTTGCCCTGCTCCGTCTGCTCGTACTGCCGCAGCGTGGCGTTCAGGTTTTCGATCCTGGTGGTCAACGTGTCCTGCAGCTGCTTGTTGGACCGCTGATGAGCAGCACCCGTCGCACGGGCCCAGTTCGCGTAGACCTGACTCGGCGCGTCTTTGCCCGCACCCTGAACGGTGGCCAGGACATGACCGTCGTGGTGTGCCATCGCCAGCTCGTCGCGGATGGCCTCGTACTCCTTGATGGCCGCGCGCAGTGTCTCCAGATCGACCTTGATCCCGCTCATCCCCCGTGCCCTCCCTGCAGAATCGTGCGCCGAACAGCATAGCGCCAGGTCGCAGCACCCGTCCCGGTTTCAAAGCACGATCGGGTGAACAAGGCGAAGTGGCTCCGCGGCATTGCGACGAGCGCCGGCACGAAGAGCCGCATGCGTCGTTCTTCAGCGCTTTCGTCGAGGACGAGGTGGGCATCGGGAATGGATGCAATGGGGGCCGTATTACTGGTGCACCGTCATCACCGACGACGTCGCGGAGAAAGATCTCGGCACTAAGAACGTCATCAGGGTGGTCACCGGTGAATACTCTGCGAAATCGCGCAGGACGATTACAGGAAGTCCAGGCTCGACAAGAACCTCCGCATTCACCTGGCGCCTTACGAGCCGGAAAATGATGCCTGCGACTGGTTCGTGGAGCCGAACCCGCTCGGCCGGGTCACCGAGGTGACGACGCCGATCGCCGGATCCTGCCGGCGATCGGCGCGTGACGGTCTGCGAACGGACCTGACTCTCGTCAGGACTGCTGCTGTTGCTGCGCCGGGAGACGGCCCTCGGCCATGCGCTTGAGCAGGTCCTTGCGCAGCCACAGCAGGTACGCCCAGACGAGCCCGAAGATCACGCCGATCACGCCCATCGCGGGCAGCAGCAGCCAGGTGGCGATCAGCAGCACGTGCAGGCCCACGACGGCGCCGATCGCCCACGGCTTGCGGACGAAGGCGCACATCGCGATGAACACCGCGATGAAGCCGAAGGCGACCCAGCCCACCAGGGACGTGACGCCGCCGTGCAGCTTGGCGATCACCGGCAGGGCCAGGGCTACGACGATGACCTCGAGGATCAGCGTTCCGGCCATGATGCCCCGGAACGCCTTCATCGGGTCCTTCTTCAGAGGGGCCGGGGTGGTCATGCCGGCTCCTTCCCGAACAGGGCGCGGGCCTCGCCCGCGGTGACGACGGAGCCGGTGATGATCACGCCGCCGCCGGACTGCTCGTCCTCGATGAGGTGGATGGCTTCCTCCACGGCGTCGACGAGGCGGGGACGCACCTCGAAGCGGTCCTCGCCGAAGATCGGGACGGCCAGGCCCGCGAGGACGTCCGGGTCCATTGCGCGCGGCGAGGAGTTGGTGGTGATCACCAGTTCCTGCACGACCGGTTCCAGTGCGGCGAGGATGCCCTCGGCGTCCTTGTCGGACATGACGGAAACCACGGCCACCAGCTTGCGGAAGCCGAACTCCGACTCCAGCGCGCGAGCCAGAGCGGCGGCGCCGTGCGGGTTGTGCGCGGCGTCGACGAAGACGTTGGGCGCGGAACGGACTCGCTCCAGGCGGCCCGGCGTGACGACCGAGGCGAAGCCCTCGCGGACCATCTCGATGTCGACCTTGCGCTCGGGGCCCGCGCCGAAGAACGCCTCGACGGCGGCCAGCGCCAGGGCGGCGTTCTTCGCCTGGTGTTCGCCGTGCAGCGGCAGGAAGATGTCCTCGTAGACGCCGCCCAGGCCCTGCAACGTGATCATCTGGCCGCCGACGGCGACGGCCCTGGACAGGACGCCGAACTCGCTGCCGAAACGGGCCACCATCGCGTCCACCTCGGCGACGCGTTCCAGGATCACCCTCATGACCTCGGGCGTCTGCTCCGCGACGATCGCGACGGAGCCCGGCTTGATGATGCCGGACTTCTCGACCGCGATGTCCTCGGGACGGTTGCCCAGGTACTCGGTGTGGTCGACGCCGATCGGGGTGAGCACGGCGACGCGGGCGTCCACGATGGACGTCGCGTCCCACGTGCCGCCCATGCCGACCTCGACCACGGCGACGTCGGCCGGCGCTTCCGCGAAGGCCGCGTACGCCATGCCGGTGAGCACCTCGAACTTGCTCATCCGGATCTCGGACCGGGTGTCCACCATCGCGACGTACGGCTCGATGTCGCGGTAGACCTCGACGTAGCGCTCCGGCGAGATCGGCTGGTTGTCGATGCTGATCCGCTCGGTCGCGAGCTGCAGGTGCGGGCTCGTGAACCGGCCGGTGCGCAGGCCGATGCGCGTGAAGAGCGCATCGACCATGCGCGACGTCGACGTCTTGCCGTTCGTGCCCGTCAGCTGCACGACCGGGTAGGACGACTGCGGGTCGCCCAGCACGTCGGCGAGCGCCTTGATCCGGTCCAGCGACGGCTCGAGCTTGGTCTCGGGCCACCGCTGGTTGAGCTCGTTCTCGACGTCGAGGAACTCGTCGAGGTTGGCTTCCACTTTGCTCACGCCTCCGGCAGCGCGGCCAGGCGCTCGTTGATGCGGGCGATCTCGGACTCGGCGACGGCCTTGCGCTCTTCGATCTTGGCCTTGACGTCGGCGGGCGCCTTGGCGAGGAACGCCTCGTTGCCCAGCTTCTTCGTCGTGCCCTCGAGTTCCTTCTGCGCCGCGGCCAGGTCCTTCGCGAGGCGCTTGCGCTCGGCCGCCACGTCGATCGTGCCGGACAGGTCCAGCTCGACCTTCACGGCGCCCTTGGGCAGGCCGACCTCGAGCGTCGCGGAGACGGTGAACTCGTCACCCGGCTCGGTCAGCCGCGTCATCGCGCGGACCGACGGGACCTGGTCGAGCAGGCCGACGCAGCACGCGCCGCGGACCTTGCCCGCGACCTTCTGGCCCGGCTTGAGGCCCTGCTCGGAACGGAACCGGCGGATCTCGGTCGCGAGCTTCTTCAGGCCCTCGACCTCGGCCAGCGCGTCGAGGTCGCGCTCGGCGCCGGACGCCTTCGGCCAGTCGGCGACGACCAGCGACTCACCACCGGTCAGCGACGTCCACAGCGTCTCGGTGATGAACGGGATCGCCGGGTGCAGCAGGCGCAGCACGACGTCGAGGACGTGGCCCAGGACGGACTGCGTGGCCTCGGCGCGGCCGTCCGCGATCTGGACCTTCGCGATCTCCAGGTACCAGTCGCAGAACTCGTCCCAGGTGAAGCTGTACAGCGCCTCGCAGGCACGGGAGAACTGGAACGCCTCGAAGTTGGAGTCCACAGTGGACACCAGCGCGTCGAGCTCGTCGAGGATCCAGCGGTCGGCCGCCGTCAGCTCCTCGCGGGCCGGCAGCGGACGGGCGACCGTCGCACCGTTGGCCAGCGCGAACCTCGTGGCGTTCCACAGCTTCGTGGTGAAGTTGCGCGAACCGGCCGCCCACTCCTCGGCGACGGCCATGTCCGAACCGGGGTTCGTGCCGCGCAGCAGCGTGAACCGGGTGGCGTCCGCGCCGTAGCGCTCCATCCAGTCCAGCGGGTCGATGCCGTTGCCCTTGGACTTCGACATCTTCTTGCCGTTCTGGTCCCGGATCAGACCGTGCAGAAAGACGTGGTCGAACGGCTGGACCCCGTCCATCGCGTACAGGCCGAACATCATCATCCGGACGACCCAGAAGAACAGGATGTCGTAGCCGGTCGAGAGAACGGAGGTCGGGTAGAACTTGCGAAGGTCCTCAGTGGACTCGGGCCAGCCCAGCGTGGAGAACGGCCACAGACCCGACGAGAACCACGTGTCGAGGACGTCCTCGTCCTGACGCCAGCCCTCACCGGTGGGCACCTCGTCGTCCGGTCCGACGCAGACGACCTCGCCGTTCGGGCCGTAGAAGACCGGAATGCGGTGGCCCCACCACAGCTGGCGCGAGATGCACCAGTCGTGCAGGTTGTCGGTCCAGTCGAAGTACCGCTTGTTCAGCTCGGCCGGGTGGATCTTGGTGCGGCCGTCGCGGACGGCGGCGGACGCGGCCTCGGCGATGGTCTCGACCTTGACCCACCACTGCAGCGACAGGCGCGGCTCGATGACCGTGTTGCAGCGCGAGCAGTGCCCGACGGAGTGGACGTACGGCCGCTTCTCCGCGACGATCCGGCCCTCCGCGCGCAACGCGGCGACGATCGCCGGGCGCGCCTCGAACCGGTCGAGGCCGAGGAACGGCCCGTTCGCGGTGATCGTGGCGCGGCCGTCCATGACCGTGAGGTTCGGCAGGCCGTGGCGCTGGCCGATCTCGAAGTCGTTCGGGTCGTGCGCGGGCGTGACCTTGACGGCGCCCGTGCCGAACTTCGGGTCGACGTGCGCGTCGGCGACGATCGGGATGCGGCGGCCCGTCAGCGGCAGCTCGACCTCGGTGCCGATGAGGTGCCGGTAGCGCTCGTCGTCCGGGTGGACGGCGACCGCGGTGTCACCCAGCATCGTCTCGGCGCGCGTGGTCGCGACGACGATCGAGTTCTCCCCGTCGCCGTAGCGGATCGAGACGAGCTCGCCCTCGTCCTCGCTGTGGTCGACCTCGATGTCCGACAGCGCCGTCTGGCAGCGCGGGCACCAGTTGATGATCCGCTCGGCCTGGTAGATCAGGCCGTCGTCGTACATCTTCTTGAAGATCGTCTGGACGGCGCGCGACAGCCCCTCGTCCATGGTGAAGCGCTCACGCGACCAGTCGATGCCGTCGCCGAGCCGCTTCATCTGGTCGAGGATCTTGCCGCCGTACTCCTCTTTCCACTCCCAGACGCGCTCGACGAACTTCTCGCGCCCGAGGTCCTGCCGCGACAGGCCCTGCTTCGCGAGGTCGCGCTCGACGGCGTTCTGCGTCGCGATGCCGGCGTGGTCCATGCCGGGCAGCCACAGCACCTCGTAGCCCTGCATGCGGCGGCGCCTGGACAGCGCGTCCATCACGCTGTGGTTCATGGCGTGGCCCATGTGCAGGCTGCCGGTGACGTTGGGCGGGGGCAGCACGATCGTGAACGGCGGCTTGTCGCTCTTGACGTCCGCCTCGAAGTACCGCCGGTCGACCCACCGCTGGTACAGCTCCGCCTCTACCTCCGCCGGAGTCCACGCGGCGGGGAGGTCGGGACGCTGGGTTGCGGTGTCGAGTTCAGTCACAGCACGCAAGTCTACGGAGGGCTGGCTATCGACTTACACCGAGATACCTGCTAACGAGCGGGCCAACCTCTACGATCCCCGCCTCGTGAGTCTTTACGGGGGCATCGAAGATCATCCAGACCTGAACGACGCCGACTGGGGCCGTCGGGTCGAGCGCGAGTTCAACCGGGAGAGACGCGGCAAGCGGGGCGTGGTCGTCGGGTTCGTGGCGGCGCTCGCGGTCACCGGTCTCGTGGCCGGCGGCCTGCTGGTGGGCGGTGTCGCGGAAGGACCGGCGCACCCCGCGTCCGCCGTGGACTTCGACCGGCCGTTCGCCGGCACCGAGTTCGAGACCTGGGCGGACGGCGAGAAGGGGGTCGTCGCGGCATCCGAGCACGAACAGGTGCGCAAGGCCGTCGTCGCGGCCAGGCTGGACCCCGCGGTGCTGGTGGGGCACGACCCCAGCGCGTTCCTCTCGCTGGTGCCCGCCGAGGCGCGCGAGGCCTGGATGCCGATCCTGCCGACGCTGGTGACCCGGCTCAAGCAGGGCACCACGCTGCTGCCGGGCGGCATCAAGGTCAAGGGCACCATCGCGCCCGCCGTCGACGACGAGGGCGTCGACGTCGTCCGGAGCGACTACCTGATCGCCTACGCCTTCGCGCCCGCTGACCGGACAGCCGTGGGCGGTCCCGAGGACTTCGTCGTCCTGCTGCACGCGATCGCCGACTACCGCCTGATCCCGCAGGGCCTGCAGATCAGGACCACGAAGATCCGCATCGACCACGCGGCGTGCTCCACCAAGACCGACGGCTACCTGGCGCCGCAGTTCGCCGGCGGCTCGACCTGCGGCGTGAGCGCGTGACCAACCGATGAAGAAGCACTGGGGGACGAAGTGAAGCACGACATCGAAGATCATCCTGACCTCAAGGACGCGGCCTGGATCCGCGCCGCGAACAGACGCGCCAAGCGGGAGATCCGCAGGCAACGGCGGCAGGCACGGATGCGCAGGCACAGCGGCAAGGTCGTCTCCGCCATCGCGCTGGTCGTCATCGGCGCGGTGCTGTTCGGCCTGTACAGGACCGGGAGGTTCAGCGGGGCCTCGCTGCCGTCGGTGGACCTGCCGCAGGTCGAGCTGCCGTACTCGGGCGTGAACGTCGCGATCCCCTTCACCGGCACGCCCGCCGAGCAGTGGCCTGACGGCGACAAGGGCATCGTCGCGCCGGACGCCGATCCGGCGTTCGAGCAGGTCCGGCAGGCCCTCGTCGCGGCGCGCATCGATCCGGTGATGCTCGGCGAGCACAAGCCGGACAAGTTCCTCGGTCTGCTCGCGCCCGAGGTGCGCGACCACGTCACCAAGGACATCGGCGGCTGGACCACGCGTCTCAAGCAGGGCACGAAGCTGCTGCCGAACGGTGTGAAGGCGTCCGGGAAGATGACGCTCGGCGAGAAGGACGGCCTCCCCGCGGTCACGGCCGACTACGTGTTCGCCTACGCGTTCGAGCCGCCGGACCCGAAGAGCCTGTTCGACCAGATGGAGATCGTCTCGGTCGTCCGCGAGAAGGTCACCTACTCGATCACCCCGCAGGGCCTGTGGCCGTCGGACGCCTCCGGCCACCAGTACTCGATCGCGTGCAAGGCGGCGAAGGACGGTTTCCTGGCGCCGCCGTTCACCGAACCGCGGCTGCACGGCGAAGGAGCTCCCGGCGACAAGAAGCAGTACTTCTCGGCCGACGGTCAGATGCCGATCT
Organism: Lentzea flaviverrucosa; assembly: GCF_003350445.1. Lineage (NCBI taxonomy): Bacteria > Bacillati > Actinomycetota > Actinomycetes > Pseudonocardiales > Pseudonocardiaceae > Lentzea > Lentzea flaviverrucosa. The sequence continues at coordinate 82,309 of NZ_QQAU01000016.1, forward strand.
CCGACACCTGCGATTGATCACTCTTTCAGAGGTGCCGGGACGCAGTGACGGCGATCACAATTGACCGGCACGGACCGTTCAACCCCTTGGGGCCCGTGACGGGCGACGCCGCCGCGTTCTTCGGGGGCGCTGGCGGCGCCGACGTCGATCAGCGAACAATGGGACGCATGAGCAGCAAGCCCCCGCAGCACGACGTCGACGAGTCCGCGCTCGAAGTCAGCACTCCCAAGACCTGGGCGGCGGGTATTCCCGGCGTGCTCGTGTCGCTCGACCGCGCGGTCGAGCAGATGGGGGTCGGGCGCACGGTCAAGACGTTGCGACTGCTCAACCAGCGTGAAGGTTTCGACTGCCCTGGTTGCGCGTGGCCCGAACCACAGGGTCACCGCAAGATGGCGGAGTTCTGCGAGAACGGCGCGAAGGCCGTCGCGGAGGAAGCCACCAAACGACGAATCGGGCCCGAGTTCTTCGCCGAGCACTCCATCGGGAGCCTGCGGACGAAGACCGACTACTGGCTCGGCCAGCAGGGCCGGCTCACCGAACCGATGGTTCTGCGGCCCGGTGCGACGCATTACACACCGATCAGCTGGGACGACGCGTTCACGCTCATCGCCGACGAGCTGACAGCGTTGTCATCACCGGACGAGGCGATCTTCTACACCTCCGGCCGCACCAGCAACGAGGCCGCGTTCCTCTACCAGCTGCTGGTCCGCTCGTTCGGCACCAACAACCTCCCGGACTGCTCGAACATGTGCCACGAGTCGTCCGGCTCGGCGCTCAACGAGACGATCGGCATCGGCAAGGGCTCGGTGTCGATCAAGGACTTCGACCTCGCCGACCTGATCGTGGTCATCGGCCAGAACCCCGGCACGAACCACCCGCGCATGCTCAGCGCGCTGGAGGACGCCAAGAAGAACGGCGCGAAGATCATCGCGATCAACCCGCTGCCGGAAGCGGGCCTGATGCGGTTCAAGAACCCGCAGAACGTCGCCGGCATCGTCGGCAAGGGCACCGCGCTGTGCGACGAGTTCGTGCAGATCAGGGTCGGCGGGGACCAGGCGCTGTTCCAGGCGATCGGTCACCTGCTGCTGCAGTGGGACAAGCTCGACAAGACGTTCATCGAGGCGAAGACGCACGGCTTCGAGGAGTACGCGGAGAGCGTGCGCGAGCTCGACTGGGAGCGGGTGATCGCCGCGACCGGGCTGACCCGCGAGCAGATCACGCGCGTGGCCGGCATGTTCGTCGACTCGAAGGCCACGATCGCCTGCTGGGCCATGGGTCTGACGCAGCACAAGCACAGCGTGCCCACGATCCGCGAGATCACGAACGTCATGTTCCTGCGCGGCATGATCGGCAAGCCGGGCGCGGGCCTGTGCCCGGTACGCGGCCATTCGAACGTGCAGGGCGACCGCACGATGGGCATCTACGAGAAGATGCCGGAGAAGTTCCTGCAGGCCTTGGAGAGCGAGTTCAGCATCTCCGTGCCGCGCAAGCACGGTTTCGACACCGTCGACGCGATCAACGCGATGCGCCACGGCCGCGGCAAGGTGTTCATCGCGATGGGCGGCAACTTCGTCAGCGCCACCCCGGACACCCCGGTGACCGAGAAGGCGCTGGAGCAGTGCTCCCTGACGGTGCACGTCTCCACGAAGCTCAACCGCTCGCACGTGGTGCACGGCAGGACGGCGCTGATCCTGCCCGCGCTGGGCCGCACCGAGAGCGACGTGCAGCACTCGGGCGAGCAGTTCGTCACGGTCGAGGACTCGATGTCGGTCGTGCACCGCTCACGGGGCCGGCTCAAGCCCGCATCGGAGCAGCTGCTGTCCGAGATCTCGATCGTCTGCCGGCTCGCGCGCAAGACCCTCGGCGCCTCGCACCCCGTGGCGTGGGAGGAGTTCGAGAAGGACTACGACGTCATCCGCGAGCACATCTCCCGCGTCGTGCCGGGCTGCACCGACTACAACACGCGCGTGCGTCAGCCCGACGGTTTCGTGCTGCCGCACCCGCCGCGCGACTCGCAGGAGTTCGCGACGACCACCGGCAAGGCGAACTTCACCGCGAACGAACTGACGGTCATCGAGATCCCCGAGGGCCGGCTGCTGATGCAGACCCTGCGCAGCCACGACCAGTACAACACCACGATCTACGGCCTGGACGACCGCTACCGCGGCGTGAAGGACGGCCGTCGCGTGGTGTTCGTGAACCCGGACGACGTCAAGGCCCTCGGGTTCTCCGACGGCCAGATGGTGAACATCGTGTCGGAGTGGAAGGACGACCCGACGGGCGTCGTCGAACGCCGCGCCGAGTCGTTCCGGATCGTCTCCTACTCGACCGCGCGCGGGTGCGTGGCGACGTACTTCCCCGAGGCGAACCCGTTGGTGCCACTGGATTCCAAGGCCGACATCTCCGGCACGCCGACCTCCAAGTCGGTGATCGTGCGCCTGGAGCCCGTCGCCTGACCTACGCGGGCCGGACCCGGACGAAGAGCCTTAACAGGCGTCGTTCGGGTTTGGCCGCAACGGTTTCGGACTTCTTGACGAGCCGGCGCGCGGCCGCGTCGGCCTCGAACTCCTGCTGCCGGTACTTCGCGATAGCAAACGCTTCGTGGTGCGAGATCATGACAGTTCTCCCTCGGATGGCTGTTACTCGGTGGCGACCGTGACGCTCAGGAACACCCTGACGGGCTTGGCACCCTCAGGCCGCAGCGACTCGTCGGTCCTGCGCTCGTCGTACTTGTTCAGCACCGCCTGCAGTTCCGCGAGGTACTCCGCGGTCTCCTCGGCGGTGAGGAACTTGATGTGCCCCTCCGTGCCGACGGACTTGCGCCAGTCCTCCGGCAGGTGCTCGCGCTGACGCAAGCGCTCCCGCGTGCGCTCGAACTCCTGGTCCAGGTAGGCCATCGCCGCGGCCTCGGCCGCCATCGCCGCCTCCCCCTCCAGCCCTTCCGGAGAGATGGACTGGCGACCCCTGACGATCTGCCACGGTTTCTGCCGGCCCGGACCTTCGACCTCGGTGACGAAGCCGTACTTGGCCAGCATGTTCAGGTGGTAGGAGCAGCTCGCGACGCTCTCGCCCAGCTTCTCGGAGCATTGCGTCGCGGTGCGCGGACCCTGCTCGGTGAGCAGCTGGATCAGCTTCCACCTGAAGGGGTGCGACAACGCGCGGAGCGCCTTGGGATCACTGAGCGGAGCCTCGGTCATGGCACCACCGTACGCTTATCAAGGAACCCTTAGCAAGATTCCTTGATATAGAAGTCCTGATATAACGCGGTCCAAGATCAGCCACGATGTGTGCATGACACGGCGTTGCACAGCTCGTTGACGGCAGTGGCGCTCGTGGCTCCGTGGGCGTCGAGGCGCAGGCCACGGAAGCGCTGTTCGGCGTACGGCTGCCGGAGGCGTTCTCCTGGGACCGCAACCACTTCGACCGGCTCGTGCACTTCGCGTACGACCTGCGCCTGACCGCGGTGCTGCGACGGAAGTGGTTGCGGTCGCTGGAGATCATGCTCGCGATGACGCTCGCCCCGATGCCTGCAACGGCCAGCAAGGCGACATGTGGGACGCCCACGCCGACATGGCACTGGCCGCGCCGGGCACCCTCGTCACCAGTCTGGCGAGTTGCGCGCGACGGCGGTCACCAGCGGCAACGACTCGATCACCGGCACCCGCAACAACTCCGCGGGAACGTCCGGGTCGCGCACGGGCTCGATGAGCTCGCGCAGCAGCGCGCCGACGACGTCGTCCGCGGACTGGTCGACCTCGTGGATCAGGTCGCGCAACTGGTCCGCGGCCTCGTTGAGCACACGCGGCCGTTGCGGGTCCTCCAGCATCAGCGCCGCCAGCCGCAGCACGCGGCGGCAGGTGCGGAGCCGGAGGCTCCTGCTCGCGGACTCCCGCGTGCCCGCGAGGCCGAGGCGGCCACGCGTGCGTTCGATCCACGGCTCCACCGTCTCGCGGCGCCAGATCGGACCGGACGCGAGTTCCGCGTCCGGCTCGGGGATGCCGTGCGACCGTCTTTTGCGCCAGACGGCCACCAGCTGCCGGCTGAGCCCCATGGCGTCGGCGATCTCAGCGATCCCGTAGAAGTCCCCCACGCCGGCAACTGTAACCAGAGATGACGCGGAGTGTCATCAAAAATGTCTCAAATGCGTTCGAGCACCGCCTGTGCGGCGTTGTGGCCGCCGATGCCGCTCACGCCGCCGCCGCGACGGGAGCCCGCACCGCAGACGAAGACGTTGTCCACGTCGGTCTCCACGCCCCACCTGCCGACCTGCTCGTCGGTCTCGGCGAACGGCCAGTCGAGCTCGCCGTGGAAGATGTTGCCACCCGGCAGGCCGAGCTCCTCCTCCAGGTCGAGCGGGGTGCGCGCCTCGATGCACGGGGTGCCCTGCGCGTCGACGGCGAGGCAGTCCTGGATCGGCTCCACGAGGTGGGCGTTGAGCTGGCCGAGGTAGCGCTGCACCAGTTCGTCGCGCAGTTCGGCGTTGCGGCCCTCGAACAACGACGCCGGCAGGTGCAGGCCGAACAGCGTCAGCGTCTCGTGGCCCGCGAGCGACGGCCCGAGGATCGACGGGTCGGTCAGCGAGTGGCAGTACATCTCGCCCGGCAGCACCGACGGCACCTGCCCGGCGGCGCTCTCCAGGTACGCGATCTCCAGCTGGTCGTAGGACTCGTCGAGGTGGAACGTGCCCGCGAACGCCAGCCGCGCGTCGACACCGGACTTGAGCTCGGGCAGCTTCCGCAGCAGCATGTTGATCTTCAACTGGCAGCCGGGCGCGTCGTGGACCTCCTTGCCCTGCAACCGTCCCAGCACCGACGGCGCCACGTTCGACAGCACGAACCGGGCCTCGGCCGTCTCGCCCCCGTACGTCACCGAGGCGGTCCTGCCGTCCGACTCGACGGACGTGACCTCGGCACCGGTGACGATCCGCGCACCGGCCTCGCGCGCGACCCGTTCCAGCTCGGCGGTGACCCCGCCCATGCCACCGACCGGGACCTTCCACTCCCCTGTCCCGTTGCCGATCACGTGGTAGAGGAAGCACTTGTTGGCGCGCAACGAATGCAGCGACGAGTGCGTGCCGATCAACGCGTCCGTGGCGACGACACCGCGCACCAGGTTGTCATCGAACAGCTCCTGCAGCGTCGCGCCGAGCGGCCGTTCGAAGACCTGCTCCCACCACCGGCCGCGCACCACCGCGTCGACGTGCACGCGCAGGTGTTCGCGGGACACCAGCGGTTGCAGCAGGGTCGGCGCCAGCGCCTGCGCCAGCAGCTCCAGGTCGGCGTACCAGCGCTGCCACCGCTCCCAGTCGTCGAGCGACCCGCACACGGCCTCGAACGACCTCACCGTCGCCTCGCCCGGCGAGCGCTCGACCAGCAGCCCGCCCTTGCCGTTCGGCGTGTAGGACGAGGCCGAACGGGACTTCAGCGCCAGCTCCAGCCCCAGGTCCGACACGATCTGGTCGGGCAGCAGCGAGACCAGGTACGAGAAGCGCGAGAGCCGGGCGTCGACGCCCTCCCACGGTGAGGCGCTCACCGCGGCCCCGCCGACGTGCGGCAACTTCTCCAGCACCCTGACCGACTTCCCCGCCCTGGCGAGGTACGCGGCCGCCACCAGCCCGTTGTGGCCGCCCCCCACGATCACGACGTCGTCCATGCCCCGGAATCCCTCCCACGTAGCCTGGTCGGTGGGGAACATAGCGGTCCGAAGGAGATGTGCACATGGGCCGAGTGACGGTGCGCCGAGCGGTCGAACGGGTGTCGCCGAGCGGTCGTCGGCGCAGAGTCGACTCGCTCGCCGCCGAGGAGCCGCTCGAGCTGCGGGTCAACGGGAAGGCGTTGGCGGTCACGATGCGCACGCCCGGCCACGACGTCGAGCTCGCGCACGGCTTCCTGCTCAGCGAGGGCGTCATCGGGTCGTCGGAGGACATCTCGATCGCGCGGTTCTGCGAGGGCACCGGGCCGGACGGGATGAACACCTACAACGTGCTGGACGTCGCGCTGGCCGAGGGCGTGCCGCCGCCGGACACCGGAGTGGAGCGGAACTTCTACACCACCTCGTCGTGCGGGGTGTGCGGCAAGGGCGCGCTGGACGCGGTCAAGCTCAAGACCCGCTACTCCCCCGCACTGGACGAGGTCCGGGTCACACCCGAGGCGCTGACGGGCTTCCCGGACGCGTTGCGGGAACGGCAGAAGGTCTTCGAGAGCACCGGCGGGCTGCACGCGGCCGGGCTGTTCGTCGACGGTGAGCTGCTGGTCGTGCGCGAGGACGTGGGCCGGCACAACGCCGTCGACAAGGTGCTGGGCTGGGCCGTGCTGCAGAACCTCGTGCCGGTGCGCGGCGCGGTGCTGATGGTGTCCGGGCGGGCGTCGTTCGAGCTGGTGCAGAAGGCCGCGATGTCCGGGATCCCGGTGCTGGCCGCGGTGTCGGCGCCGTCGTCGCTCGCGGTCGAGCTGGCCGAGGAGCAGGGCATGACGCTCGTCGGTTTCCTGCGCGGCGACTCGATGAACGTCTACACCGGTGGGGAGCGCGTGGTTGAGACCGCTTGACGGCGTCGTGGTGGTGAGCCTGGAGCAGGCCGTCGCCGTGCCGTACGCGACGCGGCTGCTGGCCGATCTGGGCGCGCGGGTCATCAAGGTCGAGCGGCCCGGCACCGGCGACTTCGCGCGCCACTACGACTCGTCGTGCGGTGAGGTGTCGTCGTACTTCGCGTGGACGAACGCCGGCAAGGAGTCGGTGTCGCTGGACATCAGCCACCCCGACGGCCGTGAGGTGCTGGACCGGCTCGTGGCACGGGCCGACGTGCTGCTGTGCAACCTGTCGCCGCGGGTGTGGCAGCGGCTGGCGCTGGAGCTGCCGCCGGCGTTGGTCGTCGGTGAGCTGTCCGGCTACGGCTGGGACGGCCCGTACGCGGATCGCAAGGCGTTCGACGCGCTGGTGCAGTCCGAGGCCGGGCTGGTGTCGCTGACCGGCGAGGGTGACGTGGTGGCCCGGGCGGGCATCTCGGTCGCGGACATCGCGGCGGGCGTCCAGCTCCAGGCCGCCGTGCTCGCGGCGTTGCTGCGACGCGGCCGGACGGGTGAAGGCGCGCGGCTGCGGTTGTCACTCTTCGCGGCGATGGCCGAGTGGATGCACCAGCCGATGCTCTACGCCGCCGGCACGGGCGCCGCGGCCCCGCGTTCGGGCGCGCACCACCCGAGCATCGCGCCGTACGGGCCGGTGGCCTGTGCGGACGGCGCCGTGCACCTGGCCGTGCAGAACGACGGCCAGTGGCAGCGGCTGTGCGGCCTCATCGGGCTCGCCCCGCAGGAGAGGTTCGCCACAGTGGCGTCGCGGGTGGAGCACCGGGAGGAGCTGCAGAAGCTGCTCGAACAGGCGTTCTCGGACCTCACGGCGGCCGAGTTGCTGACCACCTTGGACGCCGCCGACGTGCCTGCCGCACTGACCCGCCCGATCACCGACCTGCCCACCCACCCGCAGCTCGACACGTGGTGTGACGTGCGGGTTCCCGGCGGAACGGCGCGGATGCTGCCGCCGCCGGTAGCCGGTTTCGAGTGGTCACCGGGTGCGGTCCCGGCACTCGGCGAGCACAATCAGGACGTGCTGACGTGGCTGGGCTATTCGAGTGAGGAACTGTCTTCCCTGCGCGTGCGTTCCGTCCTCTGAGAAGGAAACGAGGAACGGTGCCCACGCGATGAGGTGAGCATGGGGGAACCGAGGTACAGCCGCCGCACCCTCCTCGCGGCGATCGGCGTGGTCGTCGCGACGGCCACCGGCGTCGTGACGTACGTGTCTTCGTCGTCGTCCGACGCCGTCGAGCGGCAGATCGCGACGGCGGACAAGGTGCGGGCCACGTCCGCCGCGAAGCCGATGATCCGCTTCGAGCGCGTGTACTCGGCCGCCCGCCACCGCGAGGTCACCCTCGCCTTCTACCTCCCGGCCGGCGCGAACACCCGCGGCCTGCCGATGTCGATCCTCCTGCACGGCCTGCACGGCGACGCCAGGCACGCCGCCGTGGGCAACTTGACCGAGGTCCTGGCCGCCGCCGTCGCGAAGGGTTCGGTACCCGCGTTCGGCTTCGTCGCGGTCGACGGCGGGGACAGCTACTGGCACGAGAACGTCCCCGGCGACGACCCGATGGCGATGCTGCTCGACGAGGTCCCGCGCTGGCTCAAGGAACGCGGCTACGGCGAGCCGTTCGCGGTGACGGGCGTGTCCATGGGCGGCTTCGGTTCGCTGCTCTACGCCCGCCGCCGGGCAGAGCGCGGCGACCCGGTCGCGGCCGCCGCGGCCATCTCCCCCGGCCTGATCACGACGTGGCCGGAGATGGCCAAGCGGCGTGCGTTCAAGAACGAGCGCGAGTGGGCGTCGCTCGACCCGCTGCGCCACCTGAAGTCGACCGGACCGACCGCGCTGGGTGTGTGGATCGGCGACCGCGACAGGTTCATCGAGGGCACCCGCCGGTTCATCCGCGACGTGCGGCCCGAGGCGAGCGCGGTCAAGGGCGGCGGGCACGACGACGGGCTGTACCGGAAGGTGACGCCCGACGTCGTGCGGTTCCTCGCCAAGTACGCCAAGCGCGCGGTCTAGACGCGCCGGGCCGCCCTGCCCCAGTGCAGGTACTTCACCCGGTCCTGCTCGTCGCGGCCGCACAGGACGATCACCGGGTGGTACCCGTCCTCCTTCTCGACGGCGATCAGGGCGTCGTCGCGCAACCCGGTGAACTCGCGCTCCTCGTCGTCGACGAGAGCCGCGAAGACGTGGTCGAGAGCCACGAACCGCAACCTCACCCTGCCTCCGTCCCCCTCGCTGACGTGCGCCTCCATCCCTGCGGACCGGTAGACGCCGACGACCTTCTCCACGTCCACCGGCACCGGCACCAGGGGTGGCGTGGGAAATGTGGACAGTGTGACGCCCGCCAGGTCACCCAGGACCTTCTGGAAGACAGCGCGCACCAACGGCAGGCTCTGCCCGCCGTTGGTGAGGACGACGATCGCGATCCCGGCACTGGGCATCACCCGCAGGTACGCCTCGAACCCCAGCGTCGATCCGGTGTGGCCCACGCCGGTCTGGCCGTCGGCGTAGCGCTGCACGATCCAGCCGAGGCCCTGTGTGCCGCCGAGCCCGAAATTCGGCATCACGACCTGGGTCTCCCGCATCGCGACGAACTCGCCGGTGTCCAGGTGCATCCGCGCGAACGCCGCCAGATCTCGGGCGCTCATCGCGAGCACCGAACCCGCCGGAGCGTCTCCCTCGGTCATCAGCTTTTCGGCCGGTTTCAGCTCCTTGCCCAGGTGCCCCGTGGCACACGTCTGGGCGGCGTACTCGGCGTGGCTGGTAGCCGCGGTGCGCAGACCGAGCGGCTCGATCAGGCGTTCCCGCAACACGGTGTTGAAAGGCTTGCCGCGCAACACCTCCACGATCCGGCCGAGCACCACGAACCCGCTGTTGCAGTACGTGTAGAACTCACCGGGCGCCACCACCTGCCGTGCGTCTGCCATGAGCTCGACGTACTTCTCGATCTTGTCGTCACCGCTGCCGGTGTCGTGCCAGAGATCGCCGTCGAAGCCACCGGTGTGGGTGAGGAGGTGCCGTGGCGTGATGATCCGCGCGGCCTGCTCGTCGGCGAGCCTGAACTCCGGCAGCACGTCGCGCACAGGGCGATCGAGGTCGAGCAGGCCCTCGTTCACCAGTTCCTGCACGAGCGTGGCCGTCCAGACCTTGGTGATCGACCCGATCTGGAAGATCGAGTCCGTCGTCACCTCCTCGCCGGTGACGTTGTTGAGCACACCTGCTGCCATGTCGACGATTTCGCCGTTGTGCAGCACGGCGACTTGGGCGCCTACGACGCCGTGTTCCTCGACCAGTTCGTCCAGCTTGATCATGTTTCTCCCCCAGGAGGATTCAGATCCGGGCGGCGGCCCGCCCGAAGTGCACCAGATCACCCATCAGCACCAGCACGGTGTGCGGCTTCTCCAAGGCGATCAAGGCGTCGTCGCGCAAAGCCACGAACTCGCGGTCCTCACCGTCGAGCACGACCCGCACGCCGCCGTGATCTGCTTGCGTGACAACGACTTCGTGGCCGGCGCAACGGTAGGTGCCGAGGAAGCGCTCGTCCACCGGTCCGGGTGCACCGGGCGGCGTCGGTGGTTCCGGCCTGCGCACGGCCGCGAGTTCGCTGAAGACGTTCTCGATGACGTCGTCGAACACTTCGCGTGCCTCGCCGCCGTTGGTCAGCAGGGCGACCGCGATCCCGCGTTCCGGTGCCATCCGCAGGAACGAGGCCAGGCCCCTGTTCGCGCCGTGGTGGCCGATCACCAGGCCGCCGGAGTAGCCCGGCAGCTCCCAGCCCAGGCCCCAGGAAGCGTGATTCCCGAAGTCCGGCAACGAGACCGCCGGCTCGCGCATCACCGCGAACGCCGGCGTCGCCAGGTGCATGCGCGCGAACGCGAGCAGGGTCCGCGCGCTCATCGCGAGCGCCGACCCCGCGGGCCAGTCGGACTCCGGGCCCGGATCGGGCACCGGCCTGCCGTCCTCGTGCCCTACGGCGTGCGATGCGGTGCGTTCCTCGTAGGTCGTCGCGACGGCGAGCCCCAGCGGTGCTGCCAGCCGTTCCTTGAGGACGGTGTTGAAAGGATTGCCGCGCAACACTTCCACGATCCGTCCGAGCACCGTGAAGCCGCTGTTGCAGTACGACCACACCTCACCCGGCGGCGCGATCTGCGAGGCGTTCGCCAGCCGTGCCACGAACTTCTCGACCGCGTCGTCACCCGAGCCGGTGTCGTGGAACAGGTCGCCGTCGAGGCCCGACGTGTGCGTCAGCAGCTGTCGCGGCGTGATCACCGGGCGGAAGCCCGGCAGAACGCCGGACACCGGACCGTCGAGGTCGAGCTTGCCCTCGTTCACCAGTTCCTGGACGAGTGTCGCCGTCCAGACCTTGGTGATCGACGCGATCTGGAAGAGCGACTCCGTCGTCACCGGCGCCCGCGTGCCGGTGTTCAGCACTCCTGCGGCCACGTCGGTGATCTCACCGTCGGCCAGCACGGCGAGCTGTGCACCGACGACGCCGTGTTCGTCGAGCAGTTCCGGGAGCCTGCGGGTGATCCACTCGGCGGCGTTCACCGCCGCACCGCCGCCCTGCCGAAGTGGACCCATCTCACCTGGTCACCGCGACGGACCAGCCGGAGCACGGTGTGCGGCTCGTCCACGGCGATCAGGGCGTCGTGGTCCAGGGCGGTGTACTCGGTGCCCTCGTCGGCCATCGTCGCCTCGGCGATCCAGTTCCGCGGCTCGTACCGGACCCGCACCCGGCCGGGCGGGGCGGGAGTCACGTGGATGTTCACCGCGGATGAGCGGTAGACGCCGGTGACGCGGTCGGCGTCCACGGGGATCGCCGACGTCGGCGGCACGGGTAGCTCGGCGAGGCGGACGCCGGCCAGTTCGGCGAGCAGGTGGGACGACACGGCGTACTGGAGCTTCCCGGCGGCACCTCCGTTGGTGAGGACCGCGATCGCCACGCCCGCGTCCGGGAGCACGCGCAGGGCCGCGTCCTGGCCCATGGTGGCGCCACCATGACCGATGCCGACGGTGCCGTCCGGGTAGTTGTGCACCGTCCACCCCAGACCCCAGCCACCGCCGTCAGGCGTCTTCACCTGTTCCACGCGCATCGAGTCGTAGGTCGTCGTCTCCAGGTGCATGCGAGCGAAACTCACGAGAGAGCGCGCGTTCATGGCGAACGCCGAACCGGCCGGAGCGTCGGAGCCCGGCATCATCCTGTCGACGGGCCGCTGCGTCCCTCCGACGGGCAGGTGGCCCTCCGCGACCTGGTGCTCCGGGTACTCGTCGTAGTGCGTGGCCACGTTCGTCAAGCCCAGCGGCGCCACGAGCCGCTCACGCAGCACCACGTGAAAAGGCTTGCCGCGCACCACCTCCACGATCCGGCCCAGGACGACGTAGCCGGCGTTGCAGTACGAGAAGAGCTCCCCCGGCTCGGTGAGCTGACGGGCGTCGGCGAGCCGCGCCACGAACTTCTCGACGCAGTCGTCGCCCGTCCCGGTGTCGAACCACTGGTCGCCCTCGAAGCCGCCCAGGTGGCACAGCAGCTGCCGCGGCGTGACCACTCGCGCCACCTGCTCGTCGGCGAGGCGGAAGCCGGGCAGGACCTCCCGCACCGGACGGTCGAGGTCGAGCAGGCCCTCCTCCACGAGCTGCGCGACCAGCGTCGCCGTCCACACCTTCGTGATCGACCCGATCTGGAACAACGACCCGGTGGTCACCGGCTCACCGGTGGCGGTGCTGAGCACGCCTGCGGCCGCGTCGGCGAGCTCGCCGTCCGCGAACACCGCGACCTGGGCACCGACGCCGTGTTCCGCGACGAGTTCGGGCAGCCTGCTCCGCAACCAGTCGATCGCTTCGTTCACGTTCCCCCCAGGAAGTGATGTGCAGGCCCTGTCCTGCGCGGGCCTAGCGCGGTGAGAGCGGCACCGTCCTCGACCGCACCCACTTGAGCACCGCGGGCCACTCCCCGTAGCCCGCGTCGATGTTGACGTGGCCGGCACCCGGCAGGACGTCGATCTCGATCCGCAACGCCTCGGCGAGCTCCTTCGCGGCCTGCATCGAGCAGTGCGGGTCGCCCTCACCCGCGATCAGGCGGGTGTCGGTGGCGGCGCGGCGCAGGTTCGCCGGGTCGAGCGGGGCCGGGAAGAACGACTTGATGGCCGGTTCCGGGTGGTCCAGCGCCGGCGGGGCGACGAGCAGCACGCGGTCGACGTGGGCGATGGACTCGCGGGCCGCGTGGTGCAGCCAGAGGTAGCAGCCGAGCGAGTGCGCCACGACGACCCGTTCGCGGTCGGTGGGCAGGGCTTCGAGGTGGGTGTCGAGCTCACGCAGCCACGTGTCCCGGTCGGGTGCCTCGGGGCTGCTGAAGTGCGGCAGGTCGGCGAGGCCGCCGTGCTCGGACACCGTCTGGGCCAGCCAGCGCTGCCAGTGGCCGGGGCCGGAACCGGTGTAGCCGTGGAGCAGGAGCACGTGAGGCAGCGACATGGCTCCACCTTAGAACGAAGACCGGCCCCGGCAACGAGTTGCCGGGGCCGGTCCAAGAAGATCACTTACGCGGACTTCTCCCGGCGTTCCCGGCGCGAGGGCTGCCGAGCCACGATGGTCGGGTTCACGTTCTCCTTCACCGTCTGCTCGGTGATGACGACCTTGGCGACGTCCGTGCGGCTCGGGATGTCGTACATCACGGGGAGCAGGACCTCTTCCATGATCGCCCGGAGGCCACGAGCACCGGTCCCGCGCAGGATCGCCTGGTCGGCGATCGCTTCGAGCGCGGTCTTGGTGAACTCGAGCTCCACGCCGTCCATCTCGAAGAGCTTCTGGTACTGCTTCACCAGTGCGTTCTTCGGCTCGGTGAGGATCATCACCAGAGACGGCTTGTCGAGGTTCGTGACGGAGGCGACCATCGGCAGACGCCCGATGAACTCGGGGATCAGACCGAACTTGATCAGGTCCTCCGGCATGGAGTCGGCGAAGAAGTCCGACGACTCCACCTCGGCCTTGGAGCGGACCTCGGCACCGAAGCCCAGACCCCGCTTGCCGACGCGGTCCTGGATGATCTTCTCCAGACCCGCGAAGGCACCGGCCACGATGAACAGCACGTTCGTCGTGTCGATCTGGATGAACTCCTGGTGCGGGTGCTTGCGGCCGCCCTGCGGGGGCACCGAGGCGGTGGTGCCTTCCAGGATCTTCAGCAGTGCCTGCTGCACGCCCTCACCGGACACGTCGCGCGTGATCGACGGGTTTTCACTCTTTCGAGCGATCTTGTCGACCTCGTCGATGTAGATGATGCCCGTCTCGGCGCGCTTCACGTCGTAGTCGGCGGCCTGGATGAGCTTCAGGAGGATGTTCTCGACGTCCTCACCGACGTACCCGGCCTCCGTCAGCGCTGTCGCGTCGGCGATGGCGAACGGCACGTTCAACATCTTCGCGAGCGTCTGCGCGAGGTAGGTCTTGCCGCACCCCGTCGGGCCGAGCATCAGGATGTTCGACTTCGCCAGCTCGACGCCGTCGTCACGACCCTCGCGCCCGCGGTCGCCCGCCTGGATGCGCTTGTAGTGGTTGTAGACGGCGACGGAGAGGGTGCGCTTGGCGTCACTCTGTCCGATGACGTACTGGTCGAGGAACTCGTGGATCTCGGCGGGCTTCGGCAGCTCGTCGAGCTTCACGTCGCCGGCTTCGGCCAGCTCCTCCTCGATGATCTCGTTGCAGAGATCGATGCACTCATCGCAGATGTAGACGCCGGGGCCGGCGATGAGTTTCTTCACCTGCTTCTGGCTCTTTCCGCAGAAAGAGCACTTCAGCAAGTCGCCGCCGTCACCGATACGCGCCATGACCGCTGACCTATGTCCCCTCCGGCGCACACCTGCTGTAGTGCGCCTGCTGACTTGCTGTGGCAGTCCCACTGGCTGTGGGTGCTGAGCCCGTTCTCCTGACGGTACCTGGCCGACCCCGTTTCAGGGGAGGACCCGCGTCCCCCGACGCGCCGATCAGGCCGGACAACCGGTCACATCGGCGTGTCGGGTGGTGCGCGATGCCCAGGAGCCGGGGATTTTCCCAGCCACCAGGACAAGGCCCGGAACCTGGAGCGTTCCCAGGCGGACACCGGGCGGCGGGCGAGGCGAGCGCTCTTCACGAGCGCACCTCACCCACCGTCGCCCGTCAGGACTTGGCGGAAAGCTTGCGGTAGGGCAGCACCGTGTCGACGATGCCGTATTCCCTGGCCTCTTCGGCCGTGAGGATGCGGTCGCGCTCGATGCTCTCGCGAACCTCCTCCGCCGTCCGGTTCGTGTGCCGCGCGAGGGTGGATTCCATCAGGCGGCGCACGCGCTGGATCTCGTTCGACTGGATCTCCAGGTCGGACACCTGACCGTACGCGCCCTCCATCGAAGGCTGGTGGATCAGGATTCGCGCGTTGGGCAGCGCGTGGCGCTTACCAGGCGTTCCAGCCGCCAGGAGCACGGCCGCGGCGGAGGCCGCCTGGCCGAGGCAGTAGGTCTGGATGTCCGGGCGGACGAACTGCATCGTGTCGTAGATGGCCATCAGCGAGGTGAACGAGCCACCCGGCGAGTTGATGTACATCAGGATGTCGCGGTCCGGGTCCTCGGACTCGAGCACCAGCAGCTGCGCCATGACGTCGTTCGCCGAAGCGTCGTCAACCTGCACGCCGAGGAAGATGATGCGCTCCTCGAAGAGCTTGTTGTACGGGTTCGACTCCTTCATGCCGTAGCTGGTGCGCTCCACGAACGACGGCAGCACGTACCGCGACTGAGGCATGTGGAACTGGCTCACTTGAGGTCTCCTAGCTGACGTCAGTTGTTCGAGTCGCCGACGGGCTGGGCCCTGGTGACGACCTTGTCGACGAAGCCGTACTCCAGCGCTTCCTGCGCCGTGAACCAACGGTCGCGGTCGGAGTCGCGGGTGATGGTCTCGAGGCTCTGCCCGGTGTGCTCGGCGATGAGCTCGGCCATCTCGCGCTTGGTGCGCGTCAGCATGTCCGCCTGGATCGCGATGTCCGCGGCCGTACCACCGACACCGGCCGACGGCTGGTGCATGAGGATGCGGGCGTGCGGGAGCGCGTGGCGCTTGCCGGGCGTGCCGGCGGAGAGCAGGAACTGCCCCATGGAGGCAGCGAGGCCCATCGCGTACGTGGCCACGTCCGGCTGGATCAGCTGCATCGTGTCGAAGATGGCCATGCCCGCCGTGACGGAGCCACCCGGCGAGTTGATGTAGAGCGTGATGTCCTTGTCGGGGTCCTCAGCGGCGAGGAGCAGCAGCTGAGCGGTGATCTGGTTGGCGATGCCCTCTTCGACCTGTGATCCCAGGACGATGATCCGCTCGCGGAGCAGCCGCTCGTACACCGAGTCGTTGAGGTTCATCCCGGCGGTCACCGACCGCATCTCGGGGGTCGGGAAGGAGTGCTGCGTCACGTCTGCCTGCCTAACTCCAGGTGGAACGAATCTGGAAGCGAAAAACTCTCTGCGATCGACCTTAACGAAGGCGGGCGGCGTCAGATGCCCGACACCGCCCGCGTTCGCTATCAGCTGTATTTCCGGAGCTCGCCCACTCGCGGGGGAAGGGCGAACAACTCGGTCGTCGCTACTCCTGGCCGTCCTCATCGGACTTCGTCTCGCCGAAGAGCTCCTCGAGGTCCAGCTTCTGGCCGGCCGAGTCGCTGACCTCGGCCTGGCGCACGACGCTCGCGAGCGCCTTGCCGCGGCGGACGTCGGCGAAGATCGCGCCGAGCTGACCGGACTGCTGCGCGCGCTTGACGTACTCGTCCGGGCTGATGCCGAAGCGCTGGGCCTGGTAGATGATCCGCTCGGTGAGCTCACCGTCGGACACCGTGACCTGCTCGGCGTCGGCGATCGAGTCGAGCACCAGCTGCGTCTTGACGGCCTGCTCGGCGGCCTTGCGCAGCTCGGCGTCGAACTCCTCCTCGGACTGACCCTGCTCGGTCAGCCACGCGGCGAACTTCGCGTCGTCGTGGTCGAAGGCGTGCACGGCGTCGTGCTTCCGTGCGTCGATCTCACCCTGGACGATGCCCTCGGGCAGCGGGACCTCGGTGGTCTCCAGCAGCGCCTCGAGGACCTTGTCGCGCGCCTGCACGCCCTGCTGCATCTTCTTGACGCGGGCCAGGCGGGTCTGCAGGTCGCCCTTGAGCTCGTCGAGCGTGTCGAACTCGCTGGCGAGCTGCGCGAACTCGTCGTCGAGCTCGGGGAGCTGACGCTCCTTGACGCTGCTCAGCACGACGGTGACCTCGGCCTCGCGGCCCTCGTGCTCACCGGCGACGAGCGTGGTGGCGAAGGTCTTGGTCTCGCCCTCGGACGCGCCGACGAGCGCGTCGTCGATGCCCTCGACGAGCTGGCCGGAGCCGACCTCGTAGGACAGGCCGCTGGTGCGGGCCTCCTCGACCTCTTCGCCGTCGACGGTCGCGGACAGGTCGACGATGACGAAGTCACCGGTCTCGACCGGGCGGGTGACACCGGTCAGCGTGCCGAAGCGCGCGCGGAGCTCGTCGAGCTGGGTGGTCACGTCCTCGTCGGTGACCTCCTGCTCGTCGACCGTCACGGCGAGCTCGCCGAAGGCGGGCACGGTGATCTCGGGACGGACGTCGACCTCGGCGGTGAACTCGAGGGTCTGACCGTCCTCGATCTTGGTGACCTCGAAGTCGGGCCGGCCGAGCGTGCGCACCTCACCCGCGTTGACGGCTTCCAGGTACTTGGCCGGGATCGCCTCCTGGATGACCTCGTCCAGCACCGGGGCGCGGCCGATGCGGTTCTCCAGGACCTTGGCGGGGGCCTTGCCAGGACGGAAGCCGGGGATGCGGACCTGCTTCGCGAGCTTCCGGTACGCCTGGTCGAAGTTCGACTTGAGCTCGTCGAACGGCACCTCGACGTTGATCCGGACCCTCGTCGGGCTCAGGTGCTCGACGGTGCTCTTCAACGTGGACTCCTCGATACGAACAAGAACGTGCAAGACAGCCGGATACCGCCACTTCGGGACGCCCGGATTCCCAGCGAGTCTAGGCGAGACCCGCACTGTGACCGCCGCCACCCCGCTTTGGGCCGGTGACGGGCTTCCCGCCCCTGCCGATGGCGTGGTCTCCAGGGCCCGCCCGGTCCGCCGCGGGGCGTCAACCGTGATCTTGGAGGACATCGATCTCGATGACTTCTTCCAGCCTGCTCGCCACCGCCCTGCCCGGGTCCTCCACGACGTCACCCACTCAGGGTGGCGGCGTTGTTTTGTTCGCCTGGCGAAAGGCTTAACTGAAAAGAGTCACCCAGCTACCGCCCGTCAAAGCGCTCCGGACAATTTCACTCTTTCGGCCGCAGCCGCCTTTCGCGACCGATCAAGATGACTCCATAAGCACCAATCTGCCCTCCGCAGCGGACAGGTAGCGTTACTGCTCCCGCACCATCCGTAACAGGACCACGGGAACGAACGAGAAAAAGTCGTCGCACCGTTTTACCCCGAGGATCCGCCTGATGGAGACACGCCAGCTTCTCGCGTTCACGACCGTGGTTCAGACAGGGAGCTTCACCAAGGCCGCTGCCACGCTCAACTGCTCGCAGCCGACCATCACCACCCGCATCAAGGCACTGGAGGAGGGCCTCGGGGTCGTCCTTTTCCGACGCCTTCCCAGAGGTATCCAGATGACGTCCGCGGGCGTGGAGCTACTCCCGTTCGCGCGAAACATCATCAACCTCACCGAAAAGGCCCGAAAAGCCATCACGATGAACGGCGAGCCGCACGGCAAACTCGTCATCGGTTCCGCACAGAGTTTGACCGACTACCGTCTGCTACCACTCATCGAATACATGTGCTGGCGCTACCCGTCGGTACAACTCTCGTTGCACTCGCGCAACGCGCTGAACAACCTGAACTCGGTGCGCGACGGCCAACTCGACTGCGCCTTCTTCATCGGCGCCATCGAACCGCGTGAGGGTCTGGAGACGACGGTCCTCTGCCCCGAGCCACTGGTCATGGTGGCGGGCCCGAACCACATGCTCACCCAGCGACAGTCGCTGGCCGAGGACGACATCACCAGCAGCACGCTGATCCGGGCGGAGAACGGCGCCTCGTACCACGAGCTGTTCGAACACTCCCTCGGCTACGACGACACCCGCGCCCCGGTCCTGGAACTGGACTCGGTGGACGCCGCGAAACGAGCGGTCGCCTCGGGCCTGGGCATCGCCCTGATGCCGGAGGTCACGGTGTCCTCGGAACTGGCCGACGGCAGGTTGGTCCGCTTGCCCTGGTCCCCGACGTTCCGCGTCTACACGCAGTTCGGCTGGCGCCAGGACAACTCGACGAACCCCGCGGTGACGGCCCTGGTGTCGGCTGCGGCCCAAGTGGTGAGCGACCAGGTCGCCTCGCTGACCTGACGCGTGGGTGGGGTGGCACCACCCCACCTACACCGCGGGCGCCGGCCCGGAACTCCCCCGCACCACCAGTTCGGGCAGCACGTCCTCGACGTCGGTCGGCGAAGCACCGCCGATCACGGCCACCAGCGCCCGAGCGGCCCGGGCCCCGAACGCGAACGTGTCCCGGGACAGCGCGGTCAGCCGCCCGTGCTGGCACAGCACCGAGTCGTCCCAGGCCACGATCGACAGCTCGGACGGCACAGCGACGCCCAGCGCGGCAGCCACCTCGGCCCCGGCCACCGCCATCACGTCGTTGTCGTAGACGATCGCCGTGGGCGGCTCCGCCATCCCCAGCAGCTCCCGCGTGGCGCGAGCCCCGGACTCGGCCGTGTAATCCCCGGCCACCACCACACCGTCCACAACGGACGACGCGAACGCCGAGTCCCGCCGGACCGTGTGCAACAACGACGCCAGCCCGGCCACCCTGGCGATCCGCTGATGCCCCAACGCCTTCAGGTGCTCCACCACGGAGGTCATGGCAGCGTAGTCGTCGGCCCAGACCGAGGCGAGCGCCCCGTGGTGCCCGGCCCCGCCGACGACCACGGCCGGCAACCCCAGCGACGGCATCAGTTCGACCCGCGGATCCGACACCAGCAGGTCGACCAGGAACACCCCGTCGACCCGGTGCTCGGCCCACCACCGCTGGTACAACTCGACCTCCTCCTCACGGGAGGAGACCACCTGCAGCAGCAGGGCGCAGGACATCTCGGACTGCATCCCGGCGATCAGCTGGAAGAAGAACGCCTCGTCCCCCAGCGCGCGAGGCGGCCGCACCAGCACCAGCCCCACCGCGTCGGCGGACGCGGACGACAGCGCCCGAGCGGTGACCGACGGCCGGTACCCGAGCGTCGAGGCGACCTCCAGCACCCGCGACCGCGTCGACTCGGACACGCCGGAGCGCCCGTTCAACGCCAGCGACACCGCTCCTTTGGACACGCCTGCCGCCGCCGCGATGTCCTTGATCGTTGGCCTCTTCACCCAGTGCCCTTCAAGTGCCGCGCCCTGTCCGGAACAAGACAACAAGACGGTCGGAGGCTAGCCGGAGATAAACCGGTTTAGCTAGGGTCCGCCACCAAGGAGGTGGCTTTCGATGAAGAGGCGCACGTTCCTCGCGGGCCTGGCGGCGGTGCCCGTCGCAGGATGCGGACTGTCCGGCACGTCCAGCACGTCCACAGGCGGAACCGGCCAGGTCACGGGTGAGATCACCTTCCAGACCTGGTCGCTCAAACCCAAGTACACCGACTACGTCAACGGTGTCGTGGAAGCTTTCCAGAAGCAGCACCGGGGCACCACGGTGAAGTGGGTCGACCAGCCCGCGGACGGGTACCTGGCCAAGGTCATGGCGGACGCGAGCGCGGGGAGCCTCCCCGACGTCATCAACGTGCCGCCGGACCTGAGCTTCCCGCTCGCCAAGGCGGGCCAGCTCGTCAACCTCGACGAGTCGCTCGAGGACGCCAAGGCCGAGTACCTCGGCAACGCCTGGCAGGCGTTCGAGATCCCCGGCAAGGGCGGCTGCTACGGCTTCCCCTGGTACCTCAACACCGGCCCGATCTTCTACAACAAGGCCCTGTTCACGCAGGCGGGCCTCGACCCGGACAAGCCCCCCACGAACTTCAAGGAGCTCGAGGAGCAGGCGCTCAAGCTCGCCGGGAAGAAGATCGCGATCCTCGGGCAGACCCCGAGCATCGCCGACTTCGGGCTCTACGGCGTGAAGCTGTTCGAGAACGACAAGTTCACGTTCAACGAGCCCAAGGGCGTCGAGTTCGCCGAGAGCTACAAGCGCATGTACGACGCGGGCGCGCTGATCCCCGAGGCGCTCACGCAGAACTACACCGGTGCCGGCGCCAAGTTCATGGCGCAGCAGACGGCGCTCAACTCCGGCAGCGCGTACGACCTCGGGAAGTTCAAGACCGACGCGCCCAGCCTCTACGCGAACATCGGCATCACCACGCCCATCACGAACACGGGCAGCGCCAACATGTTCCTGCACGGCGTGAGCGTGCCGAAGAGCAGCAAGAACCAGGCGACGGCGCTGGCGTTCGGCAGGTTCGTCACCAACGCCGAGAACCAGGTGAAGTTCGCCAAGCTCGCCTCGATCTTCCCGAGCACCTCCAAGGGCGGGGACGACCCGTACTTCACCACGGAGGACGGCACCGACGAGGCGCGTGTGCGGGTGGCCGCGGCCAAGCAGCTCAAGACCGCGGTGAACTACACGCCCGTGCAGTTCAGCGACCAGATGCGCGAAGCCCTCCTGCAGCAGCTGGCCGACGCCATGCTCGGCAAGAAGTCGCCGAAACAGGCGCTGGACGACGCCGTCGCCGAGTGCAACCGGCTCCTCAAGTAGGCCGCACATGACTCATCGCCCGTACACGCCGTGGCTGTTCCTGGCTCCAGGACTGGCCATCTGCCTCATGTTCACGATCTTCCCGTTCCTGAACATGATCGTGCTCGCGTTCACGGACGCGAGCGCGCTGGGCGGCGGCCAGTTCACCGGTGTGGACAACTTCGTGCGGATGGCCCAGGACCCCAAGTTCTGGGCCGCGGCGCGCAACAGCGGCCTCTACATGGTGGGTGTCGTGCCACCGCTGGTGCTGTTGCCGCTGCTGATCGCGATGCTGGTGCAGAAGGTCGTGCCGGGCATCGGGATCTTCCGGACGGCGTTCTTCACGCCGGTGATCGCGTCCACGGTCGTGGTCGGGCTCATCTGGACGTGGCTGCTCGACAGCCGCGGCCTGGTGAACAACGTGGTGGAGGCGCTGGGTGGCAGCAGGATCGGGTTCCTGACCGACTCGACGCTGCTGCTGATCAGCTCGATGGTGGTGACGATCTGGCGCGGCCTGGGCTACTACATGGTGATCTACCTGGCCGCGCTCGCGAACGTGCCGAAGGACCTGCACGAGGCGGCGATGGTCGACGGCGCGGGACCGGTCAGGAGGTTCTGGTCGGTCACCGTGCCGAGCATCAGGCCGACGATGGTGCTGGTCGCGGCACTGAGCGCGGTCAACGGGTTCCGCGTGTTCTCGGAGATCTACCTGCTGTCGGGCGGGTCCGGCGGGCCGGGCGGGGCGAGCACCACGCTGGTGATGCTCATCCAGCTGACCGGCCGCGGCCTGACCGGTGAGGTCGGGTACGCGTCGGCGCTGAGCATCGTGCTGTTCGTCGTCCTGCTGGGGCTGCTGCTGGTCACCCTCAAGCTCAACCGCAGGGAGGACCAGCTGTGAAGCGCGCCCATCTGCACCTGGCCCTGCGCTACCTCGGGCTGCTGGCCGTCCTCGCGATCAGCATCGGGCCGTTCCTGTGGCAGTTCGCCACGAGCATCAAGGGACCGAACGAGGACGTGTTCGTGCCCGACTTCATCCCGGACGACCCGACGTTCGGCAACTACGCCGCGGTCGCGGACGTGGTGCCGGTCTGGAACTTCGCGCTCAACTCGCTCGGCGTCGCGAGCGTGAACGTGATCACGAACTGCCTCGGTGCCGCGATGGCCGGCTACGCCCTGGCACGGCTCGAGTTCCGGGGCCGCAGGTTCGCCGCGGTGGTCTTCGCCAGCAGCATCCTGGTGCCGTTCGAGGCGATCATGATCTCGCTGTTCCTGGTCATGCGCGGGTTCGGGCTCACCAACACCCTCACCGGCGTCGTGCTGCCCGGCGCGGTCGCCGCGCTCAACGTCCTGTTGTTGCGCAACGCCTTCCTCGCACTGCCCGCCGAAGTCGAGGAGGCGGCGATCATCGACGGCGCCAACGCGTGGCAGCGCTTCACCCGCCTCGCGCTGCCGTCGGTGAAGGGCACGCTGGTCGTGGTGGCTCTGTTCTCGTTCATGTTCAGCTGGGACGACTTCCTGTGGCCGCTCATCGTGCTGAGCGACCAGGAGAAGTACACGCTCACCATCGGCCTGGCCTACCTCCAGGGCACGTTCGTGCAGAACCAGCGGCTGGTCGCGGCGGGCACGATCATCGCCGTCGTGCCGCTGATCCTGTTGTTCCTGTTGCTGCAGAAGCACTTCTTCCGCGGAGTGGGAGAAGGCGCGATCAAGGGATGATCCCCAGAAGGAGTTCTGCCTTGCGTTTCGGCGTGAACTACACCCCTTCCCACGGCTGGTTCCACCACTGGCTCGACTTCTCGCTCGACGACGTCAAGGCCGACTTCGAGTCCATCGCGGGCCTGGGCCTGGACCACGTGCGGGTCTTCCCGCTGTGGCCGGTGTTCCAGCCCAACAGAGGTCTGGTCCGGCCCCAGGCCGTCGAGCACCTCGCCCAGATGCTCGACGCGGCGCACGAGACAGGCCTGGACGTGCAGGTCGACGTGCTGCAGGGGCACCTGTCGAGCTTCGACTTCTACCCGTCGTGGGTGCAGACCTGGCACCGCCGCAACATCTTCACCGACCCCGACGTGATCGACGGGCAGCGGTTCTACGTCCGCACGCTCGCCGAGGCGCTGAGGGACAAGCCGAACTTCCTCGGGTTCACGCTGGGCAACGAGGTCAACCTGCTCACCGAGTCGAACCCCTGCGCACCCGCACAGGCCGGTGAGTGGATCGACGCGCTGCTCGACGAGTGCGAGAAGGCCGCACCCGGTTTCCCGCACGTCCACTCCGAGTACGACGCCGTTTGGTACGAAAGCGAGCACGCGTTCCTGCCGGAGCACGCAGCCAACAAGGGCGCGATGACGACCGTGCACTCCTGGGTCTTCAACGGCACCGCGCAGCGCTACGGGTCGATGTCACCGGAGAGCGTCCATCACGCCGAGTACCTCGTCGAACTGGCGAAAGCGCACGCCGAGGACCCGCAACGGCCCGTGTGGCTGCAAGAGGTCGGTGCCGCACAGCCCGAGATCACCGCCGAGCAGGCACCGCAGTTCGCCGAGCAAACGCTTGCGAACGTGTTGACCTGCTCGAACCTGTGGGGCGTCACGTGGTGGTGCTCGCACGACGTCGACCGTGCGCTGGTGGACTTCCCCGAACGCGAGTACGAGTTGGGGCTGCTGACGACGGAACGCGAGGTCAAGCCGCTCGGCGAGGCGATCGCCCGGATCGTGCGCGAGGCAGCGCACGAACCGGTCGAGCGCACGCCGATCAAGCTGCACGGCGACCGGCCCTCGTGGGGACCGGGCGGTGCTTTCTTCGAAGAGTGGATGAGCCTCGCGCGGGACGGCGTGCGGGCTTCGATTGCGCGGGGCTGAACCAAAAAGGGGATTGAACACTGTGCATGACGAACGCGCGCTGCTGGAAGAACGACTCAACCGCACGCTGAAGGAACGCATCCGCCCGGCCGTCTACGGCGAGACCGCGCCGCTGGAGCTCGCCGTCTGGACCGTGCCGGACGAGCCCGTCCCGGTCGCCGAGGCACTGCGGGCCACCTACGAACCGGCCGCCGTCGGCGACGACTGGGGCGCGCCGTGGAGCACGAGCTGGTTCCGGCTGACCGGCAGCGTCCCGGAGTCGTGGCAGGGCAAACAGGTCGAGGTCGTGCTGGACCTCGGCTTCACGCACCCCGGCCCCGGCTTCCAGTCGGAGGGGCTCGCGTACACGGCGGAAGGCCTGCCCATCAAGGGCATCGAGCCGCGCAACACCTACCTGCCCGTCGACGGCCGCGAGGTCCTCTTCTACCTGGAGGCGGCCGGTAACCCGACGATCCTCGACTTCCACCCGTTCCTGCCGACCCCTCTGGGCGACAAGGAGACGGCGGGCACCGAGCCGTTGTACAAGATCCTCAAGGCCGAGCTCGCGGTGTTCCGGCCGCAGGTGTGGCACCTGATGCTCGACATCGAGGTGCTGCAGTCGCTGATGAGGGAGCTGCCGGACCACGACCCGCGCCGGCACAAGGTCCTGCACGCACTGGACCGGGCGATGGACGCGCTGGACCTCAACGAGGTCGCCGCGACGGCCGAGCTGGCCCGCGCGGAACTGGCGGGCGTGCTCTCGTTGCCCGCCAACGCCTCCGCGCACAAGGTCTCCGCGATCGGGCACGCGCACATCGACTCCGCCTGGCTGTGGCCGCTGCGGGAGACCGTCCGCAAGTGCGCGCGCACGTTCTCGAACGTCACCAAGCTGATGGACGAGTACCCGGACTTCTACTTCGCTTGCTCGCAGGCCCAGCAGTACGCGTGGATGAAGGAGCACCACCCGCACGTCTGGGACCGCGTCCGCGAGAAGGTCCGCAGTGGACAGTTCGTGCCGGTCGGCGGCATGTGGGTCGAGTCGGACACGAACATGCCCGGCGGCGAGGCGATGGCCCGCCAGCTCGTGCACGGCAAGCGCTTCTTCCTGGACAACTTCGGCGTCGAGACCGAGGAGGTGTGGCTGCCGGACTCGTTCGGCTACAGCGCCGCGCTCCCCCAGCTGATCAAGCTGTCGGGCTCGCGCTGGTTCCTCACCCAGAAGCTGTCGTGGAACCAGATCAACAAGTTCCCGCACCACACGTTCTGGTGGGAGGGCATCGACGGCACGCGGATCTTCACGCACTTCCCGCCCGTCGACACCTACAACTCGTCGCTTTCGGGCGAGGAGCTGGCACGAGCGTCACGTCAGTTCGCCGAGCACGCCAAGGCCTCGCGTTCGCTGGTCCCGTTCGGCTACGGCGACGGCGGCGGCGGCCCCACCCGCGAGATGATGGAGACCGCGCACCGCGTAGCGGACCTCGAAGGCTCACCGACCGTTCGTGTGGAGCCGCCGCGCGAGTTCTTCCAGGCCGCGCAGGACGAGTACCCGGACGCGCCGGTGTGGGCGGGCGAGCTGTACCTGGAGAAGCACCGCGCCACCTACACCACCCAGGCCAAGACCAAGCAGGGCAACCGCCGCAGCGAACACCTGCTGCGCGAGGCCGAGCACTGGTCCACCGCGGCGGCTCTGGCAGGCCACGAGTACCCGTACGAGGATCTCGACCGGTTGTGGAAGACCGTGCTGCTCCACCAGTTCCACGACATCCTGCCGGGCAGCTCGATCGCCTGGGTGCACCGCGAGGCCGAGGCCACCTACGCCCGCGTGGCGTCGGAACTGAAAGCGCTGACCGCACAGGCCATCGACGCGCTGAAGGGCGACGGCGACGACCAGCTCACGTTCGACGTGCTCGGCGGCGACGCCCCTCGCCCGTTCGTCGCGCCCGTGGACGGCGTCCTCGACAACGGCCGGCTGCGCGTCACGATCGACGCCGACGGCATCGTGCTCTCGGTCCTCGACCTGGAGGAGGACCGCGAAGTCCTGCCACCGCACGGGTTCGCGGGCATGCCGCAGCTGCACCGGGACAACCCGAACCAGTGGGACGCCTGGGACATCGACCCGTTCTACCGCAACTGGAAGGCCGACCTGATCCCGTCCGAACGCGTCGACGCGCAAGATGGCGTCGTCGTGCGGGCGAAGTTCGGCAACTCCGTGCTCACCCAGACCATCCGGCTGCGCGAAGGCGCCAAGCAGGTCGACTTCGACACCGAGGTCGACTGGCAGGAACGGGAGAAGCTGCTCAAGATCGCGTTCCCGCTGGACCTGCGCGCCGAGGTCTCCACGGCGGAGACCCAGTTCGGCCACCTGCACCGGCCGGTGCACACGAACACCTCGTGGGAGGCGGCGAAGTTCGAGATCTGCGCCCACCGCTACCTGCACGTCGGCGAACCCGGCTACGGCGTCGCGGTGGTCAACGACTCGACCTACGGCCACGAGGTCACCCGCACCACCCGTGACGACGGCGGAACCACCACGACCGTGCGCCTGTCCCTGCTGCGCGCACCGAGGTTCCCCGACCCCGAGACCGATCAGGGCGAGCACCGCTTCCGCTACGCCCTCGTGGTCGGCGCCGGCATCCCGGAGGCGATCGACGCCGGGTACCGCATCAACCTGCCGCCACAGGCCGTCCGGGGTTCGAACGCACCAGAACCGCTGGTGCGCACGGACAACCCGGCGGTGAGGGTCGAGGCCGTGAAGCTGGCCGACGACCGGTCGGGCGACGTCGTCGTCCGGCTCTACGAGGCGCACGGCGGCCGTGCCCGCGCCTCCATCAGCACCTCCTTCGCCTACCAGGCGATCCAGGAGACCGACCTGCTCGAACGGCCCCTGGCCGGCGCGTCGGCCGAGGTGGTGCTGCGTCCGTTCCAAGTGATCACCCTGCGATTCACGAGGTAGCGCATGAAGAAGCTGTTCCTCGCCCTGCTGCTGGTGGCGCTCGCCACGCCACCGGCCCAGGCGGCCACCCAGAAGCGAACCGTCGTCTACTACCAGACCCAGTACAGCAACGGCGCGACCGGCACGTACGTCTCGCCCAAGCCCCTGGTCGACCGCAACACCGACGTCACGGACGTCCTCGTCGCCGCGATCCACCTCAACGACAACAAGGTCGTCCACCTCAACGACCACCCGCCGTCGCACTCGCGGTACGCGCAGATGTGGACGGACCTCGCCGCGATGCAGGCACGCGGCGTCAACGTGATCGGCATGGTCGGCGGCGCGGCGCCGGGTTCGTTCCAGCGGCTCGACACCCGGTTCGCCGAGTACTACCCGTTGCTGCGCGACACGATCCGCACCTACAAGCTCAACGGCGTCGACCTCGACGTCGAGGAGCGGATGTCGATCGCGGGCATCCGGAGGGTGATCGACCAGCTCAAGACCGACTTCGGCGCGAACTTCATCGTCACGCTCTCCCCGGTGGCGAGTGCGCTGTGGGGCGGCGGCAACCTGTCGGGCTTCAACTACGAGGACCTGTACCGCAGCCACGGTTCGAAGATCGCGTGGTTCAACGGCCAGTTCTACAACGGCTGGGGCAACGCGGGCAGCACCGCGCACTACGACCAGATCGTCAACCGGCAGGTGATCCCGGCGAACAAGGTCGTGCTCGGCGCCCTCACCAGCTCGGCCAACGGCGGGTCGGGCTACGTGAACATGACGACGTTGAAGAACACCGTCACGAGCCTGAAGACCAAGTACGCCGACTTCGGTGGTGTGGCCGGCTGGGAGTACTTCAACTCGCTGCCCGGTGGCACCACCGAGCCGTGGCGGTGGGCAGGCGAGGTCACGGCCTGGCAGAAGTAGGCCGAACGGAGCAACTTGCACCGGGCGGGCAACGAAATCCCCGCCCGGTGCGATTAAAGGCCGGGGTGACCCCGGCCGTTCGGAGGCGCGGGGTTCTGGGGTTCTAGGGGGAACTTTCGCATGCCTTCTGCGAGATCGCTGGCGGTCGCGGCCGCCGTGCTCATGGGGGTGCTGGTGCCCGGTGTGGCACAGGCGGCGCCACCGTCCAACGACGACTTCGACGCCGCCACGGTCGTCGGCGCGCTGCCGTACTCCGTCGAGCAGAACACGACGGAGTCGACCAAGGCGAGCGACGACCCGTACGGCTGCCGCGGCTACTCGGTCCAGGGTTCAGCCTGGTTCCGCTACACCGCGACCGAGGACGGCCTGCTGCGGCTGAAGACCGAGGGCAGTGACCGCGACCTCAACGTGGCGACGTTCACGGGTGAGCGCGGCGACCTGGAGCAGGTCTGGAACGCGTTCTACGACGGGTGCACGACCGATCGGGCGACGCCGCTCACGTTCCCGGCGAAGGCGGGCACGACCTACCACTTCATGGTGGGCGGCACGAGCTCGGCGGGCGGTCAGGTGAAGCTCGCGCTGGACCGGATCTCCCACCTGCCCAACGACGATCTCGCGAACGCGGAGCAGGTGACGGCACTGCCGTTCAGCGCGCCGCACCCGGACCTCACCCGTGCCTCCCGCGAGGTCGGCGAGCCGAACGCCGGCGGGTGCGCCGGTTCGGGCGCGCCGTCCGTCTGGTACGCCTACACGCCCACGAGGAACCACTCGGTGCTCATGCACGTCGACGGCTGGGGTTCCGGCCCCACGGCGGCTGTCTACGAGGGCACCTCGATCAACGACCTGACGCTCGTCGGCTGCGAGGGCTCCCAGCACTACGACGGCAAGTCGGTCGCGGTCACCGCGGGCAAGACCTACTACTTCCAGTGGTCCGGCGGCGGTTACTACAGCTCCCCCTCGACCCTGCGGCTCAGCGAGTCGGCGCCGTTCACGACGCAGGTCTACACCGGCTACAGCCACGAGCGGTCCCTCTTCGAGAACATCGGCTTCCAGGTGGACCACCGGGCCGACTACAACGACCCCGTCACCACCGAGTGGGACTTCGGCGACGGTGCCACCGCGGCGCCCAGCACGGAGACCAGCAAGTCGCACCGCTACGCCGCGGACGGCGTCTACACGGTGACCGTGCGGTCGACGGCCGGAGACGGCCGCACGGCGACGGACACGACGACGGTCACGGTGAAGACGCACGACGTCGGCATCTCCAAGTTCACCGTGCCGGCCAGTGCGCGGGCCGGTGAACAGAAGCAGATCGCCGTCCAGGTGTCGAACACCCGCTACCTGGAGAAGGTGAAGACCACCGTCTACCGCGACAACGGCAACGGCAACGGCTGGCAGGAGGTCGGCACGCTCACGATCGACGTGCCCGCGCACCCGACCCGCAAGGTGAAGTTCCCCTTCGCCTACACCTTCACCCCGCAGGACGCGGTGACCGGCAAGGTCTCGTTCCGCGCGGTCGTCGAACCGCAGCTCGAGTACCCGGTGCGGGACGCGATCCCGTCGGACAACGAGGTCATCACCATCGCCACGACCGTCCGGCCGGCGCTGGTGTCCGCCGCCGCCGTCGCGAACTGATCCGGGGGAGATCATGAGACTGTCCAAGAGAATTCTCGCGTCCGCGTTCGCCGCGGCCGTGTTCGCGACGTTCGCTCCCGCCGTGGCGCTGGCCGCTCCGGCCGCCGACGACTTCGACAGCGCGGCCGAGGTTTCCGCGCTGCCGTTCCAGTCGACGATCGACACGACCGGCGCCACCAAGGCGGCCGACGACCCGAGCGCCTGCAACCACTGGGGTGAGGGCTCGGTCTGGTTGCGCCACACCGCATCCGCCGACGGCCTCGTCCGGCTGCGGGCGCAGTCGACGCGGTTCGGGCCGTTCTTCGGCGTGTTCACCGGCGAGCGCGGTTCGCTCACGCCGGTGGCGGGTGCCTGCACCTCCAGCAGCCCGTTCGACGACACGTTCCGCGTTCAGGCCGGCGTGACCTACCACGTCCTGCTCGTCGAGTACTACTCGTGGTACGGCGGCCCGGTGAACGTGTCCCTGACCCCCGTCGCCCCCGCACCGAACGACGACCGCGCGTCGGCCGCGCCGGTGGAGATCTCCGAGCGGCACGAGGGAGATCTGCGGCGCGCGTCGGCGGAGCCCGGCGAACCGGCAGCCAGTTGCGACGCCGGTGCGACGCAGTCTGCCTGGTACCGCTACACGCCGGCCTCGCCGAAGTTCGTGCAGGTGCTGTCCGACCGCACGGCGGTGAGCGTGTACCGCGCCTCCGACCTGTCCGAAGTGGACTGCGAGCCGTCGGGCGGCAACAACTACCAGCACAACGTGTTCTCGGCGACGCCCGGTGAGTCGTACCTGGTCCGGGTGGCGGACTCGCCGGAGTCCGCGGCGCCGTTCTTCGTGGAGTTCGCCGAGGCGGAACCACTGGCTCCGTCCGTGGGGACGTACCCCAACAACCCCACGGTGTTCACCGACGTCACGCTGGAGCCGTTCTCGGGTGACCAGCGGCCACTGGTCACCGGGACGGTGTCCTTCGGCGACGGCGGCTCGGCGCCGATCGTGCCCGGTCAGCAGATCAAGCACCGGTACGCCGCCGACGGCGAGTACACGGTCACGGTGACCGGCTCGACGAAGGACGGCCGCACCGGCACCGGTTCGGAGGTGCTGAAGGTCGACACGCACGACGTGGCGGTGACCGCGTTCTCCGTTCCGGCGTCGGCACGGGCGGGCCAGACCAAGCCGATCAAGGTGAGCGTCGCCAACACCCGGCACGACGAGAACGTCCGCGTGACGCTCTACAAGGTCAGCACCTCGGGTAGCGGTTACGACCTGGAGATCGGCCACGGCACGCAGTGGGTCGCGGCGTCCGCGTCCGGCCGGACCGACTTCCCGTTCGCCTACACCTACTCGGCGGAGGACGCCGCGAAGGGCTCGGTGGAGTTCCGGGTGGAGGCCACCATGCCCGACCGCGGCTGGGGTGCGGACGCCAAGCCCGACGACAACCAGGCGCGCGCGAAGACGACCAGCGTGCGCAAGGCGGCGGGCACCAACGCCGTGATCGACTAGTCGAAGCGGAAGGTGGCTGTCTCGAGGTTGTCGAGCATCCACTGACGCCGCACGAGCGGTGCGCCGGTGTCCCTGCGCAACAGGGGAAGCCGGCGCACCATCTCTTCGAGCAGCACTCGTTTCTCCAGCCGCGCGAGTCCGGCGCCCAGGCAGTGGTGCGGCCCGTGCCCGAACGTCATGATCCGCGTCCTGCGCCGGATGTCGAACGTGTCCGGGTCGGCGTAGCGCACGGGATCGCGGTTGGCCGCGCTGAGCCATCCGCTCACCCACTGCCCCGCGCTGATCTCCTGGCCGCCGATCGTGACGTCCCGCAGCACCAGCCTGCGCGGGGCCGGGAAGACCGGGTACCAGCGCATGGTCTCCTCGACCGCCCCCGGGATCAGCGACGGGTCCGCGCGCAGCTCCTCCCAGCAGCCGAACTCGGTCAGGAACAGCACGGCGTTCGGGATCGTCGCGGCGGTCGTGTCCACGCCGGCGCCGAGCAGCATCGCGCAGTAGCCGATGAGGTCCCAGTCCGACATCGGCCTGCCGCCGACCTGGTAGCCGGTGGCCTGCACGGCGAGCAGTTCGGCGATCAGCCCGTCACCCGGCTCCGCGCGCTGGCGGTCCAGCTCGGCGGCGAAGAACTCCGCCATCTCGGCCTGCCGCGGCACGGTGTTGGTCGTGACGGAGTCCTGGTACCACTGCTCCAGCCACTCGGTCATCCGCTCCTCGGCGCTGAGGTCGAGGCCGAGCAGGTGGCAGATCACCCTGGTGGGCAACGGCTTGGCGATGCGCGGGACGACGTCGAAGCCGCCGGGTTCGAGCCCGTCGACCAGTTCGGTGGCGATGGCGCGGATCTGCGTCTCCAGCCGGGACATCACCCGCGGGCTGAACGGGTCGGCGACCGCGGCCCTCAGGTCGCGATGGCGCTGCCCGTCCGCGGCCCACATGCCGCTCAGCACGGGGTTGGCGAGCGGCCTGGTCTCGTCGGTGAGGCCGTAGCCGGACGAGAAGTGCTCCTCGCCGGAGAGCACCCGCTGGACGTCGCCGAGGCTGAAGACGTGCCAGGTGTCGAGTGCCTCGTCGAAGTGGACCTCGGTGGTGGGATCGAAGAACTTTCCAGGTCGCGTGGGCAAGTGGGCGGCAGTCATGCCCTCGATCGTGGCCCCTTACCCGGCCCGCCGGGATCCGCTGATCCGGCTACCGGGGCGCGGCGTAAGGGGTCTCACGGCGATGCCTTAGGTGATCGTCCGATGTCGGAGGCCGCCCCTCAGGCGCAATCTCATCGTCATCAGGAAGACGAACCGAGGAGTGAGTCAGATGGAGTGGACGCCCGAAGCGATCAAGGCGGAGATGGACTACCGGCAGGCAGCTCTGCGGGAGGACGCCCGCCGGACCCGCGAGTACTACCGCCACGGCGGGAAGCCGCGTTCGTGGTGGCACCGCATGACACACCGCCACGAGCCTGAGGTTCCCGCCGGGCCGCAGGCTGCGTGATGCCGGGGGTGGTCGCAGGGGGTGCGGTTCCTCTCGTCCAGGAACCACACCCCCTGCGACTCGTGCTCTCGCTAGGCGGTGGGCAGCCAGGCCTTGACCTTGTCGGCGTTGGCGTCCGCCCACTTCTTGGCGGCGTCCTCGGGCTTCATCTTGTCCTCGGCGATGTACTTCGCCACGGTGTTCTGGTCCTCGTTGGTCCACTTGAAGTTCTTGACCAGCTGGAAGGCAGGGCCGTTGGCGTCGGCGAACTTCTTCGACACGAGCTTGTCGAGGTCGTAGTCGGGGTAGTCGCAGGCGATCTTCTCGGCGTCGGCGTCACAGCCCGGCGTGTACGCGGGCAGCTTCACCTTCTCCAGCTTGACCTCGTTGAGCAGCCACTGCGGGGAGTAGAAGTAGCCCAGGACCCACTTCTTGTCCTTCTCCGCCTGGCGGAAGGCCTGGATCAGCGCGGTCTCGCTGCCGCCGTAGACGACCTTGTA
Source organism: Lentzea flaviverrucosa (assembly GCF_003350445.1). Lineage (NCBI taxonomy): Bacteria > Bacillati > Actinomycetota > Actinomycetes > Pseudonocardiales > Pseudonocardiaceae > Lentzea > Lentzea flaviverrucosa. The sequence continues at coordinate 115,381 of NZ_QQAU01000016.1, forward strand.
GTTGAGGTTCAGGTTCTTCACCAGAGCCTCGTCGTTGGTCACGAACGACGGGTCGCCGTCGAGCAGCTGGCCCTTGTCGCCGGACTCCGAGGTCTTGAACTTGTCGGCGTACTTGTTGAGGTTGTTCCAGTCGAGGATGTCGGGGTGCTCCTTGGCGAGCCACGGCGGCACGTACCAGCCGATCTGCCCCTTCACGCCCGTGGACCCCGCGCTGACGGCGGTCTTCTGCTCGTCGATGTACTTCTTGCGCAGGTCGTCGTGGCCCCAGTTCTCCACCACGGCGTCGACCTCACCCGTGCCGAAGCCCTGCCAGGCCACCTCTTCCTTGAGCTCCTTCTTGGTGACCTTGCACTTGAGCTCTTTCTCGGCCACGTACGCGAGAACGGCCGCGTTCGCCTCGTAACCGACCCACGGGTTGATCGCGAGGTTGAACGTGCCGCAGTCGCCGGTCGCACCCGAGGAGGTGTCACCGACCTTGGCGCCACCGCAACCAGCAAGGGCGAGTGCTCCTACGAGCACTGCTCCCAGCACGCTGTGCCTAGCCACTTTCCAGACCTCCTAGTTGGTCCACCGCTTGGCGGCCGCCTGGGTGAGGCGGTCGAGCATCACGCCCAGCACGACGATCGCGACACCGGCCGCGAGCCCCTTGCCGTACAACTGGCCCTGCGAGAACCCGGCCACCACGTCGTAGCCGAGCGCGCCGGCGCCGACGAGACCGCCGACGACGACCATCGAGAGCACGTAGATCAGCCCCTGGTTGGCGGCGAGGGTGAGCGCGCCGCGCGCCATGGGCAGCTGCACCTTCACGATCGTCTGCCACGAGCTCGACCCCAGCGCCGTGGACGCCTCGACGGTCGCGGGCGACACCGCGCGGATGCCGTCCGCGATGATCTTGATGGCCACCGGCGCCGCGAACACCACGGCCGCGATGATCGCGGTGAAGCGCGACGCGGAGAACAACGCCAGGAACGGCACCAGGTAGACGAAGGCGGGCATCACCTGGGCGGCGTCGAGGACCGGCCGGATGAACCGGTCGGCGCGCGTGCTCCGTCCCATCCAGACACCCACTACCACGCCCAGGGCCATCACCATGATCGTGGCGACCAGCGTGGACGCCAGCGTGATCATCGAGTCCTGCCACAGGCCCGTCGCGATCAGCAGGCCGACGCACACGGCCGAGACGATCGCGGGTCGCACACCGCCGATCATGAAGGACAGCGCGACGATCACCAGTGCCACCAGGAACCACGGCGACTCGGCCAGCAGCGCCTGCAGCGGGTTGATCAACGCGAACGTGACGAAGTCCTTGAAGCCGTCCGTGATCACCGGCAGCGAGTCCTGCGCCCACTCCGTCACGGCGGTCGCGCCCTTGCGGATCGCGGTGCCGATCTCCACGTCCGACTGGAACTCCGCCGCCCACAGGTAGGTGTAGGAGAGGTAGACGCAGACACCGGTGACGCCGAGACCGCCGAACAGCGCCCAGCGCGGGAGCGTGCGGCGCTCGTTCGCGGCGGCGGTCGTCACTCGGTCCAGCACGATGGCCAGCACCACGATCGCGAGGCCCGCGTTGAACGCCGTGCCGACGTCGAGCGTCTGCAACGCCTTCACGACGGTCTTGCCGAGGCCCGGCGCGTCGATCAGCGCGGCGATCGTGACCATGGCCAGCGCGGCCATGATCGTCTGGTTGACGCCGAGCACGATGGTCTTGCGCGCGGACGGCAGCAGCACCTTCACCAGCGTCTGGCTCCGCGTCGCACCAAGGGACTCACTCGCCTCGACGGTGTTGCGCGGCACCGAGCGGATGGCGTGCGCGGTGATCCGGATCGCGGGCGGTGCCGCGTAGATCAGCGTCGCGATCGTCGCCGAGGCGGGGCCGATGAGGAAGAACAACGTCAACGGCGCCAGGTACACGAACGTCGGCATGGTCTGCATGAAGTCGAGCACCGGCGTGAGGATCCGGTTGGCCCGATCGGACAGTCCCGCCCAGATTCCCAGCGGAATGCCGATGAGCAACGAGATCACGACCGCGGCCAGGGTCAGCGAGAGCGTGTCCATGCTCTCCTGCCACAAGCCCTGCAGGCCGAGGAACACGAAGCCCGCGACGGCGAGCAGCGCGATCCGCCAGCCGGCCACTGCGAGGCTGACGAAGCCCGCGATCGCGACCACGCCGAGCCAGCCGATCACCGGCACGGGCCGGCCGAACGACGGCTGCGCGATCATGGCCTGGATGAAGGTCACGAACTCGTCGATGACGAGCCGGATCTCGTTGAAGAAGTACAGGAACAGCGGGTTCGAGTTCCTGGACGCGCCGACGGCGTCGTTGACCTCGTTGATCCACCGGTGCAGCGGGGTGAGGTCGGCGGCGCCGAGCGCGAGCGTCCCGACGTTGCGGAACACCAGCCACAGCACCAGCCAGGCCAGCACGATGCCGGCGAAGATCAGGGACTTCTTGTGCTGGAACACCCGAGGTGGCTGCCGAGCGGCGGCGACGGCGACCATGTCACGCCTCCCCGGCCACGACCCCGAGGATCTCCTCGTCCGCGACCACACCGAGCAACTCGCCGTTCCGCACGACCTTCACCGGCTTGTCCGCGCTCAGCACGCTGCGGACGGCCTCCCGCACCACGGTCTCCGGCGACAGCTCCGGCCCGTCGAGCTCGTCGTCGGGACGCGGCGGACGCATGATCCACTTCAGCGTCAGCACGTGCGACTTGGGCACGTCCCGCACGAAGTCGCGCACGTAGTCGTCCGCGGGCGCGCCGACCAGTTCGTCACCGGTGCCGACCTGCACGACCTGGCCGTCGCGCATGATCAGGATGCGGTCGCCCAGTTTCAGCGCCTCGCTCAGGTCGTGGGTGATGAAGACCATCGTCTTGCCGACCTCGCGGTGCAGCCTGATGACCTCGGACTGCATGTCGCGTCGGATCAGCGGGTCGAGCGCGGAGAAGGGTTCGTCGAAGAACAGGACGTCGGGATCGCCGGCGAGTGCGCGCGCGAGACCGACGCGTTGCTGCATGCCACCGGAGAGCTGATCCGGATAGGACTTCTCGTTTCCGGACAGTCCTACCAGGTCGATCACTTCCTGGGAGCGCTCCCCGCGTTTCGCGCGCGGTACCCCGCGGATTTCCAGTCCGTAACCGACGTTCTCGGCGACGGTCCGGTGCGGAAGCAGACCGAAGTGCTGGAACACCATGGAGAACTTGTTCCTGCGCAGGTCGCGCAGGCGTTTCGGGTCCGCTTCGAGAATGTTCTCGCCTTCGAACATGATCGTGCCCGCGGTCGGTTCCACCAGCCGCGTGAGACAACGCACCAGTGTGGACTTACCCGAACCGGACAGTCCCATCACCACGAACATCTCACCGGGAGCGACGTCGAAGTCGACTCCCCGCACGGCGGCGACGGAACCTGTGCGTTCCATCAACTCCTGCCGCGACAACGCTTTGAGCTCGTCCGAGGCAGCCAGCTGAGATGCCTTGGGGCCAAACACCTTCCACAGGTCCCTGACCGAAATCACGGGATCCACGCCAAACCACTCCGACCTGTTGCGGACTGCGCACACCGTTTCTCGATGCGCGACAGCATTGACCTTCGCACGGATACGGTCAAGGGCCGGCACAAACAAAATCCTTTGTGGACAACCAATCATCCCATGACTTGACTCGGTCTGATCGATGGGGAAAAAGTGAACTGAGCGGTTTCCTGCGCCGCTCTTCCCCCCGACGAGGAGCTGTTCGTGCAAGCCCCCAGAATCGCTCTGGCAATGACGTTCGTGTTGACACTTGCCGGTTGTGGCAGTGGGTCGACGGCGTCACCGCGCTCCAGTTCCGCAGCACCCACCGAGCCCTGCGACTCCATCACCATCGCGGTCAACCCGTGGGTCGGCTACGCGGCGAACGCGGCCGTTGTCGCGTACCTCGCCGAGAAGCGGCTCGGCTGCAAGGTGACGAAGAAGGAAGTCGACGAACAGACCGCCTGGCAGGGCCTCGACTCCGGCGAGATCGACGTGATCCTGGAGAACTGGGGTCACGAGGACCTGAAGCAGAAGTACATCGAGGAGAGGCACACCGCCGTGCGGGTGGGCCCGTCCGGCAACAAAGGTGTGATCGGCTGGTACGTGCCGCCGTGGATGAAGAAGGAATTCCCGGACATCACGAACTGGCAGAACCTCAACAAGTACGCGGAGAAGTTCAAGACCGTCCAGTCCGAGGGCAAGGGTCAGGTGCTCGACGGCGACCCGTCGTTCGTGACCAACGACGAGGCCCTGGTCAAGAACCTGAACCTCAACTACAAGGTCGTCTACGCGGGCAGCGAGGAAGCCTCGATCAAGGCGTTCCGCCAGGCGCAGGAGAAGAAGACGCCGCTCATCGGCTACTTCTTCGAACCGCAGTGGCTGCACCTCGACATCGAGCTGGTGAAGATCGAGCTGCCCGAGTACACGGCGGGATGTGACGCGGACCCGGCCAAGGTCGCCTGCGACTACCCGCGCTACGAGCTCGACAAGATCGCGTCGAAGAAGTTCATGGACAAGGGCGGCCCCGCGGCCAGGCTCGTGCGGAACTTCCAGTGGAGCAACGACGAGCAGGACACGGTCGCTTCGTTCATCGCCAAGTACAAGATGTCACCGGACGAGGCGGCGAAGCGGTGGGTCGAGGCGAACCCGGACCGGGTCGAGGACTGGCTGACGAAGGCCAAGCCGTAACTATCGGCCTCAGTTCCGGCCGCGCGACCACCACTTCTCGTCGGGCCCGGAGATGTCCTCGACGCTGAGCCTGCGCACGGACCCCGCTCGCTTGAGCCGGGCCACCAGCTGGTCCTGACGTTGTGCGAGCCGGCGGTAGATCTCCACGGCGGAGGTCTCCTGCCGGCTCCGCCGTTCGACGGTGCGCCAGTTCCCGAGGAACTCGAGCGTGAGGTCGGCGACGGCCTGCCCGGCGTGCGCGGTCAGGGTGTCGGCGGGCGAGGCGAACCGTCCCGCGTGGAACGCCAGGTTCCTGGTGACGTAGAGCCACTCCAGCAGCGCGGCGGCGGTGTTCTCCTGTTCGCGCAACCAGCCCGCGAGGACCTTCGAGTCGGCGAGCCTGGCGCGCCAGAGTTCCGTGAGGTCCTGCACGAGACCGCCCTCGCTCTCGGCGAGCGCGGTGATGGCCTTCTGGGCGGCGTCGAGCTGGGCGTCGGGCCGGTTGTGCCGGACGAGTGCCTCCAGCCGGGCGTCCACCGACTTCAGGTGGTGCTTCACGCCGGTGGTCGGCACGTGCGCGTCGAGCGGTTTGCGCAGGTCCGTGTCGTGGTTGGTGACCACGACGTGCAGGCTGACGAGGTGCTGGCGCAGCATCTGCAGCGCACAGGCCTTGGCCAGCCACGCGATCTTGCCCGGATCGAGCCCGGTGGCCTCCAGTGCACTCCACGCGAGCCCCGCGCTGGCCATCGGCGCGTCGACCTGCCGCGCCAGGTTCGCGACCCGCATCGCACTGCGCAGCTCCGCCGGCCAGTACGCGGTGAGCGGGTAGGCATTGCCGACCGTGCGCCGGTGCTCGGTGCCGCGCGTGACCCGTCCGCCCGGCTCGCTGACCTGCCAGACCGGCGCGATGGTCAGTTCGGTGAGCCGCTCCCCCGCCGCGTACTGGTCGAGCACCTCGCTGAGGATCCGGCGCCCCCTCAGCGCCGCCGTGTGCACGTCCGCCGCCTCGACCGGCACCCGCACCAGCACCGACGACCCGCTGACCGCCTCCTTCAGGAAGTCGTCCTTCGGCAACCTGTTGCGGTGCAGGGGCTCCTGCCGCGCACCGGGCAACAGCCCGTCCAGGTGCCGGAGGACCCGAGCGCCCCTGACCACGAACGCGACGACGTGCTTCTGCCTGCGGGGCCACAGCACCTCGGCGAGATCACCGCGCTTCTTGAGCCACCGCAGCAGGTCTGTCCTGAGCTGCCTGCCGTCCCTGCCGTGCACCGCCACGACCACAGCGACCTCGGCGATCATCCTGGCGCGCAACGGGAGCTCGACGCCGTTCCACAGTGGAGTGACCCACCTCTGCACCGCGGCGCGCAGCTTCTTCGGATCGAGCTTCGCCGCCGCGTCGGCCGCCACCTGGGGATCGAACTTCTGTCCGTCGGCGGCGATGGCCGCGTCGACCTTCACGAGCACCCTGCGGGCCTTGGCGAGCTCCAGCCCGCCGCCGTGCGCGTAGGCGGGTTTGGCGGCGTCCATGCACGCGAGCGAGGTGGCGATGATGCGCCGCAACAGGTTCCACCGGGGCTGGTCCTCGGTCGCGTGACTCTCCAGCGCGGTCTGAACCCGAGTGACGGCGAGGTACGCGCTGTTGAGCCCCGCGACGTGCTCACCGAGGTGCGCGTCGGGGTCGAGCGCACGCAGCACACCCTGCAGCAACGCCCGCTGCCCGCGATCGAGCCCGGCGTCGTCGAAAGCCTGCCGCAGCCGGGCGTCGAGGTACTGGTAGCGCACGTGACGCACCATAGAGGTCATGGACAACCGGAAAGCGGTCTTCGCGGGCAACGACGGCCAGGTACTGGCGGGCCGCCTCGAACTGCCCGCAGGCGACGTCGTGGCCACCGCCGTGTTCGCGCACTGCTTCACCTGCGGCAAGGACTCGGTGGCCGCCAGCCGGATCTCCCGCCGCCTGGCCGAACGCGGCGTGGCGGTGCTGCGGTTCGACTTCACCGGCCTCGGCCAGTCCGACGGCGACTTCGCCAACACCACGTTCACCTCCAACGTCGACGACCTCGTCTGCGCCGCGGGCCACCTGCGCGACACCATCGGAGCCCCGAGCGTCCTCATCGGACACTCACTGGGCGGCGCCGCCGTGCTGGCCGCCGCACACCAGATCCCGGAGGTGAAGGCCGTGGTGACGATCGGCGCGCCCTTCGACACCTCGCACGTCGAGCACCTGCTCGGCTCGTCCAAGGAGCAGATCGAGACTCATGGGGTAGCCGAGGTGCAGCTGGCCGGCCGCCCGTTCCGGATCAGCAACGGCTTCCTGCTCGACATCAACCGGCAGAACCAGACCGCGTGCATCGCCGGCCTGGACCGGGCGCTGCTCGTCATGCACTCCCCGCAGGACGACACGGTGGGCGTCGACAACGCCAGGCTCGTCTTCGACTCGGCGCGCCACCCCAAGTCGTTCGTCTCGCTCGACGGCGCCGACCACCTGCTGACCGACCGCGCGGACGCCGCGTACGTGGCGGAGGTGCTCGCGGCCTGGGCCGGCCGCTACCTCGTGAAGTGAGCCGAAAGCCCTCGACGGCGTGCTCGTCGAGGGCTTTCGTCAACCGTCGGGGCGACAGGATTTGAACCTGCGACCCCCCGCTCCCAAAGCGGGTGCGCTACCAAGCTGCGCCACGCCCCGGTTGCACTCATCTTACCGCCACCCGCTAAAGTATTGATCGCAGCCCCACACGGGGCGGCAACGCGGGCGTAGCTCAATGGTAGAGCCCTAGTCTTCCAAACTAGCTACGCGGGTTCGATTCCCGTCGCCCGCTCGCGACCGAGGTCGGCCCATGTCTGCGGAGAGCGCAGACCGGGCCGGCCTCTCGTCTTTTCTCTGGGGCCGAGCCCCCAGACCCCACGCCGGGCGGCCCACCCCCGGACCCCCAATCTGGGCTGCCCGCTCGAAACGGTCAGCCCTGCTCAGTGAGCTGGATCACGCCGAGGCGATGCCGACCTGCGTGCGGCGGTGCGCCGGGTCGTCGATCTCGTCCACCACGGCCAGCGCGAAGTCCTCGTAGGTCAGCTCGTCCGACGGATCGGCCGAGGCCAAGCGGTAGGTGCCCGTGGGCGTGCCGCCGAAGTTGCCGGACGGGCTCATCACCAGCCAGTCGGCGTCGGACGCGGCCAGCACCTCGACGCCGGCCGCGTGTCCCAGGCAGAACGGCTTGTGCTCGGCGGGGAAGTCCGGACCGTCGATGACGCGCACACCCGGTGCGGTCTCCAGCAACGTGTAGATGCCGACCACGATGATCCGACCGGCACCGGACGCGACGAGGGCATGGGCGGCCTCGGTGTAGAACTCGGCCGGGTCGCGGGAGAGGTCGGCCACCGAGCTCACCGCCACGTCGTAGCCCGCCGCCACCTCGGCCGCGGCCTGCACACCGGGGTCGCGCCCGATCCTGGTCACCTCGTGGCCGCGAGCTTCCGCGACGGCCGCGATCTCCTTGCCGGCCTTGCCGGACGCTCCGAAAACAACGATCTTCGCCATGAGCGCGAAGGTAGGGTGCGGGGGTCCGGTTACCGCAACGATATCGGGGGTGAGCAGGTGAAATGCGCGCACGACCTGCCGTACCAGATCGGTGACAAGTGGACCGCGCACGTGCTGCGGGCGTTGCAGGACGGGCGGCGGCGGTTCACCGGGCTCCGCGCCGAGATGCCGGGCGTGACGCCCAAGGTGCTCGCCGAGACGTTGCGGGCGATGGAGCGCGAGGGCACGGTTTCGCGCGAGGCGTTCGCGGAAAACCCGCCGCGGGTCGAGTACGAGTTGACGGAGCAGGGGCGCAGGGTGCTCGGACTGCTCGACCTGTGTTGTGACTGGGCCCGAGAGAACCTGGTGGAGACGTGAGGCTCGAACAGATCGTGCTCGACAGCAACGACCCGGGCCGGCTCGTGCGGTTCTGGGCGGAACTGCTCGGCGGTGAGCCGGTGGACCGCGAGCACGGCTGGTCGCACGTCGAGCCGCCCGGCGGCGTGCGGATGTCGTTCCAGCCGGTGCCGGAGCGCAAGGACGTGAAGAACCGGTTCCACCTCGACTTCGAGGTCGAGGACATCGAGGCGGCGGTCGTGAAGGCGGTGAGCCTCGGGGCGACCCGCGAAGGTGTCGTGCACACCGACGAGAAGGGCAGCTTCCAGGTCATGCGCGACCCGGAGGGCAACGAGTTCTGCTTCGTCCGCTGAGCCGCTACTGGACGGCGCGCCAGAGCACCTCACCGAAGCGGATCGCGAGGACCAGGAGCAGCACGCCGATCGCGAAGCTGATGAGGCACCGCACGACGAGCAGCAGTTTGGCGCCCTTCACGCCGCCATGAGTAGTCCGCGGCGAGCAACGGCAACAGAGTCCTTGGGGACCAATACGATGCCGTTGTGACCGATTGCCTGTTCTGCCGCATCGTCGCGGGCGAGATCCCGGCGGCCGTCGTGACGGAGACCGACACGACGCTCGCGTTCCGCGACATCGACCCCAAGGCGCCCACGCACGTCCTGGTGATCCCCAAGGAACACCACACGGCGATCGGCGACGTCGACCCGGTGCTCGCGGGGCAGGTCCTCGCCACCGCGCACCAGGTCGCGAAGGCCGAGGGGATCGACGAGTCCGGCTACCGCCTCGTCTTCAACACCGGCCGGGACGGCGGCCAGACCGTCTTCCACGTGCACTGCCACATCCTCGGTGGACGCGGCCTCACGTGGCCTCCGGGATGACCATCTCGCGCACGAACCTCGCGTCGACCGGGTCACCGTGGCCCGGCACGACGATCCGCGGTGCGAGTTCCAGCAGCAGGTCGAGGACGTGGCGCCAGTTCGACGGCGTCGCGTCCGGGCCCGCCTGGGCGGGAGCGCCCTGTTCCACCAGGTCGCCCGCGAACACGACGCCGGCGTCGGGCACGTGCACGACCACGTCGTGCGAGGTGTGCGCGGGACCGAAGTGGTGCAGGTCGACCCGCCGGCCGCCGACGTCCAGCGCGATGGTGTCGCGGAACGTGTGGGTGGGCGCGACGAGTGTGCCCTCGAACGGTTCGTCGTAGTACTTGGCGCGCTCTTCGAGCAGCGACTCGTCCACCACGCATCCCTCGTGCGCCCACACCTCGCACGGCAGGAACGCCTCGGTGGCCAGCACGTGGTCGAAGTGGTTGTGCGTCAACACGATCCGCGACGGCCGGACCTCGCTCGCCAGGGCGAGGTCCATGCCGGAATCCACGAGCAGCGAGTCGCCCGACCCGGTGACGAGCCCCAGCGTGAGGTCGAGTTCGGCGTGGCGGCGGATGAAGACGCCGTCCGCGATCTCGATCACCGCAGCACCCCGTCGACCAGCACGGGAGCGGCGGTGCTGACGTTGATCCGCACCGCGAGGTCGACGTCGGCGGAGTGACCGTTCTCGACCAGTTCCCGTCCCGAGCCGCAGCCCCTCACCGCGGCCGGCACGTCGGTGGTCCGGAACGCGGTGGCCGCGAGCCTGGCCTCCGGCGACGCCGTACCCGTCAGCGCGGCCAGCACCGCTCCGGCACCCAGGTAGTCCTCGACGCACGGCCGCAACGGCCCGAACTCACGCGGACCCGAGTGGAGGATGTCGAGCCCCCACCTTTCGCCGCCGGGGATCACCCCGATGGTCTTCCCCAGCTCCTGCGCCCGCCTGGCCACCGCCGTGGCGTTGCGCAGGCAGGCCGCCAGCACGTGGGCTCCGGTCTCGGCGGCGAGGAAGCACAGGTTCGAGCCGTTCGGCGACGGCAGCTCGACCAGTCCGCTCTCCCCGGCGAGTGACGCTGGTCGCAGAGTCTTCCCCGACGAGGGCTTCCACCGCGACGGGCGCACCTGGCCGCCGTTGCCCACCACCAGGTCGACGGACGTCGTGAACGACAGCACGTCGACGATGACCAGCACGTCACAGCCCCGCAGGGCGTCAACGCCCTCGGGCCCCCATTCCAGCCTCAGCTGGTACCCCTCCTGGCTGAACACACCCACCAGCGTGTCAGACTCCTTGACGTGCGCGTTTATCTGGCAGCAGACCACGCTGGCTTCGAGCTGAAGTCCCACCTGTCCACCGCTCTCACCGAGCAGGGCTACGAGGTCGTCGACGTCGGCGCCCACGAGTACGACGCGCTGGACGACTACGTGTCGTTCTGCGTCGACGCGGCCGAGAAGGTCGTCGCCGACCCCGGCAGCCTCGGCGTCGTGATCGGTGGCTCGGGCAACGGCGAGCAGATCGCCGCGAACAAGGTGAAGGGCGCCCGCGCCGCGCTGGCGTGGAACGTCGACACCGCGCAGCTCGCCCGCCAGCACAACGACGCCCTGCTCGTCGGCATCGGCGCCCGCCAGCACACCGCCGAGGAGGCGACCGAGATCGTGTCGGCCTTCCTCAAGACGCCGTTCTCGGGCGAGCCGCGCCACCAGCGCCGGATCGACCAGGTCAGCGCCTACGAAGACCGTGCCTGAGGGCCACACGCTGCACCGCCTCGCGCGGCTGCACCAGCGCCGGTACGCGGGCAGGCCCGTGTCCGTCACCAGTCCGCAGGGACGCTTCTCGGCGTCCCTTGTGGACGGACGCACGCTCGTTCGCGCCGAGGCCCACGGCAAGCACCTGTTCCACGTCTACGGCCCGGACGCGATCGTGCACGTCCACCTCGGTCTGTACGGGACGTTCACCGAGTCGCCGCTGCCGGTCCTGCTGCCCGTCGGCCAGGTCCGCATGCGCGTGGTGGGCGAGACCCACTGGACGGACCTGCGCGGCCCGACCGCGTGCGAGGTGCTGAACAAGGCCGAGGTCAAGGCGATCCGCGACCGGCTCGGGCCCGACCCGTTGCGCCGCGACGCCGACTCGGACCGCGCCTACCAGCGGATCATCCGGTCGAAGCAGTCGCTGGCCGTGCTGCTGATGGACCAGAGCGTCCTCGCGGGCGTCGGCAACGTCTACCGCGCCGAGGTGTTGTTCCGGCACAACGTGAACCCGCTGCTGGTCGGCAACAAGGTCAGCCGCGAGCTGTGGGACGCCATCTGGGCGGACCTGGTCGTGCTGATGAAGGACGGCGTGAAGGTCGGGCAGATCAACACCGTCCGCGCCGAGCACATGCCCCGTGCCATGGGCCGCGCGCCACGCGTGGACCGGCACGGCGGTGAGGTGTACGTCTACCGCCGTGCCGGGGAGCCGTGCCTGGTCTGCGGCACCGAGGTCCTGACCACCGAACTGGCGGCTCGCAACCTCTTCTGGTGCCCTGCCTGCCAGCCCTAGAAGTCGAACCCGCCGCCCATGTCGCCGAAGTCGAAGCCACCGGTGTCGCCCGCGTCGGCGACACCGCCCATGTCACCCATGCCGGCGTCGCCCATGCCCATGTCGCCCATGCCGTAGTCGCCAACGCCGTGCATGCCGGAGAACATGGCGTCCATCAGCAGGAACGTGCCGACGCCCCAGGCACCGGCCACGAGCGCGGGCTTCCACCACGGCTCGGAGTACCAGCCACGCGGTACCGGGCGTCCGGCGACCACGCCACCGGGGTAGTAGTAGGGCGTGCCCGAACCGGAGTTCGGCGACGCGGCGTACTGGTGGCCCTCGACAGCGACCTGGCGGTCCTCGCTGACGGCACCCGCCTGCTTCTGGGCCGCGCTCTCGGGCAGTGCGGGGCCGGGGTCCATGCCCATGGCCTCCCGCGCCGCGCGCACGTAGTGCAGGCCCTCCATCGCGGTCTCGGTGACCAGCCGGGCCTGCGGGATCGTGCGGGCCTGCTCCATCTGGGAGCCCGCGGCGGTGAAGCGCTCGGACGCGTCCGCCATCGCCTGCGTCGAGGCGGTGTTGCTGCCGGTGAGGCTCATCACCTGCCCGCCCAGCCGCTCGACCCAGCGGCGTGCTTCCGCCTTGGCGTCGTCGAGCTCCCGCGCCTTGCGCGCGTTGCTCTGGCTGACCAGGTAGAACACGCCTGCGACCAGCAGTACCAGCACTACGACCCACACGATGGTGCCCACGGCATTACCTCCCACACCAGGTAATCCGTCAACGAGCAACGACCGCCGTGAGTTCCGTCAGAACACCTCGGGGCAGTGCGGCTCAGTCACACCGAGGAACGCCGTCGTCAGCGCGTTCACGTGTCCGGGCGTGTGCTCGACCACGCGGTGTGCCCGCTTGAGCACGGAAAGCCGTACGCCACCGAGGAAAGCGCTGCCGAGTGCGGCCACGTCCAGCGACACGTCGGCCGGGTCCTCGGTGCGCGTCACCGTTGCTTCGCCGCCCTTGACCGTGAAGCGCCAGCGGCCGGAGTTCCACGGGCAGAACGAGTCCTCGACCTCCAGGACACTGTCCACATCGGACGAATAAGCGCGCAGCGGCAGCGCCCGGTCGACGTCGACGAGGCGCACCCACAACGCGTCTCCGGCCTCGCGCCGCACCTTCCGCGGGTTGTCGACCATGTGCGTGATCGGGTCGTCCCAGGCGGTGTAGAAGGAGATCTCCCCGGCGAGGTCCATGTCCAGCAGGAACCGGTAGAGGTCGGCGTAGGCCTGCTCGGTCGTGCACACCAGCTCGCGCACGTGCAGCTCGCTGGCCGGGCCGCCCGGATCACGGTTCGCCTTGACCCGGAACACCACATAGCCCTCGGGATGCAGGCAGTAGCGGTACGAGGTGAGCCCGTCGCGGTCCACCTCGCGGTCCGCGAGGTGGACGTCCCAGGTGTGCTCGACACGGCTCAGCCAGCCGACGCGCGTCGTCCGCACCTGCTCGTGGAACTCACGCATGACAGGCAGCGCTTCTTCTCGCGACACCTGACGGATCCGTGCATCGCTGACGTGCACACCAGGGTGGAACGCCATACGCGTGGGCATCGTGAGCATGGCGATGCTCGTCGCGAACTCGCCGTAGCCGTACCTGCGGTAGATGGAGCCCTCCGACGCCCACAGCATCGCGAGCGCCTCACCGTCCTCGTGCATGCCGTGCAGCTGCGTCTTCATCAGCAACGACGCCACGCCACGACGCCGATGGCCCGGCTTCACCGACACCACGGTCACCGCGCCCGCCGGAGCCTGACGACCGCCGGGAACGGTGATCTCGCGGGTCAGGATCCCGGCGGTGCCGATCATCTCGTCGCCGTCGAACACCGCGTGCGCCCGGTCCCGTTCGAGGACCTTGAGCCACTTGCTGTCCTCCCCCGAGTGATCGCCGAGGAACGCCCAGGCCATCACCCGCTGGAAGTCGGGCAGGTCGGATTCGTCGATGGTCCGGATGCTCAGCGCCGAGTCAGCCATGCCCGCAGTGATACGCGGGTGCGGCGCGACTCGCAGCTCAATTACCGCTGGACCGACTTGACCTCGCAGAACTCGTCCAGCCCGAACCTGCCGAACTCGCGCCCGTTGCCCGACTGCCGGTACCCGCCGAACGGCGCGCTCGTGTTGAACGCGGCGGCGTTGATGTCGACCTGCCCGGTGCGCAGCCGCCGGGCGACCCGCAGGGCGCGCTCGGTGTCCGCGGAGAACACGGCACCCGCGAGCCCGTAGATGGTGGAGTTCGCGATCCGCACCGCGTCGTCCTCGTCGGCGTACGGCATGACCGACAGCACCGGCCCGAAGATCTCCTCCTGCGCGATCGTCATCTCCGGCGTCACCCCGCCGAACACCGTCGGCGCGACGTAGAACCCCTGCGGCAGCGGCGCTTCGGGCCCACCGGCGGCCAGCGTCGCACCTTCATCGACACCCTTGCGGATGTACCCGACGACCCGGTCGCGCTGCGCCTTCGACACCGCCGGCCCGATCCGGGTGGACGGCTCGGCCGGATCCGCGGGCGTGTACTTCTTCGCGGCCTGCGCGGCCAGCTCGACGGCCTCGTCGTGGCGCTCGGCAGGCACCAGCAACCGGGTCCACGCGCTGCAGGCCTGACCGTTGTTCATGAACGAGTTCGCGACCGCGATCTTCACGGCCCGCCCGAGGTCGGCGTCGTCGAGCACGACGCACGCGGACTTGCCGCCCAGTTCGAGCGCGACCCGCTTCACCGTCTCCGCGGCCACCGCGGACACCCGCCGCCCGGCCTTCGTGGAACCGGTGAACGACACCATGTCCACGTCCGGATGCGCGACCAGCGCCTCACCGACCACCGCCCCGGTGCCGTGCACCAGCTGGAACACCCCGGCCGGAGTGGCGGCCGAGACGATCTCGCCCAGCAGGTCGGCGGTGTGCGGCGCGAGCTCGCTCGGCTTGAGCACCACGGTGTTGCCCGCCGCGAGCGCCGGCACGACCTTCGCGACCATCTGCTGCAACGGGAAGTTCCACGGCGTGATGGCCGCGACCACCCCGACCGGCTCGCGGAAGACCAGCGAGTTGCCGATCTCCTCGGGCTCGAAGTACCCGCGTTCCAGCACGTCCGCGACACCCTCTGCGATGGCGACGGGGTTCGCGACCTGCACCTTCTGGCTGAAGGTGAGCGGCGTCCCCATCTCCCGCGTCATGGCCGCCGCGAGCTCACCGGCCCGTTCCTTCAACCCGTCGATGATCGCCCGGACGACCTTCGCCCGTTCGTCCGCCGAGGTCTCCGCCCACGCGGGGAACGCCTTGACCGCCGCGGCCACGGCCGCGTCGACGTCGGCCGGTGTGCCCTCGGCGAGCGTGCCGATGACTTCCTCAGTGGCGGGGTTGACGACCTCGATCACGAGAGCCCTCCAGGCGGATGTGACACTTTCAACGCTGATGGGGTCCAGACTGTCACATCTGCTTGCGCGGGTCACGCCGACCTGGGTGCTGAACGGGTGAAGTGGTGGTCAGGCCGGTGGCCGGAGAAGCCGTGCGGGCAATAGCCACACCCGGCGCCAGGTACCCACACCCAGCGTCCGAGGCCCGGCGCGCCGGGCCTCAGACGCCCAGCGCCCGGTGTCTGGTGCCCGGTGTCTGGTGCCCGGTGTCTGGTGCCCGGTGTCTGGTGCCCGGTGTCTGGTGCCCGGTGTCTGGTGCCCGGTGTCTGGTGCCCGGTGTCTGGTGCCCGGTGTCTGGTGTCTGGTGCCCGGTGTCTGGTGTCTGGTGTCTGGTGCCCAGCATCAGGTGCCCGGCGCCCGGCGTCAGTGGCCGGCGTCGGTGCTGGCGCCCCGCGTCCACGCCCGGTACCCGCTGTCCAGCGCCTGGTACCCAGTGCCCGACGTCAAGTGCCCGGCGCCTGGTGCCCAGTGCCCGACGTCAAGTGCCCGGCGTCAGGTGCCCAGTGTCTGGTGCCCAGCATCAGGTGCCCGGCGCCCGGCGTCAGTGGCCGGCGTCGGTGCCGGCGCCCCGCGTCAGCGCCCGGTACCCGGTGTCCAGCGCCTGGTGCCCAGTGCCCGACGTCAGGTGCCCAGTGCCCGACGTCAGGTGCCCGGCGTCAAGTGCTTGGCGCCGGACAGACCGCGCCACCCCTGAGCGTCACAACACCCGCCCAAAAGAGGCCACCCAGCAGTCGAGCACCTTCGCGAGGCCGCGAGTCACGGCCGCTACGCCCGCCGGCCGTTCACCGGCCAGAAGCAGCCATCGCACCTCCCAGCCGCCGCTCCCGCAGCACCCGCAGGTGCACCGCGGCCCAGGTCCGGTACGGCCGCCAGGCCTCGGACACCTCGGCCAACGGCCGCCCGTACCGCTCAGCCACCTCGTCGGCGAGGCGAGACTCGTTGTGCGGCACGGCATCCGGAGCGTTCGCCCCGCGCAGCACGACCAGCTCGGCCGCGAACGGTCCCAGCCCCTTGACCTGCTGCACCGCCAGCACGGCGGCCGCGGGTTTCATCGCGCGCAACGTCACGGCGTCCAGCAGCCCGTCCAGCGCCGCCTCCGCCACCGCCCGCAGGTACTCGGGCTTGCGGCCGGGCAGGTCCAGGTCGAGCGCCAGCAACTCCGCGGGTGCCGGGAACACGCCTTCCCGCAGCAGCGAAGCCTTCACCGCGGCCGCCTGCGCCATGCGGACTCGCTGCGCCAGCACCGACCAGGCCGCCGCCTCGTACGGCGAGTAGAAGCCGCACGGCCGCAAACCGGGTAAAGACGCCTGAGCCGACGCGATCACCGGATCGCGCAGCGCGACCTCCGGCCAGGCCCGCCCGTCGACGTCGAGCGACAGGAACCGGCACACCTGGGCCGCCGCCAGGTCCAGATCACCGTCGCCGGACAGGGACAGAACGGCAGTGGCGCCGCGCTGGGTCACGGAGACCTCAGCACGGCGCCACTCACCTTCGACCAGGAACGCCGCCCGCAGCGCCTCGCCCTCGCGCTCGGGCAACGCCGACGGCGTGAAGCCCTCCCAGAAAGCCCTGGAGGTCGCCAGCGACCAGGGCCCCTGAACTGCGACTTCTACGCGGTGGTCTGCCATGTCAGGAGACGCTAGCGAGCACCCCTGACAAAAAATCCGGCCGGACGGGCCGGTCAGCCTCAGCTGAAGTCGAGCTCACCCGAACGGGTCCGCTTGAGCTCGAAGAAGTACGGGAAGCCGGCGAGCATCCGGGCACCGTCGAAGATCGTGCCCGCCTCTTCATCCCGCGGGATCTTCGTCAGCACCGGGCCGAAGAACGCGACCCCGTCGATGTGGATGGTCGGCGTGCCGACGTCCATGCCCACCGGGTCCATGCCGCGGTGGTGCGAAGCCCGCAGCGCCTCGTCGTACTCGGTCGAGTGCGCGGCCTCGGCGAGCTCGGCCGGCAGCTCGGCGTCGGCCAGCGCGAGCTTGATGATCTCGTCGAAGTCCTGGTTGCCCTCGTTGTGGATGCGCGTGCCCATCGCGGTGTACAGCTTCGGCAGCACCTCGTTGCCGAACTTCTGCTCCGCGGCGATGGCCACGCGAACCGGGCCCCAGCCCTTGGTCATGAGCTCCCGGTACTGCTCGGGCAGGTCGCGGCCCTCGTTCAGCACGGCGAGGCTCATCACGTGGAAGCTCAGGTCGATGTCGCGGACCTTCTCCACCTCCAGGATCCACCGGGAGGAGATCCAGGCGAACGGGCAAAGAGGGTCGAAGTAGAAGTCGACCTTCGCCTTGTCGGTCATGCGTGCCCCTTTAGTGACGGTCGGTGGCGTTATCGCCCCATCAGCCCAACCAGATCACCCTGTCATCTCTTCCCGAGCGCCGGTTCCGTGATTGGATGCGGGAGTCATAACCATTCCCGACGACGTCAGCGCGTAACCACACGCGCGGCAGACGAGGTGACCAGTGGCCGCGCCCAACCTCACCCGCGACCAGGCTCAGGACCGTGCTGAGCTGCTGGAAGTGGAGTCCTACCGGATCGAGCTGGACCTGACCGACGGCGGCGGAAAGCCGGGTTCGGACACGTTCCGCTCCACCACCACAGTGGTGTTCCGCAGCCGGACTCCGGGTGCTTCCTCGTGGATCGACATCGTGGCGGCGACCGTGCACCGCGCTGTGCTCAACGGCAGCGAGCTCGACGTCTCCGGCTACCGCGAGGAGGACGGCGTCAAGCTGCCGGACCTCGCGGAGACCAACGAGCTCACGATCGAGGCCGACTGCCGGTACATGAACACCGGCGAGGGCCTGCACCGGTTCGTCGACCCGGTCGACGGCGGCGTGTACCTGTACTCGCAGTTCGAGACCGCGGACGCCAAGCGCATGTTCGCGTGCTTCGACCAGCCCGACCTCAAGGCCGTCTACTCCATGAAGGTGACGGCGCCGCACGACTGGAAGGTCATCTCCAACGGCGAGATCACCGCCACGGAGCCCGGCGAGGGCGGCGCGGACGTGCACACGTTCGCCACCACCAAGCCGATGTCGACCTACATCGTGGCGCTGGTCGCGGGCCCGTACGCCGAGTGGCGTGACGAGTTCGCCGAGGGCGACTTCAAGATCCCGCTCGGCATCTACTGCCGAGCCTCGCTCGCTCCCCACATGGACCACGAGCGGCTGTTCACCGAGACCAAGCAGGGCTTCGGGTTCTTCCACAAGGCCTTCGGCGTGCAGTACCCGTTCGGCAAGTACGACCAGTGCTTCGTGCCGGAGTTCAACGCGGGCGCGATGGAGAACGCCGGCTGCGTCACGTTCCTCGAGGACTACGTCTTCCGCAGCCGCGTCACCCGCTACCTCTACGAGCGCCGCGCCGAGACCGTGCTGCACGAGATGGCGCACATGTGGTTCGGCGACCTGGTGACCATGCGCTGGTGGGACGACCTGTGGCTGAACGAGTCGTTCGCCACCTGGGCGTCCGTGCTCGCGCAGGCGGAGGCCACCGAGTACCGCCAGGCCTGGACGACGTTCGCGAAGATCGAGAAGTCGTGGGCGTACCGGCAAGACCAGCTGCCCTCGACGCACCCGGTCGCCGCCGACATCTCCGACGTGCAGGCGGTCGAGGTCAACTTCGACGGCATCACCTACGCCAAGGGCGCCTCGGTGCTCAAGCAGCTCGTCGCGTACGTCGGGCTGGAGAACTTCCTGGCGGGCCTGCGGGTCTACTTCGGCAAGCACGCCTGGGGCAACGCCACGCTGGCCGACCTGCTGGGCGCGCTGGAGGAGGCGTCGGGCCGCGACCTGTCGTGGTGGAGCGCGCAGTGGCTGGAGACGACGGGCCTGAACCTGTTGCGCCCCAAGTTCACCGTTGACGCGTCCGGCAAGTTCACCGAGTTCGCCGTGCTGCAGGGCGGCGCACGTCCGGGTGCCGGCGAACTGCGCACGCACCGCATCGCGATCGGCGTCTACGACGACGACGGCACGGGCAAGCTCGTCCGCACGCACCGCCACGAGCTGGACGTGACGGGCGACCGCACCGAGGTTCCCGAGCTGGTCGGCGTGCACCGCGGCAAGATCGTGCTGGTCAACGACGACGACCTCACGTACTGCACGATGCGCCTCGACCCGGACTCGCTGGCCGGGCTGATCGACCACATCTCCGACATCGCCGAACCGCTGCCGCGCACGCTGTGCTGGTCGGCCGCGTGGGAGATGACGCGTGAGGCCGAGCTGAAGGCCCGCGACTTCGTGAACCTGGTGCTCGGCGGCCTGGGCTCCGAGTCCGAGGTCGGTGTGGTGCAACGGCTTCTGCTGCAGGCGCAGACCTCGCTGTCGTCCTACGCGGACGCCTCGTGGCGCCCGGAGGGCTGGCGCCGGTTCGTGGCGAAGGCACTGGAACTGGCGCAGGCGGCCGAGCCGGGCTCCGACCACCAGCTGGCGTTCGTGAACGCGCTGACCTCGTCGGTGCTCGACGACTCCACTGTGGACGTCCTGCGCGGCTGGTACGACGGCACCGCGGTGCTGGAGGGCCTGGACGTCGACACGGACCTGCGCTGGCGTCTGCTGCAGGCGCTCGTCGCCCACGGCAAGGCGGACCTGCCGGAGATCAACGCCGAGGAGGAGCGCGACCCGACCTCCACCGGTCACCGCCGCGCCCAGTCCGCGCG
The DNA here is from genome assembly GCF_003350445.1 of Lentzea flaviverrucosa. NCBI lineage: Bacteria > Bacillati > Actinomycetota > Actinomycetes > Pseudonocardiales > Pseudonocardiaceae > Lentzea > Lentzea flaviverrucosa. The sequence continues at coordinate 135,407 of NZ_QQAU01000016.1, forward strand.
TGCGTTGCGCCCGACGGTCGCGGCCAAGGACGAGGCGTGGGACCGGGCGGTCAACGACGACGACCTGCCCAACGCGGTCAGCGAGGCGATCATCGCGGGCATCTCGCACCCCGGTCAGAAGGAGCTGCTCGCACCGTACGTCGAGCGCTACTTCCGCGACGTGAAGGGCGTGTGGGACCGCCGCTCGTCCGAGCGCGCGCAGTCGATGGTCGTCGGCATGTTCCCGGCGTGGTCGATCGCGAAGTCCACTGTGGAGGCCGCCGACGCGTGGCTCGCCGACGAGCACCCGCCGTCGCTGCGCCGCCTGGTGTCCGAGGGCCGCGCGGGCATCGTGCGAGCGCTCGCCGCGCAGGAGTTCGACCGCTCCTGAATCCGCTTGGCAGGAAGGCCCCGTGTCGCTTTGAATGCGGCACGGGGCCTTCCCGTCTTCTGGGGGTGTGTTTGTTCCGCTACGAAGTCGTGCACTGGCACGAGACCGGCGATGACGAAGTCGCGGAGGTCGTGGCACGCGCCATCGACGTCGACGGGCTGTTCACCGACCCGGTGCCGGTCGCGCGTGAACGAGTCGTGTTGCGCGGGTGCCCGCGCGAGTTCGCGGATCTCGCCGGGGACTTCGCGCTCGAGGTGTGCGTGGACGACGAGGCGCAGTGGTGGGATCTGACCGACCTGGTCGTGCACGGCACCGTGCCGAACGGCGACCTGGTGGACGTCGTCGCCAGTGCGGCCGTGCGCTTGGACGACGCCGGCTCCGCTTTCGGGCCCGCGCCACGACATCTGCTGTTCCGCGACGACGAGCAACTGGGTGACTTCCTCGGCGCCGACGGGTTCCCCCGGCCCTGGCACGGCCACGAGTGGCCGCCCATCACTTTGATCGGGGTCGAGCACCCTGAACGCGTTCGACCGATGCGGCAGTGCTCGCACCTGTACACCTTCGGGGATCGCCTGCACGCGCTGGACCGGCACGGCAGGGTCATGGCCGAGGTGCCGATCGCCCTGGACACCGCATCGGTGACCCCGTCCGCGCTGGGCGACGGGCTCTTCGACGTCGTCCTCGACCAGCCGCCCACCCGGACACCGCCGCGCTGGCGCGACCGCCCGGCGCCGTCGGCGCGTGCGGTGTGGGACCTGTGGCGCGAGGGTGTTCCGGCCGAACGCAACCTCTGGGCACCCTTCGACGACGGCGGACGCGAGGCCTGGGGTGACCTGACGTACCTGGCGCGCAAGCGGTTCGAGTCCGACGAGGTGGGCGGCAGGTACGAAGTGGACGGCCGGTACGTCACCGACTGGAGGAGTCTGCACCTGGCGTTGAACGAGGCGCTGGTGGGGCCGGGTGGCTACTTCGGCAGGGAGGTCAACGCGTTGCAGGACTGCCTGCACGGCGGCTGGGGCGTCAAGCCGGGCTTCACCCTGGTGTGGAACGACGCGCAGGTGGCCGGGGACGCGATCCCCGACTACCTCCGGCAGGTGGTGGAACTGATGCGGGACAGCGGCATCACCGTGCGACTGGAGGAGAAGGCATGATCGGCGAACTGGTCGAGCGCTGGCACCGCGGCTGGATCGCGGCCGACGGGCTGACGTCCGAGTACCGCGACGGCTACCTGGTCGTGCACGTGGACCGGCCGCACCGGCGGTTCGAGTGGATCGCGACGGACGACGCCGAGACCGCCGCGCTGGCCAGGATCGTGGCGGCCACGAGCGAACCGAACTGGCTGAGCGTCCCCACGCACGCGCCGGCGGAGGTCTGCGCGGACCTCGAAGCGGCCGGAATGGTCGTGGCACGGCCGGACGAGACGTTCATGAGGCGCGCGCTGGCGGGCCACCCGGCACCGGAACCGCCCGCGGGCTATGCGGTGGAGGTGACCAGGGGCCCTGTGATCGGCGTGCGGGTGCTGGCGGACGGCGAGGTGGCGGCTAGCGGCCTGATGGCCGTCGTGGGCGAGGACGCCGTCGCCCACCGCATCGAGACCGCGGAGGCACACCGGCGGCGGGGCCTCGGCAGTGTCGTGATGGGCGCGCTGATCGGGGCGGCGGTGGAGGACGGCGCGAAGACCGGTCTGTTGTTCGCCTCCGCCGACGGCGTGCACCTCTACCGCAAGCTCGGCTGGGAGAAGATCTCCGACCTCGTCGTCGGCCACAACGCGGTCAGCCCCTAGAGACGCGAACGCCCCCGGTGCGACACCGGGGGCGTTCGGAGAAGTGGGATCAGGAACGGGGCGCGTTGCCCGCCTGGTCGGTCAGCATGCGCAGGCCCGACACGAGGCCGCCCGCGAGGTCGCCCTCCTTGAAGGACGCCACCATGCTCATCACCGCGAGCTTGGCGCCGCGGTCGGCGAGACGGCGGTGCGACTCCTCGCCCGTGACGATCTCGACGACGCGCTCACCCGGCGACACGGCCACGAGGACGTGGTGCGACGGACGCTCCGTGGAGCCGTGCAGCTCCTGCGCGCGCTGGTGGGCGTTCGAGCCGAGCTCGCCCAGGTACACGCTGAAGTCGAGGCCCGTGCTGCGGCTGGAGAGCGTCAGCGCCTCGTCCAGCTGCGCGAGCTGGGCGGGCGTGAACGGCAGCTCCGGCGCGTGCGGCTCGTACATCTTCGCCACGGACACCCGGCCGCTGTTCGTCACGACGGCACCGAGGGGCAGCGTCGACGGGTCGACGGCCTCGATCGCTTTACCAGTTGCCACGTGCGCCTCCCTTGGCGGTCGAGCCCGAGGTACCGGACTCGGCGGCGCTGTGGTGCTCGACGCTCAACCCTGCCGGGTTCGCGCTCCACCACACCGGGGCGTAGCCCCACTCCTGGCCGGGCCTGTACCGGGGAATCCGGGTGGCCTTTGGCCTCACCGTCAGCAGCGTGATCACGCCGTAGATCGCCAGCGGGATCAGCGCGAAGACGAGAACGGTCTCCACGATGGTCACGGCGGGTACGGTAGCCGAACTCAGCCGCGCGCGAGCGGCCGGGCCAGCAAGATCGCGGTCAATCCCACTATCGAGCCCGCCACGACGTACACGGTGCCCAATGACGTCGCGTCGGCGAGCGGACCGGCGAGGCCCGCGCCCAGCGGCGAGAGGCCCCAGGCGAGCACCCGATAGGCGCTGGTCACACGGCCCATCATCGGACCTGGTGTGAGCCGTTGCCGCCGCGTCGCGGACAGGACGTTCCAGCCGGCGGACGCCACTCCGCACAGCACGCACGCGAGCACCGCCACCAGCAGCCACGGCGTGAGGCCGAACAACGCGAACGCGGCGCCGAGCAACGCCAGGAACGCGACCATGACCCGTCCGGCGCCCCACCGCGCCGCGAGCAGAGGGGACAACCGGGCGCCTAGCAGAGCACCGGCCGCCATGCACACGACGAGGAACGGAACCACCGGTTCGGCGAGGCCGAGTACCTGGATGGAGTAGAGCGCCAACATGGCGTTGATCGCGGCCGCGCAGAGAGCTGTGATTGCAACGGCAACTACCAGTGACCGCAGGCCAGAAGTCCGCACCAGGAACCGCGCGCCCTCGGCCAGTTGCCCGCGAAGATCGCTTCCGGAACGGTCGGGAGCGACGTCCGGCACTCGGGACACGAGCACCGCGGCGACGACGAACGAGAGCGCGTCGAGGGCGAAACAGGCCGCCGGAGCCCACCAGAAGAGCACCGCGGCGGCCAGCGGGCCGGCGAGGTCCATGCCGATCGTCTCGACCGTCACGAACCGGCCGTTGGCCGCCTCCAGGTCGTCCGGCCCCGCGAGCTCGACCAGCAGCACCTGGGACGCCGAGTCCGCGAACGTCTCCGCGGAGGTCAGCACGAAAGCCGTGGCGCACAAGACGACGACCGTCGCGTGTCCGGTGTGGACCGCCAGCGCGAGCAGTCCGGTCACCCCGGCGCGCAGCCAATGTGCCGCGAGGACAACAGTTCTCGGTCTCCAACGGTCCACAAGGGCGCCCGCGGGCAGCGCGACGAGCAACCACGGCAGGGTCAGGGCGACGGCCACGGCGGACACCGCGAGCGGGCTGCGGGTGCTGGCCGCGGCGAACAAGGGCAGCGCGACGACGCGCACACCGTCGCCCACGAGCGACACCGCCCAAGCTCCGGTGAGCGCTCGGAAACCCCGTCCGTGCACGCCTTTTGCCGTATGACGCACGTCACGTTCCATCAGGTTGAACGCTACAGAGCGTGTCCATACCGGCCAGTAAGGGCAGCGTGTGCTCTCGTGCGGCGCAGCGGTTACACCCGGTCAGTCCTCACCCGGTCGGAGGCGAACGGGTGCCGGTTTGGGGTCTTGTTCCCGGAACACTCAGCTCTTAGCTTTTCACCTATACGGGTCTTGCGCACCCGCCCCGAACGAGCTGGAGGACACAAAATGTTCACGATGACCCGCCCCCAGGCCGTGACCTTCACTCTTCCGAGCTACAAGGACGATTCAGTGCGTATCACCGCGAGTGACTCCGTCCGGATCACGATGGACGACTCCGTTCGGATCACCGCGACCGATTCGGTGCGCATCACGGCCCACGACTCCGTGCGCATCACCATGGCAGACTCGGTGCGCATCACGGCGAGCGATTCGGTCAGGATCACGTGTGCCGATTCCGTCCGGATCACTGCGCGTGAAGACTCCGTTCGGATCACCGCTCAGCAGGATTCGGTCAGGATCACTGCGCGTGAGGACTCCGTCCGCATCACCATGGACGACTCCGTGCGCATCACCGCCCACGACGACTCCGTGCGCATCACGGCCCACGACGACAGCGTCCGCATCACCGCGCAGGACTCCGTCCGCATCACGATGGACGACAGCGTCCGGATCACGGCGCACGACGACTCGGTGCGCATCACCGCCCACGACGACAGCGTCCGCATCACCATGGACGACTCGGTCCGCATCACGGCGCAGCAGGACTCCGTGCGCATCACCGCACGTCAGAACGACTTCTCCCTCGCGGCCTGACCCGGCTCGAACGGCGGGATCAGGCCGCCGGCTCACCCAGGTACGGCAACCACTGCGGATCAGCCTCGGCCACCCCGGCGAGCAGCCGCCAGTGCGGGCCACGCGGCGCCGCGGGAACGACGCGCAGCCGCCAGCCCAGCTCGGACAGCATCTTGTCCGCCTTGCGGTGGTTGCACTTCGCACAGCAGGCGACGCAGTTGGTCCAGGTGTGAGGTCCGCCACGCGAGCGCGGCACGACGTGGTCGATCGTCTCGGCCCGCCCGCCGCAGTAGGCGCAGCGATAACGGTCGCGGTGCATGAGCCCGGCACGGGTCATCGGCACGCGACCTCGATAAGGCACGCGGACGTAGGAGCTCAGCCGGATCACGGACGGTACAAGCACCTCGGACTTCGACGAGTGCAGCACCAGCCCGGAGGCGTCTCCGTGCACGACTTCGGCTTTCCCGCACACCACGAGGACGACCGCGCGGCGCAGTGACAACGCCGTGAGCGGCTCGAACGTGGCGTTCAGCAGCAGGACCTTGCGTCTTCCCCAGGGGAAGACCGCCGGCATCGGACCGGAACCTCCCCCGTCTCGATCCACATCCGGCACCGCCCGCAGCTCGGGCTGATTTCGGCATGGGAGGACCGTCGGCGCCGTCTCGCCTGGCGACGAGCCGCCGATAGGGGTCGGTTGTCGGTCTGGCACGCGACCACCTCCACCGGTTCAGCCATAGGAGACCACACTTACCAGGAAAAAATCACGTGTGATAAGTGACGCGTCACGGATGTGTGATCGAACCTGGGGTGAACGAGCTCCCTATCGGAGATGGTTTTCAAGAGCCGCTACTCTTGACAAGGTGACAGAGGCACCTTCCACTCCACTGCCTGCGACGATCGCCTACCCGATCGCCGAGCGGCTAAACCTCGCCGAGCAGATCCACGGGCGCGAAGTCTCGGACCCGTACCGCTGGCTCGAGGACACGGCAGACCCCCGCACCGCGGAGTGGTCGCAGGCGCAGGACGTGCTCGCACGCTCCTGGCTGGACGCGATGCCCGGCCGTGCACGCCTGGGCGAGCGCCTCAAGGAGCTGATGCGCACGGGTTCGGTGTCCACGCCGACCTGGCGCGCGGGCAGGGCGTTCTTCACCCGCCGCGGCCCCGAGCAGGACCACCCCGTCGTCATGGTGCGCGAGAGCGACGGCACCGAGCGCGTGCTCCTCGACGTGAGCGCGCTCGACCCGTCCGGCCGGACCACCCTGGACGGCTGGTCCCCCAGCCTCGAAGGCGAGCGCCTCGCCTACCAGGTGTCCGTCGGCGGCAACGAGCACTCGCTGCTGCACGTCATGGACGTCGCGACGGGTGAGCACGTCGAAGGCCCGATCGACCGCTGCCGCTACTCCTCGATCGGCTGGCTGCCGGGCGGCGAGGAGTTCTTCTACGTCCGCCAGCTCGACCCTGCCCTGCTGCCCGAGGACGAGAAGCTGTTCCACCGCCGCGTGTGGCGTCACCGCGTCGGCACGGACCCGGACACGGACCTCAACGTGCACGGCGACGGCGAGGCGCACACCTTCTACTACTCGCTGAACCTCTCGCACGACGGCCGCTGGCTGGTCGTGAGCGGCGCCCCCAGCACGCTGAAGCACGACTCCGTGTGGATCGCGGACCTGCACGGCGACGGCGCGCTCGTGCCCGTGGTCCTGACCGAGGCCGGCGTGCAGTGCTCGGCGTCCGTCGCCCGCGACGGCAGGCTCTACCTGCACACCAACCACGGCGCGCCCCGGCAGCGGCTGTGCGTGGCCGACCCGGCGAACCCCACCGAGTGGACCGAGCTCATCGCCGAGGAACCGGACTCGGTCCTCGACGGGGTGCGCTTGCTGAACGGCGACCTGGTCGTCCTGCGCACCAGGCACGCGGTGTCCGAACTGCACCTGCACGACGCCGCGACCGGTGCGTACAAGCGGGAGATCCCGCTGCCCGGCACGGGTTCGCTGCACGGCATGTCCGTTGTGGACGCCCAGACGCCCCACGACCAGGACACGCTGTGGTTCGGGTGGACGGACTTCGTGACGCCGCTGTCGGTGTTCCGGTTCTCCAAGGCCACGGGTGAAACGGTGCTGCACGAGGCCGCGCCCGGCCGCGTCGAGCTGCCGGCCGTGACGACGCAGCAGATCGCGTACGCGTCCAAGGACGGCACGACGGTCCACATGTTCGTCGTCAGCGGCGAGCAGAAGCCCGACCTGCCCCGTCCCGCACTGCTCACCGGCTACGGCGGCTTCGCGATCGGCCGCGGTCCCGGCTACAGCGCGACCACGCTGGCGTGGGTCGAGGCGGGCGGCGTGTGGGTGCACGTGTCGTTGCGCGGCGGCGACGAGGAGGGCGAGGACTGGCACGTCGCCGGTATGCGCGCCAACAAGCAGAACGTGTTCGACGACTTCCACGCCGCCGCGGAGCGCCTGATCCGCGACGGGTGGACGACGCCGCAGCAGCTGTCGATCATGGGAGGGTCCAACGGCGGCCTGCTCGTGGGCGCCGCGCTGACCCAGCGCCCCGAGCTCTACGCGGCCGTGGTGTGCTCAGCGCCACTGCTCGACATGGTGCGCTACGAGAAGTTCCTGCTCGGACGGTTGTGGGCCGACGAGTACGGCAGCGCAAGCGTTTCCGAGGAGCTGGGCTGGCTGCTCTCCTACTCGCCTTATCACCGAGTGGTAACGGACGTTGAGTACCCTTCTGTGTTGTTCACGGTGTTCGAGTCGGATTCTCGTGTGGACCCCAACCACGCCAGGAAGATGTGCGCGGCACTGCAGCACGCTTCGTCAAGTGATCCGACCAAGCACCCCGTGCTGATCCGCCGCGAGACCGAGGTCGGTCACGCGGGCCGGTCCGTCAGCCGGACGGTGGCTCTCGCCGTGGACCAGCTGACGTTTCTCGCGAATGCCACCGGCATGGAGTTGTAGGAGGGCACGACCAGGTGACCAGTCCCGTGGATGACGTCACGAACAAGGCCGCCGAGGCGGTCACCTTCGTCGACAAGTACGGCGCGGTGATCATCACGGGCGCGATCAAGATCGTTGTGATCCTGATCGCCGCCTTCGTGATCAGGGCTCTGCTGCGCAAGGTCATCGACCGGATCACCACGCCCGGCAAGGAAGGCAAGAAGCCGGGCCTGCTCAAGCCGTTGCGGGAACGCGCTCCGCAGGCGCTCGGGAACCTCATCTCCGAGCGCCGCGAGCAGCGCGCCCGCACGATCGGCTCCGTGCTGAAGTCGATCGTCACGATCCTGATCTTCGGCATCGCCTTCCTCGAGATCCTGATCGTGGTGGGCATCAACATCACGCCGATCCTGACCTCGGCGGGCATCCTGGGCGTCGCCATCGGTTTCGGCGCCCAGAACCTGGTGAAGGACTTCCTGGCCGGCATGTTCATGCTGCTGGAGGACCAGTACGGCGTCGGCGACGTCGTCGACCTCGGCCCCGCCACCGGCACCGTCGAGGCCGTCGCGCTGCGCACCACCACGATCCGGGACACCGGCGGCACGGTCTGGTACGTCCGCAACGGCGAGATCCTGCGCGTCGGCAACTCGTCGCAGGGCTTCGCGGTCGCCGTCGTCGACCTTCCGCTGAGTTACGGCGCGAACCTCGTCGAGGCCACCCAGGTGCTGGAGCGCAAGGTCACCGAGGTGGCCGACAAGGACCCGCTGAAGGCGGACATCACGGCCAAGCCCGAGGTGCTCGGCGTCGAGAAGTTCACGCCGGAGGGCATCACCCTGCGGGTCACCGCGAAGACGCGCCCCGGCCGCCAGTGGGCGGTCCAGCGCAACCTGCGCGCGCAACTGATGCCCGCCCTCGAGGAAGCCGGCTTCACCGCCAAGTGAGTTAGAACACCCATTCGAGACGATGATCATCCGGCGTCCTGCCAGTTCACAACCCTATGGCGGAGCCAACAGCCGGGGCGGCCTGCAGGCAGTGGCCCCCGTGAGTCAGGATGGGTACGTGGGAAACCCCGTGAGCTTCTTCGAACAGGTCGGTGGCGAGGAGACGTTCCACCGCATCGTCGCGCGCTTCTACCAAGAGGTGAAGGCCGACGACGTCCTCCTCCCCCTCTACCCGGAAGAGGACCTCGGACCTGCGGAGGAGCGGCTGAGGCTGTTCCTGGTGCAGTACTGGGGCGGACCCCACACCTACTCGGACAACCGGGGCCACCCGAGGCTGCGGATGCGTCACGTCCCGTTCAAGATCGGACCGATCGAGCGGGACGCGTGGCTGCGCTGCATGAGGATCGCCGTCGACGAGGCCGGCTTGGACGAGGCTCACCGCAAGCAGCTCTGGGACTACATGGAGATGGCGGCGAACAGCTTGATGAACAGCTTCTCCTGACCGCCCATCACCCGTTCGGGTCCTTTAGCAGCGAGACGAATGGCAGGATGACCCCCCGTGCGCCGATCCTCCGACCTCACCCCCGAGATCGCCGAAGAGTCCGCCTGGTGGCGTGACGCCGTCTTCTACCAGGTCTACGTGCGTTCGTTCGCCGACTCCAACGGCGACGGCGTCGGTGACCTCGACGGCATCCGTTCCCGCCTCGGCTACCTGGAGCTGCTCGGGGTCGACGCCTTGTGGCTCACCCCGTTCTACCGCTCACCGATGGCCGACCACGGCTACGACGTGGCCGACCCGCGTGACGTCGACCCGATCTTCGGCGACCTGGCCGCGTTCGACCGGCTGGTGGCGGACGCGCACGAGCACAACATCCGCGTGACGGTCGACCTGGTCCCGAACCACTCGAGCGACCTGCACGAGTGGTTCCAGGAGGCCCTGCAGGCCGGTCCAGGCAGCATGGAGCGCGCCCGCTACATCTTCCGCGAGGGCCGCGGCTTCGACGGCTCGCAGCCACCGAACAACTGGACGTCCGTCTTCGGCGGCCCCGCGTGGACCCGCGTGCCGGACGGCCAGTGGTACCTGCACCTGTTCGCCCCGGAGCAGCCCGACCTCAACTGGGAGCACCCGGAGGTCCGCGCCGACCTGGAGCGCACGCTGCGGTTCTGGCTGGACCGCGGGGTCGACGGCTTCCGCATCGACGTGGCCCACGGCATGGCCAAGCCGGAAGGCCTGCCGGACATGGAGATCCGCGTCCAGGCCCCGGGCGTGCTGTCCGACGACGTGCACGACCCGCGCTTCGACAACGACGGCGTGCACGAGATCCACCGCATGATCCGCAAGGTCATGGACGGCTACCCCGGCACCATGGCCGTCGGCGAGATCTGGGTGAAGGACGACGAGCGCTTCGCCGCCTACGTCCGTCCCGACGAGCTGCACCTGGGCTTCAACTTCCGGCTGGTCGAGGCCGGCTTCGACGCCGACGCCGTCCGCACGGCCATCGAACACTCGCTGGCGGCGGTCGCCCTGAGCGGCACGCCCGCGACGTGGACGTTGTCGAACCACGACGTGGTGCGTCACGTGACCCGCTACGGCGGCGGCGCGCTGGGCGAGCAGCGGGCCCGCGCGATGACGCTGGTCGAGCTGGCGCTGCCGGGCGTGATCTACCTCTACAACGGCGAAGAGCTCGGCCTGCCCAACGTGGAGCTGCCGGACTGGGCCCTGCAGGACCCGACCTGGGAGCGTTCCGGCCACACCGAGCGCGGGCGCGACGGCTGCCGCGTGCCGATCCCGTGGGAGGGCACCAGCCCTCCGTTCGGGTTCTCCACGGCCGTGAACACCTGGCTGCCGCAGCCGAACGAGTGGGACCACCTCACGGCCGAGGCGCAGCTGGAGGACCCGGGCTCGATGCTCTCGCTCTACCGCGAGGCGCTGGAGCACCGGAAGTCCAACGCGGGCTTCGCCGGCGAGGAGCTCGAGTGGTACGGCGCCCCGGCCGGCTGCTTCGCGTTCCGCCGCAAGGGTGGCGGGCTGATCTGCGCCCTGAACACCTCGGGCGCGTCCGTGCCGCTGCCTCCCGGCCAGGTGCTGCTGTCGTCCGGTCCGATGGACGGCGACCAGCTGCCGCCGGACACGGCCGTCTGGCTCGTCTGAGTTCTTGATCGCGAAACAGCGCCCCAGGCCGTTGCCTGGGGCGCTGTTTCCTGTTCCGGAGAGTCAGACCAGCAGCGGCAGCATGGAGTGGCGGCGGCGGACGACTGCGCCGTAACGGGCGTCGATCCGCAGCCACGAGTCGGTCCCGGTCACCCGCACGTCGCCGTCCTCGCCGAGGAAACCCATGCCCGACAACGCGAACAGGACCCGCAGCGGGATCTTGACGTCCAGGCCGGACCCGCTGACGGTCAGCACCGTCTGGTCCAGCAACGACGCCGGCGGCGTGCCCTGCGGCCCGGTGTTCTCCCGCGCCACCTCGACACCCTCGTCCGCCAGCTTGGCGACGACCTCGACCGGCAGCCGGTCGACCATCAGCCAGCCGTCGGTGGGCGGCAGGGCCGAGCGCCACATCAGGTCCTTGGCGGGGCCCGGGTCGATGCGTTCGTCGCGCATCACCGCGAGGCCCGTCAGCAGCTCCGAGCCGGACACCGTGACGTCCGCCGGAGTCGCTTGTCCCGCAACGGTTCGCGTCGCGAGCGCGTCGAACGGCGTGGCCACCCACGCGTCGAGCATCTCTTCGTCGCGGTTGCGCAGCCGCACCACGGTCTGCGCGTCGAGCCGCACGGCCCGCGCGGCGAACGCCCCGAGGTCGTCTCTCTCGGCCGCGTCGGCCAACACCAGCTCAGGCACCATTTCCCCCTGCACGCCACCCGGCGAGAAAGTCGCGCTCGGCCTCGGTCAGCCTGCGCGGTCGTGCTGTCGTCACGTTGTAGGGCGCCATGAGCGTCTCCGCCCTGACCACCACCGGGCTGTCTGCCTCACGGCTGCCACGCACCACGTAGTCGAGCGTCAGCGACGCGGACTTCAGCTCCCGCACCGACATCTCCACCAGGACGCTCTCGCCGGTGAACACGATCGGCGCGAGGTACTCGACCACGAGCTTCGCCACGACCATGCCCTCGGCCAGTTCCTTGACCCCGTGGCGGGCGGCCTCGGTGAACAGCAGCTCGATCCGGGCTTCTTCCAGCAACGTCACCGTGTTCGCGTGGTTGACGTGGCCGAACGCATCCATGTCCGACCATCGAGGCCGCACACCAGTGACGAAGACACCCATGCAGGGACCCTACCGTTGACCGACCTTCACAGGACCTCCACACCAGCCGATTGAAAAGCGATAGGCAGCTCTCGATACTCGATCTATGTCTCGCGTCGTGGTGTTCTTCCTGCAGGCCCTGCTCGCCGTCGCGGTCCTGGGTGGCCTGTTCGCGCAGGTCGCGGTGATCCCGGCGACCGCGGCGAACGAGGTCGACCTCTTCCCGCCCTACGAAGCGGTGCGGGTGCCGTTCGTGGCTTCGGCGATCATCTTCGTCGCGTGCCTCCAGGTTCTGGCGGTGGCGCTGGGAGGGATGCTGCACAGGGCGGCCGAGGGCACCGTGTTCGAGTCCGGCTCGCTCACGTGGACCAGCGTCGCGATCGGTGCCATCGCCGCCGGAGCCGCTGTGCTCGCCTGGTTGTTCGTCTACGTCACGTTCGCCGAGATCCCCTCGCCCGCGGACGGCATGGAGGTCCTGGGCCTGTGGATGGGGTCCGCCGTCGGCACGATCGCGGCGATCGGTGTCGCGCTGCTCGTCGTCGTGGGGCGGCAGTGGCTCGGTCGCGCGATCGCCCAGCGCGCGGAGCTGGAGCAGGTCGTCTGAAAAAGACCGGGGCGCCGCGGAGGGGATTCCGCGGCGCCCCGGTCTTCGTCCGTGCTCCTACCTGACCATGCTCCGCACCTGGCGGGCGGCGACGGACAGGGTCGCGAGGTCCAGCTGGTGGACCCGGTTGATCTCCTCCAGCGCGCCGCGCGCGCGAGCCAGGCGGGAAGCGTTGGCCTGCTCCCACTTGGAGATCTTCTCGGTCGCCGTGTCGCCCTCGTCGCTCGCCCTCAGCACGTCGACGGAGATGGCTCGCAGCGACGAGTAGAAGTCGTCGCGGAGAGCCAGCCGCGCCAGGGCGTGCCAGCGGTTGCCGCGCTCCAGGCTCGTCACCGAGTCCAGCATGTGGTCGATGTCGAGGTGGTCGGACAGCGTGAAGTACAGCTCGGCCGTCTCCCGGTGCGTGCGCTCCGGGCCCGCGCCGCCGGTCGGGCCGAACTCGCGTTCGGCCAGCTCGGCGATCTCGGTGACGTCGAGCAGGCCGTACATGTAGAGCAGCGCGGCCACCTTGCGGGCCAGCTCGGCGGGGACGCCCTGTTCGACGTACCGGTCCGCCTTGCCGGCGACGACGTCCAGTTCCTTGCCCTGCAACAGTTCGAAGGCGAAGGGGCTGAGCTCCTCGACCACGCCGCGGAAGCGGTTGATCGTGGAGCCGACCGGGAGCGGCTGGGGACGGTTGGAGAGCAGCCAGCGGGACGCGCGGTCCAGCAGGCGGCGGGTCTCCAGCACCATGTTGTCCTGGACGTCCGTCGGCACCACGGTGTCCAGCGCCTCGATCTCGCGCCAGACAGACGGCAGGTCGAAGACCTGGGTGACCACGGCGTAGGCGCGGACCGCGTCCGTCACCGACGCGCTCATCTCCTCGGCCAGGCGGAAGGCGAAGGAGATGCCGCCGCCGTCGACGACCTCGTTCACGACGACCGTCGTGATGATCTGCCGTGCCAGCGGGTGGTTCGGGATCGCGGCGCCGAAGCGTTCGCGCAGCAGGCTCGGGAAGTAGTCCGGGAGCTTGCGGGTGAACGTGTCGATCGTGGGGATGTCGCTCGCCAGCAGCTCTTCCTTCAGCGTGAGCTTCGTGAACGCGAGCAGCGTGGCGAGCTCCGGCGACGTGAGACCGGCACCGCTCTTCTCCAGCGCCTTGAACTCCGCCGCGCTCGGCATCGCCTCCAGCTTGCGGTTGAGCGCGCCGCGAGCCTCCAGGTCGGCCGTGAGGCGCGCGTGCACCGACAACATCGGGGCCGCGTGCGCCCGGCTGACGCCGAGGACGTTGTTCTGCGAGTAGTTGTCCGCCAGCACGAGGTCGCTGACCTCGTCGGTCATCTCGGCGAGGACCTCGTTGCGCTGCACCTGCTCCAGCGAACCCTCCCGGACCAGCTGGTCCAGCAGGATCTTGATGTTGACCTCGTGGTCGGAGCAGTCGACGCCCGCGGAGTTGTCGAGCGCGTCGGTGTTGACCTTGCCGCCGGCACGCGCGAACTCGATGCGGCCGCGCTGGGTCAGCCCCAGGTTGCCGCCCTCACCGATGACCTTGACGCGCAGCTCGTCGCCGTTGACGCGGATCGAGTCGTTCGCCTTGTCGCCGACGTCCCCGTGCGACTCGGTCGACGCCTTGACGTACGTGCCGATGCCGCCGTTCCAGAGCAGGTCGACCGGCGCGAGCAGGATCGCCTTCTTGAGTTCCGGCGGGGACAGCTTCACGACGCCCTCGTCGAGCCCGAGCGCGACGCGGGCCTGCTCTGAGATCGGGATCGACTTGGCCGTGAGCGGGAAGATGCCGCCACCCTCGCTGATCAGCGAGCGGTCGTAGTCGTCCCACGACGAGCGCGGCACGTTGAACAGGCGCACGCGCTCGGCGAACGACGTGGCGGCGACCGGGTTCGGGTCGATGAAGACGTGCCGGTGGTCGAACGCGGCCACGAGCCGGATGTGCTCGGACAGCATCATGCCGTTGCCGAACACGTCACCGGACATGTCGCCGATGCCGACGACGGTGAACTCCTCGGTCTGCGTGTCCACGCCGAGCTCGCGGAACGAGCGCTTCACGCTCTCCCACGCGCCCTTGGCCGTGATGCCCATGGCCTTGTGGTCGTAGCCGATCGAGCCGCCGGAGGCGAACGCGTCGCCCAGCCAGAAGCCGTAGCTCTGGCTCACACCGTTCGCGATGTCGGAGAACGTCGCGGTGCCCTTGTCCGCGGCGACGACCAGGTACGTGTCGTCGGCGTCGTAGCGCACGACCTGCGACGCGGGCACGACCTCGTTGTTCACCAGGTTGTCGGTGAGGTCGAGCAGGCCCGAGATGAACATCTTGTAGCAGGCGATGCCCTCGGACATGAAGTTCTCGCGGTCGATGCCGGGGTCGCCGGTCGGGGCGATCGGCTTCTTGACGACGAAGCCGCCCTTAGCGCCGACCGGCACGATCACCGCGTTCTTCACGGCCTGTGCCTTGACCAGGCCGAGCACCTCCGTGCGGAAGTCCTCGCGGCGGTCGGACCAGCGCAGACCACCGCGCGCGACGCTGCCGAAGCGCAGGTGCACGCCCTCGACGCGCGGCGAGTACACGAAGATCTCGAACTTCGGCCGCGGCTGCGGCAGGTCCGGGATGGACTGCGGGTCGAGCTTGACCGACAGGTACGGCCGCGCGTTGCCGTCCGCGTCGCGGAAGAAGTAGTTCGTCCGCAGCGTGGCGTTGATCAGCGTGAGCAGGTTGCGCAGGATCCGGTCCGCGTCGAGGCTCGTGACGTCGTCGATCAGCTTGCCGGTCTCGACGACCATCGTCTCGGTGCGGTCGGCGCGCGTGGCGTCGTCGAGCCTCGGGTCGAACCGGGCCTCGAACAACGCGACCAGCGCGATGGCCACGCTGGTGTGGCTGAGCACGGCGTCCTCGATGTAGTCCTGCGAGTACGGCGTGCCCGCCTGCCGCAGGTACTTCGCGTACGCGCGCAGCATCGCGGCCTGCTGCCAGGTGAGCCCGGCCTGCAGCACCAGCGAGTTGAACCTGTCGACCTCGGCCTCACCGCGCCAGGCGGCGGCGAACGCGTCCTGGAACCGCACGCGCACCTGGTCGAGGTCGGCCTCGGACAGCTGGGCGAGCGCGGCCTTGTCGATGCGCAGGCCGAAGTCGTAGATCCAGCACTGCACGCCGTCTTCGCGGGCGATCTCGTACGGCCGCTCGTCGACCACGATGACGCCCATGCGCTGCAGCATCGGCAGCACGTCGGACAGAGTGATGCCCTCGCCGGTCACGAAGAGCTTGAAGCGCCGCTCCCCCGCCTCGGCGTTCTCGGGCACGTAGAAGACCATGTCGAGGTCGCCCTCGACGAGGGCCTCGATGCGCCGGTAGTCCTCGAGTCCGGTGGCCGCGGGGAAGTCCTCCTTGTAGGCCTCGGGGAAGACCGTGGCGAACCGCTGGCCCTGCTCCGTGGCCGACTCGGCACCGAGTTCGCCGTTGCCGCCGACGACGGCCTCGACCATCCGGTCGTCCCAGCTGCGCACGGCCTCGGCGAGCTTGGCCTGGATCGCGTGGACGTCCGGCTCCAGCGTGCGAGCGGGGTCCGTGTGCACCGTGAAGTGCACGCGGGCCAGCGCGGACTCGCCGATGCGCGCGCTGTACTCGAGGTTCAGGCCGCCGAGCTCGGCGAGCAGCACCTCCTGCATCGCGAGGCGGCTCGTCGTCGTGTAGCGGTCGCGCGGCAGGTACACCAGGCACGAGAAGAACCGGCCGAACGGGTCGCGGCGCAGGAACAGCCGCAGCCGGCGGCGTTCCGCGAGCGCGATGACACCCGTCGTCACCTGGTAGAGCGTCTCGGCGTCCACCGAGAACAGCTCGGTGCGCGGGTAGTTCTGGATGACCTCGAGCATCCGCTGGCCGGAGTACGACTGCAGCGGGAAGCCCGCGCGGTGGATCACGTCGCGCACGCGGCGCTCGATCACCGGGATGTCGAGCACGTTCTCGTGCAGCGCGGTGGTGCTGAAGATGCCCAGGAAGCGGTGCTCGCCGGAGACGTTGCCCTCGGCGTCGAACGTCTTCACGCCCACGTAGTAGGGGTAGACGCTGCGGTGCACGCTGCTCTGCGCGCTCGCCTGCGTCAGCACCAGCAGGTCCGGGCTGAGCGCCTGCACGCCGTTGTCCGGCCCGGCGGTCAGGCTGCGCGCGGCGAGGCTGTCCTGGCGCAGCACGCCGAGACCGCTCGCGAGCACGGCCCGCAGCGCCGGTTCGCCGTCCTCGTGCACCAGCTCGTACTGCCGGTAGCCCATGAACGTGAAGTGCCCGTCCGCGAGCCACCTGAGCAGCTTCGAGCCGTCCTCGGTCGCCTCGGACGGCTCCTTCTCCAGCTGCTCGGCCAGCTGCAGCGCCGTGGCGGCCATGCGATCGGTGTCCTCGACGACCTCACGGACGTCGGTCAGCACCGACAACAGCCGCGTCTCGAGCTCGCGGGCACGATCGGGGTCGGTGATGAGGTCGACCTCGATGTTCATCCACGACTCGGCCAGCGCGTCGGCGGGCGGATCAGCCGGATCGGCGGTCGGCAGCACCTCGGTGCGCTCGCCGGTGACCGGATCACGCCGCACCACGACGATCGGGTGCACGACTCGCTGCACCTGCACGCCACCCCGCGTGAGCTCGGACGCGACCGAGTCGACGAGGTAGGGCATGTCGTCGGTGACGACCTGGACCACGGTGACGGGACACTGCCACCCGTCGTTCCCGCGGGTCGGGTTCAGGATGCGCACCGCGGCGCGTCCGGGAACGCGGCTCTCGGCGAGCTGGTAGTTCGACCGCACCGCTCCGACCAGGTCCACCGGGTCGTCGTCGTTGACTTCCTCGGCGGGCACGTGCCGGTAGAAGAGGCGGATCAGATCAGCGAGTTCGGGGGCATTGGCGGCGGCCCGTTCGATCAGCTCGTCACGGACCTGCTCAGGACTGGCCGTTGGACTCCCATCACCCGCGGCGGGGGCCGCGGAGACGTCGTCGGTTCGGGTCGGGGCTCCAGTCGAGGTCATCTTCAGGCGACTCCACGCTATCCGGCACCTCTGTGTGCCGGGTCCGACCCCACCCTAGATGGGGTGGCGGCCGTCACCGGCAACGGGAGGGGCTCTGACGGACCACTGAATCGTGGGCTGAATCGAGTCACATCATCAGTGGCGACAAGGCTTTCCGCACCGTGGACCCGACCGGGCACCGGCGAACTGCACCGGCCCCGACACCCGTTCGACCCACAGCTTTCATCCGATCATGGGCCCAGCGGCATCGTGACCACCGCCGGACCGCACCACGTCACCGGCCGGCCCACCACTGGTCGCCGGGCAGCCGCTCCCGCGACTCCTCTCCCGGCGCCGGGCAGGCGGGGTTGGGCAAGGCTTGAGGTGTGGTGCTGACCACCCTCACGCCCCCGGCAACGTCCAGCCGGGAGACCCGTCCGCCCGGAAGGGACGAATCGGGCCGGTGGTCTCGCTGTCCGACGCCGCCGGCACCGCGGCGATCGGCCCGGTCTTCTCCTGCGCTGACTCCGGCGCCGGCTCCGCGAGGAACTGGCTCGACGACTCCGCTGTGGACTGCCGGGAACCGAAGGCCTGGCTCGCCCCGAACAGCGGGACCCCACTGGGCGGGGTCTTCGCCGCCGAGTCCTGCTCGGCCCGGAACCGCCGACCCGCCGCCTCCGAATCCTGCTGGGCGTCCAAGGACAGGCCTGGCCGGAACAACGCCTCCGAACTCGGCGGAGTGTCCGCCGCCGGATCCCGCTGGCTCCCGAACCGCCGGTGCGCGCCGGACGCTTCGTCCGACGTGGCCACAGGATCCGCTACCGGGTCCTGCTGCGCACCGAACGGACGGTCCGAACCGAACACCGCGTCTGACGAAGGTGTGGCCTCCGCCGTCGAGTCCTGCTGGGAAGCGAACGGCCGGCTCGAACCGAACTCCGCGTCCGGCGCGGCCTGCTGGTCGCCGACAGGCCGGCCCGGCTGGAAGTAGGCGTCCGAGCCGGGCGTGACTTCCGCCGCCGGCTGCGAGCCGGTCTGGAAACCGGTGGCCGCGCCGAACGACTCCCCCGCCGGCAACGCGAGGTTCGCATCGGCGGAGGGCTCGGCTTCGGCAGGGCGGGCCGGCTGGTCTGGCGTCGTCGCGTCCGGTCCCGGTGGCGTGGCGGACCAGTCCGAGGTGCTCAGTTCCGAGACCTCGAGCAGTTCCTCGTCGGTGCGGCGGCCCGTCTCGTAGGCGACCAGTGCTTCGGCCAGCAGGTCGGCGAGGCTCAGCTCACTGGGCCTGCGACGGCTGCTGGGGCGGCCCGACCGGTCGGCGGGCTCGCTCGCCGGGGTGGTGCGCGGGGCGTCGCCTGCCGGATCGGGCTCGCCGACCGCGCGGAAGCGCTTCTCGGTCGGCGCGTCGGAGTCGGGCGAGACCGGACCGTCCTGCTGCTCGGCGAGAGTCGCCGGTTCGGTGCTGTAGGCCAAGGGGGTGCCGAACGCCGCCGGTGAGCCGAAGGACTGGGTGCCGAAGGTGGCCTGCGTGCCGAAGCTGCTCTGGACGCCGGACGCCGGCTGGGCCTGGTCCGGCTGCGACTGCACGCGCACCGGGGTCGTCGGGGCGTCCGAGGGGTCGTCGTCCACGTCCGCCGAGCTCAGGAACGTCGCCGACAGCAGGTCCCGTTCCGGGGCCGGCGGGATCTCGGCCGGGACCGGCACGGACGGGATCGGGTCCGGGAGGGGCGGGAGCGGCTTGTGCTCGGGTTCCGGCTCCTGGTCCGGGGCCTCCGCCGGAGTGGGCGGGACGGGGATGGAGGCGACGGACCTCGGCTTCGGGGCGCTGAAGTCGAGACCGCTGAAGTCCAGGTCCGGGAGCTTGCGCTCGTCCGGGTCGGCGGCGGCCGGGAAGCCCGCCGCAGGGGTGTGCAGCGGGTAGGCCGGGTCGTCGACGTGGGGACCGAAGTCCGGGGCCGCCGGTGGACGGGAGAACGCCGCGGCGAGACCCGAGCGGCCGGGGCTGTCCGGGGAGGCCGCGTCGTCGCCGAAGTAGCCGGGGCGGGCCGAGATGCCGGAGTCCTCGAAGTAGTTCTGCGACGGTTCCCCGGCGGGGCTGTCCTGGCGCAGGCCCGACGGGGGTTCCACGCGCCACGACGGCGTCTTGGTCTCGGGCTCGGCGTCACGGCGGCGGCGGCCGCCTGCTCGCAGGCCCTGGGCCTTGAGCATGTCCAGCACGCTCTCCGACTGGGATCCGGACGCCTCGTCGCGCGCGGCGGCCTCCGCACGAGCGGCTTCCTCGCGGGCAGCAGCTTCTTTGGCGGCCTCTTCGCGTTCGACGGCCTGGCGGGCGACCTCCTGGTGCGCCGCCTCCTGCCGGGCGACGTCGCGGCGGACCGCTTCCTGGCGCGCTGCCTCGCGGCGGGCTTCCTCCCGGCGCACGGCTTCCTGGCGTGCGGCTTCCTGCCTGGCCAGTTCCTGACGCGCCGCCTCCTGGCGGACTGCCTCCTGCCGGGCAGCTTCCTCCTGGCGCGCGGCTTCCTGCCTGGCGGCTTCCTGGCGCGCCGCCTCTTCGCGGGCCGCTTCCCGGCGAGCGGCTTCCTCGGCGGCCTGGGCTTCGCGTTCGGCCTGGGCGCGCTGTTCGGCGCGGGCCGCGCGTTCCGCCTCGATCTGGCGGCGGGCCTCGCGCTGCAGCTCCATGAGCTGCTGCTCGACCTTGCGCTTGCGCTCCTGCTCGACGGTGAGCGGCGGCTGCTCCTGCGGAGGCTCTGGATCAGGAAGTGCCGGTGTGATGGGAATTTCGGCGATGGTGGTCGGCCGGTCGTCGATCTCGCCGGCGGCCACACGGGCGGCACGGCGGCGGCCGCTCACCATCGCGCCCGCGGAGGCGATCAGGCCGGAGGCGGGGACGGTGCGGTCGGAGGAAGACGAAGACGGAGAGGAGGACGGCAGGGGTGCGGGTGGCGGTTCCACGGCTTCCGGGGTCTTGTCATCGGGCTCGCCGAACGGCTGGACCATGCGCCACCGGTCGGCGGCGTGTTGTCGGGCCGCGGACAAACCTTCCACGGTCATGTCTTCGGCAGCGCGCCGGACGCGCTTGACCTTCAGCCCGTCGCCCTTGCGGACCTGGACCGGGCGCCACTGCCGGAGTTGTTGCTTCAGTGCGGCGGACAGCACGCCGTCGGTGACCACCTGCATGCCCTCGACGGGACGGAGCACGCTCGCCAGCTGCTGGTGCAGGTCGGCGGGCTGGCGGTGGACGCCGGAGAACTCGGCGGCGAGCCGGGCACGCACCGCGTAGACGGCGCGCGCACGGCGGCGTTCGGCGGCGTGGGCGGAGCGCAGATTTGTCAGCGCGTCGGCCAGATCACCGGACACCTCGTGCACGTGGGCCAGCGCGAGCAGGCTTTCGGCCAGCAACGTGTCGAGCTGGTGGCGTTCGGCGCTCGCCGCGGCCTCGCGCAGCATCTCCCTGGCCAGCGCGACCCTGCCGGCGGGCAGGTGCACGCGCGTGGCCAGCGCCAGGCGCAACCACCCCACCTCGGACGCCGACGGCGCACGCACCGGGCGGTCGAGCAGCGGCGCGCCGACGTCGCTCGCGTCGAGCAGGCGGTTCGCGTCCATCAGCGAGAGCACCAGCTCCAGCGTGAGCCGGCCGGCTGCCTGGCCGCTGTCCGCGCACGGATCGGAGAACCTGCTCAGCAGGTCGAGGCCTTCACGGGCGGCACCGATGGCGGCGGCGAGATCACCCCACCGCCGGTGCTGCGCGGCCTGCACCGCGCGGATCAGGCCACGCAGCAGCAGACGTGTGTCGTCGTCGAGCGTCGTGTCGGCGACGTAGAGCTGGTCCGCCTCGGCGAGAGCCTGGGTGGGCTCGTCGCCGCGGCCGACCGTGACGAGGCATTCGCTGGCCTGCACCAGCGCGGAGGCCCGCAGTTCCGCGGGCACGTCCGGCGCTTCGAGCACCGGCGTGACCGCCGCGAACCCCGTCAGCGGGGCTCCCACGGACCGCGCGCACGCCGCGAGCTCGACCCGCAGCAGCCACGCGGTCTCGTACTCACCGGCGGCCTCCGCCGCCTTCAGGGCGTCGATCGCCCTGTCGGCGATGCGGACGCCGCGGCCCATGCGGTTGCCCGCGAAGACCACCAGCGACTCCGCACGCAGGCGGTCGGCTTCGTCGCGGCGGGTGGAGGCGAGCGCAACCGCTCGCTCGCCCAGCACCAGAGCGAGCTCGGGTGCGCGCCAACGCAGCATCCAGGCGGGCACGACCAGCGTGCTCACCTCGACGTTCGCCTGCGTCTCGCCCCTCGCCGCCACGACGTCGCCGTTGCCCTCTCAGTCCCGTGTCAGCTTGCGGTACGTGACACGGTGCGGCCTCGCGGCGTCCGCACCCAGGCGCTCGAGCTTGTTCTTCTCGTAGCCCTCGAAGTTGCCCTCGAACCAGTACCACTTCGACGGGTCCTCGTCCGTGCCCTCCCACGCGAGGATGTGCGTGGCGACGCGGTCGAGGAACCACCGGTCGTGGGAGATGACCACGGCGCAGCCGGGGAACTGCTCGAGAGCGTTCTCCAGCGAGCCGAGGGTCTCGACGTCCAGGTCGTTGGTCGGCTCGTCCAGCAGGATCAGGTTGCCGCCGAGCTTGAGCGTGAGCGCGAGGTTGAGGCGGTTGCGCTCACCACCGGACAGCACGCCCGCGGGCTTCTGCTGGTCCGGGCCCTTGAAGCCGAACGCGCTGACGTACGCGCGGGACGGCATCTCGACGTTGCCGACGTGGATGTAGTCGAGTCCGCCGGACACGACCTCCCACACGTTCTTCTTCGGGTCGATGCCGCCGCGGTTCTGGTCGACGTAGGACAGCAGGACCGTCTCGCCGACCTTGACCTTGCCGGCGTCGGGCTCCTCGAGACCGACGATCGTCTTGAACAGCGTCGTCTTGCCGACGCCGTTCGGACCGATGACGCCCACGATGCCGTTGCGCGGCAACGTGAACGACAGACCGTCGATCAGGACCCTGTCGCCGAAGCCCTTCTTGAGCTTGTCGGCCTCGACCACGACGTTGCCCAGACGCGGGCCCGGCGGGATCTGGATCTCCTCGAAGTCGAGCTTGCGGGTCTTCTCCGCCTCGGCCGCCATCTCCTCGTAGCGGTCGAGACGCGCCTTCGACTTGGCCTGGCGGGCCTTCGCGCCGGAGCGCACCCACTCCAGCTCGTCCTTGAGGCGCTTCTGCAGCTTCTGGTCCTTCTTGCCCGAGATCGCGAGACGCTCGGCCTTCTTCTCCAGGTACGTGGAGTAGTTGCCCTCGTAGGGATGGGTCTTGCCGCGGTCGATCTCGAGGATCCACTCGGCCAGGTTGTCCAGGAAGTACCTGTCGTGGGTCACGGCGAGCACGGCGCCGGTGTACTGCGCGAGGTGCTGCTCCAGCCACAGGACGCTCTCCGCGTCCAGGTGGTTGGTGGGCTCGTCGAGCAGCAGCAGGTCGGGCTTGCTCAGCAGCAGCTTGCACAGCGCGACACGGCGGCGCTCACCACCGGAGAGCTTGGTGACGTCGGAGTCCGGCGGCGGGCAGCGCAGGGCGTCCATCGCCTGGTCGAGCTGCGAGTCGATGTCCCACGCGTTGGCGTGGTCGAGCTCCTCCTGGAGCTTGCCCATCTCCTCCATCAGCTCGTCGGAGTAGTCGGTCGCCATCAGCTCGGCGATCTCGTTGAAGCGGTCCAGCTTCACCTTGATCTCGCCCAGGCCCTCCTGGACGTTGCCGAGGACGGTCTTCTCCTCGTTGAGCGGCGGCTCCTGCTGCAGGATGCCCACCGTGTAGCCGGGGGCCAGGTAGGCCTCACCGTTGCCAGGTGTGTCCAGCCCCGCCATGATCTTGAGCACGCTCGACTTGCCGGCGCCGTTGGGACCGACCACACCGATCTTCGCGCCGGGGTAGAACATGATCGTGACGTCATCGAGGATGACCTTGTCACCGTGCGCCTTGCGCACCTTTTTCATGGTGTAGATGAACTCGGCCATGGCGGCGATCGTAGAGCGGTGCCCAGAGGCTCCTGACCTCGGTCGCCGACAAGCAGGCGCGCACGTCCGGATCGAGCGTCACGCGACTCGGTGACCAGCCCGTTCCGTTCGAACGTGAACGACCCTCGGCGATCGGTCCTCAGCGGCTCCGATCTACGAGCTTCCCTCCTTCGTGGATCTCGGTACGTGCATTCTTCTCCGGCGGTGCCGCCGGTTCGGGCGTGTTCCCGAAGTCCGGAACCGGGTTGCCCCGAACGGCTCAGAACGGAACGGGTTCCTCTGCCGGATCTTCGGCGACCCGCGGTTCAACGAGCGGGGCGGAGCCCAGTGACTGCACCCGGCTCAAGTCCAGCCCGACGTGCAACGCGTCGAGGCTGAACGCCTGCCGCTTCACGTCGTCCTTCTCGTAATGACGGATCCGCAGCTTGCCCTGGACGATCACGGGGTCACCCTTGGACAGCGTGGTCTTCACGCTGTCGGCGAGCTTGCGCCAGCACGACACACCCATCCACAGCGTCTCGCCGTCCTCCCAGTCGCCGATCACCGTGTTGTACCGGCGCTCGGTCGAGTTGATGCGGAAGAACGCGTTCGTCTTGCCGTCCTCGCCGTGCTTGTAGGTGATGTCGCTGACGACAGTGCCAACAACGGTGATCACGGTGGAATTCCAGGACATCGGGCTTGCCTCCAGGTCGCGGGGTTCTGGACCAGGTTGCTCCGGAGGCGGGTGGCCGGGGTGGGGTGGCGGCGGATCTGTGGACAACTCGCGGGTTGTGGACAGGTCGAGATCTTGAACGGCCTCGGACCGCGGAATCGTCGGGGGTCCGTGCTAGGGCGACGCTGGAGCGCGTCGAGTGAGTGAGCGCCCACTCATTGACATGAGTGAGTACTCACTCATACAGTTGCGGACGTGTCAGAGGAACCACGCCGCCGCCGCGCCCCCGCGATGAGCCCGGAAGACCGCCGCGAGGCGATCGTCCAGGCCACGCTGCCGCTCGTCGTGAAAGCCGGCGCGAACGTCACCACCAGCCAGATCGCCGCCGCGGCCGGAATCGCGGAAGGCACGGTGTTCCGCGTCTTCAAGGACAAGGCGGAGCTGCTCGACGCGTGCATCCAGCGCGCGCTGCACTCGGACGAAGAGGTCGCACGCCTCGAAGCGATCCCGGCGGACGTACCGCTCGAAGAGCGGCTCACCGCGGGAGTGGCGACGTTCAGCGGCTACCTCGACCGGATGTGGGGTGTCATCGGCGCGCTGCGGGAGTCCGGCTACCAGCCGCGCGACGAGGACCACAAGAAGCACAAGGGACCGCCGATCGGCATGCAGCAGCTGTCCGACGCCGTCGCCGGCCTGTTCGGCGACGCGGAACTGCGCGTCAGCCCCGACCTCGCCGGGCGGATGCTGCTCGGCGCCGTCTTCACGAACCGCATGGGCTCGGGCTTCGGCCAGACCGAGGCCGAACCCGCCGCCATCGTGGAGCTGTTCCTGCACGGAGCACTCAAAACAGGGGGAACAGATGTCTGAGCTCATGATCGAAGCGCACGAGGTGAGCAAGAGGTTCGGCGACGTGAACGCGCTCGACGGCGTGAGCGTCACCGCGAAGAAGGGCTCCGTGCTCGGCCTGCTCGGCCACAACGGCGCCGGCAAGACCACGCTGGTCAACCTGCTCACCACGATGCTGCCCCCGTCCAGCGGCAGCGCGAGGGTCGCGGGGTTCGACGTCGTGAAGCAGAGCCACGAGGTCCGCAGCCGCATCGGCCTGACCGGTCAGTTCGCCGCCGTCGACGAGCAGCTCAGCGGCCACGACAACCTCGTCCTGATCGCCCGTCTGCTCGGCGCCAGCCGCAAGCAGGCCCACTCGCGCGCGGACGACCTGCTGGAGCAGTTCGACCTCGTCGACGCCGCCAAGCGCAACGCCAAGACCTACTCCGGCGGCATGCGACGGCGTCTCGACCTGGCCGCGTCGCTGGTCGGCAACCCCGAGGTGCTGTTCCTGGACGAGCCGACCACCGGCCTCGACCCGGCCAGCCGCCTCGCGATGTGGGAGATCGTCGAGAAGCTCGTCGCGGACGGCACGACCGTGCTGCTCACGACCCAGTACCTGGACGAGGCCGACCGCCTGGCCGACTCGATCACCGTGCTGTCGCACGGGAAGGTCGTCGCGTCCGGCACGAGCGCCGAACTGAAGGCCCAGGTCGGCCAGCGCACGGTCACCGTCACGCTCGACTCGGTGTCCGAAGTGGACACCGCGCTGGCAGCCATCAGCTCCGTGGGGCTCACCCCCGTCGCCGAAGGCCTCACGCTCACGACCCCCGTCAGCGCGTCACGCGACCTTGCGACGGTCGTGCGCGCGTTGGACGACAACGGCTTGGAGGCGCACGAAATCGGCCTCAAAGAGCCGACTCTCGACGACGTCTACCTCACTCTCGCTGCGAACTAGGGGGAATCATGGCGACTTTGACCTGGCACGGCAGCAGCTACCCGACGCAAGTCCTCGTGCTGACTGGCCGTTCTCTGCGCGCACTGCTGCGCACACCCGCTCTCGTCTTCTTCAGCATCCTGCAGCCGTTGATCATGCTGACGCTGTTCAGCCAGATCTTCAGCAGCATCACGTCCACGGCGAACTTCCCGCCGGGCATGAGTTACATCAACTACCTGCTGCCCGCGATCCTCGTGAACACCGCGATGCAGTCCTCTCTCGCGTCCGGCATCGGGCTCGTGCAGGACATGTCGAACGGTGTGCTCGCACGGTTCCGTTCGCTGCCCATCCGCCCGAGCACGGTTCTGTTGGCGCGCAACCTGTCCGACGCCGTCCGCACGGCGTTCCAGCTGGTGCTGATGATCGCGTTCGGTGTCCTGGTGTTCGGGTTCCGGCCGGACGGCGGCATGCTCGGCACCCTCGCCGCGCTGGGCCTGGCGCTGGTCGTCGGCTGGGCGCTGAGCTGGGTGTTCATCGCGATCGCCGCGTGGGTGCGCAAGGCCGAGCTCATGCAGACCGTCGGCTTCCTGGCGATGTTCCCGCTGATGTTCGCGTCCAGCGCGTTCGTGCCGGTCAACGGCCTGCCGGGCTGGCTGCAGGCGATCGCGAAGGTCAACCCGCTGACCTACGCGGTCGACGCCGCCCGCAGCCTGGCGCTCGCCCACCCCGTCACGGGTGTGCTCGGCGCACTGGTCACGAGCGGCGCGATCGCGGCGATCGGCGCGTTCTTCGCGGTCCGCGGATTCCGCCGCCCCCTGTCCGTCTGATTCGTGTCCTTGCTGCGCTAGTCCTTGCCCGCCATCTTCTTCAGCATCGCGTTGTAGGCCTCGAGGTCGGCGTCTCCATCGGAGTCGGCCTTGCGGTCGTACCGCTTCGCGTCACGGCCGTCCTGCCGCGCCCACTGCGTGAGCAGGGCGACCATGACCACCAGCAGCGGGATCTCGCCCGCCGCCCACGCGATGCCGCCGCCGAGCCGCTGGTCCTCCAGCAGGTTCTGCACCCACGGCAACGCGAGGCCGCGGTAGAACTGCTCGCCGATGACGTTCGCGGAGCTCATCAGCACGACGCCGAAGAACGCGTGGAACGGGATCGACGCGAACAGCAGCCCCAACCGGCCGAGCGGCGGCAGCTTGTTAGGCGACGGGTCCACGCCGATCACCGGCCAGTAGAAGACGTAGCCCGCGAGGATGAAGTGCGCGTTCATCGCGAGGTGCGCCCAGTGGAACGGCAGCGCGGCCTCGAAGAGCCCCGAGAAGTACAGGGCGTAGAAGGAACCGACGAACAACGCCAGCGCCACGAAGGGGTTCGTCAGCAGCCGCGCGACCGGTGAGTGCACGAAGGCCAGCACCCACTCCCGCGGCCCCGGCACCTCCTTGTTGACCGGCAGCGCGCGCAACGCCAGCGTGACCGGTCCACCCAGGACGAACAGGATCGGCGTCAGCATGGACAGCACCATGTGCGCCTCCATGTGCACGCTGAACATCGCGGGCGAGTACCGGCCCATGCCCGACGACGTCGCGAACAACAGCGAGAAACACCCGCACAGCCACGCGACGGTGCGTCCCACCGGCCACTTGTCACCGCGCTTGGTCAGCCGGCGCACGCCCAGGACGTAGAGCAGGGCGAGGGCCAGCGCCGCGGTGCCGAAGACCAGGTCGAAGCGCCAGTCGAACAGGATGGCCGCGAGCGCCGGCGGGCCGTCGAGGTCGTAGCCGATCGCGATCTCCGTGCGGCTGGGCAGTTCGGTGCTGCCACCGGGAGGAGGCGTGCGGGCCAGCGCCACGGCCAGGCCGATGGTGAACATCATCAGCAGGACTTCGAGGCCGGCGAGCTTGAGCAACGCGTGCGGCTTGCCGTCGACCACGCCCTTCACACCGCGTTCGCGCTGGAAGTAGCCGAACACGCCGAGCAGCAGCAGGCACGCCAGCTTGCCGAGCGTCAGCCAGCCGTAGGTGGACGTCACGAGGTCGGCCGGAGTGATGCGCACCAGCGCGTTCACCACGCCCGAGACGGCCATCACGATCCAGCAGACCAGCGCGATCTTCGAGAACCTCGTCGCGGCGAGAGGGAGGTGCGCGCCGCCACGCCTGCCGTGCGCGAGCAGCGCGATCAAGCCGCCCACCCACAGCACCGCCGCGACGAGGTGGAACAGCAGGCTGTTGGTCGCCATGTCGTGCGAGCCGCCGGACGACGAGTGTCCCGTGACCGCAACCGGGACCAACGCGAAGATGGCACCGAACAGCAGGACCGTCGTCCATCCCCACGACAACACCAGACGGCAGCCCAGTGCGAGCAACGCCACGATGATCGCCGTCAGGAGCCACGCCTTGGACTGCTCCAGCAGCATCGCCGTCGCGATCATCTGGCTGAAGCTGAACGAGCTCACCGGACGGTCGATCGCGGCCGCTGTGGTGAACGGCACTGACAGCAGGGCGCCCACAAGCCACACGAGCGCGAACCACCCGGCGGTGCGCATCGCCGCGTAGCCGTCCGCTGCGAGAGTGCCGGACTTCTGCGGTGGCACGAGGAACGCCGCCAGCAACAACGAGCCGATGGTCACCACCGCACCCGTCTCGGTCAGCACTCGCACGATCTGCACCCCCGCCGGGGGGTCGCTCTCGAACGAGCTCAGCAGGACGGCCGCGATGGCCGCCACTGCGAAGCCGATGACGACGAGGGGCACCAAACCCGTTCTGGTGGAGCGTTCGATTGCCACGCCCCGGAGCCTACGACCCTCTAGTGTTGCGCCGTGTGAGACGTTCTGTCCTTCTCCTGCTCGTGCTGCTTCCGCTGACCGGATGCACGTACTCCATCCAGGGCGAACCCGTCGCGGCACCGCTTCCGCCGCTCGCCATCGAGACGCCGCGCAAGACCGCCGGCGTCGACCCGTGCGCCCTGGTGACGGAGAAGGACCTCAAGCCGCTCGGCACGCTCAAGTTCAAGCCCGTGCCGCGGACCGAGCTGGCGAACTCGTGCCTGTACACGCTCAACGAGGGCCCGTACGTGATGGTGGCGGTGCCCTACCGGTCGTTCGACGAGTCGAAGAAGTCCCAGGCGGACGGGCGCGAGATCGAGACCGCCAAGCACGCCACGTGGCTCAGCTGCGCCCGGCAGTCCTCGGACAAGGACATGGTGTGCACGGCCACCATCGCCGTGACGCGCGACGAGTCGTTGCTGGTCGCCATCGGCATGGGCGGCGACGCCACCGAGAGCACGGCGAGCAAGGCGCTGGAGCCGATCCGCCGGGAAGCGCTCAAACGGATGCCGCCTGCCTAGCAGCCCTCCTGGCCAGCAAGGTCGTAGGAATGATCAGCGCCGTGACGAGCGCCACGAACCCGAGTGAGACCACGAGAGAACTGACGTGCGCGAGCCCGCCCACGATCGGCGGCCCCGCGAGGAACCCGGTGTAGGCGATCGTCGTCACGAGCCCGAGCTCACGCTCGCCACCGCTGCCGTCCGCACGTTTGCCGGTCTCGCTCGCGAGGTCCATGACCACGGGGAACGAGAACGCGAGGCCCAGTCCGGCCAGGCCGAACCCGACGTAGCCGGCCGCGGGGAACGGGACGACCACCGCGAGCGCCAGACCCGTCGCGGCCAGGCCTCCACCCGTGGCGAGCAGGCGGTGCGGGCCCAGGCGCCGTTGGATCGGTTCGCCGAACCACCGTGAGAGCGCCATCGTGACGGAGAAGCCCGCATAGGTGTATGCACCCGCCGCGTCGCTCATTCCGCGCTCACGCACCATGAACAACGCCGACCAGTCCGCCGCCGCCCCTTCCGCGATGGCACTGCACAGCGCGACGCTCGCCAACAGCCAGAGAACAGGGCTCTTGAGCACGCTCGCTCGTTCGGTGACTTCTTCCCTATGACGCTCCCCTACTCCTCCGGGGATCCTCTTGGCGATGAGCGCGGTCACCAGCACGCCGACAACCGCCGCCAGGACGAAGTGCTCCATGGGCGTCCAATGCGCCTGAGCGGCCGCAGCGCTGCCCAACGACCCGATGAGCCCGCCCACGCTGAAGCCCGCGTGGAACTGCGGCATCAACGGCCGTTGCAAGGCTCGGACGACGACGACCGCGGCGATGTTCATCGACACGTCCATCGCCGCGACGCTCGCTCCCAGCGCGATGAGCGTCAGTCCGAACTGCAGCGGTGACTGCGACAGCGCGAGCACGGGCAGAAGCAGCGGACTGAGGAGACTGCTCGCTATCAGGACCCCACGCGACCCGTAGACCGCGCAGATCCGTGCCGCCAACGGCGCCGTGAACGCCAGACCGGCGCTCGCCCCGAGCAACGCCAGCCCGAGGCTGCCCACCTCCGCGCCGATCTGTTCGGCGAGCGCGGGCACGCGGGAGGCCCAGGTGCCGAAGACCGCGCCGTTCAAGAGGAAGACGACGAACGTGGCCAGGCGTGGGGACATGCGTTCCAGCATGACTGAAGCGCTTCAGCAGCGCCAGCGATGGGGATGCGATCTCTCGCATACGATGCGTCCGTGGACTCCGACCGCCGACGCAGGCCGACGCTGGACACCGTCGCCGCGGCCGTCGGGGTCTCCAGGGCAACGGTGTCGAACGCGTACAACCGGCCTGATCAGCTGTCGTCGACCCTGCGCGAACGCATCCTCGAGACAGCGCGTTCCCTCGGCTACGCGGGCCCCGACCCGGTAGCCCGCTCACTCGCGACCCGTTCGTCCGCCGCCGTGGGTTTCATGCTGCCGCAGGGCCTGTCCGGCGCGTTCTCGGACCCGGCGCTCTCGATCGTGCTCGACGGCCTGGCCCAGACCGTCGACGGCCACGACCACAGCCTCGTCCTGATGCCAGGCGACTCCACGGGGGGCCCACGCCCGTCGATCGTGTCGCGCGCACAGGCAGACGTGATGGTCGCCTACTCGCTACCCGACTCCGCCCCGGCGTTCGACGCCGTCGCCGCCCGCGGACTGCCACTCGTGGTGATCGACCAGCCGGTGCTGCCGGACTCGGCGCGAGTGGAGGTGCAGGACTACACCGGCACGTGCGCGGCCGCGGCACACCTGCTCGCCCTGGGACACCTCAGGTTCGGCATCCTGACGTTCGCACTGCACCCGGACGGCCTATCAGGACCGGTCTCACCCGAGCGCCGTTCGGCCGTGCCGTTCCGGGTGAGCCGAGACCGCCTGGGCGGCTACCTCGACACTTTGGAAAAAGCCGGGGTGGAACCGGACAATGTCCCGGTGTGGGAGGCGCGCGGCAGTGATCGCGAACTCGGACGTCTAGGCGCGCGGTGGCTACTCACCCGCACGCCACGCCCGAGCGCTTTGCTGTGCACGTCCGACCAACTGGCCTTCGGAGCCCTCCAAGCGGCCCGGGACCTGACCCTGACCGTCCCAGGAGACCTCTCGGTCGTCGGCTTCGACGACGTCCCCGAAGCGGCCTACAGCGACCCGCCGTTGACTACCGTGCGTCAACCCCTGGCCGACAAGGGCCGCAGAGCCGGCGAACTGGCCCTGAAATTACTGGCCGGCGGGAGACCGCCACGGCCAACGAGACTCGACGTTTCCCTCGTGGAGAGAGCCTCAACGGCCCCACGAACGTGATCCGTGTCACGTTTAGACGGTTTTCGTCACCCGTTTGGTCGTAGGGCGGAAACAGTCGATCGACTCCGGACGATGTGTCCGGTGGGGGCACCGGTGGTCGCACTTCGTGGCGGCCTTCGCACCCCTCCAGCCTCTGTAGCTCAGTGGAGAGAGCGAGGGACTTCTAATCCCGAGGTCGCAGGTTCGAATCCTGCCAGGGGCGCCTCAGTGATGAAGGGCCTCTGACCTGTGTGAACAGGTCAGAGGCCTTCTTCGTCACCATCCTGCTGCCCGGTCCACGTCCCGGTGACCGCGAGGAAGTGGTCAGTGATGGCCTTCTCGCAGGGCCCCTCAGCGAACTCCGCGCCGTCGAACTGGGTGTACTGGCCGTAGGAGCTCAGCGAAGGAGCCAGAACCACGCGCCGGGTCGTTGGATCGACCGTCAACAGGCCGCTGTCGAACAGCAGGTGCACGTCAGCGCGCAACAGCACGCCTTCGTCGAGGTTGTGCGTCTCGTGTTCGGCGAAGCTGCGAAGGTGCGCCGCCTGCAGCACTTCAGCCGGACATCGACCAGTGACCGCACACACGTACCCGTAGCGCTGGATCAGGTTCTTCCGGAACTTGTCCTGGCCCTTGCGGGCTTTCGCCTTGACCTCGCGCCGTCCACCTGTAGGTGCTTCTCCGTTCCCTCCGACAGGTGCGTCCTTGCCGGTGACTCTGCGCCGTATCGACCTGATCTTCGCAACGGAACGGGCTTCGGCTGCCTCGGAGGGCAGTGACACGGCAACTCGCGCCAGCATCGCCTCGACCTTGTCGAGGTCGAGAGGCGTGATCGCGTCCTGCGCCACCATGTCGGCGGACGCGTCCTTGAGATCGTCGGCACTGACGGCCCCGTCGAGCGCACACCAGGTCCCGCCGTAATGCGCGACGTACCGAGTGGCACCCGCATGCCCGTCTTCTTGGTCTATGCGACCGATCCGGGCGATGCCGAGTACGTCCTCGTCGTCGTGGATGACAACCACGTGGCCTTCGCGGAGCTCCTGCGAACGACTGGCCCCGTTGTCGTAGACGAAACTCGAACCCAGCACGCCTGCCTCGTCGCTCGGCTGGCCCTGAGCGGAGAACAGCGCCCACGCCTTCGGCTCGTGCTCGGCGCGGATCGCGGCAGCCCGGCGGTGCATCTCCGCCTCATCGGCGCGGAACTCACCGATGATGACCTTGTCCAAGGCTCCGCCACGGGTCGGCTTGCCCTTGTATCCAGGCAATCTGGTTCCGAGGTCGAAGAGCTTGCGCTGCACGCTGTTGACCGACCGGAAGTTGAGCCCGCGGTCCTGCGGAGCGTGGAACGGCAGCTGGCGCAGGAACGCCGCGAGCTGTTGCACAGCGGGGTCGTTGACCCGCTGGGCCACCCGGTCGTTCGAGAACAGCTGCGAGCAGGCGAGGATCAGCTCCTCGCGTGTCCACTTGGGTGGGCGCAGCTCCTTCACCTCGAACCCCAGTCCTTCCAGGACTTGGTTGACGAGGGCGTCGTCCGCGACTTCCAGTGGCGTCAGGGGTGCTTGGCCGGGCAGTTCGCCGTGAGCGGCAGCTGCGATCACCCGCGTGCCGTACCTGCGGGCGCTGTCTGCGATCACGTAGTTGCGGAAGTGGTCGAAGCCGCGCTCGTCGCAGAAGTCGACCAACCCAAGACGGTCGTGCTCCGCCATTGCCGTGCGTACCGCATCTGCGGTGATGTCCCCAAGACCCACCTAAGGACGATTTCAACCAGACGCCGCACAAACAGCCGCCATATGCCGCAATGAGGACTGCTATCGGGCGGTGACGTGCAGAGCTGAATAATCGGCGTGTGGACAAGACGCGGTTGGGCATCGGGCTGGTCGTCGGCGTGCTCGTGGTGCAGACGGCGGCGACCCTGCTGTGGAGCCCCGGCGCGACGCTGACCGGCATCGCGCTGGCCTTCAACGCCGTGGCCGCGGTGTCGGCGTTCCTCTTCGTGCGGCGGGGCGGGCAGGCTGCCTGGGTGGTCGGCGGGTGGTGTGCCGGGTTCTTCGGGTGGCACGTGCTGGGGCTCGGTGAGTTGGCCGGCTGGTGGACGACCGGGCTGGACGCCGCGTTCCTCGTCGGGGGCGGGTACCAGGGGTCGGTCGTCTACCAGGCGGTGCTGGCCACGGCGGCCGGGTTTGCCGTGCACCTGTTGTTGCCTCGTCAGCGCCAGGTTTCCGAGACGTAGGCGTCGAAGCTGGTGGCTGGGCGGTTCAGGAGGCGGGCTACGTCGTCGGTCGGGGTGGCCAGTTTCCCCTTGCGCATGCTTTCGAACATGCCGTTCAGTTCGGTGGTCACCTCTTCTGGGGCGCCTTGGGCCAGCAGGGCTTCGCGGTATTCGGCCGGGGTGAGCTTGACCAGTTCGATGGTGCGGCCGGTGGCTGCGGCGATCTTGGCGACTGCGGTGGCGAAGGTGACTCCTTCCGGGCCGGTGAGGTCGTAGATCCGGCCCTGGTGGTCGTCGGTGGTGAGCGCCAGGGCGGCTACCTCGGCGATGTCCTGGACGTCCACGAACGGTTCCGGGGTGTCGTCGACGGGCAGGGAGAGGCGGCCCGCGTCGATTTCGGGCTGCCAGACCTGCTCGGAGAAGTTCTGGTGGAAGTTGTTGGCCCGCAGGACGGTCCACGGCAGGTCGCTCGAGGTGACCGCCTTCTCGGCGGCGTGCATGCCCCGGAAGACGTCCGGTGGGATCTGGTCGAGGCCACGGCCTGAGAGCAGGACTACGCGGCGGAGGCCTGAGGCCGCGGCCAGTTCCACGAACGGTGACGCTGCGGCCGGGTCTTCCGGGGCGATCAGGTAGGCGGCGGTGGCGCCGTGCAGGAACTGCTTCCAGGTCGACTGGTCGTTCCAGTCGAAGCCGGTCGCGCGGGAGGCCTTGCGGAGGGTGGCGCCGGCGGCTTCGAGGGTGCGGACCACGCGGCGGCCCGTCTTGCCGGTTGCGCCCAGGACGAGGATCTCTTCGGTCATGTGCTCAGCCAACCCGTGTGGGCGGGGAGAGGACATGGGCGAGAGTTCATCGACGATGTTCGATCGTTCGGGCCGTATCGTGGACGGCATGGAGCCGTTCGACGAACTGCTGCGCGGGGTGCGCGCGGATGGCGCCGGTGTGCGCCGGACCGAGATCGACGGAACGCGGGTGTTGCCTGGGCTCACGTTGTACGCGGTGGCGTCGGGTGAGATCAGCGTGCGCGGGGAGACCGCCAGGGCCGGGGACATCCTGGTGGTGCAGGAGTCCGTCGCGGCGCAGGGGCGTGCGTCGGTGGTGAGCGGGACGTACGAGATCACGGGGGCCGTGGCGCGGCGGCTCACCGCGGTGTTGCCGGACGCGCTGGTGGCGCCGGGCGTGGACGGGTGCGCGGAGTTCTACGCCACCATCGGCATGGAAGGGCCGGGGGTGGTGGCGGACCGGTTGCTGGACTGGCTGATGGTGTGCGCGCTCAAGGAGTGGTTCGACCGCGAGCACGGCGACGGGTGGCTCGGTGCCCGGGCCGACGTGGTGGTCGGGCCCGTCCTCGAGGCGATGCACGCGAGTCCCGAACGCTCCTGGACGCTCGCCCTGCTGGCCAAGGAGGCCGGTGTGGCGCGGACGACGCTGGCGGGCAGGTTCGCGAGGCTGGTCGGGGTGCCGCCGCTGACGTACCTCACGGAGTGGCGGATGGCGCTGGCGGCCGATCTGCTGGCCGAGTCGTCGGCGACGGTGGCTTCGGTGGCGCGCAGGGTCGGGTACGCGGACGCGTTCGGGTTCAGCGCCGCGTTCAAGCGCGTGCACGGGTTCAGCCCGAGCGAGTGCCGCACCCGGTGCGCCGCGAGCGCGTGACGTCGAGGCAGCAGCGGACGAAGTCGACGGCCGCCTCACCGGGGTCCGGCAGCCACGCCACAGCCACCTCACTGGGACTCACGCCTCGCACGGGCACGTAGACGATGTCCGGCCGCGAGTAGAAGTGGGACGTGGAAGCCGGAACCAGGGCGATGCCGCAGCCTCCGGCGATCGCGCTGAGGAACTCGTCGGGGTGTTCGGTCACAGCACCGACGCGGACCTCGCGACCGTCTCTTTCGGACAACGCCAGCCAGTGCTCGCGCCAGGTCCCCTTCAGGGCGGGGGCGACGATGACCGGGTCGTCCCACAGCTCGGGGAAGTCGATCGAGGAACGGCCGGCCAGCCGGTGCGCGGAAGGCATTGCCACACAACGGGACTCGCTGAACAACGTCCGCACGCCGAACGTCTCCTCGCCCGGGAACGGTAATCGCAGCAACGCGACGGGCACCTCCGCGCCGGCGAGGCCCGCCGACGGGTCCGACCAGGGGGCCTGCTTCAGGTCGACCCGCCAGCCCGGCCGGACCCTCCCGAACTCGCGGACGATGGCCGGCGTCGCGTCGTTCGCCGCGCTGGCCAGGAAGCCGACGCGCAGCACGCGGGCGGCGCTCCTGGTCTCGCTCACCGCCACGTCCCAGCCCGCGAGCATCGGCGGGACGCGCGCGGCGAGGGCGTGACCGGCCTCCGTCAGCCTCATCCCGGTGCTGGACCGCGTGAACAGCCGCACGCCCAGCTGCGATTCCAGGTGCTTGAGCTGCTTTGTCAGCGACGGTTGCGACACGAAGAGCCGGTGCGCAGCGCGCGTGAGGTTGCCCTCCTCGGCGATGGCGGCGAAGTACCTCAGCAGCCTCGTGTCCACGTCCATGCCGCCCAGGCTATGGAGCCGGACATCAACCACAAGTGAGCACACGCGCCAATTGGTGATCCACGAGGCTCATGCGCACGGTCTGCCGGCTCAAGGTCATGGATACGGCCACCCGTTCGGCGCGCACACCTTCCCGTCCTGCGGGATGAACGCACCCTGAGGAACGCCGCCGGTGATGCGGACGATCTCGTCGTTGGACACGCTGAACGTCTGCTGCATCATCACCGGCGCCGGGCCACCGGCGACGCCACAGGGCTGGTGGCCCTGCCCGAACGCGTGCCCGACCTCGTGGTTGACCATGTACGTCCGGTACGTGTGGAGGTCCGGCAGGAAGGCCACGGCGCCGCGGATCCAGCGGGCGGCGCTGAGGAACACGAAGTTGCCGTCACGGCACGAGACGTCGACCGGGATCTCGAAGCCGCAGACGGTGCGGGCGGTCTGCTGGGACGTCAGCCGCACACGCACCGACGCGGCACCGGAGACGCGCTGCACCGAGCGCGCGCCACGAGCCGTCCAGCCGCGCGGGTCAGCGAGAGTTGCGTCCACGAACGCCGCGAAGGCCTGCTCGTCGACGGTGATGCCGTTCTCGACCTCCACGGCGTAGGTGCGCAACGGACCCGAGCCGACCACCGGACCGCTGCCGGGGACGACGTGGAACGTGCCGGTGCCGGCCACCGGGAACTCCGGGCCGTCGGGCAGGTCCGAGCTGGACGCGTAGACGCGCGGTGGAGGCGGTGGTGGTGCCGGCGAGGACGGGACCTCGGCGCGCGTGGCGTCGGACGTGACCGGCGGCGTGGCCGGAGCGGCCGCGGGGGACGTCTCGCCTGCCGGCTGCGTCGTCGTCAGCAGGATCGCGGTCAGCCCGACCGCCGCCAGAGCCAGGTGCACCCTCATGACGGCAACGCTCGCCGGAACTGATGAAGAACCTGTTTGCGTCCCGCTTGACTGTCGTGAAGGCCTGCATACTTCGGACTGTGTGCGCCCACATCCTCGTCGCGGAGGACAACGTTCACCAGGCTGAACTCGTCCGCCGGTACCTCGAGCACGACGGGCATTCCGTGGTGGTCGTCCACGACGGACGGGCGGCGATCGACGAGACGCGGCGCCGCAACCCCGACCTGCTGGTCCTCGACGTGATGATGCCGCTGGTGGACGGCATCGACGTGATGCGCGCCGTCCGGACCGAGTCGGACGTGCCGATCGTGCTGCTCACCGCGCGGTCCACCGAGGACGACGTGCTGCTCGGGTTCGACCTGGGCGCCGACGACTACATCACCAAACCGTTCCGGCCACGGCAGATGGTCGCGCGGGTGCGGACGATCCTGCGGCGCACCGGCCGTGCGCGCGAGACGAACGCCACGGTGCTCAAGGTCGGCGATCTGACCG
This sequence comes from Lentzea flaviverrucosa, assembly GCF_003350445.1. NCBI lineage: Bacteria > Bacillati > Actinomycetota > Actinomycetes > Pseudonocardiales > Pseudonocardiaceae > Lentzea > Lentzea flaviverrucosa. Next base: position 173,135 of record NZ_QQAU01000016.1, read on the forward strand.
TCGATCCGATCCGGCATGAAGTGCGCATCAAGGACGAGCTGGTGAACCTCACTCCGGCCGAGTTCCGGTTGCTGGCCAAGATGGCCGCGCAGCCGCAACGGGTGTTCACGCGCGAGCAGCTGCTGGAGGACGGGTTCATCACCGCTCGCACGGTCGACGTGCACATGATGAAGCTGCGCCGCAAGATCGAGCAGGACTCGCGCCGGCCGGAACGACTCCTCACCGTCTACGGCATCGGGTACAAGCTGGTATGAAAAGCCTCCTCGTCCGGTTCTTCCTGTTCTCCCTGGTGATCGCGGCCTGCTCGATCGCCGTCACGGCGTGGCTCGCGTCGCAGGCGACGACGGGGGCGATCCGGCAGGAGCAGGGCGACGCGCTCGAGACGGACGCGCAGATCTTCGACGAGCTGGTGCGGTACGCGGCCACGCACAGGGACTGGACGGGCGCGAAGTCCACTGTGGACGACATAGCGCGGAAGTACGGTCGCCGCATCGCGTTGACCGACGGCAACGGCACGACACTGGTCGACACCGGGGACGAGAACTCACCGCAGCTGCCTATCACGCCCAAGGCGCTGGTCGACCCGTTGAACGTCAACGGGAAGATCGATCCCAGGGCGGTCGGGCCGTTCAAGCTCGACGACGAGGAGTACCGCACGCTGCACGCCTACGCGGACCAGCTCCTCCAGTGCGTCAGCAGGATCACGATCGTGGAAGCGCCCAACGGACGGCCGCGGCTGTCCAACCTGGGGCCGGGTGAGCTCTCGCAGTGGGACGACTGCTCGGTCGGCTACCGGCTCTACACGCTCACGGTGACGGAGAAGGCCGCGTACGGACAGCTCCAGGCGCTGTTCTCGAAGTGCCTCGGCCAGCGCACCTTCGAGGGCAGGAACTACGACAAGTCGCCCGGCCCCAACACGTTCGACTGGGAGATCACGACCGTCAACGGCGCGCCACCGGAGGTGGTGGCGTGCATGGACAGCTCGCGTCGCGAACAGCTCAGGCCGTTCGTCGCGGCGCCCGCGCAGCTGTTCCTCACCTCACCGACCGGCGACGAGCCGTTGGCGATCGACCTCTCGACGACCGGCGCCACCCGGATCACGGTGGTGGCGCTGGGAATTCTCGCACTCGCCGGGTTCGCGTCGTGGCTCACCGCCACACAGCTCGTGCGGCCGATCCGAGCCCTCACCGCCGCCACGAAGCGCACCGCTGAAGGCGATCGGACGGCACGGGTGGACGGCGGCTCGGGCGAGATCGGCGAGCTCGCGCGGTCGTTCAACGCCATGTCGGAGAAGCTCGCCGAGACCGAACGCCAGCGGCAGGCCATGGTCAGCGACGTCGCGCACGAGTTGCGCACGCCGCTGGGCAACATCACCGGCTGGCTGGAGGCGACGCAGGACGGACTGGCCGAACCGGACCCGCACCTGATCGACATGCTGCTGGAGGAGTCCCTCCTGCTGCAACGACTCGTGGACGACCTGCACGACCTCGCCCAGGCCGACGCGGGCACGTTGCGGCTGCACCCCGAGCCGATCGCGCTGGACGACGTCGTGGACCAGGTCGTCAACGCGCAGCAGAACCGCGAGATCCTGCTGCGCGCGGAGACCACTCCGGTGCACATCACCGCGGACCCGGTGCGGCTGCGGCAGGCGCTCGGCAACCTCGTCGCGAACGCCGTGCGCTACACCCCGCCCGGCGGCGAGGTCGTCGTGAAGCTGTTCCGGTGGCAGGACGAGGCCGTCCTGGAGGTCACGGACACCGGTACCGGCATCGCGCCGGACGACGTGCCGCACGTGTTCGACAGGTTCTGGCGGGCGGACAAGTCCCGCAGCCGCCGCACGGGCGGCAGCGGACTCGGCCTCGCGATCACGCGGCACCTCGTGGAGGCGCACGGCGGCACGGTGTCGGTGACGAGCACCCTCGGCGAGGGGTCGACGTTCCGGATCAGCCTGCTGGCATGAGGCCCAGCAGGTCCACGTTGATCATCCCGGCCGCCTGCGCTCCCTGAGCGGCGGCGACGATCACGATGGCCGTCGGATCCGTGACGTTGCCGGCCGCGTAGACCCCGGGCACGCTCGTGCGGCCCTTGGCGTCCGTGCGCACGAACGGGCCGGCCATCGTCTCCTCGGTCTCGGCACCCAACGCCAGCAGGAACTCGTCACGCGGTTTGACCGGTGCGGAGTACACGAGCGCGTCGGCCGGCACCCGCTCGCCGCCGGAGATCACGGCGACCAGCCGGTCGTCCTCGACCTCGATGCCGTCGACCGACGGCACGTGGGTGACGTCGTCCGACCACTGACGGACCAGCGCGACCTTCATCTCCTCGCCGAAGACGACGAGCTTCTGGTCGCGGACCTCGTAGCCGTGGCAGTACGGGCAGCCGAAGACGTCACGGCCCCAGCGTTCACGCAGGTTGTCCGGCACCTCGTCGACCAGGCCGGTCGCGAACAGCAGGCGCTTCGCACGCACCGTGCGCTCGCTCAGGTCGACCGCGAACCCGTCGTCGAGCGCCGTGACGCCGCGAGCCTCGTCGTTGACGATCTCTCCGCCATAGCCCTCGACCTCCGCCCTGCCGTGCTTGAGCAGTTCCAACGGCGAGAAGCCGTCGCGAGAGAGGTAGTTGTGCATGTGCGCGGCCGGCGCGTTGCGCGGCTCGGCACCATCGACCACGAGCACGCTGCGGCGCGCCCTGGTCAGCATCAGAGCGGCGCTCAGTCCGGCCGCTCCCCCACCAATGATCACCACTTCGTACGTCATGGTTCGAGAGTGCGGTCGACAGTCCAGTTTTGGCAAAGTAAGTTGCTGTTATGGCAACAACCGTGGGGCAACGGCTCGCCGCGCTGCGGGCCGAGCACGACCTGACACTGGCGTCGTTGTCCGAGATGACGGGCATCTCGAAGTCGACGCTGTCGCGCCTGGAGACCGACCAGCGCAAGCCGACGCTGGAGCTGCTGCTGCCGTTGTCGCGGACCTACCAGGTGTCGCTGGACGACCTGGTCGGGGCGCCCGAGGTGGGCGATCCGCGCGTCACCATGAAGCCGCGCCAGCTCGACCACGGCCGCGTGGGCATCCCGCTGACCCGCTCGCTCGGGCCGCTGCAAGCGTGGAAGATGATCATCACGGATTCAGAGCTGCACGAACCGCGGGTGCACGAGGGCTACGAGTGGTTCTACGTGCTGAGCGGGCGGATCCGGATGCGCCTCGGCGACAAGGAGATCGTGCTGCGCGCGGGCGAGGTGGCCGAGTTCGACTGCCGGCAGCCGCACAGCTTCAGCAGCGCGGACGGCAAGCCCGCTGAGATCATCAGCCTGTTCGGCAAGCAGGGAGAACGCATCCACACCCGCGCGGCGCCGCCGAACAGGTCATAGTGGAGGCATGTGCCGAAACATCCGGGTGCTCCACAACTTCGAACCGCCCGCCACGTCCGACGAGGTGCAGGCCGCCGCGCTGCAGTACGTGCGGAAGGTGGGCGGGGCCGCGAAACCGTCCGCGGCGAACCAGGCCGCGTACGACAAGGCCGTCGCGGCCGTGGCGGCGGCGACGCAGGAACTGCTCGACGCGCTGGTGACCACGGCGCCGCCGAAGGACCGCGAGGTCGAGGCTGCGAAGGCCAAGGCGCGTGCGGCTGAGCGCTACGGCAGTTAGTTCCGCACGCGGGTGTCGAGGTACATGCAGATCAGCTTGGCCGCGATGCCCGCGGAGCCGACGATGAAGGCCTGGTCAGGGCCCAGCGTGACGGCGATGGCCCACAGCAGCAGTGCGATCAGCACGAGGATGATCGTCACCTGCATCGCGTGCGGCCAGTTGCCGGGGTGGACGAGCCACCTCTCCAGCTGCCGAGGCTGCGGAACCTCCACGTCACCCGCTCTATCGGGTGAACGCTCCGCCTTGACCGCCATCGTGCTCCCTCGTCGTGACGCCTCCTGGTGAACTCCATTCTCCTGAGTTGATCTTCTACGGAGGGTTACTCCCGCTGGTCTTGCGGTGAGCGTTCGGTGAGCGTCGGCGAACGGCAGACGAACGGTCATGCGCATGATCGGTTACCGGTCGGTCACCATCCGTTCACCGATTGCGACGTAGGTCGCAACGCTACGTGTCACCCACTCGGGTGACTGATCGACGCTGAGTAGCGGTTGCGCCGTTCGGAGCAGCCCCGTTTCTGTCAGACCTCTTGGATAACGTCAGGTGAAGCTCGCGGTACGAGGGGAGAAAACGTTGCCGGACAACAACGTCAGCGTCACCGCACTGTCGTTCACCGAGTACGTCATGAGCGGTCAGCGTGGGCGCATCAACATCGTGTCGGAACAGCGGGGGATGTACCTGGCCTCCGATACGCGGGTGTGCGGGTTCTACAACCCGATCCGCGACGCCATGCGACGAGCGGTCAACGCGACCGAACCCGAGATCGAGCTCAAGAAGGCGATCATGAACGCCAACCGCACGGGGCAGCCGCGGGCGTTCGAGGAGATCGCCGACGGCTTCCTGCCCTGGCTGGCGTCGTTCAAGGCGACGGGGGTGCCGGTGGAGGGCGCCACCTACCGCGCCGGCGAACTGACGCTGAAGGTGCGGCCGCACCTGGGGCTGCGCAAGAAGGACGGCACGACGTACGCGGTGCTCGTGCACACCAAGGAGGTGCCGCTGACCAGGGAGGCGGCGAACGTCGGGCTGCGGATCCTGCAGCACACGGTCGCCGACACACTGCCGGGCGCCATCCCGATGGTGCTCGACGCGCGGCGCGGCAAGGCGTACCAGATGCCGGCGCGCACGAACCTCGGGAAGCTCGACGTGCTGATCGCCGCCGAGGCGATGGGGTACGTGACGCACTGGAAGCTGTCCGGCCTGTTCGAGTCCGTTCAGGTCGGGTAGGGGGATGAGACGACGCGGCCCGCCTGGGGGGTCGGGCCGTGTCGTCGGCACGTTCCAGTTCGTGTGATCAGCAGGTCTGGAGAAGCGCGGCCAGCGCGTCGTACTCCGGCTGGTCCACGGTCAGCTTGTAGCTGACCTTCACCGAGATCCAGTGCCGCGCGTACGTGCACCCGTACGCCGCGACCGGCGGCTTCCACTTCGCTGGGTCCTGGTCGCCCTTGGAGCGGTTGGACTTCGCGGTCACCGCGATCAGCTGGATGCCGCCGAGGTCGTTGGCGAACGCCTTGCGCTCGTCGTCGGTCCACTTGTCGGCGCCCGAGCGCCACGCTTCGGCGAGCGGCACGGTGTGGTCGATGTCGACCTCGCCGGCCTCCTTGACCACCACGCCGTCGTAGACGCTGTTCCAGGCGCCCGAGGTGGCCTTGCAGTCCTTGTCCGCTTTCACGTCGGTGCCCTGGCGCTGCAGCACGATCTCCCTGGTGTCACAGGAGTTCCCCTGCGAGGCCCAGTGCGGGAAGCGGTCGCGGCTGTAGCCGGCCATCTTGCCCTCGGGCGCGATCTTCAGGGCGGCGAGGTCCGCCGAACCGGTCGGAACGGGAACGGGCGTGGTGGGCGGGTTCTCCTGTGACGACTGGAGATTCGTGAGGTACCAGCCGACCGCCACGAGCAGCACGAAGACCACCAGTGACGTCACCGCCGCGCGATTCATGCGCCCATGATCGACCATGCCGATCACGGACCGGTCACCCGGCCCGTGATCAGCGTGTCGGGTCTACGGGCGCGAGGTCAGGTAGCCGCCCATGTGCCGGAAGTACTCCTGCGCCTCGAGCTCGGTGCCATCGGCGGTACGAACCTTCTTGACCAGCAACGCCTTGCTCTTGCCGCGGCGGGCCTCGGCGCCGGCGACGATCGTCACGCCGTCGCCCTCGCGGTAGAAGATGCGGCCGGGAGTGCCTCCGTAGACCTCGGCGGAGACGTCCGCCTCGATGATCTCCAGGCGCTGGCCGCGGTGGAAGCAGAACGCGCTGGGGTACGGCGCGCACTGCGCTCGCACCAGGCGGTCCAGTTCCTCGGCGGTCCAGGTGAAGTCGATGCGCAGGTCCTCCTCGGCGCGCTTGTGGAAGAACGAGGCCTGCGAACGGTCCTGCTTCACGAAGTCGGTGCGGCCGGAGGCGATCTCGGCGAGACCGTCGACCGTGATCGGGCCGAAGAGCTCCAGCGTCTTCTCGAACAGCACGGCCGTGGTGTCGCGCGGGCCGACCGGGACCGAGCGCTGCAGCACGATGTCGCCGGCGTCGAGCGTGTCGTCCATCATGTGCGCCGTCACGCCGACTTCCTTCTCGTCGTTGAGAAGCGCCCAGATCAACGGCGAGAAGCCCGCGTACTTCGGCAGCAGCGAGTCGTGCACGTTCAACGTGCCGTGCTCGGGCAGCGCGAAGACCTGCGGCGGGATCCACGTCCGCCAGTTGCAGGCGACGATCACGTCGGGCTCGGCGGCCTTGAGCGCGTCGAGCAGCTCCTGGTCCTCCGGCCGTTCGCGGACGAGGACGTCGACGCCGTTCTCGCGGGCCAGGTCCTCGACCGAATCGCTCCAGACCTTCTCGTACGCGCCTTCACCCTTGGGGTGGGTCACCACCAGGACGACCTCGTGCTCGGACGCCAAAAGTGCCTGCAGGGTGCGATGACCCCAGGTCTGGAACCCGAACATGACGACCCTCATGGGGGTGTCCTCCTTCACTTCGGTGCGATACGGTCAGGCTAACCTAACTGACGGCTTGCGAAGATAGCTTAGGCTCCCCTAAGTTCGGTGCTCATGCATCCGATCTACGACATCGTCGGTATCGGGTTCGGTCCCTCGAACCTGGCGCTCGCCATCGCTTTGACCGAGCACAACGAGCAGGCCGAAACCCCTGTCACGGCGGTGTTCCTGGAACGCCAACAGGCGTTCGGCTGGCATCGGGGCATGCTCCTGGACGACGCCACCATGCAGGTGTCGTTCCTCAAGGACCTCGTCACCATGCGGAACCCGACCAGCCGGTTCTCGTTCCTCTGCTACCTGCGGGACCGGGGACGGCTGATCGACTTCGTCAACCACAAGAACCTGTTCCCGCTGCGCGTCGAGTTCCACGACTACTTCGAGTGGGCCGCCGCCCAGGTCGACGATGTGGTCTCTTACGGCACCGAAGCCGTTGGCGTGGAAGCGATCCAGGACGACCTGTACGAGGTGACGACGGCCACGGGTGACGTGTACCACGCCCGCAACCTGATCTTCGCGACCGGACTGCGCCCGGCCGTGCCCGAGGGCATCACGCTGTCGGATCGCGTGTGGCACAACAGCGAGTTCCTGCACCGCGTCGGCACGTTGAAGGACCCGAAGCGCTGTGTCGTCGTCGGTGCCGGGCAGAGCGCCGCGGAGGCCGTGGCGTACCTGCACCGCGAGTTCCCCGGCGCCGAGGTGTGCTCGGTGTTCTCCCGCTACGGCTACTCCCCCGCGGACGACAGCTCGTTCGCGAACCGGATCTTCGACCCCGATGCCGTCGACCACTACTTCGACGCCCCGGACGCCGTGAAGCAGCGGTTGATGGACTACCACCGCAACACCAACTACTCCGTGGTCGACGTCGACCTGATCGCGCAGCTCTACCGCACCGAGTACCAGGAGAAGGTGCTGGGCACCGAGCGCCTGAAGATGATGAAGATGACCCGGCTCGTCGCGGTCGAGGAGTCGGCGGACGGCGCGCGTGCGGTGGTCCAGTCGCTCGTCACCGGCGAACAGGAGTTCGTCGACACCGATCTCGTGCTGCTCGCGACCGGCTACGACGAGGCCGCGCCGATGCTCGGTGCGCTCGACGAGACCTGCTCCCGAGACGAGACGGGTCGTCTCGTCGTGGGCCGCGACTACCGCGTGCAGACGTCGCTCAGGGGCGGCATCTACCTGCAGGGCGGCACCGAGCACTCGCACGGCATCACGTCGTCGCTGCTGTCCAACGTCGCGGTGCGCTCGGGTGAGATCCTGACGTCCGTGCTGACCAACACTCCTGTCCCGGTCCTCGCGACCGCGTGAAACTCGATCTCAAGCTGACGGGCTGCCGGGCCATCACGATGGACCCGGCACGCCCCGCCGCGCACACCATCGGCATCTGGCAGGGCCGCATCGCGGGACTGGACGGGCAGGTCGCGGACCTGCCCGCCGCCGAGACCGTCGACCTGGGCGGGACCGTGGTGCTGCCCGGCTTCATCGACGCCCACACGCACCTCGCGTGGAACGGCCGCCGCACGATCGACATCACCGGGCTGACCGCGATCACCCAGATCCTCGACCGGCTCGCCGGTGCGCCCGGCACGGGCTGGATCGAGGCGTCCGGCTACGACCGCCGGATCATGGACCGCCCGCTCACCGCACTGGACCTCGACCGGATCAGCGGCGGCAGGCCGGTGTACGTCGCCGACCTGTCCGGGCACGCCTGCGTCGTGAACTCCGTGGTGCTGAACCGTCTTCCAGGAATCACGAGCGACGGCTGGCTGACCGAGGACGAGCAGCTGGCCGCTCGCACGTTGCGGCTGCCGTACTCGCTCGGCGAGATCACCGCCGAGCTGCAGGAGAGCGCCCGCCAAGTGCTGTCCGAGGGCGTCACGATGTGCGCCGAGGCGGGCATCGGCGCCGGCCTGATCGCCAGCAGCCCGCTCGAAGCCGCCGCGTACCAACGCGCCCGGCTGCCGATCCGCGTGCAGCTCATGGTGTCCGCGCACGTCCTGCACGACGTCACCGCGGATGCGTCCGACGGCGTTCCGCGCGCGATCGACCTCGGCCTGCACACCGGGTTCGGCGACGACATGCTGTCGCTCGGAGCCCTGAAGCTGTGGACCGACGGCGGCATGATGGCGCGCACGGCCGCGTTGTCCGAGCCGTACCTCGGGACCGGTGGCTCGGGCCAGCTCGCCGACTCCGAGGAGTCCATGCGGGCGGCGGTCGTCGACGGTCACCACGCCGGCTGGCAGCTCGCGATCCACGCGATCGGCGACAGGGCCATCGACTTCGCCTTGGACGCCGTCCAGGAAGCGCAACGGCAACGCCCGCGCCCCGAAGCGCGGCACCGCATCGAGCACTGCGGTCTCGTCCGCCCGGACCAGCTCGGCCGGATCGCCGAACTCGGCGTCGTTCCCGTGATCCAGCCGACCTTCCTGCACTCCTACGGCGACGACTACAGCGAGATCATGGGCGCGCACCGGGCCCCGTGGATGTACCGCGGACGTGCGTTCCTCGACCACGGCATCACGATCGCGGGCAGCTCGGACCGGCCGGTGGCGGACGGAGCCCCGTTGCGCGCCATCGAGTTCATGGTGCGCCGGAGGTCGTCCAGCGGCCGGGCGGTCGGGCCGGACGAGGCGATCACCGTCGAGGAGGCGATCCGCGCGTACACGCTCGGCAGCGCCTACGCGTGCCGCAAGGAGCACGTGCTGGGCAGCCTCACCCCGGGCAAGCTCGCGGACCTCGTCGTGCTCGGCGACGACCCGCGCACGAGCGACGCGATCGCGGAGATCCCCGTGCTGGCCACCATGGTCGGCGGCACCCTCATGACTCAGCGATCTTCTTGATGGCGGCCAGCCGCTGATCCCACTGGGAGGCGAGCGAGGCCATCCACGAGGCGGTGGCGTCGAGCGCGACCGACCGGACGGAGAAGTTGTTCTCCCGGCCGGCGCGCTCGGACGCCACCAGCTCCGCCTTCTCCAGCACGGCCAGGTGTTTCACGATCGCCTGCCGGCTCACCGGCAGTTCGGCGGCGAGCGCCGACGCCGACGCGGCCCCCTTCGCCGCGACCAGGTCGAGGATCCGCCGGCGCATCGGATCGGCGAGCGCGGCCAAGACGTCGTCGACCTGACTCACGCGCACACCCTTTCTGCAACCGGACGGTTGCAGAACAGGCTACTGCAGGTGGAAGGTCGCGGCCAACGTCGTCAGGCGGTCGGTGATGTCGGCGTGGACGTTCGCGCGCCGGACCCAGTTCTCACTGCCCGACGCCGCGGACGGCGGGGTGCCCAGCGGCGTGACCGCGTCCGTGACGCCGTACTCCAGCCGGTACGCGAGCACCGCGATCGCCGACTCGAGCCAGAACGACGGGTCCGGCGTGGGGATCTCGCCCAGCCCGACCCGGAACCACACCGGCATCCGCGCGTACTGCCCGAGCGCCTCCGAGAGGCGCCGCGCGGCCGCGTCCTTGATCTCGCCGCGAGCCTTCTCCCCCGCGAGCACGGCCTCGGTGCGCCACTCCTCGCCCATGGCGTCCTCGTCGGCCTCCAGCCGCTCGGCCGCCCGCTGCGCGCTGGCCTCGTTCGCGTTGATCAGCCACTCCATCTGGCGCACCTCGTGCGACAGCGCGTCCCGCTCGAACCGGGGCACCCGCCCACCGTCCAGTTTGGACCTGGCGTCGTCGCGGCGGGCCTTGAGCCCGTCGAACTCCAGCACCTCCTGCCGCAGTGCGACCCGAGCCGGATCAGCGAGGATCTCCTGCTCCGCGTCCCACGCCCTGCGCAACGCCTCGACCAGCGGCTCGACCTCACCGGTCACCGCGTCGAGCTCGGCCGGCGGCCCGTCACCGGCACCGGACAACCGCCGCTGCAGCACCGTCAACCGGGCCGTGACGCGCTCGAGCTCCGCCGTGAGCTGACCGACGTGACTGATCAACGTGGCGACCTGCGGCTCGACCACGTCGAGCCGTTCCTTCTCCGTGGGCACCCGACCAGCGAACCGGACACAGTGGACCGCGAAAAGCGGGTACCCGGCGAATGCACGCATTAGAGGCGTGGTTCCGCCCAGCCGTGGAACCACCCTCACGCACCGTCACAACGCTGGGTGAACCCGGACAAAACGAGGTATTAATAGATAATGGCGACCTCCGTTACTGAGACCGAACGCAAGTACGAGGCACCATCGGACGCGAGTCTGCCGGACCTCACCGAGATCACCGGCGTGGCGACCGGCCCGGAGGAGTTCGACCTCGAAGCCACCTACTTCGACACGGACGACTACCGCCTGGCCCGCGCGGGCGTGACCCTGCGCAGGCGGGTGGGCGGCAACGACGAGGGCTGGCACCTCAAGCTCCCGGCAGGTGAGGACTCCCGCCAGGAACTCCACGTCCCCCTGGGCCGCGCGGTGAAGAAGCCCCCGAAGGACCTCTCCTCCCTGGTCCGCGCCCACACCAGGGGCGGCGACCTGACCCCGGTGGCGGAGATCCGCACGAACCGCCGCCGCTGGCAGCTGACCAACGACAAGGGCGACATGCTCGCCGAGGTGGTCGACGACGTCGTCACCGCCCAGACCATGGGCTCCTCCACGACCACCACCTCGTGGCGCGAGATCGAGGTGGAACTGGGCGAGAGCGGCGACCGGGCCCTCCTGGACACCGTGGAACGCCACCTGGGCGACGCGGGCATCGTCCCGTCGTCCTCGAAGTCCAAGCTCTCCCAGGTGATCGGCGTGAAACGCGACTCCGGCCCCACCCTCGGCAAGAAGCCGACGGCAGGCGACGTCGTCCTCGCCTACCTCTACGAACAACGAGCCGCCCTCCAGAACCAGGACCCGCGAGTCCGTCGCAACGAGGACGACGCCGTCCACCAGATGCGAGTGGCCACCCGCCGCATGCGCTCGGCCCTCCAGGCCTTCGGCAAGATCGTCGACCGCGAACAGACCCGCGCCCTGACCGACGAGCTGAAGTGGCTGGCCTCGGTCCTGGGCACCTCGCGCGACCTCGAAGTGCTCCGCATGCGCTTCGAAGAGGGCCTGCACGCCCTCCCGCCCGAACTGGTCCTCGGTGACGTGGCAGCCCGCATGACCCGCCACTTCGCGCCCCTGGAAGCCAAGGCGCACAAGGACTCCGTGGCAGCGCTGAACAGCGAGCGCTACTTCACCCTCCTCAACACCATCGACACGCTGCTGACCACGCCTGCGCTGACCTCGCTGGCTTCGGGCAAGGCGAAGGACGTCCTCCCGCGCCTCGTGGAGAAGGCCCGTCACCGCCTCGACGTCCGCGTGGAGGAGGCCCTCGCCACCACGAACAGCGACGAACCGCTCCACGAGGCCCGCAAGGCGGCGAAGCGCCTCCGCTACTCGGCCGAGGTCGCCGAACCAGCACTGGGCAAGCACGCCAAGGCGTTGCGCAAGCGCGCGAAGGACGTCCAGACCCTCCTGGGCGACCACCAGGACTCGGTAGTCGCACGCCCAGTTCTGCTGGACCTGGGCAGGGGCGACGAGAACGGCTTCACGTTCGGCCTGCTCTACGGCAAAGAGGTGGAGCTGGCGCACAAAACAGAAGCAGCTCTCCCCGCCCTGTGGCACAAGCTGAGCAAGGAACACCTCTGACCACACGGGCACAGCGGCGAAATTGGTCTGAACCTTGACACCGAATCCCCGCCCCTGAAACCGTGACCGAACGCCGCCAGGTCCGCCCATGCCCTGTGGAGGATGGCGTGAAAGCGAAACGACTGCAGGCCGCGCTCGCGGCACTGGTGATCGCCGGATCAGGAGTGCTGGTGACCAACACGGCAGAAGCGGCAGCCCCGACCCCGTTGCAGGAGCTGGTCCCCCAGCCGGTCCAGGTGAAGGCCCGTCCGGACATCACCTTCACCCTCACCGCGGCCGCCAAGATCCAGCTGACGACCCAGGACGCCCGCAAACCGGCCGAGCTGCTGGCGAAGGTCCTCCGCCCCTCCACGGGCTACGCACTCCCGGTCGTGGACGGCGTCTCCGGCGGCGGCGTGGTCCTGACCGGCGGCGCGGACCCCAGGACCGGCCCTGAGGGCTACCAGCTGGACGTGACCCCGAAACAGGTGGTCATCCGGGCGAACTCACCGGCCGGCCACTTCAACGGCATCGCGACCCTGCGCCAGCTCCTCCCGCCCAAGGCCGAGGCCAAGACCACACAGCCAGGCCCGTGGACGGTGCCAGGCGCGAGCATCCTGGACCACCCCAGGTACCACCACCGAGGCGCGATGCTGGACGTCTCCCGCCACTTCTTCACCCCGGACCAGGTGAAGCGCTACGTGGACCAGATCGCCGCCTTCAAGATCAACTACTTCCACCTCCACCTGAGCGACGACCAGGGCTGGCGACTGGAGATCAAGAGCTGGCCCGAGCTGACCAGGATCGGGGGCAGCACGGAGGTGGGTGGCCGGACGGGCAAGCTCTTCTACACCCAGGACCAGTACAGGGACATCGTCGCCCACGCGGCGAGCAGGGGCATCACGGTCATCCCGGAGTTCGACATGCCGGGCCACACCAACGCCGCCCAGGCGAGCTACGCCGAGCTGAACTGCGACGGCAGGAAGCGCCCGCTCTACACCGGCACAGAGGTCGGCTTCAGCTCCCTCTGCATCAACAACGACATCACCTACAAGTTCGTGGAGGACGTGATCCGGGAGGTCTCCGCGATCACCCCGGGCCCGTACTTCCACATCGGCGGCGACGAGGCCCTCAGCACCCCCGACGCCGACTACGTGACGTTCATGAACCGAGTCCTGCCCATCGTGAAGAAGTACGGCAAGACCACCGTCGGCTGGCACGAGTTCATCAAGACCACCAAGGACACGACGGTGGTCCCGCAGTTCTGGGGCACCACCACGACGGACGCCAACGTGGCCGCGGCGGCCCAGCGCGGCAACAAGGTCCTGATGTCGCCGGCGAACCGCATCTACCTCGACATGAAGTACGACAAGAACACCGAGCTCGGCCTGGACTGGGCGGGCCTGGTCGAGGTCCGGGACGCGTACAGCTGGAACCCCGGCGCGTACCTGAACGGCGTGACCGAGGCCGACGTCCGCGGCGTCGAAGCTCCACTGTGGACGGAGACCATCAGGACCTCCGCCGACATCGAGTACATGGCGTTCCCGAGGCTGCCGGTCGCGGCCGAGCTCGGCTGGTCTCCGGCAGCCGTCCACGACTGGGACCGCTTCGCCCCGCGCCTGGGCGCACAGGGACCGCGCTGGAAGGTCCAGGGCGTCAACTTCTACGCGAGCGCCCAGGTGCCCTGGAAGCGTTAGAAATACCCCTGCCCGCGGTCGGAGTAGCTGACCAGCAGGTGCTTCACGCGGCGGTACCCGGCGAGCACGGCGGTGTTCGCCGGGTACGCGTGGTAGTTGTTGACCCACACCCGTTCGGCGCGCAGGTCCTGGCCGACGTTGTGCGCGAGTGCGACGTCGCGGCACCAGATGCCGGCGCCGAACTGGGCGGCGGACTCGTTGGCGATCTTCAGGGCGTCGTCGCGGTCGTCGAACCGGGTCACCGACACGACGGGACCGAGCACGTCGTCGGAGAACACGCCGGAACGGTGGTCGCCCTCGAAGATCGTGGGCTGCACGAAGTGACCGGAGGCCTCGCCACCCGTCACCAGGCGGGCGCCCTCGGCCTTGCCGCGCTCCACGTACGCAAGAACTCGATCGCGCTGCGCAAGACTCACGACAGCGCCGATCATCGTGTCCGTGTCGAGCGGGTCGCCCGCACGCAACGCCTCCGTGCGGACCGTCGCGAGGTGCAGGAACTCCTCGTAGACCGCGGTCTGGATCAACGCGCGCGACGGGGCCGTGGAGATCTCGCCCTGGTTGGCCGCGAACATCGCGAAGCCCTCCAGCGCCTTGTCCAGGAAGCTGTCGCGCCGCGCGGTGACGTCGGAGAAGAAGATGTTCGGGCAGCGGCCGGCGACGACGGGGTGGTCGTCGGAGCCGGTGACGACGTTGACGACGCCGGGCGGCAGCAGGTCCGCGATCACGCCCAGCAGGACGTGGATCGACGCCGGGGTCTGCAGCGCGGGCTCCAGCACCACGGCGTTGCCGGCGGCCAGCGCGGGCGCGAGGACGCGACAGGCGTTCATCAGCGGGAACGTCCACGAGATGCGCTCGTGCACGACGCCGACCGGCTGGAACGAGCGGTAGTCGAAGGTGTCGCGGCCGAGTTGCTCGACCTCGCCCACCTCGGCGCGGACGACGGCGGCGTACTGGCGGAACAGCTCGATCAGCATCGGCAGGTCGGCGACCAGGGCCTCGCGGACCGGCTTGCCGTTGTCCCACGTCTCGGCGACGGCGAGTTCGGTCGCGTGCTCCTCGATGCGGTCCGCGATCTCGCACAGCACGGTGGCGCGCTCTCGGGGCGTGGTGTTCCCCCAGGCGCGTGCGGCGCCACTGGCCGCGTGCATCGCACGGGCACGGTCGGCGTCGGTGCCACGGGCGACCTCGGTGAAGACGTCACCGGTCACCGGAGTGACGATCTCGACGTACTCGCCGGTCACGGGCGACACGTAGTCGCCTCCGATGAAGTGGTCGTACCTCGCCCGGTACGCGACCACGCTGCCGGGCTGCCCCGGCGCCGCGTACTGCGTCATTTTCGACTCCCTGCCAAAGACGGCCCACCGGATACCTGGGGTGGGGAAAATGAGAAAGTAGGCAGCAGAACGTTGCATGCTCGTTGCAAGCCGTGGATGGATCAGTGACCCACGAACCCGGGCAACACGCGCTGTTGCTGAGTCGAGTCAGAGATGCCGTGTTGAGTGGTACTCACACGGTTGATTTGCCACGCTCAGTGATTTCCGCGTCGTGGCAGCGGTCACTCGCCGCCAACGTCGATCCCGACCTGCACACCGCGCCGACCGTGTTCGCCGCCGACGAGCTCTCCGACCTGCGCGAACGGCATCCGCTGCACCCGACGCTGCCGCTGCTGCGCGAGACGTTGCTGGGCTTCGCGGAAGAGGCGAAGCACATCATGATCGTCGCGGACGCCCAAGGCCACATCCTGTGGTGCGAGGGCTCGAAGGACACCCGCGGCAGTGCCGAGGACGTCGGCCTGGCGGAGGGAACGCTCTGGTCGGAAGGTGCGGCCGGGACGAACGGCATGGGCACGGCGCTGGCGGTGAACTCGCCCGTCACGGTCCACTCTGCCGAGCACCTGGTGCGGACCTACCACCACTGGACCTGCGCGGCGAGCCCGATCCGCGACCCCGACACGGGCACCACGATCGGGGTCGTCGACCTCAGCGGCCCGATAGAGACCGTCCATCCCTCGATGGTGGCGCTGGTGTCGGCGTCGGCACGGCTCGCCGAGTCGGAGATGCTCGCCAGGATGCACGCGCAGGACGAGGAACTGCGGGCGCGCAACATGCGCCACCTGATCGCGTTGCGCGGTGAGCCCGGCGCGTTGCTCAGCCCGACCGGCCGGGTCGTGGCCGTCGAGCCGTACGGGCTGCTGCCCTCGCGCGTCGACGTCTCCACCGACCGGGTCGAGCTGCCGGACGGCCGCGAGGCGGTGCTGGAGCCGCTCGCCCACGGCTACCTGCTGCGCATTCCCCGGCAGCGGCACGTGCGGCGCAGCGTGCTGTCGCTGTCGTTCCTGCTGCCGGAGCCCAAGGTCGTGCTGGACGGCCGCGAGGTGCCGATCTCGTTGCGGCACGCGGAGATCCTGGCGGCGCTGACGTTGCAGGGAAGGCTGACGGCCGACCAGCTCGCGTTGCGCCTCTACGGTGAGCGTGGCAACCCCACGACCGTGCGCGCCGAGCTGCACCGGTTGCGCGCCCAGCTGGGCCCGGACGTCCTCGCGACCAGGCCGTACCGGCTCACCGCCGACGTCGAGACCGACTTCCTGGCGGTGCGGGCCGCACTCAAGGCCGCCGACGTGCCGCTGGCCGCGAGCAGGTACCGCGGCTCGCTGCTGCGCCGCTCCGAGGCGCCCGTCGTGCTGGCCGAACGGGACGACCTGGCGACCGGGGTGCGCAAGGCGGTCCTGCAGCGCGGCGACGCGAACGCGCTGTGGACGTTCACCCAGACCGACTCGGGCGAACACGACGTCGAGGCGCTGGAACAGCTGGTCAAGCTGCTGCCGCCGGACGACGTCAGACTCGCCATCGCCACCGCGCGCCTTCGGAGACTCAGCCAGGACGATTGACAAGCCTCTCGAAGACTGAATATCTTCGTTGCTAAGAGACTTAGCAACGGGGGGTTGCCATGCGCGTACTCATCATCGGGGCGGGGACCGGGGGCCTGTGCCTGGCGCACGGGTTGAAGAAGGCCGGCGTGGACGTGGCGCTGTTCGAACGCGACCGCACGCCGCGCAGCATGCTGATCGGCTACCGGGTCGGGATCAGCCCGGACGGGAGCAGAGCGCTGCACAGCTGCTTACCCCCGGACGTGTTCGCCGAGTTCGTCCGCACCACCGCCCGGCCGCCGAAGCACATCGTCATGCGCACCGAGAAGTACGGGGAACTGCTGGTCGGCGAGGTCGACACGGACCGCGACGCCAGCCGCAGCGAGAAGTCGGTCAGCCGGATCGCGATGCGCACGGCGTTGCTCGGCGGCCTGGACGACGTCGTGCGGTTCGACAAGACGTTCACGCGCTTCGCCCAGAACGACGACGGCACCGTCACCGCGTTCTTCGACGACGGCACGTCCGAGACGGGTGACGTGCTGGTGGGCGCGGACGGCGCGCAGTCCAGGGTGCGCAGGCAGTACCTGCCGGACGCCAAGGTGGTCGACACCGGCATCACCTCGATCGCGGGCAAGCTGCCGCTGACCGAGGAGAACGCCAAACTGCTGCCGCCCCTTGCCGACGGCGGCATCACGTTGCTGTTCGGGACGCGCGGCGAGTTCGTGATCATCCACGTGATGCGCTTCGACGGCACGGGCGTCGAGGACGACTACATCATGTGGGGCTACGCGGCCTCGCACGACAAGTTCCCGGACATGAAGGACATGAGCCAGTCCGAGCTCAAGCAGGTCGTGCTGAACCTGACCCCGAAGTTCCACCCGCACCTGCGCAAGCTCTTCGCGCTGGCCACACCGGAGACCGTGTTCCAGATCAGGGTCCGCACGTCCGAGCGGCTGCGGCCGTGGCAGCCGAGCAACGTCACGATGATCGGCGACTCGGTGCACCTCATGACCCCCGGCCGCGGCATAGGCGCGAACACGGCGCTGCGGGACGCGGAACTGCTGTGCCGCAAGCTCACCGAGGGCGAGGACGCGGTGCGGGCGATCGGCGAGTACGAGCGGGAGATGATCGAGTACGGCTTCCAGGCCGTGGAATCGTCGCGCGAGATGATGAACGGCAGCAGTCTGGTCCACAAGCCGGTGATCGGACGGGTCGCGGCGGTGTTCCAGCGGACGTTCCTGCGCGTGACCAATGCCGTGCCCGTGCTCAAGCGCAGGATGCTGGCCGAGGACGCGGCGGAGCGTGATCACGTAAGTTCTGACCATGAGGTTGTTCACGCCCGGTGAGGTCGTGGTGCGGCGTGAGGTGCTGCACGGCAAGGTCTGGTCGGAGATGCCGACCAGGGTGATCGTCGACGAACCGGGACTGCTCGCGGTGTTCGTCGAGCCGGGCACCAGGCTCACCTACCCCGACCACCACCACCCGCACCCGTGGGACAAGCCCGAACGCGGTTTCTGGCGCGGTCACGGCAAGCTCATGCTGCACCGCCCGCAGGACGCCTACTCCGTCGACCTGTTCTGGAAGGGCGACGACCGGGTGTTCGGCAACTACTACCTGAACCTGCAGGCGCCCTACCGCCGCGTCGAGGACGGGTTCGAGACCCTCGACCACGCGCTGGACTACACCCTGGCCCCGGATGGCACCTGGGCGCAGCGCGACCTCGACGAGTTCGAGGAGCAGGTCGCGTCGGGCAAGTACTCCGCCGGCGAGGCCGAAGCGATCAGGGCCGAGGGGCTCAAGATCGAGAAGATGCTGGCGTCCGGTGAGATCTGGTGGGACACGGCCTGGGCGGACTGGCGACCCTCATCGGACTGGCGGTGAAGGTCCGTCCGCTCACGTTCGACACGCTCGTCGCCGAGATCGCCGGCCAGGTGTCGGAGATCGACGGGCGGGTGCGCGTGCTGGTCGACGGCGCACCCGCCGCCGAACCCGGCAGGCTCGCGGACGCCGTCGTGGAACCGTTGCGCGCCCTGGGCCGCGCGGTGCAGCGAGTGTCCCTTCAGGACTTCCTGCGCCCGGCCTCGGTGCGGCTCGAACACGGCCGCACCGACTCGTACTCCTACCGGCACGACTGGTTCGACTTCGGCGGCCTGCAGCGCGAGGTCCTCGACCCGGCGATGGACGGCAAGGTGCTGCCGTCGCTGTGGAACGCCGCCACGGACCGCGCCAGCCGCGCCGAGTACGTCGACTTGCCGGAGAACGGGGTCGTGCTCGTCGACGGCACGTTGATGCTCGACCGGTGGCTGCCGGCCGAGCTGACCGTGCACCTGTGGCTCTCCCCCGGCGCGCTCAAGCGCAAGACCACCGAGGAGTGGACGCTGCCCGCGTTCGAGGACTACGACCCTGTGGCCGACCTCTTCGTGCGCTACGACCACCCCGCACGGCCGGGCCTGGTCGAGTCGTGAACCGCTCTGCCCGCCGCGGACATAGGCGGGGCAGAGAGGAGGGTCCGTGACCGACGAAGAACTCTGGGGGCAGGTCCGGGCCGGTGTGAGCGAGGCGTTCGGGCAGCTGTTCGAACGCCACGCCCAGGCCGTGTTCGCCTACTGCCTGCGCCGCACCGGTACATGGGCGGTCGCCGAGGACCTGGTGTCCGTGGTGTTCATGGAGACCTGGCGCAAACGCACGTCCGTGACCGTGGAGGACTCCTTACTGCCGTGGCTCTACACAGTCGCACTGGGTGTCACCCGCAACCACCAACGCGCTCGCACGCGGTACAAGGCCGCGCTGGGCAAGGTTCCGCCGCAGCACGCCGACGACGACCACGCCGATGACGTGGCACGGCGGGTGGACGCGGAGGCCAGGACCCGGGAGGTGATCGCGGAACTGGAGAAGCTGTCCGCCGGGGACCGGGAGGTGCTGGAGATGTCCGCGTGGTCGGACCTGAGCCAGGCGCAGATCGCCCAGGTGCTCGGCATCCCGGTCGGCACGGTGAAGTCCCGGCTCGCTCGCGCGCAACGCACCGTGCGTGGCGCACTGGTTGAGGAGGCACGGTGAACATCACCCCGGACATCCCGCAGCTCGACCCGATGCGGCTCCAGGTCCGCGAACACGCGCTGCTGAACGAGATCAGCTCGAAGCCGTCCCGCCGGTGGTGGCGCTTCACGGTGCCCGCGACGGCTCTCGTGGCCGCCGTCGCCGTGACGCTGGTGCTGTGGACCCCGACGAACCAGGACGCCTCCGCGGCGTGGACCGCCGAACCGAGGGCGCCCGGCGACCTGGCACCCGTGCTGGCGGACTGCGGGAGGACGCTCGACCAGCACGACGCCGGACGGGGGGTGAACGGGCCGGACTGGCCGGCCCCCCGGGACGTGGCCGTCGTCGACCAGCGCGGGGACATGACGATGGTGCAGTACATCGGTCCGCAGTCCGAGATGCTGTGCCTGCGGACACCGGCAGGCGTCGGCATGAACGGAAGGGGAAACCTCCAGGACCAGGAACCGCTCGGCGACAGGCTGTTCGCCGACTTCCTCCCGTCCGTGAGCATGCACGAAGTGGGTGGTCGCAACGCCATGACCGTCCTGACCGGACGGGTGAGCCGCGCGGTCGGCAAGGTGGTCATCAGCACCGAGGACGGGCTGGAGGTGACCGCGACCATCGGCAACGGCCGGGTTGTGTCCTGGTGGCCGAGCCTGGGCAAGCCGAAGGACGTCAGGCTCTACGACGAAGCAGGCGTTGTCCTGCAGACCGCCCCCATTCCCGTCAAGTCCAGGTAACCTGCAAGGCATGTGGCGGCCGGAGACCAAACAGCGCGCGATGCTCGTGCTCGCGGTCTTCCTGCCTGCCCTCTACGCCTTCACGTTGTTCTCGTCTCCGACCGAGGTCGTCGCGGCCGTGACCGCGCTCGCCCTCGCGTTGATCGTGGTCGTCGCGCTGGTGCCGCTGTCGGTGGCACCGGCGCGGTCGCTCTCGATCCGCGGACGGGCCCAGCGAACAGCGCAACTGCGGCTGCGAAACCCCGACGCCGCAGGCAAGTCCCGTCCTCGAGCACCGGGATGCCGGACGTTCTGACACGTCCCGCAAATCCCCGACTCAAGACGGAGAGACCTCCCTTGTTCGCTGACCTGGGCGCTGCCCTGGCGAGCTTCGGCATGCCCGCGCTCGCCATCGTTCTGTTCACGATCGTCGTGCGGCTCGCGCTGCACCCCTTCTACCGCGCGGCCGTGCGCGGGGAGAAGGCCAAGGCCAAGCTCGCGCCCGAGATCCAGAAGCTGCAGAAGAAGTACGGCAAGGACATGATGCGGTTCTCGGAGGAGTCGCAGAAGGTCTACAAGAAGAACGGCGTCTCGATGTTCGCGGGCATGCTGCCGATGCTCGCGACGGTCCCGTTCTTCATGGTCATCTACCAGGTGGTCACCACGCCGAACCCGCTGCTGGAGGGCACGTTGTTCGGCATCTCGCTCGGCACGCACTTCACGACCGGCTTCGCGTGGGTGTTCTTCGTGCTGTTCGGGCTGCTGGCCGTGGTCGCCTATGTGACCGTGAAGTGGCAGCAGTCGCGGACGACGACCACGCCCACCCCGGGGTTCATGACCGGGCTGGTCAAGGTGCTGCCGTTCGGGACGATCCTGGTGGCCGCGTACCTGCCGCTGGCCGCCGGGCTGTACCTGCTCACCACGACGACGTGGACGATCGCGGAACGGGCGCTGCTCTACCGCATCCTGAGCTGAAGCTGGGCGATGAGCCGGACGAGCGGGTCGTCGAGGTCGAGGTCGATCCGCTTGAGCCGGTACCTCAACGTGTTCGGGTGCACGTGCAGCCGGTCCGCCGCGGCGCGCACGTCGCCCAGCGCGTCGAGGTAGGCCAGCAGTGACTTCGCGAGCTCCGGGTCGAGCGCGTCGATCCTCGGGTCCCTGATGCGCGGGTTGTCCTGGAGCAGCGCCAGGATCTCGCTCACCAGGACCTGGGAGCGGACGTCGGCGAGCGTCGCCACCTCGGCGTCGAGGTCGCGGGCCATCGCGTCCAGCACGCGTTCGGCCTCCTGGCGGGAGATCTGCGCGTCGTCCAGTGTGGACACCGTCGAGCCGACCGCCGCCTGGACCGCCGTGTGCAGGTGGCGGCGTGCGGTGGTGACGATCTCCCGCGTGAGGCTCAGGAGCTGGGCGTTCGGGGCGAGGTCGGGCAGCAGGACGTAGGTGCGGCCGCCGGACTCGCTGACCAGCGCGCTGCGCCGGTACGCCGCCGCGTGCACGGAGATCAGTCCGGTCATCTCGGCGCGGCGGAGTTCGTGTTCGCTGCGGTCGCCCTCGGCGCTGCGCACCGCGAACACCACGACCGCTGCGGGCTTCTTCGGGTCGGCGCCGATCTGACCGGCGACGGTGACGGCGTCCATCCGGCCGGTGAGCAGGGCGGCGAGGAGGTTCTCGCGGAACCTGGACGTGGGCTGGTTGCGCTGCTGGATGAGGTGCGGGGCGGTGACGCGGGCGGCGCCGAGCAGGGCTCGTTCGGCCTGCTCGGTCAGCGGCTGGTCGCCCTCCTGCACCCAGATCGTGCCGAGCGGCTGCTGGCCCGCGTGGATGCCGACCGCAATGCGCCGGCGGATGCCCAGCTCAGGGCGTTCGTCGATGCGGACGACCTCCTCGCCTGAGCGCAGCAGGTTGTAGACGCCCCACTCGCGCAGCATCTTCAGGTACGGCTCGGGGCCCTGGCGGCCGAGGATCGAGAGCCGGCGCAGCTCGTCGACCTCGTCGGACGAGCGGGAGTAGGCGAGCACGCGGCTCGCGGTGTCCTCGATGCTGACGATGCCGCCGGTCAGCGTGGCAATCGTTTGCGCGAGCGCGAACAGGTCGCCGAGGACCTCGCCGTCGTCGGTCGTGATCGTGAGGACGCCCTTGGCGAGGGACTCCAGGTGCCCCCAGCGGACCTCGGGTCGGACTTCGAGCAACGCCACGCCCGCGTCCGTGGCGGCCTGCACGAGGGCTTGGGACGACTCCTTGACCGCGACGGCGGCGGCTTTGGCTCGTCCGGCGGCCCTGATCAGCGGTAGTGCGGCCCGGCCTCGGGCTCCGATGAGCAGGGCGAGGTCTCCGGCCGCCACGTCCGGCGGATCGTCCGGATCCATGATCACCACATCGCGCACGTCCACCTCCAGGCCGCGCGGGGCGACCTGGAGTTCGACGAGCGGGTCGCCGAGCGCGATCAGAACGTGGCGAAGGCTCGACACTGTTCGATCGTACATCTGACCTGATGAATCTTGGCCTGTTGAACAAGTGAGGCGAGGTCGCGCGGACTTACGGTTTGCGTACCGACGCCGAGTCAAAGAGGAGTCCGAGTGGACGCGGTCACCCAGGTTCCCGCCCCGGTCAACGAGCCGGTCCTGCAGTACGCCCCCGGTAGCCCGGAGCGCGCTGAGCTGCAGGCCAAGCTGGTCGAGCTGCAGAAGGAGCCGCTCGACCTGACGCTGACCATCGGTGGCGAGCAGCGCATGGGTGGCGGGGAGCGCTTCGACGTCGTCCAGCCGCACAACCACCGTTCGGTCCTCGGCACGCTGGCCGGCGCGACCCAGCAGGACGCGACCGACGCGCTGCGGGCCGCCCGTGAGGCCGCTCCGGCGTGGCGCGCGATGTCGTTCGACGACCGCGCGGCGATCATCCTGCGTGCCGCCGACCTGCTGGCCGGCCCGTGGCGTCAGACGCTGAACGCCGCGACGATGCTCGGCCAGTCGAAGACCGCGATCCAGGCGGAGATCGACGCGGCGTGCGAGCTGATCGACTTCTGGCGCTTCAACGTGCAGTTCGCCCGCAACCTGATGGCCGAGCAGCCGATCTCCTCCCCCGGGGTGTGGAACCGCACGGACCACCGCCCGCTCGAGGGCTTCGTCTACGCGATCACGCCGTTCAACTTCACGGCCATCGCCGGCAACCTGCCGACCGCGCCCGCGCTGATGGGCAACGTGGTGCTGTGGAAGCCGTCGCCCACCCAGTCGTTCGCCGCGCACCTCACCATGCGGCTGCTGGAAGAGGCGGGCATGCCGCCCGGCGTCATCAACCTGCTGCCCGGTGACGGCCTCGCGGTGTCCGAGGTGGCGCTCAACTCCCCCGACCTCGCGGGCATCCACTTCACCGGCTCCACCCCGACGTTCCAGAAGCTGTGGGCGCAGGTCGGCGCGAACATCGCGAACTACCGCTCGTACCCGCGCATCGTCGGCGAGACCGGCGGCAAGGACTTCATCCTGGCGCACCCGTCGGCCGACCCGGACGTGCTGCGCGTCGCCCTGATCCGCGGTGCTTTCGAGTACCAGGGCCAGAAGTGCTCCGCCGCGTCGCGCGCCTACGTGCCGCGCTCGGTGTGGAACAAGATCTCCGACCAGTTCCTGGCCGAGGTCGACGCCCTGACCTACGGCGACGTCACCGACTTCTCGAACTTCGGTGGCGCGGTGATCGACCGCCGTTCGTTCGACAAGCTGTCGGGCGTGCTGCAGGCCGCCCGTGCGGACTCGTCGCTGGAGATCGCCGCCGGTGGCACCGCGGACGACAGCGACGGCTTCTTCGTCCGGCCGACCGTGCTCCTCGGTTCCGACCCCACGAACTCCGTGTTCACCACCGAGTTCTTCGGCCCGGTGCTCGCGATCCACGTGTTCGAGGACGCGGACTACCTGACCGTGCTCAAGCAGATGGAGAGCGCGGCGCCCTACGGGCTGACCGGCTCGATCATCTCCCGTGACCGCGCCGCCGTGGCACACGCGCAGGAAGAGCTGCGGTTCGCCGCCGGCAACTTCTACGTCAACGACAAGCCCACCGGTGCCGTCGTGGGCCAGCAGCCGTTCGGCGGCGGCCGCGCGTCCGGCACGAACGACAAGGCGGGGTCGGTCCACAACCTGCTCCGCTGGGTCAGCCCGCGCTCCATCAAGGAGACCTTCGCGGCGCCCACCTCCCACCTCCACCCGCACCAGGGCTAGATCCAGCCCTCCTGAAGTGAGGGGAACGTCGTTGAGCCACAAGCACATCGACGTTCCCCTCACCTCTCACACCCCGAGGACGTGAACCATGTTGCGCTCCAGCCTCCTTCTGGCGTCCCGCAGCGCGGGTGCCCGCAAGCTCGTCGAGTCGACGCCGCTGACCCGGCCCGTCGTCGAGCGGTTCGTCGCCGGCGCCGACGTCTCCTCCGCGATCCGCGCGACCGCCAAGGTGCTCGGCGACGGCCGTCTGGTCACGCTGGACCACCTCGGCGAGGACACCTTCGAGGAGTCGCAGGCCAACGACACCGTCGAGGCGTACCTGACGCTGCTGTCGAGGCTGGAGTCGCAGGGCCTCACGCAGGGCGCCGAGGTGTCGGTCAAGCTGTCCGCCGTCGGCCAGTCGCTGGCGATCGACGGCGAGAAGATCGCGCTGGAGAACGCTCGCCGCATCTGCACGGCCGCCGCCGTCGTCGGCACGACCGTGACGCTGGACATGGAGGACCACACCACCACGGACTCCACGCTGGGCATCCTGCGTCAGCTGCGGGTGGACTTCCCGTGGGTCGGCGCGGTGCTGCAGGCCTACCTGAAGCGCACCGAGCAGGACTGCCGCGACCTGGCGTACTCCGGTTCGCGCGTGCGGCTGTGCAAGGGCGCGTACCAGGAGCCTGCTTCCGTTACGTACCAGGACAAGCACGACGTCGACCTGTCGTACGTGCGGTGCCTGAAGATCCTCATGGAGGGCGAGGGCTACCCGATGGTGGCCTCGCACGACCCGCGCCTGATCGCGATCGCCGCCGACCTGGCGTCCGCGCGCTCGAAGGACACCTACGAGTTCCAGATGCTGTACGGCATCCGGCCCGAGGAGCAGCGCCGCATCGCCGCCGAGGGCAACCGCATGCGCGTGTACCTGCCGTACGGCGACGAGTGGTACGGCTACTTCATGCGCCGTCTCGCGGAGCGTCCGGCCAACGTGGCGTTCTTCGCCCGGTCGCTGCTCACCAAGAGCTGAGGTCCTCGACCATTTCCAGCGCGAACTGC
Organism: Lentzea flaviverrucosa; assembly: GCF_003350445.1. Classification (NCBI taxonomy): domain Bacteria; kingdom Bacillati; phylum Actinomycetota; class Actinomycetes; order Pseudonocardiales; family Pseudonocardiaceae; genus Lentzea; species Lentzea flaviverrucosa. The sequence goes on from NZ_QQAU01000016.1 coordinate 198,897, forward strand.
AACTTCACCGGCTCACCCGCCCCGCGGAGGATCTCGACCGCGCGGCGGGTGAGCCGGAGTGCTTTCTCCGTCCCGTACCCCGTCTCGGCGCAGAGCCGGCCGTAGATCGTCAGCGCGTCGGCGTAGTCGGCGTGCGCGTCGAGATCGAGACCGGCCATGTGCCACAACACGATCGCGATGTGCGCGGTGTTGCGCGCCTCTTCCTTGCGTTCCGCGGCACGGAGTCTGCACACGTGCCGCTGGAGAGCCGAGAGGTAGACGGTCGGTGCCGTCCGCGGCCGCAGCGCCCGGCAGATCTCGACCGTGAACTCGGACATCCCCACCGCGCGGACGTGGTGGTCCGAATCGGACAGTGCGCGGGCCGTGTTCTGCAGCGGTGGCGCCAGTTTCGCGCCGAAGAACTCCACGAGCTGCGACGGCAGGCGGCGGCAGAGGTCGAGGCACTCGTCGGCCGTGGTCATCGCCTGGCCGTCCTGGTCGTGCAGGAGCTGCTGATCGACCAGAGTCGCCAGGGCGATCACGAGGTCCGCCTGGTTCCGGACGAGGTCCTCGGCGACCAGCTCCCGGTACACCTCGACGGCTTCCTCGGCCGCGCCGACGTCACCGACGACCTTGGCGACGTTGACCAGGGCGGCGGCCAGGCCCTTGCGGTCGCCCGTCTCGCGCCAGAGCATGACTGCTTCTCGCGCGGTGAGCGCGGCGTCGATGTCGTCGGCCAGCTCCAGCAACGCCTGGCTGCGCCGCGTCAGCGCGTCGGCGAGCTCGGTGCCGAACGTCTCGGGGTGAGCGACGGCGAGGCGGCGGAACAGGTCCACGGCCTCCTTCAGGGTCTCGTTCGCGGCCTCCGCCCTGTCCAGGTCGACGAACATGGCGCCCGCCGCGACGAGGTTGCGGGCCAGCTCGGGTTCGAAACGCGGGTCCTCCTGCGCGACCACCCTCCAGTTCGCGATGGAGAGCTGCATCGAGTCCGCCGCGTGCTCCCTGTTGCCCTCGAAGTGGAAGCGGCGGGCCATCACGGCGGCGACCCTGGCGAAGTCGGCGCGGAAGAGCGCCGGGTGGGTCTTCGCCAGTTCCTGGAAGAGCAGGGTGGCGCGGCTGATGGCGGTCATCGCGTCCTCGTCGCGGCCGAGCGCCTGGTAGCGGTAGCTGATCTGCTCCAGCGCGGACGCGAGCTGCGGAATGGTCTCCGGGTCGTCCTCCGCGATCTCGCGCCAGAGGTCGATCGCCTCCTCCGAGACGGCGAGCACCTCGTCGCCCCGCTGGGCGTTGATCAGCCTGAGCGCCAGGTCTCCCAGCGCGTCCGCGAGCAGCGGCCGGTTCTCCCGGTCGCGCGCCACGAGCTCGCGGTAGCACCCGACCTCCGCCTCGGAGGCCTCGACGGACTCCTGGCGCAGGCCGCACAGCATCGTGCGGGCGCTGAGCATCCCGTACATCTCGGCCCGTTCGAGGACGTCGTCGGCGCGCTCGAGCAGCCGGCGCGTGAGGATCGAGGGGATCGCGTCGGTGGCGAACCGCTCGTCGCGGAAGACCTCGCGGGCGATGGCCTCCGCGGTGGCGGTGGACCCGATCTCCGCGGCGGTGCGGAGGCTGTCGCGGGCCATGTCGCGCACGATCTTCGGGTTCCCCGTGACCAGCTCGTCGAGCCGGGGCCTCAGCGCGGGCCACCTGTCGGCGGCGCGCGCCAGCAGGTCAGGGTCCGGGGTGTCCGGGGTGGCGACCGCCAGGTAGTCCTCCGCGATGCGGCCGGTCTTGCGGCCGGTGTCGTGCTTGAGGAGCTGCCGGACGAGCTGGGTGCGGTTCACGTCGCACGGATCGCCGTGCACCGCGGTCAGCGCGGCCATGTGCAGGTCGAGGACCGTCTCCTGGGCGATGTTCGGCGGCGGCTCGTCCGGGGCCGTGACGTCGAGCTCCTTGGCGAAGTGCTGGCAGGCGAGCGTGAACGACTCCTCGCGGTCTTCGAGGGTCGCGGCGAGCTCGACGGCCATGACCTCGTGGTCGAAGTCCGCGATGCGCTGACGCGTGGAGGACCACCACCAGCCCGTGGTCCTCGCCGCCAGCAGCACGCGCGTGCGCTGCGGTCCGTGCCGGAGCGTGTCCTGCAGCAGCAGGAAGACGTCCTGCCAGCGCAGCCGGTCGGCGTCATCGATCACCAGCAGCCTGCCGTGCTCGGCATCGTCCCAGCACTCCTCCTGGAACTGCTGGAGCAGCCTGGTCTTGCCCGCGCCCGCCGGGGCGTGCAGCAGCAGGGACGCCTGGGGCACGGGGCTGTCGCGCCAGAGCGTGAGGGTGTGCAGCTCGGTTTCTCTGCCGTGAAAGGGGACCACCTGCTGGGTGGGATCCAGCAATGCGGCAACGCTGAGTGCTCGGTCCACCGTCCCATAGTCGGTCGCTGGTCAGCCCAGGGGTAGGAAGACCACACCATCGTGGCCTTTTCCCGTTTTTCCTTCACCCCAATGTCTACTGGCTTGGAGAAGGTCCAACAGCTACCTGTGATGGCGTCGGTTTCACCCTGGACTGAAATTGTCAGACCTCACCGGCACAATCTCAGACGTGCTGGTCGCCCTCGTCATCGACGCTGACGGCGCCGGCCGGTGGCAGAAGCTGCACGACGACGGGACTCCGGCGGGTCCCGCGATGACGGCTTCGTCGCCGGCCGCCGCCGTCGCGTCGCTGGAGCGCGCCCACAGACCGCGCTGGGTCTGGGCGGACACGTCCGAGGTCTACCCCGTGCTGCTCGCCGCCGGGGTGCGCGTCGACCGGTGCTGGGACCTGCACCTGACCGAGGCGTTGCTGCTCGGCGTGGAGGGCCGGCACCGCGAGCCGAAGGAGCTCGCGGGTGCGTTGGCACGGGTGCTCGGGCTGCCCGCTCCGGCCGATGTCGGGCCGCCCAAGAAGGACGACGCGCTCACGTTGTTCGGGCCGGATCCGTTGGTGCTGCCGGGCGACACCGATCCGCTGGCCGCGTTGTCACTGGTTTTCCGCGCGCAGCAACGGAATCCGGCGCTGGGGCTGCTGATCGCGGCGGAGTCGGCGTCGGCGCTGGTGGCCGCGGAGATGACGCACCACGGGTTGCCGTGGCGCGAGGACGTGCACAACAGGCTGCTGGAGGAGGTCCTCGGGCCGCGTCCGGCACCCGGCCAGCGGCCGAAGTTGTTGCAGGACCTGGCGGATGAGATCCAGGAGGCGTTCGGCGGCCGGGAGATGAACCCGGACGCGCCGGCCAGCATCGTCCGGGCGTTCGCACGAGCGGGCATCGAGGTGCCGTCCGCACGGCGCTGGGTGCTGAAGAAGGTCGACCACCCCGCGGTGAAACCGTTGCTGGACTACAAAGAGCGCGCACGGCTGTGGGTGGCGCACGGCTGGTCGTGGCTCGACACGTGGGTCGAGGACGGGCGGTTCCGGCCGGACTACGTCGTGGGCGGCGTCGTCACCGGGCGGTGGGCGTCACGAGGCGGGGCCGCGTTGCAGATCCCGCGGCTGATGCGGCAGGCGGTGATCGCCGACGACGGCTGGTGCCTCGTCGCGGCGGACGCGTCACAGCTCGAACCGAGGATTCTCGCTGCCCTGTCAGGAGATCCGCGGCTGACCGAGGTCTGCGGGGACGACGACCTCTACGCGGCACTGGCGGAGGACTCGTTCAAGGGCGAGCGGCCGCGGGCGAAGATCGCGATGCTGTCGGCGATGTACGGCGGCACGTCCGGTGAGGCCGGGCCGCTGCTCGCCGTGCTGCGCAAGAGGTTCCCGGTCGCGGTCGGGTACGTGGAGGACGCCGCCAGGGCCGGCGAGCAGGGCCGGATGGTGCGCACGCGGCTGGGCCGCACGTCACCGACACCGTCCGCGGCGTGGCAGGAGCTGACCGGGGGCGCCGACGACTCCGGCGAGTCGTCGAGCTCGTCGCGGCAGGCGGCGCGCAACTGGGGGCGGTTCACCCGGAACTTCGTGGTGCAGGGCAGTGCGGCGGACTGGACGGCGGCGCTGCTGGGCGTGCTGCGGGGAAAGCTGCCCGCCGACGCGCACCTGGTGTTCTTCCAGCACGACGAGGTGCTGGTGCACTGCCCGCGCGCGGATGCCGACGCGGTGGTCGAGGCGATCGCCGCGGCCGGGCGCGAGGCGACCCGGCTGCTGTTCGGCGAGACATCGGTGCGCTTCCCGATGAACGCGGTGCCCGTGACCTGCTACGCCGACGCGAAATAAGTCCAAACGAGACGGTTCGTTCTCGGCCGTTGGTCCGAACGGGCGCTTGCTCTTACACCGTGAGAGCGCTCTCATAAATGGACTGCACCCGTGACAAGGAGGTCACCCGCGCATGAGGCAACGACGCCGCATCCTGGCGGCCACGACAGCTCTTATTGCCGCGGTACCCCTGGCGATCGCCGCCATGTCCGCCAACGCTGCTATCCCACCCCCTGCCGCGGGATGGACGCAGGTGTGGGGCGACGACTTCAACGGTTCCAACGGATCGCTGCCGTCGAGCGCCAACTGGATCATCGACACCGGCCACGGTTACCCGGGCGGACCTGCCAACTGGGGCACCGGGGAGATCCAGAACTACACGAACAGCACGAACAACCTGAAGCTCGACGGCAACGGCAACCTGCGCATCACCGCCCTGAAGGACGGCGGGGGCGGCTGGACGTCGGCGCGCATCGAGACCCAGCGCTCCAACTTCAAGCCGGCGGCCGGCGGCAAGCTCGCCATCGAGGGTCGCATCCAGATGCCGAACGTCACGGGCGAGGCAGCCCTGGGCTACTGGCCCGCGTTCTGGACCCTCGGCGCGCCGTACCGCGGCAACTACTGGAACTGGCCGGGCATCGGCGAGTTCGACATCATGGAGAACGTCAACGGCATCAACTCCGTCTGGGGCGTGCTGCACTGCGACGTCGCTCCCGGCGGTGCCTGCGGCGAGTTCACCGGCATCGGCAACTCGCGGACGTGCCCCGGCTCGTCCTGCCAGTCCGCCTTCCACACCTACCGCTTCGAGTGGGACGACGCCGCGAAGACGTTCACGTGGTTCGTCGACGGCCAGTCCTTCCACCAGGTGACGCAGGCCCGTGTCGGCGTCAACGTGTGGAACGCGATGACGTCGCACGCGGGGCACTTCATCCTGCTCAACCTCGCGATGGGCGGCGCGTTCCCGAACGCGCTGAACAACAACCAGCCGACCCCTGTCGCGGCCACCCAGTCCGGGCACTCGATGGTCGTGGACTACGTGGCCGTGTACTCGGCTGGCGGCGGGTCCACCACTCCCCCGACGACCACGACCACGACGTCGAACCCCGGCGGCGGTGGTTCCGCGTACAGCGAACTGCAGGCGGAGAACGCCTCGGAACGCTCCGGTGGTTCGGTGGCGCCGGGGGATGGTGGCTCCGGCGTGCACCAGATCGCGAACGGCGGCTACCTGAAGTTCTCCGGCGTGAACTTCGGCTCCGGCCCTGCCCGGCAGTTCCTCGCCAGGGTCGCCTCAGGCGCCGGCGGCGGGGTGAGCGGCCTGGTCGAAGTGCGGCTGGGCTCGCGCACGGCGACTCCGGCGGGTTCGTTCGCGGTGGGCAACACCGGTGGGTGGGACGCGTGGAGAACGATTCCCGCGAACATCTCGAACATCTCGGGCACCCACGACGTGTACGTGACGTTCACTAGCGGCCAGCCGGCGGCTTATGTGAGCGTGAACTGGGTGAAGTTCGGCCTCTGACCCCCTGCGTGCGCATTGGGGAGAGTTCGTCCGCTAAGATGTCATCCGTACGACACGGATGATTAGCTCAGCGGGAGAGCACTACCTTGACACGGTAGGGGTCACTGGTTCAATCCCAGTATCGTCCACTAGAGAACGGGCCCGGTCACTTGACCGGGCCCGTTTCTTGTTGTCGCCGAGCAGGTACGGTCGGCTGGTGTACGCCGAACGTCCCGCTCCCGCGGGCCTGGCTTGCCTGTGGACGCGCACGGCGTCATCGCCGACAGTGCAGCGCGTGGTGCCGGACGGGTGCACGGACCTGATGTGGACGCCCGCGTCCGGCACGCTGTACGTAGCCGGACCGGACACCTCGGCTCAGCTCGCCGCGGTCGCTCCGGGCACGTTGTACGGCGTGCGGCTGCCACCCGGGGCGTTCCCGTCGGTGTTCGGGGTGCCCGCGCACGCCGTCCGGGACCTGCGCGTGCCGCTGTCCGAGCTGGTTCCCGCGGCTCGGCTCGACTCCTTCTCGGACATGGTGTCGTTCTGCGCTTCGCGGGTTGTCGTCGATCCCGCGCTGGCCGCGACCGCGTCGCTGCTGCGGTCCGGTGACGTCGGTGCGGTCGCCTGGGAGATCGGGCTGAGCTCACGTCAGCTGCGGCGGCGGTGCCTGGACGCGTTCGGCTACCCGCCCAAGGTGTTGCAACGGGTGCTGCGCTTCGACGCGGCGCTGCGGCTGGCCTGGAAGGGCGTGCCGTTCTCGGCCGTGGCATTCGAAGCGGGCTATGCGGACCAGGCGCACCTGGCCCGCGAAGTGCGTGCGTTGGCCGGCGTGCCCCTCGGTCAGCTGATCCGGCCGTAGCGGCGCAGCGTCAGCAGGGCGTCGACCGTGGCGATGGAACGCCATTCGAAGTCGGCGATCGGGGTGAAGGCGGGGAAGCCGAAGGTCCAGCCGCCGTCCTCCTGCTGACCGTTCTGGAGCTGGTCGAGGTCCTTGCCGAACTCGTCGTCGCTGAACCACGCGCGGGCGAGGCTGGTGGGCTTCTGCGCGTACATGTGCAGGTCCAGGCCTTCGCCCTCGGCGTACCCCTCGGTGCTCGGCTTGAGGTGCCTGAGCCTCTCGGCGGCGAGTTCGGCCCTGGCCCGGTCCGGCACCTCGTCCAGGAACATCGCCGCAGCTCGCAGCTCGTACGGGTGGGTGTTCTCGAGTTCCTCGATCTCCTGCCAGCAGTAGGCGGTCGCCTTGTCGAGCCACGGGTCCGTCACGCCGAGCGCGTGGAGGGCGGCGGCGATCTGGGCGGTCAGGAGGAGTCCGCCCTGGTCGTCGGCGGCGACCCACGGTGCCTTGGGGTGGTCCTTCGAGGTCGACATGCCGAACGGGACGCTCCCGTCGGGGCAGGTGTTGTTCAGCCAGGTCAGGACCGATTCAGCGTGTTCGGGGGCACCGACCTCGCCGAACACCTGGAGCGCGCGCAGGGCGTGCAACGGCTGGCTGGTGGGCCCGCGGTGGTCGGGTTCGAGCCCGTGCCCGTAACCACCGTCGTCGTTGCGGTAGGCCAGCACCGCCTGGACCACGTGCTCGGCCCTCCCGCCGTCGAAGGCGTGCTCGAACCAGCGTTGTTCCAGCGTGCGGGCGTTGTGCCAGAGGAAGGTCCTCGCTTGCTCGATCATGCCCCGAACCTATGCCGCTCGCGGTGCGCGGTCTTGAACGAATCGGCCATGTGACCTGATCTGCTGATTCGTTCGCCTCCGCAGGGAACCGGTCCTATGCGAAAATCCTCTGACAGGGGTGTGGAGTTCTGAGGGGAGCTGGCCAGGATGCTGATGTTCGACGCACTCGTACCCGTGAAGACTGCCGGGGCGGTGGGCAAGAGTATCGGTGCAGCCGTGGGCGCCGCGGCTGGTGCAGGCGCTGGCGGAGTCGCCAAGTTCAGCGTCGACCCGGACCAGGCCCAGAAGATGATCGACGGCCTCAAGCTAGCGATCGAGAAGCTGGTGGAGCTGAGGACTTCGGGCCAGAAGATCCAGATGTCCGGTGCTCCCGGCCCCGATCCCTACAGCGGCTACGCGACTCTCGCCATGCGCAAGACCGCAGGCGCTGAGCCCGGCGGTTACCAGTGGGCGAACGAGCAGGCCCAGAAGGCGCTGGAACAGACCATCAACAACATCGAGAAGGCCCTGGCCGAGTACCGGGCCACCGACGAAGCGGCGAAGTCCGCGATGAAGGGCTGACACGATCTTGAAGCGCATGACCGCTCTGCTCACCGCCGTGCTCGCCTCCGTCGCACTGGCCGGGTGCGCTGCCACTCAGACCGGCGGGAACCCGACCACCGCTCCGACGACCGGCGGCCAGCAGACGAGCAGCCAGCCCACCAGCGACGGGTCCGACACCGGGCTCAGCATCGCCAAGTTCGTCAACGACCCGTGCAGCATCCTCACCGCCACCCAGGTCACGACGCTCGGTTCAGTGCGAACGCCCCAGGCAGGTAGTGCCGCACTCGGCCCCAACTGCGTGTGGAAGGGCCAAGACGTCATCAAGAACTCCACCTACGACATCTCGGTGACCAAGGGCAAGGACTTCGAAACCCAGGTCGAGAACGTCAAGTCCAACCCGGTCTTCGTGGACAAGAAGATCGACGGTGTCCGGGTCGTCTCCACTGACCAGACCGATGGAGCGATGTACTGCTTGAGCTCGATCCAGGTCTCCAAAAGCGACTCGGTCACGGTTCAGTTCGCTAGCGCCGCGGACGAGCGCGCGACCAAGAAGCCCTGCCCTGAGACTGAGCGCGTCGCGCAGCTGATCATCACAAATCTGAAGGGATAGCGAGATGGCTGGGGATGAGCCGAACATCGGCGGTTTCGCGATTCTTCCCTTCGCGGGTGGCGAAACGATTTACAAGTGGTTCGAGAACGGCAGCGGTCCGGGGCAGAGCACCTCACTCGCCGCGCAGGGCTGGCGTGATCTTTCGAGCGGCCACGGCGACGTCGCCCAACTGATCGAGAAGGCTGTGCGCGACTCCGGCGCCGCCTGGGAAGGCTCCGCAGGTGACGCGGCGCGTGGTGGGACCTCACCGCTCGCGACGTGGGCCACCGTCACGGGCGATTCGGCGACTCAGGCGGGCACGACCGCCGACACCGTCGGCGACGCCTACGTCGATGCTAAGAACTCGATGTCCAAGCCGCCGACCGTCCCCGACAAGCCGTTCCTGAACGACTTCCGTCCGTGGGACACGGACTACGACAAGAAGCTCGAACAGAACCAGCAGGTCAGCGAGCAGAACATCCGGGCCTTCAACCAGTACGCGGGCGCCGTCAACGCGAGCATGAGCAACCAGCCGACGTTCATCGCGCCGACCGCCAACGACGGGTCCGTCGAACAGCAGCCGGGTGGCGACCACATGATCGACAGGGTCGGGATGCAGACCCAGCCGCCGCCCAGCATCGGCACGCCTCCCGGAGGTGGGGGCGACCGCATCGGCGGCGGACCTGACGGCGGCACGGACCTGTCCGGCGTGAAGCCGCCGGGCACCGGCGGCAACGACGACACCGGCACGGCCGGCGTGAACGACCCCAAGTTCACCCCTCCGCCCACCGACATCGGCCGCCCGCGGCCCGACATCGGCGTTCCGATCACGCCGCCGGACGGCGTGTACAACCCGAACGACCCGCGCAGGCCCGGCGGTCCGCTCGACCCGAACAACCCGCGCAGGCCTGGCGGTCCGCTCGACCCCAACAACCCGCGCAACCGTCCCGGCGGGCTCAACGGCCCCGGCGGTGGTGCAGGTGGTGGCGCGGGCGGCGGTCGTGGTGGTGGCGCCGGCGGCGGTATCGGCGGGCCCGGCGGTGGTGCCGGTGGTGGTCTCGGTGGCGCTGCGGCGGCCAAGGGCATGGGTGGACCTGGCGGTATGGGCGGCGGCTTCGGTGGCGCGGCCGGTGTCACCGGTGACGGTCGTGGTGGTGCTGGTGGCTTCGGGCCGTCCGGTGCCGGTGCCGCGGGTGCCGCCGGTCGTGGTGGTGCCGCGGGCATGGGTGCCGGCGGTATGGGCGCCGGTGGTGGGCGTGGTGAAGGTGCTGAGGACTCGGAGCACAAGTCCGCGTCGTACCTTCAGGAGACCGAAGACATCTTCGGCGATGGAACGATGGTCGCTCCGCCGGTCATCGGCGGATAAGGGGGAAACGTGCTGCGGAGCAGGGTCGCCATCCCTGTCACGGCGCTCTACCAGGCGTGGCAGGCCGCGGGCCTGCCGACGATGCACCGTGCGCTGCTCGCTCAGGTCGACTTCGACGAGGACCTCCTCGAGTCGGGTGACGTGAGCGAGCTCGAACGGTTGCAGCGGTCGGCGTGGGCGCAGCTCGAGCAGTACGGGCTCGCGCGCGGCGGTCAGATCCACCCGGACCTGACGAACGCGCTGCGGCTCGTGGTCGAGGCCGGCGTGGAGTACTGGGCGTTCTTCAGCTTGAAGGACGGCCCGCAGCAGAGCGTGCTGGTCGTGTCGAACGGCCAGGACGCGCTGCGGATCGTGCTCACGCCGGACCAGCAGTTCGTGCTCGAACCGGTGCGGGCGGAGGAGGCTCCGCAGGCGCTGGTGGGCGCATTGCCGCCCACCCCGGCGGGCAGGGGCAACCCGATCACGCTGCCCGAGGAGGCGCTGCAGCAGAAGCGGCCGCAGCCGTCCTACGAGGACACCGGCTCGTTCCTGCAGCAGAGCCGGCCGACGAGCACGCCGAACGACCAGCTCGTCGCGCAGCTCAACGAGATCATGAGCCAGCCGCGCACCGGCGGCGGTCAGGTCTTCTCGGCCAAGCGCGACCACCTGGGCCGCAAGCAGCGTTGCGCCAACCCGCTGACGTTCATCGACACGCCGAGCGGGCGGTACCTCGCGGCCAAGAGCGACGGCTGGCTGCGGGTGCAGCCGGCCGACTTCGGCACGTTGACGCGGATGACCGCGACGATGCCGTAAGAGGACGTCACGACAGCCGGGTCGCAGCTCCTGCGACCCGGCTGACGTCGTTCAGGAGAACCGCAGGGCGTCCGGCCCCAGGTCGGCCGGGCTGCGGTGACCCGACAGCCCGAGCGTCAGGTCGAAGTCCGCGAGCAGGCTGCGCAGCACGTGCCGCACACCGACCTGGCCGCCGTGCGCCAGCCCGTACGCGAAGGGCCGCCCGACCATCACGGCCTTGGCCCCCAGCGCCAGCGCCTTCACGATGTCGGCGCCCGTGCGGATGCCGGAGTCGAACAGGACGTCGACCTGCTCCCCCACCGCCTCGACGATGGACGGCAGCGCGTCCAGCGACCCGACGGCACCGTCGACCTGCCGCCCGCCGTGGTTGGAGACGACGACACCGTCCATTCCGTACTCCACGGCCTTGCGGGCGTCGTCGGCGTGCTGGATTCCTTTCAGGACGATCGGCCCGTCCCAGTGCTCGCGCAGGAACGAGAGCTGGTCCCACGACTTGTCGGTGCCGGTGAACAGCTGCACCCACCGCAGGATCGCCATCGGCAGGTCCTCCTCGGGCGACTTCTGCAGCCCGGCGCGGAAGACCGGGTCGCTGAACGGGATCGCCGTGCCGACCGCGCGCAGGAACGGCAGGTAGGCCTGGTCGAGGTCGTGCGGCCGCCACGCCAGCGTCCAGGTGTCCAAGGTGACGACCAGCGCCGTGTACCCGGCCTTGCGCGCCCGGTCCAGCAACGACGCGCACACGTCGGGGTCGTTCGGCCAGTAGAGCTGGTACCAGCGCGGCCCGTCACCGGACGCTTCGGCGACCTCCTCGATGGTGTGCGAGGAGGCGGTCGACAACACCATCGGCACCCCGAGCTCGGCGGCCGCACGCGCGGTCGCCAGTTCGCCGTCCGGGTGCAGGATCGACTGCACGCCAACGGGTGCGAGCATCACCGGCGCCGGCAGCTCCGTGCCGAGGACCGACACGCCCAGATGCCGTTCGGTCGCGTTGGTCAGCATCCGCGGCACGATCCGCACGCGGTCGAACGCCTCGCGGTTCGCCCGCACGGTGGCGCCCGAACCCGCGCCTCCCGCCACGTACCAGAACGGGCCCGGTCCCAGCCTGTCGCGCGCGGACTGCTCCAGCGCGTCGGGATCGGTGGTGAACGGCGGCACGGCGCCACCGAGCCCCTGCAGGTAGATCTCGTTCTGGTACGCGGCGAAGGAGGTCATGCCGCCTACTTTGCTACGAAGCGAGCTGCACTAGGAAGAACTCGTTGCCGAAAGGATCGCTGAACCAGGTGGCCCGATCACCCCACGGCATGGTCTCCGGCTTCCCCTTCACCCTCACCCCCTTCGCCACGAGCCGAGCGACGTCACCGTCGACGTCGTCCGTGATCAGCGAGATCCCGCAGCCCATCGCGAACGACACGTTGGGCGCGTCCGCCTGCGACAGCGCGAACGCCGTCCGGGCGCCGGGAGGAGCGACGGTCAGCCAGCGCATGCCCGCCTCGGTGCTGTCCTGCCGCTTCTCCCAGCCCAGCACGTCCACGTAGAAGCTCGCTGCCTCGTCGAGATCGCGGACGTTGACGGTGGTCGAGTGCACATGAGTGATCATGCGCAGAACGCTAGGCGTGTGCCCCCACCGGACGCTTCTTCGAAACCGCTCGCCTGGGCCAGCGCGACTCCAGCCAGATCGCGATCGGTGCGGCGGTGACCACTGTGGACACCGTGCCGGCGACGAGGCCGATCAGCAGTGCGATCGCGAAGTTGGCCAGGGAGCCGTCGCCGAGCACCAGCAACGCCGCCAGGACGAAGAGCACGCCGAGGCCGGTGTTGACGGTGCGCGGCACGGTCTGGACGACCGCGTCCGACACCACGTCCGGGTACAAGGCCTTCAAGCGAGACCCGCGCAGTTCGCGGAGGCGGTCGAAGACCACGACCGAGTCGTTGACCGAATAGCCGATCACGGTCAGCAGTGCCGCCAGGAACACGCCGTCGGCCGTCTTGCCCATCCACGCGAACACGCCGATGAGCACGAGGACGTCGCTGAGCAGCGCGGCCACCGTGGCGAGACCGAGGCGCCAGTCGAAGCGCACGGCCAGGTATCCCAGCTGGGCGGCTACGGCGATGGCCAGGCCGATCACGGCGTTGCGGCGCAGTTCGGAGGACAGCGACGGGCCGATGAGCTCGTTGCTGGCCTGGCGGGCGCCGCCGTCGACGGCCGAGGAGACGACCTCGCCCAGGCGGGCTGAGGTGGCGTCGTCGATCGGGGCCGTGCGCAGGGAGACCTCGTTGCCCGACGACGAGACGACCACGTCGGAGAAGCCGGCGTCCGCCAGGGCGGTGCGCACCCGGCCGGGGTCGATGGAACCGCCCGCGGTGAAGTCGAGCATGCGGCCACCGGTGAACTCGACGCCCAGGTTCAGGCCCCGTGCGAAGAGACCCGCGAAAGCCACGAGCACGACGGCACCGGCGCTGATCAGCCACAGCGACGGGCGGCGGTACAGCACGACGGACAGGCGCTGGCGGACGAAACCGAGGGTGTGCAGGCCGCTCAGGCGCGGCCGCTTGGTGACGAAGCGGGTGCCGAGCGCCCACACCACGAGCACGCGGGAGAGCACCAGGGCGCTGAACATCGACGCCAGCACACCGATGGTCAGGGTGACGCCGAAGCCGCGGACCGGGCCTGTGGCCAGCCAGAACAGCAGACCGGCTGCCAGCAGGGTCGTCACGTTCGAGTCGGCGATCGCGCTCAGGGCACCGCGGAAACCACTCTCCGAGGCGCGCCGGAGGTTGGGTTTCCTCGCGTACTCCTCGCGGGCTCGTTCGAAGATCAGGACGTTCGCGTCCACCGCCATGCCGATCGCCAGCACGAAGCCGGCCAGGCCCGGCAAGGTCAGCGTCGCCCCCACGGCCAGCAGCCCGGCGTACGCGACGCCCGCGTAGCCGACCAGTGCGACCACGGCCAGGAACCCGGCGAGCCGGTAGGCGAACATCAGGAACAGCGACGTCAGGGCGATGCCGATGATCGCGGCCTTGGCGCTGGCCTCGATGGCCTCGGCGCCCAGGGTCGCGCCGACGGTGCGCTGTTCGATCACCTCGACCGGTACCGGCAGCGCGCCGGAACGGACGACGAGGGCCAGTTCCTTGGCTTCCGCCTGGGAGAAACGGCCGGTGATCGTGGTCGAGCCGCCTGCCTGACCGGCGCCGCAGGGCGTGTCGAGGCTGACCTCGGGGGACGAGATCGGCTTGCCGTCCAGCACGAACGCGATCTGCCGGCCGGGGGTGCCGGACTGCTCGCAGGCCGCCTCGCCGGTCACCTTCTGCCACTTCGCCGGGGCGTCGCCCTGGAACTGGATGTTGACCACGAAACCCGCGCCCTGCGGGTTGCGCGCGGACTGGGCGTCGGAGATGCCCTCACCGGTCATGACGGTCTGGCCGTTGCGCTGCACGGTGAGCTGCGCGGTCTGACCGAGGACCTTCACGGCCTCCTGCGGGTCCTGGACGCCGGGCAGCTCGACGACGATGCGGTTCTCGCCGGAGCGGGCGATCACCGGTTCGGCGACGCCCAACGCGTCCACGCGGCGCCGCAGCACCTCCAGCGAACGGTCGGCGGCGTCGGCGTCGCCCTTGGCCTCGAGGACGATCTGGGTTCCGCCCCGCAGGTCGAGGCCGAGGCGGGGATCGGTGGTGAGCAGCAGGAAAGCGGAGGCGACGAGGACGCCGAGCGCTATGAGTGCGCGCACGAGCAGCCCTCGTCGCGCGTTGTCGCGCGACATGGGTGAGAAGACCTTCCGGAAGTGGGTTGCTGGAGGAGGGACTCAGCGACCGGAAGGCGGTGAACGAGCGGGCTGGGGCGTCCAGCGGAGGCCGTCGGGAGTGCGGTGCAGGCGCTGGGCGAAGGCGACGACGAACCGGAGCGGCATCGTGGGCTTCGCGATCGGCGGCACGTCGGAGGCCACCTGGGCCTGCGGGACCTGGGCGGCGTTCGGGTTGTGCGGCTTGGGCGCGGTGACCGGCAGGTTCGCAAAGTCGTGGCCGTGCCGGATGACGGACCCGGCGGCGACGGGCTCGGCGGGCGCGGCGACGATGAACAGCTGCCCGAGGAACAGCAGGAACGCGAGCGCGACCGCGTTGCGACGCATCACCGCTTCCTGCCTCCACCGACGTAGACGAGCGCTCCCCCCACGACAGCGCACAACCAGGAAAGCACAAGTGGCTGCATCGTCGTAGCCCCGAAGAACAAAGCGACGGTCCAGCCGAGCAGGACGAGGGCCGAAGCGGCGAGCAGGGACACCGTCACGGCGAGCTTGCGCAGGCTGAGAAGAAGCTTGTACGGACGCAGCCGCAGCGCCACGACCAGGCAGCACAGCACCAGCGCGCCGGTGAAGAAGCCCAGGTAGGGCGTCGGCCGGGGCATGCCGGCGATCAACCCGAGTAAACCGCCGCCGATCAGCAGCAACGAGAGCGTGCGCAGCGAACGCCACACCTGCACCTTGTTCAACTGCAGCGGCGCGGGCTTGGACGAGCGCCGCCGTTGCACGGTCGCGAGGTTCGCCTTGGAGTCCGCGTCGGACGGGTCGAGCTTGATCGCCGAGCGGTACGCGTGCTCGGCGGTGCCCCAGTCGCGCATCCGCAGTGCCGCGTCGCCGAGCACCTGGAACGCCCGTGCCTCGGTCGGTGCGAGCTGGGAGGCGTGCAGGGCCGAGTCGAACGCCTCGACGGCGCCGTCCGGGTTGTCGGCCAGGACCTCGGCGAGCACGACGTAGCAGCGCCAGTCGCCGGGCTTGCGCCGCACGGACTCGCGCGCGGCGACCGCGGCCTCCTGGTGCCGGCCGAGGTCGCTCAGCGCCAGGGCCGCCAGCCGCTGAGGCCAGGCGGGCTCGCCGTCGAGGACCATCGCGCGCTTGGCCGAGTCGAGGGCCTGGTCCGCCTCACCCAGGTCGAGGTGGGCGCCGGCGAGGCGGCACCACGCCTCGGCGTGCCGAGGGTTCGCCGCCACGAGGGGCCGCAACAGGTCGATCGCCTGCCGCGGCTTCCCCGAGGCGGTGAGGTCGGCGGCACGCAGGAGTACCGCTGTCATCGGCTCGGACACGCCGCACAGTGTGGCAAAGCGCCTCCTGCCCCCGAACGGGTGACCTCAGCGAGCCGTCCCGAACCAGCGGGTCAGCTCCCGTTCCAGGCCTGCCTGGTCCTCGCCGGCCCACGCCACGTGGCCGTCCGGCCGCAGCAGCACCGCGGGCGCGTCCAGGTCCTCGGTGACGTCGACGACGTGGTCGACCCGGTCCGCCCACCCCGCGGCGGACAGCGTCCCGGCCTGGTCGAGCAGGACGCCGCGACCGGCGTGCATCTGGGCGTAGAGGCCGCCGCGCTTGAGCGCGAGGTCACCGATCCGCCGTCCGACCAGGTCGTTCTCCGAGCCGAGGTCGTACCGGACCGAGACCGCGATGATCTTCTCGATCAGGTACCGGTTGACCTCCTCGAACTGCACCAGCTCGGTGAGCAGCCGCCGCACGGACTGCGGGCCGGGCTCGACCTTCATCAGCTCGATCTGCGCGCGGGTGTTGTTGAGCACCTCCTCGGCCACCGGATGCCGTTCGGCCTCGTAGCTGTCCAGCAACCCCTCCGGAGCCCACCCGTGCACGGCCGCGGCGAGCTTCCAGCCCAGGTTGAACGCGTCCTGCACGCCGAGGTTGAGCCCCTGACCGCCGGTCGGCGGGTGGACGTGGGCCGCGTCCCCCGCGAGGAACACGCGGCCGGACCGGTAGCGCTCGGCCTGCCGGGTGGCGTCGCCGAAGCGGGACGTCCACCGCGGCGAGTGCACGCCGAAGTCGGTGCCCGCGATCTTGACGAGCTGCTCCCTGAAGTCGTCCAGGGACGGCTTGACCGCCCGGTCCTCGTTCACGCCCTCCGCGGGCACGATGACGCGGTACGTCGCGGTGCCGCCGATCGGGCCGATGCCGAAGCGCTTCTGCGTCTTGCGGGCCTCCAGCATCAGCGGCAGCGCCTCCTCCCACGGGACGCCGATCTCCATCTCGCCCAGCAGCGTCTCCACCCGCGACGGCTCACCGGGGAAGTCGATGCCGGCCAGCTTGCGCACGGTGCTGCGGCCGCCGTCGCACCCGACCAGGTACCGCGCCCGCAACGAGGTGCCGTCCGCCAGTTCGACGGTCACGCCGTCGTCGTCCTGGCTGAACGCGGTCACCGTGCTTCCGCGCCGGATCTCGGCGCCGGCCTCGACGGCGTGTTCGGTGAGCAGCCGTTCGATGTGCGGCTGCGGCAGGCCGAGGACGACCGGGTACTTCGTGTCCAGCCGTTCCGGCGCGGGCTTGTCGATGCCCGCGAAGAAACCGGCGAGCGGATGCGTCGTGCCCGCCTCCAGGAACCGGTCGGCGATGCCGCGCTGGTCCAGCACCTCGATGCTGCGGGCGTGCAGGCCGAGCGCCCGGACGACCTCGGTCGGCTCCGGATCCCGTTCCAGCACCACCACGCCCACGCCGTGCAGCCGCAGTTCTCCAGCCAGCATCATGCCGGTCGGTCCACCGCCGGCGATGATGACGTCGATCATGGAGTTTTCCCCATTTCCCCAGGTAGATGACGTTGGCTGGGAAATGATGGAGTACACCCGGGGTCTTGTGGCAAGACCCCGGGTGCGCTATATGTTGAAGTGGGAGGAGAGCAGCGCTCTCCTCTTTCGCCGTTTCCAGGGGGTCAGAGGAGAAGCCCGGCCTCGTTCAGGTGGGCGAAGATGATCCGGTCGACCGGCGAGATCCGGTCCGCGTCGGCGGTGGTCAGCCAGGCGAGTTCCTCGATCTCGGCCGATGCCACCGGTTCCCCGTCGAACGACGCGGTGTAGCAGGTCATCCGCACGGTCACCCCCGACGTGTGGCCGTGCGCCTGGGCCTCGAACGTCCCCACGTGCTCCGCCGACGCCGCGTCGACCTCGACGGACAGCTCCTCGCGGATCTCGCGCACGAGCGTCTCGACGTCGGACTCCCCCGGCTCGCGCTTGCCGCCGGGCAGGTAGTACGTGTCCTTGCCTGCCGACCGGGTGCCGAGCACGCGGCCGTCCTTCAGGTAAATCCAAGCCACCTTGTCGATCACGCGACCGAGGTTAGGCGCTGGCGAGTTCCTTGACCACGCGGTGCGCGTCGGCCAGCGACTCCACGGCGAGTTCGCGGAACTGGTGCATCTGCGGCACCACGTCGGCCAGGGTCAGCTCGGCGTGCACGAACTCCAGGTTCTGGTCGAGGCCGACCATCGACAGCACGGCGCGCAGGTACGGCTCCTGGAAGTCGAAGCCCGCTCGCGGCGTGCCCGGCTTGTACGAACCGCCACGGGCCGTCACGACGACTACGCGCTTGCCGCCCCACGCGAACGTGCCGTCCTCGCGAGCGAAGTTCGCGGAGGTCGCGACCTGGTCGATCCAGGCCTTCAGGGTGGACGGGATCGAGAAGTTGTACATCGGCGCGCCGATGAGGAGCACGTCGGCGGCGTCGACCTCGGCGATCAGGCCTGCGGCGATGCCCTGGTCCGTGCCGTCCTTGTGCGGGATCGGCGACGCGTGCAGATCGCGGTAGGTGTAGCCGGAGCCGGGGTTCGCGGCACGCCAGCTCTCCGCGAACGCGCTGGAGACCTCGCGGGTCACGGAGCCCTCGTACCGAATGCTCGTGTCGATGTGAAGCAAATTGGTCATACTCGGAACATACGAGTGCAGAACTTCCGAGTCAAGATGTTCTTATCTGAGAACATCTCCTCCGGGATGTAGGATGGGACACATGGAGGAGCAGCCGGAGATCGTCGAAGCCTGCTTGGAGAAGTGGGATTTCAACTGGCTGCTGCACCGCGCCACCCAGCGCGTCGGCGGCGCATACGCCGAGGAGATCGCGAAGTTCGGGATCTCGCTGCGTGGTCAGCTGGTGCTGCAGGCCCTCGCCAACGAGGAGGTCCAGCGCACCCAGCTCAAGCTCGGCGCGATGCTCGGCCTCGACAAGACCACGCTCACCAGCGAGCTCGACAAGCTGGAGCGCAGCGGTCTGGTCCTGCGCGTCCCCGACCCCAACGACCGGCGCGTACGCACCCCGGTGATCACCGACAAGGGCCGGGAGCTGCAGAAGGAGGCGGGTGACGCGCTCGCCGAGGTCGAACGCGCCTTCCACTCCCGCTTCTCCCCCGAGGAGATGGCGATCATCCGCAAGGCCCTGCAGGACCTCTCGCGCGGCGAGGGCCCGATGCACGGCTCCTGCATCTAGACGATCTAGACGAGCGCCCCCAGGTCGGCCTCGCGCAGCTGCTCCGGCGTCACGGCCGCCTGCGCGTCCACGAGCGCCTTCAACGCCGTGCCGTGGTCCCAGACGTTGACGTTCATCGCCGCCCGCAGCCGTCCGTCGCGCAGCCAGAACGCGATGAACTCCCGCGACGCGAGGTCGCCGCGCACGACCAGCTCGTCGTCCGGGCCCGCGAGGCCGCGGTACTCCATGCCCAGGTCGTACTGGTCGGTGAAGAAGTACGGCGACTTCACGTAAGGGTCGTTCAGCCCGATCAGCGACCCCGCCACGTGCGTGCCCTGGTCCTTCGCGTTCGCCCAGTGCTCGACGCGGACGCGGTGGCCGTAGCGCGGGTGGTCCTGCGCCGCGACGTCGCCGGCCGCGAAGACGTCGGGGGCGGACGTGCGCAACGTGGCGTCGACCGCGATGCCGCCGTCCGCCAGCTCCAGACCGGCGGCCTCGGCCAGTTCGAGTCGTGGTGCCGCTCCCACGGCCAGCACCGTGACGTCCGGGATCAGTTCGGTGCCGTCATCCAGGCGCACACCGGACGGCGAGAAGCTCGAGACACCGGTGCCCAGCTTGAACTCCACGCCGTGCTCCTCGTGCAGGCCGCGGAACGTCGCGCCCATCTCGGCGCCCAGCACGCGCACCAGCGGTTCGGCCAGCGGGTCGACGACCGTGACGCGGCAGCCGTGGGCGCGGGCGGCGGACGCGACCTCGCAACCGATCCAGCCCGCGCCGACGATCACGACGTGCCGGCCCTCGCGCAGCGCCGACTTCAGCGCCAGCGAATCGTCGAGCGTGCGCAGCACATGTCCTTGGGCGCCAGGCAGAACACGCGGCCGCGAGCCGGTCGCGAGCAGGAGCCGGTCGTAGGGGCGCACCGCTCCGTCCGAGTCCACGATCGTGTGATCGCCGGGCCGCAGCTCCAGTGCGGACACTCCGAGCTGGAGGTCGATCTCGTTGTCGGAGTAGAAGCCCGGCTCGTGCACCCACGCGGGTTCCGCGGCCTTGCCGAGCAGCACGTCCTTGGACAGCGCGGGAAGTTCGTACGGGCGGTGGAGTTCGGTGCCGAACATGGTGATCTTGCCGCCGTAGCCGCGGTCCCGGAGCGCTCCCGCAGCGGAGGCACCGGCGAGGCCCGTACCGACGATCACAATGCGTTGCGGTTCCGCCATCTTCACCCCTTCAGGTGACCTGGTCTCGTCCCACGTGCGACGCTATCCGCAGCTCGGCGCGGTCGCCGAACGGAGAAGGCCGAAGCTCCGTCATGACCGGCGGTGACCCGCGTCTCTCTGACGCGAGCGCCGGAACACCGGGCCGGCGCGCCGAGTGAGCTGGAGGACGAAACCCGTGGGAGCCCAAGAGGAGTGGCAGGTGAGCTGCCGCGACATCGCTTCGCGCCGACGGGACATGACGGTGTTCGTCAGCCAGGGGCACATAGTGATCACCGTGCCGCCGGGAGAGGCCGCCGTGCTGACACCACTGGAGGTCGGCCGCCTGCGGGCGGCATTGCGCGACGCCGTGGTGAGCGCGTCCAACACCGACGTGTGACCGCCGTCACACAGCTACCTACTCGCTAGTAGGTAGCTGGCAGAGTGGGTCGCATGGTGACCCGCGTGCTGCTGACCCTGGTCAAAGCCGGAGTGATCCGGCCGTTGGGCCCGCGAGGGCTCGCCGGCACCGTACGCGGGTATCTGCACTGGAACATCACACTCGCGTGGGGCTACCAGACGGGCGCGGGACGGCACCCGGACCGCGCGGCGATCATCGACGACGACGGCGTGCTCACGTACGCGGAAGTCAACGAGCGCACGAGCAGGCTCGCGCACGCCTTCCGCCCAGGAGAACGCGTCGGACTGCTGTGCCGCAACGGCCGCGCCTTCATCGAGACGATGACCGCGTGCACGAAGATCGGCGCGGACGCCGTGCTGCTCAACACGAGCCTGAGCGGCGGGCAGCTGGCCCAGGTCGCCCAGGACCAGAAGATCGACAGGATCGTCGCCGACCGCGAGTTCGCCGAAGTCGTCCCCGACCTGCCGGTGTTCTTCACCGACGAACTCGAGTCGCTGATCACCAACGGGCCCACGAAGTCACTCCCCCGCAGGCCCCCGCGCGGCCGGCTGATCATCCTCACCTCCGGCACCACCGGCACGCCGAAGGGCGCCCGCAGGCCTGAGCCCGCGAGCCTCGCGCCCGCCGCCGCGCTGCTGTCCCGGATCCCGCTGCGGCACGGCGACGTCATCTCCATCACCTCCCCGCTCTTCCACGCCTGGGGCCTCGCCGCGTTCCAGCTCGGGCTCGTCCTCGGCGCCACCCTGGTGCTGCGCCGCAGGTTCGACCCGGCGCAGGCACTGAAGGACGCCGAAAGGTGCACCGCGATGTTCGTGGTTCCCGTGATGCTGCAACGCATGCTGGAGGCGGGACACCGGCCGAAGCTGCGGATCATCGCGTCCAGCGGCTCCGCCCTGCCGCCGAAGGTCGCCGCCCGCACGCTCGAGGAGTTCGGCCCGGTCCTCTACAACCTCTACGGCTCAACGGAAGTGAGCTGGGCGAGCATCGCCACCCCGGAGGAGATGCTGCGCGAGCCGGGCACGGCGGGACGACCGCCGCTCGGCACCAGACTGGCCATTGTGGACGATCAGGGCGAACCGGTGGCACCGGGCGAGACCGGGCGGATCTTCGTCGGCAACGAGATGCTGTTCGACGGCTACACCAACGGCACCAGCAAGGAGTCGCTGAACGGCCTGATGTCGACCGGCGACCTCGGCTACCTCAAGGACGGCTTGCTGTTCGTCGCCGGACGCGACGACGAGATGATCGTCTCGGGTGGCGAGAACGTCTACCCGCACGACGTCGAGGACCTCCTCTCGACACTGGACGGCGTCACGGAGGTGGCGGTGCTCGGCGTGCCGGACGAGGAATGGGGCCAGCGCCTCGCCGCGTTCGTTGTCGGCGCAAAAACCCTGACGGCCGAACACATACGTGAACATGTGAAGGCGAATCTCGCGCGTTACTCCGTTCCCCGTGATGTTTTCTTCGTCAACGAGTTGCCGCGCAACGCAGCCGGAAAAGTGTTGAAACGTCAGTTGCGCGAACAGCACTAGTGGTGTGGCCCGAAATTTGCCGGGCCGTTTCGCGGTCAGACGGGTGGATCGTGGTGCCGCCCCCACGTCCTCATACCGGACGTGTGGGGGCGGTGCCGCGAGCCGCCCTGCTGAGCGTGAAACGGACCGCCAAGGTTTTGGGCCGCACCACTAGGCTCAGCCTCCGAACTAGGGGGCTCGACGATGACGGTTCCGGGCAGGACCGCGGATCCGCGATCCAACGCCGTGCACAACCTGCGCGAGGCGCGGATAGCGCTGGACGAAGGCAGGCCGGGCGAGGCCCTGGAGTACGCGGAGAAGGCCGTGGCCGCGTACTCGTGGCTGGACGACGCGGAAGGCGTGGCGGAGGGTGTCCTGGCCCAGTCGGTGGCTCTGGGCAAGCGGGGACTGTGGCCCAGCGCGCTCGACACGATCGACAAGGTGCAGGCGATCGCGGCCGCCAACCGCCACATCGGACTCCAGGCGCGGTGCAGCTTCTCCCGTGCCGTGGTGGAACTGCGGCTCGACTCGCGGGAGCGGAGCTTCAACTCCTTCGCCCGCGCACTGGGTCTCGCGGAGCTCACCGGCGACAACGAGCTGATCGGCTCGGTGCTGTTCGAACAGGCACGGGTGATGCGCATGCAGTACCACGAGCACTGCATGATCCGCACCGAGGAGAGCCGCTGCAGCCTCGACGGGGAGCCGTGCGTGCGCAAGCTCCGCCGCGCGGAAGCGTTGTGCGCTCAAGTGCGCGACCGCTGGAAGTCGCTCGGTGACCCGGTGCGGATGGCGATGGTCAACGTCCTGCTGACACACGTGCGCATCGATCTGGGTGAACTTGACCGTGCGCACCGCAGCTGGCAGCGCGCTGACCAGTTGCTTGCCGGAAGGAACCGTCCGGTGGCGCGGGCGGAGGCGCTGATGGCACGCGCGCGGCTCAGCGGTGCGCGGGCGCGCCATCCCGAGCAGATCACCCAGCTCACCCAGGCCGCCGAACTCGCGATGAGCTGCCTGGCACGGGAAGTGGCGGTGCACGCGCACCAGCAGCTGAGCGAGGCGCACGAACGCACCGGCGATCTCGAACGGGCGCTGCGCCACGCGCGGATGCAGCTGGAGCAGTACCGCCTGTGGGAACTGCAGGAGGGTCGCGACCTGCTGCGGATGCGCGAGCACGACCTGTCGTCACGACTCGTGGAACAGTTGGCGCACAAGCGTTTTGAGCCCAAGCGGGAGAACGCGGTGGTGCGCGTGCCGAACGTGGGCGAGTTGCACGAGACCGGTACCGCGGAGCACACGAACGCCCGGATCGCCCGCGCGTTGCGAGCCGGACTCACCAAACGCGGCATCGAGGTGCTGCGGCTCGTGGCCGCCGGGGCGAGCACGGCGATGATCGCGGAGTCGCTCGGCCTGTCCCCCAAGACCGTGCAGAACCACCTCCAGCGCATCTACACCACCCTTGCCGTCAACGGCCGCTCCGGAGCGATCGTCTGGTGGATGAACCTGACCGCCGGCCAGTAATGCATTGTCAACTGATTGACAACTGGTCCGAGCGGACCGGGTGACCATCGCCCGTTCGGACGCTTGCCGGTGACGAGGAACTGCCGGTTCCCGGGTGTTCTACCCACATCCGTGCGGTTGAATTGGGTGATGTGATGGGTAACTGGTCTGTGTCATGCTCCGTTAACAACGTGTCCAGTTGATGAGCGAGGGACGGTCATGGGCAGGCAACGCCGCCGGGCGCCCGCGTCAGTGCTTTCGGAGCGCGATGCGTGCCACGTCTCGCCACAGCAGCGGGTCGACGCCCTCGGGGTTGATGTTCTCCAGCAGCGCGGCGAGTGCCGTGCGCGCGTCGCCACCTCCATGCGGATCGACCTCGTCCGCCGCCCGCACGAGCAGCAGGTGGCACCGCAGCTGCTGCTCGGCGTCGAGCTGTCCGGTGGCGAGGGCGACCTCCGCCAGCTCGCGGGCCCGGCCGACCTCTCCGTCGCGCAGAGCCAGTTCCGCGCGCAACGCACGGGCGTGCGCGAGCAGGTCGTCCTGCCGGCGCATCGCGGCGATCGTCGTCTCGACCTCGTCCAGCATCGCGACCACCTCGTCGAGGTTCGCGCCCGGCGTGCGCAACGCGATGGACGCCCCGGCCAGGCGGACCCGGCAGCGGTACTCGGGATCGCCGTTGAAGTCGTCCAGCAGCGCGACGGCCTCGCGGATGCAGTGCGCGGCCTCCATCCGGTCCCCCAGGCGATCCGCGACCTTGGCGCGCACCCACCACGTGGAGATCGCGAGCCGGTCGCGGCCGAGTTCGGGCAGCCGCGCGGAAAGCTGGTCCACGACCTGTTCGGCGTCGGCCAGCCGCCCGGCCGCGGTGAGCTCCGCGCACAAGGCGATCAGCGCGCGCGTGTGCACGCGCCGCACCCGTTCGCCGTCACCGCTCGCCAGCTCGACGGCCTCGGTCGCCGCCCGCACGGATTCGGCCGTCCGGGCGAGGCGCCGCAACGAGGATGCGCGCAGGATCTCCACGAGCGCGTCCACCGCCGGACCGGGAGACCACGACTTGCGCAGCTTCGCCGCCGCCAGCAGCAGACCCTCGTGGTCGCGCTGCCTCGCGAGCATCACCAGGCGCGTCCAGCGCACGCACCAGCCGAACATCTCCTCGTCCGACCGCTTTCCCAGTGTTTCCAGCAGATCGACGGCCAGGACCAGGTCTCCGTCGTGGTACGCCAGAAGCGCCTCGCACCACGCCAGCGCCTCGTCCTGCATGGCGGTGCGGTCCTCGTCGACGACCAGCTCGGACGGGTCGACGCCGAGCACCTCGGCGAGCCTGCGGACGACGGTGGGCGACGGAACGCGTTCGCCGGACTCGAGCCGGGACACGTAGCTCATCGAGACTCCGGGGCACGCGAGGTCCTTTTGCGACAAACCACGCTGCAGCCGGACCGCCCGCAACCGCGCACCGAACCTCGTCAACGACTTCCTGCCCTCATCCACGGCCGCCACCTAACGAAGGAGCCCCTCAATGAAGTCGAACACTATCGCTCGGACCGTCGCCGCCGTGATCCTCAGTCTGGGGGCACTG
The DNA here is from genome assembly GCF_003350445.1 of Lentzea flaviverrucosa. NCBI lineage: Bacteria > Bacillati > Actinomycetota > Actinomycetes > Pseudonocardiales > Pseudonocardiaceae > Lentzea > Lentzea flaviverrucosa. Next base: position 223,931 of record NZ_QQAU01000016.1, read on the forward strand.
CTGGCGATGTCGGGCGCGGCCTCGGCTGACGACAGCGACAAGTTCACCCCGCCGTACTGCGCCCAGCCCTGACCGGATCGCGTGAGCCGGGGTGGTCCTGCCTCCCTCGCAAGCAGGACCACCCCGGCCACCGACACACCAATTGACACACCTGGCCACACCGGTGCGTACGGGTGAGGCACCCTTGTGGGGTGACTCTGCAACTGCGCACGCCTCGTCACCAGGTGAGCCCGAAGTCCGTCCTGCTGTGGACGATGCAGGCCGCCTTCTTCTGGCTCGTGCTCTTCGTGCCCCAGCTGGTCGTGTTCCTGCTGGTGGACGAGCCGCCGACGTGGGAGTTCGTGCTCATGATCGCCACGCTGGTCGTCGGGATCGTGCACACCGCGGTCGAACCGAGCTGGCGCTACCGCGTCCACCGCTGGGAGACCACGCCGGACGCCGTCTACACCCTCTCCGGCTGGCTGAGCCAGGAGTGGAGAGTCGCACCGGTGTCGCGGATCCAGACGATCGACACGAAACGCGGGCCGTTCCAGCAGATGCTCGGCCTGTCCACCGTCACCGTGACGACGGCGTCGGCCGCCGGGCCGGTGGAGATCGAGGGCCTGGAGCACGAGGTCGCGCAGAGGCTCGTGGTGGAACTGACCAACACCACGCAGGCCACGCCCGGTGATGCCACGTGAGCACTCCCGCGGAGGTGCCGGCCGGGCTTCCCGCCGCACCGGAGTTCGTCGAGCCGTTGCAGGAGTGGCACCGCCTGCACGTGCGGATGCTGGTCGTGCGGCCGCTCAACGAGGGCATCGCGATGCTGGTGCCGATCCTCGTGCTGCTGTTCACCGGCAACGGCGAGAAGTGGCGGCTCATCGCCAGCGGCGCGACGGTCGCGGCGATCCTCGTGTTCAGCTACCTCATCTGGCGCACCACGAGGTACCGCATCACCGACGACCAGGTCGAGCTGCACACGGGACTGCTGACCCGCAAGCAGATCGCGGTGCCGCGTGATCGCATCAGGACCGTCGACCTCACCTCCAAGCCGGGCCACCGGATCTTCGGGCTCTCGGCGGTGCGGATCGGCACGGGCCAGCAGGACGTTCCCGGCACGGACGGCCTGACGCTCGACGCGGTGACGCAGCAGGAGGCCGAACGGCTGCGGTTGCTGTTGCTGCAGAAGGGAGTCGCTCCCCGAACGGCGACCACGGCGGAGGGCGAGCACGCGGAACCGGTTCCGGTGCCCGAGTCCGAGGTCATCTCGCAGCTGGACCTGAAGTGGCTGAAGTTCGCGCCGTTGTCCCTGTCGGGTCTCGTCGCGATCGGCGCCCTGTTCGGCGTGCTGTCGAACTACGCAGACGACCTCGGCCTGCACCCGGTGCAGGACCTGTGGGAGTGGCTGTTCGAGAACCCGAGCCTCGCACTGTTCGCCGTGTTCGTGGTCGTGCTGGCCGTGGCCGGGCTGGTCCTGTCGATCCCCCTCTACATCCTCCAGTTCTGGAACTACCGGCTGACCCGCGAGCCGGACGGAACCGTGCGCGTGCAACGGGGTCTGCTCACCACCCGCTCGGTTTCGGTGGAGGAGCAACGCCTGCGCGGCGTCGACATCCAGGAACCGCTGCTGGTGCGCGCCGGCAAGGGCGCCAAGCTCGCCGCGGTGACCACCGGCCTGGGTTCGAAGGGCGAGAGCAACCTGCTGCTGCCGCCCGCACCGTTGTCGGTGGCGCACCAGGTGTCGCGGGACGTGCTGAAGGTCGGCAACGACCCGACGACGCTGCGGCTCCACAAGCACCCGTTCGCCGCGTTGCGCCGCAGCATGTTCCGGCACGTGCTGCCGTGGGTCGTGATCGCGACGGGCCTCGCGATCTGGGCGCCGTCGTGGGCGTGGCCGATCCCGGTGGCGATCATCCCGTTCGCCGCTCTGGTCGGCTGGGACAACTACCGGTCGCTCGGCAACGCCCTGGACGAGCGCTATCTGGTGACGCGCAACAACTCCCTGGTGCGCAGCACCGTCGCATTGCAGCGCACCGGCATCATCGGCTGGCGCATCCAGCGGTCGTTCTTCCAGCGCCGCAGCGGTTTGATGACGATCGGCGCGACCACCGCGGCGGGTGCGGGCATCTACCACGTCACGGACGTCGGCGAGTCGCACGGGCTGGCGCTCGCCGACGAGGCCGTGCCGGACCTGTTGCGCCCGTTCCTGGTCGACTCCACTGTGGACGATCAAGCCGAGCGGAACGTCTGACGGTAGGCGCTCGGCGAGACCCCGATCGAGGCGGCCAGCTGCTGCCGCAGAGCCGCGCCGGTCCCGAAACCGGCGTGGCTCGCGACCTGGTCGATCGGCAGGTCGGTGGACTCCAGCAGGTGCCGGGCCTGGTCGACGCGCTGCTGCGTCAGCCACTGGCCCGGTGACATGCCGGTCTCCGCGCGGAACCGGCGGGTGAACGTGCGCACGCTCATCCGCACCTGCGCGGCCATCGCGGCGAGGTCGAGCGGCTCCTGGAGCCGTTCCAGCGCCCATTCGCGGGCGAGCGCGGTCGAGGTGTCCGGGTAGTTCGGCACCGGCCGGTCGACGAACTGGGACTGCCCGCCCTGCCGCCACGCCGGGACGACGCAGTAGCGGGCGACCCAGTTCGCCACCTCGCTGCCGTGGTCGGACCTGATGACGTGCAGGCACAGGTCGATGCCCGCCGCGACACCCGCCGACGTCAGCACGTCGCCGTCGTCGATGAACAGCACGTCCGGGTTGAGGCGCACCTTCGGGTAGAGCGCGCTGAACTGGTCGGTGGTCTTCCAGTGCGTGGTCGCGGGCCTGCCGTCGAGCAGCCCGGCGGCGGCGAGCACGAACGCGCCGGTGCAGATCGACATGATCCGCGGGGCGTTCGTCGTCGTGAGGGCTTCCAGGACGGCCGGTTCGAGCCTGCCTTCCCGTGCCGGCTGGTAATGGGTGCCCGGCACGAGCACCGTGTCCGCGTCCTCGAGCACCTCCAGGCCGTGGTCGGGCGCGATGGTGAAGCCGCCGGTGGTCGGGATCGGGCGGCGGTCCGGCGAGCAGACGACGACCTCGTACCTGTCCTCCAGCCGCGCGAACATGTGCGTCGAGCTGCCGATGTCGAACGCGACGGACTTCTCGAGCGCGAGGACGGCGATCCGGTGCATGGCCTGATTCTTTCACATGTTGGCCATCGGGCCACTGGTCGCCGGGTCGCCCATCGCCGAACCTTGTCGGCGTGAGACTGCATTGGGCCTGGGTTGTCGCAGGTGTGTCCTTCATCGCCCTGGTGGGCGCCGCGTCGTTCCGGGCCGCGCCGGGTGCGTTGATCGAGCCGCTGCAGGCGGAGTTCGGCTGGACGACCGGCACGATCTCGCTCGCCATCTCGATCAACCTGTTGCTGTTCGGGCTGACCGCGCCGTTCGCGGCCGCGCTGATGGACAGGTTCGGCGTGCGGATCGTGGTGACCAGCGCGTTGACGATGGTCGCGATCGGCAGCGGGCTGACGGTGTTCATGACCGCGTCCTGGCAGCTGGTCATGTTGTGGGGCGTCGTGGTCGGTGTCGGCACCGGTTCGATGGCCTTGGCGTTCGTCGCGACGATCACCGGACGCTGGTTCGTGAAGCACCGCGGCCTGGTCACGGGCGTGCTGACGGCGGGTGGCGCGGCCGGCCAGCTGGTGTTCCTGCCGACCGTGGCCTGGCTGTCCGAGTCCTACGGCTGGCGGTACGCGTCGCTGGTGATCTGCATCGCCGCACTGGCCGTCGTGCCGCTGGCGGGACTCTTCCTGCGCGAGTACCCGCGTGACGTCGGGCTGCTGCCGCTCGGCGCGACCGAGGACACTCCCCCGCCACCGTCCGGTGGCGCGGCCAAGCGCGCCCTGGGTGCGCTGGCCACGGCGGCCAGGACCCGGCCGTTCTGGTTGCTGGCCGGTGGTTTCGCGATCTGCGGAGCGTCCACGAACGGTCTGGTGGGCACGCACTTCATCCCCGCCGCGCACGACCACGGCATGCCGACGACGACCGCCGCCGGGTTGCTCGCGCTGGTCGGCGTGTTCGACATCGTGGGCACCATCGCGTCCGGCTGGCTGACCGACCGCGTCGACTCGCGGCTGCTGCTCGCGGGCTACTACGCGTTGCGCGGCCTGTCGCTGATGCTGCTGCCGCAGCTGTTCGGCGAGGCGGCGCACCCGTCGATGCTGGTGTTCATCATCTTCTACGGCCTGGACTGGGTCGCGACGGTGCCGCCGACCGTGGCGCTGTGCCGCCAGTACTTCGGCATGTCCGGCCCTGTCGTGTTCGGCTGGGTGTTCGCGTCGCACCAGCTCGGCGCGGCCGTCGCGGCCTCGGCGGCCGGGCTCACCCGCGACCACCTGGGCAGCTACGACCTGGCCTGGTACGTCGCGGGCGCCCTCTGCATCGGCGCGGCCGTGCTGTCAGCGTCGCTTGCGCGAGGTCCCGAAGATGCCGCGCGTGATCTCGCGCGCCAGGGCGCTGCCCGCTGAGCGCAGGAACGACTTCACGGCGCTGTTGCCCAGCACTTTCTCGACGAGCCCCGGTTCCTCCTTCTCCTGTCGCCGTGCACGAGCGTCCGGGGCTCGTTCTTCTTCCTGCGGCGGCGCGACCTTCTGCATCAACTGTTCGTAGGCCGACTCGCGGTCGACCGTCTCCGCGTACTTGCCGTGCAGGTCCGAGGCCTGGGACGCCTGCTTGATCGCGTCGTTGCCGATGGTGTCCATCAACGAGCGCGGTGCCCGCAGGCGGGTCCACGCGACCGGTGTCGGCGCGCCCTTCTCGCTCAGCACGGTGATGATCGCCTCGCCGATGCCGAGCGACGTGAGGGCCTTCTCCAGGTCGTAGTGCGGCGTCGTGGGGTACGTCTTCACCGTGCGCGCCAACGCCTTCTGGTCGTCGGGCGTGAACGCGCGCAGTGCGTGCTGAACTCGTGCACCGAGCTGCGACAGCACGTCGTTCGGGATGTCGGTGGGCAGCTGCGTGCAGAAGAAGACGCCGATGCCCTTGGACCGGATGAGCTTCACGGTCTGGGTGATCTGGTCGAGGAACGCCTTGGAGGCGTTGGAGAACAGCAGATGTGCCTCGTCGAAGAAGAAGACGAGCTTGGGCTTCTCGACGTCGCCCTCCTCGGGCAGCGTCTCGAACAGCTCGGCCAGCAGCCACATCAGGAACGTGGAGAACAGCGCGGGGTTGCCCTGCAGCTCGGCCAGTTCCAGCAGGCTCACGACGCCCTTGCCGTCGCGCTGCCGCATCAGGTCGGCCGGGTCGAGCTCCGGTTCGCCGAAGAACCGGTCGCCGCCCTGCGCCTCCAGGTTGACCAGCGCCCGCAGGATCACACCCGCCGTGGAGCTGGAGACACCGCCGATGCCCTTCAGGTCCGCCTTGCCCTCGTCTCCGGTGAGGTGCTGGATGACGCTGCGCAGGTCCTTGGTGTCGAGCAACGGCAGGCCGCGGCTGTCGGCCCAGTGGAAGATCAGCCCGAGCGTCGACTCCTGGGTGTCGTTCAGGCCCAGCACCTTCGACAGCAGGATCGGCCCGAAGCTCGTGATCGAGGCGCGCAGGGGAACGCCGAGACCGCCCGTGCCGATCGACAGGAACTGCACGGGGTACGACGCCGGCTGCCAGTCGTCACCGGTGTCCGCGGCCCGGGCCTTGGTCCTGTCGCTGTCCGCACCCTGCTGCGACAGGCCGGACAGGTCGCCCTTCACGTCCGCCATCAGCACCGGAACGCCGTTGTCCGACAGCTGTTCGGCGAGCAGCTGGAGGGTCTTCGTCTTGCCGGTTCCCGTTGCGCCCGCGACAAGTCCGTGACGGTTGACCATGGCCAGCGGGATGCGGACGTGGGCGCTCGGCTCCACCGTCCCGTCGACCAGCACGGCGCCGAGCTCGATGGCCGCGCTCTCCGACGCGTACCCGGCAGCGATCTCAGCTTGAGCCGTCATGCACGAGGAGCGTAATCAGGTTGCTGCACGCCGCCACTCGAAGTTGACGCTCCGCGCAGTAATGTTTCCGGCGTGATGGATCGTCTGGTGTGGATCGACTGCGAGATGACCGGACTCGACTTGGGCAAGGACGCTCTGATCGAGATCGCGGCACTGGTCACGGACGCCGAGCTCAACGTGCTCGGCGACGGCGTGGACATCGTGATCCACGCGGATGACGACGTGCTCGCCTCGATGCCGGAGGTCGTCATGCAGATGCACGCCAAGTCGGGCCTGACCGAGGAGGTGCGCGCGTCCGCGGTCTCCCTGGAGGAAGCCGAGGCCGCCGTGCTGGCCTACATCAAGGAGTGGGTCCCCGACCCGCGGACCGCTCCCCTGGCCGGCAACTCCATCGCCACCGACCGCGGCTTCATCGCCCGCGACATGCCGGCGCTGGACGCCCACCTGCACTACCGCATGGTCGACGTGTCGTCGATCAAGGAGCTGTGCCGGCGCTGGTACCCGCGCATCTACTACGCGCAGCCGGGCAAGGGCCTCGCGCACCGGGCGCTCGCGGACATCGTCGAGTCGATCCGGGAGCTCGCGTACTACCGGCGCACGGCGTTCGTGCCGCAGCCCGGTCCGTCGACCGAGCAGGCCCAGGCCGTCGCCGCTGACCTGCTCAAGAACGTCGACTGACCCCCGATTTCAATATCGGTAGTCGTCGTTGCTATGCTTCCCGTGCCGGTCAACGACCAGCAATGGTGGGTGTAGCTCAGTCGGTAGAGCACTGGGTTGTGATCCCAGGTGTCGCGGGTTCAAGTCCCGTCACTCACCCTTTGTCGAAAGGCCTCCGCACCAGCGGGGGCCTTTCTTCACGTTCCGGGAGTTTTCATGACCACGCTCGTCGCCAAGGACCTCGCCGCCGGCCACGGTGACCGCGTCCTCTTCTCCGGGCTGGACCTCGTGGTCGCTCCCGGTGACGTCATCGGGCTCGTCGGCGTCAACGGCGCGGGCAAGTCGACGTTGCTCAAGACGCTGGCAGGGCTCGTCCCCGCCGAGTCCGGCCGCGTGACGCTGAGCCCGCCCGCGGCCAACGTCGGGCACCTGTCGCAGGAACCCGAACGCCGTGAGGGCGAGACCGTCCGCGACTTCCTGGCCCGCCGGACGGGTGTCGCGGACGCCCAGGCCGCTCTGGACGCGGCCACCGAGGCGCTGACCGCCGGCAACGACGAGGGCTACTCGGACGCGCTCGACCAGTGGCTCGCGCTGGGCGGCGCCGACCTGGAGGAACGGTCGCTCGAAGTCATCGCCGACGTGGGCCTCTCCGTCGGCCTCGACGCGCTGATGACCTCGTTGTCCGGTGGCCAGGCGGCACGGGCGGGCATGGCGTCGTTGCTGCTCAGCCGCTACGACATCTTCCTGCTCGACGAGCCGACCAACGACCTGGACCTCGACGGCCTGGAGCGGCTGGAGAAGTTCGTCACGGGCCTGCGCGCCGGCACGGTGGTGGTGTCGCACGACCGCGAGTTCCTGGCCCGCACGGTCACGAGCGTGCTGGAACTCGACCTGCACCAGAACTCCGTGCGCCTGTACGGCGGCGGCTACGAGTCGTACCTCGAAGAGCGCGCGCGGGCCCGTCAGCACGCCCGTGACGACTACGACGAGTTCGCGGACACCAAGGCCTCGCTGGAGGCCCGTGCGCGCATGCAGCGGGCGTGGATGGACAAGGGCGTGAAGAACGCCCGGCGCAAGGCCACCGACAACGACAAGAACGCCCGCAAGTTCCGTGCCGACGCCACCGAGAAGCAGGCCTCGAAGGCCCGGCAGACCGACCGCATGATCGAACGGCTGGACGTCGTCGAGGAGCCCCGCAAGGAGTGGGAGCTGCGGATGGAGATCGCGTCCGCTCCTCGTTCCGGTGCGATCGTGGCGTCGTTGCGGGCGGCCGTGGTCGAGCGCGGCGGCTTCCGGCTGGGCCCGGTGGACCTGCAGATCGACTGGGCGGACCGGGTCGCGATCACCGGCGCGAACGGCGCGGGCAAGTCGACACTGCTGGCCGCACTGCTGGGGCGTGTCGAGCTGGCTTCCGGCTACGCGACGCTGGGCTCGGGCGTCGTGGTCGGCGAGGTGGACCAGGCACGCGGGCTGTTCCTGGGCGACCTGCCGCTGGTCGACGCGTTCGAAGAAGCCGTGCCGGAGATGAACCCGGCGGACGTCCGGACGTTGCTCGCGAAGTTCGGCCTGAAGGCCGCGCACGTGACGCGCCCGGCGGCGTCGCTGTCACCGGGTGAGCGGACGCGGGCGGCGCTGGCGCTGCTGCAGGGCCGCGGGGTCAATCTGCTGGTGCTGGACGAGCCGACGAACCACCTGGACCTGGCGGCGATCGAGCAGCTGGAGACGGCGCTGGAGAACTACCCCGGCACGTTGCTGCTGGTGACGCACGACCGGCGGATGCTGGAGGCGGTGCAGGTGAACCGTCACCTGACCGTGTCGGGCGGTCAGGTGACGGTTTCCTAGGCTTCTAGCGGTTGCCCTGGACCCAGGTGGCCCACGGGACCTGCCAGTCGCCGAAGCCGTCCCACGGCTCCAGCACGGGACCGCCGGAGTTGGTGACGATGACGACGTCGCCCTGCTTGCTGCTGTCGAACACCCACTTGGCGTTCTCCGGCGAGAGGTTCAGGCAGCCGTGGCTCACGTTGCGGTGACCCTGGTCGCCGATGGACCACGGCGCGCCGTGGAAGAAGATGCCGCTGTTGGACATGCGGTACGCCCAGTCGACCGGCGTCCTGTAGCCGCCGTTCTCCAGCGCGAGGCCGTACGTCGTCGAGTCCATGATCATGTGGGCGTGCTTCTCCATCAGCACGTACGTGCCGGTGGGCGTGGCGTCGGCCGGCTTGCCCATGGAGGTCGGCATGGTGCGGACGACCTGGCCGTTGACCTTCGTGGTCACCTGGTGCGTCTGGCCGTCGGCCTCGTGGATGACCTCGTCGCCGACCGTCGTGGTGATGACGCGGTCTTCCTGGCCGTAGATGCCGTCACCGATGTGCTTGCCGTAGACCTTGATGTTCATCGTGATCTTGGTGCCCGACTTCCAGAACTTCTCCGGACGCCAGTGCACCTCCTTCTTGTTGAACCAGTAGAAGGCGCCCTCGACCTTGGGCTCGGTGGTGATCTCGAGCATCTTCTCGGCCGCGACCTTGTCGGCCACCGGCTCGTCGAAGTAGAAGGCGAGCGGCTGCCCGACGCCGATGGTGGTGCCGTCCTGGGGGTTCGTCGACACGTACGTGAGCGTGCGCGGCTTCACCGTGGTGAAGGACGACTCCTTGGTCTCCGTCTTGCCGTCCTCGCCGGTGGCCGTGGCGACCAGCTTGTACGCCTTGGAGTACCCGAGCGGCTCGGTGTTGGTCCACTGCGTCGACTCGGGGTTCATCTTGCCCTCGACGACCTTGCCGTCGGGGTTGGTCAGCTTGACGTCCGTCAGCTTCCCGTCCGCCGCCGTCGCGATGACGGGCAGACCGGGCGACACGTCGGCCGCACCGTTGTTCAACGCCAGCGTCAGCGTGACGGGCTTCGGCGGAGGCGGAGGAGCGCTCGACTCCCCACCGCCACCGGCCACCGCATCGCCGCCACCCCCCGAACAGCCTGCGATCAGGATCACAGCGACCCCCGCTGCGACCACCCCAAGACCGCGCCTGCTCCACATCCCCATGGACGTACTTCCGATCTGCTTGTGTCCGCTCCCGAGACTGCCTGCACGAAGGTGTTTGGGCGTCCCCCGATTAGGTGACGACAGGGGGTGGCCCGAAGTTGCGCAAGTGGCCGGATCGTTACGTGGCAGATGCACCCCCAAACCGGTGCTGACCAGCCGATTGGGAGCGCGCGGAGGCGCTGTGCTAACGTTCTTCACGTCGGAAACGAGCAAGACTCCGGTACACAAACAAGCGCCGCTAGCTCAGTTGGTTAGAGCAGCTGACTCTTAATCAGCGGGTCCGGGGTTCGAGTCCCTGGCGGCGTACTCCAGAGAAGCAGGTCGAGATTTGTCTCGACCTGCTTCTCTGTTTTTCGCGTGCTTGTCGTCATTCTCCTTTTCGGCTCAGCAGGCCGCGGCCACCGGTTCGTTCGAGCCCGTGTCGACGAAACCGTCGCTGATCCACTTGCCGTCCTCGAGCCGGTTCCACAGGTCGGTGCTGCCCCAGACACCCTCGACGGCCTCGCCGCGGCTGGTGCACGCGATGGACACCACCGCGCCGTCCGCGACCGTGCCCTCGACCGGGTAGGTCAGGCCGGGGCCGGAGCGCAGGTTCACCGTGCTGTTCGGACCCGCGTCGACCGTGCCGGTGGGCAGGGTCGTGCCGCCACCGCCGTAGTTCGTGATCCGGCCGCCGACGGACACGCGCGTGCTGCCTCGTTGCGCGTAGCCGCCGTACGCCTGCGAGCCTTCGTAGAACGTCCAGCCGCCGATCGTCATGCCGTTGACGCTCACGTGGGTGTTGCCGCGCAGCAACGAGAAGTGCACGTGCGCGCCGGTGCTCGAACCGCCGCAGGGCAGTTCGTTGCCGATGTTGCCGAGGTACGTGCCGGTGCGCACCGCGCTGCCGTCGGCGAGGGTCGTGAGGTTGTACATGTGGTAGTAGGTGGTGCTGTAACCGTTGTCGTGCACGACTTTCACCAACGCGCTGCGGCCCACGACGCAGCTCTTGTAGACGCGGCCGCTGCCGGCGGACAGGACCCGGCCGTCGCCACCGTTGAAGTCGATGGAACTGAACGGCCGGCTGTTGCCGCTGTTGCCGTGCGGGCCGCCGCCCATCCACCACGCCACGTTCACCGGCCACGGCAGACCGAGGCCGGTGGGCGCGAGCGCTTGTGCGCGGTTGTTCTGGTTGGCCGCGAACGTGCGCTTCTCGCCGTCGCTGAGCACTCCGGACGGCGCCTGTGCGGCGAGGGTGGCGAAACCGGTGGTGCCGTCGAGCTCGACGCGCCACGCGGAGCGTTCCTTGCGTGCCAGGAACAGCGCCATGTGCGGTGCGCCGTGTTCTTGGCCGTGGGCCATCGGGATGGTGGTGCTGCCGAACACCCACGCGCCGGACGTGCGGGTCGGCTCGAACAGCGGTTCACGCAGGGTCTGCGTGTCCCACTGCCGTTTCAGCGCGTCGCCGTGCTGCTGGAGCATGGTGGCGCGGACGGTCGTGGCGAGGTCGGTCTCGGCGGCCGTCGCGGACGGTGCGGCCAGCACCGCCGCACCGGTCGCGAGGGCGGAGAAGAGCGCGGCGAAACGGCGCGCGGACAACGGACGGGACATGTGCCCTCCAGGGGAAATCGGCACAGTGCAGGGGTTCGGCGGCTCTTGCAGGGGCCGCCGCGCCGATGACATACCGGTGGTCCGACGCGGTCAAGGTCGCCTCCGGCGGACGTCCACAACTGTGGAAGGCGTCCACAAAACTGTGGAGGGATACCCACCTTCGTCGGTCATATCGGGCGTGAGCAGGCTTCTAAACTGTTTCTTCCACAGTGGAGGGGGTGGCCCGTGGCCGTTCCGCCCGACGTCGGCCACGAGGTCGACGTGCTGCTGCGCGCCGGTCCGTTCCACGCCGCGTTGCGCGCCGCCATCGAGCGCAGCGGCCTCACGCTGGAACGCCTGCGCGACCGACTGGACCGCCGGGGCATCCACGTCAGCCTGTCCACGCTGAGCTACTGGCGCCTGGGCCGCAGCCGTCCCGAACGCGCCGACTCGCTGCGCGCGGTCCAGGCCATCGAGACGATCCTCGGCCTGCCGCGGCACTCGCTGGAAGCCCTGCTCGGGCCGCCGCGCCCGCGGGGCAGGTGGGTCACGCAGCAGCGACAGCCCCGGCGTTACGGACGGATGCTCGAACCCGCGCAGTCGCTGGCGGAGACCGTCGAGGCGCTGGTCGGGCCGTCCGACAGCGACCTGCGCCTGTGGTCGCAGGACGACGCGGCCACAGTGGACCAGTGCGGCGCGCTCCGCTCGGTCCACACCAGACAGGTGCTGCGCGCGGTCGCCGGCAACCCAGACCGCTACCTGGCCGTGTACTGCGCGGACGCCGGCACGCCACCGGAGGCGCTGGGTGTGGAGGCCGTGCGCAACTGCCGGCTGGGACGCGTGCGGAGACACCCCGGAGCGCCGGTGATCGCCGCGGAACTGCTGTTCGACCACACCCTGCGCGCAGGCCAGACCCACCTGCTGGAGTACCGCTTCACCATCGGGGAGACGGGTGCGGTGGCACACGACCACCGACGGGCGTTCCGCTATCCCGTGGGCGCGTACGTGATGAGCGTGCAGTTCACCGATCCCCGCCTGCCGGTCCGCTGCTACACCCTCGCGCAGCCCGGTGTGGACGCGGCGCTGGAGCACGGGGACGAGCTCGCGCTCGCGCCGGGCCGGGTGCTGCACCTGACGGCGAGGGACGTCCAGCCGGGCGTGCTCGGCATCGGCTGGGACTGGTCCTAGGACTCACGCCCAGTCAGGTGACCGTCCCAACGCCGCCAGGATCCGGCGGAGCGGGTCCGAGCCGTTCTCGTCCAGCGCGGGCTTGAACGGCGCGCCGGGCTTCAGCCTGGTGTCGCCGCCGGGGACCGCCAGCGCGATCCGCAACGCGGGTTCGGCGACCTCGGGAGCCAGGCGGTAGTCGAGTCCGAGTGAGCGCGCGACGTCCCAGCCGTGCACCACGTAGTCGATCAGGTGGAAGCTCACCGCCTGCACCGCGGGGAAGCTCGCCCCGAACTCGGGCAGTTCGAACTCCCGTTGCGGCACTTCGGGTTCCGCGAACGCGGCCAGGACGTCCTCCGCCGCCTCGGTGTGATCGGCCGGGCCGGCTGGCCGGACCTCCCAGGCCGTGAGGTCACCGCCGGTGCCACGGGCCGCGGCGGCGAAGCCGTGGTGCTGGGCGGTCATGTGGGCGAGCAGGTCGGGGAGTGTCCACTCGGCACAGGGCGTGCGCCTGCCCAGGTCGTCGGCCCGCACCCGGGCCACGATCTCGATGCTGGTCCGCACCACGGCACGGTGGTGAGCCAGCAGGTCATTAATATGCATGTGCTTACGATAGGCAGGTGCTTATCATCACCGCAAGGTCGCTATCATCCTGGTCGTGGACGGCCGGCGACGTGACCTCGCGGCGATGATCGCGCCGCTGCAGCGAGCGCTGGTCGCCGCCGAGCAGCCGGTGCTGCGCGCGCACAGCCTGAGCATGTGGGGCTACGTCGTGCTCGACGCCCTCGAAGGCCAGCCGGTGCGCACCCAGGCCGCGCTCGCGGAGTTCATCGGTGCGGACAAGAGCCGGATCATCGGCGTGCTGGACGAACTGGAGGCCGACGGCCTGCTGGAACGCACGCGCGACCCGGCGGACCGGCGCGCACGGCTCGTCGCCATCACCGATGAAGGCCGACGCCGTCACCGCGCGGTTCAGACCGAGATCCAGCGGGGCGAGGAACGCCTGCTCGCCCGGCTCGCCCCGGCCGACCGCGAGGCGCTGCTGCGCTCGCTGGCCGTGCTCGTCGACGAACTGCCCAAGCTCGGCCAGGACTGAGGGAGACACAGTGCCCGACCTGCACGCGCTCTACCGTGATCTGCACGAGCACCCCGAACTGTCGCTGCAGGAGTTCCGCACGGCCGGTGTCCTCGCGGATGCGTTGCGGCCGTTGGGGTACGAGGTCACCACCGAGGTCGGCGGCACGGGTGTGGTGGGAGTGCTGCGCAACGGCGACGGCCCGGTCGTGATGCTCCGTGCGGACATCGACGCGTTGCCCGTCCACGAGGCCACGGGGTTGCCTTACGCCTCAACGGTCCGTGCGACCAGTTCGGACGGTGAGGACGTGCCGGTGGCGCACGCGTGCGGGCACGACATGCACGCCACGTGCCTGATCGGGGCGGCCGAACGCCTGGTGCAGACCCGCGAGGAATGGTCCGGGACGCTGCTCGTGGTGTTCCAGCCGGCCGAGGAACTGGGCAGTGGCGCCAGGAGCATGGTCGAGGACGGCCTGTTCGACCGGTTCGGCAAGCCGGAGGTCGTGCTGGCGCAACACGTCAGCCCGTTGCCCGCCGGGATGATCGCGTACGGCAGCGGTCCTCTGATGGCGGCCTCCGACTCGGTCCGCGTCACGTTGTTCGGGCGCGGCGGCCACGGTTCGGCACCGGAGACCGCGATCGATCCGGTGCTGATGGCCGCGCACACGGTCGTGCGACTGCAAGGCATCGTCGCGCGCGAAGTCGCGCCTTCCGAACGTGCCGTCGTCACGGTCGGAAGGTTGCAGGCGGGCACCAAGGAGAACGTCATCCCGGAGACGGCCGAGATCGGCGTCAACATCCGGACGTTCAACGAGCACGTGCGCGGCATCGTCCGGGCCGCCGTCGAACGGATCGCGCGTGCCGAGGCCGCCGCGTCCGGGGCGCCGCGCGAACCCGAGTTCGACTGGTACGACGGCACTCCGGTGCTCGTGTCCGACCCGGACGCGACCACGAGGACGATGGCCGCGTTCGCCGGGCACTTCGGCGAGAACAACCTGATCCCCGGCGCGGTCGTCAACGCCAGCGAGGACGTCGGCGTGTTCGGCACCGCCGCGGGCGTGCCGACCGTGTTCTGGTTCCTCGGGGGCACCGACTTCAGCACCCGCGAACCCGGTCAGCCCGTCGCGATGAACCACTCCCCCGAGTACGCGCCGGACGTCGAGCCGACGCTGACCACCGGGGTCGACGCGCTGGTCGTCGCAGCGCGGACGTGGCTCGGCTAACGAGCCGCGATTCCGTCGTACATGACGCGCCGCAGCGCTTCGCTCTGCGCGGCCTGGGCTTCCGGCGTGCGCAGTGACGAGACGGCGGTGCCGAGGATCATGCCGTTGATGGCCCTGGCGGTGTTGCCGACGTCGAGGTCGGCGCGCAGGTAGCCCAGCTCGACGCCGTGCGAGAGGTACGCGGACGTCAGCGCGGCGGCCAGGTCGAACAGGTCGAGGATCCGTTCGGCCATGGCCCGGTCGATGCCGGGGGCCTCGAACAGCAGCAGCCGCGGCACGCGCGGGTCCTCGCCGAAGATCCGGCCGAGCGCTTCGCCGATGCGCGCGGACTGCTCGCGGTACTCGGCGAGCGTCGACACCGCGTCCGGGGCGTTCTCCGCCGTGAGGGCCCCGGTGATGCGGCCGACCAGGTCGTCGACGACGTGGTCGACGATGTCCCGCTTGTTCTGGAAGTAGCGGTAGAACGTGCCGTGCCCGATGCCGAGCCGCGTGGCCACGTCGGCGATGCCGGTCGCGTGGTAGCCGCGTTCGGCGAAGCAGTCGAAGGCCGCGTCGATGATCTCGCGGCGCAGCTCCTGCTTCTTGCGCTCCGCGCGGCTGACGGGTTCGGCACTGGACGTCATGGCCCAAGTCTATGACCTGCGGAGTCTTGCGATCATCCCTGAAACTGACATACGGTTCCGAAACTGACACTCGGTTCCGCTCAACGCAGGAGGTCGGGAATGGCCCCGCAGTACGACGCGGTCGTCGTCGGTGCCGGATTCGGCGGCATGGGCGCGGCGATCGAGCTCAAGCGGCTCGGGCTGCACGACCTGCTGATCCTGGAACGGGAGGACGACCTCGGCGGCACCTGGCACGTGAACCGCTATCCAGGGCTCGCCGTCGACATCCCGTCCTCGACCTACTCGTACTCCTTCGAGCCGAATCCGCACTGGTCGCGGCTGTTCGCACCCGGTGCGGAGCTCAAGCGGTACGCCGAGCACGTGGCGGTGGAGTACGGGCTGCGGCCGTTGATGCGCTTCGGCGTGACGGTGAACGGCGCGCGCTGGCGCGACGACCACTGGGAGGTCGCCGCCGGCGAGGAGACCTTCACCGCGCGGTACCTCGTGACCGCCACCGGGTTCCTGTCGATGCCGAAGACGCCGGACATCGCGGGCATCGAGTCGTTCCGGGGCGAGGTGGTCCACACCGCCGCCTGGGAGCCCGTCGACCTGACCGGCAGGAGGGTGGCGATCATCGGCACGGGCGCCACCGCCGTGCAACTGGTTCCCGAGCTGGCCCGGCAGGCCCACGCACTGACCGTCTACCAGCGCACGCCGATCTGGGTCAGCCCCAAACCGGACTACCCGATTCCCCCTGCCATCAGGACGTTGTTCGCACGGCTGCCCTTCGCGCAGCGGGCCGTGCGGCGGCTGGGCAGTGCGGTCCTCGAGCTGATGATGATCTCGGGAGTGGTGCGCTACAAGCAGTTGCGGGTGGTGAACAGGCTGGCAGAGCGGTGGTGCCGCCTGCACCTGCACCGGCAGGTCCGCGATCCGGAACTGCGGCGCAGGCTCACGCCGGACTACTCGTTCGGCTGCAAGCGGCCCACCTTCTCCAACGACTACTTCCGCACGTTCACCCGGCCGCACGTGCGACTCGAGACCTCGTCGATCGAACGGGTCGACGCGTCCGGGATCGTCACGGCGGAGGGCAGGGCCGAGGTCGACGTCCTCGTGCTGGCAACGGGGTTCGACCTGTGGGACACCAACTTCCCGGCGTTCGAGGTGATCGGCCGTGAGGGCAGGGACCTCGGTGCGTGGTGGCGGGAGAACCGTTTCCAGGCCTACGAAGGTGTGACGGTGCCGGGGTTCCCGAACTACCTGTCGCTCAACAGCCCGTACTCCTACAGCGGGTTGTCGTACTTCACGACGATCGAGTGCCAGATGGCGCACATGCGTCGGCTGTTCACGGCGATGCGCTCACGTGGTTCGTCGGTCTTCGAGGTCACGCAGCGGGCCAACGACGAGTTCCTCGACCGCATGCGCACGAAGGTCGTGCAGAACACGGTGTTCTCACTCGGCCAGTGCGCCACCGCGCACAGCTACTACTTCAACCAGCACGGCGAAGCCACGTTGCTGCGACCGACCTCGACGGTGAGCGCACACCGTGCCGCGAACAGCTTCCCGTTGTCGGACTACGACTTCTCGCCGATCGGCGTCACTCGGACAGGCACAGCAGGTGCCCCTGCGGGTCGGCCAGGACGGTCCACTGCCCCTCGCCCGGCTGGAAATCCGGCCGGGTAGCACCGAGTTCCAGCAACTGCTCGACCGCGAGCGCGACGTCCTCGACGTGGAAGTCGAGATGTGCCTGCTTGTCCGAACCGGGCCACACGGGCGGCCGGTAGTCCGGCACGCGGACGAACGCGAGCTGGACGCCGTTCTCGCCCAGGTAGGCGGAATCGTCGTCGCTGGAGGTGACCTCCCACCCCGTGACCGCGCGGTAGAACTCCGCCAGCGGGCCGGGATCGGTGCAGTCGAGGATGATCGTGGTGAGCTGCGCGAGTGCGGGCATGTTCCACTCCTTCCGGGTTGGTGCGCCCAGCCTGCGCCGCGACCGCCTCCCTGGTCTTGAACATCCTTGCGCCGAAGAATTGTCAGACCCCGTCTCTAACCTGGGGGAGTGCTGTCCTTCAACGCTCTCGCGGCCCGTCCGGAGTTCACCGTGTCCTCGGTGGACTGCCGCGACGACCACCGCGGCTGGTCGGCCGAGCAGCCGCGCGCGGACGTGCGGCTCGTGCTCGTGCGCAGTGGCAGGTTCCGCCGCCGCGTCCGTGGCGTGTGCACGGACCTGGACCGCACGATCGGCTACCTCGGCTTACCCGGCGAGGAAGAGCAGTTCTCCCATCCCGCCGGCGGTGACGCGTGCACGTCGATCAGCGTGCGTTCCGACCTGTGGCGCACCTTGGCAGGCGACGCCCCGCGGTTCGCCGGGTCGTCGCTGTACGTGGACGGCCGGCTCGACCTCGCCCACCGGCGGCTCCTCGCGGCCGCGCGAGACGACGGGACGGAGGAACTGGTGAGCCTGGTGGCGCAGGCCGTGCAGCAGGTCGTCACCACCCCGGCGCTGGCCGGCGGCGGCGACGAGGCGTTGGTGGCCGAGGCTCGTGGCGTGATCGGCGCCGACCACCCGGCCGCCTCGGGCCTGATCCCGCTCGCCGGTCTCCTGGGCGTCTCGCCGTACCGGTTGAGCCGTGCCTTCACCCGCGCGCTGGGGGTGTCGCTGACCCGCTACCGCAACGGTGTCCGCGTCTCCCGTGCGCTGGACCGCCTGGAAGCAGGCGAACCCAGCCTCGCCGTGCTCGCCGCCGATCTCGGCTTCTCCGACCAGGCACACCTGTGCCGCACCGTGCGTGAACACCTCGGCCACACGCCGACCGCGCTGCGCAGGCTTCTCAGGGCAGATCCAGCTCACCGCGGTGACGTCACTCGTGACCGGCGACACGGCGGTGACGTCGAGCCGGAACTCTTAGTCTGAGCGCCTCAACGGCGAGAGGTGCTCGATGAAGAAGCAGGCCTACGCGGTTGCCGCGATCGCGGACTCGATCGCGGCGGCGGTGCGCGGCGCCAAGTCCGTGCGCCCTGTGACGAAGACCGCGTTGATGCCGGCTCTGGCCGTGGCCAGCCCGCCCCGCGACCCCGGCATGGCGGTGGGTCTCGCCGGCTCGTGGCTCGGCGACGTGGCGCTGCTCGGCGACTCGGACCGGGCGTTCCGAACAGGACTCTTCAGCTTCCTCGTCGCCCACGTCGGCTACACCGCGGCCCTGGCCCGCCGCTCCTCACCGGGCTCGCGCAAGGCGGTCGTGCCCATCGTCGCGGCATCGGCCGCGGGAGCCTTCGTGTTCGCGCGCGCGGCAGGCCCGCTGGGCAAGCCGGTGGGCCTCTACGCCCTGACACTGGGCACGATGGTCGCCGCCGCGTCGACGGCCCGCGGCGCCGGCGCACGACGAGTTCTCGGTGGTGCGGCCCTGTTCGCGGTGTCGGACGCACTGCTCGGCGCGAGCCGGTTCGTCCTCGGCGAACGCGCCGCCCGAGTCGCGTCGGCAGGCGTCATGCCGACCTACGCGGCCGCCCAGTGGCTCCTCCACACGGGGTTCGAGAAGGCGAACGGGTGACCCGCGTGAAAACCGGTTGGAACCCCTGTGCTAACGTTCTTGACGTCGGAACGAGCAAGCCTCCGGCACACAAACAAGCGCCGCTAGCTCAGTTGGTTAGAGCAGCTGACTCTTAATCAGCGGGTCCGGGGTTCGAGTCCCTGGCGGCGTACTCCAGAGAAGCAGGTCGAGATT
>NZ_QQAU01000016.1:243011-256939 GCF_003350445.1 Lentzea flaviverrucosa
AGCGCCGCTAGCTCAGTTGGTTAGAGCAGCTGACTCTTAATCAGCGGGTCCGGGGTTCGAGTCCCTGGCGGCGTACTCCAGAGAAGCAGGTCGAGATTCGTCTCGGCCTGCTTCTCTGTTTTTGCGTGCTCTTCCGAACTCTCCGTTTCACCAAAGAGGGAGCCCTCCCAGGACCGAGGTCCGGGAAGGGCTCCATCAAGAGGTGAGTCAGGCGGCGGTCAGGAGCACTTGCGCCCGTCGTTCACGCACTTCACGATCTTCGCCATCGTCTGGTCGGAGTTGACGTTGGCGAAGTCGTTGTGGTCGGAGAACGGGTTGTGGTTCTCCTCCGGGAACGCGTCGAGCTGGTACTGGCCCTTCTGCTGGACGTCGCGGGCGATGTTGTAGGAGATGCTGATCCGCAGCTGCGGAATGGCCTTGAAGCCCTGCGGGCACGCGCCGGTCTGCTTGTCGGCGAACCGGACGTGGTCGCGGTGGTTGGCGCTGTCCGCGTTCTTGCCGTCCCAGCAGCCCGCGAAGTCGTGCACGCGCATGACCTTGCTGCCGTTCGGGCAGATCACGTACTTGTCGGACAGCCGGTCCTCGAACCCGCTGCACGTCCACGTGGCGCGGGCGTTGGCGGCGCCGCGGCTGGTCGGCTTGGCGTCACCGACGACCATCTTCAGGAACTTCGGCATGGCCGTGACCTTGCTGGCCGCGTTGCCGCGGTACTCGATCTTCACCTGGGCCGGCCGCACGATCTTGCCGTTGTTGCCGACGAGCTCCAGGTTCTTGCCGGTGGGAGCGGCCAGGGGCGGTGCCGGGGCGACGGTCGTGGTGGTGGCACCACCGTTGTTGCCCCCGTTGTTGTTGCCCCCGTTGTTGTTGCCCCCGTTGTTGTTGCCCCCGTTGTTGTTCCCGCCGTTGTTGTTCTCGTTGCCGTTGTTCTCCTCGCCGCCCTCTTCGCCCTCGTTGAGACCGCACTTCGCGAGGCGGTCGAGCCCCTGCGGCTTCTCGGCGTTGCGGCCGATCGCGATCGCGATGCGGTCGAGGGTCGCGACCCGCTTGTCCTTCAACGGACCGAGGATCGCGTTGTCGATGAAGTTCGCGCCGCCCTGGCCCTTGGTCTTCACCAGGCGCTGGTTGGCCTCGGCGATCTGCTTGTCCAGCTGGTCGAGGTTGCTGTCCACCTCGTCCAGGGCCTGGTCCGGCACACCCGGCAGCGCCTCGCGCACCGACGGGCACTTGATCGTCGGCGTGGCGGCGTCCTGCTCGGCGCCGTTCTGCTCGGCCTGCTGGAGAACGCCGTCCGCGGCGAACTTGCGCGGCTTCGGCTGGGTGCCGTGATTGTGACCGCCGCCGCCGCCGTGGCCCCACCGCAGGTCGCAGTCGGCGAGCGACGTCAGGTTCGGCTTGCGCGCGGACCGGCTCAGGGCGTTCGCGATGCGTTCGAGGGTGGCGACCCGCTTGCTGCGCAGCGGGCCGAGAACCGTGTTGTTGACGAAGTTCGGGTCGCCGGGGTTCTGGGCGCGCGCCACCCGGTCGTTGGCTTCCTTGAGCTGCTGCGCGAGCTGCCGGAGGTTCTGGACGACCTCGTCGCGCACCCGCTGCGGGATGGCGGGCAGGCGCTGGGCGACACCCGGACACGCGACCTCGCCCGGGCCGTTGTCCTTGATCTTGTCGGGGTTGGAGCCGACGTCCTGCGGGTTGGCCTTGGGGTTGATGCGCACGACAGGCCAGAAGTAGGACGAGCGGTCACCGTTGCGGCAGGTCGTCTCAGAGTCGACCAGGCTCTCGTCGGTCGACTCCGCGCTGATCGACAGGTTGCCCACGAAGTCGTGGACGTGCTGGGCACCGTGCTTCAGACCCGGCTGGGCGACCGGGTTGTCGGCACTGAACTTGCCCTCCTCGTTCGTGCCGCAGTCGACCGTGAACACGCCACCGGCGCCGTTCTTGCCGACCTTCGGCTCGACGACGTTCTTGTTCACCTTCTCGATGGGCGCGAACGCGGCGAGCGGTGCGGGCTCACCGTCCTTGGCGGCCAACGCCACAGTTGCGGTACCCGCTGCGACCACGGCCACCGCCGACAACGAAGCGATCAGGCGAAACTTCCGTCTGTCCGTCACGCGGTGCGTCATACGTACTCCTCGTTCAAGCGGCGCATGAACGGGAGTACGTACGGAGAGGTTCATCGGCTCAACCGAATTGTTACCGTCACCACCGCAGGGCGCTGAGCTCCCCGGTCAGAACGGGCGAGAACGTCCCGTCGGCGGTGGTCATGGCGTGGCCCACACCGGGCAGCACCACGCGGTGACCCACGACGGACGCGAGCTGGTCGGTCGTGTGGCAGGGCACCTGGGGGTCCAGCTCGCCGCAGGTCAGGAGCACGGGCATCCTCGGCAGCCTGCGGGCGACGTCGGGCGGGAAGACCGCGTCGTCCGTCGTCACGAACCGGCGGTTCGGTCCCGCCAGCGACCCGAAGAGCGCGGCGAGCGGTGCCGGCATGGCCGTCGTGTCGACGGCGCGGCCACCTCGCAGGTCCGCGACGGCCGCGTCGACCGCCCGGTCGATGCCCCCCGCTTCCTGCTCGGTCAGCCCTCCGGCCTCGACGAGCTGCCTGATCTGGTCGTGCAGTTGCAGGGCGAGCACGTCCAGCAGCCGCAGCGCCTGGGGCTGGAGCATGATCAGGGCAGCGGCACGCTCGTGGCGAGGTGCCTGCGCGGCGAGGACCAGTGCCGTCATGCCTCCTTCGCTGTGACCGGCCAGGGCCACCCTGTGCCGGGCCACCTCCGCGCGGCGTTGCAGGAAGTCGCGGGCTGCCGCGGCCTGGCGCACGAAGGCCGGGTAGTCGATGTCCTGGGGGCGCCCGGCCCAGGCTCCCAGTCCCGTGCGGCCAGTTCCGTACTTGTCGAACCGGAGGGTCACCACCCGAGCGCGGTCCAGTGCGCCGGCGAGGTCGCGGAGGGTGTTCGGCACGAGCGACGGCGGCTGGTTGCCGTCGCGGTCGGTGGGGCCGCTGCCCGGCAGCAGCAGGGCGGCGGGCAGGCGTTCACCGCGCCGCCGCGCCGGCACGTGGAGCGTCCCGTAGGTGGTCGTGCCCTCGACCACGAACGACACCTGCTCGTCGCGTGCGGGCAACCAGGCCGTGAAGTCGTGGCCGCCGGCCGCGGCGGGAGTGATGCCGGCGGCGAAGGCCGCCGCCACGAGTGCCGCGGCGACCTTGACGAT
The DNA here is from genome assembly GCF_003350445.1 of Lentzea flaviverrucosa. NCBI lineage: Bacteria > Bacillati > Actinomycetota > Actinomycetes > Pseudonocardiales > Pseudonocardiaceae > Lentzea > Lentzea flaviverrucosa. Next base: position 246,219 of record NZ_QQAU01000016.1, read on the forward strand.
CATCGGCTCGTCGCCTGTTCGACCATGGCCACCACCGCGCGGGGGTCGTCGACCTCGACGACCAGACGGGTGTAGTGCTCGTCCGCCAGTTCCACGACCACCGCCTTCTGCGCGTCGCGGACCGCCCAGAAGACCTTTTCGCCGTCCTGGTGGAACGTGCCGGCCGTGATCACGCCGGGCAGGTGCGTGCCCGGTGCCCGAATCCCCTTCGGCTCCCCCAGGATTCCCGGATCGAGCGTGGCACCGCGAACGTGTGCGAGCGGGATGGTCAGCTTGCTCTTCAACGACCACAACTTGTCCAGGCCGTTCATCTCCACCACCAGGTCCTGGCCCTGCACGCTGATCGTCGCCATGTCAGATCTCCTTACCGGGCACCGTTTCCGGCGCCTCACGAATGGTGGGGACTTCGGACGCGGCCTCCCCGTGACGCACGGCGTCCGGCCGGCCGCGCAGCCATCGGCCCAGCAGCACCTCGGTGGCGCGCGGGTCGCCCGTCGCCTCGTCGAGCTCGGCGAAGACCGCCGACACCAGGCCGGCGACCTCGGGGTCGTCGGGCGCGCGATCGACCGCGGCCACCAGCAGGAAGTCCCACGCCGGCACGTGTTCCGGCTGCGCGGCACGGGCCAGGTGCGGGCGAACGTCCTGCTCGACGTGACGGCGCAACGCCGCCAGGTACAGGCCGCGCTTGCTGCCGAACACGCCGTAGAGGCTGTTGCGGTGCACTCCGAGTCGAGTGACCAGGTCGTCGATGGAGACACCGTCGTAGGCACGGCGGGCGAACAGCTCCGCCGCCGACTCCACGGCCTCGTCCACGTCGAAAGACCTTCGTCGTCCCATGTGAAGACCGTAGCGCTTTCAGGAACGATCAGTCAAGAACGAGCGTTCCTGAAAACGGAGAGGCTGTTTCCACAGCTCATCCGGGTTTGTGGACCGGGTGGCGGGGAACCCCCTGGCAGGCGCGCCAGAGCGCACCGCCGCTCCACCGATGACCCCAGCCCCCGGCGTCGGAGACCGACTCCGGAGGTACAGCCGTCGTGATGACCGACCGCGGGGACACTTCTCCCACGCGGGACCCGATCCCCTCCGCCCTGCGCGTCAGTGCGGCACTGGGCTGGCGCTTCCTAGTCGTGGTGGCTTCGCTCTACGTCGTCGGCGTCATCTTCGGCAGGCTGGCGTCCCTCGTCGTGCCGCTCGCGATCGCGTTGCTGCTGGCGGCGTTGCTCGCACCGGCCGTCGGTTTCCTTATGGCGAAACGGTTTCCCCGCGGACTCGCGACTTTTGTGGTGCTCGTCGGCGGACTGGCGGTGCTCGGCGGGTTGCTCACGTTCGTCGTGGTGACCTTCGTCAACGGCGTGCCGGACCTCGCGGCGCAGCTGGCCCGCAGCATCGACGCGGTGTCCGGCTGGCTCGTCAACGGACCGTTGCAGCTCAGCGAGAGCCAGCTGCGCGAGTTCGCGGACCGGATCGTGAAAACCCTGCAGGACAACCAGACCGGCATCACGACAAGCGCTCTCACCACGGCCGCGACGGTCGGCGAGACCCTCGTCGAGATGCTGCTGGTGCTGTTCGCGCTCGCGTTCTTCCTCTACGACGGCCCGCGGATCTGGCAGTTCCTCATCCGCGTCGTCCCCGGCGGACCCCGCAGGCGGGTGGACGTCGCGGGCAGGCGCAGTCTCGCCGCTCTGGTCAGCTACGTCCGCGCGACCGGCGCGGTCGCCGTGGTGGACGCGCTCGGCATCGGCATCGGACTGGCCGTGCTGAAGGTGCCGCTGGCGGTTCCGTTGGCAGCGCTGGTGTTCATCAGCGCGTTCGTCCCGATCTTCGGTGCCGTGGTGGCGGGCGGTGTGGCCGTTCTCATCGCACTCGTCGCGAACGGCCCGGTGACCGCCGCGATCGCGCTGATCATCGTCGTAGCCGTGAACCAGCTGGAAAGCCATGTCCTGCAACCGTTCCTGCTGGGACGCGCGGTCAAGCTGCACCCTCTCGCGGTGGTGCTGGCCATCGCGTCCGGACTGCTCGTCGCCGGCATCGCGGGCGCCCTGCTCGCGGTACCACTGCTGGCGGTGCTCAACTCCGCGATCCGCTCGCTGCTGAGCGAGGCGGACGAACAAGTGGCACCCGCCGACGTGCACACCAGCGAACCTGAGGAGTCCGGGCCGGACGAACCCGGCCTGGACACCGAAGCCGACGAACCGAGAACCGGAGCAGGTAGATGACCTCGACCCAAGACGTACTACCCACCACAGCCGAACGTCCTCGGGGCAGCGACTTCGCCCGTCTGACCAAGGAGCTCAAGACAGCCGGACTGCTGGACCGCCGCCGCGGCTACTACGCGCTGCGCATGGCGATCAACGGCGTGCTGCTCGGCGCGATCGCCGTGACGTTCGTCCTGCTGGGCGACTCCTGGTGGCAGATGCTCCTCGCGGTGGCCCTGGCCGTGGCGTCGACGCAGCTCGCGTTCATCGGGCACGACGCGGGACATCGGCAGATCTTCCGCAGTCACCGCAACAACGACGTGGTCGGGCACCTGCACGGCAGTCTCACCGGCATCAGCTACCAGTGGTGGGTGGCCAAGCACAACCGCCACCACGCCAACCCCAACCACGAGGGCCAGGACCCGGACATCGAGATCCACGCCCTCGCCTTCAGCCGTGCGCAGGCGCACGGCAAACGCGGTGTGTACGGCTGGATCACCAAGCACCAGGCGTTCCTCTTCTTCCCGCTGCTGCTCGCCGAGGCCGCCGTGCTGCGGATCTCCGGCCTGGTCGCCCTGTTCCGCAAGGAACTGCGCAACCCGTGGCGTGAGGCCGCGCTCCAGATCGTGCCGCTGGCCGCCTACCTGGTGGCGGTGTTCCTGGTGCTCTCACCGCTGAAAGCCGTCGTGTTCATCGCCGTGCACCAGGGTCTGATGGGCGTCTACCTGGGTTGTTCGTTCGCGCCGAACCACAAGGGAATGCCGATCATCGCCGAGGGCCAGCGCCTCGACCACCTCCACAAGCAGGTGCTGACCTCCCGCAACGTCACCGGCGGCCGCTGGGTCGACGCCCTGCTCGGCGGGTTGAACCACCAGATCGAGCACCACCTCTACCCGCACATGCCAAGGCCGAACCTGCGCCGCGCACAGCCCGTCGTCGAGAACTTCTGCGCGCGCCAGGGCATCCCGTACAGCAAGACCACCATGGTCCGCTCCTACGCCCAGGTGCTGCGCCACCTGCACGACGCGGGCGCACCTCTGCGCGGCACGGGGCGGTGACCGGCTCAGCGGCCTCGCAACGCGGCCGCGTCGAGGTCGCCACCGGTGATGTCGTGGACCGGTGCCTGATTCCTCGTGGCACAGCAGAAGACGAGGCGGCGGGCTTCGGTTGTTGAGCGTTTCCAGGTTCGGACCGCTCGTCGGATGCCGGCACGACGCTCAGCCCACCCCGCGGATCGGCCATCAGCACCGGCTCGGTGTCCGTTTCGGACAGATCACGCGCGGTCAGTCGGTCAGCCGGTCGAGAGGAAGACGCCGGGCCAGCACGTCACCGGCCACGTCCACGACCGACCTGCCCGTGGCGAAAGCGTGTGCCCGCAACCGCAGGAACGCGTGCTCCAGGCTGATCCGCAGCAGCACGGCCAGCATTCCGGTCGCCATGTTGACGTCCTGGTACGACGTCTCCAGCCAGATCCGTTCCTCGTTCGCCATCTGCTCGTTCTGCAGGAGCAGCTTGTGCGAGATCAGGTCGGCGAGCAGTGCCGCCTCGAAGACGAACTCCGCGGCCGGCACACCGGGCCGCCGGCGGTACAGCCCGAGCGTGCCGAGCAGCATCGCGCCGATCTGCAGCGGGAAGAAGAACGCGGCCGCGAGACCGGCGCCCCGTGCGGTCCCGGCGAACAGCGGCCACCGCACCTCCTCGAAGCTGAGGTCGGGGACCAGCACCGGGCCGTGCGCCGCGACCGACGCGAAGCCCGGTCCCTCGCCCACGGTGTACTGCGCTTCCTCGATGCCCGCCGCCCACTGATCACTGGCACCGACCAGTTCCTGAGCGCGGAGGTCGCTGTAGAAGACCAGCGCGGCGCCGTCGACGTCCGGCAGCGCGCGCACGCACACGGCGCTAAGGGCATGCCCTAAATCCGCGCGCCCTGAAGTCGTCCTGCACTCGAGCACCTGCTCTAGGAGCCGGTCCCGGCGTTGCCCGTCCAACAGCCTTCCTCTGGCCGACGGTCATGCGTCGAGCCCCAGCCTACGAACCCCGTCCCCTTCGCGCACCTCATCACGTCAGCGGGATCAGGGCAGATCCAGCTCGCCGTGACGGCCGGCGACGGTCTCGGCGAGCTCGACGAGCTTGACGTTGAGGTGCTGCGAGGAGCGGCGCAGCAGGTCGAACGCGTCGTCGGCGGTCAGGCCGCGGCGCGCCATGAGAATTCCCTTGGCCTGACCGATGACGTCGCGCGAGTCGATCGCGCGGCGCAGCTGTTCGGCCTGCAGGGTGGCGATGTCGACGGCTTCGGTGTGGGCGAGCGCCAGGGAAGCGTGTGTGGCCAGCAGCAACGCGACCGCGTGGTCCGTCTCGCCGAGACCGTGGCTCCGGCGGGAGTAGACGTTCAGCGCGCCGGACAGCCGGGGCGACGCGATACCGGGCAGCAGCGCCGTGGACAACACCGCGCCCATGCCCCGTGCGGCGGCCGCCGGGCCGAACCGGGGCCAGGACGACGTGGCGGCCAGGTCGGGCGCCTCCGCGACGGCGGGGCCTTCCGGATCCGCGACGTCGAGGCAGGGGCCTTCCCGCAGCTCGTACTGCAGCTGGTCGAGCTCGATCGCGATCCGGTCGGTCTCCACCGGCGTGTGGAACTTGCCGTCCCGTGACCGCAGGGTGACGCTGACCATGTCCGCGCCCGGCACGACCCGCACCGCGGCCTGGACGATCTGCTGCAGCACCTCCCCCGCAGTGGTGGCGTCGAGCAGCGAGTAGGTCAGGGTCGCGAACTGCTGGGCCAGCGGCCCGAGTGGCGCCCCGTGGTCGCGCGTGGGCGTCTGGCCGGACGCGATCGCCTTCTCGGCATCGGTCGTGAACCTGGACCGGTCGACGTTCCAGTCCTCGGCACTGGGCGGCATCTGCGGCACCTCGGATCGTCTCCTTCCCGTCCGGCGGACACCGATGACGGCAGCGGGGTTGACCGGGTGCTGCTTTTTGAACCCCCGGCCCACCGTAGGCGATCCCCGCACCGGCCGCTGGGGCGCAACCTGTGACTTCGCGTTGTGGACCGTGCTGTCAGGGCTTACCGTGGGGGGAGGTTCCGCAGTCCGCCGTCGAGTTCAGCCAGCAGCTCGGTGAACGTCCCACCACCACAGAGTGGAGTCACCGTGCTGGAGGAAGAACTTGGAACGCCCATTTGCTCGGTGCGCGGCTCACGGCAGGACGGCGTTCCGATCGTCGCCGTCGCGGGTGAGGTCGACATCGTCACCGCACCGCTCCTGCGCGCGGAACTGACGACCCAGCTGTCGCAGTCGCCCGTCGTGCTCGTCGTCGACCTGCGTGAGGTGACCTTCTTCGACTCCTCCGGCATCGGCGCCCTGCTGGACGCTCACCGGTGCGCGGAGGACCTGCGCGTGGTGGCCGACCGGGCGGCAGTGCTCAGAACTTTCCAGTTCTCCGGCATGGACACCGTGTTCCGCGTCCACCCGACGCTCGGAGAAGCACTGGCTCGGTCGGCCTGACAGTCCACATCGGACTAACTGCTCGCTACTTGCCGAGTCGCTGTGCGAGCAGTTCCTTGCCCTGCTCGGCGCCCTTGCGGCTTTCGCCCTGTGCGCGGCGGAAGAACTCCGCCAGGTCCGAGTCGCCCGCGCTCTCCGCGTCCTGGACGTAGGTCTCCAGCCGCAGGGCGTTGCTCAGGCAGGCTTCCACGAACCAGATGATGTTGTAGTCCTTGTCCTTCGTACCCGTCACCGTCTGGGCGTCGGCGTTGATCGACACGGTTCCTCCTCGTCCGGTATCGCGTTCTCCTCTTTTCGGCTACCCCGCCGGCAGAGGAAGACACATCGCCGGACAGCGAAGAGCGGGACCGGCAGATGCCGGCCCCGCCCTGTGATCACCTGGTGGTCACGCCTTCACGGAGTGCTTCCCGTGGGTCCAGGACTGGGCGTCGCCGCCGTCGCCTGCGGGACCGGAGTGGCCACCGACCGTGGTGCTGTGGTTGGACGCGTCGCCGGTCGGACCGGTGGCGCCGGTGTCACCGGAGTCGCCCGAGGTGACCTCGGTCCAGGACTTGGTGCCGTGGTTCTTCCAGTCGTGCTTCCAGCCGTTGTGGTGCTTCCAGCCGTGGCAGTCGTCGCCGCGGTGGCCGGACCACTTCTGGTGCTTGTTCTCGGTCTTCACCACTGCCGTGTTGCCGCCGGTGTCGCCCGAGTTCCCGGAGTTGCCCGAGTCACCGGTCGTGGCGTTGTTCGAGCTGGTGGCGTTGCCACCGTTGCCCGAGTTACCGCCGTTGCCCGCGGTGGCCTCAGTGGAGCCGGAGTTGCCGTGCTTGCTCCACTTGCCGTGGTTCCAGGACTTGCCCTGCTCGGTCATTGCCCAGGCGTGGCCGCCGTCACCGGCCGGGCCGGAGTTGCCGCCCTTGGTGACGCTGTGGTTTCCCGCGTCACCGGTCACGCCGGTGGCACCCGTGTCGCCGGAGTCGCCCGACGTCACGTTGGTCCAGGACTTGGTGCTGTTCCAGGACCAGCCGTGGCCGCGCTCGGAACCGGTGGTGCGGACGACGGCCTTGTTGCCGCCGGTGTCGCCCGAGTTCCCGGAGTTGCCCGAGTCACCGGTCGTGGCGTTGTTCGAGCTGGTGGCGTTGCCACCGTTGCCCGAGTTCCCGCCGTTGCCCGCGGTGGCCTCGGTCGAACCGGACTTGCCGTGGTTGTTCCACTTGTCGTGGTGGCCCCACTTCTGGTCCTTGTTCATGACCGCCGCGTCGCCGCCGTCACCGGCGGGGCCGGAGTTCCCGCCCACGGTGTTGCTGTGGTTGGAAGCGTTGCCGGTCGCACCCGTGGCACCGGTGTCACCGGAGTCGCCCGAGCTGACGTTCGTGTGGCACTTCGCCAGCAAGCAGACGCCGTAGGCGCTGTTGCCGCCGGTGTCACCCGAGTCGCCCGAGTCACCGGAGTCGCCCGACCGCGCGGTGTTCGAGCTCGTGGCGTTGCCGCCGTTGCCCGAGTTGCCACCGTTGCCCGCGGTCGCACCGGCGTTCTGCGCACGACCGGCCGCGGTGGCATCGCCGCCGTTGCCGGCAGGACCGGAGTTCCCGCCCACGGTGTTGCTGTGGTTGGAAGCGTCTCCGGTCGCACCCGTGGCACCGGTGTCACCCGAGTCCCCCGAGCTGACGTTCGTGTGGCACTCGGCCAGCACGCACACGCCGTAGGCGGTGTTGCCGCCGGTGGCGCCGGAGTTCCCGGAGTTGCCCGAGTTACCGGTCGTGGCGTTGTTCGAGCTGGTGGCGTTGCCGCCGTTGCCCGAATTCCCGCCGTTGCCGGCGTTCACGACCGAGTTCACGACGTCACCGACGCCGCCGAGGAGACCGTTGCCTCCGGTGTCAGCGCTTGCCATCGCCGTTCCGAACAGGAGGAATCCTCCCGAGAACGCTGCGGCCAGCAAGCCGCGTCGCACAGAGTTGCGCATTGTCGAACCTTCCCGTCAATCAAGCTTGGTGATCTGGTCGGCTTGGTTGGCAGGACTGGTCAACTGGGATGGTTGCGGCCGTAGTAATAACACCACGACCCGTGGACCTGGTGGTCCCGGTTCACGACGAGCGACTCGCCGTGCGGCCGAATTCCCGATCCCGCCGGGAGGTCCGACACGGCCTGGCTCGCCGATCCGTTCGACGACGCCGATCCTGTCGTGCCGGGCAGGGCGAACGGCACGTCAGGCGACTGCCTCTGGGGTGCCTCGACGGGTGGTGCCACGTCAGGTGCGTACACCTGTTGCTGCCGTGGGGTGACTGCCGCAGCGACCCAGCCGGGCAGCGCCGCGGCGTGGGTCTCCGGCACGACGGCCGGTGCCCGTGGTACTTCCGGCATGGACTGCTCAGCGGCCGGCGGTGGAACTGCAGCCCGGTCAGACGGCTGCGCCACCAGCGGTTTCACGATCTGTGGCACCAACGGCACGTCCTGCACCGTGCGCGCCACAGGGGCGAGCACCGGCGCCGCCGCGGGTTGGAGTGGCTCCAACACCGGACCCAAGGTCCGCACGACGGTGTCCACGGTCGGTGCCAGCGGAGCCAGCACCGGTTCGGTCACCGGCGCGACGGACTTGAGCACCGGCCGCACCACCGGGTCGGTCACCGCGGTGACGTCGTGCGTGACCGGCGCGAGCGCGTCGGTCACGGGGGCGACGAGAGTGGCGACCCCGCCCAGCAGGCCGGGCTGGTCACCCTCGTTGGCACTCGCCACTCCGGCGGACAGGAGACCGAATCCGATCAGGAACCCGGCCACACCGAGCGTCCGCCGCAGAGTTGTGGAGCATGTCGACTTCATGTAATCACCCCCTTTCGACGAATCAGCACCTGTACATCCGGGTATTCGACACCCCACGGACACCGGTTCACTCGAAAGTGGAAGCAATTTAGTTGTCGCAGCTCAAAGACATGAATTAATTCGAAACATCAATTCACGACTACTTTATGACACAAGATCGCGGACTACATGTCAACGCACAGTGATCACCATTGCGGGAACGCCCCTGTGCGTCCGGTTGGAACTGCGGACGCACAGGGGCGTGCGTGGCGCCGTCCCGAGCCGGCTGAACCGCATCTGGCGGATCCGCGCCTCCTACATCCGTGCGACGCGGGGGTTCCGGATCGGCTGCACCGCCCGATCCACCTGATGGAGTGACTACCCGGGCAGACGAAAAAAACTCCGGAAACCGCACGCACAGCGCGGTTCCCGGAGTCCGGTACTGCCTTCCTGGAGATGTCAGGCGGTCAGCAGCACCGAGTCGATGAGGCGGACGGTGGCGTCGGCGGTCTTCACGCCACCGAGGTGAAGACCATGGAGTGCCAGCCGGTCGCGCCGTCCGGGATCGGGGCGGCGCGCTCGTTGGTCTGGGTGTAGCCCTTGCGGTCGGTGGCACGGCATTCCACGGTGTGGTTGCCTTCCTTCAGGTCCAGCTCCACGCGCCACATCCGCCACGTGTCGACGTTGACCTCACGGCTCAGCGTCGCCTCCTGCCAGAGCCCTCCGTCGACCCGGACCTCGACGCGGTCGATGCCGGTGTGCTGGGCCCAGGCGATGCCCGCCGCGACGAACCTGCCCGCCGGCACCCTCTCGAAGGACTTCGGCCGGTCCACCCTCGACATCACCTTGACCGGGGCCTTCTTACCCCAGCCGCGCTGCGCCCAGTACGGGTCGAACGCGTCGAAGGTGGTGAGTTCGGCGTCCACCAGCCACTTCGTCGCCGAGACGTAGCCGTAGAGGCCCGGCACGACCATGCGGACGGGGAAGCCGCGCTCGATCGGCAACGGCTCGCCGTTCATCCCCAGCGCCAGCATCGCGTTCGAGCCCGGCGCCATGATCGAGTCGACCGGGGTGCCGCACGTCCAGCCGTCCACGCTGCGCGTCGCGAGCTGGTCGGCACCGGGACGGACACCCGCGTCCCGCAGCAGGTCGGGCAGGGAGACGCCGATGAAGTTCGACGTGGAGATGTACGGGCCGCCGACCTCGTTGGACACGCACACCAGCGTGATCGTCTTCTCCACCAGCGGACGCCGCAGCAGGTCGTCGTAGGTGAGCACCATTTCGTTGTCCACCATGCCGTGCACCCGCATGCGCCAGTCCTCGGCGCGCAGACGGGGCACGGTGAGCGCGGTGTCGACGCGGTAGAACTTCGAGTTCGGCGTGATGAACTCCGGTGTGCCTTCACGGACGAAGTCGGCGTCGAACGGGATCTCCGGCGCGGTCTCCCTGGGCTGCAACCTGATCGCACGCCGGGAGCCCTCGACGTCCACCCGGCCCGCGAGCAGCTGACCGCCGAGCGCGGAGACCCCTGCACCCACCGCGATCGCCGCGGTCGACAGCAGGAACCTGCGCCGCTCCGGCACGACCGCGAGCGCCGCCTGGGACCACAGCCAGCGGAAAGCGGCGACACCGGCCACGAGGCTCGCCAGCGGGGCGAGCACCGACCAGCCGGACGTCGTCGGCCTGGCCAGCACCGCGGCGATGCCGAGGAGGCCGAGCAGCGCGGCGACGGCGGTGCCGGGCCACGGACTGCGGCGCGACAGCAGCCCCGCCACCACACCCAGCCCCGCGAGCACGACCGCCATGCCGCCGAGCAGCACCAGCTTGTCGTTCTCGCCGAACGTGCGGATCGCGAAGTCCTTGACCGGATGAGGGGTCAGGTCGATCGCGGTGTTGCCGACCGCGAGGAACGGCGAGGCCAGCGGACTCACCAGTCCCGCGACGAGATGCCCTGCCGCCAACGCCACGGCCACCGACACAAGGCCGATGAGGACGGATCGTGTTGCCTTCACACCTGTTGTTCGGAGCTGGCAGCCGAGTGGATTGGCTCACACGCAATGGTTTGTCGAAGTCCACAGTGGACGCGCACAGAACTGGGCACCCACGCCGGAGACGTGGGTGCCCAGTTGTCCTGCGGGGGATGTCAGGCAGGCATCAGGACCGAGTCGATGAGGTAGACGGTGGCGTTGGCGGTCTTCACGCCACCACAGATGACGTTGGCGTCGTTGGCCTTGATCGCGTTGCC
>NZ_QQAU01000017.1:0-222878 GCF_003350445.1 Lentzea flaviverrucosa
ACGCCCGTGGTGGTCAGCCGGAGCAATTCTTCACGATCCCGCGCCGACAACGTGACCGGCCGCTTCAACTGGGAGGCCATGACAACAGCCTCCCAGCCAAAGACTCCATAACTAAGCAGCGACACGCTACTAGTGGCGTGGCCCGGAACGTTGCCGGGCGAATTCGCGGTCAGACGGGCGCATCGCGGCGCCGCCCCCACGTCCTCGTACTGGCTGGCGGTGTCGCGAGGTGTCCTGCTGAGCGTGAATTACCCAGCCAACGTTCCGGGTCACGCCACTAAAGCCGGATCAGCTTGCGTTCGACGGCGGTCGTCACGGCCGCCGTCCTGGTCTCCACGCCGAGTTTGACGAAGATCCGCACCAGATGCGTCTTCACCGTGGCCTCGCTGATGAACAGCTCCTTCGCGATCTCCCGGTTCGACAGGCCGCGGGCGAGGTGCTCCAGGATCTGCACCTCGCGCTTGCTGAGCTTCGGCGCGGGGCCGCGGACCTGGCGCAGCAGCCGTTGCGCGATGTCCGGCGAGAGCACGGTCTGGCCCGTAGACGCCGTGCGCACGGCCTCGGCCAGGTCTTCAGGACCGCAGTCCTTGAGCAGGTACCCGATCGCACCGGCCTCGACCGCGCGCACGATGTCGGCGTCCGAGTCGTAGGTCGTCAGCACCACGACCTGCGGCGGGTTCTCCAGCGCGCGGATCCTGCGGGTGGCCTCCACGCCGTCGATGCCCTTGCCCAGCTGGAGGTCCATCAGCACGACGTCCACAGTGGACGCCCTGGTCACCGACTCCTCCCCGGTCGCGGCCTCGACCACCTCGAAGTCGCGTGACAGCAGGCCGACGAGCCCGAACCGGACCACCGGGTGGTCGTCCACCACCAGCACCCTCATGGCGTCGGCACCGTCACGGCCACAGCGGTTCCCTCCCCTGGCGCGCTTTCCACGGACACGGTGCCACCCAGCTCGGTGATGCGCCCGCGGATGGACGCCAGCCCGTAGCCGCGGCCGTCCGCCGTCCTCACCTGCGCCGGGTCGAAGCCCCGGCCGTCGTCCACCACGTCGAGCGTCACCGCGTCTCCCAGGTACGACAGGGTGATCGCCACCCTGCTCGCTCGCGCGTGCTCGGCGACGTTCGCGACCGCGCCCTGGGCGACCCGCAGCAACGCCACCTCCGTCTGCACGCTCAGCGCGTACGGGTCGCCGTCCACCTCCACGTGCGGGCAGAGCCGGTGCAGCGCGTCGACCAGCGTGCCGTGGATCGGTGACAGGTCGCGGACGAACCGCCGCGCTTCCCCCAGGTTCTCGCGCGCGACCTCGGCGGCCTTCTCGGACTCCCCGAGCGACAGCAGGAGGTTGATGCTGGAGAAGCCCTGGGCGAGGGTGTCGTGGATCTCGCGCGCGAGGCGCTGGCGTTCCTCCAGCACCCCGGCCTCGTGCAGCAGCCGGGCGCGGTCGAAGAACACCGCCGCCGTCAGCACCGCGACACCGACCGGGCCGAGCACCAGCGACCAGTCGAACGTCGCCGCCAGCCTGATCTGGGCCAGCACGACGGCCGCGGTCAGCACGGCCGCGATCGGCAGCGCCACGCGGGGCCGGAGCTGGCGCAGGCACTGGAAGAACAACGGGATCGCGCACCAGCCGAAGCTCGGCGCCAGCCACACCAGCACCAGCCACACGGCGAGCACGAGCGGCAACGCCCGCGTCCACCGCACGCTCGCGGGATAACCGAGCGCCAGCGCGAGAGCGAGGCCGAGCACGACGAGATCGGCGCCGTGGTACGCGACGTACCGCGCCGCCGACGCCGTCAGCAGCACGGAGAAACCCGCGTGCATCGCCCTGTGCAGCCACACGTCGGCGACTGTAGGCGAGAGACGCACCGCCACGGGTCAACCGATGGGTTGAACCGAGGTTCAACCGTCACCACCAGGGAAAGCCGCCCGGACCGGAGCACCGTGGTGGCCATGGACCTCAAGAAGATCGCAGTCGCCACCCTCGTCGTGCTGAGCATCGGCGGCGGCTACGCGGCAGCCGACCAGCGCACCACCACCCGCACGGAGAAGGTGCTGACCATCGACGCGGCGATCAGGGCCGCCCAGGCCACCCTCGACGCCGCAGAGAAGGAGAACCAGCGCGTCACGGTCGCCGTCGTGGACCGCGGCGGCGACGTCGTGGTGCTGCTCGCCGGTGACGGCGCGGGCCCGCAGACCGAGGAGTCGGCGCGCCGCAAGGCGTTCACCGCGGTGTCGTTCAACGCCCCGACCTCGGAGCTCGCCGGTCGCGTCACGGGCCAGGGCGCGACGCTGCGGGACATCCCCGGCACGTTGTTCCTGGGCGGCGGCGTGCCGGTGGCGGTCGACGGCACGTCCGTCGCGGGCATCGGCGTCGGTGGCGCGCCCAGCGGCGACCTGGACGAAAAGTACGCGAAGGCCGGTCTCGCGACCCTGAAGTGAGCTTTCGGGAACCGATCGGCGCCCGTCACCGGCGCCGGTCGGTCGCGCCCCAGCCGGGAGGAGCGATCCGCTCGGTCGCCTCGGGGTCGATGGCGTGCCGGGCCACGTGCCGGCCGGGCTGCGGCTTCCTGCTCATCAGCATGAGCGCGACGGCCACGACCAGGCCGATGGTGGCGAGACCGGCGGCGACGGCGCGGGCGGCCGGGTGCTCGAGGATCAGGGTGCTGATCGTCAGGGCGAGCACGAGCGCGGCGATCGGGCCAATGACGGCGAGGTCGGAGCGGTCCTCGGGCTCCGGGGCGGGCTCGGCCGGGACCGGTACCTGCGCGACGGGCGCGTACACCTCGATCGTCTCGAAGTTCCCGCGCGGCTGTTCGTAGGGCGGGGGCCGTAAGCCGGGAGGGACCGTCACCCCCGCCATGCTGCCCGAGGGGGCGCGTCGCCGCAAACCTCCCCTTCCCCTCTGCTACGTGTTCCCATGTAGCGCTGGGTGTTCAGGAGGTTCGACATGTGCAGGTGGCTCGCGTATTCCGGTTCGCCGGTCCTGTTGGAGGAACTGCTCTACGCGCCGGAGAACTCGCTCGTCATGCAGTCGAAGCACGCCCGGCTGGGCGCGACGGCCGTGAACGGTGACGGGTTCGGCATCGGCTGGTACGGCAGCACCAGCACGCCCGGTCTCTTCCTGAGCACCGAACCGGCGTGGAACGACCGCAACCTGCGGGAACTGTCCGCGCAGATCACCGTCGACCGGGTGTTCGCGCACGTGCGGGCCTCCACGGGCGGGGCAGTGCAGCGGTCGAACTGCCACCCGTTCCGGCACGGCGGCTGGCTGTGGATGCACAACGGGCTGATCGCGAAGTTCCCGCTGGTGCGGCGCGAGCTGATGCTGGCGATCGACCCCGTGCTGTTCCCGCTGATCGAGGGGTCGACGGACTCGGAGATCATGTTCTACCTCGCCGTCAGCTTCGGGCTGGAGCAGGACCCGCCGGCCGCAGTGGCGCGCATGGTCGAGTTCGTCGAGGACGTCGGACGGCGGGCGGGCGTGGAGTACCCGGTCCAGATGACGGTCGCGGTCACGGACGGCTCCACGACCTGGGCGTTCCGGTACTCGAGCCGCGGCAAGTCGCGGTCGTTGTTCCACAGCACCGACGTGTCGACCCTGCGCCGCCAGTACCCGGACAACCCGGCGCTGCACGACCTCACCGATGATTCGCGGCTGGTCGTGTCCGAACCGCTCGGCGATCTGGTCGGGGCGTGGCAGGAGGTGCCGGAGTCGACGTGCGTGGTGGTCAGGCCCGGTGTCGAGGAGGAACTGCTGCCCTTCAAGCCGTGAATCGTCAGGGAACCGTCAGGCGCATCGCCGCTACCGTCTGAGGCCGCCGCCACGACTCCTCGGAGAGGTTCACCATGCTCACCACGGCAGCGGCAACACTCATCGCCCTGTCCGCTCTGGCACCGGCCGAGCAGCCGGCGCCGTTCCTCGAGGTCGTCACCGTCAACGGTTCGGGCTGCCCGGCCGGTGACGCCGACGTCCAGACGGACGACAGGGCGTTCACGATCGGCTACCACACGTTCCTGGCCCGGGCGGGCGGTGGCTCGTCCCCGCTCGACCAGCGCAAGAACTGCCAGGTCAACCTGCGGGTGAACGCGCCACAGGGCTACACCTACGGCCTGGCGCGCACCACCTACGAGGGCTACGCGCACCTGCAGGACGGCGCGACCGGGCTGAGCCGGATCAGCACCTACCTGCAGGGCACCTCGCCCACCGCGACGGTGACCCGGCAGTTCACCGGGCCGTTCAGCGGCGACTGGCAGAACCGCTACCGCCCGGACGCGACCGAGGTCCAGTGGGTGCCGTGCGGCGAGAAGCGCAACATCAACATCAACGCCGAGGTCCGCGTCACGCCCGGTGCCGCCGACCCCGACCGGCTCAGCTTCGTGAACGTGGAGTCGAGCCGGGGCGTTGTGCGGACCAAACGCTGCTGAGCGCGGCCTGCCGTCAGCGCGTCGAGTCGCGGTACAGCACCACCCAGATCTCGCCGGGCCGTTCGGTCGCGCCGGGGAACCACTTCGGCGCGATGGCCTCGGCGAGTTCGTCCGCGCGCTCCAGCAGCGTGCTGACCGCCGGTTCGCCGACGACGACCACGGCGGAGAAGTCGACGTGGGCGAGCAGGAAGTCGCGCGTGACGCCGAACCGCTGCTCCAGCACAGTCATCAGCTCGTGCGCGGTGTCCGGTCCGGCGTCGATCTCGCTGACGTCCGGCACCTCGGCCTCGATCTCCGGCGCGGACTCTTCCTCGTGCTGCTCGGACCAGACGTGCTTGCTGAGCGAGTGGATGCTCGACGTGAGGTCGTTCGACTGGTCCTCGGTGAGGATCAGCGTGACCGAACGCCCGTCGGTGAGCGTGAAGGTCAGCTCGGCCTCCGGTAGTCCGCCCGATCCCGGCATCGCCGCGACGGACCCGGCCACCTCGCCGGTCAGCGCGTGGTCCGCGTGCGTCTCGGCGCCCGCGCGGAACGACGGCAGGTTCGCGGCCATGTCGACGACGAGCCGCGCGGCGGTGAAGAACGCCTCCTTGTCGCGAAACTCCTTGCGACTGCTGGTGAGCGTGCGTCCGACGCCGGCGGGCTCGGCGTACGCCTCGACCGTGCCGGTCCCGTCCCAGCGGGCGCGGACGGTGATGCCGTTGGCCAAGCGTTTGCGGTAGGTCTCCTCGCGGCCGTGGCGGGACAGCTCCCAGCCCGCGATCTCCTCGGACAACGGTCTTCCTCTCGGCGGGAATCCCGACGTTGTCACAAACCGGTGTGCTGCGTGGTCTTTTCTGACATGAGCCACGACCACACCCACCACCTGGACAACCCCGGCAAGAGCGGCCCGCCGCCGAAGATCGACGTCATCGGCACCGTGCCGGGCGCGCCGCAGATCCCGGACGGCGCCGAGGCCATGACGATCCTCGTGACGCTGCCGCCGTCCAGTCCCGGCGCGCCGCCGCACCGGCATTCCGGGCCCGCGTACGGCTACGTCGTGAAGGGGGCCATCACGTTCGAACTGGAAGGCGAGCCGGAGCGGGTCGTCCGCGCGGGCGGGACGTTCTGGGAGCCGGGCGGCGACGTCATCCACTACCAGGACGGCAACCACCTCACGGACGAGGAATCCGTCTTCGTCGTGACGATGTTCTGCGCGCCCGGCCAGCCGATGCTGACCGTCGTCGAGCCGGACGAACTGGAGGCGCGCAGACACCTCAGGGCGCCCCGGCCGTGAAGGCGTCGCTGAACGCGCTGGCGCGCGACCACGTCGGCATCGCCCGCGAGGCTTCGAGCGGGCGCAGTGCCGCGACCGTCCACGGCGGACACGAGGCGGCGTTGCGGCAGACGGTGATGGCGTTGCGGGCGGGCGAGCACCTGCACGAGCACGAACACCCCGGCGAGGTGACCGTGCAGGTGCTGCTCGGCCGCGTACGGCTGGTGGCCGGGCCGGACTCGTGGGAGGCGTCGCCCGGCGACCTGCTGACGATGCCGCAGCGCCGGCACCGGGTGGAGGCGCTGGAGGACAGCGCCTTCCTGTTCACCACGGCGTTGCGGCTGCCGTGACGAGCACGAGGGGCGGGGATGACCTCCCCGCCCCTCGGTGGTCACTCGACCAGCTTGCCGGCCGTGTCGACCTCGCGCATCAGCGACGCGATCTCGTCCGGCACCGGGGGGATCTCCTCCCGGACGACCCGGCCGGGGCCCGCCCAGACGAGGTTCACCTGCTGGGCGGGGTCGAGGTCCGGGTGGTCGGACCGGTTGTGGCAGCCGCGGGTCTCGCGGCGTTCGAGGGCGCACTCCAGGGTCGCGCGGGCGGAGAGCGCCGAGGCTTTCAGGTCGAAGGCGTGGGCGAGGTCCTGGAACCCGGCGATGTCGGGGTGCACGCCGACGTCGCGGATGCGGTTCTCCAGTTCGTCCAGCTCGGCGAGTCCCTTGCGCAGACCGGCTTCGTCGCGGACGACGCCCGCGTGCTCGGTCATCGTGTTGCGCAGCGCGCGTTGCAGGGCGCGGACGTTCTCCTGGCCGTCGGCGGCGAGCAGCTCGTCCACTTCGGACCGCGCCTCGCCGAGCGCGACGCGCGAACGTCGTTGCGCGTCCAGGGAAGTCGAGTACTCGGCAGCCGCCTCGCCGACGATCCGGCCGTAGACCAGCAGCTCGATGAGCGAGTTGCCGCCGAGCCGGTTCGCGCCGTGCAGGCCGCTGGACGCCTCGCCGATCGCGTACAGGCCGTCCACGCCCGTCGAGTGGTCCGCGGGCGACACCCACACGCCGCCCATCGAGTAGTGCGCGGTCGGCGCGATCTCGATGGCCTCCTGCGTGATGTCCTTCATCTGCAGTTCGAGCAGCGTCTGGTAGACCCTGGGCAGCCGTTGCATGATCTGCTCGCGCGGCAGGTGCGACACGTCCAGCCACACGCCGCCGTTCGGGGTGCCGCGCCCCTCCTTGATCTCCGTGTACGCGGCGAGCGCCACCCTGTCGCGTGTGGACAGTTCCATCCGCTGCGGGTCGTAACGGTTCATGAACCGCTCGCCGGACGCGTTGGTCAGGATTCCGCCCTCGCCGCGGGCCGCCTCCGAGACCAGGGTGCCGGCCGCGTTCTCCGGTTCGATCAGGCCGGACGGGTGGAACTGGACGAGCTCGGGGTCGCGGATCCGGCCGCCCGCGAGCACGGCCAGGCGGAACGAGTCGCCGGTGTTCTCGTCGCGGCGGCTCGACGTGCGGCGCCAGATCCGGGTGTGCCCGCCGGCCGCGAGGACCACGGCGTCCGCGTGGAAGACGTACCGCTTGCCGTTGTTGAGGTCGAACCCGTACGCGCCGAACACCACGTTGTCCCGCACCAGGATCCGCGTGATGTAGCAGGTGTCGTGGATGGGGATGCCGAGCTGCGTGGCCCGGTTCACGAGCGTGCGCTGGATCTCCAGCCCGGTGTAGTCGCCGGCGAACGACGTGCGGCGGAACGTGTGCGCGCCGAAGAACCGCTGCGAGATGCGCCCGTCGGCCTCCCGCGCGAACGGCATGCCGTAGCGCTCGAGGTCCTCGATGCCGCGCGACGCCTGTTCGGCCACGACCCGCACGATCTCCGGGTTGGCGAGCAGGTAGCTCTCCTTGATGGTGTCCGCCGCGTGCTGCTGCCACGTGTCGGACGGGTCCATCGTGGCCAGTGCGGCGTTGATGCCGCCGGCCGCGAGCGCGGTGTGCGCGTCCGCCTTGGGCCGCTTGCCCACGACCAGGACGTCGACGCCTCTCTCCGCGAGTTCGATGGCGGCGCGCAGTCCCGCGCCGCCGCTGCCGATCACCAAAACCGAAGTGGCTAGCTGATGTTCAGTCATCACGGCCTCCGTTGCCCGTCTCTTCCATTAATAAGGACCGGGCGGCGCATCGGCTTGTGACTGTTAGCTGCGTGACAGTGCGTTCGTGGCCACATCAGTAGGATCGGTGGTGTGTTCGTGAAGCTGTGCGGTCTGCGCACCGAGTCCGATGTCACCGTCGCGGTCGAGACGGGGGCCGATGCCGTCGGGTTCGTGCTCACGACCAGCCCGCGCCAGATCGACGTCGACCTGGCGGCGCGGCTCGTCGCCGAGGTGCCGGCGGACGTCCTCACCGTCGCCGTGGTGCGCGGGATCCCGGCCGCCGAGGCGGGCGAGATGGCGTTGAAGACGGGCGTTCGCGCGTTGCAACTGCACGGCGACTACCCGAAGGAAGCGTTCGACGAACTGGCCGAGCTGCCGTTCGGACTGGTGAGGGCCACGGCGCTCGGGCCGGAGACCGACGTGCGCACCGGGGCTTTCGGCGAGGAGCTGCTGCTGATCGACTCCCCCGTCGCGGGATCGGGCGAGCAGTGGGACGTCACGCGGCTCGCCGAGAACCCGCCCACCGGCACGTGGGTGCTGGCGGGCGGGCTGTCTCCGGAGACGGTCGCCGGGGCGATCGGCGTCGCGCGGCCGTGGGGCGTGGACGTGTCCAGCGGCATCGAGTCGAGCCGTGGCGTCAAGGACCACGGCCGGATGCGGGAGTTCGTTCTGGCCGCTCGCGGTCAGGCCGCGCGGTAGCCCGGAACGTCCTCGACCCGGTGGTAGACCGGCAGTCCACGCTCTCGCGCGATCCGCACGTCCTCGTCCGCGCCGGTCGACTCGCCGGGTAGCCGCAGCACCGCCTCGCAGTGCCGCAGCAGGCGTTCCGCGGTCGGGTACATGATCTCCGATGCGATCGGGTCGGTCGGCGCGCTGCCGCCGGCGCCGCGCAGCACGGGCAACGCCACCCACTCTCCGATCATCGGCACGTGCCCGCTGCGGAACAGCGGCCACGCCGCCTCCTCCAGCCGTTCGAGGTTGCGCGCCATCAACTCGGGGTCGTCCCCGGTGCCGGAGCGGTAGGGCCCGGCGATCAGAATCAGCATGCGACCGACCATAATGTGCAACACTCGGCAAAAACAAGGAGAAACGTGCATGCTCGCCGCCCAACGCCGTGAACTGCTGCTCGAACGACTGCGCACCGACGGCCGGATCGTCGCCAAGGACCTCGCCGCCGAAGTCGGCATCTCCGAGGACACCATCCGCCGCGACCTGCGCGATCTCGCGGCGGCTGGGCTCTGCCAACGCGTCTACGGCGGCGCACTGCCCGTATCCCCCGCTATCGCCGACTACGCCACGCGTCAGGGCGTGCAGATCGACGGCAAGCAACGGGTCGCACGGGCGGCGGCAGCGTTGATCGAACCGGGCAGCACCGTGATCCTCGACGGCGGCACGACCACCCTTGCCGTCGTACGCGCGCTACCGCTCGATCTGCACGCCACGGTCGTCACGCACAGTCCGACGATCGCGAGCGCGTTGGAGGAGCACCAGGACGTGGAGGTCTACGTCATCGGTGGGCGACTCTTCAAGCACTCGATGGTCGCGTGCGGCGCCGCTGCCGTAGAAGCCGCACGGGGCGTGCACGCAGACCTCTTCTTCCTTGGCGTCACGGGCGTGCACCCCGAAACGGGCCTCACGACCGGCGACGCGGACGAGGCCGCGATGAAACGCGCGCTCGCCCACCAGGCCGCGGACACCTACGTGCTGGCCAGCTCGGAGAAGATCGGCACCGCGTCGAGGTTCTCCGTGCTGCCGTTCACCGAGGTCGCCGGCGTGATCACGGACGCGGACAACGAGACCGTGCGCACGCTGGAGGTGCCCGTCATCCGGGCTTGATCTGAGTCCCAAGTGGACTTCCCGTCAGCCGGACGGGCGAGACCTTGACGCGCGGCGGCGCACTGGGCACGCTGCGAACCGTGACGAGCCTGGCTGAAGAGCACGTCAAACCGGCGGTGCGCTGGAGCATCGGCCACGCGCTGCCGCGCGCCGTCCTGCGCCTGGCCGCCCGCCGCGGCGACCTGCAGGGCCGCATCACCGTCGAGGCCTCCACCGGCGCCGACCTGACAGGCCTGTTCGACGAGATCCGCGCCCAAGGCCCGCTCGCCGCCACGAAGATCGGCTACACCACGACGCGGCACGAGGTCGTCAAGGCGGTCCTGTCCGACGACGCGTTCGTGACGGCCCGCCCGCGTTTCGGAGCCGGCATCCTCGGCAAGCTCGCCGCGTGGTCCGCCACCGACGTCATGCACCCGGTCCAGCCGCCGTCACTGCTGGCCGTCGAACCCCCGGCGCACACCCGCTACCGCAAGCTCGTCACCCGCGTCTTCACCGCCCGCGCCGTCGAACAGCTGCGCGCCCGCACCCAGCAGATCGCCGACGACCTGCTCGACGGACTCGACCCCGCCAGCCCGGTCGACCTGATCGAGACCTACTGCGGCCTGCTGCCGGTAACGGTGATCAGCGAGATCCTCGGCGTGCCACCGCAGGAACGCGCGACCGTCCTGGCCCTCGGCGCGGCCGCCGCACCCAGCCTCGACCTGGGTCTGTCGTGGCGCGTGTTCCGCGACGTGGAGACGACGCTCAGCTCGTTCGACACCTGGCTCTCCGGTCACCTCGACACCCTGCGCGCCAACCCAGGCGACAACCTGCTGAGCCGCCTGATCACCGCCCGCGAGGACGGCGAGGGCCTGTCCGAACGCGAGCTGAAGGCCACCGCGGGCCTGGTGCTGGCCGCCGGTTTCGAGACCACCGTCAACCTCCTGGGCAACGGGATCTCCTTGCTCACCAGGCATCCCGAGCAACTGGAAGCCCTCCGCGCGCAACCTTCGTCGTGGGCCAACGCCGTGGACGAGGTGCTGCGCCACGACCCGCCGGTCCTGCTGACCGGCCGCATGTGCGCCCGCGACACGACGGTCGCCGGCGTCCCCGTGCACCGCGGCCAGCTCGTCACAACGGTGCTCGCCGGGGCCAACCGCGACCCGTCGGTGTTCGAGGACTCGTCGGCGTTCGACGTCAGCCGTGCCAACGCACGCGACCACGTGTCGTTCGGCGCAGGCCGCCACTACTGCCTCGGCGCACAGCTCGCGCGCATGGAGGGCGAGATCGGGCTGCGCACGATCTTCGACCGCTTCCCGGACCTGGCACCCCTTCCCGGCGCGCGCCGTCGCCCGACCCGCATCCTGCGCGGCTTCGAACGCCTGCCTGCCAGCCTCACCACGATCGGCCGGTGAGCACGAACTCGGTGGTGGGTGGTGACCGGCCGGCAATGGCCGGTCCCCTGGCCTGGTCCTCCGGCCTGGCCGGACAGCATGATCGAGGCATGTCAGTCCGATTGCGCATGATCGCCGCCGTGACCGCCGTGATGTCGTTGTCCAGTCCCGCAGCCCAGGCCGGCGAGACGCCGCCGCGGTTCGCTGACGGGTTCGGCCTCACCGTCACGAGCCAACCCCGCTGGGTGGACGAGAACCGCCGCACGTTCGTCTTCAGCGTGTCCACGGACCAGGTGCCGGCACCGACCCTCCTGCAGGGTCAGGAACCCGGCAGGCACGCCGTCGTCGTCACGCTGCCGGACGACTACGACGAGACGACCAGGAGCTATCCGGTCCAGTACTACCTGCACGGCCACCCCGACCGCCCGGACGCCGCCTGGAACCAGCGGGTCGTGGAGAGGGCGGCGGCCGGCACGGACCTGATCACCGTGCAGCCCAACGGCAGTGGCCGCGGCTGGTACTCGAACTGGGTCAACCCCGGTGCCGCGGGACCGCAGAACTGGGAGACCTTCCACCTGGAGCAGGTGATCCCGTTCGTGGACGCCAACCTGCGCACGAAGGCGACCAGGGCGGACCGCGCGATCGTCGGGCACTCCATGGGCGGTTTCGGGGCGTTGCACTACGCCGAGCACCGGCCCGACCTCTTCGGCTACGCCGGGAGCTTCTCCGGTGGCCTCGACCTGCGGAACTCCGAACTGCGCGCGGCGATCACGGCCACCATGGTCAACCCGGCGAGCGGCACGCCGACCGTGAACGCCGACGCGGTCTTCGGGCCGCCGGTCTGGCCGTTCGACGGCGTCTGGAACGCGCAGAGCCCGGCGCACCACGTCGCGTCGCTGAGGGGCATGGGTGTCGCGCTGTACACGGGTGACGGCGGCGATCTGACGGTCAACCCGATCCAGGCCGTGCTGGAGAACCGGGCGCGCGAGACGGCGCTGGTGACGGCGGCGCACCTGCGGGCCGCGAACATCCCCTTCCACTTCTCCGACTACGGCGACGGCAGCGGGTGGGCGCCGGGCTGCACGGGCAAGCACGCCGACGAAGCGTGCGTGCAGGCCGACATGAACCACTTCGTCGGATTGTTCACGCGACACGCCTGACGTGCGACGTTCGTAGTGAGCCGAACGGGGCATCTTGGAAACGCCGCGTCCCGAAAGCCGTCCAGCCTCCTCTAAGGACTCTGACGGGCCCCTGCACCCGCGCGAAGTGCGCGGGCATAGCCCGCTGAGAAAGCTGGAGGAATCCGTGTTCCTGGGTTCACGATCTCGCCTGCGCGCCGCGGTCATCGCCGCGGCCGTGGGCGCCGGTGTGCTGGTGGCGGCCACCCCCGCCGCTGCCGCACCTGCCGCGGGTACGCGTGCTTATCTGGTCATCACGGCGCCCGGTGCCACTTCCGGCGCCGAGACGGCTGTGAGCACCAACGGTGGCACTGTGTGGACGAAGTACGACGCCATTGGCGTCCTCGTCGCGCACTCCGCTGCCACTGACTTCGCCACCAAGATGCGCACCGTCAGCGGTGTGCAGAAGGTCGGCGCCACGCGCACCAGTGACATCCCGGCCGCGGCGGCGAATCCGCCGATTCCCGCCGCACAGCCGCAAAGCACTCCTGCGGCGGGCGAGCCGTTGCGCGCGGACATGGCCCAGATCGGTGCCGACAAGGCGTGGGCGGTCAACACGGGGTCGTCCAGCGTCACGGTCGGTGTGCTCGACACGGGCGTGGACGACCTGCACGCCGACCTCAAGCCGAACTTCGACGCGGCCAACTCCGCTTCCTGCGCCTACGGCAAGCTCGACACCCGTACTGGTTCATGGCGTGCCAACACCGCCACCAGCCCCGTCAGCTCCCACGGCACGCACGTGGCCGGCACGATCGCGGCAGCCAAGAACAACCTCGGCATGGTCGGTGTCGCTCCCGGCGTGAAGATCGCCTCGGTGCGCGTCTCCGAGGGGGCGAAGGACTTCTTCTTCCCGGAGAACACCATCTGCGCCATGGTCTTCTCCGGTGACCGCGGATTCGAGGTGACCAACAACAGCTACTACACCGACCCGTGGCTGTTCAACTGCCCGGACAACGCCGACCAGGACGCGATCCTGGAGGGCGTGAAGCGCGCGGTGGCCTACGCCGAGGGCAAGGGCGTGCTCAACGTCGCGGCGGCGGGCAACTCGACCTACAACCTCGCGAACAAGACCAGCGACTCGACCAGCCCCAACGACTCCACCGCCGTGCAGCGCACCGTCACCAACGCGTGCCTGAGCATCCCGACCGAGGTCTCCGGCGTCGTCAGCGTCTCGTCGATCACCTCGGCCAACGTTCTGTCGTCGTTCTCCAACTACGGCACCGACAAGATCCACATCACGGCGCCCGGCAGCAACGTCTACTCGACCCTGCCCGGCGGCCAGTACGGCAACCTGTCCGGCACGTCGATGGCCTCCCCGCACGTCGCGGGCGTCGCCGCGCTGCTCAAGTCCACCAACCCCACCGCCACCCCTGCCCAGCTGCGCACGCTGCTGGCGACCCAGGCGGACG
This sequence comes from Lentzea flaviverrucosa, assembly GCF_003350445.1. NCBI lineage: Bacteria > Bacillati > Actinomycetota > Actinomycetes > Pseudonocardiales > Pseudonocardiaceae > Lentzea > Lentzea flaviverrucosa. The sequence goes on from NZ_QQAU01000017.1 coordinate 13,617, forward strand.
ACCTGAGCTGCTCCGACAGCCGTTGCGCCGGCACCACGGCGAAGAACAACTTCTTCGGTGAGGGCCGCGTCGACGCGCATGCGGCGGTCGGCGGCACCACGCCCGGCGCCAAGGAGTTCGAGAACGCCGCTGACGTGGCCATCCCGGACAACGGCGCGGCCGTGACGAGCCCCATCACGGTCTCCGGCGTCACGGGCAACGCCCCGGCCACGTTGAAGGTCGACGTCAACATCGTGCACACCTACCGCGGTGACCTGGTCGTCGACCTGGTCGCCCCGGACGGCACGGCGTACCGGCTCAAGAGCTCCAACAGTGATTCCGCCGACAACCTCGTCGCGACCTACACGGTCAACGCCTCCGGCGAGGTCGCGAACGGCACCTGGAAGCTGCAGGTCAAGGACGTCGCGGCACAGGACGTCGGTCACATCAACTCCTGGAAGCTGACCTTCTAGGACGGCATTCGGAGGAACCTCGGCGGCCACGGCTAACTAACGTCCCTGCCTGCAGCGATAGCAGTGACGTGGAACCCGATCTGTGGTCGTCGGCCGCCGAGGCCCTCGACGAGCACGAACACGCCCTCGTGATGGCCAGGCTGGCAGGCACGATCGTCGGCCCCGGCCAGACCGAGCGCCTGGCCAGGGGCGAGCGCGACGTCGTGTTCCTGCTGCCCGACAGGCTGGTGCTGGTGCGGCCTGAACCGTTCTGGTCGGGTTCGTACGAGCGCAAGCAGATCGTGCGCATCATGCTCGCCGCCGGGCACGTCCAGTTCGACGTGACCGGCGGCGACAGCCTCGAGTTCTGGATCGACGCCGACCTCTCCCCCGCCGAGCCGTTCGTCGAGCAGGCCCAGAACTGGCTGGCCCCGCGCAAGAGCTCCGCGAGCGGTGCGGTCATCGGGTTCGGGCTCGCGATCATCATCGCGTTCCTGTTCGTCCTCGGGCCGGTGGACCTGATGCCGTCGGACGGCCGGCTCACCGTCAAGTCCAGCTGCGGAGACTTCCTCCGCGCGGGCGTCGACGAACAGGTCGAGCTGCTCAGACGGCTCTTCGGGCAGGTCGGCACCCCCGCCGAGGCGGACAAGCCGATGACGCTCGACGCCTCCCGGCGGCACTGCGGCGAGCACAACGGCGCCACGCTCGATTCGCTCGTCACCGGAAAATGAGCCCTGGCCCTACAGTGCGGACATGTTCGACACCCGCCAGCTCGAGGTCTTCGCGACGGTAGCGAGGACCGGCTCGTTCAGCGCCGCCGCGCGGTTGCTGCACTGCTCCCAGCCGGCCGTCAGCCAGCAGATGCGCGCTCTGGAGCGGCAGGTCGGCGGGCCGCTGTTCGTGCGGACGGGCCGGGGCCTGCACCTCACCGAGGCCGGCCGGATCCTGGCGGAACGCGGGTCGGACCTGCTGGACCAGCTGGCGACGACGCACCAGCAGGTCAGCGCGATAGCCACGCACGACATCGGCACGATCCGGATCTGCGCGTTCCCGAGCGCCAACGTGTCGCTCGTGCCCGCGGCGGCGGCGATCCTGGCCGAGGAACGGCCCGCGCTGCGGCTCGAGCTGGTCGAGGAGGAGCCGCCGGACTCGTTCGCGCTGCTGCGGCGCGGTGAGGTCGACCTGGTGCTGAGCTTCAGCTACCTCGACGAACCGCAGGACGAGGCCACCGTGAACGGCATGCTGAGCGTGCCGTTGCTGCGGGAGCCCCTGGCGTTGCTCGTGCCCGCCGGTCACCGGCTCGCCGGCCGTGAGCGCGTGTCGCTGACCGAGGCGGCGGAGGAACGCTGGATCGCCGGTTGTGTGCGGTGCCAGCGCGCGCTGCACCAGGCGTGCGGGGCGGCCGGGTTCGTCCCGGACATCACCTGCTCGACCGACGACAACCTGGCCATCCAGAGTCTCGTCACCGCAGGTCTGGGCGTCGCGCTGGTGCCCAGGCTGCTGCTGTCGTTCCTGCAGCACCCCGGTCTGACCGCGGTCGAGGTGGAGTCGGCGGCGCAACGGCTCACGTCGCTCTACACCTGGCCGGACCTCATCCGGCTGCCGATCATGCGCGCGACCGTGGACGCGTTGATCTCCGCGTCGGCCAAGGCATAAGCGCGCCTTATGGGCCTCCAAGGAATGGTCATCTACTGCGCATAGCCCGCGCTGGTCATCGTTACCGGTATGGGCATCGCCAGGACGACCCCGCGCACGGCCGGCTCGGTGTTGCCCGGCCTCGCGCTGGTCGCGGCCGGTGTCGCGGTCGCGATGGTCGTGTCCTGGCTCTACCCCTCGGTCAGCGCGCTCACCGTCGCCGTGCTGCTCGGCGCCGTCGTGGCCAACGTCGTGACGCTGCCGCCGTCGGTCACGCCGGGGGTGAAGCTCGCCGCACGTCGTCTGCTGCGCCTGGGCGTCGTGCTGCTCGGGCTGAAGCTGGTCTTCCAGGACGTGCTGAAGCTCGGCTACGAGATCCTGCTGCTCGCGGTGGTCGCCGTGGTCGTCACGTTCGTCGTGACGCGCTGGCTCGGGCGGGTGCTCGGGGTCAGCGAGGGCCTGTCGTTGCTCATCGCGACCGGGTTCTCGATCTGCGGCGCCTCCGCGGTGGCCGCGATGAACAGCGTCCGCCGGCAGGACGAGGAGGACGTGGCGAAGGCGCTCGGCCTGGTCACGCTCTTCGGCACCGTCGCGATGTTCGCCCTGCCCGCGCTGTTCCCGTTGACGGGCCTCACGCCCGCGCAGTACGGGGTGTGGGCGGGCGGCAGCGTGCACGAGGTCGCGCAGGTCGTGGCCGCGGCCGGACCCGTCACCGGCGCCCTGGCCATCGCCGTCGCGGTGAAGCTGACGCGGGTCGTGCTGCTCGCGCCGATGCTCGCCGCCGTGAGCTTCGCCGAGCGCCTCAAGTACCCGGCGTCCGGACAGCGTCCGCCGATCGTGCCGTTGTTCGTGCTCGGTTTCCTCGCCATGGCGGCGGTGCGGGCGACCGGCCTGCTGCCCGACGTCGTGCTGTCGGTGGCGACGTTCGTCGACAACGTGCTGCTGGCGGCGGGCATGTTCGCGCTCGGCACGGCGGTGCGCCTGCGTTCCCTGATCCGTTCCGGCCCGGCGGTGCTGCTGCTGGGCCTGCTCTCGACCACGGTGATCGTCGTCCTCGTGCTGACCGGCACGGCGTTGATCGGCTGATCTCCGCTTTCCTCAGAGGAGGACCCGCTCATGACGCACAGCCTGCTCTCCCCCACGGCCACGCTCCTGGTGGGCTCGCTCCGGGCCGCGATCGCCGGCGGCGGTGACGACGCGGCCGTCGCCGCTCGGGTGTCGCGGACGCTGGAGGGCCACCTCACCGACCCGTTCCTGCTGAGCGCGACGCAGCGGGAACCCGACCCGAACGCCTACCGCCAGCACGTCCTGCACGTCGAACCGGACGGCAGCTTCTCGGTCGTCGCGCTGGTGTGGCTGCCGGGTCAGGAGACCTGCATCCACGACCACGTCTCGTGGTGCGTCGTCGGCACGTACGTCGGCGAGGAGGAAGAGACCACCTACCGGCTGCGCGGCGATCGGCTGATCCCGTTGCGCGTCAACAAGACCCCGGAGGGCGTGGCGTCCTACCTGGTGCCGCCGGGCGACATCCACAAGGTGTGCAACAACTCCAGCTCCGTGGCGATCTCGATCCACGTCTACGGCGCCGACGTCAGCATCCTCGGCACGAGCATCCGGCGGCGCTACGACCAGCCCGTCAGCGGGCGATGATCCCCCGCTCGATCGCACCGGTGGCGAACTCGACGAGCTGAGCCGGCTTGACCCGGTTGATGCGGGCGCCCTGCAGCAGCAGGTCGTCCGCGAGGCCGATCAGCGAGTCCCAGACCCAGTGCGGCAGTGCGGGGTCGTCGATCAACTCCTGGCCGCACGCCTCGGCGGTCTCCTTCAGCGCCTTCGCGAGCGCTTTGAGCGTCTTGCGGTAGTCCTGGGCCGATCCGGCGACCTCCCGGCCCCGGCGGCCGCCGGAGAGCACCTTGGCCTCCCACTGCGCGGCCGACCGCCCGAACCGCCGCCACAGGTCGGTGATCTGCGGCTCGACCTCCCTGAGCACGCCCGCGACGCCGAGGCCGCGGTCGACGGTGGCGAGAGTGCGTTGCAGCTCGTCCAGGCGCCGTTCCATCAACGCCGCGAAGACGTCCTCCTTGCCGGAGAAGTACTGGTACACGGTGCCGGAACTGACGCCCGCGCCGACCGCGATCGCCCGCATGGTCAGGCCCGCGTAGCCCTGCTCTTCGAGGATCAGCTCGGCGGACGACAGGATGTCGCGCCGCCTGCCCTCCGCGTCCCCCCAGGCCGTTTGCTCGGTGCTCACGGCGTTCAGCCTACTTTGAACAACGTTCAAAAGCATATTGAACGTTGTTCGGTTTGCTCGCTACGCTCGGGTGCATGGCGGAGACCGATGCGGAGCTGGCAAGACGATTAGCCACCGAGACCGGCCGGTTGCTGGTCAGCGTGAGGCCGGGCGACGGTGACCACGTCGCGCAGCTCTTCCTGGCGGCGCAGCTCGCCGAGCACCGCCCGGCCGACGCGGTGCTGTCCGAGGAGGCGCCCGACGATCCGCACCGGATGGCCGCCGACCGGGTGTGGATCATCGACCCGCTGGACGGCAGCCGCGAGTACGCCGAGCCCGGCCGCACCGACTGGGCCGTGCACGTGGCGCTCTGGGAACGCGGCGAGCTCGTCGCGGGAGCCGTGGCGGTGCCCGCTCTGCGCCCTGTGCCAAGGGCTTCGCGCCGCCGGATCCGAATCGTGGTCAGCCGCACCCGGCCACCCGCGCACGCGCGCCGGATCGCCGAGACGATCAACGCCGTGCTGGTGCCCATGGGCAGCGCGGGCGCGAAGACGATGGCCGTCGTGCGCGGCGAGGCGGACGCCTACCTGCACGCGGGCGGCATGTACGAGTGGGATTCCGCCGCGCCCGTCTACGTGGCCCGCGCGGCCGGGTTGCACGCCTCCCGCGCCGATGGACGGCCGCTCGTCTACAACCAGCCCGATCCCTGGCTCCCAGACCTGCTGATCTGCCGTCCGGAACTCGCGGGGGTGCTCGTGTGAACCACCTCGACCAGCTCGAAGCCGACAGCATCGACATCTTCCGCGAGGCCGTGGCGGAGAGCGAACGACCGGTGCTGCTGTACTCGATCGGCAAGGACAGCTCGGTGCTGCTCCACTTGGCGCGCAAGGCCTTTTATCCGTCGAAGCCGCCGTTCCCGTTGCTGCACGTCGACACCACGTGGAAGTTCCGGGAGATGATCGCGTTCCGGGACGCCGTCGTCGCCGAACTCGGCCTGGACCTGATCGTGCACCGCAACCCCGACTGCGTGGCGGCGGGCATCAACCCGTTCGACCACGGTTCCGCGCGGCACACCGACCTGTGGAAGACGCAAGGTCTGCGCCAGGCGCTGGACGAGCACCGGTTCGACGTGGCGTTCGGCGGCGCGCGGCGCGACGAGGAGGCCTCGCGCGCCAAGGAGAGGGTGTTCTCGTTCCGGACCGCGCAGCACCAGTGGGACCCGAAGAACCAGCGACCGGAACTGTGGCGGCTCTACAACACGCGGGTCGCGCCCGGGGAGAGCATCAGGGTGTTCCCGCTGTCGAACTGGACCGAGCTCGACGTGTGGCGCTACGTCGAACGCGAGCGGATTCCCGTGGTGCCCCTGTACTTCGCGGCCGTGCGGCCGGTGGTCGACCGCGACGGCACGCTGATCATGGTCGACGACGACCGGATGCCGTTGCACGCGGAACCCCGGCAGGAACTGGTCCGGTTCCGCACGCTCGGCTGCTACCCGCTGACGGGCGCGGTGCGCAGCGAGGCGCGCACGGTCGCGGAGATCGTCGAGGAGATGCGGGCCGCGACGACGTCGGAGCGGCAGGGCCGGGTGATCGACCACGACCAGAGCGGGTCGATGGAGCGCAAGAAGCGGGAGGGGTACTTCTGATGGAGCTTCTGCGGTTCATCACCTGCGGCAGCGTGGACGACGGGAAGAGCACGCTGATCGGGCGGCTGCTGTACGAGTCGAAGCTGCTCTACGCCGATCACCTCGCGGCCCTGGAGGCGGACTCCCGCCGGGTCGGCACGCGGGGCGGCGAGCTGGACTTCGCACTGCTGGTGGACGGGCTGGCCGCCGAACGCGAGCAGGGCATCACGATCGACGTCGCCTACCGGTTCTTCGCCACCGAGGCGCGGCGGTTCATCGTCGCGGACACCCCGGGGCACGAGCAGTACACGCGCAACATGGTCACCGGCGCTTCCACAGCTGAGGCAGCGGTTCTGCTGCTCGACGCGCGCAAGGGCGTGCTCAGCCAGACGCGCCGGCACGCGCGCATCGTGTCGCTGCTGGGCATCCGGCACGTGGCCCTGGCCGTGAACAAGCTCGACCTCGCGGGCTATTCGCGGGAGCTGTTCGAGGAGGTCAGCGCGTCGTTCGCGGAGTTCGCCGCCGACCTGGACCTCGAGGAGATCACCTGTGTGCCGATGTCGGCGACCGAGGGCGTCAACGTGGTCGGGCGCAGCGAGCTGACGCCCTGGTACGACGGGCCGACCCTGCTGCAGTGGCTGGAACTGGTCACACCATCTGCGAGACGAGACGTCTCGTCTCGTTCCAGCGACACGAGACGAGACGGTCCGTCTCGTTTCCTGGTGCAGTGGGTCAACAGGCCGGACGCGACGTTCCGCGGCCTGTCCGGTCGCGTGCTGGGCGGGACACTGAGACGAGACGAGACGGTCCGTCTCGGCAACCGGACCACCAGCGTCGCCCGGATCGTCACCATGGACGGCGACCTGGACGAGGCGCCGGCCGGATCGTCGGTCACCGTCGTGCTGGCGGACGACGTGGACGCGAGCCGGGGCGACGTCCTGGGCGCCGCGCAGGACCCGCCGGGCATCGCGGACTCGTTCCAGGCGCGGCTGGTGTGGCTGCACGAGAACGGGCTGCTGCCCGGCCGGCAGTACCTGGCGAAGATCGGCGCGCGCACGGTCGGCTTCACCGCGACCAAGGCGTTGGGGCTCAACGAGATCGGCGTCGACAACGTGCACTTCGACGCACCCGTGCCGTTCGAGGGCTACCGCGCCAACCGCGATCTCGGCTCGTTCGTGGTGCTCGATCGGCTGTCCAACGCCACGGTCGGCGCCGGGATGATCGACTTCGCGCTGAGCCCGTCCAACGTGCGCTGGCAGACGCTCACCGTCGACAAGCAGGCCCGGATCGCGCGCAACGGGCACCGGCCGTGCGTGGTGTGGCTGACCGGGCTGTCCGGGGCGGGCAAGTCCACGATCGCCGACCTGGTCGAGAAGGCGCTGCACGCCGAGGGCCGGCACACGTTCCTGCTCGACGGCGACAACGTGCGGCACGGGCTCAACTCCGACCTCGGGTTCACCGACGCGGACCGCGTCGAGAACATCCGGCGCATCGCCGAGGTCGCCGCGCTGATGGTGGACGCCGGGCTGATCGTGCTGGTCTCGTTCATCTCGCCGTTCCGGGCCGAGCGGGCACTGGCACGGGAACTGGTCGGCGAGAACGAGTTCTGCGAGGTCTTCGTGGACACGCCGCTGGCCGTGGCCGAACAGCGCGACCCGAAAGGCCTGTACCGCAAGGCGCGCAGGGGTGAGCTGGCGAACTTCACCGGCATCGACTCACCCTACGAACCACCCGCGGAACCCGAGGTGCGGCTCGACACGACGACGTTGAGCGCACAGGCCGCGGCGGACGCCGTGGTGGCACGGCTGCGTGCGCTCGGCGTCTGTTGAACGTTGTCCAAAATCGTGTACGTTCAGCTAGAACACGTTCTAAATTCGGGAGGCATCCAGTGCCGGACCAGGCGTGGTCGCAGTTCTGCCGGGCGTTGGAGAAGGCCGGCGAGGTCGTTCTCTCCGACCAGGCACCGGACACCCCGCTCGACCGCGCGGAGGGCTACCGGTACCTCTCCCGGCTCACCCGCGAGATGCTGTACTCCTGCCTGGACAACGCCGATCCCGACTTCCCGCGCTTCCACGAGCTCGACCTCGTGAAGATCGGCGCGGACAACCCGGACAACGTCTACCTGTCCGCGAACATCCGCGGCGACCGGACGTACCGGATCACCGGGACCCGCGGCACCATCGCGTACTTCAGCATCGGGTCGAAGGCCAACCGGTACGCCAAGGACGGCACGATGGCGTCGACCGGCGAGCTGTCCGACGCCGACCTGGCGCTCGGGCAGGACGGCACCGTGGAGATCATCGCCAGCGCCGAACCCCAGCCCGGGAACTGGCTGCCGCTCGCGCCCGACTCCACCGGCCTGGTGGTGCGGCAGACCTATCTGGACCGCACGACCGAGACACCGGGTCAGTGGCACATAGAGCAGGTCGGTGGACCCGCCGAGCCCGCTCCCCTGACTCCTGAGTTCCTCGCCAAAGCGTTGCAGCGGGCCGCTTTATCGGTGCACGGCACAGCGGCCACGTTCGCGCACTGGACCCGCACGTTCATGGCGCGCCCCAACGAACTGCCCGACTTCGGCCAGGAGATGTTCCAGCGGGCGGGCGGCGATCCGGAGATCTTCTACCTGCACGGCTACTGGACGCTGAAGCCCGGCGAGGCGTGGGTGATCGAGACCGACGTGCCGGACTGCCCGTACTGGAACTTCCAGCTCGGCAACTGGTGGATGGAGTCACTCGACCACCACCGCAGAATCACCGTCAACAAGCACACGGCGTCGCTGTCCGGCGGCCGGCTGACGATCGTGGTGGCCGCCGAGGATCCCGGCGTGGGCAACTGGATCGACACGTGCGGCCACAGCTCGGGCACCGCGTTGCTGCGCTGGCTCGGCGCTTCCGCCCACCCGATCCCGAAGTGCCGCGTGGTCCCCCTGGAGGAGGTTCGATGACGGTCACGACAGCGCTGAACGTGCCGGAGTTGCTGGAGAAGGCCTCCGCCAAGAGCGGGCTCTCCGACTTCGGCGACGACTGGTTCCGCGAGCCGCTGGACGTGCTCGTGCACAGCCTCAACACCGAGGCCGCGCTGTCACCGCTGGGCTTCGAGCTGACGAAGCACCGGCTGGCCGCGCTGCTGTCCGACCGCCTGCGGTTGCGGGAGCTCCAGCGCGTGCACCCCGAGGTGCTCGACGTCGAGGTCCGGGTGGCCGCCGAGATCTGCGGTCTGCCGCGCACCGGTTCGACGTTGCTGCACCGGCTTCTCGCCGCGTCGCCCCAGGTGACGTCCACGTTGTCGTGGGAGGTCGCGTACCCGCTGCCGTTCCCCGGCGAGGGCCCCGGCGCCGAGCAGCGCAAACGCCGTGCGCAGGAACGCATGCAGATGTTCGCTCAGCTCTCCCCCGACTTCGGCGACCTGCACACCGTGGTGTGGGACGGGCCGGAGGAGGACGTGATCCTGCTGGACCGGACGTTCGTGTCGATGAGCTTCGACTCGTTCTACTGGGTGCCCGCGTACGGCGACTGGTTGCGCTCGGCCGACCAGCGGCCCGCCTACCGCGAACTGCGCGAGTGGCTGCAGGTGTTGCAGTGGCAGAACGCTTCGCGCTCGCTGCCGTGGGTGCTCAAGTCACCGCACCACCTGACCGCGGTCGACACCGTGCTGGACGAGTTCGCCGGCTGCAGGATCGTGATGACTCACCGCTCCCCCGTCAACGCCGTGCCGTCGTACGCGTCGATGGTGCGCGCGATGTCCTCGCAGTACAGCGAGAACGTCGATCCGGCACGGATCGGACGGTACTGGTCCCGCAGGTTCGCCACGACGCTGGAGGGTTTCGCGGCGGCCCGGTCCGCGCGTCCCGACCGGTTCGTGGACGTGCGGTTCGCCGACACGGTCAGCAAACCGCTGGAGGTCGCCCGCCGGGTGCTGGAGGCGCTGGACCTGCCCGCCGGCCCCGCCGACGACGCGGCGTTCGAGGCCTACCTCGCGCAGAACCGCACGGAACGGCACGGCTCGCACTCCTACGCACCACCGGACTTCGGGCTGTCCGAGGACCAGCTGCGACGGGACTTCGCCTTCTACTCGGAGGTCTACCTGTGATGCTGCAAGACGAGGTCGTGGTGATCACCGGCGTCGGCCCCGGCCTGGGCTCGAAGCTCGCCGTCCGCGCCGCCGCCGAGGGCGCGAAGGTCGTGATGGCCGCCCGCTCCGCCGACGTGATGAAGCAGGTGGAGGAGGACGTCGCCGCGGCCGGTGGCGAGGCCGTCGGCGTGCAGTGCGACGTGCGGCGGCCCGAGGAGGTCGCGCGGCTGACCGAGACGGCCGTCGAGCGGTTCGGCACGATCACCGGGCTGGTGAACTCGGCGTTCGGGCACCCCGGCTGGTTCGACCTGCTGGAGACGCCCGAGAAGGCGGTCCGCCGGTCCATGGACATCATCCTGTTCGGCGCGCTGAACGTGACCCGCGCGGTGGTGCCGCACATGAAGGCCGCCGGACGCGGTTCGATCGTCAACGTGGGCACGATGACGACCCGCAAACCCATGCGCGGCGAGGGCGGGTACGCCGTGGCGAAGGCCGCGATGGCGACCGCGACCCAGTTCCTGGCGCTGGAACTGGGCGAGCACGGCATCCGCGCGAACCAGGCCGTGATGGGCTGGCTCGACGGACCGGGTGTGCGCTTCTACCTCGAGTTCACCGCCGAGGCGCGCGGGACGAGCGCGCAGGACGTCTACGACGAGATCGCCGCCCGCAACCCGCTGGGCCGCATCCCGACCGATGACGCGTGCGCAGGAGCCGTGCTGTTCCTGTTGTCCCGGCACGCTTCCGAGGTCACCGGTGCCGTGCTCGACGTCAACGGCGGGGAGTACATGCCGGCATGACACATCTCATCGAGTCCGTGGTCGTGGAGATCGATGCGCCCGCATCGTTCGTGTGGAACGTGCTGCTCGACTACCCGCACTATCCACAGTGGAATCCCTACACGCTGGCGGTCGCCACGACGCTGGAGATCGACTCGCCGATCGACCTCACGCTGCCACGTCCGGACGGCGGCGAGGGGACGTTCGTCAGCCGCGAGTACATCCGAGAGGTCGAGCCACCTCGATTGCTGCGCTACGACACCGGCGACACGTTCCCGGGCCTGCTCGGCACGCGCGACCAGTTGATCACACCGCTCGGGCCGCAGCGGTGCAGCTACCGCACGTTCGAGACGTTCACGGGCAAGTACGCGGACGCGATCTTCGCGGCGCAGGGCGCGTATGTGAAGAACGGCTTCGACTCGGTGGCCCACGCGTTGCGCGACCGAGTCAAAGCCCTGCTCAGGGTGTGAGTAGTTGTACCGATGCCGTCGCGGACCAGCGGCGGCACTCTCGACGTGTGACCGAAATCGACCGTGGCCGCCTCGCCGCACTGGCCGGGTTCGCCACCACCGCCGTCCTGCTCGTCGCGACCGTCGTCGCGTTCCTGAACGACGCACTGGAGTCGTTCGGCTGGCAGGGCGGCGAATACGCCTACTCGTTCATCTGGATCGCGCTCGGCTCGGCCATCGCCGGCCTCGTCGTGAAGGTGGCCGCACCCGCGCCGTGGCGTTCCGCCGGGACGGGGATGGCACTGGCCGGCACGGTCGGCGTGGTCGTCGTGATCACGCTGGTCATCGTGTTCATGTGGGCGCTCTCGAACCTCACGGCCTAGAGGCGTGGCTAGAGCATCTGCGACAGGCCGCGCAGCGCGGCGGCGATCTGCTCGCGATGCCCTTCGAGCGTCTCCCTCGTGACGCCGTCCGCCGCGGACCTGGCCACGTCGTCGGTGGCGACCTTGAGCACCGCGCTCATCGCGGCGGCCTGCACCCTCACCTCGATCGCGTTCCGCGGCAGTCCCGCCCGTTCGGCGAGCACTTCCGCGAGGGCGTCCTCCGCCCGTTCGCGCAACATCAGGTAGGCGGCGCGCAACGCCTGTTCGCCGTGGGTCAGCCGCACCACGGCCAGCACCGCTTCGATGTCCTCGTCCGACGCCTCGTCCAGCAACGGGCTGTACGCCTCGCGCAGGTGGTCGATCAGCTCGAGCTCGCGCGGCCACGCGCGCACCACCACGCAGAAGGCGTCGACCATCTTGGTCAGCAGCGGTTCGACGCAGCTCTCCTTGTGCGGGAAGTGCCGCCAGAACGTGCGTTCGGAGACGCCCGCGGCCTGCGCGATCTGCTCTCCCGACGTGGCGGCGACGCCCTGCTCGGCGAACAACCGGACAGCGTGGCGGGAGAGGTCGAGGCGCTGACGTCGACGTTGCTCGTCGCTGACCGGAGGCCGGCCACGGCGAGGCTTTTCTGTCGCAACGTCCGTCATCGGGCGATTCAAGCACGTCACCCAGCCGGGAACATTTATTGGCACCATCTGCCATTAAGCGCTACGGTCGGTGCATGAGCATTGACGCAGAGCGCCTGAAGCTGCCGCTGGCCAGGCCGAACGTCCTCGATCTCGCTCCGCTCTACGAGGTGCTGCGACGCGAGGCACCGATCGCACCCGTGACGACGCCGGCAGGCGACCCCGCCTGGCTCGTGACGCGGTACGAGGAGGTCCGCCTCCTGCTGGGGGACAAGCGCTTCGGCCGTTCCCACCCGGAGCCGGAGAAGGCCTCCCGCATCTCGACCGCCGCCGTGCAGGACGGCCCGACCGGCGAGTACGCGACGGAGGAGGCCGACCACACGCGCATGCGCCGCCTGCTGACGCCCGCGTTCTCCGCCAAGCGGATGCGGCTGCTGGGCGAGAACATGGAGGAGCTGGTCGACAGCTGCCTGGACGCGTTGATCGCCGAGCACGAGAGGACGGGTGTGGTCGACCTGCACCGCGGGCTCGCGTTCCCGTTGCCGGTGGCCATGATCTGCCGTCTGCTCGGCGTCCCCGAGGAGGACAACGAGCTGTTCGCGTCGCTGTCCGAACGCATGGCGGGCACCGAGATCGGCGAAGAAGCGCACAAGGCGCGCGAGGAGTTCTTCCGGTACATGGTCGGGCTCGTCGAGTCCAAGCGCGGCGCGCTCGGCGAGGACGTGATCTCCGACCTCGTGCGCGCACAGGCCGAAGACCCGTCGTTCGACTACGTGCAGATGGTCCGGCTCTGCGTCGGACTGCTGTTCGCGGGCCACGAGACCACGGTCAACCGCATCGGCCTGGGCGTGCTGTTCCTGCTCACCGACCGCTCGCGCTGGGACGCCCTCGTCGCCGACCCGGACGGCCGCGTCGACGCGGTGGTCGAGGAGGTCATGCGCCTGGGCGCACCCGGCGACCTCGGCCTGCTGCGGTACGCCCGCGAGGACGTCGACATCGCGGGCGTGACCATCAAGGCCGGTGACGCGCTGGTCATCTCGACCAACGCCGCCAACCGCGACGCGTCCGTGTACTCCAACGCCGAAGACTTCGACCCGGACCGTCCGGAAAGGACACACCTCGGTTTCGGCCACGGCGCGCACTTCTGCATCGGCGCGTCCCTGGCTCGCACGGAACTGCGCGTGGTGTTCGCCGCGCTCGCCAAGCGCCTGCCGTCGATGCGGCTGGCCAAGGAACTCGACCAGCTGCAGGTCCGCGCGACGCTCACCGGCGGCGTGGCGGAGCTGCCCGTCACCTGGAGGTCGGCGTGAACATCGTGGTGGACCAGGGCAAGTGCGTCGGGGCCGGGCAGTGCGTGCTCGCCGCGGACGACGTGTTCGACCAGCGCGACGACGACGGCCTGGTCGACCTGCTGGACGCCAGCCCGCCGCCGGAGCGCCTGGCCGACGTCCGGCACGCGGCGGCCGTGTGCCCGGCCTCCGCGATCGAGGTCGAGGCCTGACCTCAGCCCTCCACGAAGTACGAGTCGTGCTCGTCGAGGAACGCGGCGCGGTCGGCCGCCGCGACCTCGCCGAGCCGCTCGAAGTACTCCTCGCGCGGCGCACCGGGCGTGAACAGCAACAACATCTCGGCCGGTGCGTCGGCGTCGTTGCGGAAGGCGTGCAACCCGCCCTGCGGCACGTGCAGGAAGTCGCCCTTCCCCGCCTCGATCCACTTGTCGCCGTTGTAGAGGCGCACGGTGCCGTCGAGGATGAAGAACGACTCGGAGATCGTCCGGTGGAAGTGCGTCGCCGGACCGCCGGCCTTGGGCTTCATGACGACCCGGTACAGGCCGAACTCGCCGCGCGTGGTCTCGGTGGTCGCGAGGTAGTGGATGCCGTTGCCGGGCTCACCGGTGTCGACCGGGGTGCTCGCGGGCCGGTAGCGCGCGCTCACCTCGCCGGTGTCGCCGAGGTAGACCTTCTTGGGATAAGACATGGTGTTCATCCTTCGCGTGCGGGGTTCCTGCCAGGAAGACCCGATTGCCCGCGCAGATGTGACACCTGGTCCTTCATCAAGGGCTCGACCAGCTTCGATCCGTCCGCCTTGCCGACGAAGCAGTGGATGAGGCGGTCCGAGCCGCGGTACCCGTTCTCCGTCCTGACCTTCCACGCCTCCGCGGTCGGGATGACCACCCAGTACCGCAGTGTCTTCTCCTTGTCCTGGCCGTTCACCTTGGCCGACAGGAACGTGCGCGTGCACTCCGTGCCGCCGACCTTGGTGAGCTGCTCGGCGCCGGGGTAGGGGACGTCCTTCTCGGTCTCGGTGTCGGCGAGGACGGTGTCGAGCAGCTCGACGTCGTGCTCGGCGTAGCAGCCGACGCGGTCCTCGGTCTGGATCTTCGGGGCGCCCTTCGCGGGCAGTCAGGTGAGGCAGGAGTTGCGGAAGGCCAGCGACAGCGTGCCCTCCGCCAGGTCACCGCCCGGGCCGATGGTCAGCACCGGCTGCATCGCGGCGGTGCTCGCGGGGATGTCCGGCACGCCCTTGCCCATGGCGATGAGCATCGGCCTGAACACGGTGACGTACAACAGGACCAGCGCGCCGACGAGGAACAGCGGGATCAGCGTCGCCGAGAGGATCAAGCCTGCCGACCGCTTGCGGCGAGGGGGGACCGGGAAGACCGGGCGGGAGCGAACTGGCCGATGGCCACCGGTCCGGACGTGGGCGGGGGTCCGCTTCCGGACGGCGCCGGGAGGTTCACGCGCAGCGTCGGGCCGGCCACCGTCGGCGCGGCGCCGGTCACCACCGGTGGCCTGGCCGGGTAGAGCTCCGCGGCGGCCAGCGCGTGCTCGATGAGTTCGTGCGCCCTGGCCATGCCGAGACGCCGTGCGGGATCGGGTTCCATCAGGCCGGTGATCAGCTCGCCGAGCGGTCCGGCCACCCGCGGCACCGGCCGTTCGTTCATCACCGCGAGGATCGTCGCCGAGGTGGTCGGGCGGTCGAACGCGCCGCGTCCCTCCACGGCGAAGAACAGCGTCGCTCCGAGCGCCCAGAGGTCCCAGGCGGGCGAGGCCTCGCCGCCCGCCAGTCGTTCCGGCGACATGTAGGCGGGCAACCGATCAGCGTGCCGGTGGCCGTGAGCCGGGGGTCGTCGACGGACTGGGCGATGCCGAAGTCGGTGAGCTTCGCGGTGCCCCTGCCGGGCACCATCACGTTGCCGGGCTTGACGTCCCGGTGCACCACGCCGGACGAGTGCGCCGCCTCCAGCGCGCCCAGCAGCTGCCGGGCCAGCGTGGCCGCCTCGCGCGTCCCGAGCGGTCCGTCGAGGTCGACCGACTCCTCCAGCGTCGGGGCGTTGATCAGCTCCATGACGATGAACGTCTGGTCGTCCTCGGAGATGAGGTCGTAGACGGTGACGACGGCGGGGTCCTGGAGCCGAGAGGCGATGCGTGCCTCGCGCAGCACCCGTTCCTGGTACACGGCTCGTTCTCCGGCGGGCACGGTGCCGGGCAGCAGCAGTTCCTTGACGGCGACGTCGCGGCCGAGGACGGTGTCCTCCCCCAGCCACACGACCCCCATGCCGCCGCGCCCCAGCTCGCGAACCAGCCGGTAGCGTCTGTTGCCCACCTCGCGCATGCGCGGAAGTCTTTCACCCGGTCCAGTGACGTACAGGGGCAGCGTCACGTGACGGGCGCGACGCCGTGACGACCCCGCTTAACGTCGCGCGGCGTGAGACGACTGACGAAGCTGTTGGCGACAACACTGCTCCTGACCGGACTGGCGCCGCTCGCGCCGGCGTCGGCGAGCACCCCTACCTGCGCGACGGTCGCGGTCACCGCCCCGGCGGGCGCGAAGATCGAGTCCGTGGACGCCGTGAGCCGTGCCACGCACTGCGAGATCACCGTGACGCTCACGCACACCGACGACCACGTGAAGGTCGTCGTCGGCCTGCCCCAGAACTGGACGGGCCGGCTGCAGGGCGTCGGCGGCAGCGCATATGCCGCGGGTGACACCGGTGCGCCGTTCACCCAGGCCCTGCAGGGCGGTTACGCGGCCGTGACGACCGACGCCGGCGTGCTGGGCGGCCTCGACACCAGCTGGGCGGTCAAGAACGGCGCGGTCGAC
Organism: Lentzea flaviverrucosa; assembly: GCF_003350445.1. Lineage (NCBI taxonomy): Bacteria > Bacillati > Actinomycetota > Actinomycetes > Pseudonocardiales > Pseudonocardiaceae > Lentzea > Lentzea flaviverrucosa. Next base: position 29,946 of record NZ_QQAU01000017.1, read on the forward strand.
CAGACGCTGCTGACCAACTTCGCGAGCCGCTCGGTGCACGAGGCCGCCGTGATCGCCAAGCAGGTCGTGCGCGGGCACTACCAGCGTCCGGTCACGTACTCGTACTGGAACGGCTGCTCGACCGGCGGCCGCCAGGGTTACCTGGAGGCGCAACGCTTCCCGGACGACTACAACGGTGTCCTCGCCAACGCGCCCGCCGTGAACTGGTCCCAGTTCGCCGTCGCGACGCTGTGGCCGCAGATCGTGCAGGGCAACGACGGGCACGTCGTCGGCAACTGCGTGCTGGAGGCGTTCCGCAAGGCCGCGATCGAGGCGTGCGACTCCCAGGACGGTGTCACCAACGGCATCGTCGACCGCCCGGACCGCTGCAGCTACGACCCGCGTCAGCTCGTCGGCAGGAAGATCCTGTGCGAGGGCGGCGAGGTCGTGGTGACGAAGGCCGACGCCGACGTCATGCGCAAGATCTGGGACGGCCCCACCGACGAACGCGGCCGCAGCCTCTGGCCGGGCCTGCCGAAGGGCGCCGACCCGGTGTGGCTCGCGGGCACGATCCCCGGCTTCCCCGGTCCCGGTTTCCCCGTCGCGGCCCAGTGGGTGCAGAACTTCTTGTTGAAGCAACCCGGTTTCGACACCTCGAAGCTCACCTACGCCCAGTACCGCGACCTGTTCCGGCAGTCGGTCCGCGAGTTCGACGGCGTCATCGGCACCTCCGACCCCGACCTGTCGGCGTTCCGGCGCGCGGGCGGCAAGCTGATCACGTTCGTCGGCACGAACGACCAGCTGATCCCGCCCGGCGGCACGCTGAGGTACCGCGACCAGGTCGAGCGGCGCATGGGGTACGTGAACGACTTCTACCGCCTGTTCACCGCTCCCGGCGTCGACCACTGCCTCGGCGGCGACGGACCTCAGCCCACCAACGCCCTGGGCCAGCTCGTCGACTGGGTCGAACGCGGCAAGGCACCCGCCACCCTCACCGCCGCGACGGCCGACTCGACCCGCAACCTCTGCCCGTACCCGCGGACGTCCCGGTACTTCCACGGCGACCCGAAGTCGGCCTCCAGCTACTTCTGCGGCTAGCGATGGTGGGGTCCGGCCGCACTGACCGGGCCCCCACCAAACGCCTTGATGCCGGGCAGGTTCGGGCCCTTCCGGCCGGAGGCGGCGTAGTCCTCCGAGGAACGCCACTCGACGACGTCGAGCCATTCACCGCCGGGCAGCCGCACGAGCCGGGCACCGAGGAACCCCTCGCGGTCGGCGGAGCAGATCAGGTGCGCTGCAGCGCCTTCGGGTACAGCCAGCTGCCAGGGGTGTCCTCGGCCGGGTTCGTGTAGTAGTCGCGCACGGCCATCACGTACTCCTGCACGCTGATCGCGCCGTCGCCGTCCGTGTCGAGGTGCGCGAACGCGCGGCCGCACTCCTCCGCCGACAGTCCACGCGCCTTCAGCAGGACCCCGAACTCGGACGCGTCCACGCGGCCGTCGCCGTTGGTGTCCATGAGGTCGAGCAGGGACTGGACGACCTCGAGGAAGTCCATGTTGATCGGACCGCCCTCGACGAACGCCTCGTTCATGGCGTCGCGGTACTCCACCGGGCCGATCTTGCCGTCGCGGTCCGTGTCGCAGTGGTCGGCCAGCATCTCCCAGAACCGGTCGTAGGCCTCCACGAGCTCACGGCCGCGCTCCGAGGACGCCGGTTCCCCGTACGCCTGCAACAGCCGGTTGGCCAGCGCGTAGACGTCCGCGAGTTCGATGACGCCGTTGCGGTTCACGTCGTAGTGGGCGAAGGTCGAGTCGATCCTGTGCTGCAACACCTGCTTCATGACCAGGCACTGTGGTGATGTGTCCGGGCTGGCGCAACGCGCGTCCCCCTCCTGGGTGGTGTTGTTCAGCCGTCTCCGCGAAGCCGGTATAGTTATACCGGCACCCGCTGATGGAGGAACACGTTGATCGAGCTCAAGTCGCCCGCCGAGATCGAGCGCATGCACGTCACCGGCCAGTTCATCGCGGAGGTGCTCGACGAGCTCTCCGGCAGGGCCGCGGTGGGGGTGAACCTGCTCGACCTCGAGCACCACGCGCGTCACATGCTCGAGGAGCGCGGCGCGGTGTCCTGCTACTGGGACTACTCGCCGTCGTTCGGCCGCGGCCCGTTCCGCAACGTGACCTGCCTCGCCGTCAACGACGCGGTGCTGCACGGCCTGCCGAAGAGCTACGTGCTGCAGGACGGTGACGTGCTGACCATGGACATCGCCGTCACCATCGACGGCTGGGCGGCCGACTCGGCCATGACCGTCATCGTCGGCACCCCCCGCGAGGAGGACCAGCGCCTGGTCCGCACCACCGAGGTGGCGCTGGCGGCGGCGATCGAGGTGGCGCAGGTGGGCAACAAGCTCGGCGACATCTCGGCGGCGATCGGTGAGGTCTGCGGCAAGTCCGGCTACACGCCCAACCTGGAGTTCGGCGGCCACGGCATCGGCCGCACCATGCACGAGGCCCCGCACGTCGCGAACAACGGCAGGCCCCGGCACGGCATGAAGCTCAAGCCCGGCCTGACCATCGCGATCGAGCCGTGGCTCGCCGCCACGACCGACCAGATCATCTACGACGAGGACGGCTGGACGCTGCGCTCGGCCGACGGTTCGCGCACGGCCCACTCGGAGCACACCGTCGCGATCACCGAGGACGGGCCGCTCGTGCTGACGCGCCGCAAGAGCGAACTCAACGCCCAGACCGGTGCTGACACAGCGCAGGCCCGCCTGCCCTAGTCGCAAGGCCAGCAGCGGATTCTCGGGCCCTCGGGCAACCATGCGGCGGGCTGGACGAGAGCCCGCAACACGGGAGTCTGGATGGCCACAGGGGGCAGGACCGCGCTCGGCATCGACCTGGACGAGCTTCGTCTGCTGGTCGGATTGTTCACCGCGAACTGGCACGCCGCACCGGGTGTGCCCGCGGCACGTTGCACGACGCCTTGACCAGCCGCCGGTTCCCCCGGCTGGGCACGGTGCTGGCGATCGGGCGGGTGTGCGGCGGGGACAGCACGTCGCCACCACCACCACAACACTTGCAGCGCACCGCTTTCCGACCGGTGATGGCCAGGACGGCCGCGCCGCAGAACGCCACGAGCAACGTCATGACGACGCCATACCCGAGCCGCGTGCCCGCAACGGCGAGCAGCACACGAGCGAACAGGTCGAACACGTCGGCCTCTGGCAACGAGTGCGGGGTGCTGGTGACGAATCGCCGGCACCCCGTCGTGTCACTTGCAGCTGCTGCTCGCCGACGAGCAGATGCCGTTGCAGCGGTAGCCCTTCTTGCAACACCGCCCGTGCTCCGGCACGCACGCACGCACCGGCATGATCTTCGGCGGCACGAGTCCGACGAGCCGCTCACCGGCCAGCTCGGCGAACCGCTTCGCGGGTCCGCTCCTCCCATTTCGAAAGCTTCCATTTCTTGTCCAATTCCAGGCCAGCAGTGCCACCCGAAGCTCGAACTCGACGGCCGCTGGTCGTTTCGGCGCAAGGAAACGTCAGGTTCCGGCCTACCTGAACCCCTCATTGTTGCGTCATCATGGGATTGCCCGCACCGACCGGGCACTCGGCGTGAGGGGAATCGACACCATGAGCTCATCGGGCTTGGAGCCGGACCTGGAATCCGCGCTGATCGACCTCGAAGGCATCCCGTTCACCAGGTTGCGCGAGCTCGACAGCGACCTCCTGCGCCGCTCCCTGCGCCACGTCGTCGAACGAGCCGGCCACATCAGCACGGGCTACAGAAGCGACAACAACACAGGTGGTGAGCGGATCGACTGATCATGACACATGCCACCACCCCGTTCCACCGCTTGCCGTGGAGTGACTTCGACGCCTTCGCTCGCCTGAGCGGCGACGCACACATGATCGGCCGGTTGCGCGGAGCAGAGCTCAGCAGACGAAAACTCCTGGTGCACGCTTTGCTCGAACTCTCAGCGAAGACACCAGAGGCGTACGGGCCGCTGCCACCGCTCGAAGCGGTGTGGGACCTGCTCGCCCGAGTCGAGAACGTGTCGCCCACAGCCCTCGACCGGGCGTTCGCGCACCCGTACACCGGAAGCTGGGCAGGTTACACGACCCGGTTGCTGAACAACGGCATCGACGGTGTTTGTCCACTGTGGATGCACCTCGGCCACGTGCACGCGCTCGCGGCGGCCGCGGCGGTCATGGCCGACCTGGATTTCGAGATTTCCGTACCGTTGTGGGAAGGCAACGCGATCCTGCCCTCGCTCGGAACTGCCCGGTTGCCGGCTTCGGACCAGTTCTCCACCGCCGAGGTGCGAGGCGGACGTGGCCGTTACGTCGTCTCCGGCGAGAGCGGCGAGGTGCAGCTGCCGGCCAGACTCGACTCCGACTCTCCCGGCTGGTGGGGCCTGCGCACGTGCGGAGCCGGCACCAGGACGAGCAAGCTCTCAGTGACCCTGGACGACCTGGATCCCTATCGCGGGCTCCACGAGCCGCTGATGCCGGAACGACTGAAGATCACCGAAGTCGGCGTGTGGCGACGACTGCTCAGCGATGCGCGCGAACTGCTGCTCGATGCCACACCGGAACTCGCGGGTGCGCTCGCCGCCGGGCTGGACTCGGTGGTGCCCAAACCGAACGTGCCGTTCCAGAACCCGAGCGCGTCGACCGGCGAGGCCTTCGGCAGCGCCGTGATCGGACTGCCCGTGGACGCCGCCGACCTCGCCGCCACGCTGGTGCACGAGTTCCAGCACATCGTGCTGGGCGGCATCCTCCACTTGGCGGTGCTCTACGAAATCGACCGCACAGAACGGATCTACGTGCCCTGGCGAGATGATCCACGCCCGCTCAGCGGCGCTCTCCAGGGCGTCTACGCGTTCTTCGGAGTGACCGCGTTCTGGCGTGGAAAGGCCCGGTCCGGCGAATCGCAGCGCGCAAGTTTCGAGTTCGCGCACTGGCGCGGCCAGACGTGGCGCACGCTGCTGGCCCTACGTCGCGACGCGATGTTGACTGAGGCGGGGCGACGGTTTCTGGACGGCATCGCGGAGGTGCTCGGACCGTGGCAGCACGAACCGGTGCCCCAGGACGTCCTGGAACAGACCGAGTTGCTCGCCGCCGACCACCGAGCCGGCTGGCGACTGCGCCACCTCCGGCCGGATCCCGCGATCGTCGCCGCGGCGGCGGAAGCCTGGCTGGCCGGGCGCGCGAGGCCGCCCGTCGTCCTGGCTCCGGCCGACCTCCCACCGACACCGGTGCCGGACGGGCCGTGGTCCCGAAGCCGCGCGACGTTGACGCGCCTCGGCTTGAGCGACGGGGGACGCGACCTCCGGCGCGCGGTCCCCGGAGCCACCGAGGCGGACTTCGCCCTGACCACCGGGCGTTTCACCGACGCGGCCCGCGGCTACCGCGCGGAACTGCGGGTCGATCCCGACCGGCCTGCCCCACTGGTCGGTCTCGGACTCGCCCTGAGCGGATCCGGTCCCAACCCGGCCGCACGCGCACTGCTGCACTGCCCGGAAGTAGTACGTGCGGTGCACCGCGAACTCCGGCGCACCGCACGTGACGTACCCACTCCGGAAAAGCTCGCCTGGTGGCTCGGCCAGCTCGTCTCCGGCTGAAACCCACTACATCAGCAGCGGGTCGATGTCGCAGTTCGCACGTACGCCCTTGACCGCCGAGATGGTGCCGGGGTGTGCTTCGCCCAACACCTTGCGATACCTGTCCAGCACCGGTTCGTGATAAGGCACGGCTTCCTCCGGGCGACCCGCCGTTCGCAGGTCGTGGCCGAGGTTGAGCGAGGCCGCCAGCACGGTCGGGTGGTTGACGCCCAGTACTCGGCCGCCCCGCTCCACAGCGTCCTGGCCCAGCGCGATCGCCCGCTCGGTCTCACCCAGCGCGGCGAGATCGCTCGCCAGGTTGACCGTGGTGACGATCGCATAGGGGTGGTTCGGACCGAGACCGCCGCGGAAGAGCTCCAACGCCCGTTCGTTGAGCTCTCGCGCCTCGGCCACCTCTCCCTTGAGCCGCATCGTCACCGCGAGGTCGACGGTCGCCGAGATCGTGTGCGGATGGCTTTCCCCGAAGCCGTTCCGGTAGTGCTCGAACGTGTCCTCACCCAGCTTCTTCGCGGCGTCCAGATCTCCCGTGTGGCGGAGGTCGATCGAATGCGCCAGAGCGCATGCCATCCGCGTCGCGTTGTCAGCCTTGTACAGCAGCGAGAACTGGGCGAGTGCCGGCGTGGACAGCTCCAGCGCTCGCGCGTGGTCACCGTCCTTGCGGCGCACCACCGAGAGCATGAACGAGAAGGTCGCCTGGTCCGGGTTGTCCGCGGGGAACCGCGCCCTGAACACCTCGGTGAACTTCTCCATCTCTATGCGGGAGCGCACGTACTCACCCGCCTCGCGCCGGTCGACGATCTCCGAGGCGTAGCTGCTGAGCGTCCTCGGGTGATCAGGCCCCAGCACCTCGCTGCGGCGGTCGGCGGTGTCGCGGTCGAGTTCGGCCGCCGCCAGGTACTCACCGGACAGCCTGAGGCTGATGCCGTGCTGGTAGGCGGCCTGGAGGGTCTCCGGGTCGTCCTCACCGAACAACCGCTTGGACTTGTGGTAGATCTCCTCGCTCAGCTTCGTCGCCGCGGCGAAGTCACCCTGCACCCGGAGATCGACCACGATGTTGAGCTGGAGCTTCAGCACCTCCTCACTGTCCTCCCCGGACACCGAGATCCGGCGCTGCAGCGTGCGCTGGTTGACCCGCGAGCCCTCTTCGTAGCTGCCCGCCGCTCGCAGGTAGAAACCGAGACGTGAGGCCACTTCCAGCGTCTGCGGATGCGTCGGCCCCAGCTTGCGCTCGAAGCTCTCGTTCGCGCGCTGCGCCAGGCGCGCGGCCTCCTCGTGGTCGCCCCAGGCGGAGAGGAAGCGCATCAGGTTGATGATGAGCTGCCGGGGCCAGTCGTCATCACAGTCGGAGATGTCGGACGCGTAAGCGTGCGGCAGCAGTTCGCGGTAACGCGGCCAGTGCCTGTTCGACTCGGGGTCGTTGGGGTCCAGACTGGCCAGGAGCTGGTGCGCGCCGTGCATCATCTGGGCGTGCACCTGCGGCGCCATGCTTCGGTTGCGGAGCACCAACTGGACCAACCGGTGCAGCTGCAAGGTGTTGTTGGCGTGGTCGATCTTCGCGAGGCCGTAGCGGTTGATGTCGCGGATGGCCCGCGCGAGCTTGATCGGGTCGCGCAGCGCCGCGTCCAGTTCCGGGGAGATCGACACCCGGTTGACACCGGTGAAGAGGTCACGCGAGATCGGTTCCGGTGAGAAGAAGGCGCAGATGTGCAGGATCTGGTGTGCGGCCGGGTTGCGCTTCTTCAACTCGTCGAACGACACGTTCCAGGCGGCGGCGACCGAGCGTTCGTAGTCCGTCTGGGCGGACGTGTCGAGGATTTCCGCGACGGACTCGTCGAACAGCCGGAGGTACTCGCTCACGGGCATGCCGGTGACAGCTCGCCAGGCCGCGGCCTGCTCGATGGCGAGCGGGAGGTCACCGAGCTTCTCCGCGAGCACGTTCGCGTCCGCCTGGTCGATCTCCGGGCCGCGCTTGCCGAGCAGTTCGATGCTCTCCGCGCGGTCGAACACCGCGAGCTCCAGCGGCCGTGCCACACCGGCCCAGTCCGGGTTGCGGGAGGTGATCAGCACTTCACCGGGACCGTTGGCCGGGAAGTACGGGCGGACCTCCTCCGGGCTCTCCGCCGCGTCGAAGACGAGCAGCCAGCGGCGGAACGGCCGGCCGACGCGCAGCGCCTCACGGACGGCGGGGACGGCGGTGTTCGCCTCGGAGGCGCCAGGAAGTCCGAGCTGGCGCGCCAGTTCGGTCAGACCCGCGCGGATCTGGGTCGGCCGGGCCGCCTCGATCCACCAGATGAGGTCGTAGTCCTGCAGATGGCGGTAGATGTACTCGGTCGCCATCTGCGTCTTGCCGATACCGCCCATGCCGTGCAGCGCGGACGGGAGGACCGCGGTGGCGCCGCCGGCGGTCAGGCGTTTGCCGAGCTGTTCGAGCAGTTCCACCCGTCCGGTGAAGTTCGGGTTTCGCGGCGGCACATTTCCCCAGATGATCGGGGGATCATCCGACCTTCGTTCGTGAAACGACCGCGAGCTCGAAGCGGGAAGAACCGTCATACCGCTCACCTCGGGAAGGCCGAGGTCGCGCGACCCGGCGAAATGCGCCACGTCCGATGCGGAATGCGCATGTGATTCAGACAGCGTCGACTTGCTGGTGCGCTCGGCCGCATCGGGCATTTCCTTGCTCGCCATCCTAGTCTTGATTGATCCAGAAGATGGCGCCACCTCGCGCGCCACCGCATTGCTCAGCCGATCCGCGCGCGACAGGTACGGACCCGACAGCGCCCCCATCACCGCACGCTGCAGCCCGACCTCAGCGGCATTGGAAACGGAGGGCACCGGGTCCGGCGTGTTGTCCGGATCCACAATGGCATCCCTGAGACGACCCAGTACCGGAATACGATCTCCGAATACCGCCGCGGCCGTTTGCACGACACCTGCGGTTTCGGACCGCCGAGCGCCGTTGAGCAGCAGTTCTCGCACTTTTTCAGGAAAGACAAAAGCAGTGGAGTCCCATGTGGGCCCACCACCGCGGTGGGAAGAATAGTGCACGACGCCGCTCAGAAGCAATTCGCTGAGATGCTCGGTTTTCGCCTCGGGAACGAACCGATGACGAATGAGCTTCACGACTTCGGGGTGGGCCGGGACCGCCGCGAGCAATGTCGCCAGACGCAGCGCGGGCGGCGAAGCAAGGCTTCTGAACCTGCCGACGTGCTCTTTTGCCGACATGTCTCCGTCCGGCGCCACCCTCGTCTCCCGAGTGGCCAGCAGCACCGTCCCGGCAGCCGGGCCGCGGTGCCCAGCAGTGATCAGCCGTGCCCACCACTTCAAGTACCTGGGTTGCAGTTCGATCACCGGCACGGGCACGGCACCGTCGCGGAGGTGCGCTGACGGATCCTCCTCGAGCCAGGCGTCGGGCAGGTCGAACGTCCAGCGGCTGTTGGGACGCATCGCGGCCGGCACGCTGAGGTTCGCCCGGTGCAGCGGCACCGCACCCCGGCCCCACAACCACTGCGGCAACAGGTGGAGCACGCTCACCGGCATGGACCGCGCCCACCGAGCCAGCACCGGGTTCAGCAGGCCCGGCCGCCAGATGCCGCCGACCCCGTCCGTCACGAGCAGCATGACCCTGCGTCCGGAGACGTCGAGCACCTCGGCGGGATCGCGCGCGGGCGCACCGGGCGTACCACCGCGCAACACCGGAACCTCCGTGCCGTCCTCGTTGCGGACGACGTCGACCAAGCGGAACTGGATCGTGCGGAAGGCCCCCAGTCGCGCGAGCATCTCCAGGAACGCGACGACCTTCGGCCGCCACAGCGACATGGACGGACTGTCGTCCAAAACGACGGTCAGATCGAGCCAACGCTCCGGACTCGAACGGGTGATCGGCCACCACGTGCCGGTCCGCGCCACCTGCTCCGCGGTCGCCACCTCGTCCAAAATCGTTGCACCGTAACGAAAAGAGGCGATCTCCCGCTTCAAGGGCCGCAACGCGCGGAAGCATTCCAGTGTTTCGGTCAGCGCGGGCCCTCCGGCGGCCGCCGGGGGAAGTTCCCCGCGGGCTTCCTCGTCACGGTTCGGCGGCGGAGTCCCGGTCACGTCCGGTGGCGGCGTCTCGGCGACGGGAGCGTCCCCCGGCTCACGCCTGGGTTCGCGGCAGGCCGGCTCGACAGGGGCAGGCGGTTCGTCGTTCACGGCCTCGGCGGGCGCTGGTCTCACGGGGTCCGGCAGCTCGGTTCCGCCGGAGTCGTGCTCACGGCTTTCCGTTGTACCGCTGCGCATGGCGGCGGCCAGCCAGACGATGTCCGCTACCTCGGGCCAGTCCAAGCCCTCGAAACCGGCCACGTCACTGGTCCACGTTCAGTCTGCGCCACAGGGCATCGAGCAGCCGCTGCCACGCCGCGTCGTCCGGCTGGTACGCCCCGGACGTGGCGAGGTAGACGGCGTCCAGCAGGCGGTCGGCGGGAAGGCCGCCCTCCGCGCGGCTCTTCTCGATGAACTCGCGCACCAGCCGTTCGCGGTGTTCCCCTTTGGCATCAAGGAGATGGTTCGCGACCATGGCGGCCAGCTGCTCCACCGTCGGGTCCTTGATCTCCAGCTGCAGCACGCGGCGCAGGAACGCCGGCGGGAACTCGCGCTCGCCGTTGCTCGTCATGACGACGATCGGGAACGCCCGGCAGCCGACCCTGCCGTCCACGACGGTCGCGGTCCCGTTGGGGTCGTTCGTGTGGACGGTGACCTCGCGCGTCTGGTTGCGCACGCGGGCCAGCTCCGGGATGACGAACTCACCGTCTTCGAAAATGCTCAGCAGGTCGTTGGGGAGGTCCGACTCGGATTTGTCCAGTTCGTCGATCAGCACGACGCGCGGGAGTTTGCCCGGGAGGAAAGCCGTGCCGAGCGGACCGAGCCGGACGAATTCACCGATGGAGGTCTCCTCGGAACTTCCCGACTGCGCCCGGCCGGCAGCCGCCTGCACCCGGCCGATGGCGTCATAATCGAACAGTCCGGAATTCAGCGTGGTACGACTGGTGATCGACCATCTGAGCACGCGGCCGAGGCGCAGTTCTCTGGCGACGCGCCACGCGAGAGAAGATTTCCCGACGCCGGGCTTTCCGGTCAGGAGCAACGGCCTGCGCAAGTACAAAGCGGCGTTGACGACATCGAGTTCGTGCTCGTCGACGTCCGACTCGGCCAGGTTGATCTCCGGCCCGAGCCTGCGATCCGCCTCACCGTCGTCTTTTCGCGGAACGTCGTTCTCCGGCAGGGGGCCACCCTGGAAATCGCGCCACGGCGGGGGCGGCGGAAGCAACTCGGCGAGGTCGATGTCGTGAATTTCGCGACCGGTGCCCCGATATATCCACCAGTCAGGCGCATCGACTCCCGTGCGCCGACCACCTTCACCGCGTTCACGCACGCTCATTTGAGGCCCCCACTCGACGTCGGCGAAGAAGGTCCGCCGGGAACGATTTTCCGATTCGGGTCGTCGAGCAGCACGACGAGATCTTTGACCAGGCCGTCGTCGGTCGCGGCCAGGTGCGCGTCACGGTGGCGACCCGGAACACCGGGGATGCCGTCGAGGAGGAGGCGGCTGACGAGGTCGCGCAGCTCTTCGGCGCCCGCCTGGGGATGCCAGATGACCAGGGGCACGCCGGCTCGCAACGCGGCCGTCAGCGCATCGGGTCCAGCGCTCGGATCCGGATGCGCGGAAGGCGGTTCGTCCATGACCATTCCAACCCACGTGGATTCACTCAGCACGGCGTCGATCGGATTCTCCTTGGTTTCCACTAATCCGTACGGGTGAATTCTCCGCAACGACGGGGTGACATCGACGGACGAATCCCACCTCATGCGCCAAAGGCGGTGCCAGTGAGCCGATCGCATTCGCTCGAGCGACCTGAGAGTCAGGGGATAATCATAGACCAGCGGTCGTGGATACCCCGACCGGTACTCCTTCTTCCACGCCATGATCGACATCTGGAGCAGAGGCCTGGGCATCACGAATTCCAGTGCAACGGAAATCGCCTGGTCAGACCACTCGCTCTCCGCATCGACGATCACGTCGTCGATGCGCTGTTCCAGTTCGTCCACCGCGAGCTCCCACACTCCACCGCGAGGCGGGGGCCACTCCAACGGATCTTCTTGACGCCAGAAGGAAAGCACGCAGCGGCCCTCGTCGATGGCGTCGAGCTCGACCACGATCATCAGATGCAGCCGCGGTTCGACGGGAAGCGGAATTCTTTCCGCTTGGCGCTCCACCTGCTCGCCGGTGCGCCGCAGGTTGTGAATCTTCTGCGCGACCCAGGTCGTCAGCTCGGCACCGTCGTCGTCACCGAGGTCCGCAGCGAGCAGTTCGAGGAATTCGACGGCAGGAGGAATTCCATCGGGACCTGCGTTGACGTCGGCCAGGTCGAGAAAAGCGTCCCACACCGAGCGAAAGCGAGGTACGGGAATCAGCGCGCGCGTGGCACGACTGACGATCATCGGCAGGCGATCGGTCTCGACATCCGACAGAAGACCCTGCAGGACCTTCAGTTCGTCGGCGGGAAAGAGGTCCCGCACGACGACGTCCTCGTCCCGCGCCGGTGCGGCGACCAGCGCCGGGAGCGCCGTGCCCGACTCCCAGCCGCCGCCGTGCAGCCGCAGCCAGGCATACCCCTCGAACGACTTCACCGAGACGTCGATGCGGCGATACGAGCCCGGCGCGCTGGCGGGGTCCTGCGCGATCACCTCGTCGTAGAAATACGAACTGGCGATGAAGGCCACTAGCTGCTCAGATCTGCCCAACTCCGACTTCGCCTCCTCCGCGTCGAGGATTCGGCACGCCAGCACCACGGCGTTGCCCACCCAGCCGTGCTCGTTCTTGCGGATGTCACCGGCGTGCAACCCCACCCGGAGCTTGAACTGAGCCGGTCGCGAATGAATCGCGTTGTGGCGGCGGATCTCAGCGGCCAGGCGGTCCGGCAGCTTGTCGGCGAGCTCGCTCTTCGACACGGAGGCCGGCACCAGGACGAGCGCGCCGTCACCGCGATCCTCGATCACGCAGTCGTGGGGATCCGCCCCGGCTGCGGTGAGCGCGGCCCGCAACACCTCGTAAAGACCTTCCTGCACCGCGAGCTGGTCCGCGACAGTTCTGTCCGGACGGGTGAACTCGGCGACGTCGACCACGACGATCGTCCGATGTTCGGTCGGTGGCGAAACGGGCACGACCGTCCTTCCCACGACATGACGCCGGAGAGCAACCGGCGAGCCGACTCGTCGTGTACCAGACCGACCGGCCGGGCTGCGCGCCGTTTGACGCACAAGGCCCAGTTCCACCCCGTGGGATCTCGCACAGCAGACAGACACTCGTGCGTAACTACAGCAGGATTCCCTTCACACCAACCAACGGTCGGGCTGCCCCGTCGGAGATTTCAGCCGATAGGACGAGCGGGCCACCGGCACGACCCGCCGGGATCTTCGGAAGGTCGTAGCGGGCCGTTACATCCATCGGTTCGAATGCCAGGCGATTAGATCGATCGGGGCAACGGTCACCGTGCTGATCCGTGAACCATGGAAGCATGGGAATCGACCAGTCGTTCTGGGAGATGCTCGACGACACGGACCAGAAGGCGCTGCTGGCCGCGGCGACCCGCGTGTCGTTCGAGCCTGCGGTGGTGATCTGCCACCAAGGGGACAGAACGCGCAACGTGCTGGTCGTGGCGCACGGACGGGTGCGGGTGAGCCGGTTCTCGCTCAGCGGCGAGGAAACCGTGCTCGCCGTGCGAGGGCCGGGCGAGATCATCGGTGAGGTCGCCGCCGTCGACGGGCGGGGACGGTCCGCGACTCTCACCGCCGTGGACGCCGTGGACGGCATCTTGATCCCTGCCCTCGCTCTGAAGCGGCTGTGCGAGGAGCGGCCGCGGCTCACCTGGGCGGTGTTGCGCGTTGTGGTGGCACGTCAACGGGCGGGAGGCGATCAGCAGGACTTCAGGACGGGGCCCTCCTTGCACCGCGTGGGCTCGGTGTTGCTCGACCTCGCCAATCGGGACGCCAGCGACATGATCGCCACCGTGCCGCTCAGCCAGCGCGAGCTCGCGGGCATCGCGGGCATCTCGCGCGAGACGCTGGTGCGGGCGCTGAAGACGTTGCGGGAGGCGGGGATCATCGCGACCCGGCGCACGCGCATCGAAATTCTACGGGAGGACGAACTGCGCTCCGTGTGCGGCATCTGACGCACACGTTCCGGGCCGGTGGCGCTTTCCTTGGTGTACGAGCAGCACCGAGGACACACCAGGAGCCGTCATGAAGCGCCACACTCTGCTGGAAACCAGCTCTCGCAAGCAGATGGCGCGTGCTCGCCGCCAGCACACGGAACGGGTGCTGTTCGCCGTCGTCTTCACCGCCGTCGAGCTGTGGGCCGTGGTGGCCGCCGTGGTGCTGCTCGAGGACGACGGTGTGCTCGCTGTCGCGGCATCGGTCGTGCTGTCGGCCGCGCTCATCGCTGTGTGGGACGCCTGGCAGTCCGTGTTCGCCTCCGGCCGGGCGTTGCGCGGGGCGCCGGCCGAGGAGACCGAACCCGACCAGGAGGTGAACCTGGTGCGGCCGCGGCAAAGGGGGGCGCGGCCGCACCGCCTGGCTCAGTGCCGCAGCATCCGGCGGACGGCGGAGGCGATGAGCTCGGAGGGGGAGCCGGTGCCGTAGGGCGACGGGATCTCCCGCAGCGCGGCACGGTGCCCCTCCACGTCGTCCAGCCACGCCAGCACCGAGCTGCCCACCAGCGGGCCGGGGGGAACGAGCGTGCCGAAGGTGCCCTCGATCTCCGGGCGTTCGGTGCTGCGCCGGACGACCACCACGGGGCGCTTCAGCACGCTCACCTCCTCCTGGATGCCGCCGGAGTCCGACACGATCACGGCGGAGCCGTGTGCCAGGGCCAGGAACGGCCGGTACGGCTGGGGGTCGATCACCTGGAGGCCGTGCAGCAGAGCTTCCAGGCCGAACTCGGTGATGCGGCCGGCGGTCCTGGGGTGCAGCGGCAGCACGACGGGCAGGGGCAACCCGCCGAGTTCGCGCAGGATGGTCTCGAGGTTGGCCGCGTCGTCCACGTTCTCCGGGCGGTGGATCGTGGCCAGGACGTAGCGGTCGGGCTTCAGGCCGAGGTCGCCCAGGACCACGTCCTGCTCGTCGGCGGAGGGCAGCGCGTGCGCCAGCGCCTCCACGACGGTGTTGCCGGTGACGGCGATGCGGCTCTCCGCGACGCCTTCGCCCAGGAGGTTGCGGCGGTTCAACGGCGTCGGGGCGCAGCAGAGGTCGGAGAGGTGGTCGATGAGCACGCGGTTGTGCTCTTCCGGCATCGCTCGGTCGTAGCTGCGCAGGCCCGCTTCCACGTGCACCAGCGGCACGTCGCAGGCGTTGGCGGCCAACGCTCCCGCTAGCGCGGACGTCGTGTCGCCCTGCACGATCACGGCGCCCGGCCGGTCCGCGGCCAGCACCTCGTCCACGGCCGAGACGGCGCGGCCGAGCTGGTCGCCCCGGCGCAGGCCGCCCAGCCGCAGCTCGTGGAACGCACCCGGCTCCGGCACCTCGCGGCGGATGAGCGAGTACATCGAGCGGTCGTAGTGCTGGCCCGTGTAGATCATGGTGCACGCGCTGCCGAAGTGGTCGACCAGCGGCGCGAGTTTGATCAGTTCCGGCCTGGTGCCGCAGACGATCGTCACGATGTTCGTTTCCCGCACCGCGGCAAGGTACTTCATCGATCTTGACGAATCCGGCCGATTCCCGCCCACGTTCACTCGAAAGAGTTGCCTCGGACATCGCTCGAAAGTGTTGCCGCACAAGCGTGTCGTAGTGTCCGCGCTCATGTCCGGTCATCTGGCACTTGCGGTGTCCACTGTGCTCTACGGCCTGGGGATAGTCGCGCAGACCGTCGCCGCGCGGAGGGCCGAAGAACGTCCCGGCACCGGAGTGGGGCTGCTCGCCCGCCTCGCCGCGGACCGGTTGTACCTGCTGGGGTTCACCGGCCAGGTCGGCGGGTTCCTGTTCGCGTTCCTGGCTCGCGAGGACCTGCCTCTCTACCTGGTGCAGGCCGGTTCGTCGTGCGCGGTCGGCCTCGCCACCGTGATCGGCGTGCTGCTGCTCGGCTGGCGGATCCGGCGCGTCGAGATCGCGGTGCTGGTGGTGATGGCGTGCGGGCTGCTGTTGCTCACGGGTGCCGCGGCGCCGTCCACGGCCCGTGAGCTCCCGCTGGTGCCCGCGCTGGTGGTGCTGGGGCTGCTGACGATCGCGGTGCTACCGCTGGCACGGGTGTTCAAGACCGCGACGCCGGTGCTCGCCGGTGTCGCGTTCGCCGTGGTCGCGGTGGCCGCGCGCAACGTCGCCGGCAAACCGGTGCTCGACCTGCTCCTCCACCCGCTCACGTGGGTGATGGTGATCGCCGCGTTCGTCGGGCAGGCGTGCCTCGCGACGGCGTTGCAGCGTGGTTCGGCCACGTCCGCGGTGGCGTCGATGGACGCGACCACCGTGGTGATCGGCTCGGCGGCCGGGCTCGCGGTGATGGGCGACCAGATCGCGGCCGGGCGCGAGTGGTGGGTCGCGCTGGGCGTGCTGCTGGTGGTGTCCGGCGTGCTGGTGCTCGGGTACGCCGCGAAGCCCGCACGGGAACTGGTCCCGGCCAGAGGTGAGCGGTGAAGCCCGTCGCCAGTGTGTCGCTGGACCTCGACAACCTGTGGGCGTACCTGCGCACGCACGGCGACCCTCGCTGGGAGAGCAGGCCGAGCTTCCTGCCGTCCGCGGTGCCGCGCCTGCTGGACGTCTTCGGCGAACAACGCCTGACCACCACGGTCTTCGTGGTCGGCGCGGACGCGGAACGCGACGACGGCGCCGAGGCGGTCGCGTCGATCGTGGCGGCCGGGCACGAGATCGCGAACCACTCCTTCTGGCACCAGCCGTGGCTGCACCGCTTCTCCGACGAGGAAGTCGAGAAGGAGGTCATGCGCGCCGAGGAGGCGATCACGGCCGCCGGGGCTCCGCGGCCCGTCGGGTTCCGCGGACCCGGCTTCAGCGTCACGCCCGCGTTGCTCGAAGTGTTGCGGCGGCGCGGTTATCTCTACGACGCCAGTGTGCTGCCGACGTGGATCGGGCCGCTGGCCCGTGCCTACCACAACCGCTCGGCGGGGTCGACGGACGGCGGCGAGGACCTGTTCGGCGGGTTCGGCAAGGTGCGCGCCCCCAACACCGCGTACCGCTGGCGGGACAACGGACTGGTCGAGCTGCCGGTGACGACGATGCCGTTGCTGCGGGTGCCGATCCACGGCGCGTACCTCTTGCAGCTGCACCAGATCTCACCACGGCTGGCGCGCGGGTACTTCCGCACGGCGCTGCGCTTGTGCCTGGCGCGCAGGGTCTCCCCGTCGTTGCTGCTGCACCCGACCGACGTGCTCTCGGGTGCCGAGGCGCCCGGCATGGAGTTCTTCCCCGGCATGGCCGTGCCGGGCGCGCAGAAGGTCGAGCTGCTGGGCTGGGTGCTCTCGTTGCTGCGCGAGCACTTCGACGTGGTCGGCACCGGTGCGCACGTCGAGCGGGTCGCGGGTTCCCGGCTGCGCGAACGGGATCCGGTCGCATGTGGCTGACGGTCCTGCTGCGCGTCTTCGCCTGCGGGACGGTGGCGCTGGCGCCCCTGGAAGGCTATCTGCTGCAGGTGCACGGGCAGTCGGCCAAGGTCGTGCCCGCGTTGCTGATCGGGGTCTGGCTGTTCTCCCTGTACCGGCAACGGCGTCTGCCCGCGCCGCACCCCCTGCACCTGGTCGTCGCGTTGCTGGCGGTCGTGCTGCTCGCGACCTCCGCGGCGCACGTGGCCGAGCCGTTCACGCTGGAGTACCTGGTGCGGTGGGTGCCGTTCCTGGTGATCGCGGTGGTGCTCGCCGACGTGGCCGCGCGGGAGGTGCCGGTCCGCGCGCTGCTCGCGGCGACGGTCGCCGGTGCGGTCGTGGCGGCGGCGGGCGGGCTGCTCAGCGTGGCCGGTGGTTCGTTGCGCGCCACCGGGCCGCTGGAGGATCCCAACGACCTGGCGTTCTTCCTCGTGGCGGCGCTGCCGTTGCTGGTCGCCGTGGGCCGGCCGCGGGTCGTGCCGCTCCTGCTGGGCGCGGTGCTGGTGGCCGGTGCCGCGGCGACGTTCTCCCGTGGCGGCGGGATCGCGCTGGCCTGCGCGCTGGTGTGGCTGATCGCGCGGCGGGCCCTGCCGGTCCGCGCGGTGGTCGTGACGGCGGCCGTCGCCGGTGTGGCGGCGCTGGCGTTCGCCTCGGCGGCGCAGGCCGAGCTGTCCCGGGCGTTGCAGGAGAAGAGCCACATCGCGGGCACCAACGCCGACACCCGGATGCTGCGCTGGCAGGCGGCCTCGCGGATGCTCGCCGACAACCCGGTGCTCGGCGTCGGGCCCGGCGGGTTCCGCCAGGAGTACGCGGCGGCCGGGCACAACGCGGAGATCGACGAGCAGACCCCGGTGGCGCACAACCTGTTCCTCGAAGTGGCCGCCGAGCTCGGGGTGCCGGGGTTCGCGCTGCTGATCGCGTTCGTCGCGGTCGGGTTCGTCGCCAGCGAACGGGCGTTGCGCCGCGTGGCGGACCGGCGTGAGGCCGTGGCCGTGCAGGCGGCGCTGATCGCCGTGCTGATCGCCTCGATCTTCCTGTCCGAGCAGTACTACCTGCCCCTGTGGTCGCTCGTCGCCCTCGCGGTCGCGATCGAGCGGCGTTCTCAGAAGGAGTCCCGATGCGCGTTCTCCACGTGATCAGCGAGATGGGCGCGGGTGGTGCCGAGGCGCTCGTGGCCGGGATGGCGCTGGCGGGCGGTGACGTCGGCTGGGAGTCCGCGGTGGCGAGCGGTGGCGGCTTCCGCGCCGATGCGTTGCGCGCCGGTGGTGTCCCCGTCTTCGCCGTGCCGGTGGCCAGGCGTTCACCGCTGGGTGTGGTGCGTGCGGCTTGGGCGGTGCGGGTGGCCGTGCGCCGGTTCCGGCCCGATGTCGTGGTGGCGCACAACGTCTCCGCGTCGCTCGTGGCGCGCCTGGCCTCGCCGCGGCGGCCGGTGGTGACGGTGTTCCACGGCGTCGCCGAAGCCGACGTACCCGGTGCCGTCAAGGTGCTGCGCCGGGTCTCGACCGTCGTGGTGACCGTCGCCGCGGCCGCGGCGGCCCGGCTGCGCGACGCCGGGCTCGGCTCGGTGGTCGTCATCCCGAACGCCGTCTTCCCCTCCGAGCCGACGGCGGACCGGGCGACCGTGCGGGCCCGGCTCGGAACGCCGCTCGACGTGCCCGTCGCTCTCTGCCCCGCCCGGCTGGAACCGCAGAAGCGGCACGACGTGCTGCTCGACGCGTGGGCCCAGATCCCCGGCGACTGCGAACTGTGGCTGGCCGGCGACGGCAGCCTGCGTGCCGAACTGGAGGCGCGTGCTCCCGGCCGCGTCCGGTTCCTCGGCACCCGCACCGACGTGCGCGACCTGCTCGAGGCGGCGGACGTCACCGTGCTCACCAGCGACTGGGAGGGCATGCCGATCGCGCTCCTCGAGTCGCTGGCGGCGGTCCGCCCGGTCGTCGCGTCCGATGTGGACGGTGTGCGGGAGGTGCTGTCCGGCGGTGGTGGCGTACTGGTCCCCCGCCGCAGCCCGGGACAGACCGCGAAAGCGTTGCGCGGTCTGCTCTTCTCCCCCGCCGCGCGTTCGGTGGCCGCGTCCCACGACGGCTCGGCCGACGCGCACACGCTCATGAAGTCCTACGACGAACTGCTTCGTACCGTCCTGGAGGGACGATGAAAGCTCGCAGAGCTGTGCTGGAAGGCGTGCTGGCCGCCGTGCTGGTCGGTGCGGCCGTGCTGCTGGCCGTCGCACTGCGCGACGGCGTGACCGAGGGCAGGCTGACCCTGCTCGCCACCCCGTCCGCACCGGACAGCGCCCAGTTCGGCGAGGTCACCTCGCTGGCCGCGCCGGCGGTCGTGCAACTGGTCCGCAGCCCGTCGGTGCTGGACGCGGCGGCGAGCGCGGCGGGCACGACACCGGACCGCCTGGCCGACGCCATCGCCGTCGAGCTGGTCCCCGCGTCCGGCGTGGCCCGCATCTCGGTCCGCGCCGACACGGCCGCCCACGCCGCCGCGGCCGTCACCGCGGTCGCCCAGGCGGTGATCGAGGCCGACCTGCTGGCGCCCGCCGCCAAGTTCCGCCTCGTCGACCCGCGCCCCGAGACCACGCAGGTGACGCCGGACTGGCGCCTCGCCACGGGCCTCGCCCTGGTGGCCGCCGTGATCGCGGGCGTGGCCGTGCTGGCGGTGCGCCGCCTGCGCGCCAACGCGGTGGGTGCCGCCCTGTCGACCGCGGGCATCAGGCATCCGGTCGTCGTCGCCGCCGATGACGACCCGGCCCTCACCGAGCGGCTCACGGCGTTGTGCCTCGCCGCGGCCCGTCCGGTGCGGGTGCTGGCGGTGAGCCCGTCGCTGGCGGACCGTGCGGAGGAACTCGCGCGGGCGTTGCCGGACAAGGCTTCCGAGCCCGCGGACGGCACGGCCGTGATCGCCGTCGCGTCGAACGACCGGGCGCGGCGCAACGACCTGGCGACGGCCCTCGCGGTGCTGCCGGCCTCGTCGGTGCTGGTGGCGGTGGTGCTGGCGTGACGATCTCCTCCCGCTGGGCCGCCCTGGTGCGCCAGGTGGACCTCCAGGTCGTGCTCACCG
Source organism: Lentzea flaviverrucosa (assembly GCF_003350445.1). NCBI lineage: Bacteria > Bacillati > Actinomycetota > Actinomycetes > Pseudonocardiales > Pseudonocardiaceae > Lentzea > Lentzea flaviverrucosa. Next base: position 50,231 of record NZ_QQAU01000017.1, read on the forward strand.
TCGCCGGACTCGCCGTCCTCGCCGCACTGGCCGCGGTCGTCGCGGTGGCCGCGACCTCCGTGGTGGTGGCGGTGATGCCGGAATGATCACCACGACCAACCGGGCCGGTCTCGCCAGGACGATCGGCGTCGCACTCGTCGCGCTGGCCGGCACGCTCGGCGCGTTCCGCGCGCTCAAGCCGTCGTGGGAGGTGCCGCTCCCCACCGAGGCGAACCTGCCGGAAGAACGCACGCAGGACTTCCGGGACGCGCTCTACTTCCCGATCCGCGAGTTCCTGAACGGCGGCAACCCCTACGACCCGGCCGTGATGTTCGAGCACTGGCCGGTGCGTCAGAACTTCAACCTCTACCAGCCCTACCACCTGGTGCTGCACCTGCCGTTCGCGCTGCCGGAGTACCGGGTCGGCGCGGTCGCGTTCGCGCTGGCGTGCCTCGTGCTGCTGGTGGGTCTCGCCGTCATGGCGGCGGGACGCGCGAAGCTGCCGATGGTCGCGGGCACGGTCGTGATCAGCACGCTGCTGGTGACGAGCCAGGTCGGCAAGGCCCAGATGTACGTGGGTCAGGTCAACCCGCTGATCGCGGTCGGCACGGCCGGGGCGTTGCTGCTGCGCACGAAGAGCCCCGCGTGGGCGTCGGTGGCGCTCGCGCTGGCGTGGCTCAAGCCGCAGTTCGGGCTTCCGCTGGCGCTGCTGCTGTTCGTGCGTGGTGACCGGAAGGTCGCGCTGCTGGGCACGGCGATCGCCGCGCTGGCCAGTCTGCCCGTGGCCGCGCTCCTGGTCGTCAGGGGCGGCGGGGTCGGCGAGTTCCTCGACGTGATCTCGCGGAACCTGGAGTGGGCGAGCAGCACCGGTTACGGCGCGGTCGACTCCATGACGGCGCAACGGGTCGACCTGCCGGCGGTGTTCTTCCGCACGACCGGGTGGCTGCCGCCCGCGGCGGAACTGCTGGCGCTGTGCGGGGTCCTCGCGGTCACCGCGCTGCTCGCCCGCAGGCTCGACCGCACCGCGAACGGGTCGGAGGCGGCGGATCTGCTGACCTGCCTCGGCATCGTGGTCGCGCTCGTGCACCAGCCCGGCGACGTGCTGATCGCGGTCCCGGCGATGACGGCGCTGGCCGTCGTGTGCTGGCGGCGGCGCGAGGACAGCCACTGGCGGTGGGCCGGCGTGGCCACCCTGCTGCTCGTGGTTCCGTTCGCGCACCTGTACTTCGTCGACACGGCCATCAAGAGCGCGTTGGGAGCGCGAGCCGCCGTCACGCTCGACGGGATCGCGGTCGTGGCGGCCTGGCTGGTGCTCGCGGTGTTCGCGGCACGGCACGTCCGGCGCGCCACATGACGGACGTGGCGGTGCGGGGGTCGCTGTGGCTCTTCGCGGTCAACCTGGTGAGCAAGAGCAGCCAGATCGTGGTGACCCTCGCGCTCGCCCTGTTCCTCACCGAAGCCGACCTCGGTGCGGTGGCCCTGGTCGTGTCGATCGTCAACATCGGCCAGGTGATCCAGGCCATGGGCGTCTACGACATCGTCAGCCGCACCGCCCTGGACCCCCTCAGGACCGCGGGGACCGTGCTCACGATGAGCGTCGCGACCGGAGCGGTGCTGGCACTCGTGATCATCGCCGCCGCACATCCGATCGCCGGAGCGCTCGGGGCACCGGAGGCCGCCGGGATGCTGCGGCTCGCGGCGCTGACCCTGCCGTTCACGGCGGCGGGCGGGGTGCAGATGGCGTTGATGCACCGCGAGCTCGACTTCCGGCGCCGCATGCTCCCCGACGCGGGCGGCATGCTCGTCGGCGCGGCGGTCACGGTCACCCTGGCGGCGAACGGGACCGGGCCCACGGCGCTGGTCCTGGGCCTGCTCTGCACCGCGGTCGCACAACCCGTGCTCGCCGCCGTCGCCGGAGCGCGGATCCGCCCGGTCTGGGACCACGAGGCCGCGGTGGAAGCCGCGAGGTGGCTGGCGGTCGTGGGACCCGGCGCGTTGATCGCCGTGCTGCTGATCAACGTCGACTACCTCGCGATCGGGCACGTCCTCGGGCCCGAGGCGGTGGGCGGGTACTCACTCGCGTTCCGCATCGCCTGGGTGCCGTACATCATGGTCGCGGTGGTGCTGGGCGGCGTGCTGTTCCCGATCTGCGCCGAGCTGGTCCGGAATGGACGGACGGACCGGTTGCCCGCCACCCTGCAGCGGTTCACGATCGCCACCCTGGTGGTGACCGGCGGCCTGTACGTCGTGGTCGCGCTGTCCGCGCACGGGATCGTGGTCCTCGGCGAGCAGTGGGCCGACGCGGCCGGGCTGCTGGTGCTGCTGTGCGGCTACGGACTCGGTCTGGGCCTGCTGCACGTCTGGTACCAGGTGATCAGGGCGGCCGGGCACGCCCGCCAGTACCTCGCCCTCGAAGCCGCCCACCTCGTCGCCCTGCTGACCGCGCTGTTCTTCACCACCGGACGAGGCCCGGCGGCGGTCGCCCTCACCCAGGTGACCGTGGTGTGGCTGCTGGTGCCGGTGACGTGGCTGGTCCTCGCCCGCTACGGCCTCGCGTTCCCGGTTCCGCTGCGCGCCGTCGCCGGTGTGGCCGGGGCGGCGGCCGCCTGCCTCGCGATCAGCAGTGTCCTGCCGGACAGCACCACCGTCACCGGCCTGATCGCCACCGGCCTGCTGCTGCTCGCCACCTACTGCGCGATCGCCCTGCCCCTGAACCGCACCGTCCTCATCGGACTGGAGGAGCGCGCGTGAGGATCGTCCACGTGACGCAGCCGGTCGAGGCCGGAGTGGCCGTCGTGGTCCTCGACCTGGTCAAGGCACAGCGGCGGCAGGGGTGGGACGTCAGCATCGCCTGTCCTTCCACCGGCTGGCTGCCGGACGAGGCCGCCAAGGCCGGCATCCCGCTGCACCCCTGGCAGGCCACCCGAAGCCCGGGCCCCCGCACCGCGCTGGAACTCCGGTCGCTCCGCAAGACCCTCAGAAGCATCAAGCCCGACGTCGTCCACCTGCACAGCTCCAAGGCCGGTCTGGCCAGGCTCGTCCTGCGCGGCCGCACCCCGACGCTCTTCCAGCCCCACCTGTGGTCGTTCCGCGTCGCCACCGGACTGCTCAGCCGGGCCTGCCGGTTCTGGGAGGCCCGAGCCTCCCGCTGGACGACGCTGCTCCTGTGCGTCAGCGACGACGAGCTCACAGCTGGGCGCGCCGCACGGGTGACGGCACGAGCCGAGGTCGTCTGCAACGGCGTCGACACCCGACGCCTGAACCCGGAACCCAAGCCCCACGACACCCCCACGGCCGTGTGCGTCGGCCGGCTGGCCCACCAGAAGGGCCAGGACCTGCTGCTCGAAGCCTGGCCGCAGGTGCTCGCGAAGGTCCCGGACGCCGAACTCCTGATCGTCGGCGACGGCCCGATGGCCGCACAGCTCCGCGCCACCGACTCCCCGAACACCCGCTGGCACGGTCACAGCGACACGGTCTCCCGCTTCTACACCGAGGCCGACGTCGTGGTCCTGCCCTCCCGCGCCGAAGGCATGGCGCTGGTGCCGCTGGAAGCCATGGCCTGTGGACGCTCCGTCGTCGCGTTCGACGTCGAGGGCGTCGGGCAAAGCCTCGGTGACGCAGGCGAGGTAGTCCCCGCGGGCGACACGAAAGCCCTGGCGCAAGCGATTGCGCTCCGGCTCGCCGATCCCGAACTCGCGGCCGCGGAAGGAAAACGCGGCCGGCTCCGGGCCGAAACCCTGTTCGACCGCGAACGCATGACCGACCGGATCGCGACGCTCACCGCGAGACTGGTCACCGAGGAAGGACGACGATGACACGGATCGCCTACCTGCTCACCCAGGACAGCGGTGGCCCGGTGGACGTGACGGTGCGACTGGCCGCCGCGCTGGCCAAGTCCGGCGACGCCGAGGTGCGGGTGTTCGGCCCGCGGCCTCGGCGCGGCGCGGAGCTCATCGACCCGTACTTCGAGGAGACCCTGGTGACGCGCAAGGGGGACATGGCCGCCGCACGGCAGGCGCGGGCCGCGCTCAAGGCGTGGAACCCGGACGTCGTGCACGCCCAGGACCGCCGGTCCGGACTGGTCAGCGCACCACTCGCGACGACCGGCACCAAGATCGTGCACACCTACCACGGCGTGCCCGACGAGGTGGCCGAGCCGTGGTTCCGCAACGTCCGCGGCGCCACCCCTCCCCCGGCCTACACCAGGGCGGTGCTGGCCGCCGACGCCGCCGTCGCCCGCGTCGTGCACCGCACCGTGGTCCCGGCCAGGGAGATGGGCCGGTTCCTGCGCGAACGGCTCTACGTGCCGCCGCACCGCATGACGCACATCGACAACTGCGTCGAGGTCGGCGCCGCGGACCCGCCCGCCGGGCCCGTGCGCAAACTGGTGTTCGTCGGGCTCCTGGTGGAGCGCAAAGGTCTGCTGGACCTGCTGGACGCGCTGGAGACCACGATGCCGGAGGACGCGACGCTCACCGTAGTCGGCGACGGCCCGCAGAGGCTCCAGGCGGAGGGCCGGGTCACCCGCCGCGGCCTCACGAGCAGGGTGGAGTTCCTGGGTTTCCGCACCGACATCACCGAACTGCTGCTCGAGCACGACGCCCTGGTATTGCCGTCCACGATGGAGCAGCAACCGCTCGTCGTCGCGGAGGCCATGGCGGCGGGCAAGCCCGTGGTCGCCACGGACACCGGCGGTGTCGCGGACATGCTGGGCATCCCCGGCGACGACTGCCCGAAGCCCGGTGACGTGCCGGCGCTGGCCGCACGGCTGAGCGCGCTGTTCGCCGACCCCGACCCCGCGAGCACCGGGCACCGGCTCGCCAGGAGGGCACGGGAGCGGTTCACGCCGGAGGTGTGCGCCCGCAGGCACCTCGACCTCTACCGCAAGCTCACCGCTTCGGGCCGTTGACCAGCACCACCGCGTCGGCCGACGGCAGGTCGAGCCGGTCCGGCACCGGTTCGCCCTTGAGCGTGACGAGGCCCGGCGGGGGCGTCAGCAGCACCGACGTCTTCGTCGGGTTCACGGCCACCCAGCCGCCCGAGTAGCGGCGGTGCCACACGCCGCTCGGCAGGCGGGTGGCAGTCTCGACCGCCTCGCCGAGCTGGGCGTCCTGGTACAACGACCAGTACGGGTTCTTGTAGTCGGGCTGGGCCCTCGTCCAGCACGTGTGGGGGCTCGCGAGGAGCGCGGCGGAGGCGTACCCGACGCGTTCCTCCTTGTCCGACTTCGTGTGCGTGATCAGCAGCAACCAGGACTCGCCGAGCGCGGCCTGCGCACGCTGCTCCTTGAACTGGTTGCCCTGGAACGTGATCAGCTCGCCGGTGCCGTCGTCACCCTGCAGGCCGAAGTTCTCCTCCATCGCGCCCGCGTACCGGGAGTGCGCCGACCAGCGGCCGGGGGTCAGCTGCGACTCCGACACGTTGGGGATCAGCATCTTCCCGGACTTCTCCAGGGCGTCGCCGGTGAGCGCGAGCATGGCGTCGAGGCCGTCGCGCAGCAGCCGGTCGGACCCGGCGGCGTCGGCGGTGCCCGCGATCACCGCGGGCGAGTAGTACTTGAGCGAGCTGAAGTCGTTGTCCGCCAGCACGCCGTCCCAGCCCTCGCGCAGCACCTCGCCGACGACCGCGTCCGCCCAGGCCTGCTGGTAGGCCGGGTCCCAGACCGTCATCTGCCAGTGCTGCGGGTAGCCGGCCCACTCGATGCGCTGCCCGAGCGTGCTGATCGCGAACCACCCCGGCTGGTTCCGCTCCGCGGCGTGGTAGCCGATCCCGGTGGGCAGGTACCGGGCGTCGCGGTCGCCCTCGACGGCGCCGTAGTAGTTGCGCGTGCTGGAGAAGTCCTTGTACACGAGCACTTTGACCTTGGGGTTCAGCTCGTGCAGCTTGCGCATGGCCGCCGTCTCCCACGCGTTGAGCACGACCACGTCGTAGTGCTTGGCGGCGGCTCTGATCTCCCACTGCGTGGGCGAGTCGCCGATGCCGTACCACCACGCGCAGGGCGCCAGCGCCTTGGGCATCGGACCGGTGACGATCGGGTCCGATTCGGCGGCGCTGACCGCACATGCACTCGAAAGAAGTACGAGGGCGACAACTGCGAATCGACGTATCAGCGATTTCTCCGACAACACAACTCACCCGCTGTCATCAGTAGAATCCTCAGGTCGAGCCACAACGACCAATTAGCGATGTAGTAGTTGTCGTATCGAGACCTGTCGGCGATGGAAGTGTCACCTCGCAGACCGTGCACCTGGGCTAGTCCAGTCAAGCCGGTCGGAACGCGATGGCGCGCCCAATATAGCTCGTGAATGGAAGAAAACTCGCGAACGAAACCGGGACGCTCCGGGCGTGGCCCGACGACGCACATGTCGCCGCGCAGCACGTTCCAGAGCTGGGGCAGTTCGTCGAGCGAGGTGCGGCGCAGGAACCGGCCGACCGGACCGACCCTGGAGTCACCGACGACCGACCACTTCACCTGCGAGTCGTCCTCGCCGGACTGCCGGACGCTGCGGATCTTGTAGAGGGTGAACGTGCGGTCGTCCATGCCCACGCGGACCTGCCGGAAGAACAACGGCCGGCCGCTCTCGACCAGCACCGCGAGCGCGCACAGGCCGATCACCGGCGACAGCACGACCAGGGCGACCGCCGCCAGCAGCAGGTCGGCCGCGCGCTTGATCCACCAGGTCGGCCTGCTGGTCGGCGCGGTGCCCAGGCGCATCAGCGGGTAGCTGCGCAGCCGTTCGATGCCGGGGCCGTCCGGGTGCAGCTCGTACATGCGGGGCACGACGAGCGTCGAGCAGCCCAGCCGGTGCGCGGTGATCGCCGCGTCCACCAGCGGCGAGTCGCGGGTGTGCGAGAACGCGAGCACGACGGTGCCCGCCTTGAGCCGCACGATCGCGTCGGCCAGGTCGCCGTCGACGACCTCCAGCATCGGCGGCAGCCGGTCCGGATCGGGGCCGGAGTCGGCGAACGCGACGGGCCGCAGGCCGAACTGGGGGTGCTCCAGCATGGTCCTCGCGAGGTTCACGCCGACCTCGCCCGCGCCGACGATGATCGTGCGGTCGCAGCGGTCGAACCGGCGCCGGCACCACCGGCCGAAGGCGAACACGCACCACCGCACCGGCTCGATGGCCAGCGCGAACACGATCATCGCCCACTGCGCGGCGGCGAGGTCGGCCGCGTCGGAACCGCTGATCAGGCCGGCGCCGGACAGCAGCGCGAAGGCCAGCGCGGTGCTCGCCGCGGACCGGGGCAGGTCCTGCAGCCACGACAGCCACAGCCGCCGCCGGTAGAGCCGCCAGGCTCCCCTGACCGTGACCACCGAGGCCACGACCGCGCTGCTCCAGCCCCAGCCCAGGCCGTGCCGCACGCACACCGCGGCGAGCGTCAGGGTGTCGGCGAGGACGAGCAGCACCGCGACCGCGTTCACCCGGCTGAGCAGGTCCCTACCCACCGAGGACGGCTTGAGGGGGCGCTGCGGCGGGCGTACGGGATCAGGCTCGCGCGCGTGAAGTGGTCCGGCTGGAACGGCAACCGCCGAGAATCGCCTCATGGAAGATCATCCGATCGAAGGAGTTGTGGTCGCAGACGCGCACGAAAGAGTGAATGAACTCTGAGAAATCATCTCTTCGGGTATCAATATCCCTCTTCAGTGTCCCGCGCGAACGCAGTTGGTGAGGATTCGACGTTGTTCCTGCCCTGAACTCACCCAGGGCCGCACTCAAAGCTTTAGCACGCCGTGTCAATAATTCACGCCACCAACCACGAGCCACCGAAGAGGGGGCGTTGAGTGAGAGTCGACGAACACGGCATCCGGCATTCGGCCGGTGAACCGGTCGCGATCGTGCAGAAGCCGATCCGCACGTGTGGCGACGTGCACGTCGTCCTGCCCGCCTACAACGAGGCCGTGGCGCTGCCGTCCCTGCTGGCCCGCATGGCCCGCACCGACATCGCCGACCGGATCACGGTGTGGGTGGTCGACGACGGCTCGTCCGACGGCACCGGCGACAGCGCGACCGGCGTGCGCGGCCTCGACGTCCGCCTGGTGACCCACCCGGTCAACCTCGGACTCGGCCAGGCCGTCCAATCAGGACTGAGGGCGGCGCTCGCGGAGGCCGCTCCCGAGCACGTGCTGATCGTCATGGACGCCGACGACACGCACGACCCCGGCGTGTTCCCCGCGATGCTGGCCGAGATCAAGGCCGGCGCGGACGTCGTGATCTGCTCCCGTTTCGTCGCGGGCGGCGACGACTCGACGGCGCCGCAGTGGCGCAGGCTGCTCTCGCGCGGCGCCCGCGTCGTGTTCGGCAAGATCCTGCACTTCGACGGGGTCCGCGACTTCACCAGCGGCTTCCGCGCCTACCGGGTGAGCCTGCTGCGCCGGGCCACCGCGCACTGGGGCGAGCGCCTGGTCGAGGAACGCGGATTCGCCTGCATGGTCGAGCTGCTGCTCAAGCTGCGGCACTGCGGCCCGATCGTCAGCGAGATCCCGCTGCACCTGCGCTACGACCGCAAGCCCGGCGCCAGCAAGCTCCGGCTCGGCCGCACGCTGCGGCAGTACCTGCTCCTGCTCACGCGTGACCGCCTCGCGCCCGTGCCGTTCCGGAAGCTCTGATGCCCCAGCGCGTCGTCGTGATCGGCGGCGGCATCTGCGGCCTCGCCACCGCGCACCGCCTCGCCCGCGAGGGCATGGCCGTGACTCTGCTGGAGGCGAGCGACCAGCTCGGCGGTCTCGGCACGTTCTTCACCTCGCGGGGCCGGTCGGTGGAACGCTTCTACCACTGCGTGATGCCGACCGACACGGCGTTGCTGGCGTTGCTGGACGAGGTCGGCCTGCGCGAGAGCATCGGCTGGAACCCCACCACGATGGGCATGGTCGTCGAGGGCGAGCACCGCTCGTTCAACTCCGCGCTGGACCTGCTGCGGTTCCGGCCGCTGAGTCGCGTGAACCGGATCCGCTTCGGCGTGGTCTCGTTGCTGCTGCGCAGGCTGGGCAAGGGCAAGGACCTCGACGGGATGCGCACCGAGGACTGGCTGCGCGGTCTGTACGGCGACAAGATCTGGGAACTGCTGCTCGCACCGCTGTTCGGCGCCAAGTTCGGCGCCGCGTTCGGTGACGTGCCCGCGCTGTACGTGTGGCAGCGCCTGGGCCGCGAGAGCAACGAGTCGGTGCGCGGCTATCCGGCTGGTGGCTACAAGAGCGTGATCGACGCGCTGAAGGCGTCCATCGAGGCGCACGGCGGCGAGGTCCGCACCTCGGCCCCGGCCGGTCGGCTCGAAGCAGGCGAGGACCGGGTGCTCGTCACGCTGATCGACGGCGAGACGATCGAGGCGGACCACGCGGTCTCCACGGTGCCACTGCCGGCGTTGCGGTCCATCGCGGACCCCGGCCTCGCGCCGCTGCTGCCCGACGTGCAGCTGCCGTACCAGGGTGTCGTCAACACGTTGTTCTTCCTGCGCAAGCCGTTGTCCGGGCACTACTGGGCACCGGTGATCCGCTCGGGCACCGACTTCGACGGCGTGATCGAGATGACCCCGCTGACGGGCTCCGAGCGGTACGGCGACCGGCACCTCGTGTACGTCATGCACTACACCGACCGCGAGTCCGCGCTGTACCGCGAGGACTCCGGGAGCATCGCCCGCCGGTGGACCGAGCAGCTGCTGAGCCTCCACAAAGGACTCACGCCGGACGACGTCGACGAGGTGCGCGTGTTCAAGGCACCGTTCGTCGAACCGGTGTACCCGCTCGGCTACCTCACGAAGCGCCCGGCCGTCGAGGTCGGCGGCACCCGGCTGCTGCTCGCCACCACGGCCCACGTCTACCCCGACGTCACGAGCTGGAACTCCAGTGTCGAGCTCTCCAACTCGGTGACGGACACGCTCCTGCGCGCCGCCAGGAGCTCCTCGACCCAGGAGAACGTCGCATGGTCAGCAGATTCGGCGCGGTGATCGCAGCACTCACGATCACTGCGGTCAACCTCGTCTCCTCGCAGCACGTCCAGGCCGATCCGGCGCCGTTGCTGCCCGATCTCCGCCAGGCGCCCATCGGTTGCCCCGGCGGCCACGACGGTTCCCCGCTGCTGTGCCGCGCTTGGGACGTGTGCCTCGTGGAGGACGCCTCGGCGCCGCGCGGCAAGTGCATGTTCCGCGGCGGCAGCGCGCAGGCCGTGCGCCTGAGGTTCACCACCTCGATCGACAACGTGGGCGACGGCCCGTTGCTGCTGCACGCGCACCGCGACAGCACCGCCACGCCGACGATGAACGTGCGCCAGGCCATTCAGTCCGGTGTGGACGGTTCGATCGCCGGGTCGTACAACGAGGCGCGCCGCGAGACGACCTCCAGCGCCTACTACGAACCCGCTCCGACGCACACGCACTGGCACCTGCTCAACTTCGAGTACTTCCAGCTGCGTGCGCCCGACGGCCGCGTGGTCGAGACGGACCGCAAGAACGGTTTCTGCATCGGCGACCGCTACGAGGTCTCCGACGACCTCCCGAACCGGCCGACGGATCCCGCGACACCGGCGGGCCAGCTCGCGAAGCGACTGGACGGGCACATGTGCGAACACCACAACCCGTCCGCTTTGGACGTCATGTTCGGCATCTCGGTCGGTTCCGGCGACGACTACAAGCACGAGGTCGACTTCCAGTGGCTCGACCTGACCCACGTGAAGTCCGGTGTGTACGACGTCGTGAACGTCGTGAACTCCGACCGTGCGTTGCTGGAGAAGAACTACGACAACAACGCGTCGTCGATCGCGATCTCCGTGCAGTGGCCCGGCGGCGCGACGAACCCGCCCGCCACGATCGAAGAGGCACCGTCGGTGCGCATGATCCGCAGTTGTCCCGGCAAAGCGCGGTGCGCGAAGTCGAGCAGCTGAGCAGTTTCTCAACAAGCCCCAAACGGGGGTGTCCGCGCTGCGGGCACCCCCGTTTCTTTTGTACCGGGACAAACGGGCGCGATGCGGGCGCTTTACCACGAGGGCCACTATTGGCACAAACCTTACTCTGCGACACGATTAGCGGCCGCACATAGCACACCCGTGCTCGCAGACGCAATTGCCCGCAAGAACAGTCGAAACGGTCGCGTCAATAGACCGAGTGGTGCAATCTTCATCACAGCGCAGAGTGTCGCACGCAACCCCCTTGGCTCTTGACCTGGACATGTGGCGGGTTGAGAGAATTCACTTCGCGATTCCACCCCGTCAGGATTGCGACCCGAACTGATTCCCGGCCGATCAGGAGTGCCCCATCTTGAGCGCGCCAGTCGTCTCGTTGCACGATTTCGCCATTGGCCAACTACGCAACCTCCTGCGCGCCGTCGGTTTAGCGGGTTCAGCCAATACGGCGACAGAACTGCTGGGTGAGGCATTAGGACCCGGCTCCCGAGTGCCCCTCTCCGCAGTTCCCCATTGGCCCTCATTCGTCGCCGACGACCACTCCCCCGTTGAATTCTCGGTGGCTTTGGCTCAAAACGAACGGCCCGCCGTTCGCATGATCGTCGAGTCGCTCGCCGAGGAGCCCGGCAGGCAGGCCAACCTGGCCGCCGCGCTCGGCGTGCTGGACCGGCTCGCCGAGCGGTACGACCTGAGGCTCGGGCAGTTCGACCGGGTGCGCGACCTGTTCCTGCCGGACGACCCGCAGGGCGCGTTCGCGTTCTGGTACTCGCTGATCGTCCAGCCGTCGGGCGCACCGGCCGTCAAGGTCTACCTCAACCCCGAGACGCGCGGCCGCGACAGCTCGACCGGCCTGGTCGCGGAGGCACTCGCCCGGCTCGGCCTGGACTCGGCGTTCCCCGTCGTCGCCGAGCACGGGCTGCGGCGCGAGGGGCTGGACCGGTTCTCCTTCTTCGCCCTCGACCTCACGGACGAGAACCGGGCGCGGGTGAAGACCTACGTGTCGCACGACGACGCGATGATCGCGGACGTGGTGCGGGCCGCCGCGGCGACCCCGGACGTCGACCCGGTGCTCCTGGCGGACGTCTGCGAGCTCGCCCGCGGCGGTGACGGGCCGTTCTCCGGGCGCCCGCTGATGTCGAGCTACACGTTCCTGTCCGGCGACACGGACCGGCCCAGCGGCTACTCCCTCTACATCCCGGTGCGGGACTACGTCCAGGACGACCTGGAGGCCTGCGAACGCGTGCTGGCGATCATGGCGCGGTGCGGGCTCGACACCACGCCGTTCGTCATGGCGCTCGCGAGCCTCGTCCGGCGGCCGCTCGGCGACGGCGCGGGGCTGATCGCCCACGTGTCCCTGCGCCTGGGCCTGCCGAAGCCCGGGGTCTCGGTCTACCTGTCCTCCGAGGCCTACGACGTCACACCACCCCGCACCACCGCACTATCCGCTTAACGCTGCACCAGAAAGGCCACCGCCGTGGAGCCGTACCGCATCAAGGTCGTCGAGCCCATTCCGATCACCACCCGCGAGTACCGGGAACGCCGCTACGCCGAAGCCGGGTACAACCAGTTCAACCTCACGGCGGAAGACGTCACGATCGACCTGCTGAGCGACTCCGGCACCGGCGCGTTGTCCGCGGAGCAGCAGGCCGCCGGGATGCGCGGCGACGAGACGTACGCGGGATCCCGGTCCTGGTTCCGGTTCCGCGAGGTGACCGGGGAGCTCACGGGCTACGACCACATCCTGCCCGTGCACCAGGGCCGTGCGGCGGAACGGATCCTGTTCAGCGCACTGCTGAAGCCGGGACAGCTCTCCGTCAGCAACACGCACTTCGACACCACCCGCGCGAACGTCGAACTGGCGGGCGGCGTGGTGCGGGACCTGCCGTCGCCGGCCTTCGCCGACCTCGACAGCGACGAGCCGTTCAAGGGCAACATCGACCTGGAAGCACTCGAAGCGGTGCTGGAGGGGCCCGAGGACGTCGGCCTGGTGCTCATGACGATCACCAACAACGGCGGCGGCGGGCAGCCGGTGTCGATGGCGAACCTCAAGGCCGTGAAGAAGTTGTGCCGCAGGCACGGCGTGCCGTTCATCCTCGACGCGGCGCGGTTCGCCGAGAACGCGTGGCTGGTGACGCAGCGGGAGGAGAAGTACCGCGACCACAGTCCCCGCGAGGTCGCGAAGAAGGCGTTCCGGCTCGCCGACGGCTGCGTGCTGAGCCTGAAGAAGGACGGCATCGTCCACATCGGAGGGATGCTCGCGCTGCAGGACGCCGATCTGGCCAAGCAGTGCGAACTCCTGCTGATCGCCACCGAGGGGTTCAGCACGTACGGCGGGCTGTCAGGCCGCGACCTCGACATGTGCGCGCAGGGCCTGCTCGAGGTCACCGATCCGCTGTACCTGCGCGAGCGGGCCGAGGCCACCGCGTACCTCGCCGACTGCGCGCGTGAGGCCGGTGTGGACAGTGTGCGGCCGGCAGGTGTGCACGCGGTCTACCTCAACGCGGGCAGGCTGCTGCCGCACATCCCGCCGAGCCGCTTCACCGGCCACGCTCTCGCGTCGGAGCTCTACCTCGCGGGCGGGATCCGTTGTGCCGAGGTGGGTTCGCTCTACCTCGGCGACATCGACTCCTCCGGCGACCTGATCACGCCCGCGCCGTTCGAGCTGGTGCGGCTCGCGATCCCGCGCCGCGTCTACACCCGCAGCCACCTGGAGTACGTGGCGGAGACGCTCGCGTCCATCGCCGAGAACCCTGAGCGAGTACCCGGTTACCGGCTCACCGAGGTGCCGCCGATCCTGCGGCCGTTCCGGTGCCGGCTGGAGCAGGTCAAGCCGTAGCAACAGCCGAAGCCCTTGGCGTACAACGCCAAGGGCTTCAGCAAGGTCAGATCAGGCCATCACGTCGAGCCGGTTCATCGCGTGCTCGATCACGCGGACCAGCACCGCCTTGCACGACTCCCGGTCGCGGGCGTCGCACAGCACCAGCGGCACCGTGTCCGCGACGTCGAGCGCCGCGCGCATCTCCTCCGCCGTGTAGGAGTGGCTGCCCTGGAAGCAGTTCACCGCCACGACGAACGGGATGCCCCTGCGTTCGAAGAAGTCGATCGCGCCGAAGCCGGCGTCGAGCCTGCGGGTGTCGACCAGCACGACCGCGCCGATCGCGCCGATCGCGAGCTCGTCCCACAGGAACCAGAAGCGGTCCTGGCCCGGTGTGCCGAACAGGTAGAGGACCAGTTCGGGGTTGATCGTGATGCGGCCGAAGTCCAGCGCGACCGTCGTGGTGGTCTTGCCCTCGACGCCGTAGAGGTCGTCGATCTCCTCGCCCGCCTCGGTGAGGAGTTCCTCGGTCCGCAGCGGGGTGATCTCGCTGACCGCGCCGACCATCGTGGTCTTGCCGACGCCGAAGCCGCCGGCGACGACGATCTTGACCGACGAGGGGACGAGGAGCTCTTCCCCGCCCTGCCCGGAACCGGGCCGATCAGATTGCACGGACACCATCGAGCACCTTCTGGAGTAGGTTCATGTCGACCGGGGCCACCGTGGTGGCCGGGCCGCTGGTGATGACGTCACCGCGCTGGATGAGGTCGCTCAGGAGCACCTTCACCACGACGAGCGGCGCGTGCAGGTAGGCGGCGACCTCCGCGACGGAAAGCGGCTTCCGGCAGAGTTTGATGATCTCCAGGTGCTCCACCGCCAGCGTGCCCTGGTCCGTCGTCGTGCGCAGCGACCGGACCTGGGTCGTCAGGGTCAGGTCCTCGCCGGCGGGCTTGGGCCTGGTGCGGCCGCTCACCATCGCGTACGGGCGGACCATGGGGCCCGCCGCCTCGTCGTACCACCAGTCGGAGGAGTTGCTCATGACAGTCCGAGGGGGTTGGGCATCCTCGGTGACGCCAGTGTTCTGGGCGCCGACGAGAGGTACGCGCCGACACGCTTCACGAGCATGTTCATCTCGTAGGCGATCATGCCCATGTCCGCGTCCTCGTCGCCCACCACCGCGAGACAGGCGCCCTGCCCCGCCGCTGTGACGAACAGGTGCGCGCGTTCCATCTCCACGATGGTCTGGCGGACCTGTCCACCTCCGAAGTGCCGTCCGGTGCCGCGAGCGAGGCTCTGGAACGCCGACGCCATCGCCGAGAGGTGGTCGGAGTCGTCCTTGGAGAGCTCGGGGGAGTGGGCGAGCAGCAGGCCGTCCGCGGAGAGCACCACCGCGTGCCGGGCACCGACCACTCTCGCGACGAGGTCCTCCAGCAGCCAGTTGAGCTCGGGGTGCCCGCCGGTCAGGTCGTCCACGGAAATAGCCCTTTCAGTTTCGTGATCACGGTTCCACGACGTCGTCGGCCTGGCGGGCGTTGCGCGTGCCCTGCTGGAAGGCGGACATTCCGTCGCGGGTGCGTTCCGCCCGTTCCTCGGGGTTGAACTCCGCGAGTTCGGGCATCGGCCTGGGTTCGTCGTTGGCCAGCTGCGGTACGAGGTGCTGCTGCCGCCTGCGGCGGGGCAGCTCCGGCCGGGTGTTCTGACGCGTCGTCGCCTCACCTTCCGCCGGGTCGTCGGCCGGCCAGACCCCGGCCAGGCGGTCTTCCCGGGGCAGCTCGATGTGTCCACTGCTGCTGTCCAGGTCCCTGTCCGGGCCTGGGTCCAGGTCGTTTCCCACTGCCCTCCCGGCCCAGAAGTCGTCCAGGCGGAAGGTCTCGGTGGGCTTCTCGCCGTGCCGGGAGTCGCGCACCAGGTCGCCCTGCATCGGCACCGAGGCCTCCAGGGCCTCCGGTGACCGCGAGGCCTGCTGCAGCGCCTGCTGGCGGAACGTCGGCTTGGGCATCTGCTGGGAGTCCGCCGGGTCGGCCGCGCCCACCTCGCCGACGATCAGCTCGGACGGGATCAGGACCAGCGCGATGGTGCCGCCGGACGGGCAGTCGCGCAGCTCGACGTGGATGTTGCGGCGGGCGGCCAGCCGGGCGACGACGAACAGGCCCAGGCGGGACTCGCCGCGCAGCCTCATCGCCTCGAAGTCCGGCGGCGCGGCCAGCATCTTGTTGTGCAGCTCGCGGTCGTCGGGCTTGATGCCGAGGCCGTGGTCCTCGATCTCGATGACGAGGCCCTGCGGCACCTCGCTGCTGTGGATCTCGACCTGCGAGCGCGGCGAGGAGAACGACGTCGCGTTGTCGACGAGCTCGGCGATCAGGTGGATGGTGTCCGCGACGGCGGCGCCGACCAGCGCGACCTCGGGCACCGGGTTGACCTTCACGCGGGCGTACTGCTCGGTCTCCGCGACGGCGGCGCGCACGACGTCGAGCATGCGCACGGGCTTGCGCCACTGCCTGCCCGGCTGCTCGCCGGTCAGGATGATCAGGTTCTCGGCGTTGCGGCGCGCGCGGGTGGCGAGGTGGTCGAGCTGGAAGAACGCGTCGAGGTGGTCGGGGTTCTCCTCCTCGCGCTCCAGCTTGTCGAGGATCTTGAGCTGGCGGTGCACCAGGCCCTGGTTGCGGCGGGCGATGTCGAGGAAGACCCGGTTCACGCCCTCACGGGTCTGGCTCTCCTTCACGGCCGCGGCGACGGCGGTGTACTGCGCGGCGTTGAACGCGTCCGCCACCTGCCCGATCTCGTCGTTGCCGTAGTCGAGCGCGGGGACCTCGGCGGCGACGTCGACGTGCTTGCCCTCGCGCAGGCGCTCGACGATGTCCGGCAGGCGTTCGTGCGCGAGCTTCAGGGAGTCGCTCTTCAGGCTGATCAGACGGACGATCAACGCCTTGTTGACCAGCCGGTTGGAGACGCGCACCGCGACGAAGATGCCGGCGATGACCGCGATCAGGGCGATCAGACTGCCGATCAGGACGGTGGTGAACTTCTCCTTGCCGTTCGCCATGGCGATGTTGACCGCGCCGGTGGACTGCTCCTGCACCATCGTGGTGAGTTCCTGCGACACGGCACGGGTGGCGTTCTCGTAGTCCGCCAGCGTGACCTGCTGCCCGACGGGCCGTTCCGCGTTCTGCAGCAGGCGGTTCTCCAGGGTCACCAGCTGCTGGTACGGCGCGCTGCCGGTGAGCTGCTTGAAGTGCTCGCGCACGTTCGGCAGCGAGGTGGGCTCGATGACGTTGAGCGTGAAATGGTACGCGCCGACGAGGCTGACGAACTCGCGGTGCTCCTCGGGCGTGAACCTGCCCGTGACGATCGCACCGGCGGCGATCGAGCTGGACCGCGACATGGCGTCGGAGGCCTGGAAGTACTGCAGCGCACCGAGTGCGCCCTGCACGGTCTCGGCGTCGGGCACGATGCGGGCCTGCGTGCCGAACAGCGAGCCACCGGCGTCGAGCACGCTGTTGTAGTAGCGGTAGACCTCGTCCTTGGACGTGGCACCGGACTCCAGGCGCTCACGCTGTTCCGGCAGCTGGTCGAGCAGGCCGTTGAGCTTGTTGATGCCGTCGACGATCTCCTGCGGCGCCTGGGAGGCGAGCTCCGCGAACGCCGACTTCATCTGCTCGACGTCCTTGTCGGTGTCCTGCTGCTGCTTGAGCAACGCCGACGTGCTCGAGCCGGACCGGCTCAGGCTCGTCATGGACAGCTCGCGTTCCTTCTGCAGCGACGCGAACGACTGGACGGCGGGGATCGACGCGTCCCGCGCACCGGAGGCGACCAGCTGGAGGTAGAGGCCCTCGAACACCGTGTAGGACGAGAACAACGCCCACATGGCCAGAAGGACGACGCTGGGAACCACCACGACACCAGTGAGCCGGGAACGAATTGTCTTGTAATTCGTCTCAGGCACGTTCTTCAGCTTCACAACGCTCCACGACCACCCGAATTGGCGACGGAAAGATAACACCACATGATCAACATGACCAACAGCGATGATCTTGAGGGGGTGAGTGCAGAGTACTCAGTCGGATGCGCAACGCAACACCCCCCGTTCCGAGGACCGGTCGCACCGTTGTGGTGGAGGAACACGCTCTCGCAGGCAGGACGGCCGGCGTGACCGAGCGGGCGAAAGGATGCCGAGCTGGGCTTTTGCTAACTGAACTGTGGAAACGCGGCGCTATTGACGGCGAACTTGACAGCGGCGCACGGCGTCTTCTACGCGAGAACGGAGCGCGACCAATCGTCGCTATCCGTCACCAGCTCTTATTCGGGAATTCGCATGACGATCACGGCGACCGGCCGTGATCATCACAGGTCATTCCTCGGTCGGGATCAGCGAGACCGGCCTCTGCCGTGTCGCTGAGAACGCGGTGATACCGCTGGTCACCGCCACAACGGCGAGAGATCCGGTCGCGACCACCGCGAGGAGCGTCCAGGGAACGCGCACGACGGCGACGCCGATCGCGGCGCGGACGGAACCGCCGATGCCCGCCAATCCCGCACCGGCCACCGCGCAGCCGAGCGCCAGGCCGATGACCGCCACCGAAGTGGCCTCGGCCACAGCGGTGCGGACGACCTGGGGCCTGCTCAGCCCGGACACCCGGAACACCGCGAACTCGCGCCGGCGTTCGGCGCAGGCGACGACGACCGAGTTCACGACGGCCATCAACGCGTAGAGCCCGGCCAATCCCATCAGCACCGAAAGTATCTTCATGTTTTCTGCCTGATTTCTGCCCGCTCGTGCTTCCGCCCAATCCGCCACGGTGCTCACCTCACCGATACCCGCCCGCTCGATCCGTTCGGCGACGGCACCGGGGTTTTGTTCCGTTTCGACCTGGACGACGGACTCGGTCGGCGCGTTCTCCCAGACCCGCGGAGGCAGAATCCGTCGCGGGACCACAAAGTTCTCGCCAGGTTCGAGCGTCTCCGGAAGTCCTCCGACGACGGTGAGGCTCAGCGGTATTCCTTCAACCTGGGCGGTGAGCACCTCGCCGGCCCGGATCCATTCGGAGTGCTGGGCGGGGCCGACGAAAACGGTGTCTCCGGTGAGTGCGTTCAAGTCACCGTTCGCCGGCACGAGGGTGTGCGTGCGCGCGTAGTCAGCGGCGTCGACCGCGATGATCCCGGAGTAGACGCTGCGCCGCTCCCCCGCCGTGATCGTGATGTCCACGGTGTTCTGGCGGGACGCGACGGCCACCCCCTCGATACCGGGCAGCCGTTCCGCCTGCGCACCGGTGGAGGTGACGACCAGCTGGCCGTTCACCGATCGTTTCGCCTCCTCGCCACCGGCGGCGGCGAGCGAGCCGAACGTGCCCGCCAGCCCGAGCAGCAACGAGACCAGCACGATCAGCGGGGACGCCGTGGCCGCGCTGCGCCGCACCCCGTCCCGCAGCGAGGCCACGACCAGGCTGCCGGGCAGGAGCAGGCCGAGCAGCCAGGCCGTGAACGGGACGACGAGCGGGCTCAGCGCGCTCATGGCGACCGCGCCGACCATGGAGATGCCCAGCGCCGCCAGCATCGCGCCGATCAGGTTCGCGCCGTGCGCCCACACCGCCATCGCGACCGTGCAGGCCGCGCTGGACAGGCCGAGCAGCCACCGGGAGGTCGTCATGACCCTGCCGGCCCTCCCGGTCTCCCGCAGTGCCTCCAGCGGCCGGATCCGCGCCGCCCGCAGCGAGGCGGCGAACACGCCGGTCAGCGCGACGCCGACACCGATGACCCCGGCGACGGCCACCGCCTGCCACCGCCACGGCGCCGCGAACCAGTCCGGCAGCAGGCCGATCCCCACGAGCAGCCACGTCTGCGCGTGCTTGGCGACCAGTCCGATCGGCACCCCCAGTGCCGATCCGACGAGGCCGAGCAGCACGGACTCGGACAGCAGCAACACCCGCACCTGGCCGCGGCTGCCCCCGGTGAGCCGCAGCAGCGCGAGGTCGCGGCGGCGCTGGTCGACGGTGAAGGCGAACGTGGAGCTCACGATGAAGACCGCGAGGAACATGGCGAGGAACGCCGTCATGCCCATGACCGTCGCCGCGCCCACGAACCCTTCGCGGATCCGGTCGTGCTCCTGGCGGGACAGGCCTTCCGGGATCCGCGGCTCCCCCGTGGCGACCAGCACCATGAACGACGCCTGCACGAGCGCGACACCGACGGCCACGCTGAGCACGGCTCCCGCGAACAGCTGCCACCGCTCGAGGAACGTGCGGAACGACATCCGGAGCATCAGCTCTCCAGCCGGGCGAGGCGGTCGGCGACCTGGTGCGTGGTCGGCCCGTCCAGCCGGTCCGCGATCCGCCCGTCCGCGAGGAACACCACCGCGTCGGCGCTGGCCGCCACCGCGGGGTCGTGCGTGACCATGACGATGCTCTGACCCGCGCCGCGCACCATGTCCCGCAACAGTTCCAGGACCACCTTCGCGGAGTGCGAGTCGAGCGCGCCGGTCGGTTCGTCGGCGAACAGCACGGCGGGGCGGGAGATCATCGCGCGGGCGATGGCGACCCGTTGCTGCTGGCCGCCGGAGAGTTCGCGCGGCCGGTGCGTGGCCCGGTCCGCGAGCCCGACGCTGCCGAGGACACCGCGGACGTCCTTCCTGGACGCGCGGATCCCGGCCAGCCTCAACGGGAACGCCACGTTCTGCTCGGCGGTCAGCGAGCCGATCAGGTTGAAGTTCTGGAACACGAACCCGATCGTCCGGCGGCGCATCTCGGTGAGCACGCCGTCCGGTGCCGTGGTGATGTCCCGCCCCGCCAGCACGACACGGCCGGTCGTGACCTGGTCCAGCCCCGCGGCGCAGTGCAGCAGCGTCGACTTGCCCGACCCCGACGGCCCCATGATCGCGGTCCAGGTACCGGCCGGGCAGGCCAGGCTGACGCCGTCGAGCGCGGCGACACCGGTGTTCCTGGCCCCGTGGAAGCGGGTGACCTGGCGCAGCTCCACGGCTGGAAACGACATGGGAGAACTCAACCGCGCGCTCGGGGCGGAGTCACTGGTGTTGACGTCCGCTTCCGGGGTAGCAGAACTACTACCCGGCTACGGTGGTCCTGGTGGGGGAACGCACGATCTGGGAAGCCGTGGGACGGTGGCGGTTCCTGCTGAGCAGCTGGCCGTGGCGCGCGGTGGCGTACGTTCTGAGCACTCCGCTGGCCGCCGCGGCGAGCCTTGCGGTGCTGCCGTTCGCACTCGTGGGCGGGCCGCTGGCGGCTCGTCCCGTGGTCGCGGTGGAACGCCGGCGGTTGCGGCTCGTCCGGGCGGCTTCCGCCGGTGGCCCGGTTTCCTGGTGGGACGTCGCCCATCTGCTCGTGGTGGTGCTCCTGGCGGTGCCGTCCCTGGTGC
The DNA here is from genome assembly GCF_003350445.1 of Lentzea flaviverrucosa. Lineage (NCBI taxonomy): Bacteria > Bacillati > Actinomycetota > Actinomycetes > Pseudonocardiales > Pseudonocardiaceae > Lentzea > Lentzea flaviverrucosa. Next base: position 71,285 of record NZ_QQAU01000017.1, read on the forward strand.
TCGGGCTGGCACTGGTGCTGGTGCTCGCGTTGATCGCCGGCCCGTTGTTCGTGACACCGGACCGCGTTCTCGCCCTCGGGTTCGGGGAGGTGCGCACGGTGCAGGAGGCGGTGCCGTTCGCGTTGACCGGCTTGGCGCTGCTTCCGTTGCTGCTGTACGTGTTCGCCCTCGTCGCCGGTGTCCACTCGACGGTCGCGCGGGCTCTTCTGCACCCGTCCGGCACCCGACTGCGGACCGAGCTCGTCCAGGTCGCGCAGTCGCGCGAACGGCTCGTCACGGCGTTCGACGCGGAACGGCGCCGCATCGAGCGGGACCTGCACGACGGTGCGCAGCAACGGGTCGTGAGCCTCGTGATGCAGCTGGGCATCGCGAAACTGGAGCTGCCACCGGACTCCCCCGCCGCCGAGTCCGTCGCCGGTGCCCACGCGCAGGCGAAGCAGCTGCTGGTGGAGCTGCGGGAGTTCGTCCACGGCATCCACCCGCAGGCGTTGTCGGACCTGGGTCTGCCCGCCGCCCTGCAGGAGCTCGCCGACCGCTCGCCGATCCCGGTGACCGTGCGGTGCCACGTCCCCGCACGCCCGTCCGGCACCGTCGAGAGCGCGGCCTACTTCGTGGTGACCGAGGCCCTGAGCAACGCCGCCAAGCACAGCGGGGCCACCAGGATCGAGGTCGCGGCGTCGTTGCGGCACAACGTCCTCACCGTGGAGGTCACCGACGACGGCCGCGGCGGCGCGGACACCGGGCACGGCAGCGGCCTGACCGGTCTGGCCGACCGCTGCGCCGCCCTGGGCGGCACCCTGTCCCTGTCCAGCCCGGAAAACGGGCCCACCACCGTGCGAGCGGAGTTCCCGTGCTGATCCGCACAGTCCTGGCCGAGGACGGCGCCCTGCTGCGCGAAGGCCTCGCGGCGTTGCTCGACCGCTTCGGCTTCCAGGTGGTTGCGGCCGTGGCGGACGCCGACGCGCTGGTCGCCGCCGTGACCGACCACGCCCCGGACCTCGTCGTCACCGACATCCGCATGCCACCGGGGTTCTCCGACGAGGGGCTGCGCGCCGCCGTGCGACTGCGCCGGACCCGCCCGGACCTGCCCGTCGTGGCGCTGAGCCAGTACGTCGAGACCGGCTACGCCGCCGACCTGCTCGACTCCGGCACCGGGGCCGGAGTCGGCTACCTGCTCAAGGACAGGGTGGGCGACGTGCAGGAGTTCGTCGCCGTCCTGCGGCGCGTGGCGGCGGGTGGCACCGTCGTCGACCCCGACGTGGTCCGCACACTCCTGAAGCGCAACCCGCTGGCCGGTCTCTCCAATCGCGAGCGCGAGGTCCTCGGCCTGGTCGCGGAGGGCTACGCCAACGCGGGCATCGCCCATCACCTCGTCATCTCCGAGGCGGCGGTGAACAAGCACGTCGGCAACATCTTCACCAAGCTGGGCCTCGCGCCCGGCGAGGACCGCAACCGCCGGGTGCTCGCCACGCTCACGTACCTGCGCGGGTGAACGGCTGTGCAACTGCGCCGCGACACGGCGAATCAGTCCACGACGGACAGTGACTACCGCTACGGTGGGTAGGTGCTTGCAGCGTGGGGGCTGACCAAGGCCTATGAGGGTCGCACCGTCGTCGACCAGGTGGGGTTCGAGCTCCAGCCGGGCACCGTGACCGCCTTCCTGGGGCCGAACGGCGCGGGCAAGTCGACGACGTTGCGCATGATCACCGGACTGACCCGGCCCGACCGCGGCCAGGCGACGGTCGCGGGGCGCGCGTTCACCGCGTGGCCCAACCCGTCCCACGTCGCGGGCGTGCTGCTCGACGCGGCGGCCGTCCACCCGGGACGGAGCGGCCGGAGTCACCTGCGGATGGCCGCGACGCTGGCCGGCGTGCCCGCTCGCAGGGCCGACGAGGTCCTGGAGGTGCTGGGGCTGGCCGACGCCGCCACCCGCAAGATCGGCAAGTACAGCCTCGGCATGCGGCAGCGGCTCGGCATCGCGCACGCGCTGCTCACCGATCCGCCGTTGCTCGTGCTCGACGAGCCCATCAACGGTCTCGACCCCGAGGGCATCCGCGCGGTGCGCAACCTGTTGCGGGGGCACGCTTCCCGGGGCGGCACCGTGCTGCTGTCCAGCCACGTGCTGTCCGAAGTGGACCAGACGGCCGACCGGGTGCTGGTGATCGGCGGCGGGCGCATCGTGGCGGACGGGCCGCTGGCGAGCCTGACCACGTCGTCCCGCTCCCTGGTGCGCGCCAAGGACATGAACCGCCTGGCCGAGTCGCTGCAGCGGGGTGGCATCGCCGTCCAGCCCGCGCCGGACGGCTTCATCGCCGCGCACGCGCCGGTCGAGAAGATCTCCGACGTGACGTTCGCCGCGGGAATCCCGTTGCTGGGCCTGCGCGAGGAGCAGATGAGCCTGGAAGACCTGTTCTTCCGCCTGACCAGTGGAGGTAGGTCATGACCGTCGGTCATCCGGCCGCGTGGCAGCAGCAACAGCAACAGCCTCCTGCCGCACCCGGCCCGTGGGCCGCCCGCGCCGCCCGATCGTCGTCGTTCTGGCGGCTGGTGGCGGTGGAGGCGCGCAAGCTCGTCGGCACGCGGTCGGACAAAATCGTGATGGCCTGCGCGCCGGTGTTCCTGCTCGGGCTGATGGCGCTGTTCACGTTGCTGCAGACGAACCTCGCGAGCGCGGGCAGGCAGCTCCAGCCGATGCTCATGGTGATCCAGCTCGGCCTGCTGCTGGTCTTCGCGACCGTGATCAAGCTCGTCGCGGGCGAGTGGCAGTACAAGAGCGTGCAGCCCACGCTCCTGGTGCAGCCCTCACGCCTGCGTTACCTGCTGGCGCAGGGCACGGTGCTCGCCGGCGTGTGGCTGGCGTGCTCGCTGTTCACGTTCGTCCTGTACCCGCTGATGATCAAGAGCGCGGCGCAGGGGATCAACCACAACTACCTGCTCGGCTCACGGCCGGGCTGGGTGCTCGGCGTGACGATGCTGGCCACCGCGCAGGTGCTGCTCACGGCGTTGATCGTCTCGCTGCTCATCCCGAACACGGGCGGCTCGCTGACGGTGTTCTTCGTCGTCGTGCCGCTGCTGGCGGTGGCCCGCCTGGCGCTGCCGGAGGTCTTCGGGCTGATCTACCCGCTCGAGGCGGCCTGGCACATGGCCGGTGACGGCGCGGGGTGGCCGCAGACGATCTCGTCGCTGGTGGTGTGGCTGACGCTGCTCGCCATCTCGCTCGTGGTGCTCAGCAGGCGCGACGCGGGCTGAGGCTCAGCCCGCGCGGCTGCCGCCGTTCTCGTCGAGCAGCGGCAGCAGCTTCTCCGCCGCTTCCTTGGCCCTGGGGCAGAAGTCGCGCAGGGCGCGGTCGATCGGCTGGTCGACGTCCTGGGCCGACAGCGCGATGCTCTCGTCGAAGTCCATCGAGGCCGTGACCTCGAACGGCTGCTCGGAGCCGGTGTCGACGGTGACCGTGCAGCTGTCGTTGACCGAACCGGCGATCTTGGTGACGGCGTAGTAGCGGTCCAGCAGGATCGACCGCTGGAAGTAGCCGCCCGCGCCGAGGTCACCGTTCCAGGCGTCGGAGAAGTACTGGGCCCGCGACTTGCGGTTCGACATCGGGCTGAACAGGTGGATCGAGAGGTTCCCCCACGACTCCCGCGCGTTGCAGCCGCCGCCCATGCCGTCGGCGGGCTTCGACTCCAGCCCGAGCACCGACTGGAGGTCGCGCGGAAGCGTGCCGCACTTGTTGTCGAAGACGGCGGGCCGTGACTTCACGAAGTCGAGGTTGTCGTAGTTGACCGCCTGCGGGTCCAGCGCCGGTCCTGGCGAGGCCACCGGCGGTTCGGGCGGCGCGGTGCAGGCCGTGAGAGCCGCGATGCAGGCCAGTAGTGCGGTGTAACGGATCGTGCGCGTGCCCATGCCGTTCAGTTCAGCACATCCGTGATCTTCTGGCGCCGATTCGGCGCAGTTGACCGGGTGCACGACCGGGTGACGCGTGGTCAGGAGGGCGCGCCCGTCCAGTCCCTGTTCACTCTTCGGTTCCCCTTCTCCACGTTTGTCTGTGGCGGCAGGACTGAGCCCCCAGCCCCGGCCTGCCGCCACACCCCCCAGAAACCGGACGACGTCTTGCGTGCCGTCCGGAACCAGCATGTCCCGCAACGGCTCCGCGGGGCAGGGGTCTCCCGTCTCCCGATCACGGAGGCGACGGGAGACGCCTGGGATTCGGCCGGGCGGCGGATCAGACTCGGAGGCAGCCAGGCGTCCGCCGACGCCGGCGCTCCGGGGGGACTGGGCCTGCGACCAGCGGCTCAGTAGTCTGCAACGGTCGATTCACCGGCCGCTGGGAGCGGCGGTCGAGGGCGGGGACGCATGGCTGAGCAGTCGGATGTCTTTGGGGTGGAGCTGCGGCGCCTGCGCACCGCGGCGGGCCTGTCGCTGGCGGCGCTGGCGCAGCAGGTCCACTACAGCAAGGGCTATCTGGGCAAGATCGAGACTGGATTCAAGCAACCAGGTGTTGATCTGGCCCGGCGCTGCGACGCGGTTCTCGGAGCCGGTGGACGTCTGGCAGCCCTGGTGGACCAGCCCGCCCCCGCGAGCCCGCTCGCTGCCGTCGCGGCCGACGGCGACGGCGAAGTGTGGGTGATGAGCATGGCTCCGGACGGGTCGAGCTGGATGGTTCCGATGCCTCGGCGCGAGGCGATCGCGGCGGGCGCCGCCTCGTTGCTCGGACTGACGCTGGGCGCTCCCCGCGCCGCCTCCGCGAGCGCGGCCCACGACGGCACCCTGGCGGCGTTCCGCTCGTTGTTCACCGAGGTCAGGAAGCTGGGGCAGACGACGAGCCCCAGCGTGGTGCTGCCGATGGTCACGGTGCACACCCACACGTTGCGCGGCATGGCGAACGGCGCGCCCACCCCCGTGCGCGAACAGCTGCTGGGGCTCGCCGCCCGCTACAGCGAGTACGCCGGGTGGATGGCCCAGGAGGCCGGTGACGACAGGGCCGCGATGTGGTGGACCCGCAACGCCGTCGAGATGGGCGCCGCGGCCGGTGACACCGAGATGGCCACGTACTCACTGATCAGGCAGGCGCTGATCACGCTCTACCGCGAGGACGCCGCAGGCACCGTCGACCTGGCCCGGCAGGCGCAGGCCGCACCCGGCACCTCCCCCCGCGTGCAAGGGCTCGCCGCGTTGCGCGAGGCCCAGGGCCACGCGCTGGCCTGCGACTACGACAACTGCCGCCGCGCGCTCGACCGCGCCGCCGTCCTGCTCGCCAGGGCCGACACCGCCGACGGCATGACCATGGGCTCGGCCTCGGTCAGCGGCGCCGACCTGATCAGCCTCGTCGAGGCCTGGTGCCTGCACGACCTGGGCCGGTCCCGCCAGGCAGCGGACGCGTTCGACCGCCAGCTGTCCCTGGTGCCGGACAGCGCCCACCGCACCCACGCGCGCTTCGGCGCCCGCCGTGCCCTCGCCTACGCCAGCGCAGGCGACATCGACCACGCCAGCGCGTTGACCGCGAAGGTCCTCGACGCCGCCGACCTGGTCGACTCGGCCACCGTGCGCCAGGACCTCAAGCAACTCGCCCGCCTCCTCGGCCGCGAGCGCAGGCAGGCCTCGGTCAGCGAGGTCTACCCCCGCCTCAACGCGGCCCTGCGCAGTCAGCTCCACTAACGATTCACCGAACACAGCACGATGGGGGCGTTGAAGTGTCCGATGCGGCGATTTTCCAGCGCAGGTTCGAGGCGCTGGCCGCGAACGTCGAGGACTTCATCCGCGGCAAGCCCGAAGTGGTCAGGCTCGCGCTCGTGTGCCTGCTCGCCGAGGGACACCTGCTGATCGAGGACGTACCGGGCGTGGCGAAGACCTCGCTCGCCAAGGCGATCGCGCGCTCGATCGCGGGCGCGGAGGTGAAGCGCATCCAGTTCACCCCCGACCTGCTCCCGTCCGACGTGACCGGCGTGCAGGTGTACGACCAGGGCCGCTCGCGCTTCGAGTTCCGCCAGGGCCCCGTCTTCACCCACATCCTGCTGGGCGACGAGATCAACCGGGCCTCCCCCAAGACCCAGTCGGCACTGCTGGAGGTCATGGCCGAAGGCCAGGTGACCGTCGACGGCCGCCCGATCCCGGTGCCCTACCCGTTCCTGTGCATCGCCACCCAGAACCCGGTGGAGCACCAGGGCACCTACGCCCTGCCGGAAGCGCAGTTGGACAGGTTCATGATGCGCATCAGCATCGGCTACCCCGAGAACCTGGCCGACGAGGTCAGCATCCTGTCCTACGGCGTCACCCGCCGCCGCCCCGACGAGCTCAAGTCCGTGATGGAGCTCGACGACCTCCGCCTGATGATCCGCGCGGTCCGCGAACAACGCGTGGCCGACGACCTCCGCGAGTACGTCGCCCGCCTCGTCCGCGCCACCCGGGTCCACCCGGACGTGGAGCTGGGCGTGAGCCCGCGCGGCGGCATCTCCATGATCACAGCAGCCCAGGCCTACGCGCTCTCCGCCGGTCGTCCCTACGTCACCGCCGACGACGTGAAGGCGGTGGCCGTGCCGGTGCTGAACCACCGCCTGCTGCTCACCCCGGAAGCCCGCATCCAGCAACGCACCGCCGAGGCGATCCTGACCGAGGTCCTGGCCACGGCGCCGGTGCCGGCGGGCCGATGAGCGCCGTTTCCCGGCTCCGCAGAACCGGGCTGACTTCGACCGGCGCCTGGATGGCGCTCGCCGCCGTGTGCCTGACCGGCGCCGGCACGTGGGCGGACTACCCGGAACTGGTGACGCTCGGCCTGGCCGCGACGGGCGCCCTGCTCGTCGCCGCCCTGTGGCTGCTGGCAACGCCCAAGCTGACGACCGTGCGGGAAGTCCGGCCGAGGCGTGTGTTCGAGGGCAGCGCCGCCCAGGGCACGCTGACCGTGACGAACGTGGGCAGGCGGGGAAGCCCGCCGCTGGTGATCACCGAGACGCTCGGAGGAGACCGCACGACCGTCACCGTGCCCGCGCTGGCCGCGGGCCACGACTGCACGGTCAGCTACCCGCTCCCGGTCGGACGGCGCGGCCGCTACACGATCCCACCTGTGCGGCTCGGGCACTCCGACCCGATGCGACTGCTGCAGCGCGGCCGCGCGGCCGGGTCCGAACTCGTCGTGCACGTCTACCCGCGCGTGCACCTGCTGGCCATGAACACGTTCGGCGGAGCGCAGGACGCCGAAGGCCACACGACCAGCAACGCTCCGCTGGGCGGGGCGGCGTTCCACAGCCTGCGGGAGTACGTGCCCGGCGACGACTGGCGGCGCATCCACTGGGGCGCGACGGCCAGGACCGGCACGGTCATGGCCCGCCACGTGGTGGTGCCCGACGAGCCGCGCCAGCTGATCGTGCTGGACACCAGTTCCGCGCCGTACACCGGGACGCTCTTCGAGGACGCGGTCCGCGTCGCCGCGTCGTTCTGCGTCGCCGCCGAGGGATCGAGCCTGCCGCTGCACCTCCGCACCACCGGCGGGGCGGAGCGGGAGTCGAGCGGTACCGCGCTGGAGCTCCTGTCCACCGTGCAGCGGGACAGCGCCGATCGGGGACTCGCCGCGCTGCCCGACCTGGTGCGGGACGTGGTCACCGACACCCAGGGCGTCGCCCTCGTCGTCGTCACGGGTCGCACGGACGCCGCGGCCTCCCAGTTGCTGATGTCTTTGCGTCCCCGGTTCCTCTCGGTCAGCCTGGCCCAGCTCGTCTCGCCGGACGCGGCGTTGCCGGCCAGGCCGCACGGGGTGCTCGCGATCGCCGCGGCGAACAGCGAGCAGTTCGCCACGAGCTGGAACCGGCTGGTGCTGCGATGAACTGGCAGAGGTTCGCGCCGGGCGACACGGCCGAGGTGGTGCTCGCCGTGGTGACCGCGGCGGCGGGAATGCTCGTGTACCAAGGGTTCTTCGCCACCTCCGATTACCTCCCGGTGCTCGCGCTCGCGTGCCTCGCGGGCGCGCTGACGGCCGCGGCGGGCCACCGGCACATGTGGGCGACGGCGGTACTGGGCTCCCTGGGACTAGCCGTCGTCATGGTCTACGGAGTGTTCGGCGGCGCCGCTTCCGCCGTCTTCAGCGGAACGCGCGGCAGCTGGAACCGCCTGCTCACCGTGACCGCTCCCGCCGACAGCTGGCCCGAGTTGCTGGCGGCGCCGGCGCTGGTGACGTGGGCGGTAACGTTCTCGTCGGTCCTGCTCGTCCTGCGGACACGCCACCCGCTGGCACCGCTCGCCCCGCCACTGGCCGGTTTCCTGTTCGCTCTCCTGGCCGTCGGCAACCAGGCAGGCGGCCATCTGGCCGCCACCGTCGTGTTCCTGCTCGCCGCGCTGCTCCTGATCACGGTCCGCACTCATCGAGGCAGTCCGGTGCGCACCGGACGCCCGTCCGGCAGGCCGGTCGTCGCCCTCGCCCTCGTGGCCGCGATGGTCGCCGCCAGTGCGTTGTCCGGTGTCGTCGGCGGGCAGGTGCTGCCCTTCGCGTCTGGTGCTCACCGCTTCGACCCACGCGACGTGCTGGCCCCGCCGGTCCTCGGCACCGACACGCTGACCCCGCTGGCAGAACTGAAGAAACAGCTCAACGAGAACCCGCCCCGCCCGCTGTTCGTCGTGCGAACGGACGCCGCGACCGCCTCGAAGTTCGACAGGATCCGCACCGCGGCCCTCGACCGGTTCGACGGCACCACCTGGACCGCGGACGACACCTACCGCGTGGCCGGGAGCCGCCTCACCGTCGACCCGGACATGACGAATCGAAAGCAGGTGAAGATGCGGGTCGAGTTGCAGGAGCTCTCCGGCCCGTACCTGCCCGTCGTCGGCTGGCCGTCCCGGTTGGACGTGCAGGCCGGGACCGGTGGGAGGTTCGGGTTCGACCCGGATTCGGGTGTGGTGGTGCGCAGCGGTTCGAACTCGCCGGGGTTCAGCTACGACCTCACGGCCGAGACCAACCAGGGGCTCGACGAACCGGGACGGCCCACACCGGCGGCGAACCACTCGGCTGCGCTTCCCGGCGGCATTCCCGATTCGGTCAACTCGCTGGCGGCGAAGGTCCGCGAACGCCACGCGAACGCCGCTGAATCCCAGCTCTTCTTCCTCGAGCACGAACTGCGGAACCTGAGCTACCGGCTGGACCGGCCTCCAGGGCACTCCTACGCCGCGATCAACCGCGCGCTGCTGGGAGAAACCGGCGGGAACGCGGAGCAGTACACCGCCGCGTTCGCGGTGATCGCCAGGATGTGGGGGTTCCCGGTCAGGGTCGCGGTCGGCTACCGCCTGCGTTCTCCCCAGGACGGCGTCTTCCGGGTCACCACCGCGGACGCCCACGCCTGGGCCGAGGTGCACTACGCCGGACTCGGCTGGGTCAAGTTCGACCCGACCGGTGACAACACCGCGAGCACGCCGCCGCCACCGGAGGAGCCACCCCGCGTGGTCCCGCCGCAGGTCGCCCCACCGACTGAGGCTCAAGTTCCCGCGCCGCAGGCGGAAGCGGAATCCGTCGTCGCACCGGAGGCGTGGGCGCTGCGCTGGAGCGATGTCCTGAACGGCACGCTGGTCCTGATACCGGCGTCGGTTCTGCTCCTGCTGTTCGCCGGCGCGCTGGTGACACTGGGCAAAGCCGGCCGCCGCAGGCGCAGGCGCAGCGGTGAGGACAACGCGGCACGGATTCTCGGAGCGTGGCACGAACAGCTCGACCGGCTGACCGAACGCGGCATCTCGCCACCTGTCTCACTCACGTTCCACGAGGTGGCGCTGCACGTACGAGGCAGGCTCGGTGACACGGCGAACCCGATCGCCGAGACCGCTCGGCTGGCGACCACGGCGATCTACGCACCGGAACTCCTCGGCCAGCCGGAATCCGATCAGGCCTGGGAACACGAGGCGCGGCTGAACGCTGTGCTCCACCAGCGACGCCTGTCCGTCGCACGGGTTCGCGCGGCGGTGGACCCGCGTCCGTTGTGGACCTCGTGGGGCGCCACGCGGCGCAGGCGGCAGGCGGGCGAGAGGCTGGAAACGGGGCGGTACCAATGAAACCGAGACACGTCCGAGTCATGCTCTCCGTCATCGCCGCGCTGACCGGCGCTGTCGTGGTGGCGGGCCCCGGGTACGAGACCTCCCAGGCGCGGATGCACTCCGGGGCGGTGTGGCTGGCGTCCGAACGGGTCGGCCAGGCGACGCTCGTGGACGGCGCGTCCGCCGAGGTGAAGGCCCAGGTGGTGGTCGGCGATCCGAGCACGGCCCTGAACGTCACCCAGCAGGGCGACGCCGCCCTGGTCCTGGACGAGAGGACCGGCGCGCTGCGCCGGGTCGACAGCGCCACCGAAGAGGTCACGCCGACGGTGTCCGTGCTGCCCGCGAGCGACGGAGTGGTCGTGCTGCCCTCACCGGACGCGCTGCGGGTGATCGACGTCCACAGTGGGGTCGCCGTGGCGGCCGACCCCGTGACGCTGGCGCCGATCGGCGAACCCGAGCGACTGGCCGGGAGGATCAGGCCGGGCAGCGGCGTCGTCGACGGCGAAGGCCGGGTGTGGGCGATCGACGACGAGACCGGCGACGTGGTCTGGCTGAGCGAGGGCGAGCGGCGAGTCCGTGCCGCGGGCACCGGCAACGGCCGTCTCGCGATCACCAAGGGCCTTCCCGCGCTGGTGGACCCCGAGCACGGCACCGTTCAGCTGATCCACCCCGAGAGCGGGGGCGTCAGCCGCACGCTGCGGCCGGAACTCCGTCCCGAAGACGACGTGGTCGTGAGCGGCTCCCCCGGCCTCGCCAGGGTGCTGATCGTGATTCCTTCCCGCGGTGAACTGATCACGTGCACCTTCGACGCCGGCTCCTGCACCGCGCCCGTGAAAGTCGCCGCCGCGGGTGCCGGCCTCGGCGCCCTGGTCGAGGTCGACGACCACGCGGTGGTGCCCGACCACTCGACCGGACAGGTGACGATCGTCGATCTCGGCACGTCCCGGGTGGTGGCCCAGCGGCGGCTGTTCGATCAGCCGGCCCCGTTCGAGCTCATCACCCGCGACGACATCGTCTTCTTCAACGACCCGGAGAGCTCCAAGGCCGGCGTCCTCGATCTGTGGGGCGACGTGCGCACGATCACCAAGTACGCCGACGACCCCGCCACGCCCGCCCTCCCGCAGGTGTCCGAGGGCAAGCCGTCGGACGACGTGAAGAAGACTGGCAGGCAGACGCCGGACGCCGGGCTGGGACTGCCCAGCCTGAGCGGTGATCCCGGCCGGCGAGTTCCAGGCCCCACGGCGTCCATCCTGGTCAAGCCCGGCAACCGCGGTGAGATCGGCGACGAGTTCGAGTTGACCTTCGTGCTGCAGCCTGCCGTCAACGCGACCATCGGGTGGTCGTTCGGCGACGGAGCCGGCGCGTCTGGCTTCTCGGCCCGGCACAGGTGGACCGAGCCGGGCACCTACGCCGTCCGCGCGACCGCGACGTTCGGCACGGGCAAGCAGGCCGTGGCGGAGACGAGGGTGATCGTGGACCCGCCGGACTCCCCGCCGGCCATCACCGAGCTCAACGTCCGGCGGCCGAAACCGGTGGTCGGCGAGCCGGTGGACTTCAGTGCCGACACCACCCGCGATCCGGACCGCTGGGAGTGGACCGTCATCAGGGCCGGCAAGCCGGCACCCGAGATGACCGCGCGGACGGCCGAGTTCTCCCACGCGTTCACCGCAGCCGGCCAGTACGTCGTCACGCTCACGATCGCCAAGGGATCCCGGACCGCTCAGTCGTCTCGGCAGTTCAGCGTGGGACAGGGCTCCGTCAAAGCCTGGGGCCGCGAAGTCGAACGCCTCGCGCTCGAACCTCCGCGGGAGGCGGAGAGCGGGGTGATCGCGATCGACGCGGGGCTGAACCACGTCCTGGCGTTGAAAGCGGACGGCCGCGTGATCGCCTGGGGCGACAACGCGTTCAGACAGTCGGACGTGCCCCCGCAGGCATTGAGCGGCGTGACCGCGATCTCCGCCGGTGGAGATCACAGTCTCGCGCTGAAGGCCGACGGCTCCGTCATCGCCTGGGGCAGCAACGACGGCGGAGAGTCGGACGTGCCGGACGAGGCCCAGCACAACGTTGTCGCCATCTCCGCCGGGTCGTTCGACAGCATGGCGTTGAACGAGGACGGCCGCGTGATCGTGTGGGGTCCCAGCTCCTCCTTGCAACCGGTGCCCGAGGCAGCGACCAGCGGTGTGATCGGGATCGAAGCCGGGTTCCCGAGGTGCACGGCGTGGAAGGAGGACGGCTCCATCATCGTCTGGCCGTTCGGGGAAGAGGCGTCCGGCCGGATCGACGGTGAAGTACGAGCAGCCGGCTTCTCGGAAAGTGTCACCCTGGCGCTGGGCGAGAACGGTTCGGTCACCAGCTGGGGCTTCCTCTCGTCCCCCCTCGCCTTCGTTCCTGAGGCGGCCAAGAGTGGCGTTGTCGGGCTGAACTTCGGTCAACAACACGTCCTGGCGCTGAAGAACGACGGCACCATGCTCGGATGGGGCCTCGAGTACGACTTCGAGCCCCCGCCGCCGCCCGAGTACAACCGCGGGGTGACAGCCGTCGCGGCGGGCAAGGGGTTCAACCTGGTCCTGCAGGACGGGCTCAACTGACCGATGAGACCGATGAAGCGACGGGCGCGGCTGCTGGGCGCGCTCACCGCCGTCGCCACTGCCGCCACGGCCGTTCTGGTGGTGGGGCCCGGCTACGACGCGGCAGAGGTGCGCATGCACTCCGGCACGGTCTGGCTCGCGTCGGCCCGGACCGGTGAGGTGACGCTGGTGAACGGCGCCGCCGCCGAGGTGGTGGCCCGCGTGCCCGTAGCCGCTCCGGACACGGACCTGACCGTCACCCAGCGGGACGGCTCCGCCGTGGTGCTCGACCGGAAGACGGGCTTGCTGAGCGGTGTCGACGGCGCCAGCGAACGGGTCACCCCGGCGGGAGCCGCACTGGCGGCGAGTGACGGGCTGGTCGTGCTGCCGTCACCGAAGGCGCTGCACGTGGTCGACGTCCACAGTGGAATGTCGGCGGCCGTCGACCCGGCGACGCTCGCGCCACGAGGCGAGCCGGTGCGGCTGGCGGGGTCGATCAGGCCCGGCAACGCCGCCGTCGACGAGCAGGACCGGGTCTGGGCGGTCGACGACTCGACCGGTGACGTGGTCTGGCTGGAAGACGGGCGACGGCGGACCCACGCCGCGACGAAGAACGCCCGCCTGACGATCACCGGGGGCTGGGTGGCGCTGGTGGATCCAGATCGTGGCACGGCCGGACTGCTGGACCCCGCCACCGGTGCGATCACGCGGTCGGTGCGGCTCGGCGTGCCCGCCGGCGACGAACTGGCGATCGGGGGAACCACCGCTGAGGAACGACTGCTCGTCGCGATCGGCAGCAGCGGTGAACTGGTGTCGTGCACGTTCGGCACCGGCTGTGCCTCGCCCGTGAAGGTCTCCGCCGCAGGTGCCGAACTCGGGAAGCCGGTCGAGGTCGGCGGCCACGCGGTGGTTCCCGACCTCTCCACCGGGCAGGCGACGATCGTCGACCTCGTCCACTCGAGGGTCGTCGCCCAGCGCCAGTTGTTCGACCAGCCCGTCGAGTTCGAGCTGATCGCCCACGACGACGTCGTCTTCTTCAACGACCCTGGCGGTGACACGGCCGGGGTGCTGGACCTGACCGGCGGCGTCCGAACGATCACCAAGTACACCCGGGAGCCCGTCAGGGGCGACGTCCGGCCGTCACCCGACCCGCGCGCGCAAGCGGACCCGGCGAAGAAGATCGATCGCCGTGAGGGCCGGCACCTGGGCCTGCCCGGACAGACGGGTCAGCCCTCTCCGCCGACACCCGGCGCGCCTCCCGCGGCGTCCATTGTGGTCAGTCCGCGCTCCCACGGCGTGGTCGGTGAAGAGTTCGAGCTGACGATGGTGTCGCCATCGGCGTCCGCGGCACCGGCGAGCTGGTCGTTCGGTGACGACGCACCGGCGGGATCGGGCACCACCGTCCGCCACAGCTGGCAGCGGACTGGCAGCTTCACCGTCCGTGCCACCGCGTCCCTCGACGGCGGGGGCACTGCGCAGGCGGAGACCACGGTGACGATCACCGAGCCGGGGGCCCCGCCGAGCATCACCCGAATCGCGGTCCAGCGGCCGAAGCCGGTGATCGGCGAGCTGGTGCGCTTCGGCGCTGAGACCACCGGGCGGCCGGACAGCTGGCGGTGGACCGTCACCAGAACCGGTTCGGCCACGCCCGAGGCCACCGCCGGCACCGCCGAGTTCGACCACAGGTTCTCGAGCGCCGGCGCCTACACCGTCTCACTCATCATCACGACCGGCACGGCGACCTCGCGGTCGTCCCGCGAGGTCACGGTCGCACGTGGAGCGGTCAGGTTCTGGGGTCGCACCATCGACGTCGACATGACCCCGCCGGAATCGGTCTCCAGCGGCGTGATCGCCATCGACGCCGGCGGCCAGCACGCCTTGGCGCTGAAGGCGGACGGTTCTGTTATCGCCTGGGGCTCCAACTACTCCACCGAGTCGGACGTGCCTGAGGAGGCGTTGAGCGGTGTGGTCGCGATCGCCGCGGGCTACCAGCACAGTCTGGCGCTGAAAGCCGACGGATCCGTCCTCGCCTGGGGCATCAGCGAGTACGGGGTCACGGACGTCCCACCGGACGCCCGGCACGACGTGATCGCGATCGCCGCCGGAGTCCTGCACAGCGTGGCGTTGAAGAGAGACGGCAGTCTGGTCGCGTGGGGCGTCTTGTGCTGCGCCGGCCAGTGGAGTTGGACGCCTCCGCCGTCCCTCACCGGAGCCACCGCCATCGCCGTGGGAGGGATGCACAGCATGGCCGTGCGAGCTGACGGCACAGTGGTCAGCTGGGGTGACACCAGCCAGTACACCTGCGACCCTCCCGCGCCGATGCACGACGTCCGCACCGTCGCGGGAGGGTACGGGCCCTGTCTGGCGCTGCGGACGGACGGCACGCTCACCGGCTGGGGACTGGACAACAACGGCCCGTTCTCCGTCCCACCCGCCGCACAGCACGACGTCGTCGCGGTCGACGCGCATGTTCAGCACGTGCTGGTGCTGAAGACGGATGGTTCCGTCATCGGCTGGGGCCTGGACATGGGGTACCCCGTGTCCCCCGTGCCGCCCGTACCGGCCGAGCTCGACCACGGAGTCATCGGCATCGCCGCCGGCGGCTCGTACGGCCTGGTCCTGCTGGAGTGATCCGCGCCCGCCGGTCGGTCAGGAGTACCGGGCGCGGGTGGCCTGGCGCAGCTCGCGCCAGGCCACGGCAACGTTGTCGGGCTCCCCGCCGAACGCCCCGGCGCGCAGCAGCACCGAGTCGGCGTCCAGCCGCGCGGCGTTGCGCTGGTAGATGACGGAGTCGTCGTGGTCGAGGCGCACCGCGAACTCGCCCAGCGACGAGAACGGCGCGTCGTGCAGTTCCAGCAGGCTGCGCAGGAACTCGTAGTCCGCGAACGCCCACTCGAACGCCGGGCCGTCCACGACGTTGAAGAACACGCGGCTGAGCACCTGTCTCAGTTGCACGCTCAGCGCCTGGTGAGGAGGCGCACCGCCCCAGGTGGGAAGTGCTGCCGCGTGCCGCGGGTCGACCACGTTGCGCAGCGCCAGTTCCCGCAGCACCGGCGTCGTGCGGCCGTCCGCGGAGGTGGCCGCGGTCCGGCACAGCAGGCGGTGCAGGAGGTCCTCCCTGTTCGCCACCGTGGCGGCGACGCCGATCACGCAGGTCAGCAGCAGCGCCGGGTAGGCCGAGGCGTTGACCCACACGTCGCGCGCGCCGTGGTGCCGCGGCTGCCTGCGCAGGAAACGTTCGACCAGGCCGGTCCACACCTCGTCGTGCCGCCGGTCGCCGGACCGCACGCCGATGGCGACGAGACGCAGCAGCGGGGCCAGGTCGTGCTCGTAGCCGGTGAGCCGCTTCTCCAGGTCGGAGGGCAGGTCACTGTCGTGGAGGTGACCGGTGGTGGGGTACCGGACTTCCGTGAGCAGTTCGAGCGCCGCCGATGCCGCCGCCTGAACGCGCTCGTGGACAGACAGTCCCAGCGGTTCGGACAGGGCCTGGCGGAACTCGGTGATCGGGCTGCGCAGCTCACCCTCGGCCGGGCGGCCGGGGCGCGGGGCGGACGACGGGCGCGGTGCGACGAGTTCCGGCACCAGCTCGACCAGTTCGTCGACCAGGCGCGGCAGGTCCAGGTCGTCGCTGCGGTGGTGGATGCGCAGGTACTGGCAGCGGGCCACGCGCTGCAACGCGTCGGGCAGGTCGGCCTCCCGCAGCGGGTCGATGCCGTCCATCAGGACCGGGATGACCCGTAGGCCGCAGTCGAAGGCCTCGAGGATCTCGCGGCGCACCCAGTCGTCGGGCTTGTCGAGGCGGCGGACGCCCTCACGGTCCACGGCGTGCACCCAGCGGGGGCCGATGAGGGCCAGGAGGACCTCGCACCGGCGCAGGCCGCTCAGGATCTCGCGGGAGAAGTCCTCGCCGAGGCGGATCGACTGGCTCGCGTAGAAGACCTGGTCACCTCCGAAGCGCGCGCTCAACTCCCGCTTGACCAGGGCAGCCGCCCATTCACCGTCACCGGTGCGGTAGTTGACGAACACGCCAGGCATCGCCCTAACCCTCTCACGTGAGGCTGTGGCGAGGAGATTACTGACCGCCTCCAAAGCGGTTTCCCACCCGGCGCTCTTCGCGGGCCTGCTCGACGCGTTCCTCCAGTGCCGCGAACCACTCGCGGCCCGGTGCGCCGCAGTGGTCGCGGATCTCGTGCTTGAGGTCGGAGGTGTTGGCGTTCAACGTGCGGACCATGCCGAGTCCCTCGTCCACGTGAGTCCGCAGCTCGCCCTGGGAGCGGGCCAGGTGTGCCGCGGCGGCCCTCATCTCGGCTCGGGCGCGGCTGCTCACGGTCAACTGGTAAGGCGCGCGCCGGGCGTGGCGGACGAGGCTCGCCATCGTGCGCAACGAGTTCTGCGCCGAGTGGTAGGCGATGTGGGCGGTGTCGGCGCACTGGTAGGACTCGCGGTGGAACACCCGCAGGGAGTGGAACTCGACGCCGGGCCGCTCCGAACGCTGGAGCTTCTCCACGCGGGCGCGCACCTGCTGGGCCTGGCGGCGCACCCGGTCGTTCTGGGTGCGGACGCGCCGCAGCGCCTGGTCGGCCTCGGTGGCCGCCGCCCGCACCTCCTCGACGGTGACCCTGCGGGCACGGCGGTCCCAGAGCCTCATCACGACCAGGACGGCGACGCCGATCAGCGCCGCGGTTCCGAAGAGCGTGGTGCCGTCGTCGACGACGTGGTCGCCGGGGAGGGAAGGCCACTTCCGCAGGAACACGTGGACGTTCACGGCGGCCAGCAGCACCAGGCCGCGCACCAGGAAGCCCGTCCAGCGCCGGATCGGTGGTGAGCGGCGCAGCCGGCCGTGGCGGTTCAGCGCGAACCGGACCAGCAGCGCGGCCATCGGCACCGCCACGGCGCAGCCCCAGAGCCACTCCTGCAGGTGCACCGCGTGTTCGGGCAGGCCGTCGACGACGATGCGCGCCGCGACCGCGGGCGACACCAGCACGACCGCAAGCGGCATCACGAGGACCAGGGCGAGGAACGCGAACGCGCACCCGCCACAGCCCCGCTGGTCGCGGCTCACCGGGTGCGGCGCGGCTTGGTGCGGCGGGCGGGTGCGAGAGCGGCCGCGCCGGATCCGTTGAGGACCTTGTCGATGACGTCCGCGACGCCTCCGGTGAGTTCGGAGTGGTGCTGCACGAGCATGGTGGTGAAGTGCTGGGTCAGGTCGATGTAGGCGCGGCGTTCCGCCAGCTCCAGTCCCGGCTTCACGGTCGCGCGCTGCATGTTGACCATGCACTCCCGCAATGCCGACGCGCTCCTGTCGGCCCGGCCCAGTTCCTTCCGCATGCTGCGCAGGGTCGCCGTGGACTCCCGCCGGCGCTGGTCCAGCAGCGCCAGCTTGACCTCCTTGTCGTCCACGGCCTTCGCCTCGCTGAGGCGGCGAATCTCGGTGGCCAGGGCGTACGACTCGGCGACGCACCGGCCGGCGTCGCCGAGCGGGCTCAGCTGCTCGGCGACACGTGACAGCGCGTCGGTGAAGCCGACTCGGCGACCCTCGACAGTGACCAGACCCATGGAAATCTCATCCTGCCGCCCGCGCGCGGCGTTACACCCCGAACGAACTCGGTCACGGATCTACGGCGACGCTGGCCTTGGGACGGGTTTCCGGAATCCCGCGAGCATCTCCTGCGCGTTCTCTGCGGGATCTGACGCTCTGTGGCATCTGACGCAGACATCCGCGGCCCGTGGCGATTTCCTGGGGACACAGTTCGCCGAGCCCGCAGGAGCCGTCATGAAGCGCCGTTCACTGCCCGACCCCGACTCGCGCACTCAGGTCCTGCGGGCGCGTCGCAAGTACACGGAGCAGGTCCTGCTCACCGTCGTCTTCACCTTCGTCCAGCTGTGGGCGATCGTGGCCGTCGTCGTGCTGCTGGAAGCTCGCGGCGTGCTGGCAGTCGCCGTCGCCGTGGTGCTGTCGGCGTCGTTGATCGCCCTCTGGGACACCTGGCGCACGCTGCTGATGTTCGGCCGGGCGTTGCGCTCCTGGCTGCCGGACGAGCTCCCCGCCGTGGACGCCGAACCGCCGCGACGGCCGTCGAACCTGGTGCGCCTGTAGGTGCCCGGCGTGGCCCCGGCGGGGGGCGGGGCCACGCCACCCCCAGTGACGTGGCCCCGCCTCACCGCCGCTGGTCCGGAACCGGCTGTGCCGTCCGGACGCACCGTTGACTGACGTGAACCAGAAGTCGAGCGGATCCACAGCAGTCGAGGCGGGGCAAGTTAACCTTGGTCCACCCCTGATCGTCAACCGGTGTGAATGCGGTATTGTTGTGATTCACACCAGTCAAAACGTGAGGTGGGCTGGATGACCGAGCGTGAGAAACCTGAGCCGCACACACTGGCCGCACGGCTGGAGTACCTGTTCCGCTCCATCCGGGCGTCCGGGCAGCGCGAGTACAGCAACGAGGACGTCGCCGAGGCGATCACCCGTGACCAGGGCGTGACGATCTCCGCGTCCTACCTCTGGTACCTGCGCACCGGCCAGCGCGACAACCCCACGCTCAAGCACCTCACCGCGCTGGCGACGTTCTTCGGCGTGCCGGCCGCGTACTTCTTCGACGACGCCGTGCGCGAGCAGGTGGAGGGCGAGATCGCGCTCGTCACCGCGTTGAAGGACAACGGCGTCCGCGAGGTCGCCATGCGGGCGGCCGGGCTGTCGGACCGCAGCCTCGACACGATCACCGAGATCATCAACCGCGTGCGTGAGCTGGAAGGCCTGCCGCCGAAAGAGTCCTGAACTCGCGGGCGACGGCGGTCAGCCCGGCGACGTCGAGCGCGGGCAGACCGGCCGGACCACCCTCGACGGGCTCCTCCCTGGCCTTCGCCGCCAGCGCGGCCGCCAGCGCCGCGGCTTCACCGTCCTGCTCGGCGATCGCGGTGTCCCAGTACGCGCGCAACGCCAGCCGCCCGTCCAGGATCTCGATGACGCACCGGTAGAGGCGCAGGTCGATCGGCACCCGGACGCCCGGCGGCATGAGCGCGATGCCCGGCATGACGTCGTAGCAGGCCCGCCACAACGGCTGAAGCGTGCGGTACGTGCGGTACTGCTCGAACTGGGGACCCCACAGGTAGGCGGTCATGCCCACGACGAGCAGCACGAGGACGAGCCCCGACAGCGTCGTCGACACCGGCCCCTCCTCCCAGGGCGGCGTGACGTCGAGCCGCGTTCCCAGGGCGTACACGGCCTTGTGCGAGGTGTACGCGAACCCGACCAGGCTCGCGATCGACCACAGGCGCAGGGCGAACCTCATCGGCCCCTCCCGCGCACTGGCCGCGAACCGCCGTGTGAGCCGGAAGACGTCCGCCAGGACGAAGGCGAAGTAGCAGAGGTAGGCGAGCAGGTACTCGGTCACGAACGGCGCCTTGGCGTACGCCCGGACGAAGTCCTCCGCGTCGTCTCCGGGAGAGGCCAGCAGGAACAGCGTGGTCATCGCGACGAGCGCGGTGCCCGCCGTCGCGGTCCGAAGCACGATCACGCGCGCTGTCAGCCCCGCCGCATGAGCGACGAACATGTTCAGCCAGAACACGCTGACCACGATGAACACGGGCTGCACCAGCCGCACGAGGCTCGGCGACTCGGCCAGCCAGGGAATCCGCAGGTAGAGCGGCGGGAGCCCGACCGTGAAACCCAGTGCCAGGAAGAACAGCGCGAGGCACACGGCCACGCTGCCGAAGCTCCGCGACGGCCGCCGCACGAGGACGAAGACCCGGTACGCCGTGCAGGCCCACAACAGCACCACGACGAGGATGTGGAACGCCCTAAGCACTCAGCACCTCGCGCAGCCTGGCCAGCCCCGGAGGGGCGTCGGCATCCGGCGTGACGGTGACCTCGAACCCGGCCCGCACGAGCACGAGCGTGGCGAACAGCTCTGCCTCCTGCTCGTGCTCGTTGTCGTAGCTGTCGCGGCACAACAGCTGCCGCACGACCTTCGGGTCGAGGTTCGGCGCGAGCAGGCGCGCGGTGAGGTCGTCCAGCTCGGCGACCCCGGCGTGCTCGAACACCATGTGCCCGATCTCGTGCAGGACGATGTGCGCGCGATGCGCCTCGCCCACGGACTCGTCGTAGAAGATGTAGTCCGCCTTCTTCGCGGCCACCCACAGCCCGGACGGGTTGGAGGTGCGCGAAGTCAGCGCGAGCAGGTGCAGAGGCCTGCCGCGCTGCTCCGCAAGCTGCTCGCACAGGGCCGTGACGTCGAGCGGTGTGCTGATGCGCAGTCGCCGGATCTCTTCCTCACAGCGCTTCCGCACCCGCGCCAAGTCCACGGCCCCATTCTAGTGGGCCGCCCCGGCGTGGAATCACGGCGTGAGGATCGCCCTGCCGCGCACCCGTCCGCCGTCGAGGTCGTCGATCGCGTCCTGCAACCGGTCCAGCGGGTACTTCTGGGTGTGCAGCGTCACCTTCCCCTGCGCCGCCAGCACCATCAGCTCGCACGCGCCGGGCGCGACGATCGCGCAGGCGTCCGCCGAGCTCGGCATCGGGCGGGCGACGATCTACCGCAAGATGGCGCAGTACGGCATCAAGGCCGACCAGCTGCAGGGCTGGTCGCAGCGTTCGCGATCCTCAGCGTCATCAGCTGCTGGGCGTCGTTGCGAGCCGTCGGCGTGAACGAGTACGCGATGCGGCGCTGCTGGTCCCGCGTCGAGAACAGGCCCGCGTTGTACCCGTACTGCTCCCCCGTCTTCCCCCAGACCGTGACGCCGTTGATGGTGAACGTCTGCAGCCCGGTGCTGTACGCGGCGGGCCGTCCGTCCACCATGGACACCTGCGGGAGCGTGAACAGCTTCTCCTGCAGGGCGGGCGGCAGCAGGTCGCCGTCGAACAACGCCTCGGCGAACCGGGTGAGGTCACCGGTCGTGGAGATGATGTCGCCCTCGCCGTAGGACTTGGACGTGTTGAAGTCGGAGACGTCGACCAGGCCCTGACCGGGCACGTCCAGGTAGCCGTGGACGTGCGCCCCGCGGATGCCCGTCTCGTTGCGGCCGGGGACGTAGGTCTTGGTGAGCCCGAGAGGACGCGCGATGCGCTTGTCGACCTCGTGACCGTAGCCGTGGCCGGTGACCTTCTCGATGATCATCGCGGCGAGCACGTAGTTGATGCCCCGGTACTCCTGCCGCGTGCCAGGGGTGAACTTCGGCTCGGTGGCCGGGATCATCTTCAGGCGCTGGTCCGGCGCGTACCGGTCGTAGCGGTGTTCGAGGACCTTCTCCGGCGTGCTCAGGTCGGGGAAGCCGACCTCGAACGGGATCCCGCTGGTGTGGTCGAGCAACTGCCCGACCTCGACCTCGTCCAGCGTCGGCGGCAGGTCCGGGAGGTAGTGCCGGACGGGCGTTTCCAGGCCGATCTTCTGCTCCGCGGCGAGCTGCAGCACGACCGTCGCCACGAACACCTTGGTGACGCTGCCGATCCGGAACCTGTCGTCCGGCCGGACCGGGCGCTGCGTCCGCCGGTCCGCGACGCCTTCGGTGCCGTACCAGCACCCCGCCGAACCCGAGACCCGCAGCTGCGCGGACGTCGCCGCCGGGTTGTCCAGGTCGGCGATGGCCGCGCGCAGCAGTTCCGGCTGCAGCGGAGGTAAGGGAGTCACCGCGACCATCGCCGCGATCAGGAGTGATTTCATGATCACCACGGTGCCGTGGTGACCATGCCGCGACCATGGCGCTGGCCCCCGCGCTCGCGGTAGGGCCAGCACCAGGCGAGCTCAGTCGACCTGCTGTGTCTGCTGTGAACGCAGGCGGAGGTCGGCGTCCATCGCCTTCTTGCGTTCCTCTTCGCGCCTTCTTCGGATCTTCTCCTGCTCCTCCGCGAACTTCCTGTCCTCGTGGGCGGGAGGGCTTCCGACCAGGTTCGGGGGTTGGCTGTAGTCCATGGCTTCTCCTGTTCATTCAGGTGCCGAGAAGGGACTTCAGGGCCTTCGACAGCCCTACTCCCTTGGCGTGGTGAATCCTCCGACCCGGTTCGCGGTCACCCCAGATCTTGGTGCCGCGCCCGTGGGTGCCCTGCTCCATGCTCCGGTCGGCGAAGTCGAGCCGGACGACCTTGTCCTCGGTCATCTCCTTCGCCGTGCGATCTGTTTCAAGCCGCGTCGTACTGTCCGTCCAGCGGGTGAACTCCTCCCAGCACCAGATCGTCCACAGGCTGCCGTCGGTGCGCAGCACCCAGTAGTTCTGCTCGTGGTACTCGGTGTATTTCCCACGCGCATGGGTTTCGATGTGGTGGTTGGTGCTGTGCAAGATCCAGTAAGGCCCGATCACCTGTTCGTTCACCCGCACGGACTTCGTCGTGTGGACGATCTCCGTGCGCATTCCCAGAAAGCCGGCCCGTCTCGTCTCAGTCGACGGCACGGACTTGCTCACCTGATGGGTCATCTCCGGGCTCGGACGCACGGTGGTCTGCCTCGCCACCCGCTGGGCGAACTGCCGAAGCCGCGCCAAGTCCAGGATCGTGGCGTCGTACTGGGTCACGACTACCTGCCGGTCAGCAGCCTCGTCAGAGCCGACGTGAGCCCCGCGCCCTTGACGTCACCTTTGGGGCGCCGCTTGTCCGGGTCTCGGTCGGTGGCGACCGATATCCCGTCATCGAACGAGTAGTACTTCGCCTCGAAGTCGAGCAGCGCGTCGTCGTCGCTCATCGGACTGATCTCGGGCGCCCCGTAGCTCTCGGTTCGTTTGGCGAGGTTGAGAAATCCACCGCGCACTTCGCGAGTCCTGACCGTCTGCACGGTCACGGAGTGCGTCTCGCGAGCCACCTTGGTCTCGCGGGCGGTGCGCCGGGAGAGCTGCCGCAGCCGTTTCCAGTCGATCCGGCTCCTGTCGCAGCCGTTGAACGGCAACCGCGTCAGCTCCCGCAACCCACGCACGTGCCCCCAGGGATCTTGACCGTGTTGCACTTCCCGCACTTGACGGTGTCTCCCACAACTACCTCCCACGTCGACTCACTGATGCCACGTTCCGTCGGAAGCGACCGGAGTTCCGTTACGCCTCTCACTCGCCTGGCCCATCAACGAAAAACGGCCGGTGCTCACGGAAATCGTGAGCACCGGCCGTGGCGAAGGCCCTGGGACGTCAGCGAACCGCGCGGACACCGTTCTCGAAGAACGCCAGCCGGACCTCGCGGTCCATCGCGCGCTCCGGGTGGTCCATCAGCCCGAACGCCAGGCCGTCGGCGCTCGTGATGCCCGCGATGTCCTCGAACGACCCGTCGGGGTTGGAGTCCTTCTCGTACCGCAGTGCGACGCGGTAGCCCTCGGTCTCGCTACCCGGGTCGAACCGGCCCTCGCCGTGCGCGCACGGGAAGGACAGGGTCTGACCGCCCAGGCCGGCGAGCCACGGGCTGTCGTTCTCGGCGTCGACGACGTGCCGCTGGTTCTCCTCGTTGCGGAACGTCCCGGCGCTGTTGACCTTCAGGCCGACCTTGCCGAAGCAGCCTCCGCGCACGGCGATCTGGAAGCCGTTGCAGATGCCGATCAGCGGACGGGTGCGGCAGGCCTCGAACTGGTCGGCCAGGTGGCTGCGCAGCAACGCCGCGGCCACCGCGCCACCACCGAGGTGGTCGCCGAACGAGAACCCTCCGGGGATGCAGAGGATGTCGGCGTCGTCGAGCCGTTCGGTGCCCGCCAGCAGGTCGGCCGCGAACCGCATCCGCGGCTGCGCACCCACCTCGGCGAACGCTCGGACGGTCTCCTCCTGGCAGTTGGTGCCGGGCAGGTACAGGACGTTGACGGTCGGCTTCATGCGATCCTCGCCGTGAACGAGTTGAGCCAGCCGTCGCGCGCGGCCGGGGCGAACAGGTCGACGCCGTCGAGCACGATTCCGGTGCCTTCCAGCGTGCCTTCGAGGACACCGAGGACGACCGGGCTGAGCTCGGCGGGCAGGGCGGCGACGTTGTCGGGGGCGACCTCGACGACAGCGCCGACGCGGTGCTCGGCGAAGAGCGACTCGGTGGTCGCGGACTCCAGCTTGACGCCGATGCCGCTGGCCAGCACGCCCTGGGCGAGCGTGGCCGCGACGCCACCGGCACCGATGCGGGCACCGCTGCGCAGCAGGTTCCTGCTCGCGGTGAGCGCGCTCAGGTAGCTGTCCACATCGGACAGTGCCAGGTCGTCGAGCGCGCCGGTCGGCAGGCTGAGCTTGCGGGCGGCGACCGTGCCGACCGGGGAGCTCGTGGCCAGGCCGACGCGGACCAGGACGTTGCCCGGCGTGGTCCACTGCTCGCGCAGCAGGGCGTCGGTGTGCGGCACCTTGCCCAGCGCGCTGAGGAACACCGCGGGCGGCACGCTGACGAGGCCCTCGTCGGTGTGCACCGAGCCCGCCGACGAGTCCTTGCCCGAGATCAGCGGCACGCCGAAGTGGCGCACCAGCACGGCGAGCTCGTCGACCATGCCGACCAGCCACTCACGCCAGTGCGGCGACAGGTGCGGGGTGTAGAAGTTGTCGCACATGCAGACGTCCTTCACCGCCACGCCGGCGAGCACCTGGCCCGCGAGTGCCGAGCAGAACATCTGACGCGTGGCGGCGACCGGGTCGGCGTCGAACATCCACGGGTTGAACGCGGTGTTGAGCACCGCCGCGGCGGGCGAACCGGCGACCGGCGTACCGGCCCAGTAGGCCGTGCGGACCGAGTGCTCGGTGCCGTAGTGCGGGCCGTACCAGGTGTTGCCCTGGACCGTGGAGTCGTACTGCGAGTCGGCGAAGTGCTGCGAGGCCACCTCCGCGTCGGCGACGACCTCCTCGAGCAGCCCGGCGAGCTGCGTGGGTGCGAGTTCGGGCCACTCGGGCACGTCCGCCGGACGCGGGGGCGGGCCGACCTCCTGGCGTTCGACCTCGATGTCGAGCAGGTCGTACGCCACGTCGAAGCCCAGTTCGCCCTGGTGGGCGGGCACGACGTCCGGGGCGCCCGCGATCAGGGCCTCCTCGGTCAGGTCCGGGGCGTGGAACACGTGGTAGCGACCCGTGTCCGCGAACCGGCCGATGACCGTCGAGCGCACCATGTGGCGGTCGAGGATCTTCTTCGCCCGCTCCTGGTGCTCCGGCGGCACGGCGAGCAGCATGCGTTCCTGCGACTCGGACAGCAGGATCCGCCACATCGGCAGCGCCGCGGTCTTCAGCGGCACCAGCGCGGTGTTGATCCAGACGCCGCACGCCTCGCCGATCTCGCCGACGGCGCTGTTCAGGCCCGCTCCGCCGACGTCGGTGAGGGCGCTCATGCAGCCCGCTTCGCGCAGTTCGATCAGCGCCTTGCGGAACTTGACCTGCTCGAGCGGTGCGCCGATCTGCACGGCGGCCGTGTCCATCACGGCACCGGCGGAGCTCGCGGACGCGCCGTGGATGCCCTCGTTGCCGGTCAGGCCACCGATCAGCACCACGAAGTCACCGGGCCGCGGCGTGCCGCGCTGCGCCGCCGACACCGGGAGCAGGCCGATGCTGCCGCCGAGCGCGAACGGCTTGGCGCGGTACGCGGGGTGGAACGTCATGCGCGACGACATCATCGGCACGCCGAACGTGTTGCCGTACTCCTTGATCGCCCGGATCGTCTCGCCGGCGAGGCGGCGCGCGTCCGGCCGGCCCTTGATGGGCGCGGGCGCCTCGGGCTCACCGACGGCGGTGTACTCGAAACTGCCGATCGGGTCGGCACTCAGGCCGGTCCCCAGGATGTCGCGCAGCACGCCACCGAGCTTGGTCAGCTGGCCGAAGTAGCCGGAGATCGCCGACGGCCCGTTGTGCGTCTCGGCCTTGATGGCGATCGCGTGGCCGTCGTAGAAGTCCCAGACGCCGGCGTTGTCGTGGAACATGCTGAGCACGTTCGGGTTGTCGACGTCCTTCGCGGCCTGCACGAGCCGGCCGAGCAGGCTGCCGAGCGACTTCCACGTGGTGTGCGCGCAGTGGTCGCTCCACCGGGCGTCGAGCGCCTCCAGCAGGACGTCCGTGACGAACTCGTCCCCGAGCGTGTTCTGCACGTGCTGCACGTGCTTCATCTGCGCGAGCGACAGGTTGCGCCCACCCGCCGTGCCGAGCTCGGCGAGCTTCGTGTCGTCGAGCCCGCGCAGGTCGTACTGCACGGCCGACTCGTAGTGCCCCTGCGGCACGAGGGTGTCGTAGTGCGGTTCCTCGTCGTGCAGCTCTTCGATGGTCGCGTTGAACCGCGTGGAGACCACCAGGTCCCGCAGCCGCGGCGACTCCGACCGGTAGCTGGTGGCGACCTTGCCGGCACGGGCCTTGACGCCGAGCAGCCCGCACACGGTGATGATCGAGTCGCTCTCGTTGTCGACCACGCCGCGCTTGTAGGCGACCTGCACGGCGCCCGCGGGAAGCGGCTGGTCCAGGGAGACCTCGACGTCGAGCTGGTCACCGAGCACGGCGGCCACCTCGGCGAGCGCGGCGGCATCGGGCGCACTCTCGAACTCGACGTAGTAGTCGCGCCACACCTCGAGGTCGTCGAGCTCCCACGATCGGCCGAGCTCACGGATGTCGGGCTCCGCTACCCCCGCGGAGCGAACCGAGAACTTGTGGATCAACAATCCTCCTGGAGCTGAACGGTCGGGGGCAATTGTCCCCGGTAGCGACCGCGCTCGTGGAAGCACCCAGGCAACCGGGCGAGGTCGCACTGCGACACATGCAGCACCCTAGGCGTTGAGCCCTCCGCAGCCCGAATCGGCGGAGGGCGACGAGCGTCACTCGGACGCGCGAAAACTCCGCTCGGCACCGGCCTGGGGACCACATGGAGCAACACGACCTGTCGTGGGCGGACGCCGGCCACGGCGACCCCGCCTTCCTGGGCGAGATCTTCTCGCTCGCCTTCGTCCGCGACGTCGGCCCGCCCGAGGCGTTGCGCCGCGTCCGCGACCTGGAAGCGGTGTCGGCGTTCGCGCTGGGCGAGTGGACGGTGCTGGTCCAGCCGACCAGCTTCTGGCTGGAAACGGTGGTGGACGCGCTGTCCCGGGGCACCGAGGCCTGCGCGGTCGTGCGGCACGACTTCGCCGCCCCCCGCTTCACCCACGCCGTCGACGGCACCGTCAGGACGTTCTTCAACCTCAACCACCCCGAGAGCCGTGGCGGCACGGACCCCGACCGTCTGCTCCCGCTGATCCGCGAGGCGGGTTTCGACCTCGCTGCCGACGACGATGCCGACGACGAGAGCTGGCGGCACCGGTACCAGGGCGCAGTGGCCCGCGGCATGCGGCTGACAGGCCTGATCACCGGCGTCCTCCCCACCTACGAGCAGGTCAGCGCATCCTTGCCCGGCACTCACGCCGCGTTCCGCGCGGACCTGGCCTGACCGGCGGCGGCGGCGCTGGTGCCGTTGACAGCTCTGGTTTGCAATGCAAACCTAACTGCATCACAGGCATGTTTGGGGGACGAGATGACGAGTGATCCGCGCGAACTGCTCGACGAACTGGCCGGCCTGCGCAAGCGCGCCAGGGGCGACCGGCACGGGTACTGGTTCCCGTTGCTGCTCACGGGGATCCTGTCGTTGCTTTCGCTACCGCTCTCCCAGGCCGACCCGAACCCGGCCGACCACCTCACCGACGGCGGGCCGGGCCCGTGGATCAGCCCGCTGGCGCACCTCAGGCTGAAGACGGAGGTCGTGCACCCGCTCGCGCTGTCGCTGTACTGGCTCGGCGCGCTGCTCGTGGCCGTGCTCGCCACGGTGTGGTGGTACCGCTGGCGCGCCCGACGCGTTGGCGTGGAGACTCCCACCGGTTCGTACGTCCGGGTCGCGCTGCTCGGGCTGGTCGCCGTGCTGTTCGGGATTCCGCTGAGCACGAGCGTGATCCACAAGTACGCCCTGTTCTACCCCACGCCCCTCGTCGCCGCCGTCGCCATGGCGGTGCTCCTGGGACTTGCCGTGCTCGCATTCCGCGCCAAGAGGATGCAGCCGCTGTTCATCCCCGTCGGACTGCTGCTGGCCTCGATCGCCTTGTCGCTGCTGCAGTTGCCCGACGTCGGCGTCGATCTCGGGATGGGCGGCGGCGCGCAGTTCATGGCGATCTCAGTTGGTCTGCTGACGCTGGCGTGGATCGAGCGCAGCGTGTGGTGTTCGGTGGTCGCGGTGGTGTTCACGGCCGGCGCCTTGATCGTCGACAATGCGTCCATGGAGAACGACGCTCTGGGCGGCGCCACGGGCGTCCTGCTGCTCGCGACCGTGCTCGTGCTCGGCGGGCTGGGTGCGCTCGTGGCCAGCTGGGCCTCGTCGTGACGGAGCACCCGACGGCGGCGCTGGACGACGTCGTCCACCAGCGGCACCGGCTCGGGATCCTCACCATCGCGGGTGAGGTGAAGCGTGTGGAGTTCGCCTACCTGAAGTCCACCCTCAACCTCACCGCGGGCAACCTCTCCCGTCACATCGCGGTGCTGGAGGAGGCCGGGCTGTTGGCGGTCGAGAAGGGCTACGAGGGCAAGCGGCCCAAGACCTGGGTCAGCGTCACGGCCGCTGGGCGCAAGGCGCTGGCCACGGAGATGGCCGCCCTGCGTGCACTTCTCGACCGCCACAGCAAAGCTTGACCTACTGCACCAGGCCAACCTGGGCGCTGCCGTGTTCCACCCCGCGCAACGCCCTGGCGTGCCACCGCACGTCGCCCAGCCGCTCGAACAGCGCCACACCGTCCCGCAGCAACGCCAACGCCTCGTCGTGCCGCCCGAGTGCGAGGTGCACCTCGCCCAGGCACACCACGGTGCACGCCGTGCCGTGGTCGTCCAGCGTGAACGCGAAGATCTCGCGGCTGCGCAGAGCGCACGACAGCGCCTGGTCGAGCGCACCGAGCGCGAGGTGGGCATAGGCGAGGCTGCGCCAGGTCGCGGCCTCGCGGCGCCGGTCGCGCACGTCGGCGAACACCTCGCGGCACTCGGTCAGCATCGTCAGCGCCGTGACCGGGTCGCCCTGGTCGCGGCGCGCGATGGCGAGGTCCCGCAACGACGCCGCGCGCCACCGCCGGTTGCCGAGGCCGCCGAACAGTTCGACGGCCTGCGACAGGCAGACCTCCGCCTCCGCCCACCGCTGCTGGTACCGGTGCAGCACTCCCAGTTCCCGCTTCGTGTAGCCGAGCCACCTCGGGGCGTCGAGCGCCGCGAGCCTCGTCATGCAGTCCGCGAACGCCACGACGGCCTCGGGGAAACGGCCGCGCAGCCGGTGCCCGACCCCGACGGACAGGCGCACGACCACGTCCAGCAGCGGGTCGCCCGCGTCGGGCAGCACCGCGAAGCACTCACGGAAACGTTCCTCCGCCACGACGAACTCGCGTTGTTCTCGCGACGCGATTCCCCAGCCGAACAACGCATACGCCTGCCAGTACGCGCTGTTGTGCCTGCGGGCGGCGCCCAAGGCGAGAGTCATCAACATGACCATGTCGTCCCAACGCGCGCGGAGTTCGCAGTACGCACCCAAGGTCGCGACGAGCTGACAGGCCTGTTCGTCACGTCCGTCGCGCACGGCTCGTTCGACGAGTTCGGTCAGGCAGTGGCGTTCGCCGTCCAGCCAGGCCGCGGGGTCGGCGGACAGCGCGTCGACGACGTCGGCAGCGTCGAAGTCCGGTGCGGGGGCGTCGAACCGCGGCAGGCCGCCGAACTCCAGCAGGCCGTCCGCGAGCTGGGCGAAGTGCAGGTAGGCGCCGGCGACGCGGCGCTCGGCCTCCGCCCGTTCCTCCTCCGAGCTGTCCTGCGCGGCCTTCTCCTGCGCGAAGAGCCTGAGCAGGTCGTGGAACCGGTAGCGGCCCGCGCACTCCAGCAGGTTCGCCTCCACCAGCCGGTCCAGCAGGCGTTCCGCCGTGCGCAGGTCGACGCCCAGCGCCGCCGCGACCGCCCACGACGGGAACGTGCGGCCGGGAAGCAGGGCGAGCAGCCGGAACGTGCGCCGCAGCGCGTCGTCGAGACCGGAGTAGCTCAACAGGAAGCTCGCGCGCACTTCTCGATCGCCCGCGACCATCTCGTCGAGACGGTGCTGCTCGTCGTGCAGCCGCGTCGCGAGCACGTCGGCGGTGAGGTTCGGCAGCGAGCGCAGTTTCGTGCCGATGATGCGCAACGCCAGCGGGAGCCCGCCGCACAGCTCGGCGATGCGCCGCACCTGCGGGTCGCCCGCCGCGTCCGCGAGCCGGTCCAGCAACCGCACCGCGTCCACCGGGCCGAGTGCCTGCAACGCAAGGCGTTTCGTGGTGTCGAGGCCGGAGAGCCGGCTGCGGCTGGTGACCACCACGCAGCAGCCGGGGTGCCCTGGCAGCAGCGGCCGGACCTGCTGCTCCGACGCGGCGTTGTCGAGCACCACCAACATCTTCCGGTCCGCGAGCAGGTCGCGGAACATCATCGTCCGCTCCTCGCCGGACGACGGCACGTCCACTCCCGGCACGCCGAGGTCGCGCAGGAACCGGGCCAGCACGTCGTCGCTCGAACGAGGTCTGGTGTCGGCGCCCCGCAGGTCGACGAACAGCTGACCGTCGGGGAACGCCGCCGCGAGCCGGTGCCCGGCGCGGATCGCGAACGCCGTCTTGCCCACACCTGGCTTGCCGGTCACGGTGACCACCGGCAGCACCGCGGACAGCGTCACCAGCGTGGACAGCTCGGCCAGTGCCTCGTCGCGGTCGGTGTAGTGGTCGGCCTCCGGTGGCAGCTGCCGTGGCACGCGATCGGGCTGGACGGCGGGCACGGCGCGTGCGGGCTCGTCGGCGAGCAGCGCGGCGTGCAGATCGCGCAGCGACTGGCCGGGCGCGACGCCCAGTTCGGTGTCGAGCAGCCGGTAGAGCTGCTGGTAGCTGTGCAACGCCTCGGCGCGCATGCCCGAGCGGTGCAGCGCGGTCATCAGCTGTTCCCACAGCCGCTCGCGCAACGGGTGGTCGGCGACGAGCCTGCGCAGCTCGCCCACGAGATCGGTGTGCTGGCCCAGCCCCAGCCGGGCGTCGGCGTACCGTTCCGCGACGACCAGGCGTTCCTCGTCCAGGCGCGTCACCTCCGGCCGCAGCCCCGCGCCGATCGGCTGCCCCTCCAGCGCGGTGCCGCGCCACAACGCCAGCGCCCGTGCGTACGCGCCTGCCGCCGCACCGAGATCACCGGACCGCAGCGCGTCGTCGCCGGCGCCGCTGAGGGCGACGAACTCGGTGAGGTCCAGTTCACCCGGTCGCACCTCCAGCGCGTAGCCGCCGGACCGGGTCGTGAGCCGGTCGGCGCCCAGGCACTGCCGCAGTCCCGCGACGTAGGTGCGCAGGTTCGACGCCGGGCTGGCGGGCGGCGTCTCCCACACCGCGTCCGCCAGGTAGCCGATGCTGGCAGTCTGCCCTGGTCTCAGCAGCAGAGCGGCCAGAACGGAACGTTGCCGGGCGCCGCCCAGTGCGAGGGCGGCGCCTTGGTCGCGGACTTCAAGTGACCCCAGTACACGAAACTCCACTCACCCACTGTGCCTGGACCGCTACGCGATCCGGGCAGGATTTGGGCAAGTTCTGGGCGACCGGTCGAGCGGAATGTGCTCATGCACCTCACCAGAACAGCGACAGTCCGCCCGCTCCTCCTCGCCGCCGCCGTCGCCGCGTCCTCGCTGGCGTTCCCGGTCGCCGCGCACGCCGCCGCCCCTGCCCTCGAGCTGCCGTTCGTGTGCGGCACGTCGTGGAAGGGCAACTCCAACGGCAGCAGCGCGCACCGCAACAACGAGATCGACTTCAACATGACCGGGACCAGCGGCGACGAGGACAAGGGCAAACCGGTCGTCGCCGCGGCCGCCGGCACCGTCAGGTGGGAGGGCGGTGAGAGCTCCGACTACGGCAACTACGTCGAGATCGACCACGGCGGCGGGTACTCGACGCTGTACGCCCACCTCGACCAGAAGTCCGTCGGTGTCGGCGACACCATCCACCAGGGCGAGCTGATCGGCACCGTCGGCAACACCGACGGCAACACCTCGGGAATCTCGGCGCACCTGCACTTCGAGTTCCGCAACCGGGGCAGCGGTCAGAGCTACCCCGCCTACATCAGGCCGGCGTCGTTCCACGGCGACCCCTTCGACTACGCGGGCGGCACGGAGACCTTCGTCAGCCAGAACTGCGGGACCCAGGCCCCGCCGACGATGCCGGGTGTCTCGTCGGTCTCGCGGGCGGACGGGTCGATCGACGTGTTCGCGACGACGTCCGACAACCGGTTGAAGCACCGGAACTTCTCCGCCGGCAAGTGGTCGTGCTGGGCCACGCTGCCCGGCAACGCCAAGATCAAGGGCGATCCCGCCGCCGTCGTGTCCGCCAACGGCGCCAGGATCGACGTCTTCGCCCAGGGCATCGACAACCGGCTCAAGAAGCTGACCTGGATCTCGGGTCAGCAGTGGTACGACTGGGCCGACCTCGGCACGTACACGATCACGTCCTCGCCCGCCGTGACCATGCGCTACACCACCGGCTTCGACGTCTTCGCCCGCAACGCCGCCAACAAGATCGTCTACCGCCACTTCAGCATCGCCGAGGGCTGGGTCAACGACTGGACCGCCATCGGCCAGAACGCGGCCACCGTCTCGTCGTCGAGCGCACCGGCCGCCGTGGCCAGTGCCGACGGAACGCGGATGAACGTCTTCGCCCGCTCCGCCGACGGCAGCCTGCTCACCCTGATGTGGACCAGCAGCGCCGGTTGGTACAACTGGGCAGACCGGGGCCTGGCGATCATCGGCCGTCCCGCCGCCACGACGCGCGCCGGCACCAGCGTGGACCTGTTGCTGCGCCACTACGACAGCAGCCTCATCCAGTGGTACTCGCCCGACGGCGCGGACTACACCACCTACAAGCCGCAGGACTTCGGCGGCTACATCACGACCAGCCCCACCGCCGTCACGTGGGGCAGCCAGCGCATGGACGTCTTCAGCCGCAACAGCAACGGCGACCTCATCCAGAAGTTCTGGACCGCCGCCAGCAGCTGGACCCCCTACATCGGACTCGGCCCGGTAGGCGCGCCCGCCTGCTGAGCCCCTGCTGACTTCGGCCGTCGCGGCACCACGCCGCGACGGCCGGAGTCGTCTCCGGTCGGGTGATCGCCGCCCTGGGTCTGACAGACCACGGCTCCCGCACGACTGCGCACGCGGGGTGGCGCGGGCGGCGTCGACGACGGCCGGAATGTCCGCCAGGCTCTGCACGGGCCGCAGCGGAGCGTCGCGCTCGTGGCCGTCGCGCAGCAGGGTGAGCATGCGCCTCAGCTCGGCGACGGCGTCCCGGCCCGCCTGTTCGATGTCGGTGAGCGCCTGGTCGCGTTCGGCTTCCTGCCCGTCGCCGCGCACCCGCCGTGCGGCGGTGGCTCGGACGATGATGAGGCCGAGGCCGTGGGACACGATGTCGTGCAGCTCCCCGGCGATCCTGAGCCGCTCTTGGTGCGTCGCGTGCTCCGCGGCCCACGAGGTGAGGCGCGCCTCGTACTCGAGCCGTTGCCGCCGGGCGCGGATCACCGTCCAGGCGGTCGTGGCGACGACCAGCGCGACGACGACCGAACCGGGCCCGTCCTGACCGACCGCCAGCAACGCGAAGGTCAGCACCGCGACGCTACCCGGATCTTGCACACGGGTTCCGGCGATCGATTCATGCACAATGGACAGTCCGCAACCGGCTCGCTGCGGCCACGAATAAGTGACGCTCGTCACTTATTCGGCGTCGTCGTGCCGGCCGCCCGACACCGCAATCCGCACGATGACCAGCCAACTCTCACCGACTGCCGCATACCCCACCGCGGCGGGGTTCGAAGACTTCGGGCGTGTCGATGCGACGACGAAGGTCATCCGGTGTACGGTACTGATATCTGTCATGGTCCCGAAGTACCGTTCGCCCGTGATCGCAGGTCACGGGCGTTTTGCTGTTCAACGCCTTCGGTCATGACAGATGACCCGGCCCCGCACAGTGCGGGCGCCAAATTCATGCTTGGAGTGCACCATGGCCACCGGAACCGTCAAGTGGTTCAACGCTGAAAAGGGCTTCGGCTTCATCGAGCAGGACGGTGGCGGCGCCGACGTCTTCGCCCACTACTCGAACATCGCCGCTCAGGGCTTCCGTGAGCTCCAGGAAGGCCAGAAGGTCTCCTTCGACATCACGCAGGGCCAGAAGGGCCCGCAGGCGGAGAACATCGTCCCCGCCTAGTCCCTTCTGCCGCGAGCGGCACGCAGGACTGCCGAAGCCCGGCCGGGTGATCCATCCGGCCGGGCTTTGTTATGTCCAGGGGTGCCTCAGATCAGCTCGTGAGCGCGGTCAGCTGGTCCGCGTACTCGATGCGCGCGACCCAGTCCGCCGGCCAGGCCTCCAGACCGTGTGCGGCACCGGCGAACGCACCGGCCAGCGCGGCGATCGAATCGGAGTCGCCGCTGGTCCGGGCGCCCCGCACCAGGCACCGCACCGGGTCGTCGGCGTGCCGGATCGCGCAGTGCAGACCGCTCGCCAGCGCCTCCTCGGCGATCCAGCCCTCTCCGGTGGTGAGGCACACGTCCAGGCCGTCGTCAGGCCGGGCGAGAGCAGCCACCAGCCGCTCGAGCACCCCGGCGCACTCGTCCCAGCCTCGGGCGATGAAGTCGGCGGGTGTGGTCGCCCCTGGCACCTGCCACAGCGTTCCCAGCCACTCCTCCAGGTAGACGGAGCGCCGTTCCTCGCACCGGGCCAGCAGCGCGGCGGGCACATCGGCCAGATCGAGGCCGTCGACCAGCAGCCGCGTCGCGTAGGCGGTGAGCTCGGACGCGGCCAGCGCCGTGGGATGACCGTGGGTCATCGCGGCCTGCAGCTGCGACACCCCGGCGAGCACGTCGAGGTCGAGGCCGGGCACCAGACCCACCGGGGTCACGCGCATGTTCGCGCCACATCCCTTGGACCCGGCGACGGTCGCCTCCACCCACGGCAAGCCCTCCGCCAGGCCGCCACACGCGCGCAGACACGTCATCCCGGGCGCGCGGTCGTTCTCCGGGCTGTGCGCCCAGGCCACGAACCGCTCCCGCAGCCGTGGTTCGAGCGTGTCAGCGGTGTACCGGCCGACATCGGGCAGCGCCCACGCGACGGCGAGCGCCATCTGCGTGTCATCGGTGACCAGTGCGGGATCGCCCACCAGGTCATCCGGCCCGGCAGGACCGAACTGCCGGTCGATCTCCGCAACGGTCAGGAACTCCGTCGGCTTGCCGAGCGCGTCCCCGAAAGCCAACCCGTACAACGATCCCGCGATTCGATCCACGGCCCGACCCTAACCGAGGCGAAAACCCAGGAGGGGTGCGTGCATCAGCCGATGCACGCACCCCTCCTGGGTAAAGCAGGTCACTTCTTGAAGACGTCCTTGACCTTCTCGGCCGCCTCCTTGAGGTGGCCCTTCGACTGGTCGGTCTGGCCCTCGGCCTGCAGGCCCGGGTCGTCGGTCGCGTCTCCGACGCCTTCCTTGACCTTGCCCTTGAGCTGGTCGGCCTTGGCTTCGAACTTGTCGTCGGTGCCCATGTCGTCCTTCCCCGACACCTGAGTCTCAGGTGCGACATCCACCCTGGGGTGCCCGCACGACCGAACCTCAACCCTGAATTGCTGTCAGCGGCGTCTCACTCGCTGGAGCGGATCGCCACCAAAGCGATGTCGTCGGTCGCCGGCGTGTCGCCCACCATCGTGGCCATGACCTGACCGCACACCGCCTCGGGACTCATCGGCTCGACAGCCTGCCGCAGCAGCTCCAGACCGGAGTCGAGGTCCTCTCCACGGCGTTCGACGAGACCGTCGGTGTAGAGGACGACCACGGCCCCTCGGGGCAGCTCGACGTCGAGGCTCCGGCGGCCGGTGGTGCCGAGGTCGAACCCGATGGGCGGATCGACGTGGACGCCGGCGAACCGGGCCTCCTCCCCCGGCACCGCGAGGACCGGGGGCAGGTGCCCGGCGACGGCGAGGCTCATGCGGTGGGCCACGGTGTCGATGACCGCATAGGCGACGGTGGCCATGGTGTCGTGTTCGAAGTGGCTGGCCTTGCGGTCGAGCTTGCGCAGCACCTCGGCGGGATCCGGGTACTCCAGCGCATAGGCGCGCAGCGCGCTCCTCAACCGTCCCATCACGACAGCTGCCCGCAGCCCGTTGCCGGCGACGTCGCCGATCACCACACCCATGCGCCCGCCGGGCAGTTCGAACACGTCGTACCAGTCCCCGCCGACACCGCTTTCCGCGCCGGGGACGTAGCGGGCCGCCAGTTCCCAGCCTTCCGTGCTCGGCAGACGCGCGGGGAGCAGGCTTTCCTGCAGCATCGCCGCCGCGGCGCGTTCAGAACGCGTGCGGTCCACGTAGACCGCCACCGCGAGGCGGTCGGCCACGAGCTGCAGCGCCTCGATCTCCTCGTCGGTGAACAGGCGTGCCGTCGTGCTGCCGACGTGGACGACTCCGGTGAGCTCGCCTTCCGCGATCATCGGCACACCGAGCAGCACGCGCAGGCCGTGCTCCCACAGCAGCGGGTTCACCACCGTGGACTCGTCGACGTGCCCGATCTGCAGTGGTTCCCGGAACTGCGCCACGCGGCCCGCGAACCCCTTGCCGACCGGCACGCGCACTCCCTGGAAGACCTCCTCCTCCAGACCCGACGTCGCCCGCGCCACCAGTTGCATGCCACTGCGGTCCACCAGCAGGACGGTGACGGTGTCGACCTCGAACAGCTCACGGGTGCGTTCCAGCAGGGTGCCGAGGAGTTTGTCCAGGTCGAACTCCTTGAGCGCCCCGTCCGTGACGGCGTCGAGGACACGCAGGCGGATCGACGCACCGCTGCTCTCAGCCATTTCACTCCGCTCACCGCGCGTACGGACGACAACAGGTCGTGCGGGTCCCAGCTTCGCATGATCGGGCCGGCCGGTTCACGGCCACGCCGAGCGGGCACCCCTGAACCACAGGACCGCGGACAGGACCGCACGGCGGTAAGGCGCGAAAGGAGAGCGGTGTGACGAAGGGCAAGCCGTTTTCTGAAGCGGGACATGTTTACGAACTCGACCGCGACTTAGCTGACATCGGCAGGGTGCGCCGGTGGGCCGAGGCCTCCCTCTCAGGCCTGCACCAGGACGAGCTCGTCGACGTGCTGCTGGTCGTCACCGAACTCGTGACGAACGTCTACGACCACGCCCGATTCCCGGCACGCGTCCGGCTGCGGAAGTCGGGCGAGCCGTGCGTCGTCGCGGTCACGGTCGAGGACTCGTCCCCGTCCGCGCCCGTCCTGCGGCCGTTCTCACCCGACTCGGTGCGCAGCCGCGGCCTGCTGATCGTGAACCAGCTGACCAAGCAGTGGGGCGTGGTCCAGCGTGCGGTCGGCAAGTCCGTGTGGGCCTTGATCCCCTGCCCGCTCACGGTGTGACCTCTCTGGTCACGAAGTCTTCATGATGACGTCGATCGCCTTGCCGAGCTGCGCGTACTTCTGCGTGTACAGCACGGGAAAGACGCCGGGCGGGTCGGCCGGACGGGCGGCGTCGGCGTAGTCCATACCGAGGTTGCCGAACACGACGACGATGTAGTCGCGCTTGTCCTTGCCGGGCAACGACTTCACGATGCCCGCGTCGGAACCGGCGGTGGCGGTCCAGCCGGTCTTGTGAGCGAAGGTCACCTCGGCGGTCTCGTTGCACGGGCGCACGTCCCGGTCGTAGATCGCGTCGCCCACCGTCACGGTGCCGTCCGGCTCGATCCAGCGTGCCGGTACCTGCTGCGGGATGCCCTGCACCGGGTAGCCGCGCCCGCACCAGTTCGACGTGGACAGCATCTCGTTGTGACCCTGGGCCGCCAGCGTGTCCAGGAAGAACTTCCGCGACGACGCCGAGAGTTCGGCGGCGGTGACGGGCTTGCCCTCGGTCGTCGTCCACAGCACTTCCGCGCCACCGTTGATCAGCAGCAGGAGCTTGGCGGTGTCGAGAGAGCTCATGTTCGCGCCTCCCCAGGCGCCCCCGTTACCGGGATTCGTCCCGGTGACCATCAGCGTCGGCATCCCCAGGTCCGCGAACGTCCGGTTGACCTGGTCCCACGCACTCAGGTCGTGCAGCAGCTTCACCAGCGCACAGGTCGACTCGTTCTGCGACTTCGTGATCATCTCGTCGAAGTGCTGCCGGACCGTCTTCACCGACGGCCCGCCGCACACCGCACGCGCCGGGTTCGGGTCGAACACGTACTCGGCGTCGAGGTTGATCCTGCCCAGGTCCACCAGCCGCAGCACGCCGAAGCCCACCAGCAGCTTGAGCACCGACGCCGGGTACGGCGAGGCGAAGTCGATCGGCGCGTGTTCCCGGCCCGGCAGCACGTCCCGAGTGCCCACGCCGCCGTTGTTGTCCCACTCGGTGTCGTTCCACCAGCGGTAACGGACGTGGTCGGTCGAGAGCCCCTGGGGTTGCACCGGCACGACCACGCCGTTCGGGTGCTGCGGGCTGAGCAGCACGTTCGCCACCGCCGCCGGGCGGCCGGCGGGGTCGAGTCCGATGATCGCCACGTCCAGGTTCGGGGTCTGGTGCAGCGGCCTGCCGCCGGAACGCGTCCGGGCCCGGCTCATCAGTTCGGCGGGCGAAGCGTCGTACTTCTCCTGCTGCGTCACCGGTGGCGCACCGGGTTCCGGCGGAGTCAGGTCGACGACGTCCCTGAAGTTCTGCGCCACGACCGCTTCGCGCAGGCGTTCCGCCAGTGGCAGGACCTCCGCACCGGCCACCGGCGTCGTGGAGGCGGCCGTCACCGTGAGCGCCGTGCACAACAGGCTGATCCGATTGAGCTTCATCCCAGCCCGCTACATCAGACGTCGGTGGCTCGGCGGACCGGCGGGTTCGAGCGAACCGGCCGCGGCGTGGCTCGGTGCGGGAAGCACCTCGTCGGTTTCAGCCGGCCACTGCGGAGTCTGCGGCGCCACCGCAGTTCTCGCGGGAGTGGCCACGTACTTGGCGTAGAGCTCGTCGAAGATCGGCGTCCTGACCATGCGGACAATGGTGATGAGGCCAGATCACAAATCACGTCAAAACGCATCTAAACCGCTAGAACGGGTGACGTGTTCAACGCCCGAAACCGTTGTGGCACAACGACAACCGGACATGCACAAAGCGCCCGGCTGCTTGTGGCAGCCGGGCGCTTCGCGGGAGGAACAGGGGTGTCCGGACTCGTCCCGGACCATCGACACCACGCGTGGTCGTGTCAGGCGTACCGGCCCCCGAAGTGATCAACCGGTAGGAGCCAGTGCGTCGCCGATGTCGCGTGATGTGCCGCGAGTCAGCGGTCCGAGTCGTCCCCGTCGTGGTGGTGGTGCACTTCCTCGATCTCGATGTCGGGGTTCGTGCACGGTCCGCCGTCGTTGTTGGAGAAGAGCGGCACCGCGATGACGTTCACGTCGACGTGGCAGACGTTGATGTCGCTGAGCAGCTCGGAGTCTTCCATGTTCACGAGGCCGACCTGGTGGTCGTGGTCGTACTTCGAGGCGAGATCCATCATGTCGTCCATCGCGCCGCCCTGAGTGGCGAAGGCGGGCGTGCCCATCATCAGGAAACCCGCGCCGACAGCAGCCGCGGCAATAGCCTTCTTCAGCATGACGTTTTCTCCTGGGAGTCAGTCGTTGATCTGCACGTGCAACGAAGAGAGAAACGGAGTCGGCAACATCCGCCGAACTCCGCTCCCTCAATCGAAAGAACGGCGCCCCACCGCAGCGTGCGCCGTCTCACGTCACTTGTCGTCGGGGTTGGCGCACAGGCCGCTGTCGTTGTCCGACAGCACCGGCACCGCGATGACGTTGACGTCGATGAAGCAGGCGTTCAGATCGCTGGCGACCTCGGAGTCGTTCAGGTCGGCAACGCCGACCTGGTCCGTGATGTCCA
The DNA here is from genome assembly GCF_003350445.1 of Lentzea flaviverrucosa. Classification (NCBI taxonomy): domain Bacteria; kingdom Bacillati; phylum Actinomycetota; class Actinomycetes; order Pseudonocardiales; family Pseudonocardiaceae; genus Lentzea; species Lentzea flaviverrucosa. The sequence continues at coordinate 111,632 of NZ_QQAU01000017.1, forward strand.
GCTCAGGGGCGTCGGCCAGCGCCGTGGTACCAAAACCGAGGAATGCGCCCGCGATAGCGACGGCCGCCCCTGCCTTCTTCAGCACAGAAATCTCCTTGTTTGACTTGTCAAGAAAGGGTTGCGTCGGCAACACGCCAGCCGCAAGTCCGAGCAGGACCGTATCCAAACAATCAAGCAAGAACAAATTAGCAATCACGCTATGGTGTGAACACCCCAGCCTCACGTCACACCATCGGGTGATGCTCGAATATCTGTGTTTAGGAAGTATCGGGCGGATGAGCAGGCAAGATCAAAGTATTCCGCGTTCGCATCCTGCTATGGGGTGAAAGCCTGGCCCGGCCTGCGATCGAGCCTCGGATCACGCAGGCACACCTCCCTCGCGACAGCACGGAGGGTTCAGTTCGGTGATCGGCAAGACCTCACTCGAAGGGTTCGCCAACCGCCCTGAGCAGTGCTTCTTCTGAACTTTCGCGCAGTGGCACGAGATGCTGACAGGCGCGCTGGGCCCAGTGCGCGCGTGCGCGGCCGCCGATGCGCACTCTTGTCGCCGGTGCCGAGAACCAATACGGTCGTTCTATTCACCACCGGAACTGGTCGAGTTGAGCCGGCAGCTCGGAGTCGAGCTGAAGACCGAGGATGCGGCCGGGCGAATGCGAATAGCGATGGTGTCAGTACAGGCAGGACCGCTCGCTGAAAGCGCGGGACAGGCCGCGCACGTCGCGGAACTGTGCGCGGGGTTGAGCGCGTCAGGACATGAGCTGGTCGTCTACACCCGGCGCGACGATTCCACGTCACCGGCAGCTCTCAGCTCCGGCCACGGTTACGACGTCGTGGACGTTCCCGCCGGACCGGCTCGCACACTCGCGGAGAACGAGCTCGTGAACCACCTCGGTGATTTCACCGAGTTCCTCGCCGAGCAGTGGCAGGCACGGCCTCCGGACGTGGTGCACTCGCACCACTGGGCGTCCGGGCTGGTATCGGTGATCGGCACGCATCGCTTTCAGGTACCGGTGGTGCACTCCTATCACGGGTTCGGTGAGTCCGGGATGAAACAGCGTTCCGACGCCGAGGCGCTGATCGCACGCCGAGCCGCGTGGATCACGGCGACGAGTTCGGCGGAAGCGGCGGAACTGTCGCAGCTGGGCGTGCGGCGCAACCGCATTTCCGTGGTGCCCAGTGGTGTGAACTCGGATTTCTTCACCCCGGACGGTCCGGCCGCCGTCCACGATGGACGAATGCGCATAGCCGTGACCGGAGATCTGGACTCCGGCACCGGCTCTTCGGCCGTGGACGCCGTGGTGTCCACTGTGGATCACGTCGAGCTGGTGGACGCGAACGCGGTTCCGCGCACCGACCGGCCCGCGGTGCTGAGGTCGGCCGACGTCGCGGTGTGCGCACCGGCCGCCGACAGGTACGGCAGCGCCGCGCTCGAGGCGATGGCCTGCGGTGTCCCCGTGGTGGCCACGGCGGTCGGTGCGCTCAGCGACATCGTGCTGCCGGACGTGACCGGCCTGCTGATCGGGCCGCAGGACGGCCGGCGGCTGGCGCAGTCGCTGAAAGCGTTGCTGGCGGACGAAACGCGGCGCGAGCAGTTCGGCATCGCCGCCCGCGACCGCGTCCTGGGCCGGTACTCGCGCAGCCAGCTGGCGAAGGAGGCGATGGCCGTGTACGAGCGCGTCACGCTCGCGGAGCCACCAGCGCAGGCGCACCGATCACGGGGGCCGGTCACGGCGGCCGGCCATTCCGGTCGAACCCGGCCGTGACCTCGTCGCCCGCTTGAACTGCGGTGGTACCTGCCCGGCTGCTCACGTGGCCAACAGCGCCTCCAGTGCCACCGCGGTGTCCGGATGACGGCTCAGCAGCACCGCCCCGTTCGGCGCGGCCTGCCAGGAACCCTCGCAGCCCAGCAGCTCCGCCACCGCGTCACAGGTCGCCGGATGGGCGGCCAGCAGTGCGAGACCGTTTCCGGACCTCGTGCGCACCGCGACGGGTACGGGCTGGTCGAGCCAGGGCGGGACCCACTCGTCGAGTGCCGGGAGCCGGCCGGGGAACAGGCGGCCCGCCTCCCGGATGAGCAGCGGGACGAACTGCGCGCCACGGGAACGCAGCGTGCTGATCAGGCTGGGCAGCCATGGCAGCAGCAGCGGGTCCGGCAGGCGGGCGAACGCGGTGGACATCGTCTCCACCACGAAGTCCACCAGGCTCGGCACCGGGTCGAGGGCGTGCACGAAACCGCTCAGGTAGCGCGGATAGCTCGGCAGCGACAGCGGGTTGCCCAGCAGGTCGTCGCACCGGACGCGCAGTTCGGACCGGGACAGCCGGCCCAGGTGGACCTGCGCGGCCCACAACAGGGCCACCTTCGACGGCTCTTCCGGGTGCGACTGGGCCACCGCGAGTTCCAGCTGGGTGCGGTCGCAACCCAGGGACAGGGCCAGGGACTCCATGCTGAACAGGAAGCCGAGCATGGCGGCCACCTGGTCGACGCCCGCCTCCTCGTCGGTGAACGCCGTCGGCAGCAGGGTGCAGTAGTGGGCGTAGCCGGTGCGGACGAACGACTCGATCCACTGGGGCAGAACGGGTTCGTTCGTGCGGTAGTAGGCGAGCAGGCGGCGGGACCGGCGCAGGACCTCCGGCGCGCCGTCCACCGTGCGTTCGCCGGCCAGCACCTCCAGCGCTCGGGTGCCCAGGTCACCCGCCAGGCGCGGGCTGTGCAGGTAGCGGACGGCGTCCTCGACGGCTTCGAGAACGCTCGCGGTGGTGGCCTGCGGGTCGTAGGCGCTGCGGCGGAGGCGTTGCTCCACGACCTGCTCGACGCTGACGCCCTCGTAGCCCAGTTCGATGAGGGCCCGCTGGTGGGTGCCGAGGGCGAGGTCCCACGACTCCTGGATCGGGCGTTCGCCGAGCTTCCGCTCCCCCATGATCGGACGGGCGGCGCCGCGAGGCAGCAGGTAGCGCAGCATCCACAGCAGGTTCGAGCAGGGTTCGAGCTCCGGCCGGGAGGCGATGTCGAGCAGGGCTCGCTGCACGCCGCGTTGCTGGAGCTTGAGGTCGAGCGGGGCCAGGCGGTCGTGGACGTCGCGGGCCAGCGGTGGCAGCGCGTCGTAGCCGACCTGGCCGATGCGGTCGCCGCCCATCATGATCTCGACCAGGCGGCCGACGTCACGGCGTCCGGGGACGACGTCCTTCTCGATGCAGGTGACGGCGGCGTCCTGGAAGTCGTACGGCGTCGGCCGGGCCCGGTCGCGCATGCCCGCCAGCAGGATCGAGGTCTCGAAGACCGCGATGGCGTCGGCGGTGGAGGCCAGGTAGCCGTTGCGGCGGGCCGCGCGCACGATCTCCACGGACCAGCCGAGCAGTTCGGCTTCGTCGAGCCGGTCCAGCACCGGCGACCGTTGCAGGAAGCCGGAAAGCTGGTCGGCGGCGGTGAGTTCCGCGGCCGGGCCGGGTAGCGCCGCCGGCTTGCGGGCCTTCTTCCCACCGGCCTGGCCGGCGAGCTGGAACGGTGTCACCTTGGTGCGCCGCAGGTTCTTCGCCCACTCGGTGGCCGCGATGGACACCGAGCCCGCTGCGAGGCCGAACTGCGCCTCGATGGCCGCGTGGCTCGACGGGATCAGGCCGTGCTGCCACTTCGTCGCACTGCGCGGGCTGATCACGAAGCCGTCGCTCCCGCCGACGCCGAACTCCGCGACCCGGCTGGCCGCGTGGAAGGCGCCGCAGACGTACAGGCACTCCGCCGGGTCCGCGCCGCTGGCGACCAGGTGCTCGCGCATCCGCGTCCACATGTACCGCTCGCGGTCCTCGTCGACCCGCACCCGGCGCGGATCACCGGGGGCGAGCCGCCGGAACAGGCTGCCGATCAGGAACATCACCTGCCGGTAGGTGTCGTGATCGCTGCCTCCGAGCGGGAGCTCGACGTACTGGTGCCACCACTCCGACCAGTGCCGCACCTTGCCGTGGTGCAGCAGGTGCTCCTCCAGCTCGGCGAAGCGCGGCCGCAGGTCGCCGATCTCCACACCGACCGCGTCACCGTGCAGCGCGTCCTCGTCCGCCGGCCCGGTCTCCGGTGGCTGCCACTGGAACACGTGGTCCGAGGAGCGGTCCACCAGGACCAGCTCGACCCCCGGTGTGTCCAGCGCGTAGGCGATCGCCTGGTACTCCGCGGACGCCTCGGTGATCGGCGCGACCACCGACAGCGGCGCCCACTCGGCCGGGAACCCGTCGACCTCGCTGGAGAACGCTTGCACCGCAACGGGAAGACGGCAGTTGCGCAACTCGGTGAGCAGCGGCGCCATGTCCTCGCAGAGCTCCAGGTAGATCACCTTGGGCTGCTTGTCCCGCAACCGGCGGGCCATGGCCACCGCGGAGGCCGGGGAGTGGTGGCAGACCGGGAAGATCTCCAGCGGCTCGGACACGGCGCGGTCCACGTCGTCGACCATGCCGAGCAGGATGCCCTCCAGGGCACCGGGCCCGTCGGCGAAGGTCGTCGCGGCCTGCTGCAGCTGCGTGCGCAGCGACTCGAAGCTCACGAGAGGGTGGCGATCGTGTCGCGGCCGCCGGCCAGGAACTCCGGCCACAGCCCACCCTCGTCCTTGCCCCGCGGCTCGACCACCCCGTGCAGGTACTTGTTCATGATCGCCAGGTCCTCGGGCGCCCGCCGCGACAGCGACCCCACCAGCGAGGACCCGAGCGAGCGCGCGGTCAGTTCCCGCTCACCGAAGAAGTTGCTGTGCAGGATGGCGTCCTCCAGCACACCGATCTGCTCCGCGGTCGACAGCGCGGACTCCAGCTTCTCGTCGTCGCTGCCCGCCGCGGCCGACGCCGCGCGCAGGTCGGCGAAGCTGCGCAGCAGCACGTCCAGCAGGTTCGGCGGCACGTCCAGCTCGATCTGGTGCCGGCGCAGCAGTTCCTCCGTGCGGAACCGGACGATCTCGGCCTCGCTCTTCTTGTTCGTCACCACCGGGATGCGCACGAAGTTGAACCGCCGCTTCAACGCCGAGGACAGGTCGTTGACGCCGCGGTCGCGGCTGTTCGCGGTGGCGATGATCGAGAAACCGGGCTTGGCGAACACGATGTTGTCGTCGTCCAGCTCCGGCACCGAGACGTACTTCTCGGACAGGATGGAGATCAGCGCGTCCTGGACGTCGCTGGTCGAGCGGGTCAGTTCCTCGAACCGGCCGATGGTGCCGGTCTCCATCGCGTTCATGATCGGCGACGGGATCATCGACTCGCGGGACTGGCCCTTGGCGATCACCATCGACACGTTCCACGAGTACTTGATGTGGTCCTCGGTGGTGCCTGCGGTGCCCTGCACCACCTGGGTGGAGTTGCGGGAGATCGCGGCGGCGAGCAGCTCGGCCAGCCAGCTCTTGCCGGTGCCGGGGTCGCCGATGAGCAGCAGACCGCGGTCGGAGGCCAGCGTGACGATGGCGCGTTCGACGATGCTGCGGTCGCCGAACCACTTCTGCGCGATCTCCCGGTCCAGGCCGTCGGACCGCTCGGCGCCCAGGACGAACAGGCGGATCATCTTCGGCGACAGCCGCCAGGAGAACGGCTTGGGGTTGTCGTCGGCGGCCTCCAGCCAGTCCAGTTCCTCGGCGTACTTGAGCTCGGCGGGGGCGCGCAACAGGTCGGACATGTTCTCGTGGTGCCTTTCGGGAGGTCGGCGAGGAAGTCAGATGGTGAGGAAGGTCTTGAGCTCGTGGACGAGCTTGCGGATGTGGCCGGAGATCACCGGTGTGCCCAGGTCCTTGAACCGCTCGCGGAACCACGGGTTCACGCTGCCGCGGCCGGAGCTCGTCACCGAGCCGACCGGGATGAACTTGGCCCCGGAGCGGTGGATCGCCGCCATCGAGTCGTAGAGCTGCTCGCACTGGGACTCGTAGAAGTCGGAGATCCACACCACCACGGTGTTGCGCGGTTCGGCGATCTTCGGCTGTGTCAGCGCCATCGCCACCGTGCCGTCGGTACCGCCACCGAGTTGGGTGCGCAGCAGGGTCTCGAACGGGTCCGCCACCCACGGGGTCAGGTCCAGGGCCCTGGTGTCGTAGGCGATCAGGTGCACGTCCACCCTGGGCAGCCCGGCGAAGATCGAGGCCAGGATGGTGCAGTTGACCATCGAGTCGACCATGGAACCGGACTGGTCCACCACCGCGATCAGCCGCTGAGGTGTGGTCTTGCGCGCGGTGTGCCGGTAGTAGAGGCGGTCGACGTAGAGCCGTTCCTCCTCGGGACTCCAGTTGGTCAGGTTCTTCCAGATCGTGCGGTCGAGGTCGAGGTTGCGGAACACCCGCTTCGGCGGCACCGACCGGTCCAGCGCGCCGGTGGAGGCCTTCTCCACCTGCGTGCGCAGCACCTCGGCCACCTCGTCCACGAAGCGGCGGATCAGCGACTTGGCGTTGGCCAGCGCCACCCCGGAGAGGTTGTCCTTGTCCCGCAACAGCTGCTCGATCAGCGACATGCTCGGCGTGAGCTGGGCGGCCAGCGCCGGGTCCGCGAGCACCTCGCGCAGGTGCATGCGCTTGACCAGATCCGCTTCCAGGGCACCGAGCTCAGGCCCGATCTGCGGGATCAGGTTGCTCAGGTCCGGCGTGCCGGAGCCCGTCCCGGTGCCGGTCGGGGAGGCCTGACGGCCACCACCGCGCAGCTGCCCCGGCTGGCAGCCCAGGGCACGTTCCAGCCAGCCGGCGTCGGCCTGCCACCGGGACAGCTGCCCGGCGGTGACGGTGCCGGACCCGGTGGCGAAGACGTTCAGCAGCACCTTCGACACCAGCGCGGCGCGCCGCACCTCGGCCGCCTTGTCGCGTTCGTCCCCCGCCTCGGGAACCATCACGCCGTCGAACTCGGCGGCGAGCCCGGGATGGCGCTGCACGATCGAGTCGACACCGGCCTGCGGGTCCAGCAGTGCGGGCGGCAAGCCGATGTCCTGCAGCACGGCGAGGCTCGCTGACTCCAAAGTGGACTGTTCCTCGTGGTCGAACAGCCGGGACAGCAACCGCCAGTAGAGGACCTGCCGGCGGTTCTCCTGTGCGTCGGTCATTTGCGCAACAACCTTCCGGCGCGCTCGCGCAGCACCGTCGCGGCGTCGGTCGCGGCCTTCTCCGCCTTGACACCGGCCTTGTCCACCGCTCCGCCGGCCCACGCACCAGCGTGCAGGGCCACGACCTTCTTGCGCACGGTGGTCTCGACGGCGAGCGGCTGGACCCGGAACACACCCGCGTCCCAGCGCAACAGCCCGATGCAGGCGTTCGACGTCGCCACCGCTTCCGGCGTGAGCGGCCCGGCGGCCGGCACCCGGTCGGTGTCCACGACGACGGGCTGCCCGGCGAGCGAGAAGGTCAGCGCCTCCCCCTGCTCCGCGAGGTAACCCTCCAGGAACACGGGCACGGCGATGCGGGCAGGGTGCCGGTCCAGCGGTGCTGTCGGCAGCGCACCGGCGGCCGGCAGGACGACCCGCGCGGTGACGAACGGGTCGGCCGGCTCGCCGAGCCGGGCGTGCTCGTCGCGCCACAACAGGTCGCCCTCACCGGTGATGGGCATGTCGGTCAGCTCCATGGACCGGCCTTCGCTGACGGCGGCCAGCAACGACAGGTGCGGCCGCAGCAACTGCCAGATCCCGGCACCGATGATCGTGTCCGGCTTGGGCGCCGACACGCTGGCGCGCACCAGGTACGGCGTGCCACCGTCAGCCGGTTCGAACACCGCGTGCACCTGAGCCTGCGCGGCGGTCGCGTGCTCGTGCAGGTCCACTCCCAACGGCAACAGCCGCCCGGTGACCGTGCTGACAGCAACCTCAGTCGCACCGGGCAACGTCAGCACCATCGCACGCGACCACAGATCTCCCCAGCGACGCAACGGAATCCGTTCCAGAGCGGACCCAGGGCAAGACGCAGCCAACTCGGCCGCGAACCCGTCCAGCAACGCGGCCAACCGGCGCAGCCGAGGTTCGGGCAACAACGCGGAGATCACCGGTTCGGCACCGGAGACCAGGTCGTGGTCGATGCCCTGCCACCCGGCTCGAGCCAGATCAGCCAGCCAGGACCGGGCCGCCAGCACCAGGTTCTCGGCCTGTCCCCCACCCGGCACCGAACCGCCCGAGTCGCCCAGTGCCCGTCCGGTCGCCTGCCCCACCCGCTCCATCAGCGCGTCGTGCACCGACCCGAGCAGCGCGATCCGAGCCACCGCAAGGGAAATGAAGTGCTCCTCCCCCGCGGCACCGGCCGCCGCCTTCTCCGCGGCCTCAGCCACCCTGGCACCCAGCGGAGACCCCACCACCGCGCCGGCCAGCACGGCCAGCCCAGCGACCTGCGCGGGTTGCGGCCGCAACAGCCCAGCGGCCAACGCCTGATCAACACCGGCGACGGCCACCAGCACCTCGTCAACCCCGTCGACGGGATCAGCCAGCAGATCGGCGCGCATCACACCACCACCCTGGTAGGCGGAAACCACTGCAACTCAGGCAGCGGAGCCGTGGTAGCGGGAAGCTCCACATAGGCCAGATGACGCAGGAACCGGCTGAAAACCTGTGCCGCGGCAGCACTGTCCGCCTGCGAAGGCCGCGCCCCCATCATGATCGAGTAGATGGCCTGCGCGTCCATGTCCGCGGCGTCCACCCGCAGGTACCGGGCCACCCGCTCCACCCCGTACTGCAACACCGCTTCGGTGACGAGGGCGAAGATGTGGTTGCAGAACGACCCCCGCGCGCCACCACACGGCCGATTGTTGTTGGTACTGCAGGCAAACTCGTAACTCCCAGCGGCAACCGAAGACACGTACACCCGCTCGATGTCCGACCCGCTGGACACCACCCCTTGCAACCGCCCGTCCGCCAACTCGACGAACGGCACCTTCGAAAGCTTGCGCGGCCGCGCGGGCGGCAACGCCCGCGCGGCACTAGCACTTTCCCAGTCCGACAACGATCCCTCTCCTCGCCCCCGAGCAAGCCGATCCGCCGGTCCGGCGGCACAGGAGGAACGTTAGCGCCGACCCCCGACAATTTTCGGCGGCCTGCACCACCCAGCCGAAAGCCGCAGGTCGACGAGGCGGCAGGCCCTGCGTCCAGCACGCTCGAACGCCGCGGTGACCGCATCACCGCGAGCTGTACCCGAAGGGCGTAATGACCTTGCGGCGCCTCGCTTAGAGGAAGTCCAAGCACTAAAACGAGTAACGGAGGATGCCCGATGCGCCCAAGATGAAGGAACCCAGTGTCAGAACAACCTGGCCACTCACCGGTCCTCGGACACCAAGGCCACGCGCTGAGCTCGCACCTCAGAGAGGCCGACGCACGGTTCCGGGTGTGGATGCACGAGAACCTCGATCGCGCCGCAGCGCACTTCAGACTCACCGTCATCGGGACACCTCTGCTCGGCTGCCTGGACAGATCGATCAGCGCGCCCGTGCGAGGACCAGACGAGCCGATGTGGCTACGGGTGGTCTCCGAGGACAGGCAATGGATCGAAGGCGAGTTCTGGACCGGAAACCTGGAAGCGAACGCCTTCACCAACCTGTCCAAGCCACGAGTCGTCGACATCTTCGAGTGGGAACACGGACGACACCAGCGCGCGGAACTGATGACTCTGATGCCAGGCGCACCGTGCTCCCGCACCGACGTCCTCCGCCACATGGCCGACCTCCCAGACAAGTGGTGGGCGGAACTACGCAGGACAAGCGAGTCGATCGCGGCGATGCCGACCAACCGCGTCAACGCCGACCAGGCCTTGGTCAGCGGCCGCATGCAGCAGCAGTTCGGCAACGCGGTGAATCCCGTTGTCCGCCAATGGGAAACGGTGCACGGCGACCTGCACTGGGCGAACCTGATGGGTCCTGAGTTCGCTCTGCTGGACTGGGAGACGTGGGGCCGCGGCCCAGTAGGAACAGACGCGGCCACCCTGCTCAGCTACAGCCTTCTCGTGCCGCAGGCCGCTGAACGAGTGCACGACACGTTCGCTGACGTGCTGACGACAGACGCCGGCATGCTCGCCCAGTTCTACGTGGCCGCCCGGCTCCTGCACCGAGCAGACAGGGGCAGTCACCCGGAGCTGGTCGCGCCGCTCAAAAGGCACACCGACAGCTTGTGACAACGCAGCTCTCCGCACTGCACCCATCAATTGGCTCTCACGCGTCTGGTGTCGTACGCCCACATCGCGATCTCGACGCGGTTGCGTGCGCCGAGCTTGGTCATCAACGATGCGACGTGGTACTTGACCGTGCTCAGGCCGACGAAGAGCTCGGTGGCGATCTCGGCGTTGGTCCGGCCCCGTGCCACCAGCGCGAGCACCTCCTCCTCGCGCTCGGTGAGCGGGTCGACGGGCTGGACCGGTACCACCGGCGCCTGGCCGGCGAAGATCGCCAGCAGCCGGCTGGTGACAGTGGGGGCGATCAGCGCGTCCCCGTTGGCCGCCGCGTGGATGGCCTGCACGAGAAGCGCCGGACCGGCGTCCTTGAGCAGGAACCCGCGGGCGCCGGCGCGCAGGGCGCTGAGGACGTACTCGTCGAGGTCGAAGGTGGTGATCACGACGACCGCCATCGGGTCCGTCACGTCTGGCCCGGCCAGGCGCCGCGTCACCTCGACGCCGTCGAGCCCGGGCATCCGGATGTCGACGAGGAGGACATCGGGACGCAGCCGGGTCGCCAGGTCGAGCGCTGCGAGCCCGTCTGCCGCCTCCCCCACGACCTCGATGTCGGGTTGTGCACCGAGGATCATCACCAGCCCGATCCGGACCAAGTCCTGGTCGTCGGCTACGACAACACGGATGCTCATCCCAACGCCTCCACCGGCAGCACGGCCTCGACCACCCAGCCACCCTCGGGCCCCGGCCCCGCGGAGAACGATCCGCCGAGCAACTGGGCGCGTTCGGCCATGCCCAGCAGCCCGAACCCGAGCTCCGGAGCTGACCCCGGCTCGGTCTGCCCATCGTCGCTGACACGCAACCGGACGGCGTCGCCTTCCCGGCGTACGTCGATCCTGACGCGGGTCGCGCTCCGGGCGTGCCGTACGGCGTTGGTCAGCGATTCCTGTGCGAGCCGGTACAGCGCGGCCTCCACGGGTCGTGCCAGCCGAGTAAGCGAACCGTCCAGCGAGACCTCGACGGTGGGCGTCGCGTCGGCGCACGCCAGAGCAGGCAGGTCCGCCACACCCGGCTGCGGCGAGTAGGCGACGGGTTCCTCCTCACGCAGCACCCGCACCATGGATCTCATCTCCGCCAGGGTTCGCGACGCTTCAGACTCGATCACGGCCAGGAACTCGGCAGCCTTCTCCGGCTGGATGCCGGCGACCACACCACCGGCCTGCGCCTGCACCGCGATGGCCGAGACGTGGTGGGCCACTGTGTCGTGCAGCTCGCGCGCCAGCGCCACCCGCTCCTGGTTGCGGATCTCGCGCTGTTGGCGATGCCAGAGGTCCGCGCGGTAGCGGAACACCGCCGCGAGGGCGACGAACAACAGCAAGAGGACGGTCCCGCCGAAAACGTCGGCCCAGCCCGCGGCGGAGACGTACGTCCCCAGCGCGACGACGACTGTCACGAACGCCGTCCCCAAGACCATCTCCCGTCCCGAGCCCCACCGCACCAGCGAGTAGAGCAGGATCAGGACGGCCATGGTGGAGTAGAGGCCGAGGTCCCCGGCGTGCGCGGTCAGCTGGAGGACCGAGAGCAGCCCGGCGACGCCCCACCCGGCCAGGGCGGCCATCAGGGGGCGGCCCCGCCGCCAGAGCAGGGCAGGCACCAGTGCCAGGGCGAGCACCGTCACAAGGGGTCGCCAGGCCAAGCCCGGCCGAGCGATGCCCTCGACCAAGGCGGCGGCCGCGACCACGCCCACCAGCAGCCAGTCGAGCCGGCCGACGGGTGGGGCGTCAGCAGGCCGCGGCTCATGCCAGATGGAGCGCCGGACGGTGACCACGGCTCCAGCGTAGGGATCGGCGCGCCTCGGCGTACCCGCCGAAAGAACAGGAGAGAGACCATGCCATCGGCCAGGCGAACCCCAGCCTCCGGGCGGGGGCGCCCGCCGCCGGGCTCAGCGATCGTGGACCTACCGATCCTCCCCACAACAACGGAGCCCATGATGACAAACCGTCAACCCACCACCGCCACGCTGGAAGACCAGCGGATCCCGGTGAGAGCCAAGCTCGCAGCCACGTGGACGAGCTTCATGTTCCTGTACGCCTACGTGGACATCCTCAACTTCTTCACGCCCGGCGTCATCGATGACATCCTCAACGGCAAGGTCTTCGAGTTCGACCTTTCCCAGACCTTTTCGACCACGGCGCTGACCCTCGTGGCCATCCCGATCCTCATGGTCGTGCTGTCGATGACGCTGCCCGCCAGGGCGAACCGCATCACCAACCTCACCGTCGCCTCGCTCTACGTCCCCGTCACGGCGTTCAACGCGGTGGGCGAGTCCTGGCTGTACTTCTACGGCCTTGGCATCGCTCTGGAACTGATCCTTCTCGCCCTCATCGTGCGGTATGCCTGGACCTGGCCCCGCACCGCGCCCTCGGCGGCCCTTGCGACTGGCCCGGACCGTGAAACCGTTCGCGCCCAACGGCGAGCGTGAACCCAACTACCGCGCGCCACTGGCAAACCCGTGTGGGACACAGACACAGATCAAGTTCCGTCACGGCTCATTGACGCGCACACCAACCATGTCAACCAATCTCAGCAGAACTCGTCGGCGACTCGATCTTCCGGCCTGCGGCTTCGACGGGGCGATCACGCAGTTCGGAGATCTTGGCGTTGACGCCGACGGAGACGCTGGTCGTCCGGTGGCCGAGCAGGTGGTTGATCCTGATCATGTGCTCGTTGCCGCTGCCGGTCCCGGTGTGCACGCGGGCGATGTCCGGGCGTTGTTCCCGCAGCCACCGCAGCATCCGGGCCTTGACGCACAACCCGAGGCCATGGCCGCGCTCGGAGGGGATCACCACGCTGTCCCGCTGAACGCCCCAGCTGGGCAGCGTCGGGTAGAAGTCCAGCAGAGTCAGCGCGGCGACATCGCCCGTGGCCTCGTTCACCGCGAGCACACCGCGCCGGCCGATGCCGCTCGTGCGCGGTTCCGCCTCCGCCTTCCGGACCAGGTCGGCCGTCCACACCGGAAAGACCACATCGGACCAGGACAGTGCGCCGGACAACCCGGTTCCGGTCGACCCGCCGAACAGGAAACTCGGCTTCGGCCAGTCGCCTGCAGGCGTGCACCGCGTCCACCTGCACGACGTCATCTACAAAGGACTCGTCCAGCAGTTGCGGGCGGACGCTCGCGCCCAGACCGTGGATCATGCGGCGCTGCGGCGGCGACCCGAACGTGACCGAGCCCGCCGTGTCGACCGCGATGCGGGTGCCGAGGAAGCCTCCGTGCAGGTCGGGTTGGTCGACCACCCGCACGGTCGCTCCGAGCGCGGTCATCCTCGCCCGCGTTCTGGCCGGGCACCGAGGGTCGGTGACGCACACGAACCGGTACCCGCGGCTCGCCGCGATCATGCTCAGCGCGACTCCCAAGTTGCCGTAGGACGACTCGACGAGCACGGAGTCGTGGCGCAGCACCCCCGCGCTTGGCAGCCGTCTCCCTTTGGCGACTTCGAACGGCTCGGCGGCGGCCTGGCGAGTGAACCGGTTGTGCTCCAACAGGCCAACGAGCAGCTCGACATCTTCGGCCGCGGTAGCTCTCTGGCACAAGTGGTTCGTGTCCGGTGTCGGCTGGCAACCTTCAGCCTTCGGTGAACCTGAACGTCTCGGCACTGGCCTGGCCAGCGAGCCTTCGCTGATCCAGCAAGCCAACGGCCAGCTCGACATCTTCGGGCAGGGCACGGGAGGCGACCTCGTGCACACGTGGGTCGTGCCGGGGATCGGCTGGCAAACGTCGCCATTTGGCGACTTCGAACACCTCGGCTCCGGCTACTAGGTCCGTCGCGGTGGTGCCGGTACAGACGTCAGCCGCTGTACCAGCACCACCGCATGCCGTTGCTCACGGTTCCGTAGGTCGACGATGCTTCGAGAATTGGGGGTTGGCAGCTCCCTGATCTGGAGTTGCTAGGCGCCTACGACAAGGGCGATCAGCCGCTGCTCTACGAGCACCGGCGCGCCGGATGTACCGGCGCGGATCCACCAGCGCGCTATGAAGCGCTTTGGTAACGATCGTACGGACCGGCACGACAACGGACGGGTGGGACGAGAGGGGTCAGGTTTGCGGTGGCTGGGGCTGGCGGTGCCGCCGTTGCTCGCGATCGCGCTGGGGCTCGCGACGAACCTCGCATCGGACACGTTCCCGTCCTCGTTCGAGGCCGTCGCGTGGCCCGTGCTCGCGGTCCTGGCGGTTGTCGCCGTCTGGCTGGAGATCGCACGTCAGCGTGTTGCCGGTCCGGTGTCCGAGGATGATCGGGTACGGATCGCGGTCGATGCGTTGGCCGGGGCGGTGAAGCAGCAGTGGACGCGTGAGGCCGGGTTGCGCGGGCTGCACGGGCCGTGGGTGTTGCCGCAGCCGTGGACCACGACCAACCGCCCGGTGTCGCCGCCCGCAGTGAGCGTTCTCGGTCCTGACCGGCCGGATTCCCGTTCTGCGGAGCGGGTGCCGTGGTGGAAACGCCTTGTGCGGCGGTCTCGCGCGGAGCCGGTCGGCTTGGTCGCTCGTGGCGAGGTCGACGAGCTGGTGAGCACGGTGCTGCGCCTGCCGCACCGGCAGGTGGTCGTGCTGGGGAAGCCGGGCGGCGGCAAGACCGTGCTGGCCATCCAGTTCACGCTGGCGCTGCTGACTCGGCGCGAGCGACAGCGGCAACTACCGGTGCCGGTGCTGTTGTCGGTGTCGTCGTGGCGGGTCGGTGAGGAAGAACTCCTCGACTGGATCAGGAACCAGCTGCGCACCGACTACCCGGAGCTGACCGTCGACCTGGTCGACGATCCAGGGTTGATCTTTCCCGTGCTGGACGGCATGGACGAGTTGCCCGAAGCCCTACACGCGGAGGCGATCGCGCAGATCGACCGAGCGCTGCGGGGCAGGCCGCTGATGCTGACGTGCCGCGCCGACGAGTACGAACAAGCCGTCTCCCGAGCCCATGCGGTGCCCGCGACCGCGCTGGTCGTAGAACTCGGGCCCGTGGCCGTGGCGGACACGATCGCCTACCTGTCCGCGGGCCGGGTTGATGGTGACACGCGGTGGGCACCGGTGTTGCGGCACCTGAGGGAGAACGCCTCCAGTCCGCTGGCCTCAGCGCTGCGCACGCCGTTGATGATCGGTCTGGCCCGGACCACGACCAACCCCGCCGAACTGCTCGCGTTCGACGACTACGCGGGGGTCGAACAGAGCCTGCTCGACCGCTTCGTCGCTGACGTCTACTCGGACACCCCGCGGGCGCAGACGTGGCTGCGATCGCTGGCCGTGCACCTGCGCCGGGAAGGCGGCTACGCCCTGGGGTGGTGGGAGCTGTATCGGATGCGGGCGTCCGCGACCCGCCGTGCCACCAGCATCGTCACGGGACTGGTGTGCGCGGTGCTCGCCGCGGTGGCGGTCTGGCTGATGGTGTTGCCGACCGTCGCCGGAAACGGAGGAGCCCTGTCTCTCGGGGCGGTGGCCGGTGTGCTGGCAGGCGTGACCACCGGGTGGGCTGTGCGCGCTCGCGCGGTCGCCGAACCGAGCCGTGTCAACGCGGGCATTCGCGGCCGTCGGCTGCTGCTCGCCGGGCAGCTCAGCCGTGGCGTCGTGCTGGGTACGGCGGTGGGGCTCGGGATCGGCGCGATCGCGGAAGTCACCTACACGATCACGTTCGACATATCCGACCCCTCGCGGCTCGGCCTGTTGCTGGGAGTGATCTTCGGTGGCGTGACCGGCCTCGCCTACGGGCTGGTGGGGTGGCTGCAAGGCCCGGCCGACACGGTGCGCGCCGCGAGTCCCAGGGCGGCTCTGCGAGCCGATCGCACAGCGAAGTTGTTGCGGCTCGCAGTGTTCGGCCTGACGTTCGGGTTCATCGTCGCGTTGGTGACAGGTGTTGTCGCGGGCCCTCGGATCGCCTTGATCGACGGCGTGGGCGCGGGCTTGCTCGGCGTCGTGGTGGGCCTCGCCCGCGGCCCGCACGTGTGGACGACTTTCCTTGTCGCTCGATGCCTTTCGGCGCTGCGACGCGAGTTGCCCTGGCGGCTCATGGCGTTCCTGGACGATGCGCACCGGCGAGAAGTGTTGCGCGCCAACGGCGGCACCTACCAGTTCCGGCACAGTCTGTTGCAGGACCACCTCGCCGGCGGTCCCGTCGAAACCGCCGACGTCGTCGCCGCGGCGCCGACGCCCGTGCGTCGGCGGTCGCCTGCGCGCAGGATGGTGCTGCCGCTCGTGGTGTCGGTGCTGGCGGGCGTCGGACTGGGCGCCGGCCTGCCGGTAGCGGGCGGACTGCAGACGCGGTGCGGTGTCTCGCCGTTCGACACCTCGATCCGCTACCTGC
The DNA here is from genome assembly GCF_003350445.1 of Lentzea flaviverrucosa. Lineage (NCBI taxonomy): Bacteria > Bacillati > Actinomycetota > Actinomycetes > Pseudonocardiales > Pseudonocardiaceae > Lentzea > Lentzea flaviverrucosa. The sequence goes on from NZ_QQAU01000017.1 coordinate 128,040, forward strand.
GGGTCGGGCTGGACAGCGAGTGCGTCGGCGTGACAGACGGCTCCTACGAGTTCAGCCCGGACGTCGCCGAGGTGTCGCGCCTGATCGCCAGCGAGAACGGGCAGGTCCGTCGCTCAGGTGAGCCCTATGTCCGGGTGGCGCTGCTCGCGCCGCTCAACGAGGGCACCCTGAGCGCCGCCCAGGTGCGGCACGCCCTGGAGGGCGCGTTCATCGCGCAGACCAGAGCGAATCGCGTCAATCCGGTCAATGCGGAACTCGTGCTCGCCAACATCGGAAGCCGCCAGCGGCACTGGGCGCCGGTAATCGATCAGCTGGCGCGGGCGAGCACCGAGGACCACCCTCTGGTGAGCGTGATCGGTCTGGGCATCAGCACGCACGACACGCGTGAAGCGGCGCTGAGGCTGGCAGAACGAGGAATTCCGCTGATCTCGGCCACAGCCAACGCCTTCCAGACCAGTAGCCTGATGCGGATCACCCCAGGCAACGCCGAGTTCGCCAAGGCCTTGGTCGCGGAACTGCGCAAGCGCTCGATCGAGCCCACTCACCTGATCACCGACGGCCCACGCGACCTGTACGTCGCCGCGTTGAGCGAAAGCCTGGCGGCAGCGTGGGGAGGACGCGTCAAACACTACGTCGTGGAGAGCACGCTTGGAGTGCGGGGCTTCGTCGAGGAGCTGTGCCGCTCGGCGGTGACGTTGTACAGCGGCCGTACGGCGGGGCTGAGGAACTTGCTCACCGACATCGCCGTCCACTGCCCGAACCAGCCGATCACCGTGGTGACAGAGGCGATCAGCCTCGCAGAGGTCGCACAGGAGATACGCGCAACCAGGGTGAGACTGATCTACGCCAGCCCAGTCGACCCAGCGGGCTGGGAGGGCGACCTCCCGTTCACGCCTCGGGGTTTCGCGGATTTCCGCGCCCAGTACACGTATTGGTTCGACGATCCCCTGGACGACGGCTATGCACTCCTGCACCACGACGCCGCACTCACCGCCTTCACCGCCATCAACGCCCCCGGAGACCGGCCACCGACACCGGCGGGCGTCCGGCAGGCGTTGCGGCGAGTAGAGATCAACGGCGCCACGGGCACGATCTCGTTCGACAACGCAGGAAATCCCATCGGCAAGCTGATTCCGGTGCTTGAGTTCCCGCAACGGTCGTCCGGTCCGGTCCCTTACGTCACGGTCGGACCAAGGTGACCTCTTAGCTGTGACTCCAGGCGAACAGCCGCTGCCCCACATGCACGCGGAGCTGTTGTGGTGCTTGGACTCCCGGCTCCGCTCGGTCGCCATAAACCGGCCTCAGCTCATCGTGGACAGCCTGGACGAACGTCTGGGCATCACCATCTTCCGGCTCGGCGGTGAAGCGGCGGCCGATCGGGCGCTGTGGCACATCTGGCAGGCCAACCGGCTGGACCTGCATTCCGAGCAGGCGCCGAAGACTCGAGCCGCGGGCGCGAAGTTGGTGTCAGATTGCAGCGGGCCAGGTTCGAAACACTGTCGGACGCAGACCTTGCAGCCACAACTTCAGGTCACATGCCGCCAGACGGGTGAATCTTGTGTCGAACACCACGCGGCCTTTACCGGATTGAGCGTGAACGGCTCCTGTTTCCGCACGCCACGGGCATAATCGCGCGGTGCGACGCGGTGGCCGGTTGGCGCTTCTAATCGCCGGCGCGATCGTGACGCTGGTCCTGCTGCCGGTAACGGTCAACGTCGCGACCGGCGGCGCTCTCGCCCCGCTCAGAAGCTGGACGTGGCCCGCCATCGGTGTGCTGTTGGTCGCGGCCATCGTGCTCGCTGTCCGCGAGTGGGGTCGCGACGACGGCATCAGCGTTCGGTTTCCCGACCATCCGAAGAACCGGCCCAACGCGCTCGACCGGGTGGACAAGTTCGTCCGGGAGCGCCTTGAGAACTCGCTGTCAGAGAAGGTTCGCATCGCGCTGTCGCTCAACGAGCAGTCAACCAAGGTGCTGCGGCAGTCGTCGTTGCGGGTGCGAGCGCCGGACGGCCCGCCGCGTGAGCACTTCGGGTCTGTGCATGAAGCGTTCGAGGCGCTCGACGAGTCGATGCTGGTGCTCGGCGCGCCTGGTTCGGGCAAGACGACCATGCTGCTGGAGCTGGCCGTCTCACTGATCGACTTGGCGCGCAACGATGAACGGCGACCGGTGCCGGTGCTGGTGGACCTCGCGAGCTGGTCACGGTGGAAGGGGTCTCTGAGCTTCACCGACTGGGTTCTCGCCGAGGTCGAACACCAGTACCACATCCCGCACCGGATAACGAAAGCGTGGCTGAACGACGGCAGACTGGCTCTGCTGCTGGACGGTCTCGACGAAGTGGAACCGGCCGATCGCGACAGCTGTGTGCAGGCGTTGAACGCACTGCAGGACAAGCTGCTCATTCCGCAACTGGCGGTGTCGAGCCGAGAGCGGGACTACGACCGGCTCGCCACTCGCCTGCGTATGCACGGAGCGGTGGTGATCAGGCCGCTCAGCCGGTTCCAGGTGCTCGACTTCCTCGAGTTCCACGAGATCGACGTCGACCACGAACTGCTGGAGATGCTCGGCTCTCCCTTGATGCTCAACATCGTCATGCTCGGCCGCCAAACCGGTGCTCGGATCGGACTCGACCGCCGCAAGCTGTTTGACGCCTACGTCGCTGAGGTCTTGTCGTCGCAGCGCGGGCAGACGAACTTTCCGGCACGAGACGTGTTGCGGTGGCTCAAATTCCTGGCCACGTATGCCGAGGGCCCCGTCAGGCCGGTTCGTTACACGGTTCCTGACAGACCGCCGAGGGACGTGCAGGTCTCGGTGAAACGGTGGTTGGCGCCGTTCGCGCGTGCCGGTGCGGTCACGATCGGGACGATGATGCTGACGGAGTGGTTCGGCGGCTGGACCGGCCTGCTGGCATCCGCGTTCGCGTTCGTACTCTCACCCCTTCTGGGTTTCAGGCTCCTGTTCGGATACAGCGCCCGCTTTCGTCCTGTACCCGTGACCAGGCCGCTCGGCTGGGCTGCCTCAGGTGCGATCCTCGGCGTCGTGTTGGGCTCCGTCGGCGTTGTGCTGGGCTCGGTCGTGGCCTTCCTGGTCTCATTGCTGCCGCCCGTGCTGGCCGGTGCTCTGTTCACGCTCCTGACGGGTGTGTTGGTCGGTGGCTGGCGCGGATTCCAGTGGGACATCTTCAAGTGGTCGTGGGCGACGGTGAGGTGGGGTGCGTCCGCAGGAGTGATCACCGGCGGGATGGTGGCGCTTTGGGGAACGCCGCGCGAGTTGTTCGTCGGCTGGGGCGTGGGTCTCGGGCTCGGCCTGGCGCTCAGTCTCGTTCGCGATTTCGACGTGCTCGGCGACGACCCCAGCGACAAAATGATCGATCAACGAGAACAACGCTCCGCGTTTTCGTGGAACTTGCAAGCACTGATCATCGGGACACTCATCGGCACGGCCGCCGGTACGGTGTTGTCCCGCGAGCCGGCAGCGGCTGCATGGCCCGCGTTGATCGGATGCGGCATTGGGCTGCTCTACGGCCACATCGCCCGGTGGATCTGGCCGACCAATCGGATACCTCGGCCCCCGGTCGTGCGCGTCGCGATCGCAGTCTGCGGCCATGTTCCTGTTCGCCCCCGACAGTTTCTCCAGTACGCCGCCGACCGGAGCCTTTTGATCGAAGCCGCAGGCGAGTTCCGGTTCGTCCACGCGCTCGTGCAGGAGCACCTTGCCAAGTGTGACCCGGAGAAGCTCGCGGCCCAGGTGCGCGTCCTGGACAAGTCGCCACAAACGACAGACTGACGACACGCTCGACACTGCCGAGCCTGCCATCACGAGCGACTGCCCTCCGCCTAGCGCGTGGGACATTGCTCGCTGCCAGTTTCTTCTCCAAGTGGCAGCGTCCGGGCAAGTCCAGGTCGCACAGCGGGATCTACGTACCTGAGGGGAGCTCGCCTAGGACGAGCTCAGCCACTCTTCTTCGTCGATCGACCGGAACTCGCCGACGGCGTTGTCGTCCTCGACCGGCCCGAGCACACGGCTGTGCAGGCTGCCCGTGATGAAGCCGATCAGGGACTGCGCCGCCCGCAGTCGAACTCCTCCGGCGCAGAGCTGACTCTGAGCCCGGCCGCAACGGCGGCCGGGCTCAGGGGCGGACCCGTCAGATCGACGGGCGGGGCAGCTCCGTACCGAGGGCGAACTGGTCATGCCACTTCACGCCGTCACCCGCGAAGCCGGCGCCGGTGGAGGTGGCCACGTACACGTCCCCCGCGCCGCCTCGGGTGAACGTGACGATGTCCGCGCGGCCGTCGCCGGTGAAGTCGGCGACGCCGGGAACCTCGTCCCCGACCGCGAACCGCTCGTGCCACACCGTGGCGGCGCCGAAGTCGAACCCGGTCGACCGGGCCACGATCACTTTGCCGCCGTTGAAAGTGACAGCGTCCGCCCGGCCGTCACCGTCCACGTCACCCAGTGATGGCCGTCCAGGAAGGTTTGCGTGCCAGCGGATGCCGTCACCTGCGAACGACGAACCCGTGGACATCGCGGCGTACACCGCGCCACCCGTGAAGGTGACGATGTCGTCGCGTCCGTCGCCGTTCACGTCACCGACCGCCGGAGTCTCCACGCCGACCGCGAAGTGGTCGTGCCACTTCTCGGAGGTTCCGGCGAACGACGAGCCGGTGGAAAGCGCCACGTACACGTCACCCCTGTCGCCGCGGGTGAACGTGACGATGTCGTCGCGGCCGTCGCCGTTGAAGTCGCCGACGAGAGGGATTTCGTCGTCCGCCGCGAAGAATCCGTGCCATTGCCAGGCGTCCTGCACGAACCTGGAGCCGTCGGACAGCGACACGAAGACCTTCGCGCTCCGGCCTCGGGTGAACGTCGCGACGTCCGCCCTGCCGTCACCGTCGAAGTCACCGGTCAGTGGGATCTCTCCGCCGACCGCGAAGTCGTCGTGCCACTTCGCGGACGTGCCCACGAACCTGGAGCCGTCCGATCTCGCGACGAACACGTCGGCGGTGTCACCACGGGTGAACGTCGTGACGTCCGCCCTGCCATCACCGTCCACATCAGACGCCAGTGCTTGCTTCACGGTCGCCGACACCACGGCCGACGGTGCGCTCGCGTTGCCCGCCGCGTCCACCGCGACGACCCGGTAGTGCCACGTCGAGCCGACGGTGAGCGCGGCGTGCCGGAACGACGTGGTGCGACTGGTGCCGAGCAGCGTCTGCGGGGTGATCGGCACGGACGCCGACCGCGAGCCGTGGACCCGGTACCCGTCGACGCCGACGTCGTCGGTGCCCGGTTTCCATGCCAGGCCCAGTGAACGTGCCCGCGTGCCGGTGAGCGTGACCTGGGGTGTGGCAGGGGCGCTCGTGTCCGCTACCGGTTCGCCCAGTGACTCCACCGCGTACCGGGCCGCCGTCCACGGGCCGCTCGGTCGCAGTGTCACGGTGAGCTGCGCCTTGTCCGTGGCGGGCAGCGTGAACGAGTCCTCCAGCCAGCGCGAGGTGCTGTTGTACAACGGCTGGTGCCAGGTGCCGACGGGGGTTCCGTCCACCAGCACCTCCGCGCGCGCCGGCACGGACTGGTCGCTCGTGCGGCGTAGCACGACACCACGACTGTCCGGTGTGACCGCTATCCGGAACGACACGGGGCCCGTGCTCGTGCGAACGTCGTCGCGCACCGGCACGTCGTTGTCGTCGCCTTCGAACTGGGCGGTCAGCTCCGACTGGGTGCCGCCCGTCTCGGTCCAGCCGTGAGCGGCCCGGCTCGCCGCATCTCCGGCATCGAGCACGTCGGTCCGCCTGCTCGCCGGCTCCGGCCGCGTGTACAGGTACGCGGTCGACGCGTAGTCGGCGTCGAAGGTGTTGCTCGGACCGTGTTCGATGCCGAACCGCAGCGCGCTGGAGTAGCCGATCGCGTCGGACAGCAGCAGCCGGTAGACGCTGTCGCACTCGCGCGGGCAGCCGGCTGTCTCCTTCTGGTGCAGGGTGTTGCCGTTGAGGGGTGCGCTGAACTCCTGGCGGTGGAAGTACCAGCCGCCCTCGTAGAAGTCCTCCGTGCCGGTGCCGTGCCACGACGGTGAGGGCGAGGAGTCCACGTGCACCCGTTCGTCGCCCTCCAGGTATTCGCGGAAATGTCCGGTGGATTCCAGGCCGCGCATCGTCTGCGTGACGCCGACGAGCTTGCCGCGTCCGCCCGCGTCGGCGATCGTCCAGTCCCGGCCGTCCTCGGTCCGGCCGGCGCGTGACTGGGTGGTGAAGTGGCCGGACGACTCGGTCCACGCACGCGGTGCCGATGTCACCTCGGAGGTGACGGTCACGGCCTTTCCCGGGTTCACGAGCTCGAGCAGCGCGGAGGACCGGTACGGCATGGGCCACCAGGTGGTGTGCCACGGCCCGTCCATCGCGAACATGAGCGACCGCACGCCGGCCTGTCCTAGCCCGCTGCCGAAGAACTCGCCGACCGGACTGTCCACAGTGGTCTTGCCGTCGAACGTGAGTCGCAGCCGCAGCGAGTTGTCGTACGCGGGCAACCTGAGCCGCAGGGCGTTGATGGTGCCCGGTCCGGTCAGCTGCGCGAGCTGCACCCGGCCGCCGGCCGGAACCCTCACCGTCCTGGTGGCGGTCTTGGCATCGGGCACGGGCGGCTTCGGATCACGGGTGCCGGAGGCGCGCAACGTCGCCAGCACGTCCTCCGCGCGATCGGATCTGTCGAACGCGCGAACCCCGTCCGCCGAGGCGAAGTCGCGGTACGCCACGTGGTAGAAGTTCGGGTTGTGCTGCACGGTGATCCGCATGGACTCCCGATAGGGCATGGGAACCTTGACGTACACGCCACCAGAGCTCTGGTCGGCGTTCGCGACCAGGGGGTGCACGAACGGCGCGCCCTCCCTCCCGTCGACCAGTTCCTGCAACGAGCGCTGCACGACGGTGTGACCGTCGAGTTCGACGCGGATCCAGCCGGTGGCGCTCACGTCGCCCTCCCGGCCGCCTGCGCCCTGGGTGAACCAGATCGACGCGACCTCGCCGGGACCGCTGCGTTCGGCGAGCACGCATCCGGTGTCGTCCTTGCGCAGACAGGAGTACTCACCGCTGAAGCCGTCGCCGGTGTTGCTGCCGTCGCGTCCGAAGCTGGAGAACTGCCCGGTGCGCGCCGGGTTCAGCTGAGGAAGCCGGTCCAGTCTGCGGTAGGCGTCCCAGCCGACCGGCCCGTTGTCCGGTGCCGGTGCCGCTTGTGCGGCGGGGAGGGCGAGCGCACTCGCCGCGAGGATGATCGCGGCGAGTGCGGAGCCCCCGAGTGAACGGGAGTTCATCGGATGCCTTTCAGGCGCCGGGAGGGCTGACGTAGCCGGAGACGGACCTGTTGGCGTTCGCCTTCGCGGTGCGCGGGTCGATCGTCGACTGGTGCACGTACCTCGTGCCGGGGCCGGAGTTGCCGTCGACCGTGGTGATCGTGCCGTTGCCGTTCACCGCCACAACGACCGCCACGTGTCCGCCCATACCGCTACCCGGTGCGCCGTAGACGACCCAGTCCCCCACCTGCGGGTTGCCGACCTGGCCTGCCGGACGCGGCTTCCACGTGCCCTGCTGCTGGCCCCAGCTGCCGAGGGCGGTCGCGACGTACTCGCGACGCGGCACACCCTTCACTCCGGCCCGCTCCCACACCCAGGTCGCGAACATGGCGCACCAGGGGGTACCACCGCCGTTGCACGGCCCGTACTTGTTGCAGTTCGGCTCGGCGACACCGATCTCGCCCTTGGCGATGTTCACGATGGTGGTCCGCAGTCCGGCAGCGCCACCGAGCACGAACGTCGCGATGTCGGCCTTCTTGTCCCCGTTGAAGTCACCGATGCGCGGCATCTCGGTGCCGAGGGCGAACCGGTCGTGCCACTTCAGCGCGTCGCCGACGAACGCGGTGCCGTTCGAGGTCGCGACGTAGACGTCGGACGCGCCACCACGGGTGAACGTCGCGAGGTCCGCCTTGCCGTCCCCGTTGAAGTCACCGACCTCGGGGATCTCCGCGCGGAAAGCGAAGTTCTCGTGCCACTTCCAGCCGTCCTGGACGAACTTGGTGCCGTCGGAGAACGAGACGAAAACATCGCCCGCGTCGCCGCGGGTGAAGGTGACGATGTCGTCCTTGCCGTCACCGTTGAAGTCGCCGGCGTCGACGATCTCGCCTTGGAAGCCGAAGCGGTCGTGCCACTTCACCGTCGTGCCCGAGAAGCCGGAACCGGTGGACAACGCCACGAAGACGTCACCCGCCTCGCCGCGGGTGAACGTGGCGATGTCGTCCTTGCCGTCGCCGTTGAAGTCGCCGGCCACCGGAACCTCGCCACCGACGGCGAACCAGTCGTGCCACTTGACCGACGTGCCGTCGAAACCGCTGCCGGTGGACAGCGCCACGAAGACGTCGCCGGTGTTGCCCTGGGTGAAGGTGGCGATGTCGTCCTTGCCGTCACCGTTGAAGTCGCCGACCAGTGGCGTCTCCGTGCCGAAGGCGAAGTCGTTGTGCCACTTCACACCCGTGCCGCTGAAGCCTTCTCCTGACGACAGCGCGACGTACACGTCGGCCCGGTCGCCGCGGGTGAAGGTGACGACGTCGTCCTTGCCATCACCGTTGAAGTCACCGGTGAGCGGGATCTCGTTGTCCACGCCGAAGAACTCGTGCCACTTCCAGCCGTCCTGGACGAACTTGCCCCCGTCGGACAGCGACACGTAGACGTCGCCCATTGCGTCGTTCGCACTCGCGGGCGAGGTTGTGGTGACGGTCAGTGCCGTCAGCCCGCACATCGCGGCGGCGATGAGTTTCCTGTGGTGCATGGCTTTCCCCTTGGGTGTTTCAGAGAACTGCGGGCGCCGGGATCTCGGCACCCGTCGCGAACCAGTCGTGCCACTTCACGCCGTCACCGGAGAATCCCCCGCCGGTGGAGGTCGCGACGTAGGCGTCGGCTGCGTCGCCTCGGGTGTAGGTGACGATGTCGTCCTTGCCGTCGCCGTTGAAGTCACCGACCCCTGGCGTCTCGGTGCCGACAGCGAAGCTGTCGTGCCACTTCAGGCCGTCACCGACGAACTGGGCGCCGTCCGACAGCGCGACGTACGCGTCACCGGCCGCACCGCGCGTGAACGTGATGATGTCGGCCTTCTTGTCCCCGTTGAAGTCACCGACCAGCGGCACCTCACCGTCGAAGGCGAACCTGTCGTGCCACTTCACGGTCGTGCCCGAGAAACCGGTGCCGGTGGAGGTCGCCACGAAGACGTCACCGGCGGAGCCGCGGGTGAAGGTGGCGATGTCGTCCTTGCCGTCGCCGTTGAAGTCGCCCACGGCGGGGACCTCGTTGTGCGCGGCGAACCAGTCGTGCCACTTCACGGTCGTGCCCGAGAAGCCGGAGCCGGTGGACAACGCCACGAAGACGTCCGCCGCGGCACCCCGTGTGAAGGTCGCGATGTCGTCCTTGCCGTCACCGTTGAAGTCACCGACGGCCGGGACCTCGTCGTTGTAGGCGAAGCTGTCGTGCCACTTGACGCTCGTGCCGTTGAAGCCGCTGCCCGTGGACAACGCCACGAAGACGTCGGCCGCACTGCCGCGTGTGAACGTGGCGACGTCGGCCTTGCCGTCGCCGTCGAAGTCACCGGTCAGAGGAATCTCGTTGTGGAAGGCGAAGTCGTTGTGCCACTTCGCCGCCGTGCCGGAGAAGCCGGTCCCGGTCGAGGAGGCGACGAACACGTCCGCGGCGGCGCCACGGGTGAAGGTGGCGATGTCCGCCCTGCCGTCACCGGTGAAGTCCGTGTCGCCTCCGCCGATGACCAGCTCCTGCGGCGCGGGCAGCGGGCCACCGCTGTCGAACCGGTAGAGGTTGTTGTCCCGCATGACCTTGATGACCTTGTCGGCGTACGCCGGGTCGGTCGCGTACGGCCGGGCGATCTCCCGGATGTAGCGGTCGGGGTCGTTGCGGAACGGCATCGCGTGCGCGTAGGCGGAGTTCGTGGTCAGGTTGCGGCCGTGGTCGCGGAACGAGTCCCGCATCGAGGCGAAGACCCGGAAGTACGCCTTGGTGCCACCGCAGTTGCCGCCGGGGCACTCGACCGTCGGGAGCTGTTTACACCCAGTCGCGATGGGTCCCGGCCGGTCCGGCGCCCCGCACTTGAGGCCGTGGAAGTTCAGGTAGTTCCTGGAAAGCCCGCTCTTGCCCCAGTTGGACTCCAGAATCGACTGGGCGATGCTCACGGAGGCGGGAATGCCGTATTCGGTCTTCTCCGCCTGCGCGTGCCCCGCCGCCTCGGTGACGTAGGCGGTGTCGGCCTGAGCCGGGTTCACCGCCACCAGGGTGATCGGCAGCGCGGCCATCAGCCACGCTGCCAGTGCTCTGAGTTTCATGGGATCGACGCTAGGGAGTAGCTCTCACAGAATTCTGTGAAGATCCTGCGAGCCCGGCAGGGGCGGGGACAGTTCCGTCGCCTCCCTGCTGCCGTGCCGCACGAACAACGCTCTGGCCTCGTCCCACGCCCTGCCCGCCTCAGCCGGGCGGCCGAGCACTCGGTGCGCCACGGCCATGTCGCGCAGAGATCGTGCGCGCCACAACGGCAGGGACAACGCATCCCACCACTGCAGCGAAAGTCCGAGCTGACGGCAGGCCTCCTCGGGGCGGCCACGGGCCAGTTCGAGCTCGCCGAGCGTGCGCAGCACCAGTGCCTGACCGAACCCGTCCTGCAGCCCGCGGCAGGTGACGAGCGCCTCCTGCAACGCGTCGTGCACCTCGTCCGGCCCGCCCTGCCTGATCCGGGCCTTCGCCCACGCCTGCACGGCGTAGGCGGTCATGTGCCGGTCGCCGAGGTCACGCAACGTGCGCAGCGCGCGGGCTGAAAGCCGTTCCGCGGTACCGAACGCCCCGGCCGCTCGGTGTGCGATGGCCAGTGACCGCTCGACCAGGGCGACCTCTCTCGGCTCGACCAGCCGCAGATACGCCTCGCGGGCACGTTCCAGTGCCCCGACGGCTTCCGGCAGGCGGCCGAGTTCGGTGAATGCCTTGCCCCTGCCGTGCCAGGCCCGCGCCGTCAGCGCCGCGTCGGCGAGGTCCGGCATCACCGCAGTCACCAGGTCCAGCGCGCCGGCGAGGTCGCCGCGCTCGCGCAGCACCTCGCTGAGCATCACCTTGATCGCGGTGATCGCACCGCTGTCACCGATTTCGCCGTACTTCTCCTTCGACCGCTCGTAGTAGGCGGTTGCCTCGTCGAGCCGGTCCTGCTCGCGGCGCAACCACCCGAGTCCGGCCAGCAGTTCGGCCTGCCCCGCGACGTCACCGGCCCGCACGGCGGCGTCGAGTGCCACGCTGTGCGTCTGCCAGCGCAGGCTGAACTTGTTGTCAGCGGCCAGTTTCGAGGTACACACGTCGACCGTCAGGCGCACCGCGACGTCCGCGAGGCCGAGCTCGCAGGCCCGTTCCACGGTGTGCACCACCGCGGCCTGCCCGGCGTCGAACCACTCCTGCGTGGCGGGCAGGGCGAGCAGCCGCGACCAGCCGCGCGCCACCCTTTCCACCGCGTCCAGCAGGTCCTGCCGCACGTCCTCGGCCTCCGCGAGTTCCCAGCCGAACGTCCTCGTCAGGTCGTGCAGCCGGTAGCGCCCGGCACCCACGACGTCGAGCAACCGCGCGCGCACCAGTTCGTCGACCACGTCCTCAGCGTTTTGGGCCGCGACGCCGAGCAGCGCGGCGGCGAGCCACGGTTCGAAGTGCGGCACCCCGAACCAGCCGAGCCCGCGCAGACCGGCCCTGGCACTCGCGGACAACCCGGTGTAGCTGAGCGCGAGACTGCCGCGCACCTCCAGGTCGCCGATCGCCAGTTCGTCGAGAAGCCTGTGCTGTTCCCGCAACCGGGACGCGAGCCGCCCTGGCGACCAGTCGGTCCGCGACACCAGCCGGGCCCCCGCGATGCGCAGTGCGAGCGGCAGCCGGCCGCACAGCCGCACGACCTCCCGCGCGAACCCCGGTTCCGCCGCCACCCGCCCAGCTCCGACGATCCGGTCCAGCAGCACGAGCGACTCGCCCTCGCCGAGCGTGCCCAGCTCGACGTGCGCGGCACCCTCCAGCGCGCTGGGCCGCGACCGGCTGGTCAGCACGCACGCGCACGTCGGCGACCCCGGCAGCAGCGGCCGGACCTGGCGTTCGTCCGCCGCGTCGTCGAGCACCACCAGCACCCTCCTGCCCGCCACCAGCGAGCGGTAGAGCAGGATCCGCTCGTCCGCGCACCGGGGCATCGCCGCGTCGGACACTCCCAGCGCGTGCAGGAAGCGCACGATCACCTCGCCCGGCTCCCGCACACCTCGCAGCGACGCGTAGAGCTGACCGTCCGGATACCGCTCCCGCACCTGGTGCGCGGCGCGGACGGCGAGGGTGCTCTTCCCGGTTCCCGCCTGGCCGGAGATGGCCACCACCGGCATGACGTCCGAGGTGCCGGTCAGCCTGCGGCACAGCCGGGCCAGCTCGTCATCGCGACCGGCGAAGTCGGCGATGTCCGGAGGCAGCTGCGCCGGTGAGGTGACGGCGGGCTGTCCGGCCAGCACCCGCCGGTGGGCGTCCCGCAGTTCACGACCGGGATCGACCCCGAGTTCGTCCGCGAGGATCCGGCGGCCCGCCTCGTAACAGGCCAGCGCCTCGGCCTGTCTGCCGAGGCCGGACAGCGCGAGCACCACCTGGGCGCGCAACCGTTCGCGCAACGGGTTCGCGGCCACCAGCGCGACGAGTTCGGCGACGGGTGCCACGGCGAGCCCGGTGGTCGCGGCGACGTCGAGCTGGTCCTCCACGACCGCGAGCCGCAGGTCGGCCAGCCGCGCGCGTTCCCCGTCCGCCCACGCCCCCGTGGCACCTCCGAGCGCGCCACCCCGCCACAACGCGAGCGCGGCCTGGAACTCGGCGGCGGCCTCCGCGTGCCGGTGCTCGCCGAGAGCCTTCCGCCCCCGCGCCGCCCGGCTGCCGAACTCCCAGGCGTCCACCTGCTCCGGAGGCACGTCCAGCAGATACCCGCCGCCCCGGCGCACGATCACGTCGGCGGTGAGCGCCCGGCGCAACGCGCAGACGTTGGTGTGCACCGCCGCGCGAGAGTTTCGGGGCGACCTGCTCCCCCAGACCGCCTCGACGATCTCGTCCATCCCCACGACCTCACCGACGGCCGTGGCCAGCACGGCGAGCAGCGTCGCGGGCCTGGCTCCCCCGAGCTCCACCCGCTGCGCGCCGACACGAACCTCCACAGGCCCCAGCACCTGGAATCTCACGCTCGCGAACCCCCTCGGTCCGACAGGAACCGCTTCAGTTCGAGGTCTCCTTGTCCAGCGCGGCGATGCTTCCCGCGACGTAGACGCCGATGATCGTGAAGATCAGTGAGCGGTGGAACTCCTCCACGCTCGGCTCAGCTCGCATCCGGCCCAGGTTCCGCAGCACTCCCAGCACGCACAGGCCGATCACGAGCAGCGTCACCGTCGCGTCCAGCTTCGGCGCGTCGCTCAGCACGACAGCCCGCGCCCAGGCCTCGACGCCGGCCGGGTAGAGCGCGTAGGCCCCGTGGACGTTGCCCACGAGCATCAGCACGGCCAGCGTGGACCCGACGGCGATCGCGCCCATCACCACTCCCCTGCGGCCACTGCCGGCGTGCGCGCCACTGCGGATCTGGTCGAGGAACAGTCGCCCGACCATCCAGCACACGACGGCGGCGAGCAGGCACCCGAGCACGGTGCCGCCGATCGATGCCACCACCTGCCAGAACCGCCCCGAAATGAGGCCGAACAGCGATCGCAAGCCGAGAGCGATGCCCACCACTACGCCCACCACCACGGAGTAGACACCGACGATCAACATTGTTCTCTTCAGGTGTTTCGGCCAGGTGTCACCCAGGATCGCCAGCACCACCACGACGACGATCAGCACCCCGATCCACACCAGGTCGCCCAGCAGGAACACGAACAGTCCGACGACGGGCTGGATCACGTATTCGTTGATCGCCGTCCCGACCAGGGCGATGAGGCCGACCGCCCCTCTGACGAACGCGACGAAGAGGCGAACGAGGAACCGCCCCAGAACGAAGAGCCACGTGATGCCGTGCAACACGAACGTGGACACCACCAGCACTCCGAGCCCCCACCGGACGAGGTCCGCCCGCTTGTGCCGCCACGACACCAGTGCGAGGGCCACCAGGTACGCCGCCAGGGCGTAGTTGATCCACGTCAGCAGCGACGCGACGGGTGGCAGGGCGGCCTTGAGTGCCGCGCTGGCCTCGCCAGGTCCCTCGAGCCAGGACCAGCCGGGGCGCTTGGCCAGGAGCCTGGTCCCGTCCGGGAGGCTGGCGATCAGGAACACCGCGCCCAGGACGACGACCGCCGACACGGCGAGAAAAGGACGATCGCGAAGGTCGAAGAACCTGAGCCAGCAGTATCGCCAAAATGATTTGCTGAAATACCAGGAGCGGGGAACTACAACAGTTTTGGCGTTGCGCATGTAGACGAATTCTACTGATTCGCCTACATGCCGTCCCGGCTGCCTGAGCTGGCAATTTCAGGCTTCTGAAGGATCAGCCCGCCAGTTTCGCCCGCACTGCGAATACTTCTTTCAGCTCCAGTTCGGTGAACAGGAAATCCGCACGCCGCCACGCCTCTCGTGCGGCGGGAACACGGCCGACGGCGTGCAGCGCGTCACCCAGCCAGTCGGCGGTGACGGCTTCGCTGTAGGAGTCGCCCAGCTCGTGGAAGAGCTCACGGGCGCGTTCGTGGTGGCCGACGGCCGCGGCGAGATCACCGCGTTGCCGCTGCACGAACCCAAGGGTGCGCTGGGCATGCGCCTCGCAGTCCCGGTCGCCCTCGTCCTCAAGCAGCCGCAGGGCGGCGAGGCTTTCCTCGACCGCGAGGTCGAGGTCTCCGAGCTGCGCGTGGTACCAGCCCGTCGCACAGAGACTGAACGCCTCCCACGCGCGGTCGCCTGTGGTGCGGAACAACGCCAGCGCCTGCCGTCCGTGGTCCAGCGCCGCCACGGCGTTCTCGCGGCGGGCGTGCGCGACGCTGAGCGAGAAGTGCGTGATGCCCTCGCCCGTGGGGTTCGCGACTGCGCGGAAGGACGCGAGCGCCTCGGTGAGCTCGTCGATCGCGCGCGGCTGATCACCCAGGACGCTGTGCCCACGGCCGAGCAGCAGCAACGTCTCCGCCAGTGCGGCGTGGTCGCCCAGCCGGCGTGCGGCGGCGAGAGCGGCTTGCTGGGTCGCGGCCCGGTCGTCCCAGTGGCCGCTGCGGGTGAGGTAGGTCGACAGCACCCAGGGCAACTGCCAGGCGTGCACGTCCCAGCCCTCACGGGCGGCCAGGTCGGCACAGGCGAGCAGCACCGCTCGTTCCGCGGTGAACCACTCGATCGCCTCGTCGTAGGAACCGGCGGCACCGGCACTCGGCGGCGTCAGGTCGATGGGCGGCCAGTGCGGCGAGAGGTGGCGTTCGGCGGCGAACCCGGTGTGGAGGTAGTGGTCGAGCACCCGGTCCAGCGCCTGCCGCGCTTCCTCGGGCGTGGCCTCGTCGCGGGCGAAGGCGCGCAGCAGGTCGTGCGATGCGAACCGGCCGAGCACTGGCTCGTCCAGGACGTGCGCCCTGGTCAGCTCGGCGAGCAACGGCCCGGCCTCCGTGCCGGCGAGCGCGGACGCGGCGGCCACGTCGATATCGGGGCCGGGGTGCACGCCGAGCAGGCGGAACAACCGAGCGGCGGGCGCGGAGAGCCGGTGGTAGGACCACGACGTCACGGCCCGCACGCTGGACGCCGGTTCGCCCGCGTCCAGCGCGTCGAGCCGGCCGCGTTCGTCCTGGAGCTCCTTCACCAGTGCCCGCAAGGGAAAGCGGGGATGTGCCAGCGCCCGTGCCGCGACCACGGAGAGCGCGAGAGGCAGCCCGCCGGTGAGCCTGACGAGGTCGTGCGCCGCATCGGTGTCCGCGAGCCGCTCGCCGCCCAGCCGCTGGCCCAGCAGAGCGATCGCCTCGTCGACGGCGAGCATCGGCACCGTGACCGGCCGCGCCTGCTCGCCCACGGTCAGCCCGGTGAGCCGGTTGCGGCTGCTCACCACCACGAGGCAGGCCTCCCCGCCCGGCAGCAACGGCCGGACCTGGTCCTCGTTCCACGCGTTGTCGAGCACGATCAGCATTTGCCGCTCCGCGACGCGTTCCCGGAAGAGCGCGCTGCGGGAGTCGAGGTCGTCCGGCATGCGTTCCGGGAGTACACCGAGCGCGCCCAGGAACCCGTGCAGCACCACACTCGCCTGGGAGGGAGGAGCGGACGGGTCGAAGCCGCGCAGGTTCACGTACAGCTGCCCGTCCGGGAACAGGTGGGCGTGGTCGTGCGCCCAGCGCAGGACGAGCGCGGTCTTCCCGACACCACCAGGTCCGCCGACGACGACCACGCCGCCGCTGACCGCACTGTCCAAAGTGGCCCGTTCACCCGCACGCCCGACGAACGCGCGCGGTGGCGCGGGAAGCTGACGCGGAGCCGCGTTGTCGTCGGCGAGCAGTTGCTGGTACAGGCGGCGCAACTCGACACAGGGATCGGTACCCAGTTCCTCGCGCAGACGCGCGCGCAAGTCCTCGTAATACCGCAGCGCCTCGGCTTGACGCCCGTCGCGGTAGAGCGCGAGCAACAACTGGCCGGCCAGCCGTTCGTCGCGGGGATGCTCGGCGACCGCCGCCATCAGCTCGGGCACCAGCGCGCTGTGCCCGCCGCGCCGCAACGCGATGTCGGTGCGGAGCAGGCGCGCTGAGAAGCGTTCCTCGACAAGCGTGGCACGCTGCGTGACGAACCAAGGCGTGCGGGCGCCGTGGAACGGCTCGCCGCGCCACAGCCCGAGGGCCTCCTCGATCGCTCCCGCCGCGTCGGCGTCGGGCAGCTCGCGAGCCTGCTGCACAAGTGCGCGAAACCGGTGCAGGTCAACCGATTCCGGTGTGGTGTCGAGCAGATACCCGTCTGAGTTCCCCACGATCTTCACACCCAGCACGGGTCGCAACCTGGCGACGTAGGACTGCAGCGTCTGCTTGGGCCAGTGCGGCCGGCCGGTGTGCCACACCGCGTCAACGAGCTGCTCGATCGGCACGACCTGCCCAGCATGCAGGAGCAGAACGGCCAGCACCCTGCGCTGCTTCGGCGGCCCCAGTTCGAGCACCTCGCCGCCGGCGCGAGCCTCGATGGTGCCCAGCACCGCGAATTGCGTCCCCACCCGACAACTGTACCGAGTCGGTCACACAACGTGACAGCGTAGGTACAGCGTGATTCAGCAGGGGCGTCGGCGAGGAATGATCATCGTTAGCCGGCTGACCAAGGACTGGGGTGCCACTCGGGCCATCTGGGTAACACGTGCCGGCGGGGTGGCACTGACGGAGCCGAGGGCACCGGCGCGTTCTCGCCGACAGACTCGCTTTCGACCCACTTTCCTTCCCCGTGACCGCGCGTACAGCCATCTGGATCAGACCGCCACTGCCGACCATCTCGGCCAGCCTCGTAGCTCACTGACAGTGCCGGGCGTGGACTTGACCGGAGGCTGCCTCCGCTTTACGCTCGGTTATGCGGAGGCAGCCTCCGTTTCATCTGTGCCGTAAGGACGCGCAAGCGGAGGACGTGTGAGCGTGAAAGGACAGCAGGGGCGCAAGCCGCGTGCGGACGTTCAGCGCAACCGTGCGGCTCTGCTGGAGGTGGCGCAGCGTCACTTCTTGAAGAACGGTGTCGGATCTTCCCTGGAGGCCATAGCCAAGGATGCAGGTGTCGGGCCCGCCACGCTGTACCGGCACTTTCCCGCTCGGGAGGCACTGCTGGCGGCGGTGTTGGAGACGCGTTCTGCGGAGTTGTTGGCCCGGCGGGCGGACATCGCACGGCTCGATGACGTCTCTCAGGCGCTGCGGCAGTGGTTGCAGGCTCTGGAGGACTACTTCAGCGCCTTCAACGGGTTGCCAGAACCGCTCGTGGCCGCGGCCAGGGAGCAGAATCCGGACAACCCGCTCACCGTGCCCTGTGACGATCTCGTTGCCACCACCGAGGAGTACGTGCGCGCCGCGCAGCGTGAGGGGCACGTGCGAGCGTCGGTGAAGGGATACGACCTGTACCTCGCGGCCGGCTCCGTGGCCTGGCTCAGGGGCACCGGCTACACCGACGAGGAGGCGCTGGCCCGTCTGCGCGCGCTCGTTGAGTGCGGATACCGCGAACAGGACGACGCGGACTAGGCGCCGGCAGCTTCTTTCGCAATCCGCTGTCGGCGTTGTCAGAAGGTGCGGCCGCCGCACTCGCTGACACGCAGTGGGCTGTGTCATGCCCTGTGACGATTCCGTGTGACGCCGCAGCGTTCACGCGAACCGAGCGGAACACCCATGAGAGGAACAGTTTTGTCTGTCACGACCCTATCTGCGACGACCTCGTCTTTTGCCGATGTCGTGCGGTCCCGGCACTCCGTTCGGAGGTTCCTGCCCTACCCGCTGTCCCCGTCGGTCATCCGTGGCGTGCTTCAGGACGCGCAGGCCGCCCCGTCGAACTGCAACACCCAGCCGTGGACGGTGCACGTCGTCTCGGGCGCGGCACGAGACGCCTTGAGCACCGAACTGCTCAAGGCCGACAAGGAAGAGCGCTTCTCCTTCGACTTCACCTTCGACTACGCCGACTTCGGCCAGGGCGCCTACCTCGACCGGGCACATGACCACGCCGCGACTCTCTATGGAGCACTGGAAATCCCGCGCTCGGACCGGGAGGGCAGGAAGGCACATGCCCTGGAGAACCTGAAGTTCCACGGCGCTCCCCACGTTGCGCTCCTGTTCATGCCGGTGTTCGGCGACGGGGTGCGGGTAGCCGGTGACATCGGCATGTACGCGCAGAACTTCCTGCTCTCACTGACCGCGCGAGGGCTCGGCGGCATCCCGCAAACCATGCTCGGAATGTATGCCGACACCGTTCGCGAGGTCCTGGGTGTTCCCGCGGAGCTCAAGCTGCTTTTCGGGATCTCCTTCGGCGCAGCCGATCTGGAAGCCCGCGAGAACAGCTTCCGCCTCGGTCGGGTCCCGCTCGAACACAGCGTCGTCCTGCACGACACCCCTGGAGTCTTCGACCAGTAGCAGCCCCGCCAACGCGGCGCGCTGCAGCGCCATGTGCGCGTGGGCGGTAACACCGCTGGGTCGACACGACAGCGCCCCTGGCCAAACGCCCGGAAGTGTCGGAATGGTGCCGCGGGTGTGAGGCCGCACCGACGAGCTTCGGCACGCGCTCGAAGACCTGCACACCCGGCCGTCGACTGACGTGAAGAACGTGGAGGAGCGAGAATGAAGGTCGGAATCGTTGGCGCCGGAAACATCGGCAAGACGTTGAGTTACAAGTTGAGCGCAGCGGGTCATGACGTGAAGATCGCCAACTCCCGCGGTCCGGAGACGATCGATCCTGAGGCGTTGTCCACCGGTGCCCGCGCGGTCGAAGCGGCCGACGCGGTGCGCGACGTCGATGTCGTCATCTTGTCGATGCCCTTGAATCGCATGCCGGCCTTCGCGACAGTGCTGTCCGCGGCGCCGGCCGACGCCGTCGTCATCGACACCTCGAATTACTACCCGCTTCGCGATGGGCGGATCGAAGCCATCGACGACGGCGAGGTCGAGAGCGTGTGGCTGACCGAGCAGATCGGCCGCCCGATCGTCAAGGCGTGGAACGCCATCGGATCGGCATCACTGGCCGAGAAAGGGGCACCCGCGGGAACGCCCGGTCGCATCGCCATCCCGGTCGCTGCCGATGACACCGACGCACGCGAACTGGGAATGATGTTGGTCGATCAGACCGGATTCGACGGCTTCGACGCCGGCCCGCTGGCCGAGTCATGGCGTCAACAACCGGGCGCACCGTGCTACTGCACGGACCTCACCAGCGAGGAGATGGGAAAGGCGCTCGCCACGGCCGAGAAGGATCGGCTGCCGAAGCGCCGGGACATCTCCATCGCCGCCATCGCCGAACGAGTTGGCGACGGAACGACGAATCCTGATTCGGACTACGCCGTCCGGCTGACGCGCGCGATCTTCATGTGAGCGTGCGCTCATCCACGAACGAAGGTAGTGACGATGCCGAACAAACCCAGCGCCATCGACTTTCCATCAAAGATCGGCGTGTTCTGGAACAGTGAGCCGTGGCCGATCCTCGACGCGCAGAGCATGGCCCGCGAGATCGAGTCGCTCGGCTACGGATCGCTGTTCATGCCAGAAGGCAACGGCAAGGACGCGATGATCGAATCCGCGGCCTTCCTGGGTGCCACCGAGCGCCTGGTCATCGGTACCGGCATCGCCAACATCCACGTCCGGTTGCCAACAGCCGCAGAAAGTGGCGCCCGGATGCTCACCGCCCTGTACCCGGGCCGGTTCGTCCTCGGCCTGGGCGTCAGCCACGCCCCCTTCGTCGAAGGCTCGCTCGGCGGTGCCTACCGCAAGCCGCTGACGATGATGCGCACGTATCTGGATGCCATGAACTCGGTGCCGGCCGAACTCGAGCGCGGCTCACGACCGACGCGTCTACTGGCTGCGTTGGGGCCCAAGATGATCGAACTCGCCGGCGAGTTCGCCGACGGCGCACATCCGTATCTGGTGCTGCCCGAACAGACGCGAAACACCCGCGCCATCCTCGGTGACGACCCGTGGATCGTGACCGAGCAAGCGATCGCTATCGGCGGCAGCGCCGAAGATCAACTGCGTCGTGCCCGCAGCCACTTGGATCTCTACTCGCGGCTGGACAACTACCGGAACTCTTGGCTGCGACAAGGATTCGACGAGACCGACCTGGCAATCGGCGAGTCCGAGCGGCTGCCTCGCGCGCTCGTCGGCATGGGATCAGCCGAGGAGGCGGCCGCCTCGGTCACCGCACATCTCGACGCCGGCGCTGACCACGTGGTTGTGCAGGTCGCCGTCGATACGCCGACCGACGACCCGCTGCCCAATCTGCGGGCACTCGCAGCGGCATTGGGTCTCTGATGCGCGTCGGGGTGGTCTACTCACAGCCTGAACTCGGCGGCGCCGTCGGCAACGCCAAGCAGACCGGGCGTCAGTCCGAACCTGCACCGTAGACGACCGTCTCTCCCGCCGATCAGTGGATCACCTCGGCGCCGAACGGGCACAAGCCGCTAGTTGACGAGCACACCTTCCATCGTGCGCAGATTGGCCGCCGCAAAGTCTGACTGGTCACGCGGACTCCCGAGATCCAAGCGAGTGCAGCATGAATTCCGCTGGCTCAACGGTTCGTCTTCAAGACCGGCTGTCGTGACCAGACGTGAAGGGCATGATGATCAGCCATGCTGCTTCGACTGGCCTACCTCAGCGTGACCAACGCGTTCGCCCTACTGCGCCTGCTACCCATAAGAGGTCCTAACAGGATCGTTGGACGTGGCGGTAGCAGATGATGCAGGTAGCGAGGCCGAGGAAGGCTTCATGGATGTCGTCGCGGCGTTCCCAGCGGATGCGTAGGCGTTTCATGCCGTGGTACCAGGCGATCGTGCGCTCCACGACCCAGCGGACTGTTCCCAGGCCGGAGCCGTGAGGCTCGCCGCGGCGAGCGATCCGAGGCGTGATTCCCCTGGCGCGCAGGCGCCTGCGGTACTTGTCGTGGTCGTAGCCTCGGTCGGCGTAGACGATCGTCGGGCGTCGGCGGGGCCGGCCCCGTCTGCCGCGCACGTTGGGCACCGCGTCCAGCAGCGGCTCCAGACCGGTGACGTCGTTGCGGTTGCCGCCGGTGAGCAGGACCGCGAGCGGGATGCCGCCGCCGTCGGTCAGGACGTGGTGCTTGGAGCCCGGCGGGCGCGGTCGACCGGGCTCGGCCCGCTTTTGGGCCGCGTCGAGCAGCCCGGACGTACGACGTGTCGATCACGGCGCGGTCCCAGCCCAGCCTGCCCGCCGAGTGCAACTCCGCGAGCAGAACCTCGTGCAGCCGCGACCACACGCCAGCCTCGTTCCAGTCCCGCAACCGCCGCCAGCAGGTCATCCCGGAGCCAAAGCCCAACTCCTGCGGCAGGAACTCCCACTGGATCCCGGTATGCAGCACGAACAGGATCCCGCACAACACCTGCCGGTCCGACACCCGCTTACGGCCAGGCTTACGAGGTCTGCGCGGCACCACCGGCAACAACGGCTCTATCCGCTCCCACAGATCGTCCGAGACGATCCACGGCGGCGACTGACCCATCTGACGCGCTGCGCGCCAGCACGTCGATCATTCTGTTAGGACCTCTAAGCGACCAGGACAAGGACGTGGAGATCCTCGTGCTATGGCACCAGATCACCGTCCTGGAACGCCACTGGGCAAAACTCGAACTTCGGTTCTCCCCCGTCGATCGAGCGTTCCTCGCGGCGTTGCTGCACCGGCTCCCGGCGAAAGTACTTCGTCAGTTCACGTTGCCGGCACGCCCGGAAACGGTGCTGCGCTGGCACCGAGACCTGCTCGCCCGCCGCCACGCGGCCAGATCTCGCCCCAAGCGTCCCGGCCGTCCACGGACCGTGCGCTCGATCCGGCTCCTGGTATTGCGTCTGGCACGGGCGAACCCCACCTGGGGCTACCGCCGTATCCACGGCGAACTGCTCGTACTCGGCATCAAGATCGCCGCATCCACGGTGTGGCAGATCCTCAAGGACGCTGGCATCGACCCGGCACCCGATCGCACCTCCACCACCTGGGCCGACTTTCTCCATTCCCAGGCCGAAGCCCTGCTGGCCTGTGGCTTCTTCGAAGTCGCGACCTTGAGCGGCACCCGCCTGTACGTGCTCGCGGTCATCGAACACAGCAGTCGCCGGATCCGCGTTCTGGGGCGCCACGGCGCACCCGACCGCCCTGCTGTTCATCGGGCCGAAGGACGGGGCCGGCCCCGGTATAGGGCGATCACCGACCACCAAGGCAGCGTGATCGGCCTGGTGGTCACCTTCGGCAACCTGGCCGCCGAGTACGACTACTCCCTACAGAGTGGTCATGGCGACAGCCGCCGCCGCGGGCGCGAAACCGTTCCGGTACATCGGGGTCCACCAGCTCCAGCAGAGCCCGCTCACTAACCCGGCCCGATTGCGCGAGAGTGAACGCGCCGTTGTCGAGAACGCACTTGTCGTCGCATTGATCGCCACCTAGGTTGGAAAGGAGCTCACGGCGATCGCCATGCCGAGCGGGACAGAAATTCGAGAACCCGAGCCGCACCATCATTTCACGCACTTCTTCCTGCTTTGCCCGGCCTCAGCTGAGGTGATGGCGAAATCAATGAACCGAACAGAAGGACTTCGAGTGCAGCAGTCGAGCATGAAGATCAACGGACAGCGGATCGCCTACCTGGATGTCGATTCCCGCTCGGGTCGCGAGAACGCCCGCCCGATGGTGTTCGTCCACGGGAACTCCTCCTCGGCCAAGACCTGGCTTCCGGTGCTGAAGGGCGACATCGGCAGGCGCTTCCGGTGCCTCGCCGTGGACCTGCCAGGTCATGGTCAGTCCGAACCCGCCCGTAACCACGCCGACTACTCGTTGCCAGGACACGCCGCGGTGCTCACCGGTTTCGCCGACCATCTCGGAGTCACCGACGCGGTCTTCGTCGGCTGGAGCCTAGGTGGGCAGATCGTGCTGGAAGCCGCCCCCGAACTGCCGGAGGCAGGCGGTTTCGTCCTCTCCGGCGCACCACCGGTCGCCACTCCTGCCCAGATGGCCGAGGCATTCCTGCCCAACCCGGCGATGGGGGCGCTCTTCAGCGAACACGTCAGCGGAGACGAGGCCGAACTGGCCGCCGCCAGCTTCACCGCGCCGGGTTCTACGCTGGCGCTGGACGAGATCATCGCTGACATCCTGGCCACCGATGGCGCGGCCCGAGCGGGACTCGGCGTCAGCGCAGGCGCCGGCCGGTTCGCCGACGAGCTCGCGATCGTCGCGGCACTCCGCCAGCCGATGGCCGTCCTACACGGCGTCGAGGAACAACTGGTCAGCCTGGACTACCTACGGCGGCTGGACTTCCCCGCACTCTGGCGTGGCGAAGTGCAGGTGATTCCCGACGCCGGTCACACTCCTCACCTGGAAGCACCGGAAGCGTTCGCCGCCCTGTTGGCCGATTTCATGGCAGACCTCGCCGACGCTTGACAACCCCTTGCCCTCGATCACCTGGGAACTCTGACCGTGGCGCGGGCGGCGCACGCAGGGACTTAAGCGGCTGCGCCTCCCGTGACCATCACGCTGATGGTCACGGGTACGTCGACCACCTGTGAAGATCGACCAGCTAGCCGTAGATCGTGGCCTGCTTCGAGGTCTGCCAGATCCCGTTGGCGCCGTTGAAGAACCGCTGTCCCCACGGCGTCAGCCGTGACGGGTTGAACGAATAGGCCATGTCGAGGTACTCGACGCCGCCGCTGTTGCCGCTGGGGCCGACAACCCGATCATGCGCTTCCTGCCGTCCTACGGGGCCATGCAGGCCAGCACGGCGGCGGGGTTCTCCACCAGTCCGGTGCCGGGTCACCTGGCCATCCAGCTCACCTGGTTCGCGTGGCAGCCTTCGTCGCCCTGGCGGGTTTTCGCCGCAGCGCGATCACTTCGCGACGACAATCGGGCAAAACGACATCGGCGGGTCTACTTCGAAAGGTAAAACCGCTGGTCATCGACCGTCGGGACGACAGGATTTGAACCTGCGACCCCTTGACCCCAGACGGGTTCGCAGGCCGCTGACCTGCATAAACAGAACGTTCCGCACAGTTGAGCGCAGTTGACGAATGATCAAGTGGGTTAACCGCCGTTGGCCCCAGCCCTGAAGATCCACTCCTTCTCGGAACCGCGGAGCACTCGAGCCACTGACCCCCACTGCCAACTTGGTCCACAAAGGACTCTTACGAGCACAAACACTAAACACCAACAACTACGTTGATCCTTCCGAACTCAAGGAAGATCAGCTCCCCTCTCTCGCTACATTGCAGGAAAAATTCGGAAAATCGTTCAGCCACACTCACAAAGAAGGGAATTTGTGGTGCTATCCGATGATGGGTACGTCACCTTCATCACCTCGGGTTCTTGTAGTCGAAAGCAGCTACAAGAGCCGGTCCTGGTTGGCTGCCTCGCTGCAGTCCGCAGGCTTTGACGTAGTTGCGTCCGCGTACGGCACGGCCCTAGCCCAGGTGACACGTCACCGTCCGCAAGTCGTTCTACTCGACATCGCGCGGCCCGGTGCAGATGAAGCGCAGATCTACTGGCGACTGAGAAACGCGAGCGCTTTCGCAGCAGTCCTCGTCCTCACCACCCGAGAGACATTCCAGGACAACGGCGGCGGCCTCGCACCGAGCGGCGACCACTGCCTGACCAAGCCATTCTCCTTGCATGATCTGATATCGAGGATCAACAGCCTGCTCGAACGGGGACGAATTGAACACAAACCCAGAGAGCGACTGAGGGCGGGAATTCTTGAAATGGACGAAGACAGCCTAGAGGTGTGGCGAAACGGGGAACCCATCAGACTGTCGGCCACTGAGTTTAAGTTACTGCGTTTCATGATGATCAATGAAGAGCGAGTGATCTCCAAAGCGCAGATTCTAAGCTACGTCTGGAACGTGGATTTCGCAAGCGATTCGCGAAATGTAGAAATATACGTTCATTACCTGCGGCGTAAGCTCAACTTGCCGGACGAGCAGCTGATTCGAACGATACGCGGAGTGGGTTACCAGTTGCGTTCCCAGTGACGCGAACAGTAGGTCGCACAGGACTGTCCGCGCGTTCGAGAAGCGACCATCGTGGACTGCGCTGTCTGCGTCCAATCCGAGCGGCTGCCGGGCGAGAAGAGGTATGCTGCGGCGGGCGGTGAAGTCCGCGATCGCAGCGAGGAACTCCCCTGGGTCAGCCTGTTCTAGCCGTGGAGGCAACAATTCCTCGGCGTCGCCCGCGGTTGCGGCTCATGCGAACAGG
Source organism: Lentzea flaviverrucosa (assembly GCF_003350445.1). Lineage (NCBI taxonomy): Bacteria > Bacillati > Actinomycetota > Actinomycetes > Pseudonocardiales > Pseudonocardiaceae > Lentzea > Lentzea flaviverrucosa. The sequence continues at coordinate 153,932 of NZ_QQAU01000017.1, forward strand.
AGCTGAAGCTCAACGCCCACGCCGACCAGGCTCTCGCAGTGCACCAGGAACAGGCAGCCGGACGGCGCCAGCCGACGGTTCGGCGTGATGAACAATCGCGTGCCCTCGCGGGCGAAGTCGGCGTTGAACGAGATCTTCGGCGCTTTCTCCCCTGGGCCGCAACGTGATGCCACGCCGGGAGGCCGGGACCTCCGCCCTGCCGGCCAGGAACTGACCACCCGCGGCCGCGACTTCGGCGCTGGCCGCGATCGCCGCGGTTGGCAGCAGGAACTTCCGCAGTCCGGGCACCTCGACGGGCACCTGGAACCACAACCGGCGGAACGCCAGGACACCGCTCGCGAGACTGACCAGCAGGGCGATGACCGCCACCCCTCATGGTGGCCCTGACCAGCACCGCGGCCACCATGAGCAGGCCGAGCCGTGTCCAGGCTGACCAGGAGCAGGACCCAACGCAGCGTCGTGCGGGCCAGGGCACGAGCAGGGCGGCATTGTTCTCGCGCTCTTGGTGCTGCGAAGGCACGTCGTCCTGTGACCTCCCTGCGGGGCACTTAATGTGTCTTTCGTGGACGTCGTCGTGGTCGGGGCAGGCATAGCGGGTCTCTCGTGCGCACGTGCGCTGGCAGAAGGCGGAGCACGAGTACGTGTTCTCGACCGAGGCCGTGTCGTGGGCGGGCGGTTGGCCAGCCGGCGCATCAACGGCCGATACGCGGACATCGGCGCCGCCTACCTGGTCGCCGACGACCCCGCGTTCGCAGAGCAGACCGAGTCCTGGCAGGCGCGGGGCCTCGCCCGTCCCTGGACCGACACCTTCCGGGTCTACCCCGCAGGCACGGACACGCGCGGTCCCATGCGCTGGGCCGCTCCCGGTGGGCTGCGCAGCCTCGCCACCGATCTCGCTGACGGACTCGACGTCCGCCTCTCCACTCCGGTCGCCTCCATCGAATCCGTCGCGCAGGGCGCGGACGCGGTGGTGCTGGCCATGCCCGGACCCCAGGCACTGAGGCTGTCGCCGCCGCCGGCGATCGTCTCCGCCGCGACCTCGCAGAACTGGCGGCCGGTGATCGCCGCGATCCTCACCTATCCTGCCCGCTCGTGGAGTGGCCTTCGCGGTGCGTTCGTCAACGACCACCCGGTGCTCGCCACCGTGTGCGACGACGGTGACCGCCGAGGCGACGCCGCACCGGTCCTCGTCGCCCACTCCACCGCCGAACTGGCCTCCGAACACCTGCACTCGCCTGCCGAGGCCGGTCCGATACTCGCCGCAGCCGTGGGGGAACTGCTCGGCATCACCGTCTCGCCGCAGATCGAGACGCACCGCTGGACCTACGCCCAGCCCGGGAAGACTTCCGAGGCCCCGTACGCGAGGGACGGCCAGGTGTGGCTGTGCGGAGACGCGTTCGGGCGCCCACGCGTGCAGACGGCCTGGCTCTCCGGCCGCGCCGTGGCCAGTGCCCTGCTCGGCGGGTCTGCAGCGCGATGACGGCCGCCCACGCAGCCCGCAGGTTGGTGGCGATTGCGATGACGAGAAGTGAAACTCGCGATCATCGCTCACTACCGCAACGCTGGTTGGCGGCACCGATCGTGAACAGCACGGACGAACGAGACACCGAGCCGCGGGAAGTGGCTCAGTCGCCACGCGGCCACCGTGCGGGTTATATACGAGGAGATCACCGGAACCCGCCCTGACGCTCGTGTGATGACGCCGGGGTAGATCGGTCTACTGCAGGTGCTCGCGCAGGACGTAGGCCATGGCGCGCACGGCGGTGCAGCCCTCTACGGGCAAGCCGAGAAACGTGCACCCTGTCCGCGACCGGCTGCCAGAACTTCTCGGGTTCCGCCGGGCTATCGGCTGCCATGCGCGCCAGTTGCCGGGTGAGTGCGCTCGTGTCTTCGTGAGCCGTCTCCATGGCCTCCTCTTCAGGAAGGAGGACGTCGGTGAGCGCGATCGTGTCGGGCGATTCCTCAACTGCGGGAATCTCTTGCCCCGCAAGGGCTTGCTGCGTGGGAGCGCCCAGTGGAGAGTTCGTGCGGGCTGGTACACGCGGATCGGCTACCGGTCGTGCGCGAGGACGACTACACGTTCCTGGCGCCGTACCTCGCTTACCCGTACGACTTCCTCGTTTTCCGAAAAGTGTTCGTACTCAACAGGTTTGCTCTGCGTGCGAGGTACCGTCCGCCTCCTAGCCGAGTTTGAGGAGACGAACCGTGCGTCGTCGTATGCGTGGCACCGCCGTGGCCGCGATCGCGCTGACCAGCCTCATGGTGAGCGCCTGCGCGAAGGACTCCGGCGGTAGCACCACGTCCACCGGGTCGACCGGTGGCTGTGAGTTCGCGGAGGCGCCCACCGCGCCCGTCACGTCGAGCACCGATGCGGTGAGCGGGGACAAGGTCGACGGCAGCGCGTTGAAGATCGGCCTGGCCTACGACATCGGCGGCCGCGGCGACGCGTCGTTCAACGACCTGGCCGCCGCCGGGTTCGACAAGGCCATCGCGGACATGGGCGTGAAGAAGGAGAACACCCGCGAGCTCTCCGCAGCGCCGAACGAGGACGAGTCCGCGAAGCAGACCCGCCTGCGCCAGCTCGCGTCCGAGGGCTTCAACCCCATCGTCGGCGTCGGCTTCGCCTACACCGAGTCGCTGCGGGTCGTCGCGCCGGAGTTTCCGAACGTCCAGTTCGGCCTCGTCGACTCAGTCGTGGACGGGGTCTCGAACGTGACGCCGCTGGTGTTCGCCGAGCAGGAGGGCGCGTTCCTCGCGGGCGTCGTCGCCGCGTACCAGAGCAAGAAGTGCCACGTCGGTTTCATCGGCGGCGTGGACATCCCGCTGATCCAGAAGTTCGAGGCGGGCTATTACCAAGGCGCGAAGACCGCCGCACCGAAGATTTCACTCGACAAGAAGTACATCACCCCGGCCGGCGACTTCACCGGCTTCCAGGACCCGCCCAAGGGCCAGGAGGCCGCGAAGGGCCTGATCGACAAGGGTGCCGATGTGGTCTACCCGGCTGCGGGGGTGTCCGGCATCGGTGTGTTCGCCGCGGTGAAGCAGTCCGGCGTGCTGGCGATCGGCTGCGACGCCGACCAGTACAACCAGCCCGCGCTCGCGGCCAACCGCGACGTCATCGTGGCCTCCAGCCTCAAGCGCGTGGACGTCGCCGTGTACGACTTCTTCCACGCCGCCGCGAAGAACGACCTGGCGTCGCTGCCGAAGGTGTTCGACCTCAGGTCGAACGGCATGGGGTATGCGACGTCGGGCGGCAAGATCGACGCGAAGCTGCAGGGCATCCTCGAGGGCTACAAGCAGCAGATCATCGAAGGCAAGATCGAGGTCGCCTCGACCGTGTAGCGGCCGTTCGGGCGAACCACCGGGCGCGGAGATCAACTCGATGTTGATCTCCGCGTTTCCCGTGATCGGCTGCGCGTCCTGGTCGACGCCCCGTGGTTCAACAAGGTGATCACCGCAGTGATCCTGGTCAACGCCGTCACGCTCGGCGCGGGGACGTCGCTGGAGCTGCTCGCCAAGGTCGCGCTAGCGATGGACGAACGTGACAACCGCATCGAGCTCACGCGGCCATTGTCGGCCAGAGGGACATGGCTTCTCGCCGCCGCGGTCGGAACGCAGGATTGCAGATCGCCTGTGAGCGGAGCAGTCTGGTTTGTGGTTGCCAGGCTTTTCCCATGCGGGGTGTAAGGCGGAGCGGGCCGAACTCGTCCACTCAGATCGCCCACCCATCCCGCAGATGAATGCTAGTAGATGCCCAGGATCCGATGCATCTTGATCAGCAAGTCCTGGGTCGGTGAAGGCTTCCAGGTTGTCACATTCTGTCGCGAGGCGAGGTCGGCGCACAGGATTCGGCGCAGGTTTCCGGCTGATCGCGGCGACCGTGCCGCGGTCGAGCAGATGCTCACGCAGCGCCGATAGTGACCACGTGGCGAACGCAGTGAGGCCCCGATCAGCGGGGACGTTCGGGCAGATCCGTTCGCGGATCTGCCCGAACATCTTCGGGCGTTTCCCATTTAATGTGGGTTCCAGCGCGTCGAACCTGCTCGTTGAACGTATGATCACGTCTCGCACATCACGTCGCTGACCTGCATCGGCGACGTGATGTACCTGACCATCTGGTTATGGCCCGACATCAACGCCACGATCGCCCGGCGCGGCTTCCCCGGAGTCCGTGCAGTACTGCTGATCCGCGCTGACTTCGGGCCGTCTTCCACAGACTGCGGCCCATGCTGACCGTTCCAGGCCCGCCATGACCACCTTCCACACTCGATATGCGCGACCAGCCTGCCGGTCGCCCGGACACTCCATTACCGGATCCACGTTGCGGCGAGCACAAATATTTCGATATTTAGTGATAGATCTGCTGAACTGAACAGCTGTGCTTGTACAGCCGAACCCTCATTGCCGCCAGATACGGACTGGAGGGAACGGAAAATTCGCAGATATGCGTGTTGTTGTCGATCCCGTTGCAGCCTGCATAAGCTTGACCTGCAACGAATGCCTGTCCTGAGCGAATAGTTGAGTACGTGGTAACTGGAATATTTGCATGAGACGGAGACGCGCCGGTTCGAGGAACACATTTGTATGCTCCCCCACCGTAGACCTCATACGCACCCGACAGGGCGCGCGATCGCGTATCACCCCAAGCTTCAAGGATTTCGAGTGTCACCTCACATGGCCGTCGAATTTCACAGACACGAGCTGCGGAAGCTTCTGAAACACTCACCACAGCCAAGAAACTGAGTATCGAGAGGACAACTGTCGTCACCCTCTTGACGTACTGTTTCATCGATTCTCCTCACTTTTGCGAACGTCTCCGACCAATCGAATGTAGACGCAGAGCACTCCAGCAGACGACCAACTCCGGAAATATCGCAATGTCTTACGCAAAATTCTCAATATTGCCGCTCATTCGCGTCGAATGATTGTCCGATCCATAATGGAGCCCGGAATATCAGAACTCGCGCCTTCGGCGAAGTATTTCTCATCGAGCCTTTTCATTCTGCGGTGACCTCGTAGTTCGCAGGACACGGATGGCCTTGGCCAGTCGGCCGGCGCGGCGGGGGCAGCAGCGGAGCTTGCGCAGGATGCGCAAGGTCTTGAGCTGGGCGTTGGCGCGTTCACCAGGTCCGCACAGGCGGCATGAGCGCGCTTGACGTCCTCCTGCGACTCGGGCTCGTTACGACCCTTGTACGGGGTGATCACGAGTCGACCAGTCTGGTCGTAGTCGTGATAGCCCTTGTCTCCCAAGGCGATCAGCCCGGCATCGCGCAGAACCGCGAGGATGTTCCAGATGCAGGCCGCGGCGGTGTCGTGGATGCTGCCGGGCAGGTCGCCGGATACCTACAGGATCGTGTCGTCCGGGGAGGCGATCACCCGCAGGTTCACCGCGTGCATCCTGTGTTTGCCGAAGCAGGAGGGACGGTCTGCGGCGATCCGGTCTATCGGAATGAGCGTGCCGTCGATCACCACGTAGGCGATGCCCTTGCGTTCCGCCTTGCGCAGAGCTTCTCGCAGCTTCGGGGACCGCTGGGCCAGCAGCTCGACGGGTTCGTTGACCTAGCGCCAGCAGGTCGTGGTCGAGACCGCGAATCCGGCGCCGATGTCGGCGAATGGCTCGCCTTTGGACAGGTATCTGCCCGCCAGCGCATCCAGCCCAGGATGAAAGGCTCACTGGCAGGTGTCTTGGGCGGGCCAGGTTCGAGCGTCCGGCCTCGAACATCGTGCAGGGCACCGAACTCGGGATACCTCGATCCTGGGGTCGTCCAGAGAGTTGAATCCTGATCTACTGCAGTCGAGCCAACTCGCCCCACCGCAATCCGGTGTACGCGGCCGCGACTGTAAGCAGCCCGTCATTCGAAGCCTTGGACGCCGCAGCGGACAGGGAATGGCTCAGCCGTCCATGAGCGCGGAGCTATGGCCCGTCAGCCACCTCGGCTCGCACACCGCCGAAGGTATGCCGGGAACGGTCAACAGGGTCTACATCCGGCGCGCACAGCCGCCTCCGCGTCGCTGTCGTCGACGGTGGAACCGCCGGGGTAAAGCACATACAGATCCGAGAAGTTGTCACCCTCGGCCTGTGATCCCTCGCCGCGTGTCCCACCTCCGCCGCGCCCGGCCCGCTCGCGGCGCCTAGCGCACAGCCCGGTCACTCTGCGTCGCCCTCCCGCCTGCTGCAGACTGCGACTACTTTTGGGCCGGTCGTGGACCTGGACCGCGATCGCGGTCGTCATCGCCACGCCGGCCTCCGCAGCCGGCGTCTGCTGCACCGGCCGAACCCTCGATGCCCCACGCCCCCGGAACATGGTGACCGAGCAGGGACACGTCGCCTACCGGTTCACCAAGGCCATCGACCAACTCGACCGCACCGGCACCGATCATCCGCAGGCCCGCCTCGGCGCCAGCCACGCCCCTGAGCGTTTGACCCGAGCCTCTCCCCACCATCGTCGAGATCCTCTCCGCCTTGGGACGCACGGCCACACCATGACTCACCGCCGGAACTGCTGGCGCCCTATCCCTCATGACCTGCCCTGTCCAGTCCAGGCGTTCACTTGGCGGACTCGCTGTTGCCCAAGAGCACCGCGGTTAGTCCCAGCAAGTCGAGCTTGCGGATGACGGCAGGAGACGGCCGAAGCAGCAGCCGGCGGTTTGGCGTCATTGCTCTGCTGACAGCGCGTTGGTGGCTCAACAACGCACTGGCGGCTTCCATGGAGAAGGAGTCAACTTCGAGCAGGTCGACCACCACAGTGCTGGTCTCGGGGTCGCCGGTACGGGCCAACGCCGCAGCGAACGCGGCCGCGTCCACCACTCCACGCGCCCGCACCGTGACTGAGCCCTCGGCGTCCGGACCGGTGACCTCGACCGCGTTTGCTGATGCGGATTTCGCTGGATCGTCCAGATCGGGCATCGGTCGATCTCCCCTCGCTGGCGCACTGCAGATGTGCAGATGTCGTGTCGTTCTAGTTCGTGGCGCGCTGGCCATCCGGATTGCTATCGCCACGATGGGATGATGCGCTGCAGCAGAAGTCACCCAGCATGACGACCACTGATCACTGGGTATACCGGGTACGTCGGGTCAGCACCCTCGCCACCTCTGCCCGTCTATCTCGTGCTCTGGTTGCATGGCATGGTGACCGACCATGACAATGCGGCGGACTTCATCGCCGTCGTTGTCGTTGTTGATGTCGTAGCGCGCATCGGTCGCCATCGGGTAGAAGTTCGGCCCGCCGTTCGGTTCCTGGAGCGGGTGACCACTTCGCCACCAGCGAGACCGTGGTGACGCGGCCGGTGCGGGTATCGAGGGTGTAGAGCTGGCCCGAGCGCCCGATCGCGTACAGGACGCCGGTGGCGGGCCGCACGTCGATGCCGGCGAGCCGGTCGTGCGCCTTCAAGCCGGTGACGCGGACGCGGTACTGGGCGAATAGCGGAGACGACCACGTCCGGGTGCTGAGCACGCCGTCGTCGGTGAGCAGGTGCACGCGGAGCTGGTCGCCGGACGCCGAGGCGGGCGCCGCGCCGAGCACGTCCGCGAGCAGTGCTGCCGCGGCGGCGATGACGGTCGTGCGGACGATGCGCATGGTTTCTCCCAAAGGCCGTGAACGCGGAACACGGGTGTCTACGACACGTCCTCGTCCGGCTTTGAAGGGCGAACCGGACAAATCAAACTCATCCATACCGGCTCCGCCACGAACCGGCTTTCAGGTGCGGTGATGGGAGCTCATGGCGATCATCGGCAGGCGGACGGATCTGGAGCTCCGGGACGTCTACGCCGCGCACGGACCTGAGCTGTACCGCTTCGCGCTCCGGCAACTCGGGGACGGCCAGGCCGCGGAGGAGGCCGTGCACGAGGTGTTCCTGAGAGCGTGACGGTCCGCGGACCGTTTCGACCCGGATCTGGCGAGCCTGCGCGTGTGGCTGTTCACGATCGCGCGCAACGTCGCCATCGACGAGGCCCGGGCACGTGCCCGGCACACCCGGCGGCTCGATGCCGTTACCGCAGCAGGCACCAATCCGCGTCGGCCACCGGCCCGAAGCACCAGCATGAAACGCGGAGACACCTGCCCCGACTTCACCCTGCCCGACGACACGGGCACGCCTCGCACGCTGTCGGAGTTCCTGGCCACCGGCCCGGTCGTGTTGTTCTTCTACCCTGCAGCGCTGTCCGGCGGCTGCACCCAGGAGAGCTGCCACTTCCGCGATCTCGCCAGGGAGTTCCGCGCGTTCGGGGCACACCGGATCGGTATCAGCCCGGACACCGTGGGCAAACAGAGCGAGTTCTCCACCACCCACGGCTTCGACTACCCTCTTCTGTCCGATGTGGACGGCGCTGTCGCGAAGCAGTTCGGTGCCTGGCGGCGCTTCCTGCCCCTGCACACCCGCAGGCGCACCTTCGTCATCGACACCGACCGCCGGATCCTCGAAGTGATCAAGAGCGAGCTGAAGTTCGACGCCCACGCCGACCAGGCTCTCGCGGTCCTGCAGGAACAGGCGGCCGGACGACGCTAGGCGACGGCGGTGAAGACCATCGAGTGCCAGCCGGTGGCGCCGTCCGGGATGGGGGCGGCGCGGTCGTTGGTCTGGGTGAGTCCGTTGCGGTCGGTGGCCCGGCACTCCACGGTGTGGTTGCCCGGCGCCACGTCGAGCTCGATCCGCCACATCCGCCAGGTGTCGACGTTGACCTCCTTGCTCAAACTCGCCTGCTGCCACGGCCCGCCGTCGACCCTGACCTCGACCTTGTCGATGCCCAGGTGCTGTGCCCACGCGATGCCCGCCGCGACGAACCGGCCCGCCGGCGCCCGTTCGAACGACTTCGGCCGGTCGATCCGCGACATCACCTTGACCGGGGCCTTCTTCGCCCAGCCGCGCTGCGCCCAGTAGGGGTCGAACGCGTCGAAGGTGGTGAGTTCCATGTCCACCAACCACTTCGTCGCCGAGACGTAGCCGTAGAGGCCCGGTACGACCATGCGCACCGGGAACCCGCGTTCCAGCGGCAGCGGCTCACCGTTCATCCCGATGGCCAGCATCGCGTTCGACCCCGGCGCCATGATCGACGAGACCGGCGTGCCACACGTCCAGCCGTCCACGCTGCGCGTCGCCAGTTGGTCGGCGCCGGACCGCACGCCCGCCTCGCGCAACAGGTCGGCCAGGTCCACGCCGATGAAGTTCGAGGTCGAGATGTACGGCCCACCGACCTCGTTGGACACGCACACGAGCGTGATCGTCTTCTCCACCAGCGGACGCCGCAGCAGGTCGTCGTAGGTGAGCACCATCTCGTTGTCCACCATGCCGTGCACGCGCATCCGCCAGTCCTCCGCCCGAAGGCGTGGGATGGAGAGCGCGGTGTCGACGCGGTAGAACTTGTCGTTGGGCGTCAGGAAAGTCGGTGTGCCCTCGCGGGAGAAGTCCGCGTCGAACGGGATCTCCGGCGCTTTCTTCCCCGGCCGCAACGTGATTCCGCGCCGCGAGGCCTCGACGTCCACCCGGCCCGCGAGCAACTGCCCACCCACTCCCGCAACCGCGGCTCCCGCCGCGACCGCCGCCGTCGACAGCAGGAACTTCCGCCTTCCCGGCGCCACCGCGGGAGCCTGGGACCACAACCAGCGGAAGGCCGCGACACCGACGACGAGACTGACCGCGGGGGCGAGCACCGACCACGCCGTCGTCGTCGGCCGAGCCAGCACCGCGACGATCCCGATCAGGCCGAGCAGGCCGGCGAGCGCGGTACCCGGCCACGGGCTGCGCCGCGACAGCACACCCGCGACAACGCCGAGCAGGGCGAGCACGACCGCCATGCCGCCGAGCAGCACCAGCTTGTCGTTCTCGCCGAACGTGCGGATCGCGAAGTCCTTGACCGGGTGCGGGGTCAGGTCGATCGCGGTGTTGCCCACCGCGAGGAACGGCGAGGCCAGCGGGCTCACCAGTCCCGCGACGAGATGTCCCACGGCCAATGCCGCGGCCACGGACACGAGGCCGATGAGGATGGATCGCGTTGCCTTCACACCAGTGGTTCGGGACGAACCCTGCGGCAGATTGGACGACGACCGAACTCACCACCGCGGGGCGACGCCCGAGACGGTGCCAGCCGCGAAGGACGACGCCCTGTCCCTGTGCGTCCGGGTCCATCTTGGACGCACAGGGACGTGCGTGGCGCCGTCCCGAACCGGCTGAACCGCATCTGGCGGATCCGCGCACACCACATCCGCACGAGGTCCCGAAGCCGGATCGACACCGAGGCCCAGTCCACCTGATCGGGTTACTACTTGCCTAGGACAGGTCGACGTCCGCCAGGGCGCGTTCGAGCTCGCGCCGGTTCTTCGCACCGAGTTTGTTGCGGATGCGGGTGACGTGGTGCTCGACGGTCTTGGCCGAGATGAACAGCGCGTCGCCGACCTCGCGGTAGGTGAGCCCGTCCCGGACCAGTGCGGCCACCTCCTGTTCGCGTTCGCTCAGGACTTGGGCGCCGCCACTGCTCTGTCCGCCGCTACCGTGGAACTGGCGGGCGATGTCGAGCAGTCGGGTCATCGCCTTGCGGTCGGTGGTGTGCATGGCCGCGTGTCCGGCGAGCCTGGCGGCGTCCGCGCGCATGCCGTGAGCGTGCAGTTCCCGCGCCGCCGCTTCGACGCGTGCGTGGTCCACGTCCCCCAAGCCCGCCCGGCTCCAGCAGTGCGCGGCGAGCGAGAGCGCACGGGCAAACGGCAGCGCGTCCGCCGCCGCGTCCAAGATCGTGAGATGTTCCTTCGCAGATCCGTGATCACCCAGCAGGAGCGCGGTGTGAAAGGCGTTCCAGCGCGGGAGAACCGACCACAGTGGAGGATCACCGAGATCGGCCAACAGCGTCCACGCCTCGTTCAGGTGCGTCTCGACTCGGTGGAACTGGCCGATTCTGGCCGCGGCGACGGCGATCTCGGTCAGCGGAATCAAGGTGTAGAGGTCGACGGGGTGGACGACCAGGGCCCGCTGGGCGGGCTCCCATGCCGACCACAACGCGCGTAGATCTCCGGCGCGGCGGGCGATGCCGAGCTCCAGCGCTGCGGCGAGCAAGGCCTCGCGTGGCTCCCTGGCGAGGTCCGGACGCGAGAGTCGTTGTGCCGCCTCGGTGTCACCGCCGAGGAGTTCCACACACGCGAGCAACAGCTCATGGCGATCCGCGTGCAATCCCCTGCCGCCATCGTCCTGGACGGCCTTGGCCAGCAACGACCTCGCCACCGTCAGCTCCCCCGCATGGACGCAGATCAACGCGGCGAGCGCGGTGGGACTGTCCGGCTGCACCAAGGCGCGGACTCCGGCCTGGTTCACCCCGGCCGTGGCGACCGAGGCGGCGACCGCGGCCATCGGCGCCCCGGTGACGGTCCCCACAACCACGTCGGCGAGCCGGTGCCCGAGCGTGTCGGTCAAGGACGTGGCGGGATGCGACCGGGCTCCGGCCTGGACGGTCAGGGCGTCTTGCAGCCGCCCCGCGCCGAGCAGGCCCGTTACCGCGAAGCCCAGCGCGAGACCGTTGTCCGAGCGCTGTAGCAGTTCACCTCCTCGGCCGACCTGTCCTCGCAGGGTCAGCGCGGTCGCGGCCACCAGCAACGCGTCCGCGTCGGCGTGTTCCAGGTCCACGGCGCTCACCGCGCCGTCGAGATCACCGCTGAGAGCGCGGGCTCTCGCCAGAAGCGCCGAGGACCCGGTGCCGGCGAGGGTGAACAAGCGCGCCGCGAACATCGGATCGTCGTCGATCACCTCTTGGCCGGCGGCCACGAACACGGCAGCGAGTCCGGGATCCGCCACACCGAGGTCCAGCAAGGATCGTGCGTAGCCGGCCACCGGCTGGGCGCGCTCAACCTGGTTGAGGGCTAGTTTGCGCAGCAGATCCGCTCGCTGCTCCGCCGGGGCGTACGTCTCGATCGCGTCCGCCGCGACGGCGAGCGGTGTTCCGTCGATTCTGAGCAGACCTGCCGACCTGAGGGCTTCGACGGACTCCGACACCGCTCCGAGGTCCAGCGCGAGCACCGCCGTGAGCAGGCCGACGTCGAAGGGAGCGCCGGAGGCGAGAGCCAGCAGGACGTCGTGCGAGGCGATGGACAGCCCGTCGAAGTGGCGGGTGAACGTCGTGCGCGGATCCTGCGAGAGCTCGTCGAGCACGAACCCCGGGGTGCCACCGGTTCGCTCGTGCAGCAGCTCCGCGAACTCCTCGCTCACCTCGGCGTCCTGGACGTGCGCGGCGAGAGACCGCACGTGTTCGCGCGACAGCGGTCGCAGCTGCACCCGGACCACCGAACCGGGCAGTTTCCCGATGAGACGGGCGAGCGCCCGGTTGTCCGGCCACGTGCGATGGGCCACGGCGAGCCGGCCTCCGGCGTCCGCCTCCTCCAGCAACCGGTCGGCTTCGTCATCACCGAGCAGGTGGCCGTCGTCGACCACGATCGGATGACCGAAGGTGGTCAACAGTGCGGTCTTGCCGCACCCCGCCGGTCCGGTCAGCACGACGTGGTCCGCGCCGCGTGCGCGTTCGAGCGTTCGATTGGTCCCGTCGTCGATCAACAAGGGCGTGTCCGACAGCGGGGACATGGGCGCGTGCACCTCCAGCGGGTCGGACTCACCTCTCTGGTTCGGTGCGTCACCCGTTCAGGTTTGGTCATCGCCTCAAGATCGGGAAATACCCCTATCCCCCTACTCGGAGTCGAGCAAATCCCCGATCCGCGAACGCCGGACGAGACCAGGCATGTCACCCGATGCGGTGAGAGCACCGTTCTTCGTAGCTTTCAGTGGCACCAGCACAACGACGCACCTGGAGTTCGACGTGGACCTGCCCCAGACGCTGCACGACTTCACCCTCAACCTGCTCGGCGACCCCGACGCCCGCTCGGCCTTCCAGCTCGACCCCCAGGGCTCGCTCGACGCGGCCGGTCTCGGTGACGTGCACCCGTCCGACATCCAGGAGCTGCTGCCCCTCGTGCTGGACTTCGCCCCGGCCACCGCCGTCGGCGACTTCGGGTCGACGATCTCCGGCCTGGACCTCGACCAGCAGCTCGACCTGATGAGCACGCTGCAGAACACCGTCGGCCAGCAGATCGACGACAACTCCGTCCTCGGCTCGGTCTCCGGCCTGACCGCCGCCGTGCACGGCGTCACCAACGGCTTCGACGTGCTCAGCGACCCCTCCAGTGCGCTGGACGTCGCCGGCACCACCGAGATCACCGACGTCACCAAGACCGTCACCGACCTCGAGGTGACCGACACCGTCGGCGACATCAGCAACGGCACCGACCTGCTCGACACCGCGCACATCACCGACGTCGTCGGCGATGTCACCAGCACCGCGCACACCGGCGACCTGGGCGTGACCGACGTGCTCAACGGCGACATCACCTCCACCCTGGGCAATGTGACCGGCAACGACCTCTCGCTCGACCACGTCGGCAACGTCACCGACGTCGTGTCCAACGTGGGCAACCTCGGCGACGTGACCGGCGTCGGCCAGATCGGCGACATCGGCAAGATCGGCGACCTCTCCGGCGAGCTCGGCGACGTCAACGTCGGCGGCGTGCTCAACGACCTCGACCTGAGTCTCTGACACACCCCCTTGCGAAGGCCGCCCCGACCGCGCTCCGGGGCGGCCTTCTGGTGTCAACACCACGAAAACCGTCCACTTCGGACTGACAGCGGCGGTGTTCTCGCAGTTCCGAGGAACAAGATCGACGGAGCGCGGCAATCCGGTCGCCGGACTGCGCCGAAGTACCGGTGTGAAACCGGGAAGGACGCGTGCGATCAACCCGCACCTGCAGACCGGTGCACACGCACTCGACGCGCTGCCGGACTTCGAGCACGCGGAATTCGAGACACATCTGAACAGATGTCAGGCCTGCGCGGACGAGACAGCGGGGTTGCGGGAGACCGCCGCCCTGCTCGGGAGCGCCGTGGACCACCTCCATCCGAGAGCTCTACGCGCGCGGGTGTTGAACGCGGTCAAGTTCGTGCAGCAGGTGCCGTCGAGTTCGGAGCACGTCAACGTCTCCTCACGGCGTCAAGGCCTCCAGCGCGCCGCCGTACTGGTCGCGGCCGCCTGCCTGGTGGCGGGGGCGGTGGCCGGCGTGCACGGCACACTGACCTCGGCGTCCACCAAACCGGTGACGGCCACCTCGCGCACTCCGACCGGCGATCTGCTCGCAGCAGCGGACCTGCGCCTGGTCAGCACGGCAGATCTCGCGGGAAGCGCGGCGCTGTCGGACAGCCGGAACGAGATGCTCTTCCTCGCCGACGGCCTGCGCACCCCGCCGCCCGGCCGCGCCTACCAGCTGTGGCTCGTGGACGACCACGGCCCGCGTTCAGCCGGGACCACCCACCAAGCCGGTGGCGTGGCCTCATTGCTGGTGCGTGGATTCAACGGGGCCAGCGAGGCAATCCTCACCATCGAGCCCGCGGGAGGATCATCAGGCCCGACCGGCGCTCCGGTCCTCACTCTCTCCCTGAGCTGAGCACAGAGCCGATCCGGTTCGGGTGACGCGCCAATCCTGAGGCGTGACCGATAACTTCCTCGTCATCGGGTACGGCGACACAGGTCGCAACGCCGCCAACTCGGTCCCGGCCTCGCAACCGGATGCGCAGCTGAGAACAACGGGCTGGCCGTCTCCGAAGGTGCGGTGACCGTCCACATGCGATACGCGGATCAAGCTCCGCGTACGCAAAAACTCCGGGAACCGCGTACACAGCGCGGTTCCCGGAGTCGCGGTACTGCCACCTCTGGAGATGTCAGGCGGGCAGCAGCACCGAGTCGATCAGGTAGACCGTCGCGTTCGCGGTCTTCACGCCACCACAGATCACGTTGGCGTCGTTCACCTTGATGGCGTTGCCGGAACCCGTGACCTTCACGGTGCCGGTCTGCACGGTCTTCTGGTCACCGGCGATCTTGTCCGGGGAGATCTGGCCAGGCACGACGTGGTACGTGAGGATCTTGGTCAGCAGCGCGTCGTCGGTCTTGAGCTTCTCGATCGTCGCGGCGTCGATCTTCGCGAACGCCGAGTCGACCGGCGCGAACACCGTGAACTCGGCGCCGTTGAGCGTCGAGACCAGGTTCACCTTCGGGTTCAGCTTGCCCGACACCGCGCTCACGAGCGTGGTGAGCAGCGGGTTGTTGCTCGCAGCCACAGCAACCGGGTCAGCGGCCATGCCCGACACGGAACCGGCACCGGACGGCACCTGCTTCGCGTAGTCGGCACAACCGGGGCCGACGAGGTTCGCGGCCGGGTCAGCCATCGCCGACGACGACGGCGCCATCGAGGTCGCCGAGGTGGGCGCGGTGCTGGAGCTGGAGCTGGCCATGTCGCCCGAGCCACATGCCGCGCCGAACAGGGCGAGCGAGGCGGCTCCGATGGCGAGGACGGTGTTGCGGACGGTCTTGTTCATGACGAGACATCTCCAAGGAAGTGAACGGGGGACTTGCTGCCCGTGATTCGCCACCCCCTCAAGAACGGATGGGTGCGGTTACCGATCCGTTACCAAACTTCCCGCAGAACGCTCATGACCAGCACGAAGCCGAACCAGGCGCTCCTCGGTCCACAGTCGACGATCGACACCGCCCGCTTCCCTTAAGTCTCATCACTTCTGCGACACCGACCGCATCACGCAGGCATCCTCCAGCCGCGCTGCCCCCGGTGCCGAGCGGCGGCCTCCGCGGGTCAGGCCACCGCGATCGCGAGAACGGGCTCCGTCGTGGGAGCCGGGGAGCCGCCACTCGGTTCGACGGTCAACGCGAACGCCCGCGCGTCGGCAAGCCCGCCGACGACCACGGGTTCGCCCCGCAGCAACCCTGCCGGACGCGGGTCACCGGTTCCCACCACCCACAACTGGTAGTCGCGGTCCGCGGACAGGCTCGGCAACCCGCTCGCGAGGAAAACCGCCTTGCTGCGGCTGGGCGAGATCACCACCGTGGCCTTGCCACCACCGGCACCCGGCTCGCTCAGAACCTTCGCGTCAGGAGCACTCAGCAGGTCCGGCACCTGGCTGTAGCCGGCCGCGGACTGCCTCAGGGTGTCGAGCTCACGACGGTCTTGCACGCCCTGGACACCGACGACCACGGCCACCAGCACACTGGCCGCCGCCGCGAGCACGCTGGCACGGACCAACCATCGGTTGCGCGTCGGCAACGCGGCCATCGGCTCCACGTGGACAGACGCCTGCGGAGGCAGCTGACGTAGGGCAGTGGCATCGGTCAGCACCCGCGTGCGCAGATGCGCGGGCGGTGCGATCTCGGCCACCGTCCCCAGCACGGCCGCGGTGGCCTGCAGTTCGGCGACCTCCTCGGCGCATGACGGGCAACCGTGCAGATGCGCCTCGAACTCGGCGCGTTCGGTGTCGCTCAGCGCGTTCACCGCGTAGACGCCCACAAGCGTGTGCGGATCCACAGTCGCGCTCACGCCGTCACCCCCACGCAGTCGCGCAACCTGATCAGACCATCACGCATCCGGGTCTTCACCGTGCCCAGGGGAACATCGAGCAGCCTCGCCACTTCCGGATAGCTGTAACCCTGGTAGTAGGCCAACTGCACGGACTCGCGCTGCAGCTCGGTCAGGAAGCCCAGGCACCGCCGGACCTTGCGCTGCTCGAGACGTTCGGTGACCTGTTCGACCACTTCATCGAACGGTGTCGTGGCGCCCAGCACCGCGACCCGCTCGTCCCGGTCGGCCGCCGCTTGCGCAGACCGCACCCGGTCCACCGCGCGCCGATGCGTCATCGTCAGGATCCAGGTCATCGCCTTGCCCCGCTCGGGGTCGAACCGGCTCGCGGTCCGCCACACCTCGAGCATCACCTCCTGGAACACCTCTTCCGACTGCGCATGGTCCCGCAGCACCCGCCGCACCAGCCCGAACACCGCACCCGACACCGCGTCGTACAACTGCCCGAACGCGGCCTCATCACCGCGTGCCACCCACAGCAGCAGTTCGTCAGCGCTTGCCGTCACAACGGGATCTTCGGTTTCGAGGGAGACAACCGATCGCGGCTGATCTCGTTCCAGCACAGGACTCCTCAGTCTCGGCCTGCCCGACTTCATTTCGGGGCCGCCGCCCAGCAGGATCGACAGGGCGCACGCCACACCGATGAGGGCTACCGAGAGGTGACCCGCATCGCGCGTCGAAGAGCAGTGGGAAGACGTGACCTTACGAGGTTCCGCACACGGACTCCAAGCACGGAGGGGCCACACCATCGAGTGAAGTCGCGCTCTCGACAACGGTCCAGACCCGGCTACTACGGCTTGGTTTTCGGAGCCATTCGCCTGTGTACGACCAGTCCCATTCGCCCGGTCCGGCACGACCTCACCAGGGGGCCGGTGAGTGCCGTGGTGGTCAAGGCCATCAAGACCAGGATCGTGAAGCCCGAAGAGTTGACGATCTCGTACTGCAGGCAGATGGTGGCGATGACCAGTTCCGTGACACCTCGACAGTTCATGAGCGCGCCGAGCTGGAGGGAGTGTCGCGCCGACATGCCCGCCAGGTACGCCGCGCCCCCGGCGCCGACGAACTTCGTGATCGTGGCCACCAGCACCACGGCCACCAGCAACAGCCAGTTCCGCAAAGATCCGCCGACTGCGGAGATGGCCGTGCTCAACCCGACGCCGGCGAAGAACAGGGGCAGCAGCACCACTTGCGTGAATCCGTGCAACTGCTTGCGCACCGTCATCACCACCTCCGCACCGCGGGGAAGTGCAGTGCCGAAGAGGAACGCGCCTACGGCGGCGTGCAAGCCGATCAACTGGGTTGTGGCGGCGTACGCCAGCGCGCCTGCCACCAGAACCGGCCCGAGCATCGCCCCGGCCGGGGCCCGCTCGACCAGTCGGGCCAGCGCTGGACGGACCAGGAGGAACGTGGTCAGCGTCAACGCCGCGACCATGCCGATGGTCAGTCCGAGCCCACCTGACCCAACCAGCCCGGACAAGGTCAGGATGACGGTGAGCGCCATCCAGGCCGCGCCGTCCCCGATGGCCGCACAGGCGAGTGCGACTTGGCCGACCCGCCCCTCCTGCATTCCCTCATCCACCAGGATCCTTGCCAGCACGGGCAGAGCCGTGATCGACATCGCCAAGCCGAACACCAGGGTGTAAGTGACCGGGTGCGCCGCGGGTCCCGCGATCACCGACCTGCCCATGACGGCCAACACGACGCCGCCGGCGAAAGGCAATACCAGGCTGCCGGCGACCACTGCAGCGAGCACGCGGGTTCCGGTGGCCCCCTTCACCACCTGCAGTTCGCTCCCCAGCAGGAACATGAAGGTCACCAAACCCAATTGGGCCACTGCGGACAACGTCGCCATCACCGAGGGCGTGAGCAGCCACGCCGAGCCGGCCGGCCACAACAACGTCAGGCCGGTCGGCCCCAGCAGCAGGCCACCGAGGATCTCCCCGACCACGGGTGGTTGTCCGAGCTTGCCGAAAACCCATGCCAGGGCGTGGCACACGATGATGACGACCGCGATCGCTACCAGGAAGCGCACGACAGGATCGTCGCTGGTGGAGGTACCGGCCAGCGCGACCGCGGCGATCTCGGTTGGTGAACTCGATTGCATGGCACCACTCCGATCAGATGCTGAACTGGCCGAGGTGACGCAGGCTCAGAACTGGGACGCGTGGGACGGGCGTTCCGGAGCAGGGCGTGGTGCGTGATCACGCCGACCACGACGAGCATGATCATGAGTGTTAGCGCGCCAATCACCGAGTCCCTTGTGACAAGCATTGCGATGTCGGGCCGCAGTGAGACGCCCACGACGACCACGGACAGCCGGCGCAGCAGAACCGCCGGGTTGCCCGGCTTGCGAGCAACGATCATCCAGATGAACGCCGCAGCGATGACTCCAATCACGGTGCGGAAGGCGTATGCCTGTGGCCGGAAGGCTTGGTAGTCAGCAGGCACGGGGAACACGGTGACGCCGATCAGCGCGAGTAGCGCGTTGGTCGCGACAGAGGCGGTGGCTGCCACGGCAGCTGCGGCGACGACTTGTCGCAACCTCGGGCCGAGCGCACGACGTGTACTTGTGATGTCGGCAATGGTGGTCAGCGGTCTCCCGGTTGGGTACCGGCTCGGTTCACCCGGTTGTTCCAAGAACCGCAGCGGCGTCGTCAACAAAGACAGGATGTTCTCCTCGTTGTCGACCACGAGGACCCGAGCTGCTGCCGCTGAGGTGACCACCTTCATATTTCATCACAACCGGTTATCGGCTGCGCCTCCTCGCCGATCTTGTTCGCCACTTTACTGCCGTATTCCGAATATTTCGGAATGGAGGCCGATTCTCTTTCACTGATGCTTTGGACTCCGGACAGCATGTTCACTCAGTCAAAGTTGGCGGTACACCAAACCGATGAGACTCTCTCGTCATACCGAAGCGGCGCACTCGCGCTATCAATATCGGCATTGCCCCAGAACGGCGGGATTTGTTGCGACACTGAACGTCTTGAACCCGCATTGCAGGAATTGCGTGCGATCCCTCCGAAGTACGAGGAAAGTTGGTGACTTCAGGCGAGTGGAGTTCTACGCTGCGAGAAGCCTTGGCGCGGCTGTGCCGCCTAGACGAGAGGTCATTGTCATGTTGCCACAAGTTATCAAGTGCAGCAAAAGCTTGGCTCGCTTTTCCGTATTTTTTGCAATCGCCCTGCTTGTTCCTGTTTCAGTGAACCTAACGGCTCCAGAGACCGCGCGTGCGCAGGGTTGCATTCCTTCCAGCCCACAGGTGTGCCCGGTCATGCGCCTCACCGTCAACGCGCGGAATAGCACCCCGAGCGCACTTTACGTTGGAATTCAGAATCAAGCCCCAGCAAGGGTGAATGCCGCTAGCACGCGAGCCAATATCGGTATGACGAACACGGGAGACAACGCACTGGTGGAGGTGTTTGATGTTCGAGGGACTTTGATTCACTACAACCACTATGTCGTTCCGCGAACGATCTCAAACCGCGTAACGGTCAACGTTGTTCAGACAGTTCACGGTGGCGTTGCAATTTACTTCTCCGAAAATTGATGGCGGATTAGAGTCTCAAATCTCACTAAAGCCTGATCCTAAATTACTTTAACCGCCCGCGTACTACTACTATCCGACTGGGCATCATCTGTCATCACCGCAGAAATTGCACCGAGGTCAGATATTGCCGTCGTCACAAGCACTTGGACAGACAACGAAGAAGAGGCGGAATGATCAAGAAAATTCTTGTTGCGCTGTTTGCCACCCTGTCATTGTTTTCCAGTGTACAACCAGCGGCCTCAGCGGCCACCTATTACCAGTACGGGGTCTATGACGACGTACTGAAGGACAGGGTGATTCGGGCGTACGTCAATGAGGAGGACGCCAAGCAGCACAACGGTTGGTGCTACGTCCCTGGCAATTCTGCTCACCGCAAGACGTCGTGGTCCTGCACCGTCAAGAAGACCAAGAACGCACCAGACCCCTTGATCATGGCCCCGAGATCCGGCGAATGGATGCAGTTCGGCGGTAAGTGGCACCGAGCAGAGCTGAAGCAGCCATCTGCGGGTTATCTCCCCTACTGCTACCCAAGCTACTACGAAAACCCGGGTGGCGTGCGACCGGCATACTACTGCGCGTACTGGGTGTGAAACCGGCCTGATCTGCAGGCCGTGAAGGGCTGCTGATGGCACGGAGGCATCAGCAGCCCTTTACGCAATTGAGCACGATTAGGCGTTGGAAAAGTCTGGCCTGCCGCTTAGCTGGGAGTCTTGCCAGCCCGAGTTCGCGTAGTCGTGGAGACCACATGCGACAGGCGAGAAACCGAATAAAAAAACTATACTAACTACACGCTACAGCGACATTTTCTGTCGACTATCCGCTCTCAGGCTGGCCCAACCTCATAAATTCACTATCGAGCCAGCTCAGCTCCTCACAATGATCTCCACCAGGATGCCTCCAAGCAGAGTTCACTTACATGAACCTCTGTTGAGAGTATTGGTCCAACCAGCTTTAATGTAGTAGTCACACCTGATGTCGAGATAATTGTAGTCATTTTTTGCACCCGCCTTGGCGTGCACCTGAATCCTCAGGTACTCATTTCCTCCGCGGTAAGTAAGTATAGTTATAAGTGAAGATTTGACGAAAAACGCTCAGCTGCTTACCGTCGGACCTCCAGACGCGCTTACCGGTATTGTAATTCCAGATCTCAACACTGTGATCGACGATATGAGAATCTGTACCAACCACAACGTGGTGTCGGTCCTCAACTGCAGCAACCGCCTGCGGCGCAGGATTGAACAACAATGCGCCGAGCGACAAGCCAACGGCAAGCACGCGAACCGACAACATCTTCAAAGAGAGCGATCTATCAGTCATTTGATTGCAACTTTCACGTTGATTCAACCATCCACAGCGCAGGAATCAGTTTGATCAGCGATGCTCCTGATTGAGTTGTCTCGATAAAAACTCGACCCGAGCTCAGTATCTAACATCAGCAGAGACCCGTGTCAATGGGAACCGCTCGTACCACCGAGATTTCCGGAAAGAATCCGTAAACATAATGAAGAGCTGACTTCAGGCAGGCCACCTTGCGTTAGCCTAAGGCGCCTAACTATGAAAATTGCGAGAAAATTCGGAGGATTCATGCGGAAAATTTTCCAATCTGCGCTGGCGATCGCGGTTTCCCTAGGAGGATTCATGGGTGCCGGGTTCATTGCCGCGCCCGCCGCAGATGCCGCTACCTGCTACATCGAGTGGCCTAGCAAGTTGAAGCGCTGCGAACTCACGATGTATGTGACGGAGAACAAGTACGACACGAATAGCGTCCGTGTCTCCAAGGCCTACGGGCTGGAAAACGGCGGCGGTTTTGACTGCGTGACGAACCCTCAGCACGGTTCCGACCCGGGACGATCGAGCACGATCATGACTCGCGTTCAAACCGGCCCCACCGCCGTGTACGGTTCTCGGTACAGCGACTGCCTTTCATTCCCGATCAACACGAGCTTTTGCAACTTCAACATCCCCACTGACGCGAGGTACGTTTTCGTCACTCTGTCCAAGAGTCGGCCTTGCACGGTGGACATTCATCGCCAATGACGACAACTGACTTTCGCCGGACCGACAAGGTCGGGTTAGATGAAGGTCTCGCGCGAAAACTGATTCGACTGACCACCATCCAGCGCGGGATGAGCACGACTACTAGCTGACGAATTCCTTCAAGCACACTCTCGCCAGAGAAAAGGCTCAACTCGATCATTGATCGCGTTGAGCCTGAAAGATCCTCTCAGAGAACGGTCGCGCTCTCACGGCAGCTCGGTCACCAGCAGGTGATTTCTAGTCGTGAGAGCGTTTCCATGGTTTTGCTCAGGTGATGCTGCTTCCCTCTTTTCGCCAGCATCGGATCGAGCACGGCCATCGCCGCAGCCGGCGGATCCGTGCAGGACTGGCTGTTGCTGGTAGCCGAGGTGCTGGTGGTCACGATCACGAGGCTCGCAGGCGCGGCATACCTTACGGGCCTGCCGGCGCGGCACTCCAAGGTCGGCGCACGGGCCAGACGCAGAACCGCGGTCGGTGCCGACAGCGAGCAGTCGGATTACCTGCTTGAGCGACGGGACCTCGGTACGCAGCCGGCAGGCCTCAGAGCGGATGGCGTGCAAGGCTCGGGTGACGGCGAGGGTGAGCAGCTCGGCGTCGGCCAGCCGTGGTGGGTGGGTCCGGTCCGGACGGGCTGCCCGGGTGGTCATCGATGTTGACGTGGGGGCGGTGAAAGGGTGTTCAGCTCTCTCGTCACAAACGGATCTTGAACACCCTCGGTCCGTCTTCAGACACAGCTCGGGCTTAGTACTTACTCGTCCAGTAGTGCTTGCGGACGAGTAAGGCGCCCGGAGAACGCGCAGCAACCAAGCTGAAAAGTGCGCTCCTCAGCGGAGGTCGTCGGCTCAGCCCGCCGCACAGGCTGGTCGGGCGCTGCAAGGCCAGCTGTGCCCAGGTCAACGCGCACAGCGGCATCACCTCCGCAGGCGACCGAGTGCTGGCGCTGCCGACTCGCCGGTGCGACCGATCACGACCTCGCGGAGGAATCCGCGTGAGCGCGCGGACTGTGCAGCAGAAAGTCTGCGAACTGATGGTGTGGATTGGCGCCCGGCCCCGGTTTCGAGCGGGTACCAACGCGCCAGGCAAGAGTGGACCCGACGTGCGCGACACAGTTCAAGTCAACGCCGGCCGAACGAAGCACTTCGGTCAAGAACTGAGACGATCACTTCCGCGTAGCGTTGGAAGGCTTCTCCCTCTGGAAGCAGCAGGCGAGGAATCGCAAGTTCACACTCCAGCAGTCGCAACTTCCCGTCAGGGCCCCGGATGCCGTCCACCCGACCGAACGTCACCGGGCCATACAGGCGCTCGATGGCTTGGTACACCTCCGAAGCCCACGCGATGTCGACAGCGGAGGGCTCGACCCGGTGGTTCACTCCACCGAGCCGTTCATGAGCCCACCAGCCACCACCGTCGCCGACGGTTTTGCGGACGACGTGGCTCAACGCCCCTCCGAGGAACACGAACGACAGTTCACCTTCATCGAGGATGGCGGGGAGGAACAACTGCACAGAGACGTCGTGAGTGGCGGTCAGTTGCCGCAGGTGGTGCTCGGGCGAACGCGGCTCGTCGCCGATGACGATGTGGCTTTCAGAGGTGCTGACACCGGATCGGGACACCCGGAACGTGCGCCAAGAACCGGCTGACACCGTCGGCTTGATGACGATGTCGCTCCACCCCGTGTCCTGCATGATGTCGGTCATCCGCACGTCGGATCCGCGGGGAATCCACCGGGTGGGTACCAGGTCGATCCCCGTCTTTTCCAACCTGGGCAGGTACACGCCCTTGTCGATGGCCTCGCGAGCCAGTTCGATCGAGTTCACCATCTGCACGGGGCCATTTGCCCGGCTGACAAGCCTGTCGTGCAACCTGTTCACCCGGTCGATGAAGTCGGGCCGCGCGGGGTAGCCGCGGCACATTCGCATGCTGACCAGGTTCACCGCGTCCCAGTCCACGTCGTCGACCGCGTCGAGGTGGACCAGTACGGCGTCGACGTCCCGCTGTTGCAGGGCTACCTCAACGCCGGCGTACTCCAGATGTGGCGCTCCCAGGTTCAGGTAGACCACCCGACGGCGCTCGGTCATGGCGTGCCCCACCTTCGCACGGAGGTCTGGTCCTCGGCCCGAGCGGAACCGGACGCTGCTGGTGTCCGTCGCCGGTGTCTGCTCCTGCGCACGGCCGTGTCGGCGGCGTCCCAGAGGTACCCCGCGGCGAAGGTCGCAAGAAGGCCGACAGGACGCAGCCGGATCACCCACTCGAGCCGGGTGTTGACAGAGATGGGGAGCCGGTCGAACCAGGTCGCTGTGCCGGCTGGACGCAGCTCGGCGGGCTCGACGAAGTCGTGCGAGCTCACGTTCACAGACGTCTGGCCAGAAGCGAAAGGAAGTCGCCACACCTTCGGGAGCGGCCCGGTGACGGTCAGCACGCTGGTGATCGCCGGCGTGCGCACGCCGTGGGACACGCGCCACCGCGCCCGTTCGGCGATACCGGCCTGCAGGCGGCGTTGTGCGCGTTGGACGAGCTCGGGGGGAAGCAGTCTCCAATAGATCGACTGGGAGTAGAACAGACGTGACTCCAGCCGCTTGCGCACCGCAGCGAGGCCCGGTGTTTCTCGAGATGTGTCGCCCTCGGTGTCCACCAGCCACCGGGTGAGCTTCGCCCGAGTGCTGCCGAGGCACCAAAACACAGCCATGTCGAGGATGTGCGACAACAGGAAGAAGCGCGGGTCCTCGACCGCCGAGGTGTACTTCTCCCGAACCATGTTGCGCAACATGTGCCAGTCTTGGCGCGTGTTGCGGTTGATGCGAGCGATGTACGGCCGGTCCAGCAAGCCCTGGTGGACATCGCGTTGCACCACGTTCGCCAGGTGCCAACTCGTCACCAGCGCCAGCGCGATTCCCTGGCTGTAATAGGCGTCGATGATGCTTCCCGCATCGCCCACCATCGCGTAGCGCCGTTCGCTCGCGAAGGTGTCCGTCCAGTGCTGGGCGTTGCGGAAAGTCCTGAACTCGAGAAGCTCGTGGTCTCTCACCACGTCGTCGAGAACCGGATGGCGCTTCATCAAGTTCCAGAACTGCTCCCTCGGGTTGGCGCCGGGTGGAGGTTTGCGCTTGTCGAACGTGGCTCCGACGCTCACTCGGCCCTGGGACAGGCGGATCACCCAGATCCAGTAACCATCTCCCCACAGGTGAACGGTGTAGAGGTCACGCCTCGTGGTTCGGCCGTTCTCCAGCAGGTGCTTCCATCGCTCGTCGAAGTTGTCGTCCGTCACGCCGCTGAACTGAGCCCACACAGCGGTGGTCTGAAAACCCTCGTCGTTCTCCCGCTTCTCCGCCGTGTGGTCCAGGTGGCGGGCGAGGAGACGGTTGCGTCCGGAGCAGTCGATCACCCACCGAGCCGGTGTCACACCCGGCTCTGTGCCCTCGCTCCAGTGCACCTGATGCGGTTCGTCGGATTCCGCGAGGTCCACCTCACGGACCCGAGCCGAGTCGAGGAAGGTGATCCGCGGGTGCGCGTGCGCGGCGGCGCGCATGACGTCCTCGGCTTCCGGGCGGACGATCTGCATGTCAAGGAACATGCACCGGAACCACTTCTTGTCCTCCGCCGCATCGAAGAGGTAGTGCGGTGGGTGCGGGTCCGCGTTGACAGCCCACTCAGTGGATCCGCTGAAGTCCTTGCGATGTTCGGCGCCACTGGTGAACCAGACGCCCTCCTTGATGAAGGATTCTTCGCTGATGAAGTCGTCCAGTTCACCAATGGTGCGCAGGAAGGCACTGGTGAAGACCAGGAAGGACTCACCGACCTTGAAACTCCGTCGCTGGTTGCGCACGTTGTCGATCAAAGTCACTGTCAGTCCGCGTTTGGCCAGCTGCAACGCGTTGGCAAGACCGATGATTCCGGCACCGATAATGACGACGTCAGCAGGTTTCCGGCTGCCCTGATCGATATCTGTCATCGATGGGTCCCCTCCGCGAGTGAACAGGCTGGAGAGCCGTCGCACACCCTGAACCATGCGGCGATGGCACGTGAGAAGCGGATCACCAAGCTACCAACGACGGGAAAACGCTTACCGGAAAATTATGATTTCTATGAAATCTTCCTGAGATAGCGGATAAAGCCTGGGCGAATTCGGGTCTCGGAGCAAACCCTCCGGCACCAATGTGGGAAATGTACGGAACCAGTTCATGGATCTAGCCGCTGTACTCGTGATCACGTGTGCTCGCGGAACCACTGCTGGCAGTGTGAACACACAACGGTGACGGCGGTCAGTACCTGACGCCGACCTCGTCCGAACGCTGCGAGGGTGTGTGATGGCCCGATCCACTCTGGGAGCTCGAAGTGATCCCGTCGCATGAGAACCGCGATCCCGGCCGGGGCCGGCTCACACCGCGAGCAGCTTTCACCTCTGACGCACCCGCCCTGTCCCTCAACGGGCCGTGGCGCTTTCGTCTGGTTTCTGGAACAGCCGAAGACACAGCGGATTTTCACACTGATGATTTCGACGACAGCAGCTGGGACGAGTTGCCGGTTCCTGCCCACTGGCAGTTGCACGGTCACGGGAGCCTGATCCACACCGGATCGGGTTTGCCGTTCACCGTCGACCCGCCGCACACCCCTGAGAAGAACCCCACCGGGCAGTACCGCCGCCGGTTCGACCTGAGCCACGACTGGATCGCCGGAAACGGCGGCGCGGTGCTGAGGTTCGACGGCGTCGACTCGTGCTTCACGGTGTGGGCCAACGGTGTGCTCGTCGGTAGCGCCGAGGGCAGTGGGCTCACCCACGAGTTCTATGTCGGCCACCTGCTGCGGCCGGGTCGCAACATCATCGCCGTCCGGGTGCGACAGTGGTCCGCGGGCAGCTACCTCGAACACCTGTGGCCGTGGCGCCTGTCGGGGATCTTCCGCGATGTCGTGCTGCTGTGGCGTCCGTCAGGCGGCATCAACGACTTCTTCGTCCACGCCGATTACGACCACGTCTCCGGACGCGGAACCTTGTGCGTCGAGACCGCGTCGCCGGCGATGCTGACCATCCCAGACCTGGACCTGGTCGACGCGGCCACGAACATCACTCACACCTTGCCGCGGGTGTCGCCCTGGTCGGCCGAACAGCCCCGGATCTACGAGGGCACGCTGTGCACCGACACGGAACGGATTCCGTTGAGAGTGGGGTTCCGCGTGGTAGCTGTGGTCAACGGTGTGCTCACAGCTAATGGCGAGCCGTTGTCCCTGCGTGGTGTCAAGCGTGCCGAGTGGCATCCGGAAACAGGTCGCGCAGTGTCTCGGGAGTCGATGCTCGAGGATGTTCTGATGATGAAGCGGCACAACATCAACGCCGTTCACACGAGCCACCACCCTCCCCATGCGACGTTCCTCGACCTCTGCGACACCTATGGCTTGTGGGTGGTCGACGAGTGCGACTTGGAGGCGCACGACCTCGGAGCGTTCGGAAGCGCGCAGAGCCTGTCAGACGATCCGAAATGGAGCGAAGCGTTCCTGGACCGCGTCCAGCGCACCGTGGAACGTGACAAGAACCACCCGAGTGTGATCATGTGGTCATTGGGCGGCGGATCGGGTGGGGGCCGCAACATCGAGGAGATGGCCGCCTGGGCCCACGTTCGAGACCCCAGGCGTCTGGTGCACCACGAGAGCGACCAAGAGTGCTCCTACGTCGACATCTACTCGCAGGGGCACGTAACACTCGCCGAGCTTGAACTCCTAGGTCGACGCGTGGAGGAGGCGGCCGCCGATCCCCGCAACGATGCCCACCGCCGCGCGTTGCCCTTCATCCTCAAGAGGTGCGCTCATGAAACGGGTGATGACGTCGTCGGCTTGAGCGAGTGCCAAGCTCTCTTCGACCGCTACGAACGGCTGGCAGGAGGCTTTCTGCTGGATTGGAGCGATGAGAACGTCATGCGGTCACCCTCGGCGGGAGCGGTCCACCTCGGATCGGCCGGACCGCTGTCGCCCGGCCGAACACGCAGCGCCATCCTGTTGCAGTACAAGAAGTTCTTTGAGCCAGTTCGTATTTCGATCGACGTCAGCGCCGGACTGATCACGATCGAGAACAGGCACGACCATCGTTCCACTGAGCACTTGGCCTTCACCTGGTCGATGCGAGAACTGGATGTCACCATCGCCGGCGGCGATCTGAGCGTGCCTGTTCTACGGGCACGACAGACGGTAGAGGTTCCGCTGCCATCGATCATGGACGCAGCCGCCGCGGCAACGCAGCTCACCGTGCTGGCCGTGCTCGCCGCAGACGAACCGTGGGCATCCGCAGGACACGAGATCGCCTCAGGTAGAACGACGTTCTCCGTCAGTCCACTGAGTCCCGGTCAGTGGACTGAAGTGCACCCGATCACCGACATGACGTCCGGCGTGGAGAACGTCCGGGGAATCGAAGCCTGAGACCGGACTGGACGGCTGGACGAGCACCCGTGGCGGGAGCCGCATCAGCCGCCAGGTCCGCACCGGATACGCCCTACGTCCCGGTGTCGATCTGTGCCGCGCTGGTGCCCGCGTCATCGCCCAGGTGGTTCCACCACCAAGAGATCGAAGGCATGTCCGGTGGCGCTGTCAGGTGAGCGTCGCGCGGTGCGTCCGACACTGCTGAAACAGGGCGCTCGGTCCGGTTTCTGTAGCGAGGGACTTGCGCGCTCCACTCCAAGTTGCCGCGGACGAGGTGGTCCATCTGACGGACGTGCTGTCGTAAGCGGGTATCGCCCGTCAGCTGGATCTTCCTTCTCAAGCCCAAGTACAGGCACATCATCCGGTCGTGCAGCGCAACTGTCCTGGCCATCGCCTCGTGGTTCGAGCATTTTCGCGCGTAGCGGATCACACCGACCGTATTGGACTCCAGGACGTCGTGCTTGGCTTCCTTGGCGAAGGAGAAGATGTCACTTGCGATCGTGACGAGCAGGTAGGCCGCCTGGGTGATTGCGCGGACCTCCCCGCTTTCCCGGACGCTGTCAGGCAGCGTCGTTCCCTCTGCCAGCTCCACCAAGGAGCCGACCAGCCTCATACCCCGATCCCGCGGCCCCAAGTTCGCGTACTCGTCCAAGGACGGCATTGTTCCTGCCACTCGGTGGCTGAGCAGGCACGACACCGCGAAGAACCACTCCATGTTGCCGTCAGCCCAGCGCCGTACCGCGACCGGATCCGCACTTGCTCTGGCACGGTTGGAGATGTCGCGCCATGCTTCGACGAACGGGTCGTCGCTTCGGGTGGTCTCCGGGTGCTCCAACGTGAACAGCAGGTGCATCATCATCGGGATGAGTCGCTCCGGCGATCTGACCAGCGGTCCGCCATCGAAACGCCGGTCATCGACCAGGAAGCCGAGATGGACCCAGTCCGAGATCAGCTGCAACTGTTCTTGCGCGGCATGGGGCGCGATGCGGCAGCACCAATCGCCTGCGCGGTTGGCTGCGATGGCCACTCGCTCTTCTTCGTCGCGGCACAAGCCGAAGCGGACCAAGAAGTCGAGACTGCCGCGAGCGATCTGCTCACCCGCTGGATGGCGAGCCGTGGGAAGAGGGCAGTACAGCGGGGGCGTGGCGATCGAGTCGGAGGAGTCGAGCGGGGTCGCTGTCTTATCGTGCACGAGGGGTCACGACCAACTTGTCCAAGTGCACGGTGACGCCCGTGACCATGCGCGACGGTTGGCCCTCGTCGGGGACCAACCGCCAACGGGCGACGATGCCCGAGAGGATGAGGATCATCTGCACCCAGGCGTAGGACTCGGCAACGCAACCCCGAGAGCCGGTGCCGAATGCGATGAAGGAGTTCCGCGGTACTTCTGATGCGCGCTCTGGTGACCAGCGGTCGGGGTCGAAGCGGTCGGGGTCGCGGAACACCTCTGGATCTCGTTGGACCACGTAAGGGCTGAAGATCAGGTCAGCGCCCTTCGGTACGGAGCAGCCTGCGAGCGTCGTGTCCTCGACCACTCGACGCGTCAAGACCCATACCGGTCCGTGCATCCGCATGGTTTCTTGAATCACCTGCCGGGCGTACACCAGGTCAGGAAGATCGGAGTAGGTGAGTTGCCGTCCGCCGGCGACCCTGGCGATCTCGGCTTCCAGCAACCGGGCTGCAGCGGGGTTTTCGGCGAGTTCCTTCAGCGCGATCGCCAGGACGGCGGTGGTGCTGGCGCTGCTGGTCGACAGAAACGTGCTGACCTCGTCCTCGATCTGCTTCCGGCTCATGCCTTCACCGGTGTTCGGGTCACGCGCGTCCAGGAACTTGGTCAGCAGTCCGCTGTCCTCGTCCTGTTCGACATCGCCAGCGCTGCGGCGCGCCTGGTGCTGGTCGATGACGTCCCCGATGACCTGGTGCAGTCGCCGCAGGCTCGACTGGTTGCGCCGCTGCGCGGGCAGTGGGAGCCTCGCCAGCGCTGCGGGCAGCACCGTCGCGCGAATCGCGCCCGCCATGACGTCGGGTAGCAGTTCATGCAGCTTCTGGCGAGTAGCCGGGGACAGTTCGGCGCCGAAAAGGGCGGTCACGAATGCGGAGCGGGTCAGGTCCTCGAGATCCAGGGTCACATCGCGCGGACGGCCCTCGGCCCAGGTCGCCACGGTGCTGTGCACCAGTTTGATCAGCGCATCTCCGCGTGCGGCGATGTAGGCGCGGGTGAACATGGGCTGGATCAGCTTGCGCTGCCTGCGGTGCGGGCTTCCGTCGTCCATCGTGGCCAATCCATCGCCCGCGAATCCGCGCAGGGCCTCGATGAAGCGCCCGCCCTTCGCGAACGTCTTGGCTCCGGTGACCAGCACCGTGTGAGTGGTGTCCGCATCGGTCACCACGTAAGCCGATTTGGTGCCGATCTGGATGCGGACGACCGGACCGTGGTCGCGCAGGGAATCCAGGAATTTCAGCGGGTTCCGCGCGAGCGGCACGATGTGTCCCAGCAGTGGCAAGCCGCCCGGCGCTACTGGCGTCCGGGTGGAGGCGCCTTCCGGCATCGGTGCGGATGACCTCGCGGTCTGGCTCATGCCGTCTCCATCCCATGGTGTGCGTTGCCACGGGAACGAACCTGCTCTCCCATGACTTCGGCAGGACGCGCAGGTCAATGCCTTGAGGACACACTCCGTCGTTGATGAGAAGTTAATCATCGCCATCTCTCGCACTCGAGGCGCAAGAATGGTCTTTCGCGGATATCGGAAGGTTTCCAGGAATCCGCGCATCCGGTGTGAGATCAGCCGACCTGCTGCGTGCTCATCGACAACGTGGTGGTCCTTGACTAGGCGCTGCCCGACCGAACCGCTGCCGGCCAGCGACACCCATGTCAGTCGCGGCGACGACCAGTCCGCTGGGGGCGGTAACACGACGGTCCACGCCCGCACGGAACCCTCACGTCCGACTCCACGTCGGCGCAATACGAGCTGCTCGGAACGTCATCTCCGGCGCCGTCAACCCCAGCACGGATCAAGCGACACGAAGGTCAGGGTCTGGTGTGACGACGGCAGTGCGGCACGGTAGAACAGCATCCGAAGCCCTCGGTGCGACAGCACTGATCTTGGTCGACAGCCCCTACCACCGATGGCTTCCTCTGTTGTCACACCGACAATCCCCGGTTGTGGCCTACATCCCTTGCGCACCAAAGCATGTGATCCAGGATCAAAGGCTCCGTGAAAGCAGATGAGTCCAGAGCGCCGACCGCTGGACTTGGCTGTCGCGACCGTGGACGCCATGCTGAGCCGCTGCCGGATCAACCGCCTGCCCCGCATCATTTCCGTTTGTGCGGCCCGTAGGCGCTGAAGTGTCGGGGCGACCTTGAACGAGTTCTCTTCAGATGAGTGATCCCCCCGCGCCGTTTGGCGCGGAGGGATCCTACAGTCCGCTAATCAGAATGCATCACGTAGTCCTGACTCAGACTCCGAAACGCGCGCGGGCGGCGCGAATAGCTGCTCGAGTCTCCATAGTCGCGCCATACAGCGTGGCATCCGCCCAGCCCACTGCACGCTGGCGCAAGGCGTTCACCGTCGCGCTCTCGACGATCCAGGTTTCCATCCTGGCGATGCCTCGCGCGAACACCGTGGCCCCGGAGGCGCCGGCCAGGCAGTTGAAGAGTGAACTGCCGATCAACGTTCCCTTGTTGGTGATCCCGAGGAGCGCGTTGCCCACATATGCGGACAGCGCACCACCGACGCAACCACCGATGACGGCGGCGGCCACTGATCCGGTGCCGCCGGTCACCACTGCAGCCGCGGCCGTGGCGAAGACCGTGACCGCGATGTAGACGGCGGTCGACGCCAGCCCGGCGAGGACTCCCCTGGCCCAGGACGGAATCTGCCTCAGGTCGCGGCCGCGATGCGGAGCGACCTTGCTCGCGATGCAGTCCTGGGTCGCCACACCGCGAACATCGGTGTACGCAGTGATGGTGAACTGAGTTTGCCCCTGCTTCCAGCTGGACTGAACGGTCATGGGCGTGCCGTTGTTCTGGCCGTTGCTGGAGCGGACGACGTAGGAGTGGATGTTGAACGCCTCTTTGGCGCTACTCGCGTCGACCTTGTAGTGGTGGCTTACCCGGCACCCCTTTCCGCTCACCGCCTGGATCGACTCGACGGTCTTGTAGGGCACTGAGTGCGGTGGCGCCGCGTTGGCGGTGGTGCCTTGGACGAGCCCGGAGCCGACCGCTGCGGCGGTCACCAGCACGACAGCTGCCCGGCGTGCGGTCCCGGCCCAGTTCCTGGTCGTGCGGCGGTGAAGTGGTGCAGCAACATCGTTGTTCACTACAACCTCCTGGAGTGCAGGTTTACTGCCCTGATGGGACGCGCCGGTGGGCTGCTCGTACGCACGTCAGGGCGTGAGCAAGCAGTGACTACATGAAATGACTACGCCCCCGGCGCCCAGATAGGCACCAGCATGGAGCGGCACCTAAAGGATATTGACACAGAAACAAAACTGCGCAGCAATCCGTACGATAAATCGACCGAACCCTGCGAAAAACAAAATTAAGTCAAGCTGAGCAATCAAGGCGACCTGAACGACGACGCTGCCTTCGAAACAAGTCGACATGCCACGTGATCGATAACTGTTGTCGAGAATTTTCACAGTGGCAATAAAAAAACAGTAGCGATGCCGACTTCGCGGATCCACTAGAAAAAAACGGAAAAACTCCAGAATAACCCGTGATCAAGCAGAACTCGACCTTGAGATCCTCGGCCAGGCCGGCAGACGCCAACCCTGTCGAAACCGAATTACCACGACAGAGGGGACACAGTCCATGTTCACGTGCCGCGGTCAGGTCGTGCACGACTCAGCTCACCAGGCGCGGTTACGCCGACGGCGAAGGTACTACGGATTCTCGCCGTGCACCCTCGATCGCCGCCACAGCTCAGATGGCCATCTCCGACCAGTCCTTCTTCTCCAGCCCGAACGCAATCGCGACGATGTGCGCACGTCAGATCATTTGCCGAACTCCGCGACCTCTGTCGTTTCGCGGCAATCAAGAGTCCGCAGCCGCATATTCGCTCCTAAGCCGACGATGCGGTCGGTTTGATCGGGTACGCGTACCACAGCGACCTCACCGCCGGCGAAGACCTCTGCGATGTCCTCGTCCACCACGACGCGGACAACAGATCCCGCAGGGGCCGGTATCCGGCGCACCGGTGCCGATCCGACCGCGAGCAGGATGTTCTCGCCGTCGTGCTCGAGCTCGAGACAGCCGATCCGCACAGGTGCCACCAGCGTCAATTGCAGGTCGAACTGAGGTGGGAGGGGTTCGTCGAGCGGCAGGTCGGGCCCGAGCAGGCGGTCGACGTCGGGATGAGGGGCGATCACCAATCGGTCGTCCACTACCGAAAGACGGTGCGGCAGGGACAAGGCTCCCGCCCTGACTCGTCCAGACCGCGGCGGTTCGAGCTCGCGGATCCACGACAAGGCACACCACCGACCGTCGGCATCGCGGAACGTGGTGGTGGCGTAGAGCGTTCCGCCGTGGTCGAGGCGATGCCAGGATCGGGGTTCGAACACAGCGCCGTCGAAGTCCCCGACGGCGTACACCATCCGGTCGTCCGGTTTGTTCGTCCAAGCGCACGCGATCAACACCCACACGCCGTCGATCTCGATGAACTGCACGCACTCCCACCCGTCGCCGGTGAACAGCGGGTCGGCGGGATCGGACTTCCGCTGGCAGAGGATGGTGGGCTCTGACCACTGGCGCAGGTCGAGTGAGCGGAACATCAACGCCGTAGCCGCGCCCTGGTAACGGCAGCCGACCACCATTCGCCACCCTGCGCCGTCGCGGTGTACCGAAGGATCACGAAATTCGGTCACTCCGGGAGGTGCCTCCAGTACAGGGGTTGGCAGCTTCTCCCAGTTGCGCATCTCGTTGTCGCCCAGGGCCATGACGATCCGGCTGTCGTTGCGATCGACACTCCCCACACTCGTGTAGAGGATCGTCGGGCGGTCGTCGTCGAGCACCAGCGTGCCCGACCAGCAACCGGCTTCGCCGTCGTCTGGTTTCAGTGCGATTGCGGTGTCGTCGTTCCAGTTCACGAGGTCGGAACCGCTCATGTGTCCCCAGTGGCAGTGCGTCGCCCACGTGGGGGTGTCCGGCACGTGCTGGAAGAACACGTGGTAGCGCCCCTCGTACCACGTGACGCCGTGCGGGTCGTTGATCCAGCCGCGAGCAGTGCTCAGATGCAGCCTTGGTCGAGCTGCCACAGCGAAACTACTGCAGTCGAGCACGTGTTCATCCCTTCACAGCGCCCGCGGCGAGACCGCGAACGAAAAAGCGTTGCAGCGTCACAAAAATCAGTAGCGGAACGGAGATGCTGATGAACGCGCCGGCGGTGAGCAGTTGCCAGCCCTGCCCCATGGAGCTGACCAGACTCGCCAGTTTGACGGTGACGACCTGGTTCGGGCCGGAGCCGATGAACAGCAACGCGACGAGCAGGTCGTTCCACACCCACAGGAACTGGAAGATCGCGAAGGACGCCAACGCAGGCGTTGACATCGGAACCACAAGACGCCAGAACGTGGTGAAGTGGCTGGCCCCGTCCACAGCGGCGGACTCGATGATCGACTTCGGCAACGTCTGCATGTAGGTGCGCAGGATGAAGATCGCCAGCGGCATCCCGAAACCGGTGTGGACCAGCCACACGGCCAGGAAGGTGCCGTTGATGCCGAGTTGTCCGTAGAGCTGCAGCACGGGCACCAGCGCCACCTGGTTGGGCACGACCAGTAGCGCGACGACCACCACGAAGAGGGTTTCCCTGCCTGCGAAGCGCATGAACGTGAACGCATACGCGGCGAACGCCGCGATGAGGATCGGGATCACCGTGGCGGGGACCGCGACGACCAGGCTGTTGACGAACGCCTCTCCCATTCCTCGTCCGAACAACACCTCGCCGTAGTTGTCGAGCGACCATTGGGTGAAGTCCAAGGGGTTCGCGAGGGCAGTCCACCAGCCCGACGAGTCGATCGCGTCCTTCGACCTGAACGACGTGACTAGCAAGCCGAACGTGGGAGCCACCCATATCAGGCAGAGCACGACGAGGATGACCTTGACCAGAGCACCTGCACGGCCAGGCCTCAACCGCAGTCTGCGGACCACAGGCACGACCGCTGGTTCGGACTTCGAGGTGCGGGCTCTGGGCGCGGTGCTCACCCCGGTGCTCACGACCTGGCCTCCTGCATGCGGAAGTGGCGCACCTGGTACACCATCACCGGGACGATCGCGATCATCAACATCACCACGATGGCGCCAGCCCTGCCGTTGTTCCCATTGGTGAACAGCTCCCTGAAAAACGCGTTGGCGATGATGTCGGTGCCGAAGTTGCCGCCCGTCGTGACGTACACGATGTCGAAGATCTTCAGCACTGTGATCAGCACGGTGACGAACACCGTGACGACGGTCGGCCAGATCTGCGGGACGACGATGCGGAGGAAAGTCTGCACCTCGGTGGCACCGTCGATCCGCGCTGCTTCGATCGTTTCCTCTGGAACACCCTTGATCGCCGCGGACAGCAACACCATCGCGAACCCGGTCTGGATCCAGACCAGGATGATCATTAGAAGGACGCTGTTGAGCTTGCCGGTGTCGATTTGAAGCCACGACACGGGACTGCCGCCCAGTCCTGTGACGATGGCGTTGAGCACGCCGATCTGCGGCCGTCCCTCGGGACGGAAGGTGTAGATGAAACCCCAGATGGTCCCGGCACCGACCATGCTGATCGCCATCGGCATGAAGATCAGCGTCTTGACGGTCTTCTCTCCACGAGAGCCGAGCCGATCCGCCAGCACCGCGACGGCCAGACCGAACACGATGACCACCGCCGGCACGACGACGATCCACAACAGGGTGTTGCCCAGCGCGGCCCGGAACTCGCCCGAAGAAAGCAGGTCGATGTAGTTGTCGAAGCCGACGTAAGCCGTTGTGCGCGCGTTGGCGAAGCTCACGAGGATCGTCCGCAGCGCGGGGTAGATCAGGAACAGCCCGATGAACAGCAGGGCAGGTCCAGCGAACACCCAAGGCTTGACGCGCTGTTCCCATTTGCCGGGCAGAAGCTGCACCAACCTGTTGAGAACGTAGTAGAAGACCATCGCACCTGCCACGCCGCCGGCGATGGCCAGGACTGCGTTGAGAATCTTGATCATCGCGGTTAACCCACTGTCAGGATCACAGGACGGCGGAGGACGAGAGCCAGCCGCTGCCCGGAATTGGCTACTTCTCGGGCCAGCTGGCTTCGATCTCGTTCAGCACGGTGTCGAGATCCTTCTGACCGCTCACCCAGGCAGTCATGCCACGCCAGAAGCTGCCAGATCCGACGGCGGCCGGCATGCGGTCCGATCCGTCGAACACGGACGAAGTCGCATTGACTGCGATCTTCGCGATGTCACGCGTCGTCTGGTCGGGGTAATTGCTCGCGTCGAAGGTCTTGTGCGGCGAGAGCCACCCGCCGATCTTGGCCCACTCCGCGCCGAACTTGTCGGAGGACAGGAACTCCATGACGGCCTTGACGTCCGGGTCATCGCCCTTGAACGCCGCAGCGAGGTCGCCGCCGAGAAGCACCGGATTCGCGCCGGCGGGTCCGGAAGGGTCGGTCGGCGGGAGTTGGAAGGTGGTGGTGCTGGTGTCGAGGCTGCTGGTGATGTTCTTCGGGAAGAAGTCACCACTGGCGATGAAGTTGCCCTGACGCATCAGGTAGCAGCCAGGCTTCGAATCGAACATCGAGTTGCCTGCCGTGCCGAACGGAGTGCTGGTGATCGCTTCGCGTCCGCCGAGGACGTTGCCCTTCGGGAAGGCGATCTCGGCGAACGCCTCGGCGGCCTGCTTCACCACCGGTGAGTTGAAGGGGATCTTGTGGGTGACCCACTGGTCGTAGACCTCGGGGCCACCGATGCGCAGCACGTACTCCTCGATCCAGTCGGTCGCGACCCATCCGGTCGCCGGGCCGGACTCCATGCCGAGGCACCAAGGCGTTACACCGGTGGACTTGATCTTCTCCGTGAGAGCGCGCAGTCCCGCAGCGTCCGTCGGAACGGTGTAGCCAGCCGCCTGGAATTGCGGCTTCGCAGTCCAGACAACGCTCTTGACGGCCATGCGGATCGGGACGCCGAAGGTCTTGCCTTCCGCGTTCTCGGTCGCCTCCATGAGCCCCGGCACCAACGTGCTCTTCAACGCAGGCAGGTCCAGCATGCCGTCCAGGGGCACCATGCCACCCAACTCGGCGATGTCCAGCAGGTTGCCGGGCGACGGGAACATCGTGATGTCAGGCAGGTTGTTGCCCGCCACCCTGCTGCGGATGAGCTCGCCGAGACTGGTCGACGGCACGTAGGTGATGTCGATACCGGATGACTGCTCGAACCCGGCGATCGAAGCCAGGAACGCCTGCTCCTCCGCTCCGGAGAACGCGCCCAGGATCTCGACCTTCCGGTCTCCGGCACTGCCCGAGCTGGTGCCGCCACTTCCGTCCTGAGTCGACAAACAGCCAGTGGTGACTAGCGCTACCAGCCCGGCTGTGGCACATCTGGCAAGCAACCGAAACTTCACTTTTCCTCCACGATGAGGGGTCGGACCTGCGATTATGATTCCCGCAGATCGGGTTCGCGGTCGATCCGAGCGACACTCTGTCAGGGAAATGTGGCCTGTGCCATGCTCAAAATGAGAACGCTTTCATAGAAATGCGGACGGTCAGGAGCACCATGGTTGAACGACGACGCACCCGAAGCACCGTGAGCATCGTCGACGTCGCGCGCCGCGCCGGCGTGTCGGTGTCGACGGTGTCCAGATCACTGCGCGGGGAGACCAACGTCGCCGCTGCCACGCATGAACGAGTGCGCCGCGCAGTGGACGAACTCGCCTACGTGCCCTCTCCCGCGGCCGCCGGCCTGGCGACGGGTCGCACCAGCAGCATCGGGGTGCTGGCGTCTTTCGACTACCGCTGGTTCCTGACCTCCGTGCTCGAAGGCGTCGACAGCGCGCTTCGAGCCGCCGGATATGACCTGCTGATGTACAACGTCGGCGACGCAGAAGCGCGCGACCACTTCTTCTCCAGCTCGCCGATGCGACGGCGGGTCGACGGGGTTCTCGCGGTAGCCGCTGTGCTGACAGGTGAAGAGCAGGCCGTGCTGCGCAAGCTGGACGTTCCCGTCGTCGCCGTGAACGGGATACGAACGCTCCTGCCTCGGGTAGGGATCGACGACGAGGCCGGCGCGGCGGCAGCGGTGAAGCACCTGGCCCTTCTAGGCCACACTGACATCGCCATGATCTCGGGCAACACCGACGCTCTCGTCGGCACCGTCACGCCGCGCCGCGCCGGATTCGAAGCCGCAGTGGCCGCTCTGGGACACGACACCGACGTGATCGTCGTAGATCGGTGGGGAGCCGAGGGCGGCATCCAGGGCATGGACCGCTTGCTGACACGCTCGACCTTGCCTTCTGCGATCTTCACAGAATCCGATGAGATGGCTTTCGGCGCACTTCGGTCACTGCGACGTACAGGTGTCCGCGTGCCGGAGGACGTGTCGCTGATCGGATTCGACGACCACGAGCTCGCCCCGGCTCTTGACCTGACCACGATTGCGCAACCCGCTCGCGAGCAGGGAGCGGTGGCTGCTGACCTGCTCATGAACATGATCGCGGGCACCGCCGACACCAGCGCGGACATCAAGCTGCCCACGCGGCTGATCGTCCGCGGATCGACCCGGCGTCATCTGGCCGCGGGTGACACCGAATCAGATGAGGTGCGCCATGGAGATTTCTCGGAACAGCCAGCATCCTCTGCACCGTCAGCCACGAGATCACCACCAAGTGCGCAGTCGACGCTCGCGCGCTCGGCGCGTGGACACTAGATCCGTTGTCCTGAAGGGGAATCAGTGTGGGCGAACAGGGCATGATCGACCTGACGTCCCCCGAGTTCCGCCGGCTGCTGTCCAAACTGGTCATGCACATCACCGCAACACCGAACATGTCCGGCCTGGTCGTGCCGGGGCAGACGACGCCGGTACGACCAGGCCAGACTCGGCCACTACGAACGAAGCGGCCCTCTACTCACTTGAGCGCCGTTGCAGTGCTAAGCCCAGTAGGCACACAGGTACGAGCGGTAATTGTCGTCGGCGCCTACCGGCACAACGCCCTGCGGAAGGCAGTACGGCCGCTGCCCGTTGTACTGAGCCTTCTTGTAGGCGCGGTTGATCTTGCCGTTCGTCGTCACGTACTGACCGTTGGAATAGGTCTTGAGAATGACGCCGTTGAAGCTGCCGTTGTAGGTCCCGCTGCGCCCGATAACGGTGCACGACCAGCTGTTGCTGCGATGCGCCCGGTCCCCAGGCACGTAGCACCACCCTTCGTGGTTCTTCGCGTCCTGAGCGTTGTCGTAGAGGCGCAGGTGCTTGTCGCCGAGCGTCCCGCCGCCGGAGTTCGCGTTGTACACCTTCTCCAGGTAGTAGGTAGCGGCCGAAGCGGTACCGTTCATGACGAACAGGGACGCCAGAACGAGAGAAAGAAGCGCCACACGTTTCATTGAGACCATTGTCAAGACCTTCCCGGTGACGGAGCACGAACTACTCCGGACTTCACGTACTGCAGCCCAGGGAACCTTATTTCTCACCTTTTGCGCCGTCCACGGGAGAATTCAGGAAAATTTCGTAAAACACAGTGTCAGCGCCCCCGCACGACGAGCGTCCGATTTTCACGACCTTCTGAGGGACCTGCGGCTTTCGCGCCTAGGTGGCGCGTCGTGGCCCTGGCGCGGTTCAAGCATGTTCAACATCACCTGGCTCTCGTCCTCTTCACCACACCGAGCAGTCACCACGCCGCGGGGGACCCGCGCACGGGTGCGTGACCGCGGTACTGCTCGTCGCGGCGTCCTTCGCCTGGCAAGGTCCGGCGGTCACGGGGCCCGCACCAGAAGACGATTCGCGAGGACGAAGACGCTTTGAGCAGCTGACCTGGCACGCAACTGGACCTGTGCGGTCGCCACGATCAGAGGCCCGCGCTCGCAGGCGATCTACCGGTTGCAGCTTGGCGAGGTCACCAGTGTCAACACGAACTCCGGCAAGTCCTACATCCACCTCGTCACCTGCGCTGCGGGTCCCTGGCAGCGATGTACTTCTTCATGGCAGTGAGAGCGACAGATTCGCCCATGTCGAACACGTCTCCCTGCAACATCCGGATGACATCGTCCCGATAGCGAGGATCGTCGAGAAAAACGTTGAAAAGCACGTTCAGCCGGTAGTACATGGAGGAGAAGTCATTCGAGATGCGCATGCCTCGTTGGAGAGTGCTTACGTAGTCGTCGAACCGTGCCTTGGCGAAGTCGCCTGCATGGTGAGCGGCGACGATGGTCTTCGCAGCGAGCCTGGCGCTGATCATTGCGAAGCTGACGCCGCTGGAGAAGATCGGATCGACGAACGACGCCGCGTCGCCGACGAGCAGCCTGCCATCACCGGAAATTTCTTGCATGCTGTA
The DNA here is from genome assembly GCF_003350445.1 of Lentzea flaviverrucosa. Classification (NCBI taxonomy): domain Bacteria; kingdom Bacillati; phylum Actinomycetota; class Actinomycetes; order Pseudonocardiales; family Pseudonocardiaceae; genus Lentzea; species Lentzea flaviverrucosa. The sequence goes on from NZ_QQAU01000017.1 coordinate 194,862, forward strand.
TCTACAGTCGTCTTCCGACATGAACTTACGGATTCGTTTCGCCTTGCCAAGTGCCTCAGGAAGTCCGGGGCAGCCGTTCACGGCCTTCCAGAAGAATCCTTCCGAGTCGTCCATGTCAGCCTTGAAACGCCTTTTCTGGGTGACCGCACCGATCGACGTGATCGTTCTGGTGATCGGGATCTGCCACACCCAAGTTTCCTCTTGCGGCAGGAAGTGCACCTGGGTGTAGTCGGCGTACAGCGGCCGTCGCTCCAGCGATACCTGGTCGAGGTCCTCGAACCAAGTGTGCACCGCGCACTGGTCGAACGCCGGCTCGTTGACCTTGAGCTCGAGTTGGTCGCCGAGGAGCGTCTGCCGCCCGCTGGCGTCGACCACCATCCGAACCGGGATGTCGACCCGCAGGCCACCGACCTTCACCTCGAGCAGGGGCTTGTCAGATTCGGCGAAATCAACCCGGCTGACCCTCACACCCTCACAAATCTCGGCGCCCAGGTCCTCGGCGTGCTTCAACAAGATCAGGTCGAACTGGCTGCGGTCGACGTGCCAGCTGTAACCGCGATCCACTCCGGGTTGGTTGGGCTCCCCGTAGGCGAGCTCGGCGACACCGAACTCGCGGGAGTTGGCGCAGAACTCCGTGGTGCCTGCCGGGCTGGAGTGGGACGAGATCCACGCCGCACCGTACTTGCGCGCGAAAGAGCAGTTCTCGATCTTGTCGATGGCGCCGATGTCGTGCAGTACCGGGATGATCGTGGGCAGCAGTGACTCACCGACGTGTTCGCGCGGGAAGAACTCGCTTTCGAACACGGCGACGGACATCCCCGCCTTGGCCAGGTAGCAGGCCAGGGTCGACCCGGCCGGACCGCCGCCGATGATGCCGACGTCGTAGTCGTAGTCGTAGGTCTCGTCGTCCTGCTCATCAATCATGCCACTGTCCTTCTCGCCAACAGAAGTGGTGGTTTCGCGTTTCGTCGGACGCCGGCACACGGCGTGACATCTTCGAACGCCGGTAGGTGTCAACAGCACGCGAAGGTGTGCCGCCGCAGCGAAGACGCTGAAGGGATCGAATTGGCGTTCGACCGCCAGTCACAAGTTCAGCAGAAAGGAAAGATCCGGAAAAAGTTTAGCGCCAAACGATGCGTCATGTGCGTCAATCCATACAATTACAGAGATTTCAGCAAATTTCGGAAATGCAGCAATGTGGACGGTCTGGAGTGAACCTGATCGCTGACACGCGACCAGTGCTCAGCCGTTTGCCGAGAGACCAAGGAGCGGGTGTCTCGATTGAGACGCTGAACCTCATCCCGGAACGGCGTCCTGCCTGCACTTCCAGACTGAGAAGTCATCTCAGCTCTGCCGGCGCCGGGCGTTCTACGAGTTCCTCGAGCGGGAAGTGTCGCCGCCACCGATCCCGTGGCCTCAAGAGGATCAGAGCGTCCACGTCGACTTGCCGAAGTCTCCCCTGGCCCGCACTAGCGACGAAGCAAGAACACTTTCATCGTCCGCTATCCGAACTTCGAGGAACATCTTCAACCAGGCTCGCCGCAAGGACGGCAATGAGACAGTGTTCAAGTTACATCGTATGACATCATGGATGATTGAGGTGGATCGTGCCCAGAGGCCGACGCCCGATGTTGACTCGTGAGTCGATTGTCACCGCTGCAGTGACCGTCGCGGCACGGGCACAGCCAGAGGGATTGACCGGCGCAAACGTCGGCGAGGAGCTCGGAGTCGACAGGTCGACGCTGTGGCGGTACTTCGTGAACCATCAAGAACTCTTGCTGGCCGTCGGCGACAGACTGTTGCAAACGGCCGTCAACCGAGTAGCGGCCGGCTTGTCCCCACAGGAACGAGTGCGAACACTTGCACTGCACCTGGTAGACGTGTTTGTGGCTCATCCCTACATCGCAACGAACGCTTCCTGCATTACGCGCGGTCCTGGCGAGTTCGCTGTTATCGAACTGATCCTGGGCAGCCTGGAGGAGACTGGCCTTCGAGGTGAAGCCGTAGCTCGCCATCAGAGGATGCTCACCGACGCGTTGCTTGCTTACGCTGGCATGCGAGCGGCTTACGCGATACTTCCAGCCCGCGTCAGGATATTTGAGGAACGGTCCTGGCCTGGCGTTCGCGTCGCGATCTCTCCACGCCGGTTCCCCAGGATCGCCAGCAATCTTCCAGCATTGGACACGGACGATCACGAGCAGGTGTTCACCACGCTGCTCGACGCGCTGTGGGCCTCCGTGTCAGCCGCCACCACCCTGGAGCCGTCTGGGCAGCGATGACAACGGTGAGCATCGAGGTGCCTCACGGCCGGGCCGCACCGGGGACAGTGCCCGCAGCCAGACGGCTGTCGTCAAGCCGGAAGGCTTCGCAGCCTGCGATCACTCGACCTCACATGAGGCCCACCCACCGCAGACTGCGTCGCCTGGCACATCGCCGTGCCTACCTGTCCTCGGCCGCAGGCCTTGCGCGAGCAGTTGTCACGACCTAACCCAGTAAGCGCAGTAGTAGACCAGGTGGATTCGGCTGGACACCTCTTCGTACCGAGGAAGACAGAAAGGTTTGAAGTTCGCGGACGGCTGGCGCACCCGTGCGATGTGGGTGGCACCGGCGAAGTCTGCACGAGCCCCGTCGCCAGGGCTTCTGATCAAGGTTCTAGGTCCACCGGACAGGTCCTCGACCACGGTGCAGGACCATGAGTTCTTGCGCATATCAGGATTTTTCGGCACATAACACCACCCATTGTGCTCCTGAGCGTCTCGGAAGTTGACGTAAGCATTGACGTACTTGTCAGCCAAGACGTTGAAACGGCCGAGCAAGTAGTAGTCGTCCGCATGGGCCACGTGCTGACTGGACGACATGACGAACAACGCCGCGAACAACAGAAGGAAAGACCTTTTCACCAAGTTCGACAAATCGCACCACCTGTCTCACACCCACAACAACCTTCCTCGAATTAGGTTAAGCATGGCGGAACCCAATGACACTGCCACTCGTTGAGATTCCGAGATTTTTCCACTCATCGGTCTGCGCCGGATCAAGTGCGCGACAGCTTCGCGCGACCACGGCGAGCACCTCGAAGTCAGTGACGCCATCCGCCCGCACATCCCCGATGCCACCAGCCGCCACAGGCACAAGCCTGGACGTCACGACACCGCCCGCTTTGAGTCGAAGAGCACGACTGAGTTCACAAGGCCGGCACGGCAACGGAATCAGGATCAGTTCTCTGCCTCGGCACGCGCCGGGAAAGCCGTTGCACCGCCGACTTCAGCCCGCTCGCGGGCGAGAAGATCAGTCATCCTGGCGAGTGGCGATCACCAGCAGAACCGAGCGGTCACGCCCACAGACGGGCGTGCACTTCAGGTATGGCGTCATGACGGTCGGCATCGACCTGACACCGTCGGACGCCCGCCTCTACAAGATCGACCGAAAGCCCGAGCTGAGGCGACGCACACCTCCGCCACATCCGACGCGCTGTGCACCGAGCTCAAGGTCAAGATGTCGCCGACAGCTCGGCATTCGCACACAAAGACCGCACAGCGGCAGGTCGTCGGCACCCATGATTCCTCGGAATGAGGGAAAAACTGCAGGTTCGCGCGCAACCGCAGCAGTGAAGGGCGATCCGCTTACAGTCGGAGGCAGTTCGGGCTGCAGGGGCCTGAACCCGGCCCGGACCGCGCCACCACGCGACTCCGCCGGACGGGACGGAGTGTGTTCCATGATCGTGGAGCACACCCCGTCCTCATGCGTGGTCCGCCTCTGACCTGGTTGGCCTGGCCAACGTCCACATTCGAACGCCGACGCCCGCCGGTCGAGCAGGAGGAACGATGAGGTCCAGGCCAGGGCGCAGGATTGCGCCCGCCGTAGTGATCACAGCGGCCCTGATCACGGCAGGGTGTTCCAGTTCGACGGGAGGTGATTCGGGGCAGGGCACCAAGTCCGGCAGTGGAACCGGCGAGATCACGGTGTGGGCGCATCAAGGCCAGCCCGGCGAGGTGACCGCTCTTCAGCAGGCGGTCTCCGACTTCAACTCCGCGACCAAGAGCGTGACCGCCTCGTTGAGGCTCATCCCCGAGGCGGACTACGCCAGAACCATCGCCGCGGCCTCGCTCGACGCCCTTCCCGACGTGCTGGAGTTCGACGGTCCGACGATGAGCAGCTTGGTCTACGACGGCAAGCTCTCCTCGTTGCACGACTTCATCAACCCGCGGACGGAGAACAACGCCACGAACTCGGTCATCGCCCAGGGAACGGCCGCGGACGGTCAGATCTACGGGCTCGCGATGTTCGACTCGGGTCTGGGCCTCTACGCCAACAAGTCGCTCCTGGACGCGGCTGGCGTCTCGTACCCGACGAACGTCGACGAGGCGTGGACTGTCAAGCAGTTCGATTCCGTGCTCACGAAGCTGTCGATTGCGGATGCCGACCAGAAGGTCCTGGACGTGGCGGAGAACGTGGGCTTCGACAACGAATGGGGTTCGTACGCCTTCTCCCCCGTGCTGTCTTCGGCGGGCACCGGGTTGATGACGGACGGCAAGGCGGCCGGGACGCTCGACTCCGACACCGCCGTCGCCGCCATCAGGCGGGTCGCGTCGTGGCGGCAGTTCGTGGACGCGAACACCGACGCGAAGGCGTTCTCCTCGGGACGGGTGCCGCTGAGTTGGTCCGGTCACTGGTCCTACCCCGAGTACTCCAAGGCGCTGGGCACGAACCTGGTCGTGCTGCCACTGCCGGACTTCGGCAAGGGTGCGAAGACCGGCCAAGGCTCGTGGGCGTGGGGCATCTCCAGCAGCAGTGACAACGCCAAGGCCGCGGGCATCTTCCTGGACGACCTGCTGTCGGACAAGTCGGTAGAGGCCATGACGGCAGCCAACGGCGCTCCTCCCGGCACCCGCAGCGGCCTGATCAGGAGTGCCGCCTATCGCGAGGACGGCCCGCTTGCCCTGTTCGCCGAACAGTTGAACCGGACGTGCGGGAGCCAGTCCCCGACGCCCGAGTGCGTCGCTGTGCCGCGTCCGGTCACCCCCGGCTACCCGGTGATCAGCAAGGCGTTCTCCAGCGCGTTCAGCGCGATCTACCGAGGCTCGGACGCCAAGGAAGAGCTGAGCAAGGCGGCTCGCGAGATCGACAGGACGTTCGCCGACAACGGCGGCTACCAGATCAAATGACGTACTGCCGCGCATGCCGCGTCGAGGCCGTTTCAGCGCCACGCCCGATGCCGACTGGAAACAGTGCGAGCGATGGGAATGAGATTGCCTTCCGGTCGGAACGCAGCCTCTCGGTCCGGGCGACTGCGTCGCGACTGCGGTGGTGTGGCGAGTGATTTACTCACGCGACTCGACGGGTCTGCTCAACGCCGGACTCGAGGTCATGACGGTCACGACCGCGTTCGACGGTCACGGCAACATCGGCAGCCAGTCGGCCATAACCGTCTGCTCTTCGTGATCGCGCTGGCGCTGCACCTGGCGCAGCGCGGCCTGCGCGGCTTGGAGGGGAAGGCACGGCGACTCCGACGACGCACCTGCCGCACCACATCGCCCGACGCCCCCGCCGGCGCAAGGCCCGGCGCCTGATCGGCCTGCTGGACATGGCTGCACTGATTCTGGACGCTTGCCATCTTCGTCAGCGAACCATGAAGAATCCTCATTTCCAGTCGCACGACTCTGACGGGAGAGTTGTCGCTGCGCTCTGCCAACGAAAGCCGGGGATCGAACAGCAATCGTTCCGGTGAGCGAGCGAGCCACTATCCGTGCAGGACGCGAGAAGCAAGCGGTGGCCGGTATGCGACAGGCATCAATCCGCCAGGTCGAAAGCTGGACCGATCGGACCTGCAAGCGTTTCACTTCTCCACACGAGGTGAGCTGGTAGCGACCAAGACGTGACGACCTGTCAGCAGAAGAACTCTTGCTTGCTACGGACTCGGCCGGCGGAGCTGCACAGCAGCAGCGATCAGGGCGCGTGGACGCTCTGAGGGGCACCCGAGAGGCTGAACCTCCTGGAAGGGCGATTCAGAATTCTGCGAAGGCAGAACACCGCAGAACTCGCGGAGGTAAAATGCTTCAAACGAGCACAGACGTCTACACAGCGCAAGAAGACGTCTCCCGGTGGGAGCAACACCGGGAAAGACTTACCTCGCACATGGCGAGCATGTGCGAACGCTCCTTCGGCTCACGCAGACCGTTGACATCTGAGATCCGCAGTTTCTGCGACTGGTGGCAAAAAAACGGAGGCGACCTCGACGTCCTCCTCGACGGTGTGCACAAAGCGACATCGTCGATCATCCGCCGCAGGATGATCGACGCCTCCCGATCGGGGGTGCACGACCGGCCGGCCCGCGGGATGGCCGACGTCCTGCTGGCGGACGACATCGCAGCGACGTTCCACGAGGCGTGCGCGCGAGAGCGACAGTCGACGTCGTATGAAACCCGGCACGGGAGCCACCGCGGCGCAGCGAGCCAGATGGCGTTCACCTCGCCTGCTGTGCACCAGGTGGTCTTCTACGCCATCAGCGTGGACGGACCTGACCTGGACCGCAGCCGGCTCTCATCCGTGATCGAGCAGCTGGCCGACCCAGCGGCGATGATCGACCTGTTCGAAGGCCGGCCTCGAGCCTTGGTTGCCGTGGACGGCGAGACGTGCTCGGTCAACATGTGCGAACGGATGAGAGCGGCGCTGGGACCACTGACCAGAATTTCCGTTGAACCGATCACGCCCAAGGGCTGGTTCCGCCCTTTCCGCGACTCCGACCGCGTGCTGAACCTGGCTTTGGCTCTCAACGTCGAACCGAAGGTGCACCGGGCGGCGGACTTCCCGATCGAGTTCGCGGCTGCCCGCACGATCGTCGTACGCGAGCACCTGGTGGCGGCGCTCGAACCGGTCATGTCGAAGGACAACCTCAGGAGCACTCTGCTGGCGCTCGTCCGATTCGGGGGCAACCGCACTCGCGCCGCGGAGGACCTCCGCATCCACCGGAGCACGATCGACTACCGGCTGGACCGGATCAAGGCGATCACCGGCTACTCCCCCCTCACCCTGGCCGGCCTGAACATGTTGAGCACCGCGCTGGCCGTGTACATCCTGACGGCTTGAAGGCCGCGTTCCCACGCTGAAGCACTGAACACTTTCAGACACCGAAGGTCGCCGTGCTCACCATAGGTGTGCGGAAGAATTCCGCACAAGCGCTCGCATTCACCACGCCCGCCGGACTGCACGCTTAGCTACCTTCCACTGAACCAGACTTCGCCCGAGAATCCCATCATCTTCCCCGGATAGCACTGATTTCGGAGACGAAAGATGAGAACGACGATCAAGTTCTCTTCTCCGCGGGCGCAACGACGAACCAGCCCGCATGCCCATCGACAACGAGGACACTGTGCCAATGGATCGGACCTCTTCGAAACCCGATCGGAACGGAGATGAGGACGACGGCTTCGCCGTTTCACGTCAGCGGGACGAGTCGGCGCGGTGGACGACCGACCCGCGATCGTCCACCGTGTCGGACGCGATCAAGGAAGTACTGGCGACCACCGTCAGGTTGGGGCACACGGACGACGTGACCGCGCGTCACGCTGTGCACTCGATGCTCCAAGCGGATTTGGGGCCTCAGGAAGCCGGCCGCGTGGTCAACGAAATCGCCTCGACCATGGTCGACGAACTCATCGCGGCTCCAGGAGGTAGCAGGCTCTCCGCGATCAGGCGCGTGGTGGAGTTGATGTCGAGCGCAGCTGAGTTGGTGGTCACCCTGCACCGCAGGATCAAGGACGCCGAACTCGTGGATCGGACGGACTTGTCACCGCTGGTGCTGCACCCCGCGGACGTCGATGACTTGGCCACACCGACCGGGTACGAGGACAACTGCCTGTACGTCCTGGCCGCCAGGGGCGCGCTGCCCGAAGGGGATCAGCTGTATCGGGAGCTCGTCGACCTCGGCGCCGGGGCAGCCATCACCGAGATCTCCACGGAGGGGTTCTTCGCGGTGCAGCGCATGAACAACCGCCAGGCGGCGGAACGGATGTGCCGCAGCCTGTTGTCGAGGTTGCCGGCCGCAACGGTCATGGCCGTCGAGCCGCTCGTGTTCGGCGGTCCGCTGGAGTCGTTCAAAACCGTGGAGGGCCTACTGCGCCTGGCGTTCATGTTCGACCTGGGCCCCGGCCTCTACCAGATCTCGGACTTCCCCGTGGAGTTCGCCGTGGCGACCACCGCGCCGGTGCGGGAGAAGCTGCTCGCCATGATCCAGCCTGTCATGGCGAAGGCGGAACTCAGACGCACCCTGGAGCTCCTGGTGTTCAGCCAGGGCAATCGCACCAGGGCCGCGGAGCGGTTGAACATCCACCGCAGCACCATCGACTACCGGCTGAACCAGATCGACAAGCTGACCGGTCACTCACCGGTGACGACCGGCGGTTTGAACATGCTCACGCTGTCATTGGCGGTGCGCACGCTGATGGCGTGAAAGCCGGATTCTACCTTCGGCGACTCGACCAACACTCACCACGCCTTCGCAGATCTAATCCTGCAGAGCGCCAAGCTTTCACATCTTGAGAATAAGTTGAGAAGAACGACAATTTGTGTAACGCTTACATCCCCTGCGAGACAGCAGCTGGCCAAGCTGTCTCGACACTGGATCACGGCTTGTGGAAAGGCGCTGAACCATGCCTTCGCGAAATGTTGAACTGGTGATCGGCAGCCGTCAGGACTCCCTTGAGTTCGCCCCGTCGGACCCCTCGTCGCAGGTTCGCCACTTGGCTTCCGGACTGGTCGACAGGATCCACGACCACCTGCTCGCCAGTGTGGACGAGGCCCCCTGCGTTCACGCCGCCGTGGCCCGCTGCCTGGCCGAGGTGGTAGCCACCTGCATCGCCGGAGCCGGCGCGCTGAGCTGCTGCACGCAGGAGGTGCTGTCCCTCATCAGGAACACCGGTCGGCAGTGCAGCGCAGCGTCGAGGCCCGCGGACGGCGTGGCGGTGATGGTGAGCAGCCTGACCAGCACGGCCATGGACGTGGTGACCTCCGACCCACGGTTGTCCACAGAGGTCGAGATGATCGCCATGGCGCGTGAGATCACGACGATCAGCGCCCAGCTCCTGCGCGAGTTGTTCGAGGGTGTGCGCGACGGGCGCACCCAGCAGGTCCCTGCGAAGCCTTTGGCCGTCAAGCTGCTCTCCGGTCGCGTCGATCAGGTCGCGGACCCGTCGGCACTCGCCCCCGCGTACGCCATCGCCGCTCTGCGCTCACCCGACGCAGCGACCATGGACAGGGTCGTCAAGGCCGTCCGTCAGGACCGCGAGACGGAGAAGCTCTCGGTGCTGGCACCCAACGGGGCCTACGTCCTCGCTCCGGTGTCCGACGACCGTGCGCTGCGCTCTTTCGGGCAGAGCCTGTGGGACCGAGTCGGTGGCGACCTGTGGATCGGCCTGTCGTGGAAACCTCTCGCCGAGATCCCCAGCGGCCAGCAGCAGGCCGCCGACATCGTCCGGCTGGCGGTGGCCAGTGGTCGACGTCCCGGCCTGTTCGGCCTGGAGCAGGTCATCGTCGACTTCGCTGTGCTCAGCCACCCAGCCACGGCGAGTTTGCTCGCCAAGGTGGTTGAAGGCCTGGCGGGCAACAGCATCCTGCACCACACCCTCAAGTGCTTCATCGCAGCCGAAGGCAACCGGGGCAGGGCTGCGCGCCAACTCGTGATCCACCGCAGCACCCTGGAGTACCGGCTCGCCCGGATCGAGGAGATCACCGGCTACCAGCCCACGTCGACGCGTGGCCTGCTGATGCTCAGCAGCGCCATGACGGCGCACGCCCTCGCCACCACCAAGTCCGCCGAGCTGCCGCACATCGGCGACAGGTATGGCCGCGGTCTGAGCGCATGACGCCCGCGGCGCAAGCGGACCGCGGGTTGCCAAAGCGGCGGCGCTGCAGGACCTCCGACTCATCCTGAGCGTGCTCGGGATTGAGAGGTGGACCCCTCCATCCCGGCCGTGTGGAATACGCACCTCACCGCGAACCGACAAGGCGGGATCACCCGCCTTGTCGCCGCATCCCGGCGGGAGGAACACCTCCTCCTCACCACATCGGTGAGTTGCCGACAAGAAGTGATGCGGTCCGCCAGCACGGCCGGCAGCGTTCCAGGCGATGCCGCCACTCGCCTCACCCGTCCCAGGTGAACTTCCGGATCCCCAGTGGTTCCGATTCTCCTGGTTGCCGAGGGCGCGTACGCCGGTCGCGCCGTGCTCAGACCGCTCAGAGCTCCACCACGCCCTCACGGCTCTCCCCAGAGCCGTGTTGCTCGAGGAAGGTCTCCGGGCGCTGGGCCATGGCACGTGAATGCCCGCTCGCCGAAAGCCATTCGCAGGACGGTCACTACCTTCTGACAGCGGCAGGACCACAATGATCTTGTCAGGACAGTGCGGTCACACTGTTTTGCCCGGAGGGTCGGGCACGGTGGCACCCGGATGTCGCCGCTCCGGCCGGTGGATCACGAGCGGAGCCACTCGCGGACGGTCTCAAAGGCGGAGTGCACTCCGAGTGCGCTTGCACTCGAGGAAGAAGGTTGTCCTTTGTGGACTCTGGCGGGACGGCCGCCGCATGAACCAGCCGCCCCGCCAGAAATCGTTGGCACCGCAGCGATTCCGCTCGTGCTCCTTGAGTAAACCCTGCTTTCCGACGAGAGCCACATCTGGAGCGTGGCGGGAACGCGACTGTCGCACACCTGACGATTGCCGCCGGACAAACCAGCACAACGACAGGCTCGCCGCCCGGACAGCAACAGGATGCCTGCACTGCAGCGCTGTCCCTGCTTGTCCACCTCGGAGGTGGCGCTGCTTTCGTCAGGGCGGCAGCCGCGTCCGCGGTCACCGACCGGGGAGCCCTCGACGCCCGGCGCCGTCAGCGAATCGCGCCCGGCCAGTCAGTGGTCGTTCAGCGCACCCAGTAGGCGCAGTAGTAGAAGTTGCCGGGCGACTCCCGACCCTCCGGGGACGTGTCGCTCGGCAGGCAGTACGGCAACTGCCCGTTGAACTGGGCACGTGGGTGCGCCTTGTAGTACCTGCCGTCCGGGTGCCGGTGGGAACTGTCGGGCTCAGGGGCGTAGATCTCGACCACAGTGCTCTTCACGGTGCATGACCAGTTCGCGCGGCGGTTGTTCTTGTTGCCTGGGTAGAAGCACCAGCCGTCGCGGTTGGCCCGGACCTCCTTGGTGTTCACGTACAGGGCCAAGGCCTTGTCGTCGATGATCGAGCCCTTGGTGTAGGTGCGCCAAAGGTAGTACTGGTCGCCCGCGGCCGATGCAGATCCGATCGAAAAGCAAGCGGACAGCGAAAGCACGGCCAAAGCGAACAACATAGCGCGTTTGATCACAGTTCAACACCTCTCGTTAGACGCGATGAGGCTCACACCCTCGCCAGAAAAATACCTCCCAAAAACGCCGTCACTCAACGCGAAAAATCCCTAATCAACCCGAATTCTGGATTAAGGATTCCGCAGAAGAAGGAAATTTCTGCGCGCTTCGAACAATGGAAGATTTCGCCAGCACCTCACGGCTTGTAGCGAGCGACGCCACAGAGCGCCACGACGGCCAGATGCGAAACCAGGCGTAAATCTCACCGCAGGCGTGGTCCGAGATGACTGCGGCCGCCGTCTTCCGCGTACCCGAACAATGCGGAGGGAATCAGAGTTTTCGCTGTTCGAGACAACTGAAGTTTTCTTTTCGCGACACTCACACCCGGCTCGGTGGTCGACTCACGACGAACGGCGTTCACGATGACAGGATGAACCCCTCACGTCCTCAGGAGGGTTGATGGCCGGCATCGCCTATGTCGCACGCGAAGCGGGAGTGTCCACGGCGACGGTATCGCGGGCCCTGCGTGACCTGTCCAACGTCTCGGAGTCGACCCGGTTGCGCGTGGTGGCCGTGGCGGAACGGCTGGACTACCGCGTGTCCCGCACAGCTTCCGGGCTGGAGATGAGCGTGCTCGCGTTGCTGTCGCAGATCTTCACCGCAACGTCATCCGAAAAATGAGGACAAATTAGCTGCGAGCAATAAATTTGCGCCATCCACATTGCCGCGCCAACAGCACATGGTAATTTACCGCCTCAGTCGATTCACCACATTGGAGTAATCTTGAAGAACTTCAGCCGCGCCAAGCTGGCCGTCTTCGCACTTGCCATTGCGTGTGTTTCTCAAGGTCTTCTTGCGACGGTCGCCCATGCAAGAACTGGCGATTTGGTGTGGATCGGACCATTCGGTCCCACTTATGTCGACAAGATCAACTGCACCCGAAACGGGGATTACTACATCGGCCAGACCCTGAACTACAACGGCAAATCGCACACGGTCGTGGCTTACACCTGCAATAAGTCCGGAAACGCGTACCCGCTTTATCTGGAACTGCGCGAGAAGTGATCTGACCGATCGCTCGCGTCAGGAGCGGGGACGCGGCGATCTCAGGTGAGGTCCGCGCAGCGCTGTCGGTGCAGGTTCCCGCCGCGCCTCCCATCGGTCTCGCCGTCGCAGCCCATCAGGACCGTGGCCGGTCGGGCACGACCAGATCGACTGGCGCCCGCAACAGGGCGGGATCTCGTGAACGTGCCGGAGTGTCGCAACGGTGACGGTGACAACGGCGCCCGGTACGTGCTGGTTCCCGGCGCCGGCGCCGTGCGGCACAGCCAGTCGCTGTCGGTCGCCGAACGCGAGGGCGATCTTGTGGAAGGCACATGATCACAGGCCGCAGTGGATCCCGGTCGGTGACCTTCGCAGGAAGGCCGCCGCCGCTACCTTCCCAGGCAGTTGCCGGGAGCGGCCTGCATCGCTGTTGCGCCGTGCCTCAGTGCACCAGCCCAGGTTCCCGCCGCCGTGCGAAGCGGGTCGAGTCGCCACGGGCGTGTGCCGGGTCGAGGCCGCCGCAATCGGGCACGGCAGGCCGCCGGTGGACGACTCGTCGCGGTCCGCGGTTCGTGAGCTGTAGCCGAGCGCGGCCGCGGGGCTCGCGGTGCGGGATGCGGGGCGGCGTCCTGGATTCTCTTGTGCACAACGTGCTACTGCGAATCCTGCCGCCCGACTTCCCAAGCCGGGCGGTTGCCGGTCGCCAGCCGCGCCGGGTCACGCGCGTCGTCGTGCTCACTGTGCGTCTTCGTCGGCGGCGTCACTGAAGCAGGCCAGGTTGATCTACGGCAGCGACGGATCGATCGGACCTTGCCTGTTGACGGTGACGCCCGCCTGGGCGGTGCCGATGACCACGGCCCGCAGTGGGTCTCGCTTGGGGCCGCCGGGCAAAGAGATGACGGTGTGGCCGATGACGCGGTCGACGGGGTTTCGGCGATCACCGAAGCCATGGCGGTTCCTCCAGGCCGGGCAGGAGCGATCCATCACCTTGCCTCGGAAATCCGGAAGTAGTGGACGGAAATCTGCGGACAATGGCCCATCCTGCGAAATCAGCGAAAATGTTTCGCAAAAATAACCGACGCTGATCCAACTTCCGCAACGCCACCAATTCGATTCCACAATTTTAGTTCCAACCCCGACATGGGCATCGCCGAAGTGGAAACTTGTGACCGCAGCAGGATTAATCGTGACCTCCGTGATGGTTCCCGTCCTTATGGGCCAGATTGCCTACGCCCTCAGCCAGGGAAAACCCACGAAGAACCTCGACCCAGAAAAGATCGCGACCAGACTGCAGCCCACACCGGGAGGGGTGATGAACAGAAAACCACCATTCAGCCCCTGACCTCCTTCGAGTGAATCCTCCGATCCCGGCAGCGAGGCCACCGGACCACATCAAAACGGGTCCATCCAGAAGAAGTGATCACTCACTCCGCAAATTTCGGGTGGAGATCGACATTGTTTCACTTCTAAGGTCATGGGGTTCCACAGATCGATTCCCGCACACCAAAGAACCTCAGAAAGGACTGGAGCATGCGCAAGAAGTTCGTTGCGGTGTTGCTTGGCATCGCCGCGCTCGTCATGTTCGGGGCAGGTACGGCGTCCGCCGCCGGGTACTACTTCCACAAGCAGTACCCGGCGGGCACCCTGCTGGCGGACAAGGGGATCAACTTCTACGTCAACGAGGGCGAGGTCAAGGCCGGCCGCGACGGTTGGTGCCACGTTCCGGGCGATCGCGGCAGCCGGGCCAAATTCTGGTCCTGCACCGTGGGCCCCAAGATCGGAGAGATCACCAGCGTCCCCAACGGCGAGGTGGTGACGTTCAACGACGGCATCACCCACATCGCGAGCAAGTCCGCGCACTACAAGGGGCAGCTGCCGTACTGCTTGCCGCACCTCTACTCCGGTCACCTGCGCAAGTACGAGGGCACGACCTGGTACTACTGCGCCTACTGGAAGCGCGGCTGACGCAGCGGGCAGGTTGACCCGGACGGGGTGCCGGACCGCGGTGTGACACCGGAACAGACAACGGAGAGGATTCTTCGAATTCTCGAACGGTTGCACATTTCGCAGGAGTTCCGGAACCATCCGTCCCCGCGCGGACAAATTTTCTCGGCACAACCATCTTCGATGATTGACGCACTGGTGATCGGCGCTGATCACCGGTGCGAACAACGGGAGCGCGATCGTCGGTGGTGCGGCCACTTCGGCATCGTGACCGCAGAGCGCAGAGGCCGGCAGACCGATCGGCATCGCGGGCACAAGCCGGCTGTCCAACCGGGGCGACCACCTGTACTCCTCAGTACGCCTGCGTTGCCGCGCACCGCTGTGTGGTCACCGCGTCCAGCGCCGGAGAGGCCGAGCGGGTGCGTCGGCCCGGGAGAGCCGTCTGACGAAGTGAAAATCCGGAATTCAGCAAGAAAGAGAATCACAGTTTCAGAAACCGGTGACCACCTCGACGGTAGCGGCCGACATCGCGACATGATCACTCCCGACGGGTATTCCAACCACCGGGCGGGAGGTTTCGCCTTCGTGAACCAGCAGACCAGTGTCGAGCACGCGTCCATTCCGGGCGGACGTGGGCACACCAGCCGCGAAAATTTTGCCGCAGGCCTCGCCCAACTGCGGGTGGCGTGCGGCAAACCGTCCTACGAGACCCTCGCGCGACTTTCCGGCAGGCTGCGCCGATCAACCATCTTCGACGCGCTCACGGGCAGGTCCACCCCCTCGCTGGAGTTCGTGATCGACTACGTGCGGACCTGCACGGTTCACGCCGGTCGGATCTCCGCGCAAGTAGACGCCGAACTCTCCGACCTCGCGACCTGGACGGCGCGGTGGCGCGCCCTGCACCACGTCGGCGAGCCCGTTCCGCAGGGAATGGACGCGTCACGGCCGCCGTCGGAGTACGTGATCGCCTCACAGGAGCGGGTCAGCCGAGAGTGGCCGGTGCCGCGGCAACTCCCCCTGGGCACAAGCCTGCTGGTGGGACGCGACGAGGAGGTGGAACGGTTGGACTCGGTGCTGGACGGGGGTTTGGTGGTGGTCACCGGCATGGCCGGCGTGGGCAAGACCGCCCTGGTGACCCACTGGGCCCACAAGAGGACCTGCCACTTCCCCGACGGCGTCTTGTGGGTCGACCTGGACGAGGACCGAGTACCGGGCTCTCCCTCAGCCACGCTGATCTCGTTGCTGTGCGCGCTGGGCATGGATCGCGACTTGCTGCCCCGTAGCGTCACCGACCTCTCCCACCTGTTGCGTTCGTGCACAGCGGACCGGAAGGTGCTGATCGTCATCGACGGCGCCGAAGACCCCGAGCAGGTGCGGCCGCTGCTGCCCGCCGAATCCCGTTGCGCCACCGTCGTGATCAGCCGCCGAGGACTGGTCGGCCTCTCCGCGCGGGAAGGTGCTGATCGCCTGGTGGTCGCACCCCTGTCGAGCACACCCGCCGCGCTCCTGCTGACCGAGGTCGTACGACGCGCCCATCCGAGCGAAATCCGATTGGACGACAGGCACGCCCGCGAAATCGCGGCGCTGTGCGGAGGGCTGCCACTGGCGCTGAGGGTGGCTGCGGAGCGGCTGCGCTGGGACACCGCGGCCCAACTGCGGGAGGAGCTGTCGTCGGAGTACCTGCTTCTGTCAGGCCTGGTCGTGGCCGACGACCCGAAGAACTCGCCGCACGCGGTACTGCTGTCTGCGATCCGCCGGCTGCCCGCGTCGGCGGCACGGGTGCTGCGCATGCTCACACTGCACCCCGGAGCGACATGCACAGCGCCGAGCGTCGCGGCTCTGCTGGGCGCGACAGCCGTGGAAACGCAGCGGGAGATG
Organism: Lentzea flaviverrucosa; assembly: GCF_003350445.1. Classification (NCBI taxonomy): domain Bacteria; kingdom Bacillati; phylum Actinomycetota; class Actinomycetes; order Pseudonocardiales; family Pseudonocardiaceae; genus Lentzea; species Lentzea flaviverrucosa. The sequence continues at coordinate 211,054 of NZ_QQAU01000017.1, forward strand.
CGTCTGCTGATACAGGACAACCTGCTCGAACAGCACGGCCCATCGCACTTCCGCATGCACGTGCTGGTGCGCCGGGCAGCGGCCGAGCTGTGCTCGGCCTCGGAGACCGCCGAGGAGCAGCGGTCCGCGCTGCGTCGGTTGCTCACGTGGTTTCGCAGTGGTGCAGGGCTCCCGGTCACCGAGGACGCCGCGCCGCAGCAGATCGACACCGCCGCCGCCATTGCCTGGCTGACGGCTCGGCTGCGGCCAGACGACCACGCGGACGGGACTCTGTAGTGCTTCGTCCCGGCAGTGCGGAGGACCGGGCCCGCCCAACGCGGTGGTGGTTGTCCGCGACAGGCGGACAACCACCGCCGGTTCACCGCAGCGCGCTCGTCAGAACGTCGGTCGAGGCCAGCCTGAGAGCACTGACGTCGTCCCGAGGCACCGATGGGCTTGAGCGGTTGGAACGGCACGGGAAGTGCGCAGCGCGGCTCATAGCTCACCACCGACAGGACGAGTACGTCGTCGGCGTCCACCTCGGCACGCTCCCCGACCCGGAGCAGGCGCAGCACCTCCGCGGGTGAGCTCAGCACGACCTCCTGCCTGCCAAGAGAACCCTTGGCTCCACCGTCGCTCAGCTCGGCACGAGGCCGTGGTCCTCGCGCAACGGCAAGCATCCCGATCGGGTGCAGTCCACCAGGGCGATGCCGTCGCGGGCGCGCATTCCTGTCCGGCAGATGGTGACGCGACACGGCTGGAGAACCACCGCACACACCGGCTCCTGGCCGCGTCGTCGCAGCAGGACGAGGGCGTGCACGACCTGGCGGACCGGACACAGGTCCAAACAGGATCGGCAGAACGTCAGCGCAGTCCGGCGCCACCGGATCCCGCTGACGAGTGTGCGACCGCACCGCAACACACGGTCCTCACGACACCTCTTCGTCGAACTGACGCATGTCGATGCGCTTGCGCACGCAGTACCAGCCGGCAACCAGAGTGAGCACGATCGCGGGCAGCGACAGCAGGGTCAGCCTGCCGATGTCGTCGAAGCCCATCAGCACCACGACTGCAGCGAGGAAGGCGAGGGTGATGATCTCGGTGACAGGTGAACCGGGCAGCCGGAAGAAAGGCCTTGTGTGGTGTCCCGCGTTCGCCTGCCTGACGTACACCAGGTGGCAGAGCATGATGATGGCCCAGGTGGCCAGGATGCCGATGGCGGCGAAGTTCAGCACGATCTCGAACGCCTCGCCCGGCACCGCGTAGTTGAGTCCGACGCCGAGCACGCACACCGCAGAGGTGAGCAGGATGCCACCGTAGGGCACCTGGCTGGCGTTCATGACACCGGTGAACTTCGGCGCGGAACCCGCGATCGCCATCGACCGCAGGATGCGCCCGGTCGAGTAGAGCCCGGAGTTCAGGCTCGACATGGCCGCGGTGAGCACCACGAGGTTCATCACGTCGGCCGCGGCGGGCACACCGAGGTTCGACAGAACGGTGACGAACGGACTTTCAGCCTTCGAGTAGGAACTCCACGGCATGAGCATCACCAGCAACACGACCGAACCGACGTAGAACGTCCCGATCCGCCACATGATGGAGTTGATCGCCTTGGGCATGACCTTCTCCGGATGGGCGGTCTCCCCCGCGGCGACGCCCACCAGTTCGATGCCGGCGTAGGCGAACACAACACCCTGCATCACGATGACAACGGGGAGCAGACCCGACGGGAACATCCCTCCGTTGTCGGCGATCAGCCCCGGCCCGGGCATCGTCCCTCCGATCGGCTGCTGGGTCACGACCAGGACGATGCCGATCACCATGAAGGCCACGAGCGCGGTGACCTTGACGATCGCGAACCAGAACTCCATCTCGCCGAACAGCCGTACAGACACCATGTTGAGGGCCAGGACGACTGCCAGAGCGATCAGGGCCAGAACCCACTGCGGAATCGCGGTGAAGAACGACCAGAAGTGGGCGTACAGGGCGATCGCGGTGATGTCGGCGATGCCGGTGGTGGACCAGTTCAAGAAGTGCATCCACCCCGCCACGTAGGCGCCCTTCTCCCCCAGGAACTCCCTGGCGTAGGAGACGAAGGCGCCGGAGGACGGTCGGTGCAGGATCAACTCACCCAAGGCGCGCACCACGAAGAACGCGAAGAGTCCGCACACCGCGTAGGCGACGGCCAGCGCCGGACCGGCTTGGGCGAGCCGTCCTCCGGCGCCGAGGAACAGCCCGGTGCCAATGGCGCCACCGATGGCGATCATGTTGATGTGACGGGCTTTCAGCGCCTTGCTGTAACCAGCGTCGCCCGCATCGGCGCTGCCGGTGTCCGGTTCTTGCCGCCGGAGAGTGTGGTCGGTCATGGTGTGGCGGTCCTCATCGGTTGCTCTGCGGCCACGAGACCGCCCGCAAGCATTCACGGGCGGGCCGGTCCGTCAAACGGTTGAGGGAAGGCCCGGTTGGCGGGCGCGTTTCCGTTCAGCCGGCTTTCTGACATGGGAAATGGCGAACGAGAGCACTGCTCCCGCCTGCCGCGTGAGACGCGGTCGCCAGCCGGAGTGTTGTACCGCAAGGAAAGTCGGTCAAGGCGATTCGAGGAGAGCGCGCACTTTTACGAGGGGCGCCCGGATCTCAGCTTCTCCGTCGACGACAGAGGACAGCCGTGGAGCTCACTCGACAGCCAGTCCACATGGAACGTTTCTGCACGGCACGGAGTTTCGACCGCAAGGCTGCAGACGCGGTCACGCACACAACAGCAATCTATCCACACAGGACTGAAGAGCTGATGATCGGGAATGCCGCCAAGACTGGTATCGGCCACTTGGCTCAGGTCCGTCGAGGCGTGCTTTTCGACTGCTCAGATCACTTCTTCGAGTGCCAGAAAGCGTCCTCCGGACTCATCCCCGGCCGGCTCACGCCAACACGGGATGAGGCCTGGGCGACCTGCTCGAAAGCAGACCTGCGCGCAACAGTGAACGTGCCGTCATCGCCAGGGAGAACGTCATGAAGCCGCGCTGCGAGGACGGGTCGTGGCCGGTCAACTCCGCGATCTTCTCCAGCCTGCGGTTGAGGGTGCTGCGGTGGATGAGCAGTTGCCTGGCCGTGCGCTTGCGCGACCCCTTGGCCGCCAGGAGAACCACCACGGTCTCCAGCAGGAGGTCGTCGCCGAGCAAGGGGGCCACCGCCTTCAGCACCGAGTGGGACACGTCGGGGTTGACCAGCGCCGTGTACTCCAGTGCAAGGCTTTTCGCGTCGAAGAGACCAGGGCCCTGTCCGGTCGCGACGGCGAGCGCAGCGAGGTCGGAAGCCTCCCGTTTGCCGCTGGGAAGATCGGCCGCGCCCCGCCAGCAGTACCCCATCCAGAGTTGACCTCCGAGTCTGTTCCAGAGTTCCTGGGCCGCCGGAGTCGCGTTGGCGCTGACGGCACAGGGGATGAGGACGACGCAGCCCGCGGCAGTTGGCGTGAACACCATGCCTGGGTCGGAACAGGACGTCACCAGGGACCGGATGCGCGCCAGGCCGCGCAGGTCGTCCAGGCGCAACGCCGACACGAGGTACGAGGGAGCGGAGAAGTCCCGCTCGCGGACCGCGCTGAGGACGGCGCGCCGTCCGCTGAAGTCCTCGGACTCGCCCTGGACGGTGTCGCGCTTGACTCCGTCCAGGAGTTCCCTGAGCAGCCGACGACTGGCCAAGGTGAGTTCCCGGACGCAGGAGGACGCGGTCCCCGGTTCCCGGTGGCGCGTGGCGACCACATCGACCATGACACGGGTCACTTGCCCCAGTGCGACGACGACAGGATCGACTGGGCACCCGGTGCGGGACCACTCGCCCGCTGTAGCGCGCACCCGGTCGCTGAGGTCCGCAGGCCACATGTCGGTCCCGGTCTTGCCCGCCGCGCACCTTGCCATGACGCCGACCGCTGTGTGGATGATCGTCGTGGCGGTGGCCCTGGCGTCGAGGGGGATGCTCGTCATCTGGGAATCGATCACGACGCGGAGCAGGCGCGCGACGGCGGGGGCCGAGAGGATTTCGTCTGCGGCGGAACCGGTCCCGCCACTCGTGTTCCAGGTAGCACCGGTGCCGATCACACAGTCCGCTGCAGCCAGCATGTCGTTCCCTTCGCTGGGTCGTGGGCTATGCAAGCGTTACATGGATCAAATGAACAACGGTGTCACCTTGTCCATTTTCGGAAAGCGGTGCTCATTCCAAGTCAGCGCACAAGCACACGCTCCGACCCGTGCAGCTCCTGCCCGACTTGGGCAACAGGCCAGTACGGAGCCCTCAGGGCGACCTTCACTGCGGTGACCTAGCGCCACCAAGGTGCATCAGAGAGTGATGCGCGACACAGGATCGTACGGACCCAATCCTGGGTTTTCGGACATCAATCTCCGCAGGTGCTCGCGCGCACCACCAGCGTCGTACCGAAGACCTGCCGCCGGGGTGGAGCTCCGTCGAGCTGGGCGATGACCGCCTCCGCGGCGGCTTGCCCCTGCGAGGCCGTCGGCTGGGCGACAGTGGTCAGATCCACCGCGGCGGCCAGTTCATGGTCGTCGAACCCCATCAGGGCCATGTCCCGCGGAGTCGACAGACCGCGGAGCCGCAGAGCTCGAAGGGCGCCGAACGCCATCTCGTCCGACATCGCGAAGACCGCGGTGGGCGGCTCGGGCAACCTCAGCAACGTCTCCATCGCTGTCTGGCCGCCCTCCACGGTGAAGGCGCCGTCAGCCTCCATGCCGTCGAGCAACTCCAGCCCGCTGTCCCGCAGTGCGTCCAGGAAACCGGCTCTCCTGGACGTGGGCGCGTCGAAGTGGAACGGCTCACCGCGCAGACCGGAGACGAGGCCGATTCTGCGGTGCCCGCGCTCCAGCAGGTGCTTCGCCGCGATCCAGCCTCCTTGGTGGTCGTCGATGCGCACGGAGCTGAAGCCGTCGATGTCCAAGCCCACGAGTCCCAGCGGCACGTCGAGGCGGCGCAGGGCCTGAACCTCCGCTTCGGCCAAGGGGATGCTGACCACGATGACGGCGTCGACACGCCTGCGCAGGGGCATGTTCTCGAAGAAGCGCTGCCTGATGTCCTGACTGCCCAAGGTGTAGAGCACGGTGTCCAGGTTCGACCTGTGCACAACCTCCTCGATGGCGGAGATCGCGGTACCGAAGTACCAGCGGGCCAGATAGGGGGTGACTACACCAACAGTGTTGGTGCGCCCGGAAGCGAGGCTTGACGGGATGAACGGCAACACGTAGTCGAGCTGCCTCGCGGCGTCTTCGACGCGTCTGCGAGTTTCCGACGTCACAGAGGGCGAGCCGCGCAGGGCACGCGACACGGTCGCCGTGGAAACCTGGGCGAGTTCCGCGACTTTTCTGATGGTGGACATCGAAGCCCTCCGGGTGTCGACCCTTCGCCGTGCCTCGCACCGGCGTTCCGAACGCGTGGAAGAAAGGAGAGCAAGGTTGGCACCCGACCTCGCACGACACCCTACCCGAATGGAGTACTCAAGGGATTCCGAAGAGTGCACAGTCAACCAGCGAAATGCGATGGCGGCGGACGGAACGAGGCCCAGTTCGCGCAGGGCGTCCACCTGCGTCTGAACGACGGAACTGGATGGCGCGGGCGGACACACCCACAGAAATTGCACCTCAGCGGGGTTCGGTGCCGGCCCACCACCCGCTCACTCCTTCGGGCAGGACGACACCCTTCGGTGCTCGAGGTCGAAGACCCTGCCTGTTGCTACTTTGGAATGGTGATCGAGCGGTCGGACGACGAGGACCACGTGCGACAACTGCTGGAGATGCGCAGGCTCGCCGACGAACTCCACCTGATGTTGGGCGGCGACAGTGCCGAAGACGAGGGGATCTCCGTCGTCCGGGGCCAGGACGGGATCCTGAACGTCTACGAGGAAATGATGGGCGAAGCGCGCGGCGAATTCTGGGGCTGCGACCGGCCACCCTACGCGGACCGGCGGCCGGCAGTGTCCGACCAGGTCGCGGTCTTCCTCCGCAAGAAGAGCGAGGGCATCAGGTTCCGGATGCTGTTCGACACCGCGGTTCTGACCGTACCGAACGGCCTGCAACGCCTGCGGGGCGCCAGGATCAGCGGTCAGGAAGTCAGGCTGCTGTCCGGAACGCCGTTCAAGATCGCCATCGCTGATCGGTCCACCGCACTGATCGCCTCCAGCGACGGCAGCGAGCTGGACACCGCTCTCCTGGTGCGTCCGTCACCCGTGCTCAACGTCGTGGTCGCCTTCTTCGAGATGTTCTGGGCAGCGGCGACTCCACTGCGTATGGAGCTGCAGAGCGGTTCCGGTGACGGGTCTCCCATCAGCGAGCAGGAGCACGACCTCATCGCCCTCCTCGTAGCGGGGCTGGCCGAGGACCAGATCGCGGAAAAACTCGGGCTCAGCGTGCGTACGACGCGACGCAAGATCCACGGTCTGATGGAGACGCTGGGAGCAGAGACGCGCTTCCAGGCTGGCGTGAAAGCAACCAGGCTCGGGTGGTTCTGACAGCGCTCACAACCCTTGGAACGGCAGCGGTTCGAAACGAAACGGCAGCAGATGCACAAGAAGCCCAGCAGTTCCCCGGAGCACTCCCAGGGGCCGTCAGCACCCCGTGGCGAGCGGGAACTACTTCTGGCCGCGACCAGGCTGGCCCGTCAACTCTCAGCGGTCCTCAACGACCGCGAACCAGCTCTCGACGCGGTCCAGACGATCCGGGGCGAAGAGGCCGTGGCCGAGTGCTTCGCCACTTTGCGGTCCAACTGCAAGCAGGACCTGAGGGTGTGCGGAAGGCTTTCGCTCGACGAGCACGGGCGGATCAGGAGCAGGCCACTGCGGTGCCTGCCCGGCGTGGGCACGGCCGTGCGCGTCGAGGGGATCTACGACACGGTGTCGCTCCGGGAGGCGGGTGTGCAGGTCCGGCCGCAGGACCTCCGCGTCGACCACCGGGAAGTGCGCCTCTACGACGGAATACCCTTCACGATGGTCCTCCTGGACCACTCGGCGGCCATGGTCGTCGTCGAGGAGGATGAAAAGGCGGTACGGACCGCTCTGCTCGTCAGGCCGTCGCAGGCGCTGAGCATTGTCGACTCCGTCTACCAGGGCCTGTGGAAGCTCGCATCCCCGCTGCAGTCGTCGGGTGCCGCGGTGCACGGCAGTCCTGCGGAGGCCGACCTGCGGATGCTGGAGATGCTCGCGGACGGCGCAACTGACCATCACGTCGCTGAGCGGCTCGGCGTCAGCGTGCGAACGGTGCAGCGCAAGATCACCGAACTGCTGCCGCGTCTAGGTGCGGAGAACCGTTTCCAAGCGGGCATCAACGCCACCAAGCGAGGGTGGATCTGACGGCATCGCCGACGCCGGCCATCACGAGGAGTCGTAGATGGACGACCGCTTCCTGTCCGGTGAAGGCTGAGCACAGCAACACGGTCGCGGATGCGATCGTGCACCAGCCGTGCGGCAAGAGCGGGGTGAACCCGTTCGGCCTCACTGCGGGCGCGTTCAGCACTGCGGTGGTGGCCAGCAGCACTGCGATCAGTCCGGCCAGGCAGGTTGCGCACCTGTGGTCACCCGAAGTCCTGCCCAGCTTCCTGCGAAAGCCGCGACCAGCACCAGGTTCATCGGGTGCATTCCACGCTGGGTAGCAATGCCGCGCGACGAGGCTTGGCTTCACGACTACGCGGACTTGGTGATCCCTTCCTTGCTGACGGCCGACACCGAGCACGCCCGCTGGTTCGCGCGGGAGACCGTGGGCTCGCTGGGTCAGAACGCGGCGACCTGGCTGCCACCACCGTTCGAGCTGGCAGGGCAGGCCGACAGCAGGACTACCTGACGTAGGGCCATCCCTGGGAATCCCAACCCAGGCGGTTGAGGCCGAGCGCTTCACGACCACCGGCCGCACCGTCGTAGTAGTGGTAGACGAGAACGTCCTCCGCGCCGTCGCGCATGACGCTCTGGCCACCCGGTCCGATGATGTTGCCGTGGGTGCCGAGAATCTGCGTCCCGCCACCGTTGAGCATCGGAACCCCTGCACGGTCGGTGTAGGGACCGGTCGGATCGGTCGAACGGCCGACCATGATGCGGTAGGTGCTCTCCGCACGAGCGCAACAGCGGTCGAAGGAGACGAACATGTAGTAGTAGGCCCCGTGACGCACGATGTGGGGCGCCTCGACCGCATGCGTGCCTTCCGGGCGGAGAGCAAGGTGGCGGCGAGCCGTGTCGGTTCTGGACTGCTTGCCGGTCACCGGATCGATGCGGATCATGTGGATACCGCTCCAGAACGAACCGAACGACAACCACCACCGACCGCTCGCGTCGACCAGCAGCGAAGGATCGATCGCGTTGTAGTTGTCCCAAGTGGACGAGGTGTAGACGATCCCCTGGTCGACCCAGGTTCCCGGCTCGGCTGTCCGGCTGACGGCCAGGCCGATGGCGGAGTTGTTGCTGCCGAAACTCGACACCGAGTAGTACAGGAGATACCTGCCGCCGTGGTAGGACACGTCCGGAGCCCAGGCATCGCCGTCGACGTTGTACCAGAAGTGCCAGGAAGGCTTGGAGGGCAAGGCCGCACCTGTCCGTGTGAAACCCACCCGATCGGTCGACCGGCGGATTTCGATCGAGTTGTGCGTCGAGAAGACGGAGTACCCGCTGGAACTGCGGATCATGGACGGGTCGTGGGCTGCGACGTTCCCCTTGAGCGCCGCGGGCTTCGGGTAAGCGTGCGCTGTGCCGCTGGTCGCCAGTAGTAGCAGTGCGGCACCGACAAGTGCGACAGCCCTCATGACGTCCTCCGTGGTGTGGTCAGCGACAGGGTGACGTGCGCGGAATCCTGCTGCCGCACTTGCCCGGCGGTCGCGACGCTAGCCACAGGAGCCGGGAACTCCGAAGCCACCAGGCGTGATTCCCCGCTTTTCCGATGTTCTTTCACAACTCCCCACAACCACTCCGTGCGGTCCGGCAGCGCGGGGCAGGACGTGGCGAGTGTCAGGAACCTCCGGTCCGCCGAGCAAGGCCAGAACGGGAGCCACCACCGGTGGGACAACTGGACGATCGCGGACAGCCAGGACGGGCACCACGAGCGCCTTTCAAATGGACATGAGGAACGTCGACACCCACCGGGAACCGATCGCGATCAAATCCGCTTTCAGCGGACTTCCACGTAAAATGGTGCGCCGAGTCCACCGGTCGGCACGGAAATCGTACGATCGCAGCGTGCTCGCACGACTCCCGTTCGGTGAGCACAGTGCGGGGAATCGACCGCGCCACGGTAGTTCCCCGCAGAGCGGACCCCATCGCCCATAAGGCGGCGGGGTCCGCTTTCCTCATGAACAGCGCACGGTCAGGGCGGAAGCGCGCGCCACTACCGCATTCGCAACGTCCCAGCGCAGCCGCGCACGGTCGGTGACCCCGTCCTCGGCGTCAAGGACGCCGCCGGTGCGCGTACAGCGGAAATCGCCATGAAGACGAGCGTTGCCGAACGGTTCCGCCAGAAACCTCCTAGAATCACTCAGCGCTCGCTCGACTCACCCTCCGGCGAACACAACGAGAGAAACCGGCTGCGCCGCAACGGTTTCTCGTAGCGAAGGCTCGCACCGCCCACATGGCGGCGCGAGCCTTCGCTGCGTTGAGATGAACTTCTACTCACAGACTCAATGCAAGCGGACCGTCGCCGGCAGCGCACTTCTCGCACAACACCATCTCATTCCCTCGAATCCGACTGGACACCTCCGCCACCCATCTGATCAAGGTAAAGCCCATGTTTCCGAATCTTCTCATCGAAAACAAGACGCAGGTCAGAACCACCTCTGGAGGCTTCATCATTTCGACTCGAACGATAAATTATGAAATCCGCAATCCGAGAACCTCCGAACTCATCCGGACACGTATGAAATCAACACCGGAATATGCATGCTGAATCAGCAATCCCGGATCGAGTTGTCGACGGGAAATCCTGCTCGACGCACCTCGCTCCCTGCCAGGAGGACTCTTGTGAAGAACTCAGACGATCCGTCGATCAGCACCCGGCCACGCGCCGGACTCATCGGCCGCACGATGCTCACCACCGCGATCGCGATGGCCCTCATGGCCGGCACCGTCCAAGCCCAGGCCGCACCCGCCGCACCCGCACCCAGCTCCACCACCACGCAGCAGGCCGCCACCACCGCCGAGCAGTTCGCCACCACCGCAATCACCAACGACACCACCGAAACCAGCACCGAGCTGTCCGCCGCGGCCGCCGGCCTGGTCAACCTGGGCGACCACTTCTACTCCGGCGGCGGCTTCTGCCACGTCGGCAAGCGCTACCGGCTCAACGCCAACAGCACCGCACAACTCGACCGGTTCAAAAAAGCGATGCTCAACCCCCGCAACGGAGTCCCCGGCCTGCGCTACGACTTCGTCCGCACCACCGGAGCACAACTCGAGTTCTACACCTACCACGTCCTGCGCGAGTCCTACTGGGGCATCCCCGCCGGACACTGCTCCATCGCCAAAGTCACCCCGCACAAGGGCCGCGCCACCCTCGCACTCCCCAGCTGGGCCAAGGGCGTGATCGCCGCACTGGCATCCGCGGCGATCTTCGTGGCAATCGTGATCGGGATCGAAGCGGCGATCATCGCCGCGTTCCCGGCAGGGGCATTCGCCGCCACGGCCGTCGCGGGATGTGTCGCCGGTAGCGTGCAGAACTTCGTCTACAACTTCATCGTCGGTGTCACCGACAAGAATGCGCTGATCGCCACCGCGGTCGTGAACTGCTTCACCGGCGCCGCGCTCGGCCTCGGACTCGGCCAGGTCAGGAACGTCGCGCTGAACTGGGTGAGGACTAGGGCCGCCGGGCAGATCGCCGCCACCGCTCCCGGCGCAAACGCGGAAGCGATCAACGTGGGTGTCGCGCGGACCGCCGCCGCACTCCAGATGATCCGGGGGTAAACGCTCCACAGCCTGTGAACGACCCGGCGCACGAACGGCGATCTCCCACGACGACTTGACACCGTCGTGGGAGATCGCCGTTTCTCCACTCATCCGGGTCGAGGATGCGGGTCCTGTTCAGCCGAACAGAAGAAGGACCCGACAATCTGTGGATGCGGGCTCCGCTCTTGTCGAACAGCACCAGATGATGGGAAATCCGAGAGCAATGTTCCTCCGCTCCTCCGGCGGCATCCGGCTTCCTCCGAATTCTCACGGCCGAGTCATGCCGACCTGGATGATCAGCAAGCCAATTCGCGCACAAGTTCAGGATTGGCACCGCTTTCCCAGGAGGACTCTTGTGAAGAACTCAGACGATCCGTCGATCAGCACCCGGCCACGCGCCGGACTCATCGGCCGCACGATGCTCACCACCGCGATCGCGATGGCCCTCATGGCCGGCACCGTCCAAGCCCAGGCCGCACCCGCCGCACCCGCACCCAGCTCCACCACCACGCAGCAGGCCGCCACCACCGCCGAGCAGTTCGCCACCACCGCAATCACCAACGACACCACCGAAACCAGCACCGAGCTGTCCGCCGCGGCCGCCGGCCTGGTCAACCTGGGCGACCACTTCTACTCCGGCGGCGGCTTCTGCCACGTCGGCAAGCGCTACCGGCTCAACGCCAACAGCACCGCACAACTCGACCGGTTCAAAAAAGCGATGCTCAACCCCCGCAACGGAGTCCCCGGCCTGCGCTACGACTTCGTCCGCACCACCGGAGCACAACTCGAGTTCTACACCTACCACGTCCTGCGCGAGTCCTACTGGGGCATCCCCGCCGGACACTGCTCCATCGCCAAAGTCACCCCGCACAAGGGCCGCGCCACCCTCGCACTCCCCAGCTGGGCCAAGGGCGTGATCGCCGCACTGGCATCCGCGGCG
>NZ_QQAU01000017.1:222975-243780 GCF_003350445.1 Lentzea flaviverrucosa
ACTGCTCCATCGCCAAAGTCACCCCGCACAAGGGCCGCGCCACCCTCGCACTCCCCAGCTGGGCCAAGGGCGTGATCGCCGCACTGGCATCCGCGGCGTCGTACGTGGTGGTGCTCCTCGGAATCGAGGCGGCAATCCTCGCCGCGTTCCCCGCCGGGGCATTCGCCGCCACGGCCGTCGCGGGATGCGTTGCGGGTGGTGTGCAGTCCTTCGTCTACCTCTACATCATGGGGGTGACCGACCAGGGCAAGCAGATCGCATCGGCGCTGGGCAACTGCCTGGCCGGCAGCGCACTGTCTCTCGGGCTCGGCCAGGTCAGAAACGTCGTGCTGAACTGGGTCCGTGCCAGGGGAGCGGCGGCCGTCCTAGCGGTCGCGCCGGGCGCGGAGGGCGCGGCCGTGCAGAACGCGATGAACCAGACGGCAGTCGCCGTGGCAGGCAGGGGCTAAGCGTCTCGAGCGTTGACGCCAACAGGATTGACCGCGCTGCGGGGTGAACCACCTGGTTCACCCCGCAGCGCGCGTTCGCCTACCTAAATTCTGCAATTCACACCTTCGAGCATGACAAATCGCGGATTTCTTCCACTTTTTCCTCAATCTTTCACCCACCCGTTCATCATCAGTTCAGCAGAAGAATCCAGAACCGAGCCTCGAATGCCGACAACATTGAACACCAAGGAGGCTCGACTGAAGTTCTCGATGACACGAGAGAGAGGCGATCTTGCATGGGCATCCGAAAGAGATCCCCCGCACACTCCGCGATTCTCCTACTCATGCTCACCACTGCCGCGATGAGCACAGCGGCCCCTCCGGCCTTCGCGGGCCCACGGCGACTCGGAGTGGTGGGGCTCGACGCCGTCGTGGTTCGCCTTTACGACACACCTGCAGCCTCCCAGGGAGGACAGGACGGTCACTGCTTCCGCGGCGTCGACAACCCGGCAGACTGGGCGTGCAACGCCGACGCGTCACGGGAGAACAAGCGGTTCTCCGCGACTGCACCGGACAGAGAACACACCTTCTACGTCTATACCGCGAAGAAGTACACAACGATCTCCCGGAGACCCTTCCGCAACGGTCAAGCACCTTACTGCATGCCGAACTGGTACAGGTTCGGCATGCAGTACCACAACGTCGAATGGGCTGGGACGAATCATTACTACTGTGGATTCTTCCAGTGACAACAGGTCAACCGGACAAGGATGCAAAGTGAAGAGAAAGTTCTTCGCCTGTCTCGCCCTACTTGTGTCCTCGCTGCTCCTCGGTTCGGGAACCGCGGCGGCAGGGGTGCAGAAGGTGGATAGTTGGATCGAATACCTGGACAGCAGGATGACCCGCTTCTACAACGACACTCAAAATGCCAGATCAGGGCATGACGGATTCTGCTACTGGGGCCGCGAGCACAGGGACGGTTACGCCTGTACGGTCGACACGAGCACCGACAGGCGACCTCTGGTCTTGGAGCACCCACCCTGCCCAAGTACGGACAACCCTCGGATCTGCTACAAAGTCCGGTTGGCAGGCGCGGATCCGAAGCGTTCCGGTTGGTACAGCAGGTGGGAACTGAGCGCGGATCCTTGGTACAAGGGACAGCTACCCTACTGCCAGCCCGAATGGGTCAGGTGGAACCTCGGGTACCACCAGACCCCGTGGACCGGCGTGAACAAGTACCGTTGCGGGTTCTGGAAGTTCCTCTACACCGGACCCGGTCCCCTCACTCCTTCCGAAGGTGGCTGAGGATCACTCCGCACCCCCTCGGGATGCGCTAGTTTTCTCCACTATGGACAGGCCAGACGAGGCAGATCATGAAGCCGAGGGCGTGGCCGCGCCTGAGCAAGCCCGACCGGGCCCCGTCACGGGGAGCACTGCACATTTCGAACTGCCCCAGCTGACCAAGGCCAGCACGGTGGTGGCCGAGTTGGCGGCGCTGTTCCAGCTGAACGGCAATCTCTCCGGTGAGGTGCAGACCGTTCATGGCTCACCGGAGGTTCGCAAGACGTTCGACGAACTGCGCCGCGCCACCACGACACAGATTCGCTCTTACCACTGTCCCCCGTTCCAGGCCCTGCTGCCCGAAAACGGTGAAGACGAGGTGGGCGCGGAACTGCTTCAACGCGGAGTGCGGATCGACATCCTGGCCGACACGGCACTGCTGGACGAGCCGAGCGGTGTCGCGCACTTGATGGGCGGCCTCGCCGCGGGCTGGCAGGTGCGGCTGCTCAACAACGTTCCGTTCAAGATGCTGATCTGCGACGACTCGGTCGCGATGATCTCGAAGGCGGACGATTCCGCCAGGGAACTGTGCCTCGTGGTCCGTCCCTGCCTGGTGCTGGACGCGGTCCTGAGCAGCTTCAAGACTCTGTGGTCGCTCGCGGCCCCGGTACTGCCGCGGACCTACGAGCAGGAACTGGACGACGACATCACCGACACGGACCGGCAAATGCTTCTGTTGCTGGCTTCCGGTGCCACCGACGAGGTCATCGCCCGCAGGCTCTTCCTGAGTGTGCGCACGGTACAACGCCGCGTGCAACTGCTGATCACGCGGCTCGGAGCAGCCACGCGTTTTCAGGCGGGTGTGAACGCCGCCAAGCGCGGCTGGCTCTGATCTCCGGCCGGCACCGAGCATCGCTGCGACTCCCCGGTGAGCCGCAAGGGTCAGTGGTCGGCACCGCAACCCATTCGTCTGGCTCGGCTTGATCAAGCTGTATTGCGCCGCTCGGCCAGCAGCGCGTCGGAGAAGTGCGGCAGCCCGGTGGTTCAGCGAAAGCGGCGAGCGCCGCACGACTTCTCCAGCCGTTGCCAGGCCGCGCAGATGTACCGATGTTGCTGTACCACCGAGAGGGCAACATCCTCGGCGCGGCCGTCCGTGCGGAGTGCAACCCGCGAATTTGTTCGCGGCTCCTCACGAACGTAGATGCACCAGAGCCGCTCCAGTCGGCGATTTTCGGGATCGGACGAGGCGGGCGGTCAGGCGAGAAATGAGCGCCTGACCACCACGACGACGAAGCTCGAGGACAAGACGAGCGGGCTCAGATAGGCCGGACGTCGACCCAGAACCTGATGTCGTTGCTCAGGTTCGCCGGGTTGCTGTTGATCTGCCTCTGGATCCAGTAGACGGCGGTCTTGTAGGTGTTGATGTCGCGGGTGTTCGGGTTGCCGATGCCGGTCTGGCCGTTGCGGTGGCCGCCGAACCAGGTGTTCATGCCGTAGGCCTTCTGACTCTGATGCAAGCAGGAGATGTCAGCCGACAGGTCGCTGTTGGGTGCTGATCCGTTGTTCCACTGCCAGGTGCTCTGGCCGCGGAGGCGGTCGCATTTGTTCCGCAGCATGTACCAGTTCTGCTTGAAAATGTCGAAGTTGGCGGCGTCGTCACGCTTGTTGTCGCCGTAGGCGTAGTTGGTGCTCATCCTGTCGGTCTCCAGCATGGCGACCGCGAGGTTTCAGCAACAGCCGGGCCGGCCGTCACCGCCAAGCCGGTCACGACGAGGATGACGAAGCCGACCAGTCCTGAAAATTTCGCATGCTCACGTGCCCCTTTATGGAAATCTATTTGGCGACGAATCTGGTTTACCACCCACACCCAGAGTCTCGACACAGGAAGGCCAAGTCAATATTCGCCATGAAGTTTCGGGAAACTTCCACAACGCGCTCAATTTTTGCGCGCCCACCACCCAAATCCATTCACCCAACAAGAGCATCAAAAACCTAATTCACTAGCCACAAATTCTCACTAGCTCGGGGCAACCTACAACATCACCGGTAGATACGCGGAGAAAACTCAGAATTAATCGAGATCAGAAAGCTCCCAGCGCACCCGTCTTGTAACGTACATCGGGCGTCCGATGCCCGACCGCACCACAGGCGGACCGGCCGACGCTGTTTCCTTCCAGAACTCCTAGGGGAATGATGTCGAAGATCTTTACATTGAGCAAATTCAGTCAACGCTTCACCGCTGCGGTAATGGTGGCCGTCGTCAGCCTGCTGGCCGCCCCGTTCGGCACACCATCGGCGGCCGCAGCGCTCAACGAGCGCCACTTCGTGCGAATCGACGGCGGAGGCTTCATCGTCGACCACAGCGTCGAAATCTGGAACCAGAACTCGGGAACCAGGGTGTGGCGCTCCGAGGGGCCAACCCTCAGCGGGTTCGAGCCGAAGTTCACCTACACCTACACCTACCGTGGCGGTCCCGAATACCTGCGCTTCCAGTACCGCATCAAGGGTGTCACTTCCGGAGGCACGGGAGATGTGCGACTCAACATCCGCTGTGACACGCAGATCAGCATTCCTGCCTTCCAGGGAAAGATCAACTTCCGGCAGTTCGACTGCAAGTGAACCGCCTGCTCCCCGGTGTCGACCGATAGAACCAGGTCACCACGAGCAACTGCTGGAGGCCGATCAACCCGACCCAGGTATGCCGTGCGGACATCCCGTTTCGACTTCCGCGAGCTGCGGGGTGTCCGCCAGTGTTCACTCGGTCGCAGAGCCTGCGGAGACGCTGCGCGCCCCTACGTCGACAGCGACCGAACGGAGCACCGGTCAGAACCATCCCCGCTTGGCAGCGTTGACACCGGCCTGAAAACGGGTGTCCGCTCCCATCTGCTTCATCAGCAGCTGAACCCTGCGCTGTACCGTGCGCTCGCTCAGTCCCAGCATCAAGCCGATGACCGCGTCGGTGTAACCCGCGGCGAGCAACGCGAGCAGGTGCCTGCCCTCCTCACCCACTGCGGCCCCGAGGTCATCGACCTCCTGCTGGTTGACGATAGGCGTGGACATGTCCCACACGGCTTCGAACAGGTCGCCGAAGAAGCCGATCATCAGCGGATTGGTCACGACCAGCGACCGCGGGTCTCCCGGCAGCCCGATCATCGCGCTCCGATCATCACTGATGATCATTTTGAACGGGACCCCGGCGACGAGCCGGTTCTGACATCCCTTGGCCGCCGAGTCGCGCAACACGAGCTTCAGCGCACCAGGAAGACCCAGTGCCGAGGTGTCGGTGATGACCCGGTAGTCCATCGTCACCAACCGGGCGGCATCGGCCAGGTTGAGCGGCTCGTCGGCTTCGATTTTCCTGGAGTACGGAGGTGCACTGAAAATCCGCAGCACTCTGGTGGCCGAGGAGTAGATCTCCCGATGCCGGCGAATGATGTACTCGCGATCGGTGAGCACCTCGCCCATGCCGTAGTCCGGACGCGACAACACGCCGGCCATCTCGCCCACCAGGCGCCTCAGCTCCGCCACGCGCGCCGCGGCCACATCATGACCCTGCTCGACCTCATCGCTGGGTGACACGTCCATTCAACGATGCTCCACTTCGGCACAACGCCCGCGCGGCACGACACTACGCCGACCCATCTGACCGGCGGGTGCTGTGCGCGACGGTCGGCAACATCGCACCAGAGTTCGCCTCAATTATTTCCGAAATCAGCGGAGAACACGCTTCGCCGACCGCTTTTTCACTCGTCAGTGTATTTTATTTGACGACATCTAATTCGAGCAGAACAGGCCCAGCCTGCAGACTCAGGCGAACATCGTTCCGGCTGCGGACCCGAACACGCACTCACGCATTTCAGATGCGGCGAGCCATCTCGGTGACACACAGACAGACGTAGGAGCACAAATGTTCAAGTCACGACACGTGCGGCTGCTCGCAGTGGCCGGAACGGCGGCCGCAGTCGCTGCGTCGCTCACGGTACAGGTGTCCGCGGCCCAGGCGGCGCCCCTGGGTGAGGTCCGGTCGGCCGATGCGACCGACAGGGTGGCCGGCAGTTTCATCGTCAAGCTGAAGGACAGCGCTGAGGCGATCTCGGCCACACGGGCGACGGCCAACGAGGTCGCCGCGCGGCACGGCGGAGCCGTCGACAAGGTATTCCTCAGCGCGCTGCGGGGCTTCACCGTGAAGAACCTGTCGGTCTCCAGGGCGAAGCGCCTTGCCGCAGACCCTGCCGTCGAGTACGTCGAGCAGGACCAGGCGGTGCGCGCCGAAGCCGTCCAGACCAGTCCGCCGTCGTGGGGGCTCGACCGGATCGACCAGGCCACCCTGCCTCTGAGCGGGTCCTACAACTACACCTCCACCGGTACGGGCGTCACCGCTTACGTGCTCGACACAGGGGTGCGGATCTCCCACACCACCTTCGGTGGCCGCGCCCGCAACGGGTACGACTTCATCGACAACGACCAGGTCGCACAGGACGGGAACGGCCACGGCACCCATGTGGCAGGCACCATCGCGGGCAGCCGGTACGGCGTGGCCAAGGCGGCCAAGATCGTCGCCGTGCGCGTGCTGAACAACGAGGGCGGCGGCACGGTCGCGGGCGTGGTCGCAGGCATCGACTGGGTGACCGCGAACGCGGTGAAGCCCGCCGTGGCCAACATGAGCCTGGGCGGCGGCGCCTCCACCGCGATCGACGACGCCGTTCGGCGCTCGATCGCCTCCGGCGTGACGTTCGCGGTGGCAGCGGGCAACGCCTCGTCCGACGCAGGCAACTACTCCCCCGCGCGCGTCACCCAGGCCATCACAGTCGGCTACACCGACCGCACGGACGCACGCGACTTCTACTCCAACTTCGGGTCCTCGCTGGACCTGTTCGCCCCCGGCACGGACATCACCTCGGCCTGGAGCACCAGCGACACAGCCACGAACACCATCAGCGGCACGTCCATGGCCACTCCGCACGTGGCCGGCGCCATCGCTCGTTACCTGCAGAACAACAAGACCGCGACACCCGCTCAGGTGTCCGCAGCGCTGATCACCGCATCCACCAAGGGCAAGGTGGTCGACGCCGGCGCCGGATCCCCGAACCGCCTCCTGTTCATCGCACCCCGCAGCTGACAACGAGTCACGCCTCACCTGGGTCGGCGTGCGCGGGAACGGACTCTTCCCGCGCACATCGACTTCGACGTCGAGAACTCGTCATTCGCAATAAGAGCAATCGGCCGCAGCCTGATAATTCTCGAAGGGCTAGGGAATCCGGCATACGCAGGTCGCCCGGTAGAGGTACGAGCTGCTCCAGCGGTTCACCGATCAACGACAACCCCGACGGCATCGACGCGCTGAAGGCGGGTGGACGACGGTCTGCCGGAGTTTGCCGACGATGCTCGGGGTGCGGCTCTCATCGCCGCACCCCGAGCGTCATGGCTCTCAGTCTCCCCTGGGGTCATGCCCCTCGGTGTCGATCGCGAGCGCGGGACTGAACGACCTGGCGACGTTCTCCCAGGGGACGAACTTGAAGTTCGTGTTCTCCCGGACCTCACCTCCGACCGTCACGTCAGGGGTGTTGTTTCCGTCCTGGACGAGCAGGAGTCCCTTCTTGAACGAGCCGACGCGCGAATTGGTGACGAAGAGGCTGTCGGTGTTCTGAGTGGAGTCGATGCCGTGCTTGCCGTCGCCGATGCGGAACGATCCGATGAGCCTGTTCGTGCCCTCACGGTCGTACACGGCATAGGTGCTGTCACCCTGGCTCGACGCGATCAGATAGCCCCGGCCACCCGATCGCTGGTAGATGGTCAAGCCCTCCGCATCGGCAGACAGGTTCTTCCCACCGAAGCCGGGGTCGGTTCCCGCGACGCA
Source organism: Lentzea flaviverrucosa (assembly GCF_003350445.1). Lineage (NCBI taxonomy): Bacteria > Bacillati > Actinomycetota > Actinomycetes > Pseudonocardiales > Pseudonocardiaceae > Lentzea > Lentzea flaviverrucosa. The sequence goes on from NZ_QQAU01000017.1 coordinate 230,542, forward strand.
CTCGTCGGTTTCGGCGTCGTAGGTGGCCGGAACGCCGAACTCGCGAACCTTGTCGATCAACTTCGGCTGGAACGGGCTGAGGTCCGCGTCCATGCGCCAGATGCCGACGCCCTCCTGCGACACGTAGACCACACCACGGTCGGTGTCGACGACCATGCCTTCGGACTGGGGCTGCCTGCCCGGTTCGTCACACGGCGTCCAGGACGCGCCATTGGGCAGGGTGAAGGTCGCAGGGAGGGCGACCTTGCGCACCGGTTCGTAGCCGACGGTGCCGTTCTTGCGCGGCAGCAGGCGGAACAGGCCGATCTCCGTGCGGTGTTCACGGGTCACCAGCACGTAAACGACGCCCTTCGCGTCCTTCCACGCTGCCACCCCGTAGGCGGTGTTCTGTTCGTTGACCTCGGCCTGGTTCTTGGAGAACAAGAAGGGCGCCGAAGGGTCGGTGATCTCGGTGAGCGGGTTCTTGCGCTCCTCGGCCTTGTCCGGGTCGATCGCGTAGATGTGCAGCTTGTCCAGACCGCGGTCGGTGGCCACGGCGATGTCGAGGTCATCGCCGGCCACCTCGTAGTCGTAAAGAACGTCGAGGTTGTTGATCCGGCCCGTTGCGTCGCCGGGACCAGGCGCTGCGGGGGCGTCCAGGTGCTGGATCACTCGACCCTTGAGGTCGAAGACCGAGAGACCGTTCTCCTTCTCGGTGCCGAGGACCAGGCTGTCGTCCGAGTCGTCTGGATGCAGCCACACTTCCGGGTCGTCGGAATCGGCGTTGCCGCCCGCGTCGTCGTTGAACACCGAAGGCGTTTCGACGGTGGCAACAGCGGTCGACGGCGCTGTGTGCCCGTTGGCCGCCGGAGTCTGCACTGACAGGACCAAGGCGATTGGAGCGACCAGGCCGACAGCACGCGAAAGCTTTCTCATGCGAAACCTTCTCCAGGGAAACGAATAAAACGCAACTTCTTTGACGATCGCGGCGTATGCTGCGCCATCCCTTCAAAGGATGTCAAGAACACTCAGAGATCCAAGGAAAGCATCTCATAAATTTCCGAAGTTGCACGAGACTCAAGTTCGATGAAAATCGGATCCCTCGCGAACTGATTCCCTAAAAGACTTCGTACAACAGGTGAACAGTTGAGAAAATTCCAATGACAGAAGGATTGATCTACGCGGATCCCGCGGCATCGTTGTCGGACAGCTCGAACCGGACGCCTCCTCAAGCGGTAGGTCGTCTCCGGCGATGCGGGTTCGAACCCGTGGACGAGGTCCCTACGGGCATCCCGTTGACAACGCCGCCGCGTGTGGCGCTCGACGATCCAGCAGGCGAAGCACACGGAGCGGTCGCAAGAGACTGGACCCAAGAGGACTGGCGTCACGTTCCGCCCTGCCGACAGCCGTTGCTGAGGCTTCTCAGGCAGGAGAGCACCCCTCCGGTCGGCACTTAGAGCGCCTCCGAAACTGTTCGAAAATCCTCCGAACGGTTCACAGCCCCTTCCAAGAAGTTTCCAAGCCAATCAGAATTCCCACAATGATCGGATCGGAGAATGTCAACAACCTCGCCAATCGATCAGAGGCTCGAACCACACCAAAGTGAAAGGATTCTGATGAAGGTCATCCTCGCTGTGACGATGTCGCTGGGCGCCCTGCTCCCCGCTCCGGCCGCGTCTGCCGACACCGTTGTCACACCTGCGAATCCCAGCATCAAGTACTTCGGCCGGTGGAACACGGCCTCCCCGGCGGCATACGTGTCGGAATGGGCTGGCGCCTACCTCGTCACTGGTTTCACCGGGCGAACCGTCAAACTGCGTCAGCGCGACCCCATCGACTTCTTCGTCAGCATCGACGGCGGTCCTGACGTGGCTTACGTCAACAGACGTGGCACGGTGGATGTCACACCGCAAGGCCTTCGAGCCGGCAACCACACACTGCGCGTGTCCTACCGTCCCGTCGCGGGGGCCTACCGAGGAGACGCGGTTTTCGGCGGACTCGTCCTCGGAACCAGAGAACGCGCGTTCGCTCCCGCCGTGCCGTCGAGAATCATCGAGTTCATCGGTGACTCGATCACGGTCGGACAGCGCTCCTCGAAGCAGGCGCTCACCGCTTATGGGTGGTTGACGGGCGAGAAGCTCAAGATGGGACACACTCAGATCGCGGTGGGCGGGGCGTGTCTGCACCCGGCCGCGGACGGCTGTCTGAGCATGCGTGAAGGCTTTCTCCGCACAGGTCTTCCCACCACCTCGCCTCCGTGGTCGTTCTCGCGCTACCGGGCGCACGCGGTGGTGATCAACCTGGGCACCAACGACGTCGGGCACCGGGTGTCGCGCCAGGAGTTCCAGACCTCCTACGTGACCTTGATGCGCCGCGTGCGAGAGAAGTACCCGGACGCGGTGATCTTCGCCCTGCAGACCTTCCGCGGACGATATGTGACGGAGACCCAGGCAGCTGTCAACGAACTGGCGGGTGCCGGAGACCGCAACGTCGTCTTCGTCGGCACCGAGGGATGGATCGACGCTGCCACGGACACGGTGGACGGCGTGCACCCCAACGACGTCGGCCACAGGAAGATCGCCGACCGGCTCGCGCCCGTCATCGCGGCCAGGGTGAGTGGCTGAGGTGAGATCCGCAGCCGCGCATTCAGAGCGCGCTTGCCCGAATTACGGGTGTTGCTGACGATTCGGGCCCGACTCGCTCGGTCTGAGATCGCGTGTGAGCCCAGAGGCGATCCGCTGAGCGGCAAGGCTCCGATCGGCCAAGCCGCCCAGCTCTCGCCGCGGAACCAGTGAACGCGGCAGTGGCACTCACCCAAGGATTGCGGGAGATCGTCAGCTCATGCGGTGATTCCCAGGTCCTCGTGCACGTCACGGACGAGCAAAACTCGGGTGAGGTGGCTGGTTGTAGGCGCTGTTCTGCCACGCGATCGCGACGCGGTACTGCCTGTCCTCCATCAAGGACAGCCGACGAATCTTGGTCGGCTCGGTTGTGGAGTAGATGCGCAGCGCGGTGTTGTCGGCGGTGCGCCACATGACTTCTTCACGCCAGTCTCCCAGGATGTCCGCGGACAACGCCGGAGTCGCCTTGGTGCCGTTGGCCGACTGCACGCCCTGACCGGTGAGCAAACGGACCTCTCCTGATGGGCTGTACTTGTCGATCGTGGTGCCGTTCAACAGCTCACGCTCCGCATCACCGTCCCACCACACCACGAAATTGGCAGATCCCGGCTTCCGGCCGGACACCACCTCGCCTGTGGTTGCGCTGCGCAGTCCGCCGACTGCGGCGGACCACACTTCAGCTCCAGGACTCCCGGCCCAGATGTCCGCCGCCACCGCTCGGCCGTTGTCACAACCGCAGGACGGTGAGCTGCGGACGATCTCTCCCGTACGAGCGTCTCCCACCCAGTCCGCAGGGTCGGTTCCGCGTTCGGAAGGCTTGAACACCTCGAGTCCAGGCCTGGAGGGGATGAAGTCACCGACATGGTAGGCATCTCCGTGGTGGGTGTTGTTGTGCCACAAACCTCTTCCGTTGTCGTCGATCGCCATCGACCCATAAAGGATCTCGTCGCGTCCGTCAGCGTCCACATCGGCTACGGAAAGCTGATGGTTGCCCTTCCCCATCCAGTCCGCGGGCCGCTGCTGCGCGGCGGAGTCGAAGATCCAGCGCCTGACGAGGGCACCGCCGCGGAAGTCCCAGGCAGCGATCGCGGTGCGTTCGTAGTATCCGCGCGCCATGATGATGCTCGGCCTCACACCGTCCAGGTAGGCGGTACCCGCGACGAAGCGGTCGACCCGGTTGCCGTAGTCATCCCCCCAACTGGCCACCGAACCACGCGCGGGAGCGAAGTCCGCGGTGGCGAGCACCGCGCCGTCTGTTCCACGGAAGACCGACAGGTACTCGGGTCCAGTGAGGACGTAACCGCGCGAGGTGCGGTGGTCCGCCTTGGCGTTGCCGATCACCTGACCGGTGCCTGAACGCGTGCCGTCCCCTGTCTTCACCGCGACTTCGGCCTTGCCGTCACCGTCGAAGTCGAAAACCTGGAACTGCGTGTAGTGGGCTCCCGCACGGATGTTGCGTCCGAGGTCGATGCGCCACAGCCTGGTGCCGTCGAGACGATAGGCATCCAGCAGGACGTTGCCGGTATAGCCCGCCTGCGCGTTGTCCTTGGCATTGCTCGGATCCCACTTGAGCACGATGTCGGTGACACCGTCGCCGTCGAGATCACCTGTGGAGGCATCGCCGGCCGCATAAGTGAAGGACTCCCCCTCACGGGTGGTCCCTCCCTCGGGGCGCTGAAGCGGTACGTCAAGGCTGACCGCACGAGTGCGCACACCGGCCCCGAGCGTCGTCGCGTCTCCGACCAGACGAACCTCGTAGACCGCGTCCACCGGTGCGCCGAGATCGAGATAGCTGGTCGCCTCCACGACGGGATCGGCGTTGACCTTCACTCCGTCGCGGTAGACGTTGAACGCCGCCGCGGCACCATCCGTTCTCAGCAGACGCCAGGACACGAAGTTGCCCGGTTGCCGCAGCGACTTGATGCTCACCAGAGCGCGGTTCTCCTTCACCGCCGCGACACGCGGCTGAGCCGGTGGCGCTTCTGCGAAGGACGTCCCGACCGAAAAACTCGATGCAGATAACACGGAAACGATGGCCAGATATTTCATCGAACGAGACAACAAACTTATCCTCTCAACGATTTGCAGATCGACGAAAAATACCGCACCTCACATGCTTGCACACTCCGAAATCTGGCAAACAAACTCGAAAAAGCAAGAAAAGCGCTTTGCCGGAAACCTCAAATCGGAAAGCAGCAACCAGGCTGACACCGCCCAATTTCCAACAACACCTCCTCGCCTCTCAAAAAAATCTGGAATAGATCCGAAAAAGAGGGACCTCCGCGCAGCAGAGGACCTCGATCCCCTGTCACGGGATCAATCGCAGTTCGGCAACAAGTTCCGAAACCAGGCTGTCAAGAAAACAGCCTCGGTGATCGCGCACTCGACTCCAACACCGGCGCAACCTTCGCCGATGCCTTAGGTGTCGTCACACGGTTCCTAAACCGAGATCACGCCGTAAGCGGCGTACTCGCAGTAGACGCGCACATGCGCCGCAACCCCACCATCCCATCGGTGCACCGGACGATGTCGTGCGCGTCCTGGACGATGGCGGACAGCGCCATCGGCTGATGCTGTTGTGGTCGCGCGAGCTCTATCGGCGCACTGCGATAGCAGCCAGCACGGTAACAACCAGGGTGCCGGGCGTTGACTTGAGCAAGGGCTCTAGACCCCTGCGTCCACACACTTGCGATCACGCCGAGAAAGCTAGATGTTTCATCAAATTTCTGATTTCCTAATTAATCTTGGCCGGTAAAATAAATCTTCACCCCCAACCCAAGCGCAATCGCGCTTAGTTCAAGGAGACGAAGAATGAACCTTCTTGCCAGGCAATGCGCTGCAATAGCGCTGACTGGAGCGGCGACGCTTGGATTTACCGGCACGGCACTCGCCGCAGGAACACTCCCCCCAGGAGCCTACACATACGGCACTTTCGAAGCGTCGAATACTTCCGATGCACTACACGGCGCCATTCGCGTAGCCGCAGACAAGTGCACTCGCCCGAAGGTCGACTTGGTCTCCGACGATATTCACCAGCTCGGACCCCGTAGTTTTATTGCAATTGTCACATTGATTTGCAGGTAGTTTCCATCATTTTGGGTCAACAAAGAAGCATTGACCCGCGCATGTGGCCAGCCGCACCTGGAGAACACGTCAATGACGGTGTGACTTGACCATTGAGTGATGCCTTCAGATGTGGTGGTGATTGCGAAGTCAGTCACCACCACATCCGGAGTTCGGCGCAGATCTCTTCTGGGCTGGACATGAGGTGTCCTCCATTGTGGGGCCGTACTTCAGGCGGGGGACAGCAACGAGAATTCCAGCCGCCCATGCCCACGCCGACCCGACGCGTTGCCAACACCTTGCAGGGTCCTCAGCGACTCCTTGCCGCGAACAGCGTCATACACCTGCTTGTCCGCGCTGACGTCGATGACCTCGAGTTCGCGCTGATCAGCCTCACGTGTGATGCCGGCGTCACGCGGGATTGGCTGGCGCCTGCGTTAGACGAGTAAGTCCTGAGCCGGGGTGCCGGAGATAGACAAAGGGTGTTCAAGATCAGTTTGTGAGGACCGACCTGAACATCCTTCCAACGGCACTGGAACGACCCATGGATCTTGACGACTGACACTCTTCCGCCAGTAAGGCTACGGTCGGACGTCGCTGGTCCGCCTCAGGCCGTTCTGCTGTCCGTCACCGTGCTGACGCCCTTACGCACATGGGGTCCAGACGCCTCACTGCAGGTCGGCACGGCACGATGACGGCGGTGGTGGTCCAGCCGCGCCGGGCTCATGTCCGCACACCTCGTGGACCTGTGAGTCCTCGTGCCAGACCTCTCTCGTGTCGCTCAGGCAGGTTGTTGATCGTTGCTCGACCCGCCCGCATGACGCACACCTCGCAACCATCGAGCCGTCGAGCTCTGCCGCGCAGACCGGGACCGCGCGGGTCGCCAGGGTCTCTGAACAGCAGAGATTTCCCATCGAGAGGACAGGCAGTTCAAAGTGTCCTGGGGGATCGACTGGGCCGAACCCCATCACGACGTCGCTCTGGCCGACGCCGAGGGTGAGCTGGTGGCCGAGTAGCGGACCACGGGGTTCGTCGACGGGTTGGCCGAGCTGACCGCCGTGCTCGCCAAGGCCGGTAACAGCGGGCGAGCCGCCGATCTCGGTTGCGATGGAGACTCCGCGCGGGCTGCTGGTCGCGGCTTCACGCGCCACCGGCAGGCGATCTACCCGATCAAACCGCAGCAGATCTCCGCTCTCCGCACCCAACAATCGGTTTCGCACAGGAAGTTCGACTACGCCGCTACCTAGCCGCTGGACAACATCCTGCGCACCGACGCCCGCGAGCGCAGGACCTAGAAGGCGGACACCGCGCTGGCTCGGTCAATCGCGGTGCTCGCCCGCTCAGCGCAGGATGCGATCTGACGGCGCACCAGGCCAGCAACGAACTGCGGTCGCTGGTGCGCGAGTACTACCCCGACTTCCTCGAAGCATCCGCCGGCGGCAACACCACGGGCCTGGTCACCCCGCCGCTCGCGGCCCTGAAGATCGCACCGACACGAGCAGCGGCGAGGCCAACGAAGACACGCATCTCAACAGCGTTGCGGCGGGCTGGTCGCCAGCGTGACATTGACCAGAGAGCCGTTGAGCTGCAACATGTCCCCGCCAGCCACGCTTGCGGCACGCCCCCGTTGGTCGAGGAGGCGATGGGCGCTGCGTCTGCTGGCCACATTGGACGTTGAAATGCGGCAGCCTCGAGCAGCTCGGCCAGGCCACCGCCGAGGCGTTCCGCCAGCTCGGGCGGCCTCGCCTGCAGACCGCCGCCTACAAAATAGTCCGATTTTTCAGTAACTTTCTGATGGCCCTCGATCGACCTTGGTCGATATTGTTCAAGCTTACATTTGCGAACTGGTAGCTCATTCTTGAGGGAAGTAAATATGAACAATTCCATTAAGGTCGGCGTATTTTTCGCGGCGCTCCTCGGAGCGATGACATTCGGGCTTGCGGGCACTGCGCTCGCCGCAGGCACGACCCCTCCCGGCTCATACGTGTTTGGCACTTTCGAAGCGTCGTCGTCGAGCGAGGCGTACGCGGGCGCCTATCAGAAAGCTTCGGAAAAGTGCATCAATCCGAGGCCAGGTATCGTTTCCTCCCATGTTTCTCAACTCGACCGTCGCCGCTTCGTCGCTATCATGACAGTACGGTGTTGGTAGTTTCTCGGCCATCGATGGAATTTTCAATTTCGCCTTGATCCCGTAGTCGGTCAGAAACATCGGTTGCCGACTGCAGGCCGACGAGGCAGAGGCGGGAGCTTGCGCAGGATGCGCCAAGTCTTGAGCTGAGCGTTGGCGTGTTCGCCGGGGCGCGCAGGCGGGCATGAGGGCGATTGCGGTGCTCTGCGACTCGGGCTTGTCACGACCTATGCACGGGATGATCACGTGTCGGTCGTTTCGCCCTCTCAGCGCGTTTCGCAGTTCGATGAAACGCTGAGCCAGCAGATCGACGGTTTCGTTGACGTAGCTCCAGCTCGTCATGGTCGAGCGCGAATCCGGCGATGTCGAGGCGTGGATACGCCGATGCTCGACAACCTGGTTCTCCGCAAAGAGCGATGGCCGCCAATGCGTCCTGCCCAGACAGAAAAGGCTCAGTGTCTCGCATCGATGACCTGGATCCGCACTACTGACCGGCTTGCCCATGACTGCAATGTGGCGAGCACCGTCATCGGCGCGTTGAACCGGCCGAGGTGGCGATGTGCGGCGCCGCCTCGGCCCGGTCCTGCATTGTCAGCCAGCAATGATGGCGTAGTTTTCGCCACCAAAGTGACGCATCTGGACAGTGTCGGTCAGCCCGTTCGTCGTAAAAGAGACACTCCTCGAGGTACGGTATCCCGTAGTCGTCGTTGCAGTCGCCCGGAGCTGCATGCCGGAGGAAAATAGCTGCCAATTATTCAGCCGGACGCCTGGGTTAACCCGCGACACCAAGGCGACACCCTTACCATCCTTAGTCCAGGCAATCTCGAACAGGACTACCTGAGATGTGCCGTTGTAGAGGTTGATCCAGGTGTCGGCCTGCGCCTTCGCCTGTGCTTCGTGCGAGGCCGGGGCCACCATCAGCGCGAACGCAGCAGCCACGATCACCAGTCCCGTGATCTTGAAACGGCCCAAACGGCCACCGAGATTATGTAGCGCAGAGAAAGTTGACACGAATCTGAGTCCTTCCATCCATCAATATTCGAACACGTGCTGCGCGGACTGCGCTTCCGAAGCGACAGCCGCCATCGACCAGGACATTACGGCATTCCAACGGTCACCAAAGACGATCTAGCGATTTTATTAGAATCTTCCTGAATTGATGAAAACCGCCCTGGAGTGGGGCATTTTTCGTGTACGTGAATGTACCGTTTGCAATACAACGGCATGAGGTGGTTGAACCAACCGCTGCGGCTGCACTGTTGGACAGGTGCGTAAAGTACTCACTCGCACTCAGCATCGTGATGGGCTGACTACGACCCGCTCATCAAGCTCTTGACAGATCTGCTCGATGAGCTGCTGACCAGCTCGGGCATGCACGATCTCCGCGTGAGCCTGCGCTCGATGTTGTCGTGTTCGTGCGACTGTGCGAAAAGTAATTACATGTCTGCTTCCTGCGCGGCGGTGTATCGGCCGAGGCGTTAGCGGCGCGAGTGCACAGGTCGGCCAGCTCGGCCCGCGCGACCTACCGGCTTCGGCCCTGTGCGGCTGGCACCGCCGCTACACCGCCGGCGACATCCATGCGTTGCGACGCATGAAGAACTCATCGACCACGGCATGTCCGCACAATCCGCGGCACAGCGGAACTGCGTGCCGCCCTGGCCACTGCCGACGAAAAGCCGTGTCGCAAATGGACACCGGCTCGGAGTGTTCGCTGCGTCCGTGCCGCACAACCTCGTACACCTCGCGATCGGTGTGGCAGGCCTGCTGATGGCCGGCACCGCTCGCAAGACCACGATCCACCTGATCGGTGGCGGCATGATCTACCTCGCGCTCTGGCTCTTCGGAATCGCCATCGACCACAACAGCACGGCGAACTTCGTGCCGCTCAACACCGCTGGCAACCGAGTGTCACGTAGAGCCGGACTCACTGTTGTCGGCATCGATGGAGGCAGCGGCAAGGCTTTCGCTGGTGCTACACATCGCGTCGTCAGCGCAGCGAGGGCCTGACGGCTGCGTTGGTGGCGCAGGCAGGTGAGGTCGGAGCCGTTTTCGTTGCCGAAGACCGTCCTAGATCGGAAGTACCGGTGCAGGCGAGCAGAACGCTGGCAGTGCACAAGAGCAGGAATGAAACGCGCATCGCCTTCTGATCGAACATGGCTCGAGCGGTCACTCCGAAGCTGACGACGAGGACGAGCTCAGCGGTGTTCACGCCCATGTCCATGCCCTACGGCGACGGGTTACCGCTGCACCGCGGAGCGCAGCAGGAGTCGCGGAGGCACCTGGAGCCGGCCGGTCGCCGCGGCGTTGTTCCTACCCGCACTCGCCGGTCACCCTGAGTTGCGTCGATTCTGAGTCGATTCTACGATGATCGTGTTCAGACGAAATCGATGAAGGTCGTGCGCCATGCCGGAGCTCTCTCGTTTGCCTCGACCTGTCACGGAGTCGTGGGACTGGCAACTGTCCGGCTTGTGCCGCGGCATGGACAGCACCTACTTCTTCCACAAACCCAATGAGCGCGGGGCCGCGCGGGAGCAGCGGGAGGCAGCCGCGAAGGCGGTCTGCCAACGGTGTCCCGTGATGCAGAAGTGTCGTGAGCACGCGCTCGAGGTCCAGGAGACCTTCGGCATCTGGGGTGGACTGGGGGAAAGCGAACTGCGCGCGATACTGACCCAGCAGGCTCGCCGCAGGCCGTGACCTACACGCCTCGCGCAGTGGCGGCGATGCTGGGTATAGCTCCGACGACGCTGCGAACATGGGACCAGCGTTACGGCTTGGGTCCTTCCCTGCGCAGCGAAGGCGGCCACCGGCGCTACGAGGACTCCGACGTGGAACTCCTCCGCCGGATGGTCGCGTTGACCGCGCAAGGCGTCGCTCCTGCCGCCGCTGCCGAACTCGCCCGCCGACCGCGTGCACACCGATTACCACGACCGGTCTCGCCCCTCACCGACGACATGGCACGGGACGCCCGTCGCGGATTCCTCGCGTCCGCCAAGCGACTCGACGAGCCGATGATGCTCGACCTGGCCGGCAAGCTGGTCACCGAACACGGTGTTGTGGCCGCGTGGAACTCTGTGTTCCTCCCCTGCCTGGGAGACATCGGCGAAATGATCGCCCGGATCGGCAGCGGGGTGGAGGTCGAGCACGTGGCGAGCGCGGCCGTGTTGCAGGCTCTGCGCACCGTGCCGCGGTCGAGCAGGATGGGTGTGCTGGCGGCTCTCCTCTCCACCGCACCGGAGGAGCAGCACGTGCTGCCGTTGGAGGCACTGGGCGCCTCATTGTCCGAACAGGACTGCCTGTGGCGCAGCCTCGGGGCACGAGTGCCGTCTCGAGCGTTGTGCGACGCCGTGGTGCTGCTGCGGCCCGCCGTGACCCTCGTCTGGGCACACCGGGCCGATCTGGCGGCCGGCGTGCCGCTGGAGGAACTGAACGCGCGGTCTGACACGCTGCTCGCGGTCGCGGGTCCAGGTTGGGCGGGCCTCTCACTCCCGGACTTCGTGCGACGACCGGCGACGCTCACCGCCGCGATCGAACTTGTGCTCGCTCACAGCGACGTCTGACCCATCTCAGCCGCGTCGCGCCTGGGACGCCACACTGCCGGTCACTTTGTTCGTGATCCAGGCGATCGCGTCAGCCGAAGTCAGCGGCCGACGCGATCGGAGCAGGAGTTCCGGGGCGTCACGCCACACGTCCGTCCACGCGTCGAGCGCGGCCTGCTCCGCTGCCGCCTCGCGATCGACCTGACAGCTCTCGGTCTGCACACTGATCACAACCAGGCCGTAGAACGGGACCGACAACAGGTCGTAGACACGACCGAACGCGGTCCGGTCGCCTTGGGCAACGGCGGTCATCAATTCACCCAAGCACGATCGCTCGATCACGGAAGCGCATCCTGGCCTTCGTGCCGACGGCGAGGCTCCGCGAGTGGCGGAACCTCCCCATCATGCGCTCTGCACGGGTGGGACGGAGATCTCATCACCCGGCAGGACACAACGAAACCGACTCCGGAACCCCGCCGTCCTGCACCGTGAGCTTGAAGTCGCAGAGGTCGTAACCGTTGCGCAGCAACGCGGTGGCCATACCGGCGATGTCCTTCTTGGACGGAGTGGCGGTACGAGCCAGCACAAATCCCGACTTGCGGTCCGGGGCACCCACCACGGCCCAGCGGTAGTCGCGGTCGAGGCCGATCACCCAGTAGGTCCCAGGCCGGTCGAAGTTCCACCCGTCCGCCGTCCTGACGAACGACACCTGCAGCTTCGACGTCGAGCCGGCAGTCTCCTGACGGGCCCTGCCCTCCAGCGACGTGACCCCGCCGTCTTCACGGGTGCACGAGTTGATCACCTTCACCTGTCCCTCAGGCAACAGGGTGTAGACCGCGTTGTCGTTGCGGGCGCACTGCGCCTGGAACGGCTGAGGAATCGCCGCCACCTGCACCCAACGGCCCTGATAGCGCTCGAGGTCCACCGAGCGCACCGGACGCACCTCGGCACCGGACGTCTGCGCCGACGCCGGCGCGGGGATCGAACAGAGCCCGAGCACGATGGCTGCCGCTACCGCGGTGAAGCGCATGAGATCACCTTCCGACGTCTTCGGTCACTGCCCACAACGCTATGGCCGCCACGAACCGTCTGCATGACGGCGGAAGGTTGAACCGACTGTCATGCAGAACCGACCGCACGGTGGTCAAATGCCGCCATTGACATGCGCGATCCGCAGGCAGCGACGGCAACCGTCAGCGAGAACGCAAAGCGCTCCAGCCGACGGCCGACTGACGCAGCGCGTCGGACTCGCTGCAGTTCTGCGCTTCCTGCACGCCGACGCTGGTGAGCGCACCAGCCTCGCCCCACGCCTGAGCCGAGTACTCCCCGATGTGACGCAGCAGCCACGAACCGGGCCGGAAACAGAAACGAACCTGAGGTGGGAATGGAGGTTCAACTGTGAGCTCACACCGTGGCGAACATCCCGTGTTGATCACCTCGGCCGCACCGTCCCACCAGGACCAGCTCGCTGCCAGACGACGCCGGTATGCCCTGATCATGAGCATGCGCATTCCGTGCATCGTGCTGGCCGTGCTGTTCGCGAAGTTCTGGTGGCTGGCGCTGGGGTTGATCCTGCTGTCCGTCCCGTTGCCGTGGATGGCTGTTCTCATCGCCAACGACAGGCCGCCGCGCAGGTCCGAGACCCCTCGGCGGCTGTCGCCGTCCCGGCGTGTGCTCACGTCGGCTGCTGAGAAGCGTGGCTCCCGTTGAGCAAGGACTCTCAGCGACGGCAGCCTGAACGCAGTTCATCGTTGAGCGATCGTTGCTGTACGTGCTTATCGTGAAGCGAGGAACGATTGGTCAGTTGCCTGCAGCGTCTTCATCGAGGCTGTGGGTCCGGCGTTCTGGGAGCGGAAGTCATGAGTGCCATCACCACGCCGACGAAGCCGGCCAACGCCGCCGCGCGCGTCGC